>JBCCVQ010000004.1:0-239639 GCA_039194965.1 Pseudomonadota bacterium | reverse complement strand
GCCTAACGCATGAAAAATATGCCATCGCAGGCGCGCTTGGGACAAGCGCTATACCGACCGTCTCGAAAGAGCGGTCATCTGTTTCGCGTTTGCTCAAAGCGCGCCTCGCTCTTTATACCTTCAAGGGATGACCCTGTGAGGTGGTTTGGTGTGCCCGGAAGCTTTGCGGCGCTTAGCTTGACGGCGGCACCGCCATCCCCGCTTTGACGCCGGCGCGCGCCGCCATCCGCTCATGCCAGGCGGCGACATTGGCGAAGCTCTCGCCGCTGCCGCCCTGCACCGGCCCGAGCGCCACGGCGGACCAGGGATAGATCGCCATGTCGGCAATCGAATAGTCGCCGGCGACATAATCCTGCCCGGCCAATTGCTTGTCCAAGACTTGGTAGAGACGGATGGCCTCGTCAAAGAAGCGCTTAATGGCGAGCGGCATTTGCTCGTCGGCGCGGTTCATGAAGTGATTGAGCTGACCCAGCATCGGACCGAAGCCGGCCATTTGCCACATCAACCATTCCAGCACTTTGGCGCGCTGGGCGGGCGCTTGTGGCAGGAACTTACCGGTCTTCTCCGCCAGATAGACAAGGATCGCGCCGGACTCGAAGACGCTGACATCATGGTCCTGATCATAGATAGCCGGGATCTTATTGTTCGGGCTGACCGCCAAGAAATCGGGCGTGAATTGCTGGTCATTGCCGATATCGATCGGGTGGACTTTATAGGGCAGACCCATCTCTTCCAGCGCGATGGAAATTTTGCGGCCATTCGGTGTGGTCCAGGTGTAGAGATCGATCATGTCGGCTTGTCCTTTGAGCTTGCGGCGGGGTCGCGTCTGATGGCTTGGATGCAGTCTTAGGGACGGGCCGCGAGAAGGCCAGAGAAAGTTTTCGAGATGCGGCGGGAGGAATGCGTTTCCCGTTCACCGCAGACGCCTGCGAAGGCAGGTATCGCCGGAAACGGTGAGTGGCCTTGGAAAACAATTCGCTCATCCCTGCGCAGGCGGGGATGAGCGGCGTGGGTTTAGACCGCCAAAGAGTGCCTGGCTTGCGCCCGGTGCAAGTGCTGGTCAAACGCCGCGGCGACCAAGCGGACAAAAGGCTCGGCGCCATCGCGAAGGGCGATGTGGCTGTCTCTGATGACTGCGAGTCCGTCCGGGATATAGGCTTCGGCGTCGCGCAGCGCCGACCGGGCCCAGCTGGCCGGCTGATCGTGGGCGGCGGCGATGGCGGTTAGGTTGGCACGGCCATAGCACATGATGGCTTCGATCACGGCGCCATAGAGTCGGTCATCTGGGCTGAGGGCATAGCCTTTCGAGGAGGCCAACTCCCCGGCCTCGATGGCGCGGGCCCAAGCCCCGGTTTCGGGATTGTTTTGCACATAGCCGTGCGGCAAGCGGCCAATCGATGTGGCGCCAAAGCCGATCAAGGTCGGCGCCTCGTCCGGTGTGTAGCCTTGGAAATTGCGGCGCAGCGTGCCTCTTGCGGCGGCGATGGAAAGCGCGTCGTCCGGCTTGGCGAAATGGTCCATGCCGATTTGCGTGTAGCCCTGCGCGCAAAGGGTCTCAGCCGCGGCGGTGGCTTGCGCCAGTCGCTCGCGGGCACCAGGCAGCGCCGCGGTCTCGATCTTGCGCTGGCGTTTGGCGACCCATGGCACGTGGGCATAGCCGAACAAAGCGAGCCGGTCTGGAGCCAGTGAAAGGCATGTCTCAATCGTCGATCTGATCATCTCCGTGGTCTGGTGCGGTAGGCCATAAATCAAGTCGAAATTGATCGCGTCGACGCCAACCGCCCGCAAGCGCTCGACCGCGTAGGCGACCATGTCGGGGGGTTGAATGCGATTGATTGCGGCTTGCACGACAGGGTCAAATTCTTGGACGCCGAAGCTCGCGCGGTTGAAACCGAGCGCGCCGATCCGGTCAATCATCTCGTCGGTGAGGGTCCTCGGGTCGCTCTCTATGGCAAGCTCGGCGCCAGGCGCTTGATCGAACCGCGACCAGACCTGGGTCATCACGCGCTGCAAATCATCCGGCGACAGCGAAGTCGGCGTGCCGCCGCCCCAATGCAGGTGCGAAACGCGCATTCGGTCGGGCAACGCTTCGGCGACCAAATCGATTTCGCGGATTAGCGTCTCGACATAATCCGCCACCGTCGCATAGCGCGCCGCGAGCTTCATATTGCACCCGCAGTACCAGCAGATTTTCTGGCAATATGGCACGTGAAGGTAGAGCGATAACGGTTTGTCTGCGTCAAGCGCGGCGAGCCAGTTGCGATAATCGTCGGGGCCTATCTCGGCATGCCATTGCGGCGCCGTCGGATAGCTCGTGTAACGCGGCACCGCGCGGGTGAGGAGGTCGTCTATGTTCCGGGTCATCGGGCTGAGGTTTAGAGGAGGCCCATAGAGAGGGGGCTACGTAGTGTTACGGGGGAGCGCTTCGGCACTCCGCATCTATTCATCGCCTCGCCATTCCTCTAAATTGCCTCAAGCCCCAAACGAGGATGCGTAAGATGATGAAATTTCTCTGTGTTTCGGCTTTGACCCTCACCTCCGTCCAAGCCCTCGCCGCGGCGCAGGAAGACGAAGCCATCTCGACCAGCGCGATCTATGCTTGCGCCGAAATTGCCGATGATACACAGCGTTTGGCCTGTTATGACGAGACTGTGGGTCGCTTCGAAGCGGCTGAAGCAGCCGGTGAAGTGACCACGATCAGCAAGACTGAAATTGAAGAAATCCAAAAAGACTCGTTCGGTTTTTCACTGCCTTCCATCCCGCGCCTGGTGATGCCGAAATTGGGCGGCGGCGAAGAGAAAGCCAATATTGAATCCGTCACCGTGGCCGTCTCGAAAGTCGAGCGCCTGCGCTATGACAATTTGCGGGTGACCCTTGAGAATGGTCAAATCTGGGAACAGACCGATGGCAAACGCGTGCAATTTTCAAAGCGCCTGGGAGTTGAGTCCGCTTCCATCAAACGGGCCTCATTGGGCAGTTTCAAAATGAAATTAGATGATGGCGCGAGCTTCCGGGTGAAGCGGATCCGCTAGCGGTATTTCGGCCGCGCATGGCGCGCTCTTCCATTGATCAGCAGATAAAAAAATGGCGGGCCCGAAAGCCCGCCACTCTTATTGTAGGTGACGTCGTTCTTAGAACGCAGCCTTAACACCAACGGTCCACAGACGACCAAGTGTCTCATAAGCACTTGGGAATGTGTTACCGAAGTTGCGGGCCGTTGAACCAGCCTGGTTACCAACAATCGGTGGATCTTCGTCGAAGATGTTCCGAATGTTCGCAGACAGCGTGACATTCTCGTTGATGTCCCAGCTACCAGACAGGTCGAAGCGGTGTTGTGCTTCGATTTCCTCGAATGCATCGAAGGTCGCAGCCTTCTGGCTTTCCTGGACTTCAACTTCACCGAAGTACCGCCACAGCAGAGACGCTGTGTATGGGCCTTTGCGCCATGTGGTGCGCTGGTTGAAGCGAAGCTCAGGGGTTGGCTGACAGTCATTACCAAACTTGCCGAGGCAATCCGTAATACCTGTGAACTGTGTGGCTTGGCTTTCATTGGTCAGTTGCAGAGTTGCAAACAGACCGACGCTCAGCTCACCATATTCAGCCAGATCCCAGTCGGTGTCGACATTGAAGTCGAGACCTTCCGCACGACGGAAGTCAAGGTTCGTGGTCAGGACTTGTACACCTGCACCAGAAGTCGACGTTGTGCCGCCAATCCGGAAAATCTTGGCACAATCTTCAGCAAAGTTACGAACATAGCAGTTGTCCAGAACTTCTTGAGGATTGAACTCGCCAATCTCGTCTTCAATCTCGATGTCATAGTAATCGAGGGTGACGAGCGCGTTCGTCATATTGCCGAACGTTGGCGCCTGCCAAGTCATACCGATGGTGAATGTATCGGCGGTTTCTGGCTCAGGCAGATTGTTAGGATCAGTACCTTCAAACGTGTTGATCTGACCCGAAACGATGTCATTGACCAGACCAATACGCGCTGGGAGAACACCCGTTGCGATACAGTTGGCCTCGAGCGTTGGATCAGCAGCCAAAGTGGATGCGATCAATGCTGGGTCTGGATCACCATTTGCGTCAAGGAAGAGCGGGTTACCGTTCGAGCAAGGGTCGAACGCAGCATCTTCAAGACCAGTCACAACTGGGCTACCCAGTTCTTCTACGTTTGGCGCGCGAACAGCTTGCTGCTGCATGACGCGGAAACGCAGACCGTCAACGATTTCCCAGTTCAGACCGATTTTCCACGTTTCGTTATTACCAAACGTAGAATAGTCAGCAGTCCGGAAACCAGCTTCAAGTTGCAGATCCTTGGCGAACTCCATGTCTTGAGCCAGCGGAACGAATGCTTCTGCGAAGAATTCTGTTACGTCAAACTCAGAGATGATGGGCGCCTGTGTACCGCCCGCACCACCAAGACAGCTGGTTGGCGGCTCTTTCAGACATTCGTCTGGAGTCGTGCTGCCGACTTCTTCGCGGTACTCAGTACCCACAGACAGCGTCACTGGGTCAGCTGCAGTTGGGAATTTCAGCGATTCGACTGGACCGAAGGCCACGGCGCTGAAAACGTTCTGACGGTATTCAGACTTCAGGATCGCTGTGGCGCTGTTCGCAGCAGCCATAGCGGGGGTGATTGACCCAAAGCCGGTTGAGAACAAGTCAATCGGCACACAGCCAGATGTGATGTCACCTGCTGGCGTCTCACACTGTGTGGCGCTGATGGTGTTCAACGCATCAGCAAAGGCTGAGACGTTTGTGTAACCCGCATTGATGTCGGTCCGGTCAGCCTGGGCGTGAGAGTAATAGACATCATAGTCCCACTCACCGTACAGGTCGCCGCGAAGACCGGTGACGATTTGGAAATTGTTCGAGTCATAATTGGTCGAACGTGTTCCAAGCTCGAGCGTACGACGACGCACCGGCACCGTAATCGAGTCAGCGAGGTCGAAAACACCGTTATTGTTCAGGTCATTCACGCCTGCTTCGGCAAGTCCGAAGCCGCCAGCGATGTCAAGCGAACCGTTAACATTGTCGATAATGTCTTGGCGCGCAGAGGCTGACAGGAATGGGTTCTGAAGTGGAATTTCGAACTGGTTGCCGAACACACCAGATGGCGCAACTTGCTGACGCACATTAATCGCCGAGAAGTTGGCGCGCGCGTAAGCTTCAAAGTTGTTGTTGATCTCATAACGACCCGTTGCCATCCCGACAAAACGCTCTTGCGGCGTTTGCAGATAGTTGAACGGGCTGAAGTTAAAGCGAGAACAACGCGGACCTGTTGTACCATCATTCAGGAACTGAATGGTGCCGCCTGGAAGGTCCAGAGCGGTTGGCATAGAGGTTGTCGAACCAACACCGGTTGACGCAAGCGTCGCGTTTGGCGCGTCACAGTTTGCGTCCGGGCTGGCTGGCGCACCGCCAGCATTTGGACCATTGGCGGTTGAAACACCAAATTCCGAATAGTCACGGTCACCGAGCAAGACGCCTTTACGGTCTGTCCAGTCGACCGCCAAAGCAACATTACCGCGGCCATCATCAAGGTTAGACCCGATCAATGCCGAAATGCTGAAGACTTCTGAGTCGCCCCAAAGCTCGCCGTCACCCTGTTCAGAGAAGCGATACTTTGTGTTGAGTTCAACACCTTCGAAATCATCTTTCAGGATGAAGTTTACGGCGCCCGCCATCGCGTCAGAACCATAAACGGCCGATGCACCACCGGTGACAACGTCGATACGCTCGAGCATGGTCACTGGGATAGCCGAGACATCGACTTCGCCGCCAACGTCAAATGGCACCATCCGTCTGCCGTCGACCAGAACCAGTGTCCGGTTGGCGTCAAGACCACGAAGGTCGACCGTGGTCGCGCCTGCGGTACCGTTGTTCACGTTCTGGTTGTCGCCTGGCAGGGCGATTGGAAGATCGCGGAACAGACGCTCGACTTCGACCGTCTGTGTCAGGGCAAATTCTTCCTGGCCAACAGTTGTAATTGGGCTCGAAGATACGATCCCTGGCGCCTGAATGCGCGTACCGGTGATAATCACCGCTTCTTGACGCAGATCTTCTGCATCAACTTCAGAGACAGACACTGGCGAGTCTGTTTCTTGAGCCATGGCTGGTAAAGCGTACATTCCGAAAGATGCACCGGCGATAATCGTCGATGCAAACAATCGGCGCTTCATAGTAATCCCTTTCACAGTGGGCCCTCCGATTAATTGTGATAAGTACTCAACAAATGAGCCGCTCGGACTTTCCCGTCCCGAACGGTGGCGACGCTAAGCGACGCTTCACAATTTCGTCAACATTGGCAAAAGCGGGAGATTCAGAATACTTTACAATTGTGACTTAAAGGTCTCACATTCTCCAAGCACACCGGTTTTGGTAAAAATTTTTTCCGTATTTGTTTACTTATACGGGGAGTTTACCCGCATCTACTTGGTGTGGCGGCAAAATTTCCGATACAATCCGTGATTGAGCCCACACAATCTCAGATTGTTAGGCGTACGGGGATCCGGGATTTAGGAAGATCACCCGCACGCGCCAGTGTCTTCTAGCCGTCCTCAGACCAACCAAACAAACAGATCGCCAACAATAACGTCGCCAAGACGCCTGATGCGCCCGCGATACGTGGCGACAAGAAGCCCTCCAAGCCAAACATCATCACCAGTGTATTGGCAATGAAGGCCACGACGCCGACCAAAGCGGTTAGTCCGCCCAGTGCCTTTCCACCCGCGTTCATCTTGGCCATTCCGAAGACGATTGCGGCTAAGCCGAGCAAAATCTTCGCAGCATTGTATCCAAAGAATGAGAATGCCACGACCGAGAAGGCAACGCCGCCAAGCGCCTCATTCGCTTCCGCCGCCTCACGGAACGGACCGAACTGTGTCAAACCGACGCCGACTTGCACAACATTCAAAGCCGCAGCGAAAGCAATCGCTGAAAAGCCGAGCGAATATCGCTTTGCCATCACCAGGGCCGACCCTGCGAACGCCGCCGTCAAAACAAAGATCAGGCCTTCCAGGCCCCAAAGGAATGAGCGATCTACATCCGGGGCACCGATATAAAGCGCTGTATAAATAGGCTGCGAAATCGCTGCGAGCAGGAGCAAGATCGCGACACCGTTGACGGTGCTCTTTTGAGAGAGGTCCATGGAATTTTCCTTCTTGTCAGGTGACCCGCGTCAGCCCGGCGCTGGGTCAATCGTCCTCAGCACTTGAGCGAGAACAGGTGCGCTTTCATAAGCACCCGGCAGATGCTTCGCTAGCTTCGCCCACGCGATGACACGAAAACGTGATGACGAAACCTTCGTAAGGTCTGTGTTATTTATCTTCTCGCGGAAGCGTGCCAATCTCCGGGACATGATGAAACTTCTTACCAATACAACCACGCTCTGGATCCTGCTTGTCTTGTTTATCGTCGAAACAATCGGCTTTGGCATTATCATGCGGATCTGGGACTTTGCGATCATTGACGAAATCAGCGACCCGGAAACAGTACGTGCTCATATAGACGCGCTGAGTGCCCAACAACGCTCCGTTCATGCTTGGATGACGGCCACATTGGATGTCGCCTACCCCCTCACCTATGGCCCACTGTTCGCAGGACTGGCGCTGCGCGCATTGTCCCCACCCTATGCAGTTCCGGCTTTCTTGGTGATTCCGGTCGACCTCATTGAAGGCGTTGTACAAGTGCTTGCCTTAACCGGCATGTATGATGCGCTCTGGCTGAAGGCGACTGTAACGCCTTTAAAACTGGTTTTGTTTTTCGCCGCGATGGTGATTGCGATTGTCGCGCTGGTTTTGGGCTGGCGACGCAAACGGGCGGCCAAAGGGTCGACCGGATAAGGCTAGTAGCGTCTTCTCGCCGCCGCGCGGAATAAATTTCAGCATCGTGTCAGTTTTAGCCTGACCCGTTCGTCTAGCTTAAAACAAGCATGCTGAAGGAGTGTTCCATGTCGATCATAAAACTCAATCTCTACGCCCTCGGGCCAATCGCGCTTGCCACATTGGCAACGCCGGTTATGGCGGCAGAGCCCGTGCCATCTGAATTTGTCGGCGACTGGCAAAGCACATGTGACGCTTGGGGCGTGCCCGCAACATGCACGTCGCGTTGGCAGGTCGGCAAACATGCCAGCCATTTGCTTCAAGACTATACGATTGTCTCCAATGCGGACGGCGCGCAGATCTTTGCTGGACGCGGACTTTACCGGATTGTCGACGGCGCCGTTGATGGAACATGGGAAGACTCGCGGGGAGAGATCCTGTCCTTGGCGGGACAGTATAGTGACGGCGAACTCAAAGTGATTTGGGGGGACGCATCCCGAGAAATTGGACGTTCAATCTACTCCATAGCTGAAGCGCAACTGGTCGCCGAAGACGCCGTCCTGACCGACGCGGGTTGGCGCGTGTTCATGCGCATCGACTATGCGCGCCTCGATCAAGAATAAAGGCTGAGCGGGTTAAGGCCGTGGCCCGAAACTTGTTCTGCCTGTCTCCAAGGCGCGCCAAGCGTGATGAACAAAATCGACCAACAAAGGCCGTGTGTCGCGTGGATCGATAATCTCTTCGGCAAAGAAGGCTTCTGCCGTTCGGAATGGCGAGGCGATGGCGTCGAACCGCTTATACAGGCTTTTCAAATACGCTTCTTTGTCTTCCGCTTCGAGGATCTCTTTGCGATAGGCTGCCTCAATCCCGCCCGCCATTGGCAGAGAGCCCCAATCACCGCTTGGCCAACAATAGCGCCATTTGGCTTTAGACGGATTGAACATCGCACTTCCAGCGAGGCCATACGCTTTGCGGATGACGACCGCACAGATCGGCACCGTCGATTGATAGACCGCCGCCATTGCACGCACGCCTTTTCGGGTGACCCCATCGGTCTCGTGACGCACACCGCTCGCAAAGCCAGGGCAATCGACAAAGTGGATGACTGGCAGGTGGAACGTGGAGCACAGATCCATATGCCTTGTGACTTTGTCACATACATCCGCCGTCCAAGCGCCATCTAGGAAAAACGGATCGCCGGCGAGAATACCAACCGGGTGACCATCCACGCGGGCAAAGCCGGTGACGATACCGCGGCCCCATTGTTCGCCAATCTCGAAGAAACTGCCTTTGTCGACCGTCGCTGCGATGATCTTACGCGGCTTGTACGGCGTCTTGCCATCCGTTGGAACGATGGAGATCAGCTCCTCTTCCTTCCGTTTGGGATCATCATTTGGTGGTAGAATCGGCGGCAGGTCGTGCACAGATGAGGGTAGATAAGAGAGGAATTGACGGGCCGCGTCGAACGCCTCCGCTTCGCTCTCCACCACCGCATCGACCGTGCCGTTGCGCGCCTGAATCTGCCAGCCGCCTAGCTCTTCCTTGGTCACATCTTCACCGAGCGCGCGCGTGACAGGCGGGCCGGCGACGAAGACTTGGCTGAGCTCTTTGACCAGGACCGAGAAATGGCTGGCCGCCAGTCGCCCTGCGCCCATGCCAGCACATGGCCCCAACCCAAGCGACACGTAAGGCACTTCGGCCATACCACTGACAATAAATTCCCAACCCGGCGTTTCAGGAATGTAAGTGCGAGGATCCTGTTCGAACATTTTGATCGAGCCGCCACCTCCTGTGCCGTCAATCAGTTGCACAAGCGGCATGCGATATTCTTGGCTTTGCTTAAGGGCGAGAAACAGCTTGCCGCGGATCGAGGCATCCGCAGCGCCGCCTCGAACGGTAAAGTCATCGCCGAGAATAAACACGGGGCGATCATTTAATCGAGCCCGACCAATGACCGAGTTAGAGGCCATAAAATCCTCCAACTCTTCGTCCACATCGTAATTGGCGCGGCCAGCAATCTTGCCGATCTCGTGAAAGCTCCCCGGATCGGCCAAGAAGGCCACACGTTCTCGAACGGTCAGCTTGCCCCGACCTTTTTGACGCGAGACTGGCTCGTCGCCGCCCATACGCTCAGCCAGACGTTCGCGGCGGCGCAATTCTTCTATCGACTTTTCCCAAGACATGGCTCTGTTTCGAAACTTTCCGTAGCGGCGGGTCAAGGCCAAAAGCAGTCCTTGATTTGGAACAAGTTTTCCAGAAGCAGCAGTTTACGTAAGCGGCACCCTTGCATCGCCCTGTCAGGCCTGCTTTATCGACGCCAGGAGCATTAGACAGGGAGGCTTCCTCATGGATCTCGCAGAATTGACAACCAAAGCTGCATCAGCGGTTGCTGGCGGCGATAGTGGTTTCGCGAAAAAAGTTAAATTCGACTTCGGTGACGTTGGCAAACTGTTCATCGACGGTACCGCAGGCGTTGCCAACAATGACGATGCAGAAGCTGATGCCACTGTAAAAGTCGACTGGGACGACTTCACCAAGCTGGCCGCAGGTCAATTGGACCCAACCATGGCATTCATGCAGGGCAAACTGAAAGTCCTCGGCGACATGTCCGTTGCCATGCAACTGCAAAGCATCATGAGCAAGCTCTCATAAGCTTGAACAGGTGCTGATTTGATTGAAGGCCTCATCCGGCGTAGACGCGGGATGAGGCTTTTCACATTTGGACGCAGCTATGACCGAAACCATCCCGGATCAAATTGTCGATGTCCCTGGTAATCCTCGCCCGGATGGCGCGAGGATCATTTGGTTTGAAGGCGTCGGTGGCCGCCGTCTGCGGGCCTGTTTGGCTCCGGCCACGGTCGCCTCGGCGCGCGGCACTTGTATCGTCTGCCCAGGCCGAACGGAATTCATCGAGAAATATTTTGAAGTCGCGCGCGAATTGCAAGACCGCGGCTTTGCGGTTTTGATTATTGACTGGCCCGGCCAAGGCCTGTCGCAGCGCCTCCTAGACGACCCCCAAAAGGGTCATATCGATCGTTTCGAGACCTTTATGGGCGCGTTGCGCAATGGCCTCGACGCGATGGAAGAATTACCCCGGCCTTATGTCTCGCTCGCCCACTCAATGGGCGGAGCGATTGCCCTGGCGGCCATCGGTCAAGGTCTCGTGCGCGTCGAAGCGGCTGCGTTCTGTGCGCCAATGTGGGGCCTGCCTTTAGGCCGCGTCCAGCGTTACTTCATCTGGGCCATGCGGGTTATGGGACGGTCTGACGATTTCGCACAAAAACCCGGACCACCAGAGAAATTTGAAGACAATGTCGTCACCCATGACGAAGCGCATTGGCAACTCAATCGCGACCTCACAGATGCTCGGCCTGAATTGTCGCTCGGCCCTGTGACATGGGGCTGGCTCGGCGCGTCACTGGACATTCTGGCGCGCATTTCGAAGCCTGAAATCCTGCGAGCGATTGATATCCCGGTTTTTGTCGCCAGTGCCGCCGATGAGAAATTGATCGACAATCGCGCCCATGCGCATGTTGCTGGCCATCTCCCCAAATGCGAGCACATTACCGTCGAAAATGCGATGCATGAAATCCTGATGGAGAAACCTGATAAGCGCGCCATGTTTTGGGCAGGCTTTGATCGCATGCTAGAGCGCGGTGGGATCTGAGCTTAGTCGGCTTTGAAGCCGGCTTCTTTATGAGCGCCATCGCAGAACGGCTTGTTTGCCGATTTCCCGCAGCGGCAGAGATAGGCTTTGCGCCCAGACCAGGCTTTTCGACCCGACCCCGCCCGAATCGCGAAATTTCCCGACACTTCGATCGGCCCGTCGGGAATGCGTTTAATCTCTAAGGGACCACCGGCTTCGATTTCCGCTAAACCTATTTCACCCACCGCGCCCGCGTCTTGGAAGTCGATCTCTCGATGCGAGTTATCGCAGAACGGCTTATTCTTAGATGCTCCGCATCGGCACAACGCCGCGCGTCGCGAAACGCTGTGCATGTCGTCGCTGGCGCCATCAATGGACAGATCGCCAGAGACATAAAGCGGGCCATCATTTGCAACATGAACTTCATTCTCAGCCGCAGCGGGTTCAGTGAGATAGCTCCCATCGCCAGCCTTCGCCGCCAATGCTCCGGTCGGGCAGCGCGCAACGACGGTTTGTACATCGTCTTGATCCGCGACATTTGGATCGCACCACGGATCGCGGCCGGTCACGAAAAGCTCGCCTTTGGCCCGGCCGCATTCGCCAACATGGATGCACAATCGTCGGTCCCACGTCACGGTTTGAGCGTCGCCTTTATACTCAAATATTGTGGTCTTCGACATGGTCCCCTCCTTTTGAGGATGTGATGGTGCAGATTAGTGGGCGTTCGCCTCCGATTGCAGATGTGTATAGCTTTCGATGCCAATCCGCTCAATCAGATCGAATTGCGTCTCGATATAGTCGACATGCTCTTCCTCATTGTGGAGGATTTTGCCGAAAAGGTCGCGGCTGACATAGTCGCGAACCTTCTCGCAATGCTCCATTGCATCACGCAGCAATGGGATCGCATCTTCCTCCAGCGCGAGGTCGCATTCGAGGATCTCTTTGACGCTCTCACCAATGCGCAGCTTGCCGAGGTCTTGGAGGTTGGGCAGACCACCGAGAAAGAGAATACGCTCGATAAGCCAATCGGCGTGATTCATTTCTTCGATGGATTCCTTGTACTCATAGTCACCCAACTTGCTGACCCCCCAATCCTTCAGCATCCGCGAATGCAAAAAATATTGATTGATCGCCGTAAGCTCGTTTTTCAGCGCTTTGTTGAGAAACTCGATGACTTTTGCGTCGCCTTTCATGACGGGCACTCCGTAAAACTACCTATGTTGATGAACATAGAAGAGACTCGCGAAAAATCAAGAAAAAATGCAATAAAAACAATTGATTATGATAGTGCGAAGCATTTGCAAGGCGACTGAATATCAGTCTCAAACGGTCGCACCGACGCGCTTGGTCTCATCCGCTTGATTGTAGAGGTAATTAGGTGTCTGAAGCGGCCAGTCGCATGGCATAGATTTCGTCCAGGCGCGGATCCATTTCCGCCGCGACCATGATGACGGTTTCGACTGATTTTAAGAACCACTCCTGATCGATACGCTCAAAGTCATCGGTCGGCTTATGATAGTCAGGATGATCTTCGACGCCGAAATAGAGGTGTGGAATGCCAGCCCGGAAGAATGCCGCATGATCAGAAAGGAGCGTCCAGTCATCTCGGCCATCACCCTCATCATACCCCATCTTGAGCGTCACCGGCGCACGCGCAGCGAGATTTGCGATCACGGGTTTCAAGTCCGGCCAATGATGTGTGCCTGATGCCCAAAGTGTCCCATTGTCGCCACGCGAAAGCATGTCGAAATTGATATTCAAGGCAACGGAGTCAAGCGATTGAACCGGATCGGCGACGAACGCAATCGACCCTCCGAGACGGTCTTCTTCAGCATCGAAAGCGAGAAAGATGACATCATGCTTCGGCGGCGATTTCGCGAAATATTCGGCCGCCGCCAAGAGCCCCACCACGCCAGAGGCATTGTCATCGGCGCCGTTATGAGTCTCGCCGTCAATCACACCGACATGGTCATAATGCGCGGTGATGATCATACTTACCTCGCTCTCGGACGTTCCTGACAGACGGCCCAGCACATTGACCCCGCTTTTGGCCGGCGCTGCATCTGCCCCCGAATTGGGGTCCGCAAATGGGCCATAGGTAAAGGGATGCTCGAATTGCCCCGCCACGGGCATCACACCAATTTCCTCGAAACGGTCGATGATCATCGCACGCGCCCGGGCATTTTCTTCGGTTCCAACTTTTCGGCCCAGCATGTCGTCGGCGCTCAAGGCTCGCAGCATCTCGATCGCTTGGTCCGCATTAAACGCTGTCGTTTGATAAGCTTGTTCTCTCGCGCAGCTGGCAAAACCGAGCATCAAAAGTGCGCTTAAGGCCAGTCGAGTCATCATTGAATCATGTCCCATGTCTCACGTGTAACGTATAACGCTCAATATCGAACCCGGGAATCTGTCATTTTTAAGTGATCCAGTTTCGCATGCACCGCGTAAACGCTGATGAGAGCACACGCTCTTCTCGTATTGGTGGGCGCGAGACGTTTCCTCCCTCCCAGTTTCCGCCACCCATACGGGTCACTTTTGGTCCATCGGAACGATATGCGCTTCGGCCATATATTCGATGGACCTCATTTCATGCAAACGGCTTACCGTGCGTTGAAATTCGAAGCTGCCATCGCCTTCAGGATACAATTGCTCCGGGTCAGCTGAAGCACTTGCGATGAGTTTCACTTTGGCTTCGTACAATGTGTCGATCAGGGTAACGAACCTGGCCGCTTCATTGCGCTTGCTTGGCGACAGGATGGGAACGTCTTCCAGTAAAACCGTGTGAAACATTGCGGCGATGGCGCGATAATCCTCGGCCCAAAGTGGCTGGGCGCACAATTCGTCAAACGTGAACCGCGCCACACCTGCGGCTTCGCGCGTGACGGGCACCTTGCGGCCTTTTACAGTGAGCATGCAGCTTTGCGGTTCGGCCCCCAAAGTAAGGCGCTCAAATGCACGGTTCAAAGCGGCGACCCCGTCTTCTTTCGAATACCAAACCGGCGCCTCGGTGAGACGCTCCAACCGATAATCGCGCTCTGAGGCGAGTTCGAACACTTCCGTCTGCGCCTTCAGCAACTCGATGAAGGGCAAGAATAAGTGGCGGTTGAGACCATCTTTATAAAGTTCATCCGGATGCCGGTTAGAGGTCGCAACCACTGTGACACCGCGCTTGAACAGATCCTCAAACAAGCCGGCCAAAATCATCGCATCGGCGATTTGTGTGACTTGAAACTCATCAAAACAAATCAATCGCGCCTCAGACGCGAATTGCTTGGCGACGGGGAAAATCGGATTGGAGACATCACGGCGTTGGCGGGCAATGTTGAGACGATCATGCACGCCGCCCATGAACTCGTGAAAATGCACGCGCATCGCCTTTACCGGCGCTTGAGCGTAGAACAAGTCCATCAGCATCGACTTGCCGCGTCCGACACCGCCCCAAAGGTAAAGGCCGCGCGCTGGCTTTGGTTTGGAAAACCAACCACCTTTCCCGCTCGATTTTAATCGGGTGAGGACATCATCCAGCTTCTGTGCCGCGTCCATCTGCGCGGGATCGCGGCTGAGTGCACCGGACTGAATTCGTTCTTGAAGAATGGTTGAGATGGCGCCCAAAGTCAGCTTCCTCCAAGCGCCCGCGCGACTTCATTCGCGAAACGACTAAACGCGTTTGGAGCCACTAAGATGGTCATCAAAAATCCTGCAAGCGCACCGCCCAAATGTGCTTCATGGCCGATCGTCTTATTCTCGCGCTGCGCAAGAATGGCCGAACCGACGACGAAGAGCAGACCGAGCACCACGGCTGGCATGAAGAACGGAATTGGAAAAATCATCAAAGGCTCAAATGGATTGAACAGGATAAAACTCATCACGATCCCGGACGTGGCACCGGACGCGCCGAGCGCGCGGTAACCTGGCTTGTTCCTATTCTCCAACAGCGCCCAGGCATTGCCGCCGAGCAGAGCGGCAAAATAGACGATCAAGTACGCGGTCGTGCCCAAGCTGCGCTCGACGAAACCGCCGAACATAAACAGCACGTACATATTGACGAAGAGATGCAGAAAGCCGCCATGCAAAAAACCGCTCGTGACCATTCGATGCCATTCGCCGCGCGTCAGAATGGGACCAATATGAAAGAGGTTTTTCTCCATGAACTGAGCGTTGGTCAGCGCAAAAAGGCTGGCGATGACATTGGCTCCGATCAGGAGGAGGGTCACTGGGATGACTTGCAACAGATCCATCTCTTCGCCCTAGCCCATTGCGGATTTGTCCGCATCCCGTTTTATCGTTCTAACTGGCTTTTTTGCCCGTCTGCCAAACACTTCGCCGATACTGGTTCCGCACAGTAGACCATCACGATTATTGTGTCGCACCACCTCCAACCTAAAGCAGACCTTCATACAAGTCCGGCCGGCGATCTCGGAAGAAGCCCCAAGCGGCGCGCTCGCGATCGACATGATCAAGGTCGATGGTCGCGGTGATCACCCCTTCTTCGGTCCGGCCTAAATCAGTGACGATGGCGCCGGTTTCATCTGTGATAAAGCTGGTCCCGTAGAATAGCTGGCCGTCTTCGTCGCCAACCCGATTGGCCGCCACCACTGGAATTACATTGCTGACGGCATGGCCTTGCATGGCGCGGCGCCAGCGCGATGCTGTGTCGAGACTTGGATCTTGGGGTTCCGCGCCAATCGCGGTCGGATAGAGCAGGACGTCTGCCCCCATGAGAGCCATGGCGCGGGCGGCTTCGGGGAACCATTGGTCCCAGCAAATGCCAACTCCAATCTGACCTTTCTGGGTGTTCCACACGCGAAAACCAGTATCACCGGGGCGAAAGTAGAATTTCTCCTGATACCCTGGCCCGTCGGGTATGTGGCTTTTGCGATAGACCCCAAGAAGCGCACCGTCGGCGTCGATCACCACCACAGAATTAAAGTATTCAGGACCGTCTTTTTCGAAAATCGACACCGGAATAACGACCCCAAGCTCTTCGGCGAGCGCCCGCATGGCGATGACGGCAGGATGATCCCGCCACGGATGCGCACTGGCGAAATGTGTTTCGTCTTGGGTCTTGCAAAAATAATGGTCGCAAAACAATTCGGACGGCAGAATGACCTCCGCACCCTGCGCCGCGGCAGCGCGGGCATGATCACCCACTTTCGCGATATTTGCAGCGGGCTCACCCTTCGCCAAGGCGAGTTGCAATGCAGCGACGTGAATCTCTCGGCTCATGCGGTCTCCTTGCTTAAGGCAGGTACTTGCTGAGTCATGCAATGAAATGCCCCGCCGCCAGATAAGATACTGTTGGCGGGCAGGCCAATGATTTTGCAATCGGGCAGCGCTTGCTCAAACGCCGCGATCGCTTGCGGCGCGTAATGGTCTTCATAAATGGGAACGAAGACATGTCGATTGCTCATCAAGAAGTTCATGTGGCTCGCCGGCAATATATCACCGTTCGCATCTGTGATCCGACCTGGTGACGGAATCTCGACAATCTCAAGCTGGGCCGCCGCCAAGTCGGCGCGGACGGTGTCAAAGGTATCGGCGTTTGGGTCATCTGCGCCCGATCCGCGTTGGCACATGACACGCCCGGGGCCAATGAAGCGCGCGATATTATCGACATGACCATCAGTGTGGTCATTGCGTAGACCATCGCCGAGCCAAATCACTTGATTGACCGCAAAAGCGCCCTTCAACGCGGCTTCGGCGACGGGTTGCGTCCAGCCAGGATTTCGGTTGGGATTGAGCACGCATTGCTTCGTGGTCAGCAAACGGCCTTCACCATCGAGATCGATAGAGCCGCCTTCAAACACAAAATCATGTTTTCGCGCCTGCACTTGTTCAACGCTCGTAATCCCGCCGGCCGTCATTGTGTCACCCGTCATGACATATTTGCCGCCCCAGCCATTGAACTCGAAGGCCAGCGCAAGCGACTGTCCACCAAGCTGTGAAAATACTGGCCCTGTGTCACGCAGCCAGATATCGCCCGCCGGCAAGGTGTGGAGCGTCACGCGGCCCGCGCCGATTTCAGCTTCCAGAGCCGCCCAGGCGCTGCCATAAGCTTCGCGAGACCCGCACGCGATCCGCACCGGCGTGACTGCGCTCAAGGCGCGCAGGAATGTCGCAATCTCGGCTCGTGCGCCGTCGAACGCTTCGCCCCATTCTCCGCGCAAATGCGGCCACCCGGCCCACACAACAGATTGGGCCGCCCATTCTGGCGGGACATAGTGTTTCGTTTCCAACATCGCGGCGCCTTTGCCACACAAGTGATCAAAGCTCAAAGAAAAAGGGCGGCACATTCTGCGCCGCCCTTTTCCGATTTAGGTTCCGACTTCGTTTAGAAGACGTATTTCAGACCCAACTGAATCTGCCAGAGAGAAGCAGAGTTGGTGATCCGGGTTTCAGCGTCCGGTCGGAAATCGCTGTAAACATATTGACCATTCACGATGTCAACATTCGCAACTGGCTGGTGGTACTCGTAACTAACTTGCTCGAGGAATCCCCACTCGTCATTGAGAAGGTTACCGACATTTTCGATGTCCAAGAAGCCAATCAGACGATCAGTTTCTTTCCAACCTGGGACAGGGATTTGCTGTTGCAAGCGCAGATCGACGCTGGTGTACCAACGGCTCTCAAACTCGTTACGCGGTGCAATTCCACCGGCATATTCAGACAGACCCGAGGTGTTCAAGAATGTCATAAACTCGCTCATAACCGCAGCGTCGCCGCCGAAAGAAGCCGCTGAGTTAAAGAGCGGATCGTTCGCGCCGGTTGGCACGTAGAACAATTCTCCCTCATCATCGGCCGCGCCTTCACGGATACCGAACAGCGACCGTTCTCTACCACCGGAATAGTCATAGGTGTAGCTGAACGGCTGACCCGCGCGACGGTTCGCAAACATGGTCACTTTCGTCGGCGCATCCGCGATGAACTCTTTTTCCCAAGCGAGCTGTACTTTGAACTCATGCTCGCGCTGGTAGTTCGAAACGGATGTTCGAGGATTTTGCCGATCAAACGAGCCGTAATCGCCATAGTTGGACGAAGCGGTCGAACTGGTACCTGAGTGGGCGTCTTGAGCGTCCTGATAGGTATAGGCGAAGCTCGTATACAAAGAGCCAAAAGCGCCAAGATCGTCCCAATCTTTCGAAAGGCGGGCAGTGATCAAGTGCTGCGAACCTTTGTCGATATTGGTCAGGAAGTAAGCGGCTGGAGCCGTTTCGACTTCCGAAATCCCGACGTTTCCGTCATTGTTCGCGTCAAACGCCGCCGTAGCCGCAGTCGCAGCGATCGTACCAGCGTCGTAGAAATCAATGATTTGTTGCGTGCTGAGATTGTTCAGGAATGCCTGATCCAGACCACAATTGTAGATCGGACGACTGTCTGGTGCTGCCCCGATAGGATCGCCACACGAGATATCATTCCAGAACGGCGCGGCATCATTCACACCGTAAATGTAATCCAGCGAGAATTTGAAGTCTTCAAACCGACCGATATCAAAGAACACGTCGGCACCAAGATTCGCGCGCCATAGGGACGGAACTTTGAAGCTTGGGTCCAACACGTTGACGTCACCGTCACCCGCGCTCAGCGCGGATGTCGCCGCGACGGGTAGAACAGATGCATCTACATTGGTCAGATCATCGCCAAGGAAGCCTGCAAGGAAGACGCTATCGATCGCGACGCCCGTGTTAGAGTAATTGTTCGACAACCAAACCGCTGGGCTACCGCCCGAGAAGCGTCCGAAGCCGCCTCGGAATGTGATGTCATCATTGTACTCATAATTAAAGCCAACACGCGGCATCAGAATGCTCAAGCCGTCAACATCGGTTGAATTGGTAAATCCATAACGGCTTACGAAATTCGGGTTCTCGGTAATCTCGCCATCAGACTGGTACCAGTCATAGCGAACACCACCATTTACAGTGAGCTGGTCTGTGACTTGCCATGTGTCTTGCAAATACAGGCTGTTTACAGCGAAGCCGAAATTCGCGGCCGCATCAGTCTCATCATTCGTCACTGAGTTATTGTAGAAGAGTGTCGAAGCTGTACGCGCTTGATAGTCAGCAATCGAATCGAATTCGTAAGACCCTTCAGAGCCAGGAACAAACAAGTTGAACGTCGTCTGATCGTCGCGCTCGAACCCGAATTTCAGGAGATGGTCTCCGAAATCGTATTCCCCTTTGGCTTTGATCTGCCAAAGTTCATTTTCAAGTTCGTTGGCATGACGGAAAAAGTCAGGACCGATCGAGATCGTGCCATCAGGCGTGGTGATTTCGAAGTTTGCGACGTCAGAACTCGCAAGTGAAACCTGCCCGGTGATTTGCTCAGAGTAGGCAACTTTGACTTCTGTCGAGAAGCGGTCTGTCCAATCAGAGAAAACCTGAACAGCATATGCATTGGTTTCTTCTGAACGGTCATACCAGGTCGATGGTGAACCGAGATCAGCACCATTATTCCGGGGCTGGATCTCGTTGCCTTCGTTCGCAATGTAAGTCAGTTTCGCGCGGTGATCGTTATTGATGTTCCAATCAAGGGTCGCCAGCAATTTCTGGTCTGTGACCGGATCCAGCGCACCAAAAGTCAGCGGATCAAAACCATACTGGTCTTGGGTGATTTGACGGACCTGATCGTATACGGCTTGGCTAACGCCAGAACCCGCGCCGGGCAGATCTTCTCCGTCGAGCAACTGACCTGCTTCGAAATCTTCGTAAGCGACAAAGAAGAAGAGCTTATCTTTGACGATCGGACCACCAAGCGTGAGTCCCCAAGTTGTCTCGTCGAATTCCTGCGTGACCTCGTTGCCATTTACCTTGTCACCAGCGAGACCGTCATCGGTGTAGAAATAGTAGGCTGATCCGAAGAAATCATTCTGACCCGACTTGGTCAGGATGTTGACAGTACCACCGGTAAAGCCAGAGAATTCGATGTCATAGGGCGCGACTTCGACGGCGAGGGTTTCCAGCGCATCGACAGAGATTGGCGAGCGTTGTGATGGGAAACCGTTCGCGTTTAGACCGAACAAGTCGTTAAATTTGATGCCGTCAATCGTCAGTGAGTTAAAGCGGTTATTTGTACCCGCAATCGAGATGGCGCCTTCATTGGTCGCGTCGACCGAAACCAGCGGGTCGAGGCGCGCAATGTCGCGAATGTCACGCGAAATGCTTGGAAGCTCTTCAATCGTTTCGAGATCAAATGACGAGCGAGGGCCTTGGGCTAGAACACCGCCACCTGTGGTTCCAGTAACAACAACGGTATCCAGAGTCCGGGCTGCGCCGCCAACTTGAACATCGCCAGCAAATGTCTCGTTTACTTGTAAGAATACATTTTCGCGTGTCTCTGAACCGTCAGCGGTTTCAACGACGATCGCGTATGGGCCGCCAACGCGCAATGAGCGCAGTGAGTAGACACCGTTGGCGTTGGTTGTCGCCGTATCAGTGTTGCCAGTTCGGCGGTCAGTGACCGTAACGGTCGCGCCCGAAACGGCGGCGCCGCTCGCGTCAGTCACTTGGCCGCGAATGCTAGAAGTTGTGACCTGAGCCTCAGCCGGAGCGATGATCGCTGCGGTCATGATGGAGGCTGCGGCCACACCGGATAGGAGTTTCCAGTTGGACATGAGTTTCCCCTCGAATTGCCACAAATGTAGCGCCGGCTCAGACTTCCGGTCGACTACTGCGCGAGGCCATAGAAGCGGTGGATAACAGTTTTGTGACAGTCTTGTTAGACTTATGTGATGGTGCTGACTCTAATGGTTGGCATTGCAAATAAGCCACACATGCGACGAAGGGTTTATGTCGCCCGCTAAGGCGCGTAAGGGGTGGATATGACTTCAGACCGCTCCTTGATGGACGACTATTCCCGGCTCGCAATCGCAATAATTGCAGGGCTTCTGGCGGTCCGCTGCCTCTTGGTCATCGTCTCTCCGCTCGAGCTCTATGCGGATGAAGCGCAATATTGGCGCTGGGGTCAATCGATTGAGTGGGGCTATTACTCAAAACCGCCGATGATTGCTTGGGTGATCCATTTGTCGACCAGCGCGTTTGGCGATTCGGAATGGGCGATCCGTTTCTTCGCGCCGATTTTTCATGCCATCGCGTCGGTTTTTCTATTCCTTCTGTCGAGGCGTATGTTTGGCGGTCTGGCGGGTCTGTTCACGGTCATTACTTACCTGTTGATGCCGGGGATAACCCTATCATCTGGTGTTATCTCGACGGATGGCGTGCTGTTCCCGTTTTGGGCGGCAGCACTCTATCTGTTCTGGCGGCTTCGCGAACAAGATCTTGGCTGGCTCGGCGCAGGATCCTTAGGCCTCGCGATCGGTCTCGGCTTTTTGTCAAAGTATGCAATGCTCTACTTTGCGATCGGAGTGGCGTTGACCAGCGTGATTGACGGTCCCACGCGCAAAGCCGTGCTGAGCTCGAAAGGCGCCGTTTTCATCGGCGTTGCCGCCCTGGTCTTCGCCCCGCATTTGGTTTGGAATGCTGCCAATGAGTTCAAAACTGTCAGCCATACGGTCGACAATGCCAATCTTGGCGGCGAGCTGTTTAACCTGGACCATTTCCCTGAATTCATTGGCGATCAAATGGGGGTCTTCGGTCCCGTCGCCTTTGTTGCTTTGATTACCGGTTTGATCTTTTTGAGGCCCAAATCCGAATTGGCAGATCTTGGCGACGCGCCGCATGCGCAAGGCGCCAAAGAACGCTGGCTGGCCTGTTTCATTTTGCCGGTCATTCTGATCATTGCGGTACAAGCCGTTTTGTCTCGCGCACACGCCAATTGGGCCGCGACGGCTTACCCCGCCGCCAGCGTCTTCATCGGCGGCTTCTTGATCCGCGCTCGGGGGTGGCGACCCGCCTTCTGGGCGGGGATTGGATTGCAAGCCGTGGTTGGCATTCTCGCCATCACCTTAGCCATGGGTCCACCAAGTTGGAGTGCTGCGGTTGGCCGCGACAATGACCTGAAACGCGTGCGCGGCTGGGAAGACCTCTCGCAGCAATTGGCGCGAGAGATAGAGCGATTACAACCGACTGCCATCATCGTCGATGAGCGCGAAATATGGCACGGCCTCGATTACTATTTGCGAGACGAACTCGAAATTCCACTCATCATGTGGCGCTACAATCCTGGACCAAAAAGTTATTCCGAAAGCGTCGATTTGGCGGACCTAGACAGTGGCCGCGTTCTGGTTGCCAGCTATCGCTCACATTTGCGACCGCGCATTCAAGCCGACTTCGCCACTTGGCAGCCGCAAGGCTTTGTCGGTGTTGACCTCGGGCATCGCTCTAATGGCTGCCCGCTGCGCCGGGAATTGCGGCTCTATTTGACCAGCGATTACCAACCCCTGAGCCGCGATCGTGAATGGCTGAGACAATTCAAAACTGAAGATGCAAATGGAAACCTGATCGATACGCACATAGATCAGGCAGAACGTTGCCCGAACCCCTAGATTCTCAACGAATCTTCTCCCAGATAGTGCTTTCTTATGGCCATTCTTAAAGCCATCCTCGGCCCCACTAATACCGGTAAAACTCATTATGCGCTCGACCGCATGATGGGACACACAACCGGCATGATCGGACTGCCTCTGCGCCTGTTGGCGCGCGAGGTGTATGATCGCGTTGTCGCCGAAAAGGGCGAACGAGCGGTCGCGTTGGTCACCGGCGAAGAACGCATTGTCCCGGAAAAGGCGCGCTATTGGGTCTGTACCGTTGAGTCCATGCCGACAGATATCACCGTCGAATGTTTGGCGATTGATGAAATTCAACTCGCTGAAGATGATGACCGCGGTCATGTCTTCACGGATCGCATTCTAAACGCACGAGGCTCGCAAGAAACTTTGCTGCTCGGCGCCGAAACCATGCGGGATGTGCTGCGCGATTTGGATTTCGACATTTCAACAGATGTCCGTGAACGCTTTTCGACCCTGTCCTATGCCGGACAGAAAAAGATTACGAAGTTGCCGAAGCGCACGGCAATTGTCGGGTTCAGCGCCGACAAAGTCTACGCCATCGCGGAAGTCCTGCGTCGCCAGAAAGGCGGCTGTGCGGTGGTGATGGGTGGTCTGAGCCCGCGCACGCGGAACGCGCAAGTGGCCCTCTATCAGTCCGGCGAAGTGGACTATTTGGTCGCCACGGATGCGATTGGCATGGGCCTCAATCTCGATGTCGATCGTGTGGCTTTCTCAGGACGCGCCAAGTTTGATGGTCGGCGCCATCGATGGCTCAGCTCAGCGGAAATTGGGCAGATTGCCGGCCGCGCCGGACGGTTCCGCGACAATGGCGAGTTTGGCGAAACCAATGACTGCCCAGAGTTCGAAGACGATCTCATTCGCGCGGTGGAAGACCATCGCTATGATCCGGTCGTCGATCTAAACTGGCGCAATAATGATCTCGATTATCGCTCGATCAAGACTTTGATCGCCAGCCTGGCCCGACCAAGTCCGCATCCGAGCTTACGACAAAACCCGCATGGACTGGATGAATGGGTGCTGCGGCGGATGGCTGAAGACGGCGCGATTGGCCCTGAGGTCCGCGGCGGACGCAATGTGCGCCGTCTTTGGGACCTCGCCCGATTGCCCGACTTTCGCAAAGCTGGACATGAAGGACATGGCCGTTTGGTCCTTGGCTTGGCCGAAACTCTAGCTGATCCAGACGCCCGTCTCGGCGACGCCGCCATGGATGAACGCTTGAAGGCGCTGGACCAAACAATGGGTGACATCAGCCTGTTGCAACAACGTTTGGCGATGATCCGTACGTGGACTTACGCAAGTTTCCGACCTGACTGGCTTGAAAATCCTGTCTATTGGCGCGAAAGAACGCGGGACATTGAAGATCGGTTGTCAGATGCGTTGCATGAGGCTCTCACGCAACGCTTTGTCGACCGCCGTACAACCGCCCTGATCGCGGGGCTAAAAAGGGAAGATCTCTTGAGCACAGACGTTTCTGAGACAGGGGAAGTTACAATCGAAGGTCACCTAGTCGGCAAGCTTGTTGGCCTGACCTTTGAACCGGATTCCAGCACTTCTGATCTGGAAGGCAAAACGCTGCGCAGCGCTGCCATGCAAGCATTGGAACCGGTCATCGCAGAGCGATTGAAAGCGATTTCTGGGGCGCCGGAGAACGCACTCAAACTCAACCCGGCCGCACAGATCGTCTGGAACGAGGCCCCCGTGGCGCAACTGATTGCGGGCCCACACTGGCTCGCACCGTCTGCCAAATTGATCGGCGGCCAAAATGCCGAAGCGCACCAACAAGACGCGGCTCAAACCCGGTTGAATGAGTGGCTCGGAGCAGAAATCCAAAAGCGCCTGCCAACGCATTTCAAATTGAAATTCTCACCAGATGAAACGCCGCTAGATGGCCTTGCGCGCGGATTAGCGTTTCGTTTGCTCGAAGCCGGCGCCGCATGCGACTTGCGCGGTGAAGACCGCAATCTTCTGCCGGGACCGGAGGATCGAACAAAGCTCAAAGAAGCCGGGATCCGTTCGGGACGGATCGCTGCGCACGTGCCTGACGCACAAAAACCTGCTGCTCAAGCGCTGATCTCGCTCTTGTTAACGCTCGCGGATGGCCGCGCGCGAAAGACGGCCCCGGAAGGGGCTGGTAGTTTTGAACTCGATGGCAGCTGGCCGGACGAGGATCTCGCCGCGCAAGGGTATCTGCGCTTTGGCAAACGCGCCGTTCGCGCGGATCTCGCTGAACGATTGGGCTGGGAATTGTCCAAGCGCCGCAAAGAAGCGGATCAAGCCAAATTTGAAATCCCGCCGGAGCTGGCTTCCATGGTCTCTTGCCCGCTCGAAGATTTTCACAATGTCCTGAAAGGCTTCCGCATCGCGCCCGCTGAGAAAGACCCAGAAACCGGCGCGGTGAAACTATGGCGGTTCCAATCCAAGGCCCATATGGAGGCACAGGAACAACGCCGCGCCGCTCGCAAACAAGCCCGCCCTAATCCCGCAAAAAAGGGCCCGCGAAAGAAACAAGAACGGCATCAAGGTAGACGCCCAAATCAAGGCGGAGGGCATCGTCGTCCGGCACGCCGAGAGCCAGATCCCGACAGCCCGTTTGCGGTGCTCGGCGCGCTTTTGCCAGATAAGCCAAAGCCAAAACCGAAGCCGAAAAAACGTAAACCGAAACCACCAAAGCCGGATGCGGCAACGGCCAACGCAAATGACGCGCCCACGCCGGACACCGCGTCCGAGAATCCGGCATCTGACGCCACCTCAACGAATGAGTGACGCTGAGAACGAGGTTCGCGTCGATATTTGGCTGTGGCGCGCGCGGTTTTTCAAAACGCGGGCACTGGCGACGGACTATGTCAGTCGCAAAGGCATTCGCATCACCCGCCACGGACAAACCCGAAAAACCGATAAGGCGGGTCAGCGTATCAGCGTGGGCGACGTGCTGACCTTCTATAAAGCTAAGGCCATCGAGACCGTCGAAGTGCTCGAAATCGGCGTGCGTCGCGGACCGGCCGCAGAAGCCGCGGGGCTTTACAGACGCGTCCTGCCCAGCGCATAAGGCTCAAATGCTAGGGTTTCTAAAGAATCTATTCGGCGACGATCACCGCCAAGCCCCGGTTCGAGATCTCGATCCTTATGAGGCCGCTGCTGCGCTTTTGGTCGAAGCTGCGCTTGTCGACGGCGTTTATGCCAATCTTGAAAGCGATATGATCGCCGAGATTCTGGTCACCAGTTTCAATATGGATGCGACCCGCGCCGATGAAGTGCTGCTGAATGGCGAGCAAATTGCTGAAGACGCCACCGATACACACGCTCTAACTCGGCACGTCAAATCGCTGCCCCAAGGCGAACGCGCAAGCGTGATCGAGGGTCTTTACCGCGTCTCCCTAGCGGATGGAGAGGCTTGTAAATACGAAGAATCCTTCATCCGACACGTTGCCAGCTTGCTACATATTGACGATGTCACTCGCGCCCACGCACGGAAAAGAGCAGAACTAAACGCACCGTGACAGTGAAGTGCATTGACTTGTCCGTACTCCGAAGCCATGTGCTGCGCTGCATTATTACTTACTGAGCGCGCGAATGACTTATATCGTCAAGGATGCCTGCATCCGCTGCAAATATATGGATTGTGTCGAAGTCTGTCCGGTGGACTGCTTCTATGAAGGCGAGAACATGCTCGTCATCCATCCCGATGAATGCATCGATTGTGGCGTTTGCGAGCCCGAATGCCCGGTCGAGGCAATTACCCCGGATACCGATGACGAGCCGGATGCTAAGTGGCTTAAGCTCAACACCGAATATGCGAAAGTCTGGCCGAACATTACCCGGATGAAAGAGCCACCAGCAGATCGGGAAGAATTCGCTCAGAAGACCAACAAACTGGCCGAGTTCTTTAGCCCTAATCCGGGTGAAGGCGACTAGACTCTTTTACCGACAATCGCGGACCAAAGGTCTAAATCCGGATCGGCGCTCGCTCGCCGAGAATCCAGCGTAGCAAATCAACCACATCGAATGCCAATGATACGCCTAGGATGATCGCGGCGAGGATCAACCAGCGTGAAAACAAGGTCTTGTGGTATGTCTTCCAGCCGCGCACCGTGATGATGTAAATCAAAGTGGGGCCCCAGAAAAGGATGTGCCCCAAGCCCAAAAGCCGGGTAAATCCGAACATGGCATAGGCCCCGATCGTGCCTAACATACCGAGCACCACACCCAGTAATATCCACCGCGCCTCGCTATAGGTGAAACTAAATGGGATGGCGAGCGCGAGCACGGCAACCATGAAATTCACCCACACCAAGACCCAAACCGGGCTATGCGTGGTCATTTCCGTATAGAACTGGCTGAATATCTCCATGCCTATCCCCTAAACCCTTGCCACAACGCTATTTCGGCGAGTTATCATCCCGCTCACAAGAGAAAAAGTTGCACGTATAAAGCCCATGAACCTTACTTTTTTTCAAATAAACTCTGGAGATTTGCGAAGGCTTTTAACTCAATCGCATTGCCAGATGGGTCAGCAAAAAACATCGTCGCCTGTTCTCCAGGCTGTCCTTTGAAGCGCACATATGGCTCGATAATGAAGTCAACACTACCGTCCAATCGCTTGGCCAAAGCGTTCCAAGTGGGCATGTCTAGCACCAAGCCGAAGTGGCGGACCGGGACATTTTTTCCATCGACGCCAGACATCTCGGTCTGACGGCATTCGTCTGGCGCAAGATGCGCGACGATTTGATGGCCGTGAAAATCAAAATCGACCCAATCCTTGCTGCTGCGTCCTTCCGGACAACCCAAGAGCTCACCATAGAACCGACGCGCGGCAGCGAGATCGTGTACTGGAAAGGCGAGATGGAAAGGCGGCATCTAAAAGCAATCCTCAGCTGTCAACGTAGAAAAAGAACGGTGTTCGATCTGGGTCGTAAAAACCGAACTCATAATTTCCCCAAGGCTTTTCATCTAGTGGCGCTGAAACAAAGCCAAGCGGGTGCCACTCGGCGTAGAGGCTCTCGAGCGCGGCACGGCTCTCCAAACGGATCCGCATCGCCATGGTTTGGGTGGTTTGGATTTGCTCAGGCGTGAAGGTTTGCAAGTGCAGCTCCAAATTCGCACGTCGAACACCAGCATAATTGGCTTGGCCAATATCGGGATGATCTGCAAAGTCTCGCTCGAACCCGAGTGTTTCCCAAAAGGCGATCGTTTTCGGCAGATCCGTCGTAGGGCAAACTGGAGAAACCGTGATGAACATCATTCCTTAATTGACTGAACAGATCGATTTGGCAAAGTCCCAGCGTATGAATTTGAAGCAATCCTTTTCGAATCAGAGGACTTACTGATGAAACTGCTGGTCTCCTCCGCCGCGACGCTGACCTTCACCTCCTTGACGTCACTCGCGTTCGCCGATGGCGAGGATCCGCATATGATGGCCCCGATCGATCTCTCTACGCCCGAAACGACAGCCTATTCAATGATGCGCGCGATGTATCAGGGCGACGCTGATTTGGTCGACCAGGTTTTTACCTCGGACGCCCAACTTCGCCGCGTCACGAGCGAGGGCGAGCTTCGTCCGGATGGTCTACAGCGTTGGCGCGACTGGGTCGGCACTCTGGCGGTGGGTGACGCGCATGAAGCGCTTTTCGGCGTGACTTCGGAAACGTTTGGCAATCTCGCCACCGTCTGGGCACCTTTCACCATCACCTATCAAGGGGAGATGGTCGGCTGCGGGATCAACCAATTGACCCTAGCCAAGATCGACGAAAACTGGCGCGTTGTCTTCGGCATAGACACCCAAGCGCCAAAAAACACATGCGATACGTTTAAAGCCGACTATTTGGCCAGCCTAGATTAAGGCGCACAATTGCCCGACCATTGGACATAGATGCCAAACACTTCCCGGCTCGGAAGACTATAGTCGACCAATAACGGTTTATCCGCCGCCGCGGCGCGCTCGAGGGTTGTCAAAATGCGATCCCAACGATTGGTCTCGAGTGTGCTGGCAATTGGCAGCGGCGCGCCGTCCGGCACGTGGCGGATCGCCGTTCCTTCAAAATTGAACCGTTGATCGCCCGACGAAGTCGATAAGACAAAGGTCGTCGCGATGCGGTTTAGTCCCTGCACATTATAGACCTGGTGCTTGATACATCCGGCCGCCCGGGCGGTGCCGCCTGCTTCCAGAATGCCTTCTAATTGGGGTTGCTTTCCGGCTGGATTCTGTACCTGCTCTGGCAGCTGAACTTCCTGCAACTGCTGGGGTACGTTTTTGTCCTGTGCGGACGCGATTCCACTCACTGCGAACGCGGTGACGGCGAGTATTTTAAGGTTCATTGCATTCCCTTTCTTTCCCGTCCCCAGCCCTCGACTTTACGAGACAGCACGCGACGGGTCCAGCGCCGGTGCTGATAGCGTCTGCCCACATGTTTCGCGACCATGATGCAGCTTATCGCAGTTCTTCCTGCACCTTCGCTTCCCTAACAGGTCGCGCATGTCTATATCGCGCGTATGACACCGCGCGATAAAATTCGTAATTTTTCCATTGTGGCTCACATTGACCACGGCAAGTCGACTTTGGCGGATCGCCTGATCCAGAAGACGGGCGGGCTGACCGAACGCGAAATGTCCGAGCAAGTGCTCGATTCCATGGACATTGAGAAAGAGCGCGGCATTACCATCAAGGCCCAGACCGTGCGCCTGGATTACACCGCGCGGGACGGCGAAACCTATACGCTGAACCTGATGGATACGCCCGGACATGTCGACTTCTCTTATGAAGTCAGCCGCTGCCTGGCCGCCTGTGAAGGCTCGCTTCTGGTCGTCGATGCCAGCCAGGGCGTTGAGGCCCAGACGCTGGCCAATGTCTATCAGGCGATCGACCAGGATCATGAAATCGTGCCGGTGCTGAACAAGATCGACTTGCCAGCCGCAGATACCGAACGAGTCAAGGAACAAGTCGAGGAAGTGATTGGGCTGGACGCCTCTGACGCGGTCGAAATTTCGGCCAAAACCGGTCTCGGTATTGAAGATGTGCTGGAAGCAATTGTCGAGCGCTTGCCGGCCCCGGATCAGGGCGAGGTGGACAAACCGCTGAAAGCGGCGCTGGTTGACGCCTATTACGATGCCTATCTCGGCGTCGTTGTAATCGTGCGGATGCATGATGGCGTGCTGAAAAAGAAAATGAAGATCCGGATGATGAAGACCGGCGCGACCTATGACATTGACCGCGTCGGCGTGTTCAAGCCAAAGCCGACCGATGTTGATGAACTTGGCCCGGGCGAAGTCGGCTTCCTGGTCGCATCGATCAAGGAAGTGGCCGATTGCGCCATCGGCGACACGATCACAACTGAGAAAGGCGGCACCGAAGATCCCCTGCCCGGCTATAAGGATGTCCAGCCCGTCGTCTTTTGTGGCCTGTTCCCGGTCGATGCAGCCGATTTTGACGATCTGCGCGCCGCGATGGGAAAACTGCGCCTGAACGATGCCAGCTTTACCTGGGAAATGGAGACGTCAGCGGCCCTGGGCATGGGTTTCCGGTGCGGCTTCCTGGGTCTGTTACACCTTGAAATCATTCAGGAACGTCTCAGTCGCGAGTTCGATCTCGATCTCATCGCGACGGCGCCAAGCGTGGTCTATGAAATGACCATGACCGATGGCAGCGAAATCGAATTGCACAATCCCGCCGACATGCCCGATGTGGTGAAAGTCGCTGAAATCCGCGAACCCTGGATCGAAGCCACGATTTACACGCCCGACGATTATCTCGGTTCCATTTTGAAACTCTGTCAGGACAGACGGGGTATCCAAAAGGAACTCTCTTATGTTGGCGGTCGGGCCCTGGTCAAATATGAGCTGCCTTTGAACGAGGTCGTATTCGATTTCTATGACCGCCTGAAATCCATGTCGCGCGGCTATGCCAGCTTTGACTATGAGATTGTCGGCCATCGCGCTGAGGACCTCGTCAAAATGAACATCCTGGTCAATGACGAGCCTGTCGATGCCCTCGCCATGCTGGTCCACCGCGCCCGGGCGGAAGGTCGCGGTCGCCAAATGTGCGAGCGGCTCAAGGATTTGATCCCGCGCCAAATGTTCAAGATTCCGATCCAGGCGGCGATTGGCGGACGGATCATTGCCCGCGAAACCATTTCAGCGCTGCGCAAAGACGTGACGGCGAAATGCTATGGCGGCGATGCGACGCGGAAACGCAAACTGCTGGAAAAACAGAAAGCTGGTAAGCAGCGCATGCGCCAATTCGGCAAAGTCGAAATCCCGCAAGAGGCTTTTGTCGCGGCGCTTCGCATGGACAGCGATTAAGTCAAAAGGGCGGCGCCCCACAGCATCAGCGTGATCGTGCCGATGGCAAAGAACGTCTGACAGGCAATTAAATTAGCAGCGAGCCCAGCGTTCGCACCGAGCTGCCGCGCGAGGATGGTGCCGTTCACGGCAGTGGGGACGCTCGTCGCAATCAATATTACCAGGAAGACGTCCGGCGATACATTGAGGGTGAGCGCCAATCCGCCCGCGCTCAGCGGCAGACCTAACAATCGTAACAATGACCATGACATCACAGTCAGAGGAGGCGCAGATTGCTGGCGAAGTTGGATTGCAGCGCCGGTGGTCAGCAGGCCGAGTGCAATGGTCGCTTGTGCCAACAAGTCGAGAATATCCATTCCAATGCGTGGCAAGGACACGCCCGCAAAGTTTAGGGTCAGTCCGATCGCGCAGGCGATCACCAATGGGTTGATGGCCAGTTGCTGCAGCATTTGCAGAGGCTTTACCCCGCGACTAGCGTAGCGCATCAAGGCCGCTACGGAGATCACATTGGCCGTGGGAATCATAGCTGCGGCGGCAACCACCATCAAAGCCAGCCCGGATGGTCCGGCGAGCTCTTGTGCCAAGGCCAGGGCGATGAATGTATTCCACCGTGCCGCCGACTGCACGAATACACCTAACCTGTCGCGAGACTCACCCAGAATGGCGGCGATGATGATGCTGAACCCTGCGAGGAATAGCTGTGCTCCCACCAAGGCGGTTGGCATGCGCCAATCAACCTCGCTAAAGTCAGCCACCACCAGCTTGCTTACGATCAAAGCTGGGAACAGCACGAAATAAGTGATTTGCTCCAGGCCAATCCAGCCTTCGGCGGATAAGATGTTCCGGGACGCCACCAGTTTGCCAAGCGCCAGGATCAGCGCGATTGGCAACAATGCGAGGAGTACAGTCGCCAATGGTTTTGCTCCTCGCGTATTCGCCCGGCGCCCCTTCTCATAGACCGGGCGCACTGTCGAGACAAAGATCCGTCAATAGGGCCTAGAGTGAAGGCGGCTGAGACCGCTCACTTAGTGAGCCGCTCATGGTACCGAACACAAAGCGTTGGTAGAACAGCGCAATGGCGATCAGCGACCCGCCGAGACCAATAAAGCTCCCGGCCCGCGCAGCCCCCTCGAGTGCGGCCATGTCTATCAAGAACACTTTCGCCAGCGCCAGCAACAAGATCGCGAGTGAAGCATAGCGCGGGGCGCGACGAACCCGATAAGCGCCCCAAACCAACAGTCCGACCGCATAGCCGATCCAAGCTGGGCTATAGGCCCATCCGAAGTCGCCATAAAAATCCTGCATCGCCGGCCCACCAAAGGTGCGGGCAACTTCCAGCGTGACCCATAAAAAGCCAACAAACATTGCGCCGCCGCTGGCCAGCAAACCTTCTTCAAACCGACCTGCTCGCCGCAATCCAGCCGCATAAGCAGCCAGCAAAAGTGCGGGCATCGCGAAGCCCGCAGCGAGCAAATTGATGATTGGCATCGACCCAACCGTACCGCGGCCGATATGGCTTGCCGCCAACGCGATGGCCACGACACCGATCACCGCAGCTACATACTCAGCGAATTTGAACAATTTGGCTTTGTCGCTTAATCGCCAGGCGAAACTGGCCGCCATTCCAAGATAAGCAATGGCATAAGCCGACGCTTCACCAATCCCCGCAAACGGGCCGTCCAGTGCCCCTTCGCCGGACACGTGGCGGATGGTTAAGGCGATAAGGACGAATATCAGGATCAAGGCACCGGCCTCGAACGCTTGGCGCTCTTGATTGTTGCTCCCGAACAAGCGCGATCCTGCAAACAAGGCAGCGATCGCGATCGCGAACCCAAATGTCATTGAGTTCCAAATTGGAATGCTTGAAACGACCGACGGGTCGACAAAACCGGGCCGGACCAACAAACCGACCGCCAAAGCTGTGGCCGCCATCGCACCGAAGCGCAGTACGGACAAGTCGAACCTTTGATGAATGATCGCAATCCCGAGCGCCACAATCGCCATGGTCGATCCCAACCAGAACCCGCCAAACACCAAAAACGGCGCCAAAGCCAAGCTCAGCAGCGCGCCCAGCGCGTAGGATGCGCCCGCGCCAGGATGGGTCTTGAAATCCGGATCTTCGCGGTGCAGCTGCTCGAGCACCGAACTCATCGACACAGCTATGAACAAAGCAGTGAGACCCCAGCCAAAGTGCGGCTCGAGACCACCTTCGCGCCAGAAAGCGATGAACAAGGCCGCGGGCGGTGTCAATGCCGCTGACAAGGCCAACGGGGTCCGCAATTCCTGATCACGCATCAGGACCGTCCCGCCGAGACCGAAGCCAAGCGCACTCGCCAGACACGCCCAAACCAGCGGCGGCTGATCAATTGCCCAAAGGGACAGACAGACCAGCGTTATCCCCGCCGCGATGGGGGCGATCAGGGCATAGCCAGGCCGCTGCCAAGCTGCAAATAGGCCAAGACCGCCAAACAGCGCGAGCGAAGCGGCATCGATGAGGCCAGCGCCGGCTTGCCACCCGGTCAATAAGATCAATGCACCCGCAAACACCCAAAAGACATGAGCGGCCAATTGGCTCGAACCAAAGCCCGCCATAATGTAAGCTGGGCGGATCCCATTCTTCGGGAGAACCAAAGCCCGCTCGGCATCCTTCCCACCAAAGAACAACCCCATGATGGCCAGCGAAAGGGCATAGGCGCCGAGAACGATTGGGGTGGCAACTTCTTCGCCCGCCGAAGCGACCAGGCCCCAAAAGCCCGCTCCGCCAACCAATAACCAAGTGAGCCAGCGCCAGCCTGACAATCGGACCAGGGCTAGGCCTCCGGCGGTGATAATCGCAAAATATGGCATAACTGGAAGGACCGACCCGCCTTCCGCACCGGTCAGCAAAGGCGCCGCATAGGCGCCAACCAAGCTCGGGGCGGCCAGCGCTGGACCAAATCGCATAGACAGCCCGACCCCGAGCGCAGAGATTGCTGCGATCAGCGCAAACGCCGCGAGCGGCGGAACAAACTGATAGATCAGACCACTCGCAATCGCACTGCCATAGAGCGCAACAAGGCCTGCTCCAGCGACGACTTGCGGAACATAACGCACAGCGTTCTTGGCCCGCTTCACCGTTTCCAAATCCAGCGCTCGAAACGCCGCTGTGATCAAGCCACCCCCAAATATTGCAGCGGCAATCGTGCGCTGGAGTGGCCCGAAATAGCCGGCATCGATGGCGACGCGCACCAGGAATAGCCCGCCCAGAGCGAGAGCTAAGCCACCCGCCCAAACCATCCAATTAGCGGCGATCAAGCGTTCCCAATCGCGCGACGGTTCGGGGCCCGGGGGCGATGATGGTTTTTGCTCAGGCGGCGGCGGGACAGCCGAGGACGGTGGCTCTTCTTCCGTTGGCGGTGTGAACATGGTGGGCGGAGGGGGAGCCGTATGCGGCGGCGTGATTGGCACGCTCGTCGCCGTTTGAGCGGCGGCGGCTTGCTCCGGACGCTCAGGCGCTGCAGCGGGGGCATCGCTCACAGCGTCATCGTCGAACCGCCGTCGTAAGGATGAGAGTTCTGCCCGTGTGTGTTCAAGCTCGCGCGACGCCCGATTGGCCTTGTTCATAGCAATGATGCCGAACACAGGCCCAATCAGGATCCAAATAAGCACGGCAAGGCCGAGAATGGCGAGACCTTCCATAGCACGCTCCTTAAAACGTTTGTGAGCGCTTACTCGCTATTTGATTTGGAGTCAATCTCTGCGTGGATCAATTCCATTTGCGCCATAGCGCAGAAGGGGCCAGACGTTTAGTCGTTTCGGATCACAATCGGCATCCGCCCGTCTATGTTCCGCCAAAAGTTAACCATTTAGATCGTCCTGAAAAGCTGAATCACACAGACTCGACAAAACAAAGCGCCGCGGAAGATCGACAAAAGCAGAATTTCTCACATCCATTTGAAGTCAGCTGCCGTAAAGAGAGTCTGGTAACTTGTGGAATTCGCCACTATGTTCCCACCATCGCCCTGAGGGTACAAACTCCGGGCGGGCGTTAAGTCCATATTTGGCAGGATCCTTGAATGGTCCCCTCTGAATACGGCTCGACCTCCGTCCCTCAGACTAAGGAATAGAATATGGCCATGGATGCCATCACCCCTGAAGATCAAATGACGCGCTCAGACGAGATCAAACGTCCGAGCATGGAAGAAGCTATGGACGCTGTGCGGACCTTGCTGGCTTGGGCCGGCGACGATCCCCGCCGCGAAGGCCTTATCGACACTCCAAAGCGTGTAGCAAAGGCTTATCAAGAGTTTTTCGCTGGATACGAAATGGATCCAGTGGCCGAACTATCGCGCACGTTTGAAGACGTGCAAGGCTATGACGATATCGTCATGCTCAAAGACATCGACGTTGAAAGCCATTGTGAGCATCACATGGTGCCAATTCTGGGCAAGGCGCATGTGGCATACATGCCGACCCATCAAGTCGTCGGGATCTCCAAGATTGCCCGCGTGGTCGAGATTTTCGGCAAGCGTCTGCAAACTCAAGAGACGATGACGGCGCAAGTTGCTGATTGCATCACCGAAGCATTGCAGCCTGCCGGTGTTGCCGTCCTGATCGATGCGAAGCATCAATGCATGACCACACGCGGCGTTCACCATAAGAATGTTGCCACGGTGACCACGCAATTTACCGGCGTGTTTAAAACCGACAAAGATCTACGAAATCGCTTCCTGCGCTTCGCGGGTCAGTAAATCGCCATTGACCTTCCCTGATCCGGCCTGAAAATACAGCACGGACAGGGAGGGTGTTATGGACCTGAAATCAGCAAAACCAACTATGTTTCTCGCCACTGCCGACGCAGAGGCGGCACGCGGCTTTTATGAAGACAAGCTCGGGCTAACGCTCGAAGCAGATGATCCTTACGCTCTGGTCTATCAAATGGCGGGCACTGAGCTGCGATTATCGAAGGTCCCCAACCATACCCCCCTACCCTTTACGGTGCTTGACTGGCAGGTGCCAAGCATTTCCGAAGCGCACACGACATTGTCCGACAGAGGCGTGACGTTCACCATCTATGACGGCATGGGGCAGGATGAGAACGGTATCTGGACCAGCCCAGACGGCGGCGCTCGTATACTTTGGTTCAAGGATCCAGACGGTAATGTCCTGTCTGTATCGGAGCGCGCATAGACTGAGGTTTGCCGCCGCTTCAATCTTTTGTTAACCGTGTCTAAGCCGCCCATTATTAGGGAACGGCACATATATCCATTGGGAGGATGGCTTAATGAAAAAGTTTCTAGCAGTTGCACTGGCGGCCGGATTGGTCGCAGCCCCAAGCTGGGCAGCCTCGATCACGATTTCCTTTGCGAGCGATGACGGGACCACACAAGAGTGGACGTTCGATGGCGAAGGCACGGCCACGACTGGCGAACTGAGCACGTCCTATACGTGGGACGAAGAGGCGCGCAAACTATGCGCAGACATTCCAGATCAAGGCGAAGTTTGCGCCACGTTCGAAACAACGGCGCAAGCGGTGGGCGAAAGCTCGGCTTACACTTTGTCGTCTGGTGGTACGGGCACCGCCACGATCACAGCCATGGAAGAATAAGGCTGTAAAACATCTAACGAATGCCCCGGAGCGCCACGTTCCGGGGTTTTTTCTTGACCTTTCCGCTCTCAGCACTTATTGTTTATCAATAAGGAGGGTCATGGTCATGCACGCAGAAATCGTCCGCCTCGGTTTACACCAAGTCGATATCAAGATCGTCAACGGCGAGGAGATGCATGTCCTGCAATGGCGCCGCAACATGCTGTGGGACGAAGTCCTGCTCGATGGCAAACGCCAAGCTCATTCCGGCGGATTCTTTGGACGTGAAAAGGTGTATGGCCTGGTTTTTGGCGCGGACGAGCAGAACCAAGGCGGCACACAAATTATGCTCTTGCTCGATCCCAGCACCGAATATGGCAATTGGAGCGGCACGCAACGGATTCGCGGTGTCCGACTGGAAGCCAAAGACGGCCCCATTGTTTCTTATGGAAGCCTGGACCCACAAGCGCTCGAAAAGCCTGCGACGTTCGCGGATTGGATGAAAAAGACGATGGGAATGGAATGGGGCAATTAGCGCGCCCTTGCGCCACAAAAAAGCAAAGACAAAAGGCGCCGCCCATAGGGTCGGCGCCTTCTTCGTAACGATCGCTGGGAAAACGATTAGCGACCGCTGACCAAGGGTCCTCTCAACACATATGTGTCGTTCTGTGCGCTGACCACAATGTCCAGCGCAGCAGAATCCGCTCCGCGTAGATTGGAGAAGCGTACACGTGGCATCGTGCTTCGGGCGAGCATTTCTCCAGAAGCAGAGTCGACGAGGCCCCACGCAATCACTTGGCGGTCCCGGTCTGCCAAAGAGGCTTTCAAAGGCTGGGTGCCTTTTGCCGACACCGGAATGGCTTCATTGAAGTCACCTTCGGCTGCCGCAAATACCTGCACGACATAATACTGACCGGCCTCTTCAACGACACCGATACCCACATCGGTGAAGCGCTCGCGCATCATATTGTCCGCGCTGAGTTGGTCGCGTTTGATTTTCGTGTGCACTGCATGGGCGCCATCAGCGGAACGGCTGACCGTAACATTTGACCCAGACGCGCCTACCAGCATGGTCCGATCAAAAGCGCGAATGCGATGCAAGTGATCGCGGCCTTCAGGGTCGACATGATCCGCGTAGATGCGAACCGACATATCTAGCGCGTGCGCCTGCGCCGCCATGTCGAGCGATGCGCGGCGATTAAGCGGGGCGAGACCCGCCTCAGCCCGTTCGGCATTCAGCTCAACTAGCAAAGCATCGGCAATCTCGGCGTCAATATTGTCCGCACTTGAAATACAAGCAGACGCTTCAGAAACGTATGCCGTCAGTTGTTCTGCATAGCCATTTTCCAGCGCACAACCGGCTTCAGTTGCCCCGGCGGGGGCGGAAAGTGCTGCTCCTCCAGCGGCCGCAACAGCCAGCAGCAGGGAGGATTTTAGTGTGTCATATTTTTGTAACATTACTGTCATTTACGGTATGTGACAGTAATGTGTCAATCTAAATCGTCAGCTTTCGGACATTTAATAATCCAGGTTCGGACTATATTTACCAAAAAAGCCGCCCCAGATGGAGCGGCTTTTTCTAAAAGCTAAAGAGAATCAGTGCAGTAAGCGCTTACTCGTTGGTCTCTTTCTCAACTTCTTTGCCGCTCTCTTGATCGATATTCTTCATCGTCAAACGAACTTTTCCACGGTCATCAAAGCCCATGAGTTTGACATAGACTTGCTGGCCTTCAGACACGACATCTTTCGGGTGACCGATGCGCTCATTGGCCATTTGTGAGACGTGCACCAGACCGTCTTTGGGTCCGAAGAAGTTCACGAATGCACCGAAGTCTTTGATCGACACGACTTTGCCTTCGTAGATCTCGCCGACCTCTGGTTCTGCGACGATCTCTTTGATCATCTTAAGGGCCTTGTCGATGCTCTCACGATCGGTGGCAGAGACCTGAACCGTGCCATCATCGTCGATGTTCACCTTAGCGCCAGACTCATCCACGATGCCGCGGATGACTTTACCGCCAGAGCCGATGACTTCGCGGATCTTGTCTTCTGGGACCTTGATGATTTCCATTTGCGGCGCGTTGTCCGCGAGGCTCTCACGCACCGTGTCGAGACCTTTGGCCATTTCAGCCAGGATGTGGGCCCGGCCGCCTTTGGCCTGCTCAAGCGCGGTTTCCATGATCTCTTTGGTGATCCCGGCGATCTTGATGTCCATTTGCAAACTGGTCAGGCCTTTTTCGGTGCCCGCCACTTTGAAGTCCATGTCGCCGAGATGGTCTTCGTCGCCAAGGATGTCAGAGAGAACAGCTACGCCCTCATCATCCTTGATCAGACCCATCGCGATACCAGAGACCGGGCGCTTCAGCGGCACACCAGCATCCATCATTGCGAGTGAGCATCCGCAAACGGTCGCCATAGAAGACGAGCCATTCGATTCCGTGATCTCAGAGACCATGCGGATCGTGTACGGAAACTCTTCATGCTCGGGCAGAACCGCACGCAGGGCGCGCCAGGCCAGTTTCCCGTGACCGGTTTCGCGGCGGCTGGTGCCGCCCATGCGACCTGTTTCCCCAACCGAGTAAGGCGGGAAGTTATAGTGTAGCAAGAATTTCTCTTTGCGCGTGCCATCTAGCCCATCGATGAATTGCTCATCATCGCTGGTGCCGAGCGTCGCGACACAGATCGCCTGCGTTTCACCGCGCGTGAACAAGGCTGAGCCATGTGTGCGGGGTAAGAAGCCCGCTTCAGCTTCAATCGGGCGAACTTGGTCGAGCGACCGGCCATCAATCCGCTTACCGGTCTTGATGATGTCGCCGCGAACAACTTTCGCTTCAGCTTTTTTGAAGGCTGATTTGAACACGTTGGCGTCCATACCGTCTTCATCTTCTTCAGTCGCGACGAGTTCAGCCGCCGCCTTCTCACGCGCTTCACCAACCGCGGCCTGACGGTCCAGCTTCTCAGTAATCTGATAGGCTTTAGAGAGATCGTCACCGACCAGGTTTTGGATCGCGGTGAGTTCTTCGGAAAGATCCTCAGCTTCGAACTCAAACGGTTCTTTCGCTGCGGCTTCCGCCAGCTTGATGATCGCATCGATCACCGGCTGCATCGCTTCATGACCCGCCATGACGGCGCCGAGCATGACATCTTCAGACAGCTCTTTGGCTTCTGATTCCACCATCATCACGGCGTCATTGGTCCCGGCAACCACGAGATCGAGCTCAGACTCTTCAAGCTCGTCAACAGTTGGGTTGATGACATAAGCGCCATCCTTATAGCCGACGCGCGCTGCACCGATCGGGCCCATGAAGGGTGCACCCGACAGGACCAAAGCCGCTGAGGCGCCGATCATGCCGAGAACATCTGGATCGTTTTCCAGATCATAAGAGACCGCGGTCAAAACGACTTGGACTTCGTTTTTGAAGCCGTCCACGAAAAGCGGACGGATTGGACGGTCGATCAAGCGAGACGTGAGGGTCTCTTTTTCGGTCGGGCGTCCTTCGCGCTTAAAGAAGCCACCTGGAATGCGGCCTGACGCGTAGTATTTTTCCATATAGTTGACGGTCAAAGGGAAAAAGTCTTGTCCCGGCTTCGCTGATTTCGCGAAGGTAGCCGTCGCCAATAGGCAAGTGTCACCATAAGTGACCATCACAGCGCCATCGGCTTGGCGAGCCACTTGGCCCGTTTCGATTTTTAGCGTCCGGCCGGCCCATTCCAGCGAGACTGATTGCTTATCAAACATACGATTTGCTTTCTTTCATACATACGAAAAGCCCGCCGCGGCCGAATGCCTGGGCGGGCTGATGTGAGAGCTACCGGCGAATGCCGAGCTCTCCGATGAGCGTTTGGTAACGCTCTTCATTTTTCCTCTTAACATAGTCGAGGAGTTTGCGGCGGGTGGCGACCATCGCCAGAAGCCCGCGGCGGGAGTGGTTATCTTTTTTATTGTCCTTGAAGTGGTCAGTCAGATTATTGATCCGCTCTGTGAGGATCGCAACCTGGACTTCAGGGCTACCCGTGTCACCTTTGGTGCGGGCAAATTTTTGGATCAGTTCAGCTTTACGCTCTGCAGTGATCGACATCGGCATACTTTCAATTATCGCCTTGCGGCGGGTTTCAGATATGGCCTTCTGGCCTGATTTTGAGGGAGTGCGGCGCCGATTCAGCCACGTCCGAGATGTCGTCCAGACGGGCTATTGAAGCGCTTTGCTCGCATCAAGCGGGGCATTTGGCACATTTGGTTGCATTTGGAAAGGGTTAGTTTGCGGTGGATAACCCCACCATCCCAAGCGCATCTGCCTGCGACGCCGCGAGCTTTTCCTCGCTGAAGCCGTCCAAGCTTTCCTCAAACAGCCGGTGATAGTTAAGCTCCGCACCAAGGCGTAAATACGCCGCCCCGAGCCCAATCGCCGCCCGGTCCATGAAGACAAACTCGCGGGGCACCGTCACCGGCCCCTTTTCTTTGAGCAATTTGCGCACAGCGAACGCCTCTTTGCGCCCATAATCCCCCGGTTTGATGCCATCCGCGACGCTCCGCACCCGGTCATCGATCAATGGGCCATAGATGAAAGTGGCCCAGATCCTCAGAACTTCTACCAGCTCTTTGTTGAGCCCTTTGAAGCCCCATTTTTCGAAAGCGGCATAAATCGCATCGAAATCATCCGCGAGCAGGCCGCGATAGAGATCGACGACGCCGCCGACAAAACCGACTGGGAAGATGCGAATACAGCCAAAATCGAGCAGATTTAGGCCTTCACCCTCTTTCGTAACCTGATAATTGCCCAAATGCGGATCGCCATGGATCACCGCCGCTTGTGTAAAGGGCTGCCACCACGTCCAGTAAAGGTGTTTCGCGATGGTGTTGCGAAGCTCCTGCGGCGCGTCCTCATAGGCGTTCAACCGGTCTCCATCCAGCCACGTCATCGTTAGCAAACGATCCGTACTCAGCTCTGAAACAAGGTCCGGGACCTCGACATAGTCGGCATCGCGAAGCAAATACCGATAGAGCGCCATATGTTTGGCCTCGCGGGCATAATCGAGCTCTTCGCGCAAGCGATCGGTGATTTCCTCGACGACCTCGCTCGGATCCACCGAGCCATCCAAGCGTTTGAACATGCCAAGCAACATTTTCAGCTGCCCCACATCGCTCTCAACAGCCGACGCCATATCGGGATATTGCAGCTTACAGGCGACCTCACGGCCATCATGCAGGGTCGCGCGGTGGACCTGACCGAGGCTCGCCGCATGCGCGGCCTCTTTGCCGAACTCAGCAAACTTGCCCTGCCAATCGGCGCCGAGTTCTGCCCGCATGCGCCGACGCACAAAGGGCCATCCCATCGCAGGTGCTTGCGCCTGAAGCTGGCTGAGATGCTCAGAATACTCTTCCGGCAGGATATCCGGCACCGTCGACACCATTTGCGCGACTTTCATCAGCGGGCCTTTGGATTTGCCGAGGGCGGCAGCCAGCGCTTTCGCAATCCGTTCGTCTCCCTTATCGCCGCCAAACATCGCATTCGCGGCAAAGGTCAGCCCGGCGCCAGAAAGATTGGTGCCGACTTTCACGGTTCGGCCTAATCGCGCTGACAAGCGATTGCGTTCTGGGTCTTTATCTAAGTCTTGTGTGTCGCTCATGCTCATCGCACCGATTATCTGATCAAGACATAGGGTCGAATCGCGACAGGCGAAGGGGCAAAACCGTCGCGGCCGAAGATTAACTTGCGATTTTAGCGGGGCTCGCCTAGGGCGGAACCGCTGCGTTATCGATAATATGATGAGACTGCAGTGAATCCATCCCCCAATCGCCAAGCGCGCCTCACGGCCTCGATCGGCCTGTTCTTTTTCCTTCCCCTTTTGAGCGGTGTGATCGGGCGTTGGGTGAAAGGCAAAGCGGTTTATTCCGGCCTGGACTTTCAATCCATACTCTGCGGCGGGGCGCTCGCGGCTGATGGCAAGTCGAGATATTGGCTCCACGGTGAGTTTGCTTGCGAACGCTATGATGCTGCGTCAAGTTTCATCTATCTGCCCTGGGTTGCCGACCTTGGACATGACCTAACCGCGACATTCGGCGCAGCTCCCGTCCTGTCGGCTTGGGCATGGGTTTCAATCGCGAGCCTCGCCATCGCCATCTATTTACCGCTTCTTGGGGCCGTTCCATTCGCCTCCCGAAAAGCGCGTTTGCCTTTTGCCAGCCTGATTACGGGCAGCGTTGTTTATTGGGGTAATATTGCCGGGCTTATCTATGCCCTTTTCGCTTTATCCACACTGTTCGCCGCCCGTCGCCCGCTCTTGTTTGTTTGTCTCATCATCTTCGCTGGAGCGATCAAACAGACATGGCTGACCGGATTGGTTGTCATTCTGTTGCTCGATCTGCCGGTTTGGAAACGTTGGCTCTGTTTTCTCGTCGGTGCCGTCGTGGGGCTTGCCCCAACCCTCGCATTCATTTTGTTCGCCGACCCGGCCGAAGTCAGTGCGTGGGCGACGGTCACGGCCCGGACAACGATGGCGCATACGCCTGGCCAAGGGCTCTTAGGTTGGCTGATCTTCCTCGGACTGCCGACGCAATCGGACTGGATTGTCCCGATCTGGTTTATCTATGCGAGCATATTAGTCACCGCCGGGCTTGGGGTTGTGGCCCGCTATCAACCTGAGGGCCGCGCCCGCGTCTGGCTTGGCGTGCTCATCATGACGCTGCTAATCCCGCGCATCGTCTCTTATGACTTCCTTCTATTCGCTCCGGGAATGGCACTTGTATTGAGCCTGGCTTGGTCTGAGGGACGCAAGTGGCTCGTCCGCGCGGTTTATGGGGCGTGCATTTTGACCGCTTTGAACGGATTGATGGACTCCGCAGATGCCGCAATCATGCTGGTCACCGCGCTTAGCGCACTCAGCCTCGTCATCATTGGATTGCCGCATGCGCGCGCTGGGATTGCGCAACTTCTTCCGTGCAATTCGTGAAACGCAGGTTCAAGCGATAGTTTGCGCTGACATTCCGATCCGATCGCGCTTATAATCGGGTCATGACGGGACCGAATCGCAAGCTCAGTATTTCTGAAATGGCCGCGGCGAAAGCGCCAGTGGCGAATACGGATGCTGATTACCTGGAAGGGCTCAACCCCGAGCAGACAGAGGCGGTACTCACGACTGAAGGTCCGCTTCTGGTACTGGCGGGCGCCGGCACAGGGAAGACCCGCGTGCTGACAACGCGCTTGGCACATATCATCGCCTCAGGCCTCGCCTATCCGAGCCAAACCCTGACGGTGACCTTCACCAACAAAGCTGCGCGGGAAATGCGTGAGCGAGCGCTGAAGCTGACGGGCGAGGCTGGTGAGGGCTTGCGCTGGCTTGGCACATTTCACTCGATCTCAGCTCAGATCCTACGACGGCATGCGGAACTGGTCGGCCTAAAATCGAGTTTTACCATCATCGACACGGACGATCAGGTCCGGCTTTGCAAACAGATCATCGAAGCCGGGAATATCGATCCTAAACGCTGGACGCCGCGCTATCTCGCCGGGTTGATCGATGGGTGGAAAAACCGCGCGCTTTTGCCGGACAAAGTGCCAAACGATGAGGCGTACCAATTCGCCGATGGCAAGGGCATTTCTTGCTATGCAACCTATCAAGCGCGGCTGAAAGTCTTGAATGCGTGCGATTTCGGTGACCTGCTGATCCACAATATCACGCTGTTCCAGAACAATCCGGATCTGCTCGCCGATTTCCATCGCAAGTTTAAATACATCCTGGTCGACGAGTATCAGGATACCAATGTCGCCCAGTATCTCTGGCTGCGACTGCTCGCCCAAGGTAATTCGAACATTTGTTGTGTCGGTGACGACGACCAATCCATCTATGGCTGGCGCGGCGCCGAGGTAGACAATATCCTGCGCTTTGAAAAAGATTTTCCTGGCGCCAAGGTAATTCGGCTTGAGCGCAATTATCGCTCGACCGAGCCGATTCTGGCGGCCGCCTCCGCTGTTATCTCGCACAATAAGGGACGGCTCGGCAAAACGCTTTTTGTCGGGGGTGACTGGGCGGGCGATCCAGACGCCAAGAAAGTGCAAGTCCGCGGGCTCTGGGATGGCGAAGCCGAAGCGCGCATGGTCTGTGATGAGATTGAAGCTTGGGCAGCAAAAGGCGGCAAGAACCGGTATGAGGATTGCGCCATCTTGGTCCGCGCCTCCTGGCAGATGCGATTGTTCGAAGAGCGGCTGATCATTCTCGGCATTCCCTACCGTGTGATCGGTGGGCCGCGATTCTTCGAACGGGCCGAGATCCGCGATGCGATGGCCTATTTGAGGCTGATCCGCTCGACCGATGACGATTTGGCTTTTGAGCGTGTGGTCAATCAGCCGAAACGCGGCGTCGGCAATACGACCGTTCAGAAGCTGCAACGCTATGCCCGTGACGATGGCCGCAGCCTGTTCACGCTCACGCCGATGGTGTTGCAGACCGATGAGATTAAAGGCCCCGGCAAGCGCGGGCTGACGAATTTTATCGATCAGATCAATCTCTGGCGCGACCGCCATAATAACGGCATGAGCCATACAGATTTGGCGCAAACCATTTTGGACGAGTCCGGCTATACAGACATGTTGCAAAAGGACCGAAGTCCGCAGGCCCAAACCCGGCTCGACAATCTCAAGGAGCTGATCAATGCGATGGGTGAGTTTGAGAACCTGACTGGATTCTTGGAACATGTGGAACTGGTCATGGATGCGGGCGGCGGTTCAAATGGTGACGAGGTTCAAATCCTCACCCTGCACGGGGCGAAGGGTCTCGAATGGCCTTTGGTATTTTTACCCGGCTGGGAAGAGGAAGTCTTTCCATCCCGCCGCAGCTTAGACGAAAGCGGGATGAAGGGGCTCGAGGAGGAGCGCCGCCTGGCTTATGTCGGCATCACCCGCGCCCGCGAAGTCTGCCGGATTTCATTTGTTGCCAATCGCCAGATTTTCGGCCGCTGGCAGAGCGTCTTGCCAAGCCGATTTGTTGATGAGCTGCCCCACGAACATGTCGAAGCCGAAGCCGAAACGGGATACTCGTCACTCCCCGGCAGCGAAGACGGGTTCACAGGCACCGTTGAGGATCTCGGCGAACGCTCAAACTACACCTCACCCGGTTGGCGGCGCTTGAAGGAAAATGCAGGGCGGTTTGATGCCAGCCCGGTCATCGATGGCAAAGCCACATTGGTCGCCTCAGAAACAGGCCAATCCGGCTTCAAACTCGGCGCGCGCGTGTTTCACGAGAAATTCGGCTACGGAAAAGTGATGGACGCGAACGGGACAAAACTCACCGTGGCGTTTGAAAAGGCGGGGTTGAAGAAAGTGATTTCGACTTTCGTGACGGCGGCTTGATATCGCACAGCCTTAACTTGCGCCTGCGGACGAGCGCGGTATCAAGCTCCATGATTCGAATATGTCTCAAGGAGTTAGGGGAAAGAGCATGACTAAGACACCTGAAGAAGCGCTCGCTGATTTCCTTGAGGTTCTGCGCCGCGAGTTTCAATCAAATCCAGAGCTTGCTCTGCGCGCCGTCAAAGCGCTGGGCGTGGATGTTGAGCTGAAAGGCTCGAAAGCTGCGGATGTGCTCAACCCGCTGGAATTGGTCAATTCACGCGGTGCCGAAGGCGCGCGCGAGTCATTGCTCAGCTTCTCACTCGCGGAACTGAAGAAGATCGCCAAGAACAGCAATCTCGCCACACCAATCGACATGAAAGACAAGGATGAGGCGGCCGTGATCGACCTGATCGTCACCCGCGCGGCGAATAAGATTGCTGAACGGCGTCACTAGCCAATCGCGTTGAGCGCTTGGTCCAGGTCGGCCATCAAATCTTCAGCATCCTCAATCCCGATGGAGAGCCGAACAGAATCGGGGGCGGCGCCTGCGGCGACTTTTTGTTCATCGGTTAACTGACGGTGCGTCGTCGACGCTGGGTGGATCACCAGCGAGCGCGCATCGCCGAGATTGGCCACGTGGCTGAATAGTTCCAAGCCGTTGACGAATTTCACACAGGCCTCATAGCCGCCTTTTAACTGAACCGTGAACAAAGCCCCTGCCCCTTTCGGGCACAAGCGTTGAGCGCGGGCTTTGTAAGGCGAACTGTCTAAACCGGCATAAGTGACGCTGGAAACGGCGGCATGGCCTTCGAGCCATTTTGCGATTTTTTCCGCGTTGGCGACGTGCTTTTGCATCCGCAACGACAGGCTCTCAATGCCCATTAACGTATAGTGCGCGCCTTGCGGATTCATCGTCATGCCAAGATCGCGCAAGCCAATCGCAACAGAGTGGAAAGTGAATGCCGCTGGACCGAACGTCTCGTGAAATTTGAGACCGTGATAAGCGGGCTCAGGTTCTGTCAGCGACGGGAACTTGCCTGCGGCAGTCCAGTCAAATGCACCAGAATCGACAACAGCCCCGCCGGTCACTGTGCCATTGCCAGTGAGGTATTTGGTCAGCGAGTGTGTCACCAAGGTGGCGCCATATTGGATCGGATTGCACAGATATGGCGTGGCAGTCGTGTTATCGACGATCAGCGGCACTTGCGCGTCATTGGCGACTTTGGCGATGGCTTCGAGATCGGTGACATAGCCGCCTGGATTAGCAATCGACTCACAGAAAATCGCCCGCGTGTCTTCATTGATTGCCGCTTTGACCGCGTCCAAATCATCAAAATCGACAAAAGTCGCGCCCCAGCCGAACCGCTTAATCGTATGCGTAAACTGCGTGACGGACCCCCCATAAAGGCGAGTCGAAACCACGACATTGCGCCCCGGCTCCATGAGCGGGAAAAGTGACATCAACTGCGCGGCATGACCAGACGAACAACAGACCGCTCCGGCACCGCCTTCCAGCTGCGTAATCCGGTCGGCGAGGGCGCCAACTGTTGGATTGGTCAGGCGCGAATAGATGAAACCAACTTCTTGAAGGTTGAACAAAGCTGCAGCGTGATCTGCGTCACGGAAAACAAAAGCCGTCGATTGATAGATCGGGACTTGCCGCGCGCCAGTTGCGGGATCCGCCGCAGCGCCTGCATGAATTTGTTTGGTATCAAACCCGTGTTGATTGTCGCTCATTGTGCCTCACCTCCAGCAAATCTGAAGAGGTGGTAGACCACACGGTCTCAGCGCTCAACTAAAACATCGGTTTAGTGCTTCGTCGCTTCGTCTTCGCTGCCTATGCCATCCCAGAATTTCTTGACGCGGCCCATAAAGCCTTCCGATTCTGGATTGCAGTCCTTGCCCGAGCAGTCGCAAAATTCGCGCAGAATCTCTTTCTGGCGGGCTGACAAGTTGCGCGGTGTTTCGACAAACATCTCGATATAAAGGTCGCCGACTTTGTGGGTGCCACGAATGCTCGGCATACCTTTGCCGCGCAATCGAAGTTTGCGGCCAGTTTGGGCGCCTTCTGGAATGGTCACGCGGGCGCGGCCGCCATCTATGGTTGGAATTTCCACTTCACCACCGAGTGAAGCGGTCACCATGGAGACCGGCGTGCGGCAGTACAGGTTCGGGCCATCGCGCTCGAAAATATCGTGTTCGTTGACGTTGACGAAGATGTAGAGATCGCCTTTCGGTCCGCCTTTTGAGCCAGCTTCACCTTCGCCGGATAGACGGATCCGCATGCCAGTTTCGACGCCAGCCGGAATTTTTACAGACAGGTTGCGGTCTTCTTGGACGTGGCCCGCTCCGCCGCAAGTATTGCAAGGATTTTTGATGATCGTGCCGCGGCCATGGCAGCGCCCGCAGGTGCGCTCCATAGTGAAAAAGCCTTGTTGCGCCCGAATCGTCCCGGCGCCGCCGCAAGAGGGACACGTCTCTGGCTGCGTACCTGGCTCAGCGCCGGACCCGTGACAGCTGCCACATTCGACGGTGGACGGCACATTGATCGTCGCGTCCTTGCCGTGAAATGCTTCTTCGAGTGTGATGTCCATATCATAGCGCAAATCGGCGCCGCGTTGCGGCCCGCCGCGGCGACGTCCACCGCCACCGAAAGGATTGCCGCCAAAGACTTGGCTGAAGATATCTTGAAAAATATCGTTCGGATCACCGCCGCCAAATGGGTTGCCGCCGCCTCCACCGCCCATGCCGTTCTCAAATGCGGCATGTCCGAAACGGTCATAGGCCGCCTTTTTCTCGGGGTCAGACAGGACCGCATAGGCCTCTCCGACTTCCTTAAACATCGCTTCGGCATCGGCATCATCCGGATTCTGGTCCGGATGATACTTCATCGCCAGTTTGCGATAGGCGCTCTTAAGGGACTTTTCGTCCGCATTTCGGTCTACGCCGAGCACGTCGTAATAATCGCGTTTGCTCATTTAGCGGGTTACCTATTGTTATACTCACTCGCCCGCCAAAGTGGGGAGGTCCGGTTCGAAGTGCAAGCCCTATACCTGTTCCTCTAGCCCGCCTTTTTCATATCCGTATCTTTAAGCACACGGTCTGCGATTTCTTTGGGCACAATCATCAGCGTATCGCGCATGGTTTGCTCCCATTCCTTGAGCAATTCGGTGGCCCGCGCAGAGCCGGTCCGATCACGGTGGATTTCGAGCATCATTTCGAACACGTCGATATGTTGTTGGTTCATGTCCGACAGTGGGTACCAATCGATCGCATCAGGGTTCGCGACATGCTCAAACTTGGCTTCAGGATCCCAGATATAGGCCACACCGCCCGTCATACCGGCACCGAAATTGTCGCCAACGGCGCCGAGAATAGCGACACGACCGCCGGTCATGTACTCACAACCATTGGCGCCGCAGCCTTCAATCACGGCTTCAGCCCCTGAATTACGCACCGCAAAGCGTACGCCCGCTTGCCCTGCAGCATAGAGCTTTCCATTGGTCGCGCCGTACAGGCAGGTATTGCCGATAATGGTGTTCTCACCCCCTTGATAAGACGCATTTGCCGGTGGTCTGAGCTGAATAGTCGCCCCAGACAGGCCTTTACCGACATAGTCATTGGAATCGCCGATGACGTCGAGCAGCAAGCCTTGGACACTGAATGCGCCGAGTGATTGGCCTGCGCTGCCCGTCAGGCGGATATGCAAGCGGCCCTCAGGAAGCGCTTTTTCGCCAAATTTACGCACAATTGCGGAACTTGCCCGCGCGCCGATGGTGCGCAGAACGTTTTGCACTTCGTAAGTGAGCTGCATTTTCTCACCGCGCGCAAAGAACGGTTCGCCGTCACGTAGGATTTGCGCGTCAAGCGTGTCCGGAACCTCCTCGCGGTGATCTGGCAGATACTCGACCTTGGCGGCGGTATCGACTTGCACCAGAAGCGGGTTCAAATCCAAGTCGTCGAGATGCGGCGCACCGCGCGACACCTGCGCCAACAAATCCGTCCGGCCGATGGCGTCATCGAGAGATTTCAGGCCAAGCGAGGCCAGAATTCTGCGCACATCTTCGGCGATAAAGCTCATCAGATTGATGACTTTATCGGCTGTGCCAGTGAACTTTGCGCGCAGCGACTCATCCTGCGTACACACACCGACGGGACAGGTATTAGAGTGGCATTGGCGCACCATGATACAGCCCATGGCGACCAAAGATGCCGTGCCAATGCCATATTCTTCAGCGCCGAGCATCGCGGCTATCACAATATCGCGCCCGGTGCGGAGGCCGCCATCGGTGCGGAGCGTGACCTTGTCGCGAAGATTATTGAGACTGAGCACTTGGTGCGCTTCCGCCAGGCCTAACTCCCAAGGCAAGCCCGCATATTTGATACTGGTCTGAGGAGAGGCGCCTGTGCCGCCGACCCCGCCAGCAATCAAAATGACATCGGCTTTGGCTTTCGCCACACCCGCGGCGACTGTGCCGACACCGGACTGCGCCACCAGTTTCACGCAGACGCGGCAATCTGGATTGATCTGTTTTAAATCATAGATCAGCTGCGCCAGATCCTCGATCGAGTAGATATCATGATGCGGCGGCGGGCTGATCAATGTCACGCCTGGAGTAGAGTGACGGTTCTTGGCGATGAACTCGGTCACTTTAAAGCCAGGGAGCTGACCGCCTTCACCGGGCTTGGCGCCCTGGGCGACTTTGATTTCCACTTCGCGGCAATGGTTCAGATACTCCGCGGTCACCCCGAAACGGCCAGACGCCACTTGCTTAACCGCTGAATTCATATTGTCGCCATTGGGCAGCGGGCGATAACGGTCGCGCACTTCGCCGCCTTCACCGGAGACGGATTTCGCCCCGATTCTGTTCATCGCGACGTTTAGAGTGCCATGCGCTTCTGGGCTGAGCGCCCCAAGCGACATGCCTGGAGTGACGAAACGCTTGCGGATTTCATTGACCGACTGTACGCGCTCCAGCGGTTCTTCTGGACCATCTTGCTTGAAGTCGAGCAAGTCGCGCAATTGAATCGGCTGGTCACGGTGGTTCACCGCGTCGGCATATTTTGCGAACAGCGTATAGTCGCCGCGATCACACGCCGCCTGCAGCATATGGATGAGATTGCCGTCTAGGGCGTGCGGTTCGGAACGCGCTCTCAGGCGATAGAAGCCGCCAACCGGCAGCGCCACGACATCTTCGTCGAATGCTTCTTCGTGGCGGTTCAATGCATTCTCTTCAATCCCTGCGAGACCGAGTCCAGAAATTCGACTCGCAAGGCCAGGGAAGTAATCAGCGACCAGTGCCCGCGACAGGCCAAGCGCTTCAAAATTGTAACCGCCGCGATATGACGAGATGACTGAGATGCCCATTTTGGACATGATTTTCAGAAGGCCTGCATCGATGGCTTTTTTGAAATTCCGGACGGCTTCGCCGAGGCTAATATCGCCCAGCAATCCGCGCGCATGGCGATCCGCAATTGCATCCTGAGCAAGATAAGCGTTCACGCAAGTCGCGCCGACCCCGATGAGAACCGCGAAATAGTGCGTATCGATACATTCCGCTGAACGGATGGTGAGAGAGCAGAAGGTCCGCAGACCTTGCCCGACGAGATGACTGTGCACGGCGCCTGTGGCCAGGATCATTGGAATGGCGACGCGATCATCGCCTTGATATTCGTCCGTCAGCACAATGTGTTCGCGCCCTGCGCGGACGGCGTCTTCGGCCTCTTGGCGAATACGCGCCAAAGCCTGTTTTAGCGCGCGGCCATCACCGACGCTTTCACTGAGGTCAAAAGTACAATCAATCTTCTGAACACCGCCCTCCAACATATCGACCAAGCGGTCATACATGCCGGTGGACAGGACGGGGCTTTCCAGGACAAACACGTCTTGTTGTGTCTCGTCTGTGGTCAGCACATTACCGAGATTCTTGAACCGCGTTTTGAGACTCATCACGCGGTCTTCGCGGAGTGGGTCGACGGGCGGATTGGTCACCTGGCTAAAGTTTTGGCGGAAGAAATGCGACAGCGGTCGATATTGCTCCGACAGGACCGCGACTGGGCTATCATCGCCCATAGAGCCAATGGCCTCTTTGCCGTTTTCGGCCATCGGCGCGAGGATGAGTTCAAGCGTTTCGAGCGTAAACCCAGCCACTTTCTGACGTCGCAGCATCGCTTCGGTATCGAACTGGCGGGGCTCTGGGCCGGGACCAATTTCAGGGTCCAAATCGCGGACGTTTTTAAGCCATTTCTCATAGGGATGCTTGGCGGCAAGTTCGTCGACAATCTCGCCATGCTCATAGAATTTGCCGTTTTGCAGGTCGGCGGCGATCATTCCGCCAGCTTTGACATGACCGCGGCGCACGACTTCGTGCCCGGAAAGCGGACACATGCCAGTTTCAGAGCCGACCGCCAAGATGCCGTCGCCGGTCAATGCGTAGCGCAAGGGGCGCAGGCCATTGCGGTCCAATCCCGCCACGGCCCAACGACCGTCATAAGCACAAATCGCGGCAGGACCGTCCCAAGGCTCCATCACGGAGTTACAATAAGCATAAAGCGCCGCATGCTTTTCCGGCATGATCGAGGCGCGCTTCGACCAGGCTTCTGGAATAAGCAGCGCTTTGGTCATCGGCGCCGTTCGTCCGGCCTTACATAGGATTTCAAACACCGCGTCCAGAGCGCCGGAGTCGGAGCTTCCTTGTGGCGCAACCGGCTTAACGTCGTCGACATAGTCGCCAAACGTGCCGGAGACCATTTTGATCTCATGGCTTTTCATCCAGTTCAGATTGCCGCGCAGCGTGTTGATCTCGCCATTATGGGCGAGCATCCGGAAAGGTTGGGCCAACGCCCATTGCGGGAACGTATTGGTCGAATAACGCTGATGATAGATCGCCACCGCTGATTCAAACCGCTCATCACGCAAGTCGAGATAGAAATTATCGATATCTTCGGCCAGGAACATACCTTTATAAATCAGAGACTTGTGGCTCAGCGAGCAAATATAGAAGCCTGGAATTCCGGCTTCACGGGCCCGGCGCTCAATCCGGCGGCGGCAGATATAGAGCGCCCGTTCGAGCTCGTCTGGGTCGCGCGCGCGGTCATCGCGAAACATGATCTGCTCAATCTCGGGCCGCGTGTCCTGGGCCTTCTGACCGATGATCGAAACGTCGACGGGTGGCTGGCGCCAACCATAAATGTAAAAGCCAAAGTGCAAGATTTCGGTTTCAACAATGGCTCGTGCCGCTTCTTGTTGACCAAGGTCCGTACGCGGCAAGAAAATTTGGCCGACGCAGATTGGATCGTCCGTCGGCTTGTGCCCGCATCGTGAAACTTGATAGCGGAAAAACTCTTGTGGCACTTCCACGCGAATGCCAGCGCCATCGCCAGTTTTGCCATCCGCATCAACTGCGCCTCGATGCCAGACATTTTTCAGCGCTTTGATGCCCATTTCGACGATTTCGCGCCTTGGTTGGCCATCCAGCGCCGCCACAAGCCCCACGCCACAGGCGCTGTGCTCGTCTTCAGGGTTATAGGCATGACCGTCGATCAGTCGCTGACGGTTTTCGAGATAGGTATCGACAAATTTACTCATCGCTTTGTCCTTGGATCATCGCGAGGAATTCCGGCCCGGTATACCGCGGCTGGTCTCCTGAAAAATTGTAGTAATCGGGCTTCTCATCGACGAAGATCTCTTTGCAGATGCTGAGACCTTCAGGCAGGTCGAAAACGCCGGCGCTGATCGACCAGAAATCATCTTGGTCATTGAGTTTGTAGAACAGAGAGCTGCCGCATTTGTTGCAAAAACCGCGTTTTGCCCAATCCGAACTCGCGTACCAGGTCAACGTCTCATCCGACGTGAATTTCACTTGGCCACGAATATCGGCACCAACAAATGGCCCACCATTCCAGTTGCGACACATGCGGCAGTGACAGACATCGATTTCATGGACACCCGCGACTTCAAATTGGACCGCGCCGCACAAGCATTTTCCTTTGACTGCCATGACTTACTCCGCCGCAACTTTGCGTGCGCGGGCGACCGCGCGCATTTCTTTGTGCATGTGTTCTGCCGCTTCCCGGCCATCAACGATCGCCCAGACGACAAGCGACGCGCCCCGCACAATGTCGCCGGCGGCATAGACGCCCGGCAAGCTGGTTTCCATTGTCTTAAAGTCGACTTGGATGGCGCCCCAACGATTGACGCGCAACGCCGTCTCATCAAATAGAATAGGAAGATCTTCTGGATCAAATCCCAGCGCTTTGATCACCATGTCGGCTTTCATATCGATCGTCTCGTCGGTTTGCTCAGGCGACTGACGGCCTGAGGCATCTGGCGCGCCGAGCTTCATTCGACGGACTTTTACGCCGCTCGCTTGATTGTCTTTGGTGTGCAAAACCGCTTCGGGGCCGGACAACCATTCGAAGATAACCCCTTCTTCTTCGGCATTGGCAACCTCGCGCTGCGAGCCAGGCATGTTGGCCCGGTCGCGGCGATACAAGCAGGTCACGGATTTGGCGCCTTGACGGACAGCTGTGCGCACGCAGTCCATGGCAGTATCGCCCCCGCCGATCACGACAACACGTTTGCCTTTCGCATTGAGTGAGCCGTCTTCAAACGCCTCGACTTGATCGCCAAAGCCGACGCGGTTCGATGCCGTGAGGAAGTCCAATGCTGGGTAGACCCCGTCAGCGCCGATGCCCGGTACTTTCAAATCACGTGCTTTATAGACGCCCGTGGCAATCAAGACCGTATCATGGGTGTCGCGAATCTCGTTCAGCGTGATGTCGGTTCCGACATCGCAATTGAAACGGAACGTGATGCCGCCATCTTCCAAGTGCTTGATGCGGCGTTCTACAATATCTTTTTCCAGCTTGAAGCCTGGAATGCCATAGACCAAAAGTCCGCCGCCGCGGTCATATCGATCATAGACGGTGACTTGATAGCCTTTGCGGCGTAATTGCTCGGCAGCAGCGAGCCCACCGGGGCCAGCGCCGATGATACCGGCGGACTGAGCGCGCTCACGTGGCGGCGCGATGGGTTTAACCCAACCCTTATCCCAAGCAGTGTCGGTAATGTAACGCTCGATCGAGCCAATCGTCACTGTGCCATGGCCGGATTGTTCGATTGTGCAGATGCCTTCACACAGACGATCCTGCGGACAGATACGACCACAAATTTCCGGCATATTATTGGTCGCGCTAGAGACGGCATAGGCTTCTTCGAGCCGGTCTTCCGCCGCGAGTTTGAGCCAATCGGGAATATTGTTCGACAGCGGGCAACCCTGCTGACAAAAAGGCACACCACACTGCGAACAACGCGAAGCTTGCGCTTTTGCGCCTTTGGCGGCGTAGTCTCCGTAGATCTCGTTAAAGTCACTCCTGCGCGTTTTCGCGGCCCGCTTTTTCGGCATTGCGCGATCGACTTTGATGAATTGCAGCATTTTTTCTGCCATATCGAGCTCCTACGGGTGGAGCATTGCTTATGAGCGACCGAAACAAGTGTCGCAAGGGCAAAATCAACCTTTATATATTGTTATGATACTATGTTTTTCCACATGAACTGTAGAAATCTATCTATCGCTGCGCATTCATTATAATACATATTATAATGATGTTTTATTTTCAGCGTGCGCCTTTGGGTGAATTATGCCAGATGGCATGGCTCAGGTACTAGAACGGACATAAGATGTCATTTCTTCAGCTCGCTATTATTGCCATTATTCAAGGCCTTACGGAATGGCTGCCGATCTCATCGTCCGGCCACGTGTTGCTGGCAGCCAATTACTTCACGCTGGAGGGGCGAGATGAATTGCTGATCAATGCGGTGTCAAATCTCGGCACCTTGGCGGCGATGCTCATCTATTTCCGCAGAGACGTGGTCGCCGCCACATTGGGTGGGTTTGAATTGATTGGGGCGAGTTTTAGAAAAGCGCCGCTTTCGCGCGGTGCCAAGCTGGCGCTGTGTATCATTGTCGCGACCCCGATTGCGCTGATCGCCGCCATCGCCCACGAGGTGTTTGTGCCAGAGAGCATCCAAGCACAATTGCGCAGCGTCTGGACGGTCGCGGGCGCGACGATTGGATTTGGCTTACTGCTATGGTGGGCTGATGTGGCGGGCGGCAAAGACCGGACCGAAGCCGATATGACACTCGGTCACGCGATCCTGATCGGCGCCACTCAAGCGATTGCCGCTCTTATCCCTGGCACGAGCCGGTCTGGCATCACCATGACTGCGGCGCGCGCGCTCGGATATGAACGCACCGAAGCGGCTCGGTTTTCAATGCTTATTGGCGCCCCTATCCTTGCCGCAGCCGGTCTATATGGCGCGTTGGGTTTGATCGACGCCGAGACCGCACAAGGGCTGGTGACGCTGCAGGATGGGATGATCGTCGCCATCATCGCTTTTGTCTCGGGCATCGCTTCGATCCACGTCTTAATGACCCTGCTGAAACGCATGAGCTTTCTGCCATTCGTCATCTATCGCTTACTGCTCGGGGTTGGCTTAATCCTCGCCGCCCCCGTATTCGGTCTGATGTAGGATCTATCCATAGTAACATTCGGCACTCTATTTGCAGTTGATGAAGCCACTGCGATTTTTTATGCAAATTAGGACGGCTCGGGGGACCGGTGCCAAACCGCAAATAAGAGACCGAACCAATGAGCAATACGATCTCCGTGATGGATCGCGTCAACTTCCGATTGGCACGCGTTCGCAACAAGAATCTGCACGAGAGCGTGTTACAGTCGCCAATTGTCAGTTTCTCTTATGACGATTTCCCCAAATCTGCGATCGAGATCGGCGCAACCGAGTTGGAAAAACATGGCTTTCAGGGCAGTTTTTATCCGGCGGCTTCATTCTGCGATGCCCATGAGGACGGACAGGACTATTACACTCAGGCGGACATTCAGCGGTTGCGCACGCATGGCCACGAGATTGGTTGTCACACGTACGACCACGCCAATCTGCTGCGTCTGAACAATCAAGAAATTGAGGACCAATTTACCCGCAATCAGGCCTTCTTTGAGGAAATGACAAACGCCGATGCATTTGTCTCTATGGCCTATCCGTTCGGCAATGTTTCGCCGCGGGTCAAAAAAGTTGCTCAGAAACGCTTTCCCATCTGCCGCGGCGTATGGAGCGGCGTGAATAGCGGCATGATAGATATGGCACTGCTAAAAGTCGTCGGCCTCGATCACCATCTTACCGCCGAACAAACGCGGGCATGGATCGACCAGGCCCGGGCGGAGAATGGCTGGTTGATCTTCGTGGCGCACGACATTCGTCCCGACCATACGCCGTACGGAATCAGTCCTGAACGTTACGCCGAAATTGTCAGTGTTGTTGCTGAGGCCGATATCGAAGTTCAAACCATTCGCAATGCTGCGGCGAAAGCGGTTGGCGATCCCGCTCTGGCAATGGCACAGACTGGCACATAAATAGCATGCGCCTGAGGCTGAAACGCTGCTTCTAAGGTTTGACCGATGACGAACACACAGCCAACGCTTTCTGTGATCATTACCAGCTTCAATTATGAAGCCTTTATAGCCACCGCGATCAAGAGTCTGCTGAGCCAGGACCCGCGCCCGGAAATTATTGTCGTAGATGATTGTTCGACCGATTCATCGCGCGAAATCATTAGCAGTTTTGGCGATCAAATCATTCCGGTGTTCCAGGAATACAACCAAGGTCATGGCGGTGCTTTCAATGCAGGCTTCGAGAAAGCCACTGGCACGCTTGTTATGTTTCTCGATGCTGACGATTTCATGTTGCCAGGCGTTACCGCCCGGATCCTTAAAAACTATCAGCCTGAGACGGTCATCTATCACTACCGAATGAAATATGCAGACGATCAGGGCAAGCTTTGGGGGCTTCATCCTCCCCTCGAAAGCCCGCTGGCGGATGGCAATCTTTCGGAACAATTGCGGACGGTCGGAGATTATCGTGGCACCATCACGTCTGGCTTGGTGTTTGCCCACGACGCCTTGCAAAAAGTCCTGCCTATGGATTCAGAAAAGTATCGTCAGGGCGGTGATGGCTATCTGACAGCGACAGTGCCGCTTTACGGTCCGAGCGCGAGTTTCGAAGAGCCCATGTCGGCTTATCGCCTACACGGTGCGCAACATTCACAGTTTGCAAAGGCATATGCGAAGCGCGCGCGCTGGCGCCTGGCGCATGCTTATGAACGATATGACTCGATCAAAGAGCATTCCCAGCGGCTAGGTCTGGACGTCGAGCCAAACCTCGGTGCCACCGATGCCGGAACCATCAAAGAGCGCTTGATTTCGCTCCTGTTTGAAGCTGACCAACATCCATATCCTGAAGATTCGATCGCCACTTTGGCGCAGCAAACCAAGTCAGCCTACGCGGAGACCGAGAGCGGTCTTAAATCAGTGCTTCGCTCTGTCTGGTGGATGTTGTTTGGACTGGTGCCAGCCAACGCCAAGCAAACGATGATGAGCTGGGATATTGATGCCGCGGCGCGCCCCGCTTGGCTGCAATCACTTGGGCGAACTCTGCGCGGGCGCTCAGACGACTAACCAAATGCTCAATCATTTTATATGTGAGGGACTTCGATCCCGCATCGATGTCGTGACTAGGCCGTCGATACGGCTGACGGTCGGACCACTAGGTTTCCGAGGAATTTTCGTCGCTCGCGTCCAGCGAACGCGGCGCCAGCGATAAAGAACAAGGTTCCTTGCGCGTCGAACGTGCCCCAGAGCACGGTTTCTGTGAACGTGTGAATCATGCTGACCAATACGATCACGGCAAATGCAGACACCACCATGTCAGGGTCTTGAAAGACTTTCCCGGCGATCGTCAGCACCACCCAAACAAGCGAGATGATGAAGAATACCAAGCCGACATATCCCAAATGCACCCCAACTTCTAAATAGGAATTATGAAAGGTCAGCTTGGTCCCAAACGGCTTATGATCGTTCTCGTTTAGCGTTTGTGCCACGCCGCTATCATAATACCAGAAGCCTTCCATTCCTCGTCCAAGGACCGGGTTCTGTTCAATCTGTTCCGATGCGGCGGCCCACATCGCGGTCCGCCCGGTCAGCGTAGAGTCTTTACCGAACATGCCCAGGAAACTGTCCAAAGCCGCCTGGTCGACGAGCACGAGCGCGGCATAAGCCAAGGCCAGCGCGAAGCCAATGCCGAGAATGAACAACATCAACCGCATATTTTTAATGCGGCTGAGATCCAGAAAGACGACCCTCGCCATCAAAATGATCAAGCAGGTCGCCATGAGGAACAGCAATGCCGTCGTCGAGTTGGCCATGACTGTGATGAACGCCGCGATGAGCGCGAACAAAAAGGCCGGCAAGCGGACTAAGGCCGTCTCGTCTCTGTCGAGCGCAAATGAGAAACAGAGAATGAATCCCAAAAGCATATGTGTTGCGAGGTTGTTCTTACTGCCATACGGCCCGCCCAAGTCCATCGGATTCGGTGTGATCAGAACGAATAGCGACGCCAGCATTGCCGTGAACATCATACACCTGAGGATTTGCCTCGGCGTATACCGCGACGCGATAATGATGATGATCAAGGTCGACGTGAGATACAAAAACGCGGTGCGCAGCGCGGCATCTGGAAACGGCGCCCAAAAGACTGATAGCAGACCCAAGATCTGCAACGGCAACAGCCAAAACGACCTGGCCAAATTGGCGCCGATCGTTCGTCCATCCAGAACCAAGAAGGTCATGAAATACAGCACGAACAGATATCGCAAAGCTGATATAGCGCCGCCTTCCAAAGGCAGGAATGTGATTATGAACCAAAGCACCAACAGGGCTTGTTCCCATACCCTTCCGCCCTTGAACGGCAAGTACACCGCTCCGAGCGTTTGGGTTGGGGGTGGGGCCACGCTAGCTGTCATAATCGCTTAGTACTCGAAACTCATCCCTTTGGGAGCAAAGATCGTGCCGCTTTTAACCCAAAAAGCCCAGATCAAAAACCGCCAAAAACGGCGCAATAACTGAATAATTTGGCGTGTCCTGACACTTTTTTGGTAGCGTCTTGGCACAATCATCCTTTTATTAGAACGCAGAAGTCGAAAAGTGTGGACCGCTGGTCCGGCCAAACTGATCAGGTAAGTTATGACACGTCGCAAAGAGAAGAAAAGCGAAAGTCTCGATATTCGCCTTCCATATGAGCAAAAGCGCGAATTTATGGAAGCCACGCGGCAACGCGGCGAGACGGCATCGCAAGCTCTAAGGCGATACATTGCTGCCTATATCGAGGAAGCCCGACTGGTTGAACAACCCAACACGGTCCAGGAAATAACTATGACACTTGCTCGACATCGCTTCAAAACGCTCGCAACCGCCGCGGGCGCCGCCCTTGGCGTTTTTTCCGTTGCTGCCCTCCCATCCGCTGCTGACTCCGAGGTCTTTGATGCGCTGGACAAAAATAGCGACGGGGTGATTACCGAAGGCGAAATCCATCCCGGTGGCGACGCTGATATTATTGCGAAGCTCGATACAGACAATTCGGGTGGCGTCAGCCGCGAAGAGCTGGAGGCGGCAGGCAATCGCGTTGAAATTATTCGCACCAATGAAGAATTGGGCGAGGACGGCGAGACGATCACGAAGAAAACCGTTAAAATCCTGGAATTCTCAGAAGACGCTGGCGGAGACCTTCACGGTGAGTTGAAAGTTGAGTCGAAAAAGAGCGTCGTGGTCAAACGGATCGACGGCGGCGAGGAACTTTCTGAGGCCGATTTAGACGCGTTAATCGAGGAAGCTCTGGCTGAGGCCGGCGTCGAGGACAAAGACGTTGAGATCATCGTCAAGAAGCACGTGCGTAAACATACGGAAGACGAGGAATAGATTTTCGTCTTAAACGCGACCAGGTGCGCTGATCATTTAAGGCAATTGGGTCAACGGGTTTTCGAACGTGCCCTTTGGTCGGATCAGCGTCACCGTCGCGCCATCAACCAAAATTTCAGCTGGCATCGCATGGCTCAGAAAGCCAACCGGACTGGCGCTTAAGCCATAAGCCCCGGATTGCAGGATCGCCATGACATCTCCGACTTCCGGGCGTGGCAGAACGGTTTTGCGGCCATACGTGTCCAGAGGCGTACAAAGCGGGCCAACAACTTTTTGCGGCGTGTCGCCGCTATCCGTGAGGCGGTTCGCGAGAATAACCGGATAGTCTTTCTTGAGCACTTGCCCGAGATTTCCCGACGCGGCCAAGTGATGATGCATACCACCATCGGTGATCGCGAAAACTTCACCATAGGATTCCTTGACACTGGTGACGCGCGCGGCATAGAGCCCGCCCGGTCCAGCGAGGAAACGGCCTGGTTCAACCATCAGATTGAGCGACGCCAAATCTGGGTCTTGATCAATCATTTCGAGCAAAGACACCACACCGACGGCGACTTGGTCCAGATCCAAATGCTTGTCAGATTGCACGTAAGGCACGCCGAGGCCGCCGCCAAAATCGAGCGTCTTCAGCTCCGCGCCCAGTTCGATCATCCGCTTGGCGATCCTCAGCCCGACGGTCCACTGTGTGATCAGCGTTTCTGCATTGAGGATTTGCGTGCCCGCAAACAAATGAAGCCCATGAAGGTTAAGCGTTGGAATAGCTTGGATCCGCGGGACGACGTCTTCGAGATACGCCTCATCCAAGCCGAAAGCTGCCGGACCGCCGCCCATGCGCATGGCTCCGCCTTGGGCTTCAGCCGCCGGATTTACCCTGACCGACACGTCTAGCGTCACACCATGTTTCTGGGTGATTTCTGCGAGCCGATCGATCTCCTCGAAGGATTCAATGTGAATCTCGCCGATACTGTTCTCAATCACATAATCGAGTTCTTCATAGGTCTTACCAGGACCTGCAAAGAGAATGCGCTTTGGATCGGCCCCGCCTTTTCGCGCGCGGATATATTCCGCTGCCGACGCGATTTCGAGACCCGCGCCTTCATTGACGAAGAGCGACAGCACCGCCGGGTTGGGATTGGCCTTCACTGAGAAAAAGACGTCAAACCGCGGGCCGAGCGCCGTGCGCAATTGTTGCAAGCGCCCGCGCATCTGCGCTGCGCTATAGACATAGAGCGGGCTTCCATACTCAGCCACGAGGTCGGTGAGAAGGTGGCCTTCAACTTCCAATACGCCGTCACGAACATTCCAATGATCATTGACCACCTTGACGGCCAAATCAGAGCCGTGAACGGATGCGGAAATATCGTCTAAAGCCATAATCTACTCTTTTGTCCCAATTAGCTGCGTTCAGCCGTGAGCAGCTTTACATTGACCTTGCCGTTCGGTGTTTTCGGCAGAGCGTCCAAGATCTCAATCTGTCTCGGCACCATATAGTTTGGCAAGTCCTGACCAAGTTGTTTCAACACGGCGCGGGTATCAACCTCTTTGCCGTTTTTTGCCGTGACAACCGCGTGGACGCGCTTCCCGATCGTATCATCCGGAATACCGATCACCGCGGCTTGGGCGAAATGACCCGTCGCCATGAGGGCTTCTTCGACATCGCTTGGACTGATGCGATAGCCTGAGGATTTGATCATCGCGTCATTACGACCAACGAAATAGAGATAGCCCTCTTCATCAATCCGCACCAAATCACCTGAATAGCAGACCAGGTCGACCCCGGTATGATCTTCTTTCAAGGGGTTCGGACGAATAACTTTCGCCGTCGCGTCCGGACGTTTCCAATACCCCATAGAGACCGTTGGACCGCGGTGGACCAGGATGCCTGTCTCACCAGGCGCGGCGAGTTCCCCATTGTCCTTTACGACCATCATCTCACACTCTGGGATGGCCTTTCCGATGGAGCTTGGGCGAACGGAAAGTTGTTCGGGGGGCAGATAAGTCGACCGAAACGCTTCGGTCAGGCCGTACATCAGGAAAATTTCTGTATCGGGCAGCAAGGTCCGCAATTGTTCGACTGTATTGGTCGGAACGGCGCCGCCGGAATTGGTAATATAGCGCAAGCTTGGGGGCGGTGTTTCTTTCAAAGACGGCGCGCTGCCAATCAAAATCGCCCAAACGGTTGGGACGCCGGCAAGACCGGAAATCTCATACTTGCGGACGGCTTTGATAATGTCTTCGCCAAAGCGGAACGTGACCAGCACCAGGCTCGCGGCTTGTTCAACACACGAAATCAGCTGGTTCAGCCCATAGTCGAAGCTAAACGGCAGAACCGCAGCCAGGCGGTCTTCTGAGGTAATAGAAAGATATTGCGAGACAATACGAGAGCCGGCGAGCAAATTTCGGTGCGAAATCATCACGCCTTTCGGACGCCCCGTAGAGCCGGACGTATACATGATTGCGCCAAGATCTTCGCCCAGTTGTAGGTCCGGAGAAAGCGCCGCGTCTTGATCGAGATCCAGGTCGTCTAAGAACAGCAACTCGCAGCCTTCAAGCGCGCCAAGCTCGTCGGAGATGGTCGCGAACTTCGCTTTGGTGGTGACCAGAATGCGCGCGTCGCAATCTTCGATGATGTGACGAACCTGCGGGGCTTTCAAAAGCAGATTGATCGGCACGAATACGCCGCCCGCTGCGCTGGCAGCGAAAATCGACCAGCATTCTGACAGTTCCTTCGGCACGTAGATCGCACAGCGATCGCCAGGTTTAAGCCCCTTTTGCTGGAGGATTGCCGCCAGCGCCACCGTCTTGCGGCGGAAAGTTGCATAATCAACCTGGGTATCATTTTGGATCAGCGCCACCTTGTCGTCAGGTTGGCCATTCCAAAGAAGGTGATGTGTCAGATACGGAGTCATTATTGTGCCTTAGATAGAACCAGCTCGGATAGCGTGCTCAGGGATTCAAAATACTCTGGCAGAAAATCATCATCGGTCAGTTCGATGCTGAAGCGCTCTTCCAGGAAGTTCATTAGATCAAGGATGCCGAGAGAATCAATTTCGCCATTGTCGAGCAGGGGCGTGTCGCCGCCGATTTCGACACCGTTAAAGCCAGGGAACCGCTCTTTGATAAATTCGGCTGTTTCTTTGGATACCACGTCTTTTGACACGGTGGTGGTGTTCGTCATAACGATCTCCATATTATGCACTCGCTGCAATTAAATCTGATTGAAACCGTCTCTTACACACCGAGGATCGGCATCTCTGAGTACAAGTAATCAATGCAATCTTCAGGCCAAGGCCCCTTTACGTATCGGGCTAATACTCCACGGTCGCGATATGGCAACTGGACTTGTGTGGATTCGGGTAAACTGCATTCGATCAGCATTACCCCGCGCCAGAACAGCTTTCGAGCAATTCCAGGCATCGCCTTTACCAGCAGATCGGCGTCCGCAGCATAGAGAATTTCAGCCGTCCGAAGGACGTTCTTGCGTGTGATGATGCGCAAGACAATCGGCGAAACGCCGTCTAACGTTTCAATGCCGAAAACCAAGCAACCAATCTCTGCGTGATCTTTGAGAGTTCGGTCGCTGAGGCGGTTGTCTTTCGCTTTTGCGAGGGCCTCCGCTTGGCCAACCACACGTAGCGATGGCAAAACGCAGAGCACATGTAATGGGAAAACCGCATGCCGATAATTCAGGGATTCATACCCGCTCTTCGCAAGCACTTTCTCAACCGATGCCGTTGGTGTAAAATCGGTGAAGGACTTGCCGTCTTGATCGCAAATCTTGCGCAACATCGTCGGCGCGAACAAGCGATATTTGTCGCGAACGTACCAAGATGAGCAATTCACCGCCTGCCCATATTCCGGCGAGACCAAGGGACTGTGAAAGGTCAGCAAAACCGCCTGGCCTTCATCATTCTTGCCGCGGGTGATGTAACCCAGTGGCTCAGCATACGGGTCATCGACGAGCGCTGACCATCGCTCCAAACCACGATTCCAGAAGTCGGGTGTCGTCTTGTCAAACCCCTCACACAAAAGGGCCACCGCTTCTGACCAATTGCTCTCATTAATCGGATCGTGCCGCATGGCGTCGTCCCTATTTCCCACCTTCGACCGCCTAGCGCACAAACGACTTTCTGGCTACTAATCCGCTGAACGCGTCTGCTACCGGCGATACATACAATTCCTGAGCCCGCAGAATGCAGGTTCCGTGCCCATTTCTCAGGCACCTTGCATCATCTGATAGATTCAGACGTTTTCGCTTTTCTGATGGTACTGCCCGTAAGGTCTGAAACGGTAAAGGTAGCTGGGGACGATCGCCTCAATACTCTCCAACTGAGTCACGCCGAGATCCGCCAAAGTGAGCGCGTCATCTGCGACAACATTGTCGGCCTTCAGAAGCTCAACCTGATCACCCGTCAAAGGCGGGGCGCCGAGAATTCCTGATGATAGCGGCCAAACATAGCGAAATAGAGTTCCAAACGCCAAACCCATTGGCTTTGCGATAAAAAACGGAATCGGCAGCGAAAAGCGCTTGCGATCAATCGTTTGGCAAATGAAGTCATAGATCTCGGTGAAAGAATACACGCTTGGTCCGCCAAGTTCATATGTCTTCCCGCGTGCGTCTCGATTTTCAACCGCCCTCACGATTGCCTCAGCAACATCACCTGCATAGACCGGCTGGACCCTGGTTTTGCCACCGCCAATCGCGGGAAGAAAGGGCGCCACGGTCGAGAGCGGGTGCGAGGCCAGGGCCGCAAAGCGATTAAAGAAGTCATCCTCTGGCCCAAACACCAAGGACGGGCGCAAAATCGTCGCCTCAGGTAAAGCGTCTCGAATTCCGACCTCGGCGTCATTCTTCGTCTCGGCATATTCGGCGCGTGCGTCCGCCGCAGCACCGATCGCTGAAACGTGGATTAGGGTCTCAATCCCCTGTTCGGCACAGGCTTGGGCAAGGTTAATCGCGCCATCTCTTTGAGTGGCCTCGAAACTCTGCTTTCCATGCTCATACAGAATGCCGACCAGATTCACGACGGCATCAGCGTCTGCGATCGCGGCTTGGATTGAGCTCTTGTGACGAACATTCGCTTGAACGATGTCCACCCAACCGGGCGCTCCTGCCAAACGAACTTCTCCGGCCAAATGTGGACGACGCACCGCGACGCGCACACGGTATCCAGCCTTCACCAATTGGCGCGCCGCGTAGCGTCCGATGAATCCTGACCCACCGAACAGCGTCACGAGACCTTTTGCCATAGCTATTTCTCCACTGGAATCGCGCTTCAAACCACCTTGCGCTTTGATCACGAAGGCGGAGATTTGTCCATTCGAGACACTCGCGCTGGAGAATTTGACGCGCAAAACCCTGAAATCATGAAAGATTACACATTAAACTTCTTTCATAAGTCTCGCGCCTGAGTTGAATTCATCGCCTGCAAATCGTAATAATCACGGGCGATTACGGCGAACACCCATTCACGAATTCGAACTTGTTCGCGCCTGTGGATAAACCTGTGTTCAAATTCGTTAATCCAATGTAAGTGGCCGCCTGCGGATTATTGAGAAATATACCGCTGCATTGGCAAGGACTGCCAGTAAGTGAATGCTCAGAAAGGGTATAATGCGATGAGGTCGCATAAGTTCAAGTTGTACGCCCAAAGTGCGGCGTTCGCACTGGCGATTGGTCTCACTGCTTGTGGTGGTGGCGGTGGTGGCGGCGATGGCACAATTGCCAGCCCAAATGCCGGAAGTCCACCGCCCCCGCCTCCGCCCGCGTCGCCCCCTCCGCCACCCCCTCCACCTCCGCCGCCGCCGCCTCCACCCCCTCCGCCGCCTCCACCGGCTGGGTCACGCGCGGCGATTGGAGCGTCGTTTGACACGCAGCAATCAACGGCGTTGTTCCTGACGCGCGCCACGTTTGGCCCGACACAATCCGACATTCAGTCGCTCACTGGAACGTCGCCCTCAGACTGGATTCTGGCAGAGTTCAACAAGCCGGCGACTTTGAATCTGGACTTCGTTTTGAGCGAGCTACAGCGAACGAATAGCTGTTCCGCTGATGGCGGTATCAATTGCGAAGTTAAGCAGATCCCGACTTTCTCATTCTGGATCAATGCGGTTCGCGCGGACGATCAGTTGCGTCAGCGCGTGGCATTCGCTTTGTCGCAAATTCTCGTTATCTCCAGCCGCGAGCCCGAGGCTTTGTTTGAAGTCCCTGAAACTGTCGCGCATTATCAGGATATTCTGGTCAGCAACGCGTTTGGCAACTATCGCGACCTGTTGGAAGACGTCACGTATTCCCCCGCCATGGGCGATTATCTCACCTATTTCCAGAACGCTAAGGCCGACCCAAACTCGGCTCGCATGCCAGATGAGAATTATGCGCGTGAGATTATGCAGCTCTTTTCCATCGGCCTTGTCCAACTTGAATTGGACGGCGATGTCGTTCTGCAGAACGGCGAGGCAGTTGAGACCTATACCAATAGCGATGTGACCGAACTCGCGAAAGTGTTTACTGGACTGAGTTTTAAAGGCGGCCGTTTCTTCTTCGACTTCCCGACCTTGCCCGGCGACGCCACATATTCGCCGATGCAAGCCTATCCGGAATTTCATTCGGACGAAGCAAAATCCTTCCTCGGCACAACCATTCCAGCCGGAACGGGCCCTGAAGAAAGCATCGATCTGGCACTCGACGCCTTGGTCAATCATCAGAACACACCGCCTTTCGTGTCGCGGCAACTCATCCAGCGATTGGTCACCAGCAACCCAGAACCAGACTATGTTCAGCGCGTCGCCACGGCTTTTGCCAATGGCGCCTACACATTGCCCAACGGGACCGTGGTCGGTGATGGTCGACGGGGCGATCTGTCTGCGACTGTTGCGGCAATCTTGTTTGACCCAGACGCGGTTGATCCGAGCAGTCGGAATGACGCCCAGTTTGGGAAAGTTCGGGAACCGATCTTGCGGTTTACCCATTGGGCGCGAACCTTCAGCGCCAATTCCGTCACGCCGGTCAACACATTCCCACTTTGGAACACTAGTGATGGCGGCGCGCTCGCGCAGGCGCCATATAAGTCACCATCGGTGTTCAACTTCTACCGCCCCGGCTATGTCGCGCCGGGCACAGAGACCGGAGCGGTTGGGTTGACCATGCCCGAAATGCAATTGGTCAACGCCAATACCCTATCCGGCTACTCAAACTTCATGACCTATTTCATCTTCGGTCTTGCTGCCGAACAGGAAAGCGGTGCGGATGCGAGCAGTTTCATTCCGAACTATGCCGACGAACTGGCATTGGCGAGTGATCCAGAGGGTCTGATCAATCACCTCGATCTTCTGGTGACTTATGGTCTCTCAACTCCAGAGACGCGAACCCAAATCCAATCCTTCATCGAGCGCGTTCCGCTGACCGATCCGAACGATCCGAATTATGACGGCGCGGATCTGCGTGTGAAAATGGCGGTTCTGATGATGATGACGTCGCCCGACTATCTGGTCCAGCGATAGGAGATATGCAGATGAAAACAACACGCAGAGCATTTCTCACCGGCGCAGGCGCGTTAAGTGCAGCCTCGATGGCCGGAATTGGCTCCTCCCTCTCGGCCTTTCAAGCGCATGCTGCCAATACCGGCGGCTACAAGGCTTTGGTTTGTGTCTTCCTCCTAGGAGGACTCGATAATTACGACACGATCCTGCCTTATGATCAAAGCTCGTATGACACCTTTGCCAATGTTCGCGGTCCATTGCTAAGTCAGTATAATGGCATTCAAGGCGGATCGACCCGCGCCCGCGACAGATTGCTGCCGCTGAACCCCTCAAACGCAAGCCAGTTCGGGTCTCGGCAGTTTGCCATGCCAGAGGAATTGTCCGGCCTGAAGGGGCTGTTTGATAGTCAAGACGCCGCCATTGTTGGCAATGTCGGGCCACTCATTCGCCCGTTGAACCGGACCCAATATGAGAATGACAGCGTCGAGCAACCGAAACGCCTGTTCTCACACAATGACCAACAAGCGACTTGGATGTCGAGTGCGCCTGAAGGGGCGCAGTTCGGATGGGGCGGCAGGTTTGCAGATGCAGCGCTGATTAGCGGTGCAAATAGCAGCAGCCGGGATTTCACCACGATTACCAGCCTTGGCAACGAGCTTTATCTAACAGGGCAAGAAGCCCAACCTTACCAAATCGCTTTAAGCGGCGCACCGACGGTCGATGCGCTCGATATGTTTGGCGACTCTCGTGGGTCATCAGACGGGGAAGCGCGATATCAATTGCTGCGCGAGCATTTCGAGGCCATGCAATTCAACTCGCCAAATTTGATCGAGCGAGACATTGCCAACTCTATGCGCACGGCTTTGTCTACGAATGAGACGTTCAACACCGCGTTGCAAACGCTACAACCATTCTCAACGACATTTGGCGACAGTCATCTGGGACGGCAATTGCAAGCCGTGGCCAATACAATCGCCATTCGCGACGCCCTGACCGTGAACCGCCAAGTGTTCTTTGTGGCCGTTGGCGGGTTCGACACGCATTCCGGGCAAGTCACGACGATACCGCGCATGCAGCGTCAAATTGATGAAAGCGTAGTCGCCTTCCATCAGGCCATGCAGGAGCTTGGCCTGAATGATGATGTGACCCTGTTCACAGCTTCAGACTTTGGGCGCACGCTGATCGTCAATGGTGACGGCACCGATCATGGATGGGGTGGTCACCATTTTGTGGTTGGCGGTGCCGTTCAAGGTGGCCGGATCTATGGCGACATCCCGCCTGCCACGCTCGGCCATGATCTCGATGCCGGCAACGGCCGATTGATTCCGACCACCTCTGTGGAACAGTTTGCTGAGCCTTTGGGTCGCTGGTTTGGTTTGGACGACGCTGAAATCGCTACGGCCCTGCCGAATCTCAGCAATTTTGGCGGTGCTGGACTCAGCTTTATATAGCTTGGTTTTCCAGCACACCCAAAGCACATGCGAAATGGGCGGCTAAACCGCTCGCCTCTGGAACAAAGATTGCTTAAGAGAAAGCGCGGAGCTTCACGTTCCGCGCTTTATCATTGGCGCTGCGTTCAGCAGAAGGTGCACTAGGTCTCCATGAAAATTCCAACTCTGACCATTGTGAAGTCCGTTGCTTGGAATTCAGTCGGCAACATGGTCGGCATCATATGTACCTTAGTCTCATTGATGATCATGTCGCGACTTCTGACGCCGGCTGAGTTTGGCTTGTTCGGAATTGCCATGGTCGTGATGTTGATGACCGAAGGATTTTGCTACGGCGAAGCGCAAGATTCTCTCATCCAGCATGAGAATACGACGTCGAAGCACATCAACACGCTACATTCTGCTTCCACGATTATTTCGTTTTCCGTTTTTGTCGCTTTGTTCTTTCTGGCACCATCGATTGCGGGGATATTTGATCAGCCTGACCTCATTCCAATGATCCGTGCGATCGGATGCATCCTCCTGGTCGGGCCGCTAAGTGCGACCAGCGCCGCGCTGTTGATCCGAGAGCTCGAGTTCAAGAAAATCACCGCCGTCGATATAGCAGGCACGATCATACCGGCCATTATCGGGGTGACGCTCGCTTTTTACTGGCGCTCTGCCTGGGCCTTGGTCTGGCTCGAGCTGTCGCGGCGGATCATTCGTTGCATCATGTTTACTTGGTTGGCGGGCTATCGGCCGCGCTATGAATTTCACTTCGCCAGCCTGAAAGAGTTGTTCAGCTTCGCCAGTTACTCAACCTTGTTGGGCTTCGCAGTTGCGGTCCAGCGCGCCACACCAGGCGCGATCATTGGCTGGGCAATGGGCACTGCGCCACTGGGTCTGTTCAACATGGCACTGCGTTTCTTCGAACAAGCGCGTCAGGCATTGATCACGCCCTTCGCCGCCGTCGCCTTTCCGGTCTTCTCCAAAGCCCAAGCCACGCGCGAAGAGTTGCATCGCGTGATCAAAGACTCTGCGGCGATTTCAATGTATTTGGTCTTGCCCGCTTTTTTGGGCGCCCTGGTCCTGGCACCCCTTCTCGTGCCCCTATTGTTTGGTGACCAATGGACCGGCGCCGTTCGGGCGACGCAGCTCGCGCTTTTATTGGGGCCGATCACAATGATTGAGGACATCAACAATAATCTATTGAAGGGCATTGGACGCCCGGTCCTGGTGGCTCGGATCACCATTATCAGCACCATCTTTACGGCCGTGGGTGTCTTCCTGGTTTCGGGGTTCACCATCGAGGCGGTGATGTGCGTATTGATCGCTCAGAAACTTTTGGCATTAACGCTAGCCACCCTCATGGCGAAACAATTTGCCGGCTACTCATTCAAAGATCAGTTTTTTCCGCTGCGGCTTCCAGCCGTCTGTGCACTCGGAATGGCGGGATTGGTCTGGGCCGCGAAAATGGCCTTGCCGGAAACGCTGCCACCGATCTTGCAAGTCGCCATCCTGGTGCCGGTGGGCGTCGTCAGTTATCTGGTCCTGGTCCGGGTATTGGCGCCAAGTGTGCCGAAAGCAGCAATCGATATGATAAAGGGCGCGCGGTCCGCCTCTTAGCCCCGTGCACGGTCAAAGCAGGTCGGGGTCTTTTCCTTACCAGGACTGAATGACAGACACCGATATTGTGCTTTAGCACCAGGTTCGAATTGGGCATGGCCGTGCCATTCAGGCATGTTTCCAGTCCACAAATTCACCATGATTTTTTTGCGCAGCTTCGGCACGAACTCGGCCTGTTCAAAGCGGTGTACAATTTCACCATTCAGGTACCAGTGAATATAGTCCGGCTGCCAGTCGAAGCCGTAATGATGAAATTCCTCGCTGGCATCAAAATCAAGTTTGTAGCGTTTCGCGCCATGGGATTCGCCATCTTGAAAGACGTTGAATTCAACATGTTCTGGGCGATTGCCGAGGAACTCGATATCGATCTCATCATGATGGGTGCCATGAAATGGGCCGGTATATGTAAACAGAGAAGACACCAGGCCTGATCCCTTGGCGGCTTTCATCTCGACTTCATAATAGCCATAGTGAAACGTCTCTTCCGTCGTGACTTCTGCACCATCCCAGAACCAATCATTGGGCATCCACTCATCTTTGATCTCAATGCTGAGATCCATGCCTTCTTCCGAGAAGTTCACGCTGCTGGCGCGAAAGTCGTTCTTCCATTGTCCGTTCGGGACATCATGGTCGGCTATGTACCAACCTTCGCCAACTTTCTGCTGGGTGAAATCGATTAAGAAGGCTTGATTGGCTTCAAGTGGTGGATGAATGGGTGGAAGCGCCGGAACTTCTGGTTCCTCAACCACAGCGACCGCCAATTCGAGACCGGGATCAACGGTGGCGTCTTCGCTCTCTGGTGCTTCAGCAGCGGTTCCCGCTTTGAAACATCCAAAGCACGCGAACAGCGTCAACGCGATGAGTTGAAAATGTGTGTGTTTCATCCGCGGACCCCCATGCGTCAGGCCCGTTTGACTGACCCACCCTACTGCCGATTGAAAGATTGTCCTTCCATATCGTAGGGCTCCAAGGCGGTCTACTCAAATCCCCTCTGGGTTGAGCCTGCTTTCTTCAATATCTCCGGAACCGCGCGTAGGATGCAGAATGCCAATATTATGGCGGCCGGCCAGTTTAGGATGAGCTCGAGATTTATCGAACCGAGAATGGCAAAGCCAAAGATCAAAAACAGAGTGCGCACCAATTGGCTCAAAAGGAAATCGATATCTCCGCCAGCGCGGCGCACAGCGTAAAGCGACCAGGTGCGCACGATGTGAGCGTAAACCAAAATCAAGCCGACTGCGCTGATCGGAAACAATACCAGGAAGCCGAGATATTTGGCGATGTGAAGCGGCGCATAAATGTACACGCGCCACAGCAAGGGGGCTTGGTTGAATGCCCAGAAGATGAGCCGCGCGACCGCCATCACGCCGATCCAAGCGGCGGTGAGCGTACCCACACTTTGCCACAGCGGAACTGAGGCCGACAGGCCGAGATGCTCCAATGCCGCGGTACGCCCTGCTCCGCCGAGCACAATAAAAGCCAGTACAGTCAGCGCGGTGGCATAGATCCAAGCATGCGGGAGAAGCTTGTAATTATGGTACTTGTAAAAACCCTCGGTCAGCTTCGGCGCGGTTTCTTTTCGCTCACCGACCCGGTCATTCTCCGCATAGCCAAGCTCGTAACTCAGGATCATCGCGAGGAACAACAAGGTCAAGCACGCCCATAGCGAAAGATTCCACGCAAAGGTCGCAAGCCCAAAGGCGAGCAGCACGATAGGTAACTCCTCCAAAACCACTTGCTTGATGAAGAAGCTCGGCGTGCGCTTGATCTTCGCAGTATAGAAGAACGGGATGTAAGGCTGGCGATAAGCGTAACTGTCATGATCGGCTTCGACATGCACAGTTTTCCCAACCGCCGCATCAATATCAGCATCATCTTCTAGATTATCTGTCATCAAAACGTCTTTCGTCCCCGGAACGCGCCCATGCCTTTCAAGCATGGCCATTTTGCCGAGTCGACGGTCTTTCGGGCCGGACGCAATTGTTGGGGCGACGATCTCGCAGTTTGCGAATTCTGTTTCAGACAGCAGCGCTGAAATAATCTCTTTCGCACCAAAGCTAACAACCGTGATTTGCGCCTTTGGAACGGGCGCCAATTGCGCGACGACTTGTTGGTTTAAGTGTTCTGCAGCGATCTCTGGTGCGATGGCTTTGAATCGAGAGAGTGCAAATGGATTGAGCCCGCGCACCACGCGAAGTTTGATCGCGTCTTCCCAAATGAAGCGCGAACGCTTGCTAAATTTGAATGCACGAAAGGCGAGTCCAATGACGACGATCAAAGGCCAAATGAAGGCAAACGGGCGCGCGACGCGCAGAAAGGCCTGTGTCGAGTTTGACCGAAGCAATGTATGGTCGAAGTCAACATAATACCGCGCCTCATCGGACTTTGGCGTTTGCACCGCCTTGATCCGACTTTCAGCGCTCGCCTGCTTCGTTTTCTTCACAGCAAATTCCCAAGATGAAACATCTCTATGGGCCTTGCAAAACTGAGCGTCCTTTTTCAAGGGCTATATTGGCACCAATTTCGCACAAAACCGCCACGTGCCGAACTTCAAGTCACTAATCCCATTGTCGGAAGCAAAAATGTCGAACCCACCCGATACAAGTCCACTCTCTGCCGCGGTCGTGGCTGTCATTCCGACTTATAATGAAGCAGATCATATCGAGACCTGCGTTCGGTCATTGGTGACAGACTCAACCAAGTCCATTCCAATCCTTATTGTCGATGGCATGAGCACCGATGGCACCCAGGCCATTGTTGAAGGGATGAAGGCAGAGTTTCCAAACCTCACTCTGGTCGACAATCCGAAGAGATTGCAATCGGCAGCCTTGAACCTGGCGGCTGAGCACCCAGTCGCCGCCGACAAAAAATTCATGGTGCGCTGCGACGCGCACTCGATTTATCCCGCCGACTTTATTGCATCTGTGACGGAGAGCCTGATCGCCACAAAAGCGGCATCGGTCGTGACCGTCATGGATGCGGTCGGCTCTTCTTGCTTCGAACGCGCCAATGCCTGGATCGTCGACACACCCTTGGGATCAGGCGGATCCGCCCATCGCGGCGGAACCAAGTCGGGTTATGTCGATCATGGTCATCATGCCGGCTTCGAATTGAATTGGTTCAACCAGGTTGGTGGCTATGACGAAACATTCTCGCACAATGAGGATGCTGAGTATGATCGGCGCCTCTCGGATGCGGGTGGTAAAATCTATCTGGATGCGGACATTCGCATCGAATATGTGCCGCGCGGATCTTTGAGCAGCCTGGCACGACAGTACTTCAATTATGGAAAAGGACGCGCTCGGACGGTTTTCAAGCACAAATCCCCTCCAAAGTTGCGTCAATTGATACCAGTGGCCGCATTTTTGGGCTGTCTGTTCGGTTTGCTTATTGCGCCGCTCGTCCCGTTAAGTATAACGGTGCCTGGGACGTACATCATGCTAATCGTACTTGTTTCTGCCTATTTCGTGGTGGTGAAGAAGTCGATGTGCGGGATCTGGGCCGGACTCGCGATGGCAGCAATGCATTTATCGTGGGGCGCTGGATTTCTGGCACAATTGCTGCGTATCGTCACAAAAAAAGCGCCTTTATAACGTCAGCAAACACTCAGAACTAGTGATACTTAGAAAGACACAGAATAATGTCTCAGACGGTTAGTTTAGAATTAGCACCAGACGCCCTGTCTCGTGGCGAGTCGACGGCGGAGAATATTTTCCGCGATGTGAAGTCGATTGTGAACCTCGCCTTGCGTCGATTGATGGTCATTTCGATAACTGCCGCTGTGATCTTTTCGCTGGTTGCATTTGCGACATTCACCCAGACCCCAACCTATGTGTCGCGCGCCACGGTTATCGTGGATAGCACGCAAACAAACGTTATTGATCTGGGCGCGGTTTTGAGTGGCGGCGGACTCAGTACGGCTGTGATCGACACAGAAGTGCGCGTGATGGGATCAAAAGCGCTGCTGGCGAAGGTCTCGACCAATCTCGATCTGAAGTCTGAACCGGAATTCAATCCAACATTGATCGAAGAAAAAGAGCCGGGGCTCATCGGCAACTTGTTCGCGATGATCGATTTTGGCGGCGAGGAAGAAGAAACCGGTCCAATGACGGACGCAGAACTCGAAGAGATGGTTCTCGAGAATCTCATGCGCCGCATTCAAGTTGGACGGGTCGGCACGACTTATTTGATGGAAGTGAAAGCGACCAGTACATCGCCTGAAATGGCGGCGCGGCTCGCCAATGCTGTTGCGGATCAGTACAGCGTAGAACAGCTCGAGACCAAACTCGCCGCGACCGAGCGGGCGACAACTTGGCTGTCTGGGAAAGTTGACGTCCTGCAGGATGAAGTACGGGCCAAAGAGATCCTGGTTGAGGATTTCCGCAACTCTTCTGGTTTGCTCGCCGCGCAGGGCGCGACTCTGACAGAATCCAGTATCGCCATGCTGCAGCGTCAGAAAGTCGACATGGAACGTGACGTTGCCATGGTCCGGGCGCGCTATAATAGCATGCGCCGTCAAATGGATCGCGAGTTCGGGACCGAGGCGCTAAGCGAAGTGCTCGATTCTGTGGTGATCAACGAACTGAAGACGCAATTGGCGAATGCTCGCCGCCGCGTCGCGCAGCTTGAATCTGCCCTCGGAGACCGTCACCCAGACTTGGTCTCTGCCCGCAATGAGGTAGAAGACTATAATCGCCAGATTACCGCTGAGGTCGCCCGGATCGTCGACAATTTGGCGGTTGAAGTGGAAGTCGCGCAAGATCAAATTGCCGGCATTGATCGCCGTATCGCGCAAGCCCGCGGCAACCTGGCGCGGAACAACTCTTCGCAAGTTCGCTTGAACGACCTCGAGCGTGACGCGGCCGCCAGCCGCGCCATCCTCGAAGAATTTGTGTCTCGCTTTAAAGAGACTCGCGAACAAGATGGGTTGATCGAATCTGATGCACGTATCCTGTCTGGAGCGTCGGTACCGGAGTCTCCGGACTCTCCGAAAAAGCTGCTCAATCTAATTATTGGCATGATGCTCGGCGGCATTTGTGGCTTTGGCCTGGCCATCGTTCTTGAGATTTTCAACAATAAGATCGCTTCGGTCGAAGACATTGAGCGCAAGTTCGGCGTCCCAGGTCTAGGCGCGGTGCCGTTGATTAAGTCGATCCGCTTCCTCGGATTTGGCAACAAGATCCCAGCGGACTTCCTGGTTCAGAACCCGCTTTCGGCTTATGCAGAGGCGATGCGTTTCATGCGCGCCTCAATCGCCATCGCGGCCATGGAAGATCAAACCAAAACTGTGACGATCGCATCGTCTCTACCCGATGAAGGTAAGACCAGCCTGACGCTCAGCCTTGGCCGTATGGCCGCGCTCTCTGGCGAACGCACGCTAGTGATCGATGGAGACTTCCGTCGTCGTCAGTTGACCTCATCCGCCGGCTTGGACCCAGAGACCGGTCTGGTCGAGTACCTGCTCGGTGAATGTACGCTGGAAGAAACGATTTATCGCGAAGAGTACACCAATCTCGACTTATTGGCGCTAACGCTAAACGGACGCCAATTGCATGATGTGTTTGGCAGTCGGAGCTTCGACAAACTGCTTGAAGAGCTCAAGCAGATGTACGACCTGATCCTGATCGATACCGCGCCATTGCTGCTCATGGCTGAAGCCGGTGTGATTGCCAGTAAAACAGACAAGACAATCCTCATCGTCCGCTGGATGCGTTCGCGCCACACAGCCGTACGCCGCGCCGTCGAAATGCTCAAAGGCATGAAAGCTGACGTGCTTGGTGTCGCGCTGAACATGGTCGACTTGACCCGCAAGCGTCATCACACGGAAGAGGCCGCGAACAACACAGCTTATCGGAAATACTATTCCAGCGAGCCGCGTATGGATTGGATGCCTTGGAATAAGAAGAAGCCGAAAACGGTCCCTTACGCCCCAGCATTGACCGAAAACAGCAATGACAATTACGACAATTCCTTTGTCCAGATGAAGTCCGCGCTGAACGACAAAAGCTAGTGGCCTAATCCCTGCATCGCATCCGCATTGAACGAAGGTAGGGGAACCATGAGAGTCGCGTTCTTTGGTCATGATGCGTATGACGCCGCTATTCGTAGGCGGATTCAAAGCTTCCACGATGATGGTTTGCGCGTCGACGGATACATGATGCGCCGTGGGCCCTTGCCGGAAACAAGCTGGGAAAATTTCGATCTTGGTGAAACGCATCCGGGTGCCTTTATTCATCGGGCCAAAAGCATATTCACCGGCACCAGCGAAGCGCTGAAACACCAGGCGCAGTTGGCCAAAGCAGACATTATATATGCGCGCAATCTCGACATGCTGGCTGTGGCGGTGCGCGCCAAGAACAAGCTCCGGCTGAACGTGCCATTGGTGTATGAATGTCTGGACGTGCACCGCTTGCTCTGCCGAAGCGACGTGATCGGCACCGCAATGCGCGGGTTAGAGCGTCGCCTCTTGCGCGCCAGCGATGCGCTCGTGGTGAGCTCACCCGCCTTCTTGAAACATCATTTTGAGCGCCACTATCCCGGGGAGTACAATCCCATCCTGATTGAGAACCGACTGACGGACTCATTCACCGGCGGCGACCGTCCCAATTTGGCACAGATTGAAGCCATGCCAGTTTCGACCAAACCGCTCCGCCTTGGTTGGGTTGGCGTATTGCGCTGTCAGCGCAGCCTCGATTTACTCTGCGAGACCGCGAAACGCCTTGGGCCGAAGGTTGAGATCCGCATCCATGGGATTGTCGCCGACACTGAAATCCCGGACTTCGACAACCAGATCAAACCATACGAGAACATTCAGTTCTTTGGGCGCTATCGCGCGCCCGAAGATCTCGCTGAGATTTATGGTGCACTAGATTTAGTTTGGTCCGGCGACTTCATGGAAGCAGGCTTCAACTCGGTCTGGCTGTTACCAAACCGAATTTATGAGGGCGGGTTCTTTGCCACGCCATCGATCAGTCCAGCCGGCACTCAAACCGCGCAATGGGTCAGCGATCGGGAATGCGGATTCCAGGTCGCCGAACCGCTTGATCAGGCTCTGCCCGACCTGGTCGAAATCCTCGTCGAAGACCCGAGCCAAATTGATACCTATAAGCGACAGTTGGCGAGCTTGCCGCTGGATGTCTTTGTTCAACCCGCGGGTCTCATGCGCACCACGTTGGAGCGCGTTGTTACCGCCCATCGCGATCCGCCGGCATCTTCCTCGCGGCTAGAGACAGTATAATTATGCCCAAGCCGCTCATCTCCATCTGTATCTGTACTTATCGACGCCCTGCGGTTGCGGAGACGATTGCGTCGCTGGGCCAAATGATCCTACCGGATAGCTGTGAGGTAGAGATTGTCGTCGCCGACAATGATATCGACCCGTCAGCGCGGGACTATGTCGAAGCTGCCGCGACTGAGATCTCAATCCCAGTGCGATACTGCCATGCGCCGAAACAGAATATTTCAATCGCCCGCAATGCCTGCCTCGATGCCGCAAAGGGCGACTGGGTTGGCTTCATTGATGATGATGAAACCGTATCTGAAGGCTGGCTCAAGGCAATGCTGGACGCGACACAACAGGGGCAAACCGATATTGCGTTCGGACCTGTCTGGGCGCGTTATCCAGAAGGCACCGAAGCGTGGCTCGTGGATGCGGACTTTCACTCAACACAGACTCTCGAAGATCAGGATCTGATTACCGGTTATTCCGGGAATTCATTCTTCAATGTGAAACACCCTGCGATCGCAGGCCGGCGATTTAATTTGGATCGGGGCCGAACCGGCGGGGAAGACACAGAGTTTTTCCACGAATGCTTCCGGGCGGGCGCCACGTTACGATACGTGCCTGATGCCGCCGCAAGTGAACCGGTCGCGCCGAATCGCCTGAGCTTGGCTTGGCTTTCGAAAACCCGCTTTCAGGCCGGCGTGACGTATGGAAAAGTGGTTAAGTATCGCGGCTCGACACTGCGCAATTTTCTGGCATTGCTGCCAGTTGTTGCGAAGGCGGCGGTGCTTTTGGCCAAGGCGGCAATTCCGTTTCGGACGCGCGCTTCCGCCCGAACAGATTATGTTCGCGCGCTCTTCCATCTCGGCACAGCGCAGGCTTTCTTCTCATCGAAAGTGACCGAGTTGTATGGCCTTGAAACCAACGCAGCGCCCGCTGCGAAATCAGCCTCATAGTATCAGGTTCCTTCGCGCCATCGGGCGTGCATGACGTCCCTAAACCTCACAAAAAAAGCGCCGGTTCTTACGAACCGACGCTCACATTGGTATCCGACTTGGTCGCGGCCAGTTACACCGCGCCGCGCGAGAACAGCAACGCTGGAATGGTCTTCGCAACGATTGCCATATCGGACGTCACTGACCAAGTTTCCGCATACTTACGATCCAGCTGAACGCGCTGATCATATTCTGTGTCACTGCGGCCATTCACTTGCCACAAGCCTGTCAGACCTGGACGGACTGCCGCATAGCTTGGATAGAAAGGTCCGTACTTCTCAATCTCGGATTGAACGATCGGCCGCGGACCAACGATCGACATCTCGCCACGCAAAATGTTGATCAGCTGTGGCAGTTCATCCAATGATGATTTGCGCAAAAAACGTCCAAGCGCCGTGATGCGCGGATCTTTCTTCAGTTTTTGTGTTGCTTCCCACTCACGGCGGGCTTCCGGATCGCGCTCTAGCAAGAGGCGCAATTGTTCCCCGGCATCCATCACCATGGTGCGAAATTTATAACACTTAAAAGTCTCGCCCTGCAGACCGATTCGGTTTTGCGCGAAAAGAATAGTTCCGCGGTCTGATGATTTAATCAGTATAGCGACGATCAGCATGATCGGCGCTGCAAATACTAGTCCGACCAGAGCCAGTACGATATCCATTCCCCGTTTAATAAAACTCGATACGCTGGCATGTACTGACGCATTCTGATTTTCAACTAGGCCCGGTGCGTCGACGCGGTTAATTGAATTCGACATTCTGTCTAAGTCCCCACAACTCTAAAAAATAACGTTACCAATGTGTTAATTTCCACATAGAACGTCTGCCTACACACTTAACGAAAACGTACAAGCGGATTCTCCAATGGCGGGAGCGATTACGTCAAATTTTAAACATATAAACATTCGTAACATTCTGCCGTCCGCCGTTGCCATATCGAAATGACGCTCTACCGTCTGAACGGAAACTGAACAAACTGCGTCCTTCAGCCGCGCTGAGACCAAGAAAGTGAATGGAAATGACGCCAGGTCGAAACTGAGCTTGTCATGGGTTTCCGGCCCTCTTCATACATAGGTGACACCGCAACAAGTCCCTCATGAAGCTGGTTTCGGAACCGTCGGCGGTCCTGGTTTCGACGTCTCGTAACTTTTAGATCGGTCATCAAGCCTGGTGCGATCAAGTTCGAATTTTCGATCCTCATTATCAAAAATGAAACACTCTCACACTCAAAACGGAAACGAATAGAGGGCGACCCACATGGACAAAACAGCTCATTACAGCGCTCAATCCGTTCTGCGAGAACCGCGAAACACTGAGACCTCTAATGATGATAAATCGGAGACCTGGCCTGTATGGTTAAAGTCCTGGTTCTTTATCATCAGCTCCCTGGCCCTATGGGCTGGCATATATCTTGCGGTCACTACGATCTTATGACCGGCGCGATGCATCAATAAAAGCTTGAAATTTGGCCGGTTTGTTAGTTAGCTCGTCCACAGGCGGACGTGCTTGAGCTCGAATGGCCAGGTAGATGATTTCTAGAGACTTAAGATTTTGGAACTGGATACCAAATCTGTGGAGTAAATTGCGAGAGCAATTCATTCCGCGCGAACCTGCGCCGGTACCACCCGCCAAGACCGAAACCACTTTCCAGCGCCTCGACTCTCTGAAGACAGAGGGCGCGATTATCCCAGATCAATTTGTTCAACGGGACGATCTCGAGCACCCAGGCGGCATCGAGGTCGGACAGACTGTATACGCGATTGGCGACGTTCACGGGCGCGCCGATCTCTTGGAACGTCTGATTACAGCGGTCCGTCTCGATCGCGAAGACTCGCTGACGCCTCCGACGATTGTTTTCCTGGGCGATTATATCGATCGCGGATTTCAATCCAAACAAGTCATTGATTTGTTGTGCGACCTGCAAGCGGGCTCGGAATTCCAAACGGTTTTCTTGAAAGGCAATCACGAGCAGGCGATGTTGCGGTTTCTCGACGATCCTGCGATTGGACCGGATTGGTCGGCATTTGGTGGCCGGGAAACTTTGATCTCGTACGGCATAATTCCACCGAGCAATGTTAACTCGGTCGATCAATGGCGCGACGCGCAGCAATCCCTCAAACAAGCCATTCCAGAAAATCATGTGAACTTTCTGGAATCGCTTCCGTCGCATCACCGGATCGGTAATTTCGGATTCGTGCATGCTGGCATTAAGCCGGGAATTCCGTTCGATGAGCAGGCGGATGAAGATCGGCTGTGGATCCGCGATGTGTTTTTAAACGCCTCTTCCCGCGAGGATCTCTATATCATCCATGGGCACTCGCCCGTCGAATCGCCGTTCGTCGACCATCGTCGAATCAATATCGACACTGGCGCGTATTTCACTGGGACGCTATGTGCATTGAAGCTGACCAATTCGAGCATGACGTTCATCACCAACCATTCGCTCGACACACAGGAGTAATAATGTGACTAGGTTCATCCATCAAAACATCCTTCGGCTCTTCGGCGCCATGTTCGCCATGGTCCTCGTCGCTGCCTGCCAATCGACACCAGGTACAAGTGGCGAGACCGCAGTGTCCTCAGAACGCGAAGCGGCTGGTGAATACCGGCTCGGTACCGACGACGAAATTCGGGTTTCCGTGTTTGGTCACGACGACTTATCCGGTCAATTTATTGTATCGAATTCTGGAACAGTGTCTTTGCCGCTGATTGGCGAAGTCCAAGCTGCAGGCCTGACCATTACCGAGTTCATCACCGCAACAGAGACCAGTTTGAAAGACGGGTATCTAAAAGAACCACGTGTTTCCGCGCAGGTGTTGAATTTCCGCCCGTACTATATTCTTGGCGAAGTCAACAATCCTGGGGAGTACCCTTATTCGACGGATCTCACGGTGCTAAAAGCCATCGCGACTGCGGGTGGATTTACCTATCGCGCCAATAAGCGCGAAGTCATGATCAAAGAAATCGATAGAGACAATGAACGCAAAATCTTGCTGACTCCAACCACGGATATTCAGCCGGGAGATACCATTCGCGTTCTTGAGCGCTTCTTCTAAAAACACGGGTTTTTGAGCGCAGCAGCAATTTGCTAACGGGTGTTGTGGCATAGAAGATGACACAACAGGGGAAACCACGGAGTGTAAATCCCATGAAAATTAGAGTAACCGCACTGATCGCAATTCCGTGCTTGATGGGATGGGCCACGGCCAACGCTCAAGTAGAATCCATCACGTATGACGAAAATCGGGTCTTTTATGGCAGCTATTATCAAGGCGCTGACGTTGCCAATGAAGAAGCAGATGATTTCTTCATTCGGGACAGATACACAGCCGCCGACGCGCGTTGGCAGCAAGGTTATGACCCAGATCCGGTCCGCGTTGGACCGTTCGAAGTTAGCCCCGTTCTAGAATTAGGACTCGCCAATAGCAGCAACCTGTTCCTCGTCGATGAATCTCTGCCGGGCAGCCCCGCAGAGGTGAACGACACGAACATTCGCGCCGTTGGACAAGCATCAGCGCAGACCACAATGTCTCGCCACATGTTCGGGTTTGACGCGATCGTCGAGAATGAATCCTATTTTGACACGGGCTCAGAAGATGCAACGGAATACGGTGTCCGTGGCTTTGGTCAGCTGGATCTCGGTTCGTCATTCGCAATTGCCGGTTCCGTGGCGTTCCAAGACGCCCGCGAAGATCGCTCGAATGTCGGTAGTAATATCTCGGCCGCCGAGCGCATTTCGTTCCAGAAAACCGGCGCTGAAATCAACTCAGCTTACGAGTTCAACCGCGTGCGCTTGCACCTACGTGGATCGACCGCAACGCATGAATTCGATAGTTTGGCATTTACCGATGGCACGGTCGCCAACCTTGATGTCCGTAACTTTGATGAAAACCGCATCGCCGCGAGTGCAGAATATGCGATGAGCCGTGACTGGGCGATCGTCGGCGAAGTTGAGCGCGTCGAACGCAGCTATGACCAACTCACCGCCAACGGCATCAATCGCGATGTCACAGGTGATATCATTCGTGTCGGCACCAATTTCGAACTCCCCGCAAACCTGCGCGGTGAGATTAGCGCCGGTTATCTGTCATTTGAACCGGATCACCCGACTTTGGAAACCGAAGACGGGCTGGCGCTTTACGCTGATGTTCAGTGGTTTCCGACAGAGTTGACGACGTTTTCAGCGAACGCTGGCCGCGATGTGGCCGATGCTGGCGGTGTCGAGTCACCAAACATCGTCGTCACGCAGTACGGCCTGGGCGCAGCGCATGAATTGATGCGCAATGTCGTCCTTGCTGGCGATGTCACCTTCGAAGAGCGCGAATTCCCAGCCGTTCCGCTGGTCCGCCCAGAGCGAACAGATGAGCAAGTCACTTATGGCGTCGGCGCGACTTGGAAAGTTAATCGCAACATGCACCTTGTGGGTGGATATCAGTATACGGATCGCGAATCGAATTTCGAACCGTTTGATGAGTCTCGGGTCTTCATCACCCTGCGCTTATTCCCTTAATTCAAGGGCGATAAGCCGAATTCAAACGAGGGTATGCTGGCCACAGCGTACCCTTTTTTCGTTGTGGCCATCGTCCATCGCCGCCGCTCGTTGTGGCTATGACGCAACCAATTGCCGTTCGATTGAAGACTACATCTTTTAAAATCTGTGCGATGTGCCATTAATCGGGGATTGGAAGCGAGGGCCAATGTCAGCAACAATCGCAACGGTCGCCAATCTGAAGGGCGGCGTCGGGAAATCTACAACCACTCTCATGCTAGCAGACGGTCTCGCCTATTATTACGGCGCCGAAGTGCTGGTTGTGGATATGGATCCTCAAGCCAATTCCAGTCAGATGCTGCTCACAGATCGTGGACTGCAAATGGCCTATAAGCAGGGCAAAGGCGTACACCACTTGCTCAACCAGTTCATGAACAATGAAACACCAAGCATTGCGGACCTGATCTTACCGAATGCCGTGACGCTGGAAGAGCTGCGACGCGCCGAAGAGAAGGATGAGCGCTCAGGCTGGATATCCATCTTGCCGGCTCACACGCAATTGCGCCTGACCGAGATGGAACTGGAAGAGAAAATCTACACCAAAGGCATGGCGCCAAGCCGCCTGGCCAGCTATCTCGCCGGTCACATTGAACAGGCGCTTGAACCGCTGGTGGCGCTTTATGATGTGATCCTGATCGACAATCCACCTTATCTGTCACCATTGGCGCGGGCGGGCCTATCCATCGCAGATCAATTCATCACGCCGACGCTTGCCGATTCCGTATCGATCTGGGGCACCAAACAATTCTCAGATTGGGTCACCGACAATGTAACGCCGCATCTGGCGTCGCGAAACTTTGTTGTGATCACAAGGTTTAAGAACACGCGTTACGCCCGCAATGCTGAGACCGAATTGAAAGAGATTTATCTCAAGGACCGCACGTTTGGTCCGACCATCCCGGAATCTGTTCAGGCGCTGAGCGCGATGGATCGACCCGATCTCGATAGTTATAATTCTCTGCGCAACAAATATGGTCGCTTACGCGGCGACGTGAAACGATTGGCGGAAAGCTTTGCTTATTTCCTCGCGCGGAATGGCGACGGCAGCAAACCACGTATGGTCCGCGATTAGAGTTATAAGCGCTGCAAAGCATCGCGCAGGACACGCATGTCTTCCGGTAATTCGGACTCGAACATCAGCTTTTCGCCGGTGACAGGGTGAACAAAGCCTAAGCGCGCTGCATGCAACGCTTGGCGTGTCAATTTTCGCGCGAGACTCGTGGCTACGTCAAAGGCGTCGCCACGTCCTGTCGCTTTGATGCCGCGATGACGACCATAGACTGGATCGCCAATCAACGAACATCCAAGGTGAGCCATATGTACGCGGATCTGATGCGTTCGACCGGTTTCAAGACTACACTCGATTAAGGCGGCAGCGGGTCGCGCCTCAGTTTTGCTAATCTCGCCATAGGTCTCAAGCGCGCGATAATGCGTGATGGCATGGCGTCCAGCGGGCTCTTCGACAACCGCCATTTTCTTTCGGTCACGCGGGCTGCGCGCGATTTGTGTTTCAATCGTTCCCGCAAGCGGCCTTGGGGCGCCGCGCACTAAGGCCAAATAGGTTCGGTCTATGTCGTGTTCTGCGAACAAAGTGGACAGGCCTTGATGCGCGATCTCCGTTTTGGCGACGACCAAAATACCGGTCGTGTCTTTATCAATGCGATGAACAATTCCAGGTCGCTCGACCCCGCCAATACCTGGCAATGCACCTTGGCAATGATGCAAGAGCGCATTGACCAGCGTGCCTTGCCAACTGCCCGGCGCCGGATGCACTGCCATCCCCGCCGGTTTGTTGACCAAGAGAAGATGATCATCTTCGAACAAGATATCGAGCGGAATGGCTTCGGGTTGGGGACTTGCAGGCACCGGCTCGGGCATGTCCAGGATGTATTCCACCCCAGGGATCACGGAGGTGCGTGGATCGTCTTGGACCGCCTCTTTGCCAGCCCGCAATTCGCGCACATGCCCGTCTTTGACCAAAGTCTTGGCGCGAGATCGAGATAAAGTTTCGATCTGCTCGCTCAAGAATCGGTCGAGCCGGGTTCCTTTATGCGCTTCGCCTGCTAAAGCAGTTAATACTGTCATAAGAACCATATATACCGACAGCTGCAAGAAGGTCATGCTGCAATCGCAATTGCAGTTATCAAAGGAGAGCCGAGCCCATGGGCAAGCTAACACGACGCGGATTATTGGGGGCAAGCACTAGCATACTCGGCTTAGCCGCTTGTGAGCGTGACCCTCTCTTAGAACCAGAATCGCGCATTACAGTCAGCCCAGACGAACGCGCGGCCTATCCCGGTACGGTCAACTTTATTCACGGAGTCGCTTCCGGCGATCCGCTTCCAGATAGCGTCATTATTTGGACGCGCGTCACGCCGGATGCGGCTTTTCCCAATCGCCCCGTCCCGGTCAGCTATGGCGTCTTCGAAGATGAAGCGATGGAGAAGCCGGTTAAGTATGATCAAGGCTACGCTCTGCCTGAACGTGATTATACGGTGAAGGTCAATGTGACGGGGCTCCAACCGGACACAGAATATTATTTCCGCTTCGTCGCCAAATTGGCGTCGGGCGACATTGGCTCGCCGCTCGGTCGTACCAAGACGACGGCACCGTCGGGCGACGCCGCGGTTCGGTTCGCGGTCATCTCATGCTCAAATTACCCGTTTGGTCGTTTCCATGTTTACCGTGACATTGCCAATGCTGACCCGCTCGATGCGGTGATCCACCTCGGCGATTATATTTATGAGTATGGCATTGATGGCTATGGTGGCAGCACCGGCCAAGCGATTGATCGCAACCATGAGCCGCCATTGGAAATTGTCTCGCTCGACGATTACCGCACGCGCCATGCGCAGTACAAGACAGATCCAGACCTACAAGCCGCCCATGCCGCAGCGCCGTGGATCTGCACATGGGACGATCATGAGAGCACCAATAACTCATACCGGTCCGGCGCTGAAAACCACAATCCTGAAGCCGGCGAAGGCAATTGGACCGATCGCAAACAAGCCGCCGTGCAGGCCTATCTAGAATGGATGCCGGTGCGCGATCCCGAAGTTGGCAAGCCGCGTGAGGCGCTGTATCGCCGCTATGACTTTGGTGACGTTGCGTCTGTGATCTGCCTCGAAACCAGACTGACCGGACGCTCTGATGAAATCAGCTGGTTCACAGAAATCGGTGGGCTCGAAGCCTCTGACGTGCCGCTCGCTGCGATGGGTACGATGGTCCGCGTCCAAGCCCCCGAGCGTACCATGCTCGGCGCGGCACAAGAGACTTGGCTCGATGAGCAGCTAAAAGACTCCACCGCGAACGGAAAATCCTGGCAAGTCTTAGCCAATCAGATTGTCATGGCCCGTGTCCGTCCACCAAACTTCGAGGCCTCGCTGAGCGATGCACAGAAGGCGGCCCAAGATAACGTCTTTGTTCAACAGCTCATCCCGTTCAGTCAGCTCGGACTTCCCTGGAATTTGGATGCGTGGGACGGTTTCCCAGCTGCACGCGATCGCTTGTATACCAGCGCCAAAGAGGCCAGCGCCCGTTTGGTCACTCTAACCGGCGATACCCACACAGCCTGGGGCAACACGCTTCGCGACGCTGACGATGAATTGCGCGGCGTGGAGTTTGGCTGCACTTCAGTCACATCGCCGGGCTTCGGTACATACATGAAAGACGTGCTAGATCTCGGAGCACAATTCGCGGCGGCCAATCCAGAAGTCGATTATCATGATCCGAACGGAAACGGTTGGACATTGGTCACCTTGAACGCCAGCGATGTTTCAGCCGAGTACCGCAAGGTCACGGACGTCACACAAGAAGGGTTTACCAGCCGCGTGGTCGCCAATTATGCCACCTCACGCGATGGGGACAGCTTGTTGCCGCTGTCGGGTAACACCACCGAGTAACGTCGCCGCGGCACCCTTGCTCGGCTCCAAAATCCATGCTGTTTCGCCGCAGTAGAGACAGATTTTGGAGGGCGCTATGGGCGTTTTAGACGGTAAAACCATTCTCATCACGGGCGGCGGCAACGGCATTGGCAAAGAATGTGCCCTGCTCGCGGCGCGCGAAGGCGCGAAAATCGTCGTCAATGATCTGGGCGGCGCCCTCACCGATGCGGGAACAGCTTCGGGTGATGCTGGCCTTGCCGAACAAGTCGCTCAAGAGATTCGTGACGCTGGCGGCGAAGCGGTTTCAAACTCTGAGAGTGTCACCGATATGGCCGCGGTCCAGGGCATGGTCGAACAAGCGAAGGACACGTTTGGCGGCTTGCACGGTATCATAAACCCTGCCGGTATTCTGCGCGACGGCATGTTCCACAAAATGAGCGAAGATGATTGGCGGTCGGTCATTGATGTCCACTTGCACGGATCGTTCAATGTCACGCGCGCTGCCATCGAGCATTTCCGCGAACAAGAAGATGGCAGCTTCGTCCTGTTCACTTCAACTTCCGGCCTAATTGGCAATATTGGCCAAGCCAATTATGCCGCCGCGAAAATGGGCATTGCCGGCTTGTCGCGCATCGTGGCGATGGAAGGCGAACGCAAAAATGTCCGTTCTAACATTATTGCGCCTTTCGCCTGGACGCGAATGATTGCTTCCATTCCGGTCAAAGACGAAGCAGGCGCAGAGCGAGTTGAGCGGATGCGGACCGGCATGCGCGCAGACCAAGTGGCACAGCTTGCCGTTACGCTGTGTGCAGATGGCGCCAAACATGTCTCTGGGCAAATCTTCAGTGTCCGCGGCAATGAAGTGGTCTTGTTCAACCAGCCTCGCCCGGTGAAATCTGTTTCACGTTTAGAAGGCTGGACGCCAGAAACCCTAATTGAACAGGGCTTTAGCGCGATGGAGGGCAGCTTTACAGATCTCGGCGCTACAACATCTGTGTTCCCATATCCGCCGGTCTAAGCTAGACCCGCAGCCTGGATTTCGGGCCGAGACTGCGATGCAAGAGAACACACCAGCGCAAGCTGTCGAACAAGTTGAGACCGTGCCTGATGGCGCGCAGCCAATGAAGCTCGTGCAAGGGCCGGATGGCGAATTCTACTTAGTGCCGGATAGCGCGACGGCGCCAGCGCCGGACGCAGAACCAAGCTCTGATGCTGCGAGCGGCTTGTTCGCGTGGGCAGATCCGATCATCGGTGATCCGGTTGGCTGGGCGCAGCAATACTTGCTCAACACTGAAATTATGTGGCCGTATCTGCTACAAGCCGGGGTTATCTTTGCGGCCTTGTTCTTGGGTATCTTACTGGCCCCAGGGGTGCGCGGTTGGGTGATGAACGGCGTCGCGCGGCTACCTGAAAACATTCGTCCTTTGGCCCTCGAAACCGTACCGCGTCTGGTGCGCCCGGCCATCTGGGCAGCGTTGTTGTATGCCAGCCAAGCAGCCATGGCTGGCGGCGATATAGACAGCACTTTGGTTCGCATTGCCTCCTCGCTGTCTCTGGCGTGGCTGCTGATAAGACTGGTCACAACATTCTTGCCCGCAGGGTTTCGCAAACCGGCCGGATGGGTGATTTGGATTTTCGCGGCGCTTTATGCATTTGGAATTCTCGACGAAGTGATGACTTGGCTGAGCACAATCGGCCCACCTTTTGGTGACCGGATCATCAGCCCCGTCTTCGTGGTCCAAGCGATTGCCACAGTCGCACTGTTCATGTTCGCCGCCAACTGGCTGGCCGGGAAGCTGAAAACACGGGTCGATGAGTTGCCGCAAGTCGAACCATCGTTGCGGATCCTGATGGGAAATGCCGTTCAGGTTGGCTTATTCTTCGGTGCGGCGCTGCTGGCCATGGCAGGACTGGGTATTCCGCTCTCGGGACTGGCGGTACTTGGCGGCGCAATTGGGGTTGGCCTTGGTTTCGGCATGCAGCAAATCGTTGCCAATTTCATCTCTGGCGTCATCTTGCTCACGGATCGTTCGATCAAACCAGATGATGTGATTGAAGTCGACGAGACCTATGGCGTCGTCAAATCCCTCGGTCTTCGATACGCCTCCGTCATCACGCGCGACGGCAAGGAACACCTCATCCCGAACGAGATGTTGATCACCGATAAAGTCGTCAATTGGTCCTATTCCAACAAAGAAGTCCGCGTGAAGCGGCGCTTGCGTGTCGAGTATGAGACGGATTTGCGCGAAGCGGTCGAACTTGTAGAGAAAGGCGCCATGCAAACCGACCGCGTGCTGGCACGCCCGGCTCCGAAATGCCTGGTCATGGAATTTGGCGACGAAGCCATAGAGATCGAAGTCCGCTTTTGGATCAATGACCCTCAAAACGGCGTCTCGAATGTCTCGTCCGCCGTCATGCTCAATATCTGGGATAAATTCCGCGAGGTTGGGATCGATATTCCGCTACGCCACGAAGATGTGTTGATCACTCCGGGGTCTACGTTGAAAGTAGAGATGGTCAAAGCGAAAGCCTCGGACGAGGACTAAGCAAGCGATCAAACCAAAATTAATCTCGTTCTGGTATCTGGACCTCAGTGGGACCACTGAGATCATAGAATGCGTTATTCCTTCACCCAGCATTGGCGATTGAGCGCCGTTGCGTTCATCCTAAGTGCCGCCTTATTGGCGTTTCATCATCTGGTCGGCACGCCTCATGGCGCCTCATTTCATTACAATTTGTCTTGGTATGAAGGATTTCGGAACGCGTTCTGGGCGGGCGATCTTTATCCGCGCTTTGTTCCAGACCTCTGGTACGGCATGGGCGGTGCCGACTTCTATTTCTATGGCCCGCTCCCGTTCTGGTTCACCGCCATTTTTGGCGAAGCGACGTGTCCGGGGTGTAGCACGAGCGAGGTGTTCTCAATCTCGGCGGCCTGGATGATGATCCTGTCCGGTGTGACATTTTTCATTTTTGCACGCCGCTTTTTTGAGCCAAAATGGGCCGCCTTCGGGGCGATACTCTATGTGTTCCTGCCGGTGCATTACTTGCTCAATTGGTATGTCGCACAAACAATCGGGACCATACTTGCGCTCGTGATACTGCCGATATTTGCGCTCGCGACCATCCAGTTGATCGAAGAAAAACGATCCGGCATCCTGTTCGCCATCTGCCTCGCAGGCCTAACCCTCAGCCACTTGCCGACGACGCTCATCATTATTCATGTCGTCGCGTTGCTTGTGCTTGGCGCCGCCATTTTACGCACGGAAAGCTGGCGCGAGCGCGTGCACCTAGTTGCGCGTTTCATTCCTTGGAGCGCCCTTGGTATCGCGCTGAGCGCGATTTACTGGTTACCCGCTATCACCTTGTTAGACACCGTTTCGTCTAACATGCTCTATTCTGATTATTATGACGCGACCAACTGGCTTCTGTTGGACGGTCGGCCCGAAAGCGATCCATCTGATACTCAACGATTTAAAGGGTCGCTTATTCTGGCCGTGATCGCGTCCTTGGGTGCGGGCAGCTTACTTTACGCCAAGCGAGACCAATCATCTCTCTTTTTGTGGATCATCGTTCCCGCGCTCCTCGCCGCATTTTTGATGACCATCTTATCTTATCCGGTTTGGAAGTATTGGATCATCAACAAGGTCCAATTTCCTTATCGGACAATGGTCTTGGCGGACTTTTCAATCGCTTTGGCTATGGTCGTCATTGGTCAACACGCCATCAAAGCTTGGCCAGATAAAGCCGCCATTAGAGTCCGCTTAGTCGCGATCTTCAGCGCGCTGGCGCTGTTCGCAGCCTATTTGAGCCCGCTCTCAAAATCGGTTGAGGTCACCCAAAGTGGCTGGGGTCAAACAGATGAATTCCTTCCCGTTGCTCCGCCGGAATACATCCCGCCCGCCTTTATGAAATTGGCGCTGGATCGGTTTCGCGAGCGCGTCACCGACGAGGTGAACAATCAGGATCGATACATTCTATTCTTCGAAGAAATGCAGGTGGGATATGCAGACGCACAGACTGCGTTTGAAAGCGATGCGCCGGGCGCAACGCTTGTCCCTCAAATCAATGAGCGAATGAACCTGACAGTCGATTTACCCGAAGCGAAGACGGTACGTTTACCAGTCGCGAGCTGGACATTCTGGCGCGCCAGAATGGCGGATGGAACTCCGCTTTCGCTTTCAGAGAATGCTGAACTTGGGACCTTGCAAATAGACCTCCCAGCCGGACGATCCGACATTCAGCTCTATTTGATTAAAACACCGCAGCAGAAAATCGGTTCGTTGATCAGCTTGCTCGCACTTTTGAGTCTCCTGGGCGCGATTATCGCGCGGGTTCGCCTCAATTCGCCAAACAAGCCTTTGGAAACTTCTGTCGCTTAAGACGGAAGGCGATCTAAGGGGACTGCGTATGCCTACTTTGTCGATTATTGTACCTATGTACAATGAGGAGAGCGCGATTGACGTTTTCTTCAAACGGCTGCGTGCGGCGCTAATGACCGTAACGAAGTCCTACGAAATTGTCTGCGTTAATGATGGCAGCCGGGATCAAACCCTGACCATGCTGCGACGTCACGCGGCGGATGATGCCAGGGTAAAGATTGTCAATTTGTCCCGCAATTTTGGCAAAGAGATCGCCCTTTCGGCCGGCTTGGACCATGCGACCGGTGACGCAGTTATCCCGATTGACGCAGACCTGCAGGACCCGCCTGAAATCATCCCCCTCATGGTCGCGAAATGGCGAGGCGGGGCGAAATTGGTTCTCGCCAAGCGCCGCGATCGGTCGTCAGATTCCTGGCTGAAGCGCCTGACTGCGAATGGCGCCTATTGGCTGTTCTCGAAACTCACACATCCTCAAATTCCACAAAACGTGGGTGACTTTCGGTTGATGGATCGCGACGTCGTCAACGCGATCATCCGCTTGCCTGAGCGTACGCGGTTCATGAAAGGTCTGTTCACGTGGGTGGGGTATGAGGCCGAGATTGTCGAGTATGACCGCGACCCGCGATCGGCCGGCGAAACCAAATGGAATTACTGGAAGCTGTGGAATTTCGCGATTGATGGGATCACCTCGTTTTCATCGCTACCGCTGCGTATCTGGTCCTATCTCGGGTTTGGCGTTAGCGTGCTGGCGCTGACTTATTTGGCTTGGATTATCGCAAGCACGATGGTCCTTGGCTTAGACGTGCCCGGCTATGCCTCGCTGATGAGTGTGATCTTATTCTTCAATGGTATTTCATTGATCGGGATTGGCGTGATCGGCGAGTATCTTGGCCGCATCTTTAACGAGGTCAAAGCGCGTCCGCTTTACATTGTGTCTGAAACGGTCGGGTTTCACATCGAACAAACGGATAGCACTTCGGCGCAAACCAAACGCGCCTGATGGCTTGTCGCTAGCCGAACAACCGTCCTTTGCGCACCCTATCGATCATCAGCACCAAACCGCTGAGCACCATGGTCAGCCCAAGAAATGCGGCCAGTTTCAACCACCAAGAATCAAATCGGTCATCGCCGGTGACATCAAGGATGTGAAACCGCCAAAGCACATCGAATATGCGCCATTTGGTGGTCCTGACCGCACGCACGTCTCCGGACGACGCGTCGATATAAATCCGCTGTTTGCGTGGCTCATACTCAATCACCCAAGCCGGGAGCGGGCCGCCATATTCGCGCAGCGGATTCTCGCGGACCATGTAGGTCACGGTCAGCTCGCCGAGCCCGCTCGGCGCGTCACCAAAGCGCGAGATGAGGGCGTCAATGTCGGTTTGAGTGATCGGGGAGCGCACGTCCCCGGTTGTTGCATCGACCATGACCTGACCGCTCGAGGTGCGGACCATCCAAACCGGCATATCGAGAAAGGCTTTGAGAGTCGCAGCCTCCACCGGCGCATCCACATCTGCAATGACGCGCTCAACGGGGATCGAAACTTCCATCTCAGTCAGAACACCATGATCAATGACCGGGCGCCAAGGATCGCCGCGAATGGTCTCGATCGGATACAACGAGAAGAAGAGCCCGCTCGCCGTCCACGATAAGAGCAGCAGGCCAGCCACCAAGCCGACCACTTTATGGACGCGTGCAACGCGGCGAGCGGTGAGGGACATGATACGACTTCCTATTGAGTGGTGCACGTTGGCTAGCGTGTAAGGATAGATTTGTCTTCAGGCGCGCGTGCGACGAATTGTTTGCCGGTTGGCGCGCTGCGGATACGGCGGGCATGGAGTGCGCGTTGGGCCTGGAGGGCAGGCTTATAGCATAAGATTTACGATCTCACTTATCTCACCTCAAGCGCCCCCTTCTCCCGATTACGGGAGAGGGGCTATGGCAGGCCACACCCCCGAGGTATAATCATGCACCAAGACCTTTGTTGGGCGTTGACGATAACATCCGCTCTCACGCCGAAAGCCGTCGCCCTCTCCAAGACAGAAGCACGCCAAAGGCGCGTGTTCTGCTTGGCTCGAGCTTGTGTCGCTTGGACAGTCCCGCGCGCTGATTCCAGCTCGGGCTAGTCCCTGCGGATGGGAAGATCAGGGGAATCTTTTGATCGGTCAGAGTTTGCGTAGCGTGGCAGATAGGCTCCGTCGATCGAACCGGATGAAACTGACCCGATGAGCAGATAGCCGTCCAGATCGTCATTGAACAGATCCGTCTCAAACTCGGCCGAAAACGCATCCGAGTCGGTGAGCTTGGAGCGTATCTCACGGAAATTTGCCTTGTTCACAGCGGAGTCCGAACGCGCGAAAACGAGAGTGGCATTTTTTATCTTCGCGTCGATACGCTCAACACTCGCTGTCGCCGACTTGTCGCCGTTCGCGGCAGCGATGGCGTACCATCTTCGAGCAAAGACCAGGCTTTTAGGAAACCCGTTGATCCCATACTCAAATCCTTCTGCGATATGGCGTTGCGCAATTCGGTTGCCCTCCATGGCTTTTTCAAACCATTTCCCATCCGGCGCCGCTGTCGCCGGTTGCGCCATGCCGAAGCCCACTACCAGACTCAATATGATGATGACCAAGTGCTTCTTCATTCGAACGATCCTTGCTTGAGCGCTATCCCCTGCATTCGATCATGTTGGCATATGCGGGCGCAACTAGGTCACATGGACTACGTCGAGCGCTGGCATCTCTCGCACCCACGCCAGAAAAATAACAAAAGAGTCACAAATACCCTATTGACCACACTTGTAGTCAAAAGGTGAGATGATGAGTCTACAAATCACTCCTGCTGAATTGGAAATCATGAAAGTGCTGTGGAAGCGGCCTGGCATCGGCGCGTCAGAAATTGTTGACGCCCTAGACGGTGAACAGGATTGGAGCCCTCGCACCGTCAAGACCTTACTTTCGCGCTTAGTTGAAAAAGGCGCGTTGGATACGATTGCTGAAGGGCGGCGTTATCTCTACCGCCCAATGATCGCCAAACGTGACTATCAAAAGAAAGAAGCTGGACAGCTGATTGATAAACTGTTCGGCGGACGCGCCGCGCCTTTGGTGGCGCAACTCGCTGATGCCCGCGGGCTCAGCGATGATGATATCGAAGAACTCGAAGCTTTGTTGGGGAGACTAAAGCAATGAGCTGGACTGAATTTCACCCATTCATTCAAGAAGCCACGCTGACCACGTTCGCCGTCGGATTGCTGGTCCTGTTTGTTCTCGCAATTCGCAAACCGTTTGCCAAACGCTTCGGGGCGAAAGCAGCCTATCTGCTTTGGGCGCTACCGCTCGCGCGCTTCGTAACGCCGCCATTGCCCGGCAATTGGTCGTTGGCCGGACTGCTCGGCTTTTCACGCCCAGCGTCAGAACCAGTCCCTGCCGGCGAAAGCGTCATGGTCGTCAATGGTCATGAAGTGTCCATTCCGGTTGAATTTACATGGGCGCCGGCAGCCGAACCTACCCCCATCGTCGCCGAGATCGCAGAGATGACCCTCGCCGCACCGCCAGTGGTCGAACCCATTGCACCGGCATCTCCAAGCTTGCTAGAGGCCACCCTGGCCCAGGCGCCCCTGATCCTGACGTGTGTCTGGATAACTGGGGTGGTCCTCTGGCTTGGCCGCTCGTTCTATCAGCAGCGTCAATTCCTGGAATTGATCGCCGCTGACTCTGAACCTGCCGAATCCGCAACAGTCGCTGAGACCGCGCGCATCGCCAAACAGCTGGGCATCAAACGTGTCCCAGATGTACGGGCGAGCTTGCTCTGCAGCGGGCCATTGGTCACCGGACTGACCAAGCCGGTCATCCTTCTGCCGATGTGGTTCGAAGAAGACTATGAAGCCGCTGAACGCCGCGACGCATTGGTCCATGAGCTGATGCACCTTAAGCGCCGCGATCTTTGGGCCTTCCAAGCTGCGCGTATTGTCGCCGCCACGCAATGGTTCAATCCGCTGGCTTACATGGCGCTACGGGCCTTCCGCACCGATCAAGAAGCGGCCTGTGATGCCGACGTGATCGCCCGTGCGAAACTGTCTCCTGCCGCATATGGCCGGACCCTGGTCAAGGCCGCGCGCCTGGCCAGACCTTCGGATCGTCGCATCGCTGCGGCGAGCCTCACTCTCGCTCATCCGATAAAAGAAAGACTAATAATGATGACGCACCCAACTCCCACTCTGCGCAGCCGTCTTATGGGAGGCACGCTTGCTGTCGCCCTCGGCGCAGGCGCGATCTTTGCCACCGCCTCTTGCACGTCTTCTGTGGCGCAAGAATTGGACGGCGCTCCGCAAGAAGAGACGATCGTTGAAACGGACGGAGAGAATATCTTTGTCATGAAAGGCGACCATGACATGAACTTCGCCGTCACTGTGGATGGTGAGACGTTCAGCTTCGATATGGCAGACTTGCCACCTATGCCGCCAATGCCCGCAATGCCCCCGATGGATGGCATGGTGTTCGAGCAAAACGGCAACAGTTTCCACATGGAATTTGACACCGAAAAGCTACAATCTCTCGAAGACAGCCCAGAATTCGCTGAATGGGAAACCAAGATGGAAGCCTGGGGCGAGGAAATGGAAGCCTGGGGCGAATTGGTCGAAGAGCGCGCCGAAGCGTGGGAAGCTCAAATGGAGCCTCACATCGAAGCTTGGGCGGATGCACAGGCTGATCGCTGGAGCAACAGAGTCGAACTGATGGTGGAACGCGCCGAACGCGACTCAGAACGCGCTGAAGCCCTCGCCGAGCGCGCTCGTGAACGAGCTGAGCGCGCTGTGGAACGCGAGCACCGCAAGTCATGGACATGGTATCGTGGTGAGAATGATCAAGGCGGCGCGGCGTATGACGGCGTGACTTCACCCGAGACCCGCGATTTTGGCAGCAAGTCGTTCAACAAGATTGAAGTCGGCAGCGGTATCGCCATGGTCTACACTCAGGACCCAAACGCTTCAATCACAGCTACGCTTGAGCGCGGCAAGTGGGAGCAAGTCGATATTAAAGTCGAAGGCAACACCCTGATCGCGAAGAAAAAGCGTAACAGCAATTGGGGCCGCTATGGACCGAAGCTCAAAGTGTTCGCGGCTTCGCCAAACCTCACCTCTGTTGATGCATCCTCTGGTTCCTCATTCCAAGGCAGCGTCGTTGCTGGTGAGCTCGAAATCGATGCATCTAGCGGGTCCTCACTGTCCATGGAAGGCGCCTGCACCGCACTAATCCTCGACGCCTCGTCTGGCTCTAGCATTTCACTCGACAAACTTGAGTGTGAGTCTGCCAACGTCGATGCCTCGAGCGGCTCTTCCATTCGCGTGTTTGCGTCTAAGAGCGTTGACGTCGATGCGTCCAGCGGATCGTCCATCTCGGTCAGCGGCAATCCGAGTGATGTCACGACCGACAAGTCTAGCGGTGCATCTGTTAGCATTCGCTAGACCGAAAAAATCGCTCTCCTCCCTGGAACCATGCGCACAGGTTTCTCTTGAGAGCGCGAACCCCGCTTTACGGCGGGGTTCTTTTTTTTGGGGGTGAGTACCACCTCCAAAGCGCTTGAACCCGCTTTCCTGACGCAAGTCAGGACCCATGGCGGTCGAGAGAACATCAGCCAGCCGCCATAGGTGCCAACTTTCGTTGGCAATGCGGAACACGGTTGAAATCGGGTAAGTACCAAACAGGCGCCCATTCAAATTCTGCATAATTGAATTCCATCACCCCGCCCTACCCGTCGTGGCTGGAACCGCCATCTTGGTCCCAACACAACAGAATAGGAGGCTCATATGATTGAGATCAGACGCTTTTCCGACCTTGGAACTTTTGAGAATGACTGGCTGAACGCGCATTATCATTTCTCGTTCTCGCACTATCATGATCCGGCTCGAATGGGGCATGGCAAGCTCCGCGTGTGGAATGATGACACGATCAAGCCGCAAACTGGATTTCCACCACATGGCCACCGCGACATGGAAATCATCACTTATGTTCGCAGCGGCGCCATCACCCACCAAGATTCGATGGGCAATAAGGGCCGCACCGAAGCCGGTGATGTGCAAGTGATGAGCGCCGGCAACGGGGTTCAACACTCGGAATGGAACGCTGAAGATAAGAACACGACCATCTTCCAGCTTTGGATTGAGCCCGCGCAAACTGGCGGCGCACCGGATTGGGGTGCCAAGGCCTTCCCCAAAGCCGATCGCTCCGGTGAATGGGCCATCCTTGCCAGCGGCCGCGGGGATCAAGATGCCCTGCCGATCCGCCAAGACGCCGCTGTACTCGGTGCGACACTGAAAGCAGGCGAAAGCCTCGACTATCAGGTCAAAGCGGGGCGCTACGGATATTTAGTGCTGGCCGCAGGTTCGATCGAACTCAATGGCGAAGTGCTGAATGCCAGAGACGGTGCGGCCATTTCCGGACGTGCCGAGCTGACCTTGAAGGGGGTTGAGGACGCCGAAATTGTCTTCGTGGACACGATTTAACATCGACCTCGCATCGCTGTGATTGGAACAAGATCGAGTTTTGCCCTATATTGTATCTTGTTCTGATCACGAAAGGAGCTCGACATGAAAACCATCTTTGCCGCAATTGGCGCATTGGCGATCCTGCCAACTGCGGCTGCAACGGAAGTCGCGGTGACTTATAGTGATGATTTTGCTGAAGAATTGGCCGATAATTATGGCGAACGGGAAGGTGAAACTCTGACCGAAGAGATCATCGAGGACCTGGACCGCGCCTTTGCGAAAGCCGGTGTCGATCCAGCGCGCGTCGACATCACCATTATCGATGCCAAGCCGAACCGGCCAACTTTTGGCCAGCTGTCAGACCGGCCTGGCTTAGACGCCATCCGATCTATTTCGATCGGCGGAATGAAACTCACTGGCACCGCATATAATGCCAATGGCGACGTTCTCGCCACCCAGGAATATGGCTGGTTTGAAAACAACCTGGAAGACGTCATTGGCGCCGGCACTTGGAGCGATGCCAATCGCGCGTCTCGTCGCTTTGCCTCAAAAATGGCGAAGCAGCTAAGCGAAAACTAACCGCGATCGCCTGGATAAATCTCGCGGCCATCGACTTCCAATCGGAATAAGTCAGGCCGCGAGTAATGCCCTGCCGGGTCGCTGGCGACTTTGCATGCTCGCGCTAAAGCGAGATCTGCGTCCACCACCAAAATCCCCTCTTCGTCCGTGAGTACGCCTGCCACGACTTCGCCGCGCGGGTCGATGATCGCGGATCCACCATTGTGGTCAAACTCATACAAAGACTGGAACCGCTCAGGCACATGCGTCTCTAGCCGCAAGCCTGCAGAGCAAATCACCCATGCTCCCGCTTGACTCGCAAAGGCACGGCTCAGCAGTAATTGGCGCGCCCAAACCGGTTGGCTTGGCGCTTCTTTCGGCTCGCGGCCAGGCCAAGCGGCAACGTGGACATCGACGCCTTGTGCCATCAGCGCATAAGCTGGCAATACCGCATTATGCTCCCAGCAGTTGAGGGTAGACAGGCGCCCCCAATCGCGCGGCACTGGCTGCAAACCCTTCGCGTCACCATCCCCCCAGACAGAGCGTTCATGATGCGTCGGCTTAAGCTTGCGATGGCGGTTTAGCACTTCACCATCGCGACCAATGGTCAGCATCGTACAATACAGCGTCGCTTCGGTTTGCGGGTCGAGTTCGTTCACTCCGATCACCAAATCTGCCTTCGCGCGCTTGGCAGCTTGGCAGAGGGCGTGCACTTCCGGCCCGTCCAATCTCACACCATTCTTGAGGAGCTCACTCGCGGCAGCCCACCATGTGTCAGATAAGGGGCTGTCGATAAAGAACGGATATCCTGGAAGCCAAGCCTCACCAAAAGCGATCACCTCTGGGCGCTCTTTCGACGCGGTATCGATCCAGGTTAGGGCTTGTTCGAGGCTGGCTTGCTTATCAAACAAAACGGGCGCGGCCTGAACGGCGCACAAACGAACAGTATCAGTCATACGCTCCGATATGCCCGAAGCACAGATTGAGACAAGGGGATCACGAAAAGTGTGATCTGTTGGCGTTTGTTTCGGGTTCCAACCACCCCGAATAATGCGCGACCAATCCCCCTATGGGGAGGGTGATCCGAACATCAAAACAGGGTCGGCCTTCAGGATCAACATATTCACTCGTCTCGCTGATCGGACGGAGCAATTTCGGCAAAGCTAAGCCGAGAACGTGAACCGCCAGAACCGGAAATCGCAATCGGTCCCCGTCCCGGCTTAAATCGATCGCAAACCGGAACAGTCCAAATTGCTCCATCAAAACCGCGCGGCCTCGATACTGTCCGATGCTGAGCGACGAACGAAACGACTTGCTGCCAAACTTTCGAATCCAGGTTTCGCCATCGGGCGTTCGGATCATCTCGATCTCGACACGTGTTTGGGCGGACTCTGGCGAGAACCCACCGATCCAACCCGCAATGCTCGCAAACACGCCACGTCCCCGTTGGATCGAAGCCTCGCCGCACCAATTTCGCCGGGGCGCAACCATGTGCAAATCTTGCAAAGCCGCGGGAAGCTTATCGTAGTCTTCGCCAAGCACCCCCGCGATCAGACCCTCCCTAATCAATGAAACGCGCCCGCATTTCAGGTGTCGGCAAGGGACACTGTCCGCGGTTGAAACGCTTTCGATTGTTGGCGATCCGTCGATAGGTCCAATTGGAAACGGGTTTTGGCAAGAGTTTCAGAATCCGCGCCGCTTTCCACGGCCAGCCGCAGAGCGCCATGCCTTCAATAAACAGGTCCAAATTGATCCAGGTGCGATCGCCAATTTTCAAGATCGCGGTTTCCATAGCGTCGGGATCGAGGCCCTCGGCCTCATAAATTGCCCGTCCGGCTGCAGATTGCGCGGTCGCCAATCTCAGCTGTCCGTGGCGATCATGGCGCACCAAAAAGCGGACAAAACGCGAGCAAAGCAGGCAGTCTCCGTCATAGACATAGAGCGTATGATCCATGCCGCTAACATAGCGCGAATTTGTAAACTTTCCCTGCGCCGACTGGTCGCGCGTGGAAAATTGCTAAGCCAGGAATTTCCCCCGCAAAATGTCTCGCTCTTTCGGTCCAACCCCTAAGACTTCTGAGAGATAAATATTCACGCTTCCGGATTGGATCTCAATCGAATCGAGCGCGGCGGCAAGAAATGCGGCGTCCACGCCAACGAAGGGATGGTAGACATCGTGATCGTAATCCTTGCCGATATGTTCGTTGAACATCCTCGCCATTTCCGGCAACCGCGTTGCCACGTCGGCGGCTTCATTAGTGAGTTCATAGTCCGCAAAGATGGCATCATGATCGACGCCGAGCACATGGTGCGTGAGCGCACACAAAATACCGGTGCGGTCTTTACCGGCCGCACAGTTCACGACCGCGGCTTCGGTTGGACCGAGCTCTGCCAGCGCTTTGAACCAGGCTGAAAAGGTATCGACATGCTGATCCTTGAACGGCGCCGCGCGATAATAATCGACCATCCAGCCATGGGCTTTTGGCGCATCAACGGCGACTTCCGATAAAAACCGAACATGCGGGGCTTGCGATGCGGTTCCTTTATCGCTGGATAGAACTTCGACGCCATTCACCGGCCATCGATGGCCATGACGCTCCCGTTCATCCGGGCGGCGCAAATCTGCTTGCACTTTGATATTATACGTGGCGAGCGCATCCATATCCGCTTGGCTGGCCTCACCAAACTGGGCGGAGCGGAATAAGGCATCCGTTCGGATAGACTTACCACCCGCGCCGTCATACCCGCCAAAGTCTCGGAAGTTTCGAATATTCTCGAAACGTTTCACTCGATCTTGCATGTGCTGCTCCTGCGCATCGACGGGAGGGACATAAGGCGGAACCGCTACGGCGTCCACGCTAACCTCGGGCGAGCGCGTGAAATCTCTACCGGAAGGGCGGCTCGTCAAATGCTCGCAGCTTCCGGCTGTGGAGTTTCGCATCGCCGCTAGCAAGCTTCTCCAAAGTGGCGACCCCGATCTGCAAATGCTGACCAATCGACTTCTCATAGAATTTATTGGCAGCGCCTGGCAGCTTGATCTCACCGTGCAGCGGTTTGTCAGACACGCAGAGCAGAACCCCATATGGCACCCGCAGGCGGAACCCGTTTGCGGCAATCGTCGCGCTCTCCATGTCGATCGCAATGGCCCGCGATTGGTTGAATCGACGGGCGCTGTCTGAGAATCGCAATTCCCAGTTGCGGTCATCCGTCGTCACCACGGTGCCTGTGCGTAGCCGCTTTTTCAGCGTTTCCCCGCTTTCGCCGGTGACCTCAGCCGAAGCCTCCTGCAAGGCGACCTGCACCTCTGCGATCGGTGGAATCGGAATATCGGGCGACAGCACATCGTCTAAGACGTGGTCATCGCGTAGATAGGCGTGGGCCAGCACATAGTCGCCAATCGCTTGGCTGTGACGCAGACCACCGCAATGGCCAACCATGATCCAGCACTCAGGGCGCAGAACCGCCAAATGATCGGTTATGGTTTTTGCATTTGATGGACCGACGCCGATATTCACCAGTGTGATGCCGGCGCCGTTTTCTGCGGTTAAGTGATAGGCCGGCATCTGGAAGCGCCGCCACGGGGCGTTGTCGATTTTCTCGCGCGCATTCTCTGTCGACTTATCGACGACCAGTCCACCTGCGACAGAGAGCTCCTTATACCGTCCGCCTTGTTCGAGCTGCGACAAACCCCAATCGACGAATGCATCGACATAGCGGTGATAATTTGTGAACAGTAAGTAGCGCTGGAAATGCGCCACGGGCGTGCCGGTATAATGCTGCAAACGCTTCAGAGACAGGTCTGTACGCGGCGCATCAAATAGTGCCAACGGGCGTTCCGAATGCGGCTCGTATAGCTCACCATCAGCGATTTCATCACCAATGTCGGTCAGCTGTGGCGCGGGGAACCATTTGGCCAGCTCCGCCGGGTTGATCTCGTCCAAGCCGCTGGCTTGGCTTTGGTCCCACACATAGGCGTAGGGAATTTCTGACCCGGAGACCCGGACTTCAACGTCAATCTCGTAATCGCGGAGCAGCGGTTCAAGCTGCTCAGTCAGATAGCGGCGATAGAATTCTGGCTGCGTAATGGTTGTCGCATAAGTACCCGGCTCCGACATTTTGCCGAAGGCGCGTGAGATTGGCGGTGGCGGACCGTCTGGATTGTATCGGATAATCAGTTCCGGATAACAGAACGCACCCTGGGCACGTGCGTCCGGATCAGGCGTTTTGCCGTCGTGTAAGTAATCTTGCAGGGCCGTGCACAAAGCTTCGACCGACTGAGAATAGAGCTTTTCCAGCTCACTTATTATGTCTTTTGTATTTTTTAGTTTTGTCATGGCCTCCTTTGGCGCAAACCTGTTTAAGGGTCAACGCTGAAGCCTGCACCACTATTCGGGTGCCACGCGATACAATCGCACCACGCCATCTGTTTCGGTCAATCCATCGACTGGTTCTAACCAGTCCGGAATGTCGCCTTGGTTCATCTGTGCGGCAAAGCTTTCTGGCCATTTTCGCGTATATTGCTCGGTTTCCCCCAGCTTGCGGCAATAGGCGAGGTGCGTCGCACCCATATCGAGCAAGCGTTGATGGGCCTCATCCGCGGCACCAATCAACACCATATTAGCGCGCTCAATCCCTTTCACGTTGCGGTGGTATGGGCCCACAAACACCGCGTGCGGCGTCCGCAGCATCAAGGGAATGCCGAGATCGATCGGCGTATGCACACGCATAGTCGGAAGGCCGGCCATGGCCTGAAAATTCTCAGGCTGAATACAGTCCATGCTTAGCGTTTCTGCCTCTGAGCCGACGTGTGGCGACGGCGAGATATTGCTGCCCAACGCGCGCCATCCCGTCGGCGCCAATAGCAATGCCGAAATCGCGAACACAGCCAAAGGCCCGGCACCCCCTTTGCTACGCCATTTGCTGAACAAGACACCGACGAACCAACCCGCGCTAATGACGGCGAACAAGTGAGAGAAGGTCTGCCCTCGCAGCTGCCAAATCGTGGCAACGATGGCGAGCGCAAGCAGCAATCCGGTCCCAATCCGACCCAACCTTTGTTGCGGCGCGGCTTGGACAATCATCCACAGCATGGCCAAACTCGCTGTGGCTAGGAAACCATACACCCAGATGACGCGATCCATTTCGGTCGCCATCAAATAGGGCAAGCTCTTCGCTTCTGCCACGCCATTCAACCAGGACTCTCGGACCGAATCCGGCACGGCTGCGTAGGGGTCGCCAAAACAGTTCGGATTGACGGCCACAAAGACAGCGAGTGTCAAAACTGCCGCCGCCACGCCTGCAGCAAGGCGTTTTTGCCACGTGTCAAACCAACCGCCGAACACCCCAAGCAAAGTGAGTAAACCTCCGCCCACGAGAAGCGCCGCCCAGTGCGACCAGCCAAACGCATCACAGACCATCCGGCGGGCCCCGATGCCCGGCGCATCAAAGATAAGGAAGAAGGTTGAGAACAGCATTAGGGATACGCCCAAAGCCGCCAACCGAACGCCTTCGAGATGCCCGCGAACAATCCAGAACAAGCCAGCAATCGCGATCAAACCCGCTGCGTAAGGCAGCGCTTCAAGCGCGATGGTCAGGGCCGCACAGATGCAAAACGCTAAGACCACGCCCGAGCGCACCGTCATTTGCCGAGACAGCAGTGCCGCTAAACCGGCCAGCACCAAGACAACAACGAAGCCATGATGATCAATCCGACCTGGCCAGAAATTGTAGATCGCGGCCGAGCCCGCGAAGAAGAACAAGCCACATAATTGGCCAGCCAGATTTACGCCTAAGCGGGACATCACCAGACAGAGCAATGTCAGCACCGAGGCGAATAAGAGGAGCGGCCAAAGACCGACAGCGAGTCCTTCTGCCGCCGATTGTCCGATGATGGGCGAAAGTAAGAAGATCAGCCCCGCCATGAATAAGTCTGGCAAGCGCGACCAATGCATTTCGCCGCCTTCTGGCGTGAGCATGCGCGATTGGTCGACATTGAACCAGTTTTGCCCAGCCAGCAGATCACGCACCTGCTGCAAACGCATCATGTCATCAATCCCGGGCAAAACCCCGGAAAACAATTCCGGAAACCGGAACGAAAGAATGAAAATTGCGGTCAGGCCTGAGGCCCATAAAAGCCATTTGCCGTCGCTAAACATGCCGCTTTGGGAGGAAGGTGAAGGGGTCATTAAGGAATTATCGCCTGAGCCTTACCGGTCTTTAAGTATAGCTGAGCTATCACACATGGAAGTTACCGAAAGGCTTCGACCATGTGGCAAGATTCAAATGCCTCGCAGCGCGCCCCTCAGGCAGACTCGGTCAAGCCGCGCATCGCGGTCACCATCCCTTGCTACAATGAAGCGGTGACCATCGCCAAAGTTGTCGCTGATTTTCGCAAAGCTCTGCCCGAGGCCGAGATTTATGTCTTTGACAATAATTCGACCGACAATACGGCACAGATTGCCCAAGATGCCGGCGCGATTGTCAGAAGCGAACCGCGCCAAGGCAAAGGTCATGTGGTTCGGCGGATGTTTTCAGATGTCGAAGCGGACATCTATTTGATGGTCGACGGCGACGATACGTATGATGCGTCGATCGCGCCAACTTTGGTGGAACTGCTTAAGCGCAACCATGTCGACATGGTTGTCGGCACGCGCGCCGATGTGACCAAAGACGCGGGCCGTGAAGGTCACGCCTTGGGCAATAAGCTGTTCAACAAAATTTATGGTCGTCTTTTTGGCAAACAATTCTCGGACATTTTCTCCGGCTACCGGGTGTTTACGCGCCGGTTCGTGAAATCTTTCCCAGCAGTTTCAAGCGGGTTTGAGATTGAAACGGAAATGTCGGTTCATTGCAGCCAGCTCGGAATTCCGACGCTCGAACGCCCCACCGTCTATGGCGTCCGACCTGAGGACAGCCAATCGAAATTGCGAACGTTCCGCGATGGATTCCGGATCCTTGGCATGTTCGCGATGCTGGCAAAAGAAACCCGCCCTGCCGCCTTCTTTGGCGCCCTGGGATTAGGATTGGTCCTGATTGCAGCTGTGCTTTCGGTTCCGCTATTCATCACCTACGCACAGACCGGACTGGTGCCGCGTTTCCCAACCGCGATCCTTGCCGTTGGCCTGGTTATCACGGCGACTATTTTCGCAGCATCGGGTCTCATCTTGGACAGTCTCGCACGCGCCCGCATCGAAGCTAAACGCGCTGTGTTTTTGAATTTGCGCAGCCCGGATTGGCACGAATGATCCGGCGCCTGTCAGGGCAATTTGTTCGTTTTGCAGGCGTTGGCATACTCGGCCTCATGGTTGATATTGGCTACACGCTCATTCTCATCGAACTTGGCTTGGATGCCCTGATTGCGCGGATATTCGCCATTGGCCTTGCAATGATGACGACTTGGCGCCTCAACCGGGCACTGACCTTCGGTGCCAGCACCACCAGCCAAGCCAGCGAAGGCATGCGCTATATCACCGTCGCGATTGCGGTCGCACTGGTCAATTACGCCATCTATGCAGGTTTGCTGATGAGCATTCCGAGTCTCTCACCTGCCATTGCAGTGGTGGTCGCCGTCGCGATCGCGACCGGACTATCATTTACCGGCTATCGCTTTTTCGCGTTTAAGACCGCCGCTTGACCAGATGCCCCATTTTGCGGCCGGGTTTCGCATCGCGCTTTCCGTATAGGGTCAGCACCGAATCCTGCAGGAGCTCAGCCGGCGGTGCGAGGGCTTCCTCGCCCAGCAGATTGGCCATTTCGACATCGTGATAGCGCGTGACATCGCCAAGCGGCCACCCTGCCACCGCGCGAATGTGCTGTTCAAACTGACCGGTCGCACAAGCTTCTGGGGTCCAATGTCCCGAATTATGGACCCGCGGCGCGAACTCATTCGCCAATAATGAGCCATCTTCGAGTACGAAAAACTCCAGCGCCAGGACACCGATATAATCCAACGCATCGGCCAGCGATTTGGCTGCCGCACACGCGCGTTCAGCGATATCCGCATCGATATTCGCGGGCAAAATAGAGCGGCGCAGAATGCCGTTCACATGTTCATTGCGCGGCACGTCATAGCAAATCGATTGACCATCTTCGGCGCGCGCAATGATCACCGAGATTTCGCACACAAATGGCACCATGGCTTCGAGAATACATGGCGCGTGACCCAGCGATTTGTGCGCGGCCTCGAAATCATCGCCGGCCTCAAGTCGGGCCTGGCCTTTGCCGTCATAACCATCGCGTCGTGTTTTCAGAATGCCTTGCCCGCCAAAGCGCTCGATCGGCTCAGCGACTTCTTGGGCGGTGTCGACAGTTGCAAATCCGGCTGTCGCGATGCCGCAGCTCTGCAAAAATGACTTCTCAGCATGGCGGTCTTGCGACACTTCCAAGGGCTTGGCGCCAGGTCGCACTTGGATTCCGGCTTGAATGAGCGCCTCAGCCGCCGCCACTGGGACATTCTCGAATTCATAGGTGACCGTATCGCAGCTCTGCGCCCATTTCAGCGCAGCGGCGTGGTCATCGTAAGCGCCCATAGTATGATGGGCGGCGACGCGCGCAGCCGGACAATCAGGCTCAGGACAGTAAATCGAGACATCGAATCCCAGTTGCGCTGCCGCGCTGGCCAGCATCCGGCCCAGCTGTCCGCCGCCGAGAATGCCGATCGTCGCACCAACCGGGAGCGCGCTCATCCTTCTGGGATATCCTGTACAGACGCGGTCTGCGCGGTCCGGAACGCCTCGAGCTTGGCCGCGACATCCGGATTCTGGAGCGCAATGATCGACGCCGCGAGCAGGCCCGCATTGGCGGCGCCAGCATCGCCAATCGCCAGCGTCCCGACCGGAATGCCTTTCGGCATCTGCGCAATCGAAAGCAGGCTGTCCATGCCGCTCAAAGCGCGCGATTGAACGGGCACACCGAGGACCGGCAGCGGCGTCATTGAGGCTGCCATTCCAGGCAAGTGCGCTGCCCCTCCGGCGCCAGCGATGATCACTTGCAGCCCGCGCGATTTGGCCGATTTGGCATATTCATACAAACGCTCAGGCGTGCGATGCGCGGAAACGATGCGCGACTCGTACGCGACGCCGAGTTGATCGAGGAGTTCGCAAGCTTTTTGCATCACCGGCCAATCGGATTGACTGCCCATAATCACGCCGACCACAGGTGAGTCACTGTTTGAGGTTTGGGCCATAGGCGCCCCCCGCTTCAAAGCGCGCAACATAAAAATCTTCCTTGCCGCGTCAACCGTAGCGCCTCTAGGCGTCGCAGCCCTAATCCAGTAGACTCGTGGAATGGCAGAATCGGTCGAGCAGATTCCCGCGCATGAATCGGACAAATCCCGGCAAAAAGCCCGGCGCGATCTGCTCTCGGCGCTCGGATTAGACGCCAACTCTTTACCGCGGCATGTGAGAGCCGCAATGGAAGCGCTCGCCGGCGAAGTTTTGCGTTTGCGCGAAGATCGTGACCGTCTACGCCGAGACCTTGACGACGCGGCGCGCCTAGCTGACCGCGATACGCTTTGCCCAATATTCAACCGCCGCGCTTTTGAGCGCGAAGTGACGCGTGAGATCTCTCTGTCCGAACGCTATGGCACGCCGCTTTGCCTGATCTTTATTGATCTCGATCGGTTCAAGCTGATCAATGACCGATTCGGGCATGCGACGGGCGACAAAGTCATTCAACATGTCGCTCAAACCATCGTAGACAATGTCCGGCAGAGCGACATTGTCGGTCGGCTGGGCGGAGACGAGTTCGGCATCGCTTTAACCCATGCCGAGTTTCAGGATGCTCAAACCAAGGCCCGAACGCTCGAAGCGATTATCAGCGCTTTGACGGTTCGAGATGCTGAGAATTCTGACTTAGAAACAGTCCAATTGGGCGCCTCATGTGGTGCGGTATTGTGGCAGCGGGGCCGCGACGCCGCGTCGCTCATTGCCGAGGCAGATGAGACCATGTTTCGGCGCAAAAACGAAAAAAAGCGAGCGCGCTGAACGTCCGAGGCGCAAGAAACTTTTAAATTTGAGAAAGAACGGGTCCGCGCCGTGACTCTGACGCCATCCTATGGTTATGTGTTGCTATAAAGACACAGAGATCATTTCACCAAGAAGGAGCATGCCTATGTCACTGCAAGGTCGGATCGAACAGCTTACCAAGCGCCATGCAAAAATCGAAGAAAAGATCCACGAAGAACAAAAGCGACCGTCAAGTGACGACATAATCCTAAAAGATCTCAAGCGACAGAAACTTCGACTTAAAGAAGAGATTGGTATGCTGCGCGCCAGTTAGGCGCTGAACGTTCGATTGTGACTCCCTCAGCGCCTGTATTTATGCTGGCGGGAGCAAGCGAATGGATAAACCTGTTACCCTCATAATTGGGCTCGGCCAGACGGTCGGTGACGCGGTTGCGCGTCGATTTTTGGATGAAGGGCACGCGGTCCTGGCTGTGGACCCGGACGCTGGCCTGTTAGAAGAGTTAAAGAAATCGGTCGGCGAGAAGATCGCTTATCATCATGGCGCGGTTCACTCGAAACTCGGCTTGCGCAACGCCATGGCTGCAGCGCTGGAATCCTACAATTTTGTCGATAATGTCGTCCTGATACCGCCGCTGCCGGAGGCAGACCGACTGCTCGACCTCGATATGGAGGATTTCGAGACGGTGTTGATGAAAACCGTCCGCGGCGCCGTGCAGGCTTTGCGGGTATTCTCGCCAGAGCTCATCGCTGAACGCCCAGAGACGGAGAATGCCGCTGATCGTACCCGCCAAACCGGGACGTTTACGTTTGTGCTTTCGCTCGGCGCGAAAATGGCGCAACCCGGTTGGTTCAGCGAAAGCGTGTCTCAGCACGCCATACTCGGCATTGTAAAAGCCGCCGCGATTGAGCTCGCCGAAGAGGCGGTTCGGGTGAACGCGATTGTCGCCCTGCGCCCACGCGCTGAAGGCCGCGAGCCTTGGCTCAAGGATCGCACCCCGATGGGGCGCCCCTCATTGGCTGAGGAAATCGCAGAGACCGCGTGTTTCCTTGCCAGTCCAAACAGCGCCATCATTACCGGCGAAGCGATCACCCTTGATGGCGGGCGTCGCTTCTTGTCCGGTGTGATCGATACAGATCAAGATGATTAGAGCCGAAGCCCTTATTTTGGGTGACAGATGACGGGCATCCAGGTGTAACCTTTGACGAAGGCGCCAGAGGTCAGGCTTGGCTCGTCCAGCACTTCGATATGGCTAAAGCGCTCCATCACCTCTTCCCAAAGAATGCGCAATTGTAGCTCGCCGAGACGATTGCCAACGCAGCGGTGAATCCCGAAGCCAAAGGACAAGTGGTTGCGCGCTTGCTTGCGGTCGATGATCAGTTTGTTTGGATCTTCTTCCCAGAACCGTTCATCGCGATTGCCTGAGACGTACCACATCGCAATCTGGTCGCCTTTCTTTATCGTCTTGCCGTGCATCTCGACATCTTCCAGCGCGGTGCGGCGCATAAAAGCTAGTGGCGTCTGCCAACGGATAACTTCCGACACCATGTTCGGGATCAAAGACGGATCCGCTTTCAGTTTTGCATACTGATCCGGGAACTTGTTCAGCGCATAGACCGAAGCCGTCATCGAATTGCGGGTCGTGTCATTGCCGCCAACGATGAGCAGGATGACATTGCCGAGCAATTCCATGGGCGTCATGTCTTTGGTCTTCTCACCATGGGCGAGGAGACTCATAAGATCATTGCGAAGTGGCTCTTGTTGCTTTTTCTGGAACAATTCCATGAATGTCCCGAGACATTCCATCAATTCCTGACGCCATTGCTCTTCCCCGCCGGGGCAGATGTCTGGATTCTCCCGGTTGGTGGATATGTCCGACCAACGAGTCAATTTGCGACGATCCTCAAACGGGAAGTCAAACAAAGTCGCCAACATCATCGTGGTGAGCTCAATCGAAACGGTATCAACCCAATCAAAGGGCTCGCCGACCGGCACCGCATCGAGAATTTCCTTGGTCCGAGCACGAATAAGAGGCTCGAACTCTTTCAGCATATTTGGCGCGACCGCAGGTTGCACCGTCTTGCGTTGCTCAGAGTGTTTGGGTTCATCCATAGCGATGAACATTGGCAGTTCGAAGTCTTCGATCGGCTCGCCTAACACAATGCCGCCATGCTCCCAGCTCGACGAGAAGCGCTTGTGGTCAACGTCGATTTTCATCACGTCCTCATAACGCGTCACCGACCAGAACCCGCCAGCAAAGCTGTCTTCGGTCCAATGCAACGGGTCTTCGTCGCGCATCCGGCGGAAAAACTCCCAATAGGCGCCTTTGCGCCAAATTTCCGGATCGATGAGGTGCATTTCATCGAGCGGCAGGGTCGACGCGTCCGGCAACGGCGCATCAAATTCCAAATAGCCTTCAAATAACGGGCTTCTTGGTGTGATTGCCGGGCGCTCGAGATTGTGTGGAATTTTGGTCAGCGTGTCTGCCATCTAAGCCTCCGTGAATGCGATCTTATTATTCGTCGCAAATATGACGTTGGCGTCAGCGTAACACAGCTAAAATGAAAAAACTATGACGCATGCGTCACTTTTTTCATTTTTTAGGTTGTATATCTCTCATTCTGTGCACGCCAAATCGCGGATTCGAGCGCCTGTTTCAGCGTTTTTCGTTCGTCAGGCGTCAGAAACCGGCCAATCACCCACGCCTGCCCTGCATGGGCGAGTTTCAACTCGCTCGGTCGGCGTTCCGGAAAGTCTAGGCGGACTTGTGTAAACGCGGTGGGCATATTGGCCTCGCGAGGCTTCTGCCCAGGCCTTGTATGGCGTAGATCAATCTGATCCGCCGTAATCCGGACCCGGGTTTCCTGCTTCAGGGACCTAAAACTCAGGTGGAATGCGAGCCAGATGACCAAGGCATCCAGTCCAAAAAAGCCAATCACCGGAAACGCGCCCATGGAGACAAAAGCCAATCCTGCGAAAAAGCTCATCGCGACGACGATACCCATCACAATCGCAAAAGCCTTCGGACTGAGCGAACGGTTTGGCGTCAATGTCGCGTCGAAATAGAGGGTGTCCGGCTGCCGTGTCATAGTTTCAGATATAGACCGAAAATTCCGTCTGCCCGCAAGCGCGCCATCGTGCCGCAAGAATCGGATTTGCAGGCGCGATGTTCTGGCTTAGGTCTGCGACATGGCCAAAGCGAAAACCATATCCAAACGCAAACGCGCTCCGCGGACTTTCGGCAAAGAAAAGGCTGCAGAGCTGTACGCCCGGTTGGCCAAGGATCGCCCTAATCCCAAGACCGAACTCGACTTCGTCAATCCATACACACTGGTAGTGGCGGTGGCGCTATCGGCGCAAGCCACCGATGTCGGGGTGAACAAAGCGACCAAAGAGCTGTTCAAGATTGCGGACACGCCCGAGAAGATGCTCGCGCTCGGCCTCTCCGGGGTTGAAAGCCATGTCAAAACCATCGGCCTCTGGCGCAACAAAGCCAAGAATGTCATCGCGCTAAGTCAAATGATCTTGGATGATTTTGACGGCGAGGTGCCGCAAACGCGGGATGAATTGGTACGCCTACCTGGGGTCGGCCGCAAAACCGCGAACGTTGTCCTCAACGAGGCGTTCGGGCAGCCAACGATCGCCGTCGATACGCACATCTTTCGCGTCTCCAACCGCACCGGTCTTGCACCCGGCAAAGATCCCGACCAAGTCGAAGCCAGCCTCGAACGCACCACGCCCGACGCGTTTAAGCTCGGGGCGCACCATTGGCTCATCTTGCACGGTCGCTACACGTGTGTCGCGCGCAAACCGAAATGCTGGGACTGTTCAATCCGCGACCTTTGCAAATTCAAAGAAAAAACCCCGGACCCAGCTAAGATCTCATCGCTGGGGCCGAAGTCTGCGAAGGATTGAGACCCAAACAAACTCGCCTGAGGTAAATTTGTAAAACGATCTCGAGTGCCCGTGGTGGGGCGAATCCAAGACGCTTGGAATCCAGTTTACAATTGAAGCAGCTGATCAGCTAGCAACATTGTTGCGACAATTGAGGGGAATAATAGAAGCAGCCCGACCAAAGCAGAGCCCGCGATTTGTCGGAAAGACAGTACACCCTCTGCAATAGCCGAACGCCAAATAAGCAAACAAAGTGGAAAGTTGATTAGAACCGCCGATATCAAACCAGGGGAGTAACCCCCTTCGGTGAAGGCTGAAGGGATGTGCGGTAGAAATACGTTCGCGAAGAAAACTCCAGCGATAGTGCAAGCGAGGATGTTCTTGTATCGCGTTTGCTCGCCTAAACCAGAATAAGCTATGATAATGGCCGGAAAAAGTGTCGCCAAGATCAAGGCCAGTTGCGTTATTTCCCATTCTGAGGATTGCAGACCAATTCCGAGGAATTCAAATGTTTCGTCGACTCCACGTCCAATGCGCGGAAAAGTAAGCCATTCTTCGAAATTATGTATGGCTATAGCTGGGATCAATGCCCAACGTAGAGCGCAGTAATGTTTGGCCGTCCTAACCATAGATTGATCTCAACGCAAAACCGCAGACTAAATCAACAAAACGGACTTCGAGACAAAGCATGAGTACCGACTTAGGGCGACTTAAACCTCAGAGCGAGTGTCCGTTTTACTCCCTCTTCAGAAACTCGAGTGACCCGGATAGGGTGAGAAAAGGACGCTCGTGATGTCTTCTATGCCGCCTGAGGAGACAAAGGCTCAGTGGCTTACTTGGGGTGAATCTAAACCGCTTGTTCGTTTCCTTTTCATCACCTGTTATCGAAGCGAAATTCTACAAAACCTTCATCCGTTTGCGCACATACTTGGTTGCGGATCGATAATGGCTAGAACCACTTGCTTCGGCCCATCTACCCGCGGTCCATTTGTTATTGGCACCCTTCATAGGGGCACCATAAAGCTCCTCGTCACTCATCGATTCTATCAAATCGAGCAGTTTTTTGTTTTCGCTGTCCAACAGGGCGATCGCTTCGCGCCAGGTCAGCTTGCTCTGCTGTTCCCGAAGTTTGCGATTGTATTCCTTTAACTGGTTCCATTTGTAGCCAGGCGCGGGGAAAAACACTTCCTGATTAGCTTGGCCGTCACGATACCATCCAAGATAGAGCCCGACCCAATGCGCTCGGTGTGCGATAACGTCCTTGATTGACGTCTCATCATCATCCTTCAGGATCGCCTGACGATCTTCAATTTGGATGATCGTCGCGCGCAGCTTGTCGAATTCAACACGCGTCGTGGCGAGCAACTCTGATTTTGATTGGGCAGCGGGCATTTTGGGTCTCCATTATCTCCGTTCTAGAGACCGACGGTTTTTTAGAAACTGTGGAATCCCCGTAGCGAACGCATCTATACATAGCTTCCAAGGACGTCTCGTGCTGTGCAGAAACACCGCGGGTCCAAATTTTATCCAAACCGTCCCCCGAGTGTTCACTCGATTTGTTACAACATGCCCGAATGATCCGCCTTGCCAGCCGCATCAGCTGCGTCTTAGAAGCCTCTCATGTTGAAGACCCGGATTATACCCTGCCTCGATGTCAAAGACGGACGCACTGTCAAAGGCGTCAACTTTGTTGATTTGCGCGATGCGGGCGATCCCGTGGCGCTGGCCAAAGCTTATGATGCGCAAGGCGCGGATGAGCTCTGTTTCCTCGATATTACCGCCAGCCATGAAGGCCGCGGCACATTGTTGGATGTGGTCAGCGCGACGGCTGAGCAGTGTTTCATGCCATTGACGGTCGGGGGCGGTGTGCGTAGCGCCGACAATATGGTGCAGCTGCTGCGCGCTGGCGCGGATAAAGTTGCGATCAATTCTGCGGCCGTCGCCGACCCAGACGTGGTTTCCCGCTGCGCCGCAAAGGCTGGATCGCAATGTGTGGTCGTGGCAATCGATGCGCGCAAGGCCGGTGATCACTGGGAGATCTTTACCCATGGCGGTCGCAAACCCACAGGCATTGATGCGGTTGATTTTGCCAAGCTGGCGCAAGCCAAGGGTGCGGGAGAAATCTTGCTGACCAGTATGGACAAAGACGGCACCAAATCCGGGTTTGATCTGCCGCTGACCAAAGCGGTCACTGAGGCGGTGACCATTCCAGTGATTGCCAGCGGCGGGGCCGGCTGCGCGGAAGATCTCGCTCCGGCGATCCTGGAGGCCGGCGCCAATGCCGTGCTCGCCGCGTCGATCTTTCATTTTGGCGAAGTCAGTCTAGAACAAGCCCGCACCGCACTCGCCGCCGCTGGCGCGCCCGTTCGCCCGCTTTAGGAGCCGATTATGACCAACACCCCTCTCGGAAACGCCCACGCTTTGGTCGATATGATGGGCTATCTGGCAATGACCATCGATGACCGTGCGACCGGCGCGGCGGATAACTCGTATACGGCCAAACTGCTCGCCAAGGGACCGTTGCATTGCGGCAAGAAGATCGCCGAAGAAGGTGCTGAATTGGCGCTGGCCCTGGCCGCTCAAGGTCAGAATGAGAGCGCAGCTGAGGCCGCCGATCTGATTTACCACATGCTGGTTGGCCTGCGTTCGAAAGGGGTTAGCTTGGACGACGTGTCGGCGGCTTTACGGAAACGGCAAGGCATTTCGGGCTTGGATGAGAAGGCGTCGCGCGGGAAGTAACCCGTTGTTCCCGCTTTCCTGACGCAAGTCAGGATCCATGGCGGTCGAGACTGAATCAGCTAACCGCCCCCGATCAGGTCGGGCGCAGGCATGGGTGCCAACTTGCGTTGGCGATGCGGGTCTGTGAGGTGCAGGAATGAGCGATCATCGATCTTCTCCCAACATCTCAATATTTGCACCGCACGCTCAATCCCCTTATATTTCTCACATGCTGCGCGCACTGACCTCCATACTCTGGATCATCGCCGCCCTCGCTCTTGGGTTTGAGGCGGTGGCACAGCCGTGCGAGATGCGGGCTGAGACTGATGCAGCCGCGCACCACGAAATGACGGCGGACATGCCCTGCCACGACATGATGATGGACGCACAGACACCGAGCGACGAAGCGCCAGACCATACGTCACAAGCCTGCTGCTGCGCCGCGCTTTTGGGCAATGGCGTGACCACCGACGCCCCCGAACTTAGCCAACCCGTCCCTGGCCTCGCCTTATGGGCGATGCCGCTTCCGGACTCGGCCTCCTCTATCCTGTTTGAGTATGAACCGCCCCCACCAAGGGCCTGATCCTTTCGTTTAAGGATCAACTCAACAAGGACTATCAAACATGAAAAGCATCCAATGTGCGGGCCCTGCGCTCGCAATTGGCATCGCGCTTTCAGCTCAAACAGCTGACGCCCGACCGGTGTCTTATCCCGATGGCTGGACAGTGATGCAGATGAACAATGGCGACGCCTCGACCTTGCATGTGCATTACTCCCCGACCTTCAAGGACTCGATCGGGCTGTATACAGAGCGCAATTGGCAGAATGATTGGCACTTTACCGGGCTGCAATATAACCGCCTGGTCAAACGCTGGAATTCACCCAACTCGCAAGCCAATCTCTATTTCAAAGTTGGCGCCGGCCAAGCCGACCCGTTCGGTGACGGCGCGGACGTCGAGGCCGCCGGGTTTGTCGGCGTCGGCGCCGATTGGGAGACGCGGCGCTGGTTCGCTTCCTATGAAGGACGCGCCTTTGATCTTGGCTTTGATCAAGATGCCAGACACGCCGCCCGCATTGGGGTCGCACCTTATATTGGCGACTATGGCGACTTGCACACATGGTTGATGCTGCGAGTTGAAAACCAACCCGAATCCGACACGCCCACCACGGTCACGCCGCTGGTGCGCTTTTTCTATGACGTTCAGTTGCTCGAAATCGGTTATACACCGGAAAGCGAAGAGCTGATGCTGAACTGGATTGTTCGATTTTAAAAGGAACACGACAGATGAAATCCCTTATTATTGCCCTCGCCGCGACCGCGTTTGCAACGCCGATCGTTCTAGCTCAATCAGACCCAGCACCCGTCGATGAAGCGTCCGCCCAAACCATGGTCACCGCGAAGGTGAACGGCATGGTTTGCGACTTTTGTGCGCGCGCCGTGACCAAAGTCTTCGGCAAAGAAGACGCTGTGGAAAATGTCCATGTCGATCTCGACAATGGTGAAATCCACGTGACGTTGAAAACCGGCGCTGCGATCAGCGATGAGCGCATCGCGAGCCTGGTCAAAAAATCTGGCTATGACCTCGTCTCGATTGCGCGAGACACGGTATGATCAGCGCTCAAGATGAAGTGAAGTCGCCGAGCGTGCTACCAGCAACTCTGGCGCTATTCACCTCCGCCACGACGCTGATTTGCTGCGCCCTACCCGCGATGCTGGTGATGATTGGCATGGGTGCAGTTTGGTCTGGCGTGATCACGACCGTGCCCGGCATCACCTGGTTTGGCGCCAATAAGGAAATTGTCTTCGGCCTCACGGGCTTGGTGCTCCTCGCCTCTGGGGCCTGGCAATGGCATGCCCGCAACCTGCCATGCCCTGCTGACCCTGTGAAAGCCCGAGCCTGTACAAGGCTGCGGCGGATCAGCTGGACATTGTGGGGCATTAGCGTTGCCGCGTTTGGGATAGGCGGCTTCTTCGCCTTTTTCCCCGACGCAGCCGCTGCGCTCTTCCTCTAAGGCAGACCTAGACAAACCGCCTTTGGGCGTTCACCGTTTCGGAAAATGACCCGCGGAGGACGCCCAATGGCAAGACAGCATGATATTCCCCTGACCGGCTATCAGCCGAACCTGCAATCCTGGTTCGATTACATGATGGGCGGGCATGACAAGGCGCTATTGCTCGAGCTGTTGCACGATGATGTCGTGTTTCGCAGTCCCGTCGTGCATACGCCGCAGGAAGGTAAACCGATCACTTTCGCCTACCTCTCCGCTGCGGGCGGCACGCTCGGCAATGACACCTTCAAGTACACGCGCGTGTTTGATTGCGGCGATAAAGCTGTGCTGGAATTTGAAAGCGAAATGGACGGCATTCATATCAATGGCATTGATATGATTGAATGGGATGCGGACGGTAAGATCGTAGATTTCAAAGTCATGGTCCGGCCGCTGAAAGCCATTCAAACCGTACATGCCGCCATGGGCAAAATGCTCGAGAAGATGAAAGCTGAGGCTTGAGCCCTCCCACCCTTCTGACGGCGCGATTGAGCCTCAAACCGTGCGAGAAATCTGACTATCCTGACATGGCCGCAATGTGGGCGGACCCTGAAGTGGTGCGCCATATCGGTGGCCAAACCCGCAGCGCGCAAGATGCCTGGTTTGCCCACCTGCGCAATCGCGGGCTTTGGGATATTCTTGGCTATGGCTATTGGATCGTTCGTGAGCGCAAGACGGACTTATTTGTCGGCGAAGTGGGATTTGCGGACTTTATGCGCGGAATGGAGCCTGATATTTCCGGACGACCAGAAGCCGGATGGGCGCTCAGCGCCGCGGCGTGGGGAAAAGGCTATGCCAGCGAAGCGACGAAAGCTGCCCATGAATGGCTGGATTATACGCTGCCAGGGCGTTCAACCTGCATCATTGATACAGATAATAGCGCCTCAATGCGGGTCGCGGAGAAGCTTGGCTATACCGAAATCGGACCCACCGACTATCGCGGCGCGCCGGTGCTCTTATTCGAACGTTACAGCCCCGAAACTTAAAAAGGCTAGCGATTCAGTGCGAGCAAGGCTATTTAGCGCGAATGGTTACGACATATCTCGACTTCGAAAAGCCGCTCGCTGAGCTTGAAACCAAGATCGCCGAGCTTGAAGCCGTTGCCGCCCAAGAAGGTGGCCCGCAAATCAATGATGAGCTGAAAAAGCTCAAAGAAAAAGCCGCCAAGCAGCTTAAAGACACCTATTCGTCGCTGACACCTTGGCGCAAAACGCAAGTCGCGCGGCACCCAGAACGCCCGCATTTTAGCGATTATGTGGAGGGGCTGTTTGAAGACTTCCAAGAACTTGCTGGCGACCGTGTGTTCGGCAATGACGAAGCTGTCCTCGGCGGTCTAGCTCGGTTTAACGGCCAATCGGTCGTGGTGATCGGCCATGAGAAAGGCCGTACGACCGAGGCTCGCCTGAAGCACAATTTCGGCATGGCTCACCCTGAAGGCTATCGCAAAGCTGTTCGCTTGATGGATTTGGCCGAGCGGTTCGAACTCCCCGTCATCACGATGCCGGACACAGCCGGAGCCTTCCCGGGCAAAGCCGGGGAAGAACGCGGCCAAGCCGAGGCCATCGCGCGCGGCACAGAACGGTGTCTATCATTGAATGTGCCATTGATTACGCTGATTATCGGCGAAGGCATGTCCGGCGGCGCGATTGCCATTGCTGCGGCCAACAAAGTCATGATGATGGAGCATTCCATCTATTCGGTCATCTCACCAGAAGGCTGCGCCTCAATCCTCTATCGCGATGCCGCAAAAGCCAAAGAGGCTGCCGAAGCGATGAAGATTACGGCGAAAGATTTGGTCAAGCTGAAAGTGGTCGATACGGTTGTCAAAGAGCCGATTGGCGGCGCTCATCGCAACCCTCAAAAAGCTATCGCGTCTGCCGGAAAAGCCATCGACAAGGCGCTGCAAGAGTTGCTGCCAATGACCCCACATGACCTGAAGGTCCAACGCCGCGAGCGCTTCTATGCGATCGGCCGAGAAGGGTTGAATTAAACCTCAACACGACTACCCAAACAAAAAAGGGCGGCCGTGAGGCCGCCCTTTCATTTTTTCGACCGAGTGGATTAGCCGCCCAGGCCACCAAACCGCTTGGTGAAGCTGATTTTGAATGTCCGGCCAAATGGGTTGTGAGTGTATGGATCATAACCCAAATCGAACTGCGCGAATGGCGGATCTTCGTCCGTGACGTTCACAACTGAAAGTCCTAGGTCGAAGTCCCATGGCGCGGTCCAGTTATAGAACACGTCAAACGTCGTTTGACTGTCAATTTCCGGAATGCCCAGGCTTGGCTGGAATGTGTTCGGTGCAGATGCTGCTGTCGCTGTACCACGCTCATCATCATAAGAGTCGATATAACGGACGACCGCTCTGACATTGTGGTCACCAAAGGCGTAATTGGCGAACGCATTCGCTTTCAACTGTGGCAATGACCGAACGAAGTTTGAACGGTTAAACTGTCCGACAACATCGCCCACGCTGAGAGAGACGCCCTCAACTTGATATGGGTCGACATCATATTCGAACACGTAAGTCGCATCGCCGCCGATCGCCAACTCGCCGCGATCACCGAGATCCCAAACATTTTCAGCGCGCAAGTCCACGCCCGAAGTTTTAATGTCAGGTCCGTTCACAATGTTCACAGCAATCCGCTCAATTCCAGGTCCGGTTGGATTGGCTGGATCAGCAAATGTGATGCGAGAGAGAATTGGGGCCGCTGAGGTTGGATCCAAGCCACCACCACAGAAGGCGCTGGCGGGATCATTACCCAAAGCACAAACCGCGGCATTCACGATATTCGACTGCTCTTCAACAATGATTGGGTCACTGAAATCGAAGCTGTAATAGTCGATCGAGGCGCTAAATCCGCCAGTCTCGACCAAGGCACCGAAGTTAAAGCTGAACGCAGATTCCGGTTCCAGATCTGGATTACCGAATGTATCGACCGCTTTAAACGCGCCGGTTGGCGAGACAAATTGCAAGCTCGTTCCAACACCGCCCAACTGGTTCAGAGTCGGTCCACGGAACGATGTTTGAGCCGATCCGCGCAGCGCGATGATGTCATTCACCTGCCAACGCGCCGCGATTTTTGGATCGACGGTCGAGCCAACGCTACCACCATAGTCTTCGTAGCGCAGCGCCACTTGGACATCGATGTCGTCGCTCATTGGGATCTGCAATTCGCTGAACACGGCGTAGATCGTTTGCTCTTCGTCGGTCGCATTGGTACCGGCCAAGAACGAGAACGGTCCGTTGCCGCTAGCCCCGGGAGTGACAGCCAAATCAGCCACGTCGTTCGGATCCGTTTCAAACGTTTCTTTACGCATTTGGAAGCCGGCCGCCCAGCTGACTGAGCCACCTGGCGCCTCAAAGAGGTTTTGCCCAGAGAATACGCCTTCAAGAGTCAACAATGATGTCGTGTCGACTGTAATCAGAGGCGCTGTGAGCCAGTTGGCTAACTCAGGTGAGTTCGCCACCGCTGGAACAAATCCTGGATTAGCTGCTCCCGTAATGGCATTGGCTGCAATCGCGTTTGAGAATGGATTGTAGTATTCACAGGTGCCTTGGCCGGCAACTGCGCCCGTCGGCACGGCACCGGTGATCGGATCGGCACAGACGCCGAAACCTTGCAACGCCGCAGCAAAGCCTGCGGTGTAGGTGTCATTGGTCGACAAGAATGCTTCTGTTGTCGAGTATCCAAGGCCGAGATCATAAGTCACGCCATTTTCGAACTCGCCAGTGACGTCACCTGCGACGCGGTACGTTTCATACTCGCGAACGCCTTCTTGGGCCCCGCCGGTTCCTGGGAATCCACCAAAGCCGAATGACCGACCAAAGAAGATTAGCGGAGTGGCTGCTGTATCCAGTCCACCTGGAACAGGAGCGCCACCGGTGAGAAGCGGCGCAAAGTCAGTATACGTCGCGGCTGCCCAAGCTGGGTTATCAGCAATATACTGCTGAAGGCCCGGGTGAGATGGCAGGATGACCTGTCCAAACAGAGACTGTGGCGGATAAGACGGTGAGGTCTTCCACTCTGGAACTTCTGTTCGTGCGAGCAAGGCCTCGATGTGGAGTTCGGCGCCATTGCCGAGCGTCCGGTTGTACTCTGAGAAGATTTGATAACGCTCTTCTTCTTCCACGAGATTGTCGAACTGCGTGAACTGGAAACGACAAACGACGCCAGCGTCAACGCCACCGAGATCAGCACAAGCGTCATCGGTATTGGCGAAAGCGAGTGGTGAACCGAGCGCCGAGCCTGGCCCGACATTTGGAATGGCCACGAACGCGCCCGGATTACCGATCGTCGACCAGCCGCCAACAAAGTTTTCATCGAACGGAACAACTGCCCAGTCTTTTTCTAACAAGGGTGTCTCACTGCGGAACTGATATCCGACCGACGTTACCCAGCTCCAATTGTCGCCTTGCAAACCATAGGCAGCTGAGACGTCATACTCGCCATCCGTGCCTTCGAATTGCTGGAAACTACCCGACAGCTCGAGGCCATCCAGATCATCGCGCGTGATGAAGTTTACAACACCCGCAATCGCATCAGATCCGTAAATCGCAGCCGCGCCATCTTTAAGCACTTCTACACGCCCAACGGCAGCAGAAGGAATGTTGTTGGTATCAACAAACAAGGCCGCTTGTTCAGCGATCGCGTTCGGGTTGAACGTTTGGCGACGTCCATTGATCAAGACAAGCGTACGCGCCGCGCCGAGTCCGCGAAGGTTGATGTTAGCCGTACCTTCGAGTCCGTTTGAACCGAATTGGTTGGTTTGGCCATCAACACCCGAAGAAACCCCGAGATTGCGGATCAGTTCAGTAATGGTTGGACTGCCTTCAAGCCGCAGATCTTCAGCGGTGAGCACATCAACCGGCAACGCGGCGTCCTCTGGCGTCCCTTGAATGAACGAGCCGGTGACCGTCACTGTGCTTTGGCGCAGCTCCTCACCTTCGTCCTGATCTTGTGCAAGCGCCGTTCCGCCAGCCATCATGGCCGCGAGCGATGCACTAAACACCAGTTTTCTTCCAAGCGTCATATTTTCCTCCGTGAATAGTCTAAGCCGCCAATCTCATTGGTCGGATCGGCGTCTAAAATCACACTATTTTGAACAAGACGTTACGGAAGAGGCGACTTATGTTGCGCCGCAGCATGAATTAGCTTGACAGCGTTCGACATTGAGCTGTCGCTTGGATCAGACTAGAATGATATTCTCGATTTCCCCTGTCCAATCCGCCCGAAACAGGCTTAGACGGCACCATGACTGTGCCCATCGAGCAAATATCTTCCTTCTTCGCAGATGCAGCAGAGCCTGCGACGTTTCCAAAATCTGTGTTGCGCTTTCGCAACACGCATTGGGCCAACAAAATTGGGTTCCGCGAAGGAAGCGAAGACGCTTGGATTCGACACTTCGCGCAATTCGAATCGTTGCCGGATAACTTAGCGCAACCTTTGGCGCTTCGATATCACGGCCACCAATTCCATGTTTACAATCCAGACCTTGGCGATGGGCGTGGGTTTTTGTTCGCGCAAGTGCGGGATCGAGATGGCCGCTGGCTCGACCTTGGCACGAAGGGGTCAGGTCAAACCCGTTGGTCGCGCCAAGGCGATGGCCGACTGACATTGAAAGGCGGCGTGCGCGAGGTTCTCGCGGCCACTTATCTCGAAGCTTTAGGCGTCAACACTTCAAAAGCGTTCAGTCTGATTGAAACCGGCGAGGAGCTGCACCGCAATGACGAGCCCTCACCCGCGCGGTCTGCGGTGTTGGTGCGGCTCAGTCACAGCCACTTGCGGTTTGGCACGTTTCAGCGTGCCGCTTATCATGACGACACCGCAGGCATGGCGGCGCTCATTCAACACGTCATCGAGAACTATTATCCAGAGTGCCGTGACGAGGCGCTTGGCAAAGCGACCCCGGCCTTGTTCGAGCGAATGGCGCAGCGCACGGGCGCGATGATCGGACAATGGATGGCCGTCGGGTTTGTCCATGGCGTGATGAATACTGACAATTTCAACATTACGGGCGAGACGTTCGATTTCGGACCTTGGCGCTTTTTGCCGAAGAGTGATCCCAATTTTGTCGCCGCCTATTTTGATCAACAAGGCCTGTACCGCTTTGGTCGCCAGCCCGCCCAAGGCCTTTGGGCGCTGCAGCAACTCGGCGGCGCGCTGAGCCTGGTCGCAGAGGCGGATGATTTGAGCCAAGCCATGACCGCATACGAGCCGGCCTACCAAGACAGCTTTGCCGCGCATACTTTGGCTTTGCTCGGTCTCGCTCGCAGCGAAAATCTGCGGGACGATTTACTGTTCCTGCAAGACTTTTACGGCTGGTTGACCGAGTCTGGCGCCAATTGGCCACAGACCTTTTTCGATTGGTTTGGCGGCGAGGCCAGTCTGGCGCGCGCCAAGGACAGTCCGCAAGCGGCGCTGTATGACACGGACAGTTTTGCCAAAATCAAACAGCAGCTGACGACACGCGAGAGCGCGCGTGCCGACAGGTTGGCGCACCCATACTTCCAGCGGACACAGCCGGTGGACCTCTTCATTGAAACGGTCGAAACGCTCTGGTCCGAGATCGCCGAGCGGGACGATTGGCAAGCGCTCAACGCGCATCTAGATCTGATCGAAGACGCGCGAAACGCTTATGATTGGTCGGGGCTGTGAGCGCGGCGCCAGCGCAGCGCATGACCCGCCGCTAACAAGACGCCGCCAATCACGGTCAGCTGTGTCTCGTAATCATGCCACGCTTCAACGAAGGCGCCTGCCACCAACAAGCCAAAGCCGCTGACAATCATCAGGCCCGTCGGCCAAGTGATCCGACTGGACGCGAGTGCCAATAAAGAAAAAGGAAGAGCAGCGACGACAAACGTCTTGTGCAGCCATTCTGCCTCAGCCCAAATGCCAACGATTGGGAGTGTCGTCGACAGCAGGGGTAAGGCAAGGCAGTGAAGGAGACACAGGCCAGAGAGAGAAATGGCTGTACCGTCGATCGCCGCTGCTCTTGGGGTACGATTGGTCGTCATTAGAAGGCCAGTCGTAATCCAACGCGAAAGTTCTGCCCTGGGGCGGGCGCGAGATCTTTCAGGACTGAAGTGGCGAAGCGGACTTCTTCATCCGTGACATTGCGCGCTTCGATAAATGCTTCTGTGCCATCGGCGCCAAATCCGAAGTCAGATAGATCCACTTCACCGCGCAGATCGAGAGTGGTGTATCCATCGGTCGGTAACTGCCCGACACCTGGATCATCCTGATCGCCCGCGACAGTGACCGCCGCACCGACTTCCCAAGGTCCCCATTCCGCACTGGCGTCAGCGTTAAAGGTCACGGGTGGGATGAACGGGACATTGCCGCCGCCATCGAGGTCGGCTTCGACAAAGTCGATACTGGCCCCAAATTCCCAGTTGGCCCCGAGCGGGCCGTCATCCAAGAACAGTTCGTAATAGATTTCGCCGCCGATGAAATCAGCATCGTCCTGCACGAAAACAAAGACCGGCAGGCCATCTGCTTCGGTCACGACCACGCCGTCTTCCACCGTTGTGCCTGGCGTCAGGAATGTGAAGTCCTGGAACTGTGTGGTGAACAAGTTGATGCCGATGCCACCATTCTCGTTGGACCAGCGGACCGTGCCTTCCAGGTTTAGCCCGGACTCTTTTGAAAGGTTAGGATCACCGACTTCGAACTGATCGGTTGCAAGGTGTGGTCCATCGGCAAATAGCTCGCTCTCGCTCGGCGCGCGCTCTGTATACGAGAGTTGCGCGCCTATGAACCAGCCATTGTCCAAGTGACGGTGCGCCCCGAAGGACCCGCTGAACAAGTCAAAATCACGAGTGCCTTGATTGACATTGTCGAGTTCAACGCTGTCGATCCGCAGTCCGCCCTCAATGCCGACTCCGCTGTCCCATTCTTTGGTCTCATAGACAAACACGCCAAAGGATTGCGTGTCGGTTTTCGACACGAAGGCTTCTTCGCCAACCGCATCGAACTCTTTGTCGATAAATTGCGCGCCAAAAGCGCCCTCGAAGCCTGAGAATGTATGACCGACTTCAACCCGGCCTTCAACGCCGGAGGTGTCGAACACGGTTCCGGCTTCACCCGGCGCTTCAAACTCTGTGTGCTCATAATCAACAATAGCGAGGGTGCCGGTCACGTCCGTGACGAAGCCATTGTCGACGGTCACACCGCCGCGAATATCCACGCGTGTTTGTTCGAGGTCGATGAATGGATTTTCCTCTTCTTCCTCTTCTGTCGCTTCGGTTTCGCCGCCTTCACCTTCTTCGGCCCCGTGCTCTTCTTCGTGACCGTGGCCCGGCAGGCCATATTCAGCGGTTTGCTGACGTACCGCGACGCCAAAGAAAGCGCTATCGCCAACCCAGCTGACGCCGGCCGCAAGTGTTTGGGTTTCAACGAACGAGTTCTCGACCGTGCCACGCACTTCCTCTTCTTCGCTGTGCTCCTCGCCCTCTTCCTCTTCTTCGGCTTCTTCCAAAGCACGTTGCAGAGAGGATTCAGCAAAATCAGGAATGTCGTAAGAATCGAAGTCTCGCATGGAGCCCGACAAATTGAATACGAATTGCCCAGCCGTGAATTCACCGCGCGCCGCCAATTCGGTGCCTTCATTGACGCTATTGTAAGCCCCAAATAAGTCCCCGGACATGGGTTCTTCTGGCAACTCCTCAGCGATCAATCCATCGATTACGTTGACTACACCGCCAATCGCCTGGCCGCCATAAGCAAGCGCTGCCGGTCCGCGCAAAATTTCAACCGCTTCAGCATCAATGCCATCCGCCGTCACTTGGTGATCAGGAGAGGCAGCAGAGACGTCAATGACACCAATTCCATTCGTCAACACTTGGACGCGCTCAGCGCCCAAGCCTCGCAGGATCGGGCGGCTCGCGCCCGGCCCAAAGAACGTGGATGAGACCCCTGGTTGCCGATCCAATGTATCGCCGAGCGATGCGCTCAACGTTTCAAGCAGGTCTTCACGATCCAAAGCTGTCGCGTTACCGATTAACTCATCGGCCGATCGATCCGGCCCGGGCCCAGAAACAATAATTGTCTCAGCGCGAAGCTCATCGGCATCTTGGGCGATGGCAAATGGGGTCAGCGCCAGGGGCGAAATACTTGCGAGAAGGAGAATACGTGACATTGGATTACTCATGTTATGTTATCACTTTGCGAAGTGACTTAACCAACTATAGCCCCATTGCAAGTGAATTTTGCCAGTCCGGCATACGGTGAGATGATAAGAAAAGAGCGGCTCCCTTTTCTAGGAAACCGCTCTTCTAATCCTCAGCGTTCGACATCGCGCGGGCCCGCGGAAAGGTGGGGACGCAACGCAAGGCTCATCGCAGCGATTCACGCCGAAGATAGTCGAAAAAAGACGAAATGGGGAGAGCGCTTCTGCGCCAGTCTTGACGTTTTATTAACCTTAACATGTCGTTAATTCAACCAGCAAAGGGTTAATAAAGCGGGTTATTTTGTTAACCTTTTACCAAATTGTTCTTGCCGATGGTGCGTCAATTGTCAGATTGACCTGGAAAAGACAGGTCGCGACCACGTCTCCTCGCGTCATGCTTCGCTGCGCCGCAGCAATCTCGCCGTGACTCCTGCCGTGACTCCTGTAGGTCTCGCACATAGATTGGTCGCTAGAGACGGAGGAATGGGTCATGGACGGATTGACGGACGTTGAATCAAGTCAAGTTCTAGAGAATTTATCCGATTTGCTACAGGATGCTGTGCAAGCGACGGATGCTTACAAGTCCGAAGTTCACGCTCGTGTCAGTGCAGTACTCGCGCCTGACGGAAAAATCGATCGCGGCAAGTTCTCAGCCAATCAGCACCTTGCGCACGGCTATGCCTGGATCGTGACCTATGTCGAAACACTGCGCGAAACCGCCAATTGGGTGAGCCGCCTCAGTAATGAAGGCCAGCTCGGTGAAATTGACGGTCTGCTGGCGCAGGTGCTGTTTAGCAAATATCTCGCAGACTTGGTTGGCGGGGTTCCGATGAACCAAGGCGAAACCATTCGCCCGCATGAGCTCGGCGCTCTGGACGATGTCGATGCATTATTCGCCGCGCCAGCCGTTCGCACTCTGATCGAACAAGGTCTGACCCCAGCGGTGATGGCCGCTGCAGCCGCTTACCTGCCAGATAGTCTTAGCCGCGCGACGGTTGAGAATACCGGTGAAGACGAGACGATGAGCATGATCCGAGATCAGTTCCGGCGCTATGCCGACGACAAGATCGTTCCGCATGCGCATGAATGGCATCTCAAAAATGAGTACATTCCCATGGAAGTGGTCAAAGAGATGGCGGATCTCGGCGTCTTCGGTTTGACCATTCCCGAAGAATTTGGCGGCCTCGGCATGGGGAAGACCGCGATGTGTGTGGTTTCTGAGGAGCTATCCCGCGGCTATATCGGCACCGGCTCGCTTGGCACCCGTTCGGAGATTGCCGCTGAGTTGATCATTATCGGCGGCACAGAAGCTCAGAAAGAAAAATACCTACCGGCCATTTCCAGCGGAGAAATTCTGCCAACCGCTGTATTCACCGAGCCGAATACCGGCTCGGATCTCGGCGCCTTGCGCACCCGCGCGGTGAAAGACGGCGAGACTTATAAGATTACCGGCAACAAGACCTGGATTACGCATCCCGTTCGCGCCGACTTGATGACGCTGCTGGCCCGCACCGACCCGGCGACGAACAATTTTTCAGGCTTGTCCATGTTCCTCGCCGAAAAACCGCGCGGCGATGACGAGACCCCTTTCCCTGCAGACGGCATGACCGGCGGCGAGATTGAAGTGCTCGGCTATCGCGGCATGAAAGAGTATGAAATCGGCTTTGACGAATTTGAGGTCCCCGCCGCCAACCTGCTCGGTGAGACAGAGGGTATGGGCTTCAAACACTTGATGGCGACGTTCGAATCCGCGCGTATCCAAACCGCGGCGCGGGCGGTTGGGGTTGCGCAATGCGCCTACGAACTCGGACTCCGTTACGCGCTTGATCGCAATCAATTCGGTCAGTCGATTTTCAATTTTCCACGCGTCGCAAACAAGCTGGTTATGATGGCGGCAGAACTGGTTGGCATTCGCCAGCTCACTTATTTCTCGGCCCGCCAAAAAGATCAGGACAAACGGTGCGACTTGGAAGCGGGCATGGCCAAATTGCTCGCCGCTCGAGCGGCTTGGGCGGCCGCGGACAATGCATTGCAGATCCATGGCGGCAACGGCTTTGCGCTCGAATACCCGATCTCTCGTGTTCTGCAGGATGCCCGTATCTTGAACATCTTCGAAGGCGCCGGCGAAGTCCAAGCGATGGTCATTGCGCGCCGAGTCATCGCGGAAAGCAACTGACCGAAAAGACCCTGCTACAAACAGAGTTCGAAATTTCGATCAAATCTGTTCCTAATTTGAAAGCTGATATTTCCTAAGGTGCGGTAGAACGGCGACCGTCAAGCTAGGGGATTAGGCTGATGACGGCGTTAAATCAGATCCGCGCGTTTGCGCAAAATAGTCGTGCAAATGTGGCCATGATTCTCGCTCTTGCGATTATCCCGCTATTTGCCGTGGTCGGCTTCGCGATCGATATGAACAGGCAGACAACGCATCAAAACAAAGTCCAGAACAGCCTGGATTTTGCGATTGTCGCCACCGCTCGGCATGCTCTGAAAAACCCTGGCGCCAGCGATGACGACCTGAAACTAATCGTCCAAGACTTCTTCGACGCGGAAATCGCCAACGCGCCGCAAATGAATTTGAGCAAACTCAATTTCAAGCGAAATGGTGACCTGGTTACGGTTTCTGTCACCGGTGATATGCCAACCACGATCATGCAGGTGATCGGCACCAAGACGATGCCGGTTGGGACAGAATCCGCAGCGGTATTCGGGGAGCCCTCTTCAGCAGAAATCGCGCTCGTGCTCGACACATCTGGTTCTATGGCCGGGTCGAAACTGACGGCTTTGCGCATTGCCGCCAATGACATGGTCGATACGCTGGTGAAAGCGAACAACTCGTCGGTCAAAATGTCGATCGTGCCGTTTGCGACCTACGTAAATGTCGGCACCGATAAGAAAAACGAATCCTGGATGGATGTGCAATCGAATAGTTCGAATTCTAAGGAACGCTGTTCGATCCCAAATTCCTGGTACAAAAAGAACTGTACCCGAAAATCCTACTCATGCACCCGCGATGGCGTCAAAAAGACCTGCAAGCGTTGGGATTGTGACGATGACGATTTGGACAATGCCCCCAAAACCTGCAAGACCACGACGACCAACAAAAAGTGGTACGGCTGCGTCTTATCTCGTCCCGACCCGTACAATATCAAAGATAGCAATTACGCCACGCAAAAAGTCGTCGGATTTGTCACCACAGGATCGTGGGCGTGCCCGACTGAGATCCAAGAGCTGACCAATGTTCCGGGTGAACTAAAAGCGACGACCGCGAAGCTGAAAGCCAGCCAAAACACTTACATCGCCACGGGTTTGACCTGGGGATATCGTACTCTCACCGCATCCGCACCTTTTAGCGAAGGCACCGCGTCTGCGGCGATGAAAGCCAAGAATGGCCGCAAAGCTCTTGTCTTGATGTCAGATGGTGAAAACACCAAAGCGCCCAACGCCAAAGGCTACCACAATAGCGGCAACAAAACCAAAGCGAACGAAATCACGCGAAAGGTATGCGACGAGATCAAGTCGCAGGATATTGAGCTGTACACGATTGCCTTCGAGATCACCGACGCGGCGACGAAAGACCTTTTGAAAAAGTGCGCGAGCTCTGCTGATTATTACTTTGACGCTAAAAATAGCGCTGACCTGAAAGCTGCTTTCGCACAGATCAGTGACGAATTCCGCGATATTGCGATCGCCAAGTAGTCTGATTGTTTCGCGCGGCGCTCACGTCTTATTAAGGCCCAGCATGGCATAGTCTGCGTGAATTTTCGACGAAGAGAGATTTGCGTCATGCGCGTCTTACCGGTTCTGATCGCGGCTGCGGCCTTCGCCGCCCCTGCCCTCGCTGAGAAGCCTCAACCTGAGGTGAAAATTACGTATGAAGCCGATACCTATCGATTTGCGGAAGTCTATCGCTCTGAACGCGGCACGACGGTCGAAGCCTGCGCAATGATGTGCAATCGCGATCGAGCGTGCGCGTCTTGGACATTGACCCCTGCCACCTTCCGGATCGGTCCGCGCTGCGAATTGAAGTCTGCACCGGGGTCCGCCAGCTATCGACCGGGTAGCGCGTCCGGCATGTCCGAGGTCTGGCAAATGGATGCCGGTCGGCACGCCAATATGCGGTATCAGACCCGAGTTCCAGCCAGTCGCCAGCCTGAGGCGGTTCCCGTTGACCAAGTTCGCCCATCGCCCGTTCCGCGCGTCTTCGGCGATCCACCCCCTGTGCGCGAACCCGAGTTGATGGGAGGTCCCAACCCGCAGGCTTCCGCCATCCTGCGGCGCCCAGAAGCTGTCGCTGAAGTTCAGCCTGAGATCATCATGGTGCCACCGCAAGCGCCGGTGGCGCCGCAGCCCGTAAAAGTCGTCCAGACGCCAAAACGGTTAGCGCCGCCAGCTGCACCACAGCCAGCTCCAGTCAGAATCGCGCTACCGCCGAAACCTGCCCCTGGCCAACCCGTCGAAGTGCTACGCGGGCCAGCGCAAGGCGTCACGCCGGAATATGTGAAACAACCCGTCCCGCAACAATTGGCGCCGCAACAACCAGCACCGCCAAAAGCGCACCCGCTTTACGGCACGCCGCCGCGCGTCGCATCGACGCCGAAGGCACGCACCGTATTCAGAGATCCAGCGCGCGACAAAACAGCTCTACCCACGACGGATGATTATAACGCCGTGCTGCGACGCGAAAGCCAAGTACCAGCTGCGCAACCGGTCCAAGCCCCGGCTCCAACCGCGCCGTCCCGCGCCCCGTGGACAGAACGCGAAAGCGCGGCGCCGGATTATTCGGTCCGTGGAACCGACTTTATCCCAGGTGACGAAGACGCCACCGCAGGCTTTATCGACGGCGCGCCTGAAGCTGGAAGCTAATCTTCTCGCGGTTTACGCGGTCGCGCCCGCTTCTGTTGAATTTCGCGAGACTTGTCACGGTTAGGCTTCGCGCCACCGCGACCGACAAAACTCCGCCCTTTGCGAATTGGCTTGCCAGATTCGTCAGTCACGCGTTTGGTCCGAGGCGGTAAGGATGCCGCGATAAGAGCGGCGCGCTCTTTCGGTCTTAACAACCGCCATTTGCCTTCCGACAAATCACCGAGTTCCAGCGGCCCAATGCGAATGCGTTGTAAGTCGACAACCCGCAAACCCACCAAGTCACACATGCGGCGAATTTGGCGCTTGCGGCCTTCTTTCAAGATGAATCGCAACACTTGGCCGTCTTCTCGTGTGACTTTGGCGGGTTTCAACCGTCTTTCATCGAGGCTCAGCCCATTTCGTAATAGGGTTAGCCGCCCATTTGTAATCTCGCCGTGCACCTCGACCAGATATTCTTTTTCCAAATTGTGCTGCGGCCCAATGATCGCTTTTGCCAGCACGCCATCATCGGACAAAAGCAACAAACCATGTGAGTCTTGGTCAAGCCGCCCTAACGGCGCCAGGCTCGCATGTTTCGCCGGTCCGCGAGTTCCATCCGTCGCATTGGCTGTCTTGAGCAAACGCACCGCCGGCACTTGGTCTTCTTCCGGTTGCGCCGAGACATAGTCGACAGGCTTATTTAGCACAGCCGTGAATTTGCTGGCAATCGCCCGCTGCGCCCGATCTCCCAGCTTCAGGGTTTGACCAGGTTCGATCTTATGCCCTGGCCGCTCCACTTGAACATCATCGACAAACACCCCGCCGCTTTCGATGAGGGCTTCAGCCTCCCGCCGTGAGCAAAGGCCGAGCTCGGCCATCCACTTATTCAAGCGCACGGGTGCGTTGCCACGATAAAGATGTTCGTCTGCCATGCGGGTCCGTGTGACCTCGCACGGGGACCACGTCAATTGAGAAATGCCAGATTGAGATATTCCCTTTTCACCCGACTCCCTGCTAAAGGCGGGCAAACGTTTCAGGAGTGGCCATGAAAACCGCTGTCATCGTCTTCCCCGGATCTAATTGCGACCGCGACGCGCAAGTCGCATTGCGCCAAGCGACGGGACAAGAGCCTGCCATGGTTTGGCACAAGGATGGCACCATTCCTGACGATACCGACTTAGTCATGGTCCCTGGCGGCTTCTCTTATGGTGATTATCTTCGCTGCGGCGCGATGGCGGCGAACAGCCCAGTGATCTCTCAACTGCACGCGCATGCGGCGCGCGGCGGCTATATTCTCGGCGTTTGCAATGGCTTCCAAATACTCTGCGAAACGGGTCTGCTGCCCGGCGCTCTCATGCGCAATATGAGCTTGGACTTTGTTTGCAAACCGCAAGCCTTGAAAGTCGAAAGCGCCAATAGCGCCTTTACCAGCGCCTATGCAGGCGGCAGCGAAGTCTCCATTCCGATCGCTCATCATGATGGCAATTATGTCGCTGACGACAATGTTTTGAACCAAATCGAAGGCGAAGGCCGGATCGCGTTCCGCTATGTTGGCAACCCGAACGGCTCCGCCCGCGACATTGCCGGTGTGCTCAGCGAGAATGGCCGCGTCATGGGAATGATGCCGCATCCAGAACGCGCCATTGGCGGCCATGAAGGCGGCACCGATGGGCTGGGCGTATTTGAGAGTTTGCTTTCGGCGGCTTAGCCAACTGCGCTTTGAATTCCGCACCCCAGTCGTCTATGCTGCCGGCAAAGGGGAGGTTGAGCGGATGAGCTATTTACAAGAAACCAAAGACGCTGGGCGGCATATTTTCCCAGATCTAGCGCGAGCCTGGGCGCTGTTCGGCATTGCTCTGGTCAATGTCGGCATCATCGCCTGGCCAGCCCTGAAAGGCGGTTACGCCGCTGGCGGATTGGAAACCGGGATCGATCAAGCCGCCTTCTTTGGCGTCAACGCGCTGTTTTTGATGAAGTCCTACACACTGTTCTCTTTCATGTTCGGCGTGGGGTTTGCGTATCAGATGGGCTCGGCTGAGCGCAGCGGCGTTGCTTTTTCCGGACGTTACTGGAGAAGGATCGCTGGCCTGTTTTTCTTTGCCGCGCTCAATATCGTTCTGTTCTTCCAAGGCGACATTCTCTTCGTCTATGGCGTTCTTGGCAGCTTCCTATTCCTCTTCAGGAAATCGAACGCGAAGACGCTGATCAAATGGGCGATCTGGCTCTACGCGATCCAAGTCGCCATCATTTTTCTATTCGCCGGGTTCATCGCCATGGGCGAAGCATTCGCGCCAGAAGATATGGCCGCAGAAGCCGAGCGAATGGCGGAAATGGGCGCTGAAGCGTACGCCGTCTATAGCGCCGGCAGCTTCACCGATACGGTGATCGCGCGCACCACCGAATGGGCGCAAAGCGTGTTTTTCTTCTTCCTGATCCAGGGCTGGGGCGCGATGTCCTTTTTCTTGTTTGGACTGGCCGCCGTGCGCAATGACACGATCGCGCAGCCGACGGCGAAATTCTGGAGCACCAGTCGACGCATCTATTTGCCCATCGGGTTGGTGATTGGCGTCGCTGGCGCCTGGCTGACTTTAGAGGCGACGAGCATGATGGACTCCAAAATGATGTTTGGAATGGGTCTTATCGCGCTTGGAAGCCCGTTCTCGACCGCCGGCTATCTGGGTATCATTGCCAAATGGTCTCTGGCACCAGACGGGCCAATCAAGACGTTCTTCGCGCGGGGCGGGACGGCATCACTCACCGCTTACTTGATGCAGAATATGCTGTTCACGCTGATTTTCTATGGCTTCGCGCTCGGATTGTACGCCAAACTTGGTGCCGCGACCGTGATCGGGATCGCTGCACTGGTAGCGCTCTTCTCGATTGCCTTCACCAGCCTCTGGCGCGTCGTGTTCAAGCGTGGGCCATTAGAGTATATTTTGCGCGGCTTTACTTATCTCGGCGCCCGTTAATAGGCGCGGCGGCGCGAAAGCGCGACTGGCGAGGACCGAATATAGATTGCGGGCGGCCTTGAGCAGGTCTTGATCAAAGCCGTCGGTTTCGCCGGCGTCCTCGCCGGTTTTAAAGTAAGCCTCAAAGGACAATCCTGTGACGTCCAGTTTCAAGTCTTGGGCCAGCGCGTGAAGGGCGAGATCAGGGTCCGCGCGGAGAGCGTCTTGGGTCACGAACAGACATTTGTCACGATGCCGCGCGACCTCCCGGAACGCGGCGATCCAATAATGCAGCCAATAGTTTTTGTCGTCCGGCTTGTATCGATTGGTCGACTGACCAGGAAAATGGATCGGTCGGTGTAGTTCGCCAAACTCGAAATGCCCGAGATCGCACATATAGCGTTTAGAGAAGGGGTCTTCAGAATGCCGCGCGAGATAGTTCAAATGCTGCCGATGCAGAGACTGAGCGTGCGGAGCTGGACGGCGAATCGGTATGACAACGCGAGCCCCTGGAAAAGCCGTTCCAAGCAATCCAAGCCGCGCAATATTCGCATTATTCTTCGACACAAAATTGTACCGCGCGGGCGGCGCGGTTTTGTCGGATCGCAGCGCCGCGATCTTTCTGAAGTTTTGAGTCAATCGCTTGACTTTGTGTCGATCTTTATCGACCATTTTCCACATATAGATCCGCGAAGCATCGTACTTTTCTGGCCAATAGAGCTTCCACAGAACTTCATCAAAAGCCTCAGGACTATCGAGATCAATCTCCAACCCGTCGCCATGCGCCCGCGCCTGGCGCAGAACTTTGCGACGACCACTCAATTTCGACCAAAGGTAAGGCGCTGTGATCAGCGGCATGTCGCGGTAGCGATGCGCAGCGAGTCCCGGGATACTATGCAATGCGTTGAGCAGAGCGGTCGTGCCCCCGCGGGCGAGCGAGGTGATAAATATCGGTCGCAAGTCCGGCTCTGACTTCAACGTCCGGTATGCGGCGATGTCGTCGAGGGCCGCCAGGGATTTCATCACCCATGGCGACGAAAAGGCCAAAGTGTGAACGAGCTGATCCGCGGAAGCGTCATTAGGCGTTGGACGGGCTCCCGTCGAAGACCCGCGACCACGTAGTTGACGCCAAACCATATAGAGAACGCTTGCAGCGACGCTGGTGCTGATGATGAACTCGAGCGACCGCATGAATCCCAAAACATGCTGCATATCCGCCCATCCGAGATGGTCTGCCACGGCGACAGGCAAAATGGCGCTCCAGAGGGCGGCAATCATCCGCCATCCCATACCGAATGCCGAATTGAGCAGAGCCGCGCCTGAGTTTCGAACGACACGTTCTTTTTCTCGATCGGACATGTCAGACTCAAAAACGACCGACACACCCCGTGCACAAGAGTCAACGATACGGCGAGAGAGCCGCGTCCAGTTTGAGCGTGTCACGCTGAAGCAAAACACACTGAGCGCGCTCATCGAAACCGCGATCGAGCCCCAAAACGGTGCGGAACCGCTCACGAGGGCTTCTTAGCACGTAGATGCGCGATCAGCCGCTTGGCGGGGTACCAAACCAGCCCAAATATTAACAGCAAGACGCCCAGTGCGACCGCGATGGTGAGCAGGATCGCCCCAATCCCGACACCGGGCCCGATATAGGCATGGGCGTATATTGGGGTTGCTATGGCGGCGATCGCCGCGAGAAGTGCCATCTTCCATATCGTCATTGTTCGCATCTCCGTTTAGCGGTTTCAAAAAAGGCTTTGTCCATGTGAGGGGGGAGCACTTGCGCATTGAAGATACGGCCGTTCTGGCGTGCCGATAGGCGCGCGTCATAGCGCCAAACGAGCTGTCCATTTCGCGTAAACTCGAGCAGCCGACCTTGTTGCGCGGCAACCACCAAGATGTTGCCATTCGGCAATCGTTCGTGCGCGCCGGTAATACGAGAATAGAATTTTGGTTCATTTTGCGCCCCGATTATCGTCGCTCGCGCGCCGGTCTCCGGATCTAGTTCGAGAATTCGACTAAACGGCTCTGTCAGCGCTCCAGATTCCAGGTGAGATTGATTATCGTAGATGGAGATCCTTCCATTCATCAGGACATCTGGATCATGTTGACGCACAAAACCCCCAATGTGGACCCATTTAACTTCCTCGGTTTTGGGGTCGACGGCCATAATCGTATTTATGTCGCGCATCGACAAAATGAGATGGCCGGGCTCGAGTGTATTTGAGGCTACACCCTCGGGGACGATTTCGATATCATTCAGATGGAGCGTATCGCCCTGAGCATAAACCGGACCTGCAGTGTGAGATCGCAAGTAAAGTAAGCCATCCAGATCGTTCTCGAAGATCAGTTTGAGCAGACTAATCGATCGCAAAATATTGCCGTCCAAATCGATTTGCTGAAGCAGATAGGACCGCAATGTTGGGCGATGGGCGATAAACTCACTGGGAATAATCGCACGGTATTCCTCTGCCGGGACCCATAACGTGCCGTCTGGCGCTTCGCTGACAGCATGATGCCCATAATTGTCTAGCTTCCAGAGAATGTCGCCACAAACGCTCATTCGAAACGTGCTATAGTGCTCGAAATTGGTCACGAAGCTGCCGTCGGGAAGGACATGTAAGCCGTGCGCATAGATGCCGATTTGGGGTCGGCGAAGAAAGTCGCCTTCCTCATCATTCCAAATTTGATCCCAAGTCGGGCGCCACTCATGAACCACGTCGCCATCACGATTTATGACACGCACCATCGGTTCTCGCGGCGAGACGAGCGTTAACAACGCGACCAAGCCAGGTTGAACTAATTCCGGCGCGATATGGGCAACTTGATCCATCTCAAGCTCGGAAACGGGATTGGTCTCCAGCACGCGATCCAGCGGGTCAACCACGCCGACAATCTCTGCCGCAATGGCCTCAATTTGCGGAAGCGGCGGCAGGTTGTGAGTCCGTGCCTCAACACCAAACCAGAACGCACTTCCAATCAGAACAACAAATCCGCATAATACCGAATATAGACTTGAGAAATTCATATAAGAGACTCGAACTCTTTTACTCTGGCTCATTCTCAAAATTATTGTTTCGAAAGTCTTATCACTTCAAAGAATTGAGACGTAGCGAATACTTCTCTGCCAAATCAATTGATTGAGCGATCTAGGATCGCTTACGGCACAACCGCTCTAGCGAATCCCTCAATCCCACGCTAAAGCGCGCGGATGACTGACACATCCGCGATTGTTGCCGCTATGCAAGCTGAGCAGGACGAAACGTCTGCTCGAGAGCACGGAATTAATGCTGAAGAATGGAGCCGGTTGATTACCCGGCTGAATCGCAAGCCCAATCTGGTTGAACTGGGCATCTATTCGGTGATGTGGTCGGAGCATTGCTCGTACAAATCCTCACGTCGCCATTTGTCGAAATTCCCGACCAAGAATGAGCATGTCATTCAAGGCCCAGGCGAGAATGCGGGCGTCATCGATATTGGCGATGGCCAAGCCGCGATCTTCAAAATGGAGAGCCATAACCACCCGTCTTATATCGAGCCTTATCAAGGCGCAGCGACCGGTGTTGGCGGCATTCTGCGAGACGTCTTCACGATGGGCGCACGGCCGATTGCGCTGGTCAATGCGCTGCGTTTTGGCGACCCAAGTCATCCCAAGACGCGGAGCCTAGTGGCGGGCGTCGTCGCTGGGATTGGCGGCTACGGCAACTGTGTTGGCGTGCCAACGGTTGCCGGTGAGACTGAATTCCATTCAGGCTATAATGGCAACATCCTGGTCAACGCGATGGCCGTGGGACTCGCGGATCAGGATAAGATTTTTTACGCCCGCGGTGCGACGCCCGGCAATCCGATTTTCTATGTCGGCTCGAAGACCGGCCGCGATGGCATTCATGGCGCGACCATGGCCTCGGCTGAATTCTCAGAAGGCGACGAGGACAATCGCCCAACCGTACAAGTCGGCGATCCGTTCACCGAAAAGCTGCTGATCGAAGCCTGTCTCGAACTGATGGCCACCGATGCCATTCAGGCAATCCAGGACATGGGGGCCGCAGGCCTGACCTCATCTTCGGTGGAGATGGCCGATAGTGGCGGCGAGAATGGCGAAGGCATTGGCGTTGAAATGGACTTAGACAAAGTCCCGCAGCGCGAAACGGGCATGAGTGCCTACGAAATCATGCTGTCGGAAAGCCAAGAGCGGATGCTGATGGTGCTCTATCCGGACAAGATCGACGTGGCCAAAAAAGTGTTCGAGAAATACGATCTCGACGCTGAAGTCATTGGCATGACAACGGATACGGGCCGCATGGTGCTGAAACAGTTTGGCGAAACAGTTTGCGACATCCCCGTTGCGCCGCTTGCCGAAGATGCGCCGAATTATGACCGGCCTTGGGTTGAGCCGAAAAAGCGTGAGCCGCTCGATATTTCCAAGTATCCTGAGCCTGAAGATTATGGCGAAGTCCTTCTGAAACTCATGTCGTGCCCAGACATGGCCTCAAAACGCTGGATTTGGGAACAATATGATCGCCACGTCATGGGCGACACGGTGGACAGCTCACAAAGCATGGGCAATGCAGCCATTGTGCGCATCCATGGCACGAATAAAGCGCTCGCGATCACGTCAGATTGTACGCCGCGCTACGTGGCGGCGGATCCTTATGAGGGCGGGAAACAGGCTGTTGCTGAGGCGTATCGCAACTTGTCTGCTGTTGGCGCGAAACCGATTGCGATCACGGACAACCTCAACTTCGGCAATCCGGAAAAGCCCGAAACAATGGGCTATATCGTCAAAGCGATCGAAGGCATGGCAGAAGCCTGCCGCGAACTCGATTTCCCGGTCGTGTCTGGGAATGTGAGCCTGTACAATGAGACGGACGGGATCGCGATCCCGCCGACGCCAGTTGTCGGTGGTGTAGGGCTGATTGAAGATTTGGATAAGGTTGCGACGCTGAAGGGCGCGCAAGATGGGGATGTCTTGGTTTTGATTGGCGAGACCAAAGGACATCTTGGAGCGTCGCTATATGCGCGTGAGATTCTGGGGCTGGACGGCGATCAAGCTGGCCCGCCGCCAGAGGTGGATTTGGAAACTGAACAGCGCAATGCGGATTTTGTCCGGGAATTGGTCGAGCAAGGGCTGGTGAATGCTGTGCATGATGTGAGCGATGGGGGCATTGCTTGTGCCGCGGCTGAGATGGCGTTGGCGAGTGGTTTGGGTGTGTTTATTGAACTCGATCGCCTGCGTTCCAAAACGATCGCTCCAAACTATTCTGATTCAGAACCTATGGACTTCGCGAATGCTTTGTTCACCGAGAATGTCGGGCGATACCTGATTTCTCTCCCGGAAGAAAATATCGCCGTCCTACAAAGCAAAGTGCTTTCTCAAAACATCATAGCAGGGGTTCATTCAGGCTCATCATTTTTTGAGCTCGAGCCAGAGGGCGCCCACGGATTACTAGATATTCGGATCAGTGATGATGCTAGTTCGGCTGCTTTCGACAATCTTAAACGGAACATAAACCTCAAGCTTTCCCGCCTCCGCCAAGCCCATGAAGGTTGGCTGCCCACATATATGAGCGCGGTGGATTAACCCCTTACCTCATGTCCGCAGATACCTGCGCAGGCAGGTATCCATGGACGGATCTATCCTCAAAATCTGGTAGCACCTAAAGTCCTTGGACCCCTGCCTTCGCAGGGGTCGGCGGAGAAAAGTTAAAACCGATAGCTCAACCCAACCTGCAGCACCGGCCATAGCTCGTAATCTTCGATCTCATTCTCAATCTCTTGTATCTCGCGGGCCAGTTCGGCCTGCAAGGCAGGCGTGTTAGACAAGGTTCCGCCCACCGCTTCGAGCGTCACATCGCCTGATCCAAAGACGGCCGCGCCAGCCAGGATGTGAAAGCCCCAATGGCCGCTGCCTTCAAAGGTCGTGTCAAAGCCCAGCCCGAGAAATGGGGCGACATCGTCAAAAGAAACATCTCCCTCCAAGCGGCCGTATTCAGCGGGCGTGAAGACCACGCCACCAATCTCGACCGCAACCGTGGACGATGCGGTCAAATCGATATCTTTGCCACCCGCATAAGCCCCGCCCGTCACGAAAAAGCTATTCCCAAAAGGGTGCACATCGACAAAGGCGCCAAGGCCAGAAAAGTCGAGTTCGCCATCATAGGTGATGTCATCCACATCGATATCTGCGTCGAAGCTGAGATAATTGGCTCCGACCCGGAGCTGAAAATAGTCATTTACTTGGAACTGGCCTTCGACCGCGCCGCCCATTGTGCCGACACCGCCGGTAATCGCGAAATCGCCCTGCGCGCTGGAAATGCCGCACATCCCAGTGGTGGCCAAAGCCAGCGCGGCGAGTTTGGAGTAAAATCGCATAGTCCGTCTCCTAGCTGTCATCGCCAAGAGTGTCGGGGGGGCGCGTGAAACAAAAGTGAAATCCGGCAAATATTACGCAGATTTCACGCAAGTCTTGGCTAACTATAGTTTGGAACTAGACCGCTCATCCCCGCGCAGGCGGAGAACTCGTGCGGCGTTTACCGATCGTTATTTCCTAAGATCCCCGCCTGCGCGGGGATGAGCGAGGTTAGATCAGCTCATAATCCTCGAGCTTCACTTTCGCCACCGCCGCTGCATAGTCCCGTGTGTGCGACGACCAGTTTTGCGTAATCTTGCCATGCTCGTTCTTATACCAAGAATTGCAAGCCGGATCGGCCCAGACCGTTTTATCTAAGTCAGATTGCACCTGCGCGTTAAACCGGTCCTGCGCCGCCTTGGTGGGCACCATCGCGGCTTTGCCTGCTTGGTCGAGGCCGTCCAACGCTTTGACCGCATACTCAACTTGTCGCTCAAGCATGAAGGTGATCGCATTGTGGCCGAGATTGGTATTCGGCCCATAGAGCACGAACAGATTGGGGAAGTCCGTCACGGTGATGCCGAGATAGGCTTCGGGATAGTCTTTCCAAACCGAGTTTAGATGCTGTCCATCACGGCCCTCCACATCGACAGACCAACGCCAACCTGTGGTTTCGAACCCTGTGGCATAAGCGATGACATCAAGGTCGTGATGCGCGCCGCCCGCGGTTTGGATGCCCGTCGCATCAATGGTCTCGATGCCATTGGTTTCGAGCGTTACATTCTCCTTCACCAAAGCCGGGAAATAGTCGTCGGAGATCAAAATTCGGCGACAACCAATCGGATAGTCTGGTGTGAGTTTTGCGCGTAGCTCCGCGTCTGGGACCTGGGACTCGAGTTGATCCATCGCGATCTTATGATAGGCGGCGCGGCCTTCCGGTGTCCATTTGAAAGCTTGCCAGAAGAATGTGTCGGCTTGCTCATAAATGATCTGGCGGTTCATCGCGCCGAGTTTCACCGCCAATTCTGGGTCGGTCGCGAGCAAGGCGCCTTCTTCCGCACTCATCGCAATATCCCGGCGCGGGATCACCCAGTTTGGGCTGCGCTGGAACACAACCAACTGATCAACCTGTTCCGCAAGCTCTGGAATAATCTGAACCGCGCTCGCGGCGCATCCGATGATCCCGACCCGCTTACCCGCTAAGTCGATCGAGTGGTCCCAGTCGGCGGAATGCGTGATCGATCCTTGGAAACTATCTTTTCCCGGAATAGCCGGCCAATTGGGACGATTGAGCTGGCCGAGCGCACCGATGACGGCGTCACCCTGGTAAGTCTTGCCGCTCGCCGTACTCACCGTCCAAGTCTTCGACGCCTCGTTCCAAATGGCGCTGGTCGCTTCATCGCTGAGGTGCACATTGGGCCGCAACTGATAGCGATCGGTGATCTCTTCTGCATAAGCTTGGATCTCGCCGCCTTGCGGATAGGCGCGGCTCCAATTGACGCTTTGCGCAAAACTGAATTGATACAACGCCACCGGCACATCGCAGGCGACACCAGGATAGGTGTTTTGCGCCCAGGTGCCGCCGACCCGGTCCATCTTCTCAACAATGGTAAAACTATGCCCGGCTTCCTGGAGTTTGATTGCCGCGCAAAGGCCGCCGAGGCCTGCTCCGATGATGATGACGTGTTTTCCCGCCATGGCTCGTTTTCCTCCGTCGTCTTATATTTTGACAACAGGATGGCCCAACCGGCCCACAAGGCAAGGGTCACGCGGGGAAAAGGCGCTTGGTCTATCCGCCCATAAGCCCGTCGCGCGACGGGCTGCGCGGAAACACGCCGAGGATTTTCAGCGAATTAGAGAAGAAACCAAGTTCTTCGAGCGCCAACTGAACGGAGCGGTCATTCGGATGACCCTGGATCTCCGCATAGAATTGCGTGGCACTGAAAGACCCGCCGAGCTGATAGCTTTCCAGTTTCGTCATGTTGACCCCATTGGTCGCAAACCCGCCAAGTGCTTTGTAGAGCGACGATGGGATATTGCGGACTTGGAACAAGAAGGCCGTCATGCTTGGCCCGTCTTCGGGTGACAGGTCGAGCGGTTCAGGCGCCATGATGACAAATCGGGTCGTGTTGTGCGCGGCGTCTTCAATGTCTTGGGCTAAAATTTCCAAACCATATTCTTCTGCCGCCAGACCTGGCGCGATGGCGGCTGCGGTTTTGTCGGCGCGATCAGCCACTTGCCGGGCTGCGCCAGCCGTATCGGCGGCTGTACGCGCTTGGATATTGTGATCCCGCAGGAAATTTCGGCACTGGCCGAGCGCCATAACATGGCTATAGGCGCGTTCTACCTCGTTTAACGCCACACCAGGGAGCGCCATCAACTGAAACCGAATACGCATCAAATGCTCGCCGATCATGTGCAGACTGGTCGCCGGAAGCAAATGGTGAATATCACCGACCCGGCCCGCAATCGTGTTCTCGACCGGAATCATGGCCAATTGTGCCTCACCGCTTTCGACTGAGGAAATGACGTCCTCAAATGTCCGACAAGCCACGGGCTCATAGTCTGGATAGACCTCCTTACACGCGATGTGCGAGTTCGCGCCGCGCTCGCCTTGGTATGCGATTTTTCCCTGTGCCATATTTGTGGCCTCCGAATTTGACGGAACTCTTACAAAGCCCTCGGCAAAACTTGAAGAATCAGTTGTCACCTGCGCGCTTTCGCCGCTGAAAACCTTAACGCGCGATCTGCCACATCTGTATATATTGATTGCGAACGCATTGCGTGCCAGAAGGCGCGGCAAGATTGGAAATGAGGGATCACCTATGGGCGAACTCGGACTGAACAAGATTTTTGGGGCACTTCTGGCGGTCGCCCTGGTGGTTATGGGCTTGCGAGAAGTTTCAATGATCGTGTTTGGCGGCGGACATCACGCCCACAAGGAATACGAATCGCTAAATGCCTGGGCCGAATCGAACTTCAAAGGCTATCGCGTAAATATTGCCGAAGTCGGCGGATCTGGCGAAGTCATCGAAGAAATTTATGACCTGGGTGCACTCCTGCTCGGCGCTGATTTAGCGCGTGGCGAGCGTAGCTTCAAAGCAAAATGCGCCACCTGCCACACGATTGACCAAGGCGGTAGCGATGGCACCGGTCCTAACCTTTATGCGACTATGGGCGCCGCCAAACAAAGCCATTCAGACTTTGGTTATTCTGGCGCGTTGGGCAATACGGAAGGCGACTGGACCTGGGAGAATATGGACGCCTGGCTCGAGAACCCCGGCAGCTACGCTCGCGGGACCAGCATGGCTTTTGCCGGTCTGAAGCGTGACGATGAGCGTGCCAGCGTTCTTGCATATCTGGCCTCTTACAGCCCTGACGCTCCAGCTCAGCCAGAGCCGCTACCTGAAGTCACCGAAGAAGGTGATGCAGAAGAAGCTGCCGGCGATCTGTCCGAAACTGACGAGACGGTCATCGATGGCGGCGAAGCGAGCCCGGCTGAAGACGCCGCGATCGCAGCTGAGGCCGCGGCCGACCAAGCGATTGAAGAAGCCGCTGAGGCTGGCGCTGGTGCTATTGCAGATGCCACCGTCGCTGCAGAAGAAGTCGTTGAAACGGTCGCTGACACAGCAGACGATGCCACGGACACAGTCGCGGAAACGGTCGAGACGGTGACCGAAGCCGTTGAAGAAACGACTACACCTGAAGAGTAAGCCAGGGCGGTTGCACACCGCGCAATTTGGTAACATCGATGCGGCGAGCCCCCAAAGGCTCGCCGTATTCCGTTGCGATCCTTTCAATAGCAGGCCTCAATGGTTCTTTCATCGTGGTCATGAACGTACCATTCGCGTGCAGCAGCGTCTCAGCATCGATCAAAATGCCGACATGACCCTTCCAGAAAATCAGATCGTTTCGTTGTAGGGTCCCGGGCTTTTCCCATTCCTCAATTGAATCGCCAAACCAGTCGCGTTGCATATCGCTATCGCGCGGCGCGGCCACGCCACAGGCGCCAAAGACGATTTGGACTAAGCCGGAACAATCCCAACCCAAGCAATCGCGGCCGCCCCAAAGGTACGGGGTCGACAGGCATCGTTGAGCGACCTCGGCTGGATCAGTTTCCAACTGATCGGCGGGCGCGACCAAGTGATCGACGATCCAACCGGCGCGCTCAAACCGCAAGTATCGCCCGTCGCGCTCTCCGGTTGCCGTCAATTGTGCGCCTACCCCAATGACGAAACTGGCCGCCGAAGTGATGCTTGGCTCCGAATAAACATGTAGACGCGGCGCGGTCACGCGGTGCGTTGCTTTTAGAACGGGCGCCGACAAGGCCTCCATCAAGGCCCAGCCGACATAGCCATCCTGAATACACTGCACGAGCCCAAACTCGCCTTCCTCATGGTGCAGGATGACGGTTTCACCAAACAATGCCTGACTCACTTGTGTCGCATCTGGCGCAGGTGCTTTTCGCAGCGCCACCACGCCAGCCGTGACCTGCATGAGCGCGCGATCGCCGCCTTCAGGTAAAATCAGCCGGTTATCTCGATAAGGCAGCATTTGTGACCCTCGCATCGTGCACGTTCACAAATATAGCCTGAAAAACAAGGAAATGTTTAGGCGACAGCGCGCCCAGAGGAAGACGCCATCTCATCATCAATCTCGCCTGCTTCCGCCGCCTGGATGCGACCGCCAAAGGCGCGGAGCCAATCCATGCCTTGCGTGGTGCGTTCGATATGTACGCTGCGCAGGTCGTTTTCATCGGGAATGCGCTTGATGAAGTAATTGCGTTCCAGAACGTCGAGTGCGCGGGTCACCGCAGGCTTGGCGATGTTCAGATGATTGGACAATCCGCGAACGGTGTGCGGTCCTGGTGTCAGCGCGACGGTCATCAATACCGCTTGCTGTCGAGCCGTCATGTCAGATTCATCTGAACGGACATAAGCCGTAAGCGCGCAACGCCAAAGGTCCAAAGCCTGTCTTTGTGTCATCGCCATGTCGCTCACCTCAATTCGTTTGATAAGCGAATCAGAATCCGATTTGCGACTCGCGTAAAGAGTCCAGAATAAAATTTTAGCGCGGGCGCGCGTCCAAAAGTTGCGGCAGGCTGAACATTGCGAGTCTTAAGCTTTCGGCAATTCGCGCCGCACGCTCCATAAAATAGGGAACGATTTCTGGCGTGGGCGCTATTTCGTGAAGCGTCTGCTCAAATAGGCCCAACCAGTCTGCAAAGTCAGCCTGTTCGACACCAGAGAGTTTTTGGTGAGCGGGCACGGGCTTGCCGGAGTAACGACCGGAGTTCAGCGCCACCGACGACCAGAACGCTTTCATCTTAGGCAAGTGCTCGTCCCAATCGTCAATCTCAGACGCAAAAATGGGCCCAAGTTTCGGGTGGCGGCGCACATGACCATAAAACGTCTCGACGAGCCGAGAGATGAAGGCTTCATCGATGCCCATTTTCGCTGCACGCGCTTGGATCTCAGAGCGGCGTTCTTCTGCGGTACGAACTCGGTGGGCCAAAATACACTCACTTTCGAAACGGGCAGAGCCTCCTGGAACGCAGGCCCTGCCTCAATAGGTATAAACTCTTAGAAGTTTAGTACCTTCGCATACCGGACGTGCGGCAGCGACTTCAATTGCTTGACCAAGTCGGTGGACGGCTCGCTGTCGATCCCAATCAAAGCGATCGCCTCGCCGCCAGCATCCGTTCGCCCAAGGTGGAAGGTCGCGATATTGATCTCCTCCTTACCGAGTAGCGCACCGAGCGAGCCGATAAAGCCAGGCTTATCGAGATTGTTGACGTACAGCACCGTGTCACTGAAATCGCCTTCCAAGGCCATGCCTTTGACCTCTACGATGCGCGGCTGGCCTGCGATCAGTGTTCCCGCGAGCGAGCGCCAGCCCGGCTCCGGATCGTTTTCAGTGCGCTTGGTCAATACCTTGATGCGGATCAAACTGTCATAGACCGGACTATCTTCGGTTTTGGTCTCTGACAGTTTTACGCCGCTCTCGTTTAAAATGGCAGGCGCTGAGACCATGTTCACATCGCCGCGCGAAGCGCGCAACAATCCCGCCAAGGCGGCCGCCGTGAGCGGCTTACGATTGAGATCGGCCACTTCGCCTTCATACTCGATGACGACTTCTTCAAACCCATAGTCGCTGATCTGTCCGGCAAATAGGCCAAGATTTTCGGCCAAGGCCGCGAACGGCTTGATCCGCGGCGCCTCGTCGGCTGAGATAGATGGCATATTGAGGGCGTTGGTCACAGCGCCAGTCAGCAAATAATCGCTCATCTGTTCTGCGACTTGCAAAGCCACATTCTCTTGCGCTTCGGACGTCGCTGCGCCGAGGTGCGGTGTAGCGATAAAGTTCGGCGCGCCAAACAGAATATTCTCCTTGGCCGGTTCTTCTGCGAAGACGTCAAACGCTGCTGCGGCGATGTGGCCCGACTTCAGACCCTCGGCGACGGCGGTCTCGTCAACGAGCCCGCCACGGGCGCAATTGACCAGTATTAGACCCTTCTTGGTCTTGGCCAACGCGTCCGCGGAGAGGATGTTGCGTGTCTGATCCGTCAGCGGTGTGTGCAAGGTGATGACATCTGCCCGCGCCAGCATCGCATCCAAGTCGGCAGCTTTCTCGACTCCCAGTTCGATGGCGCGTTCTTCGGTTAGGAAAGGGTCATAGGCCAACACTTTCATTTGCAGTCCCTTGGCGCGTTCGGCGACCCGGGCACCAATGTTACCGCAGCCGATAAGGCCGAGCGTTTTGTAGGAAAGCTCGGTGCCCATAAAGGCCTTTTTTGGCCACTCACCGGCTTGCGTACCGCTATTCGCAGCAGGAATTTGACGCGCTGCTGCAAACATCATGGCGATGGCATGCTCAGCCGTCGTAACGGCATTGCCGAAAGGCGTGTTCATCACCACGACGCCTTTTCCCGTAGCGGCTTTAATGTCGATATTGTCAACACCAATCCCAGCGCGACCAATCACTTTCAAATTAGTTGCTGCTGCGATGACATCCGCGTCGGGCTTGCAGGCCGAGCGGACGACAAGACCATCAAACTCCGGAATCTTAGCAATCAACTCATCTTTGCTGAGGCCGACAGCCGTTTCAGTTTCGAGGCCGCGATTGTGAAAAATCTCAACGGCGGCGGGGGCAAGTTTATCTGCAATCAGAACTTTAGGCATCTGTTTCTCCAATGCGCCAATCGGCGCGATCTAATCTGTGAACGAGACAATCATCGTCTTCAAACAAACGACGTTCGAGGGGGCGGAAGCCCATACGCTGATAAAAGCGGTGGGCGTCCGTGTTGGAGTTCAAAGGATCGACAATGATCGCTTTGACGTTCGCGTTGGCAAAAGCCTGATTGACCGCCAGCGTCATCATCTGCGTGCCATACCCTTTATTCAGACAGTCTTTCTCGCCGATCCAGATATCCATGGCGCGCAAATTCGGAGGGCAATCCTCCCCCCAATAATGCGTCCGCTCTAGAGCCGGGTCGATGATTTGCATGGCGCCGATTGGACGCCCGTCGAGTTCGGCGATGAAATAGGCGCTGGCCGGATCATCATTGCCTAACTCTTCGATCCATTCGGCGTCCTCGAACGCCACATCAGCATTTGGATCATCACTGGTGGCAGCGATGACATGGGGTTCGCGATCCCATCTTTCGAGATGAGGCACGTCCGCTGGCGTGGCTGGTCGAAGCTGAACTATCATGGGCTTGGCCCGCTTCGCTTAAAGCGCTGCCAATTCTTCGGCGAAGGCCCAATCGAGCCATGGCGTCAGTTTAGCCACATCATCAGGCTCTACGGTCGCACCGCACCAGATCCGCAATCCAGGAGGCGCCTTAGCATAGCCATTGGCATCAAAGCAGGCGTCTTCGTCTTCAAGACGTTTCATCATCCGCTTGAGAAACGCACGCTGGGCAGCTTCTTCGAGTTTCGCATAAGTCGGGTGGACCAAGGAAAAGGTCACGCCCGAATTGGAGCGAACTGAGTCATCGGCACACAGGAATTCAATCCAATCGGTTTTCTCAACCCAATCGGTCAGAATCTCCAAAGATCGATCAGAGCGGGCTTTCAGGCCTTGATAGCCTCCACATTCTTCGGCCCAATCCAGGGCTTGAAGATAGTCTTCAGTGCACAGCATCGAGGGCGTATTGATGGTGTTGCCTTCAAACAGCGCTTCGTTGAGCTTTCCGCCTTTGGTCATCCGAAAAATCTTCGGCAACGGACGCTCTGGCTTATAGCTTTCGAGGCGGCGCACCGCATTGGGTGACAGGATCAGCATGCCATGGGCGGCTTCACCGCCAAGAACCTTTTGCCAAGAATAGGTGACGACATCGAGCTTTTCCCACTCCATGTCTTGCGCGAAGACCGCAGACGTGGCGTCGCAAATCACCACGCGGTCCGGATTGGGTTTGATCCATTCGGCATTCGGGACGCGGACACCAGACGTGGTGCCATTCCAAGTGAAGATAATATCGGCATCGTCGCGCGCTTGCTCGAAAGGCGGCAAAACCCCGTAGTCGCCAACATGAATGTTGCAATCGACGAGCTTGAGCTCATTCACCGCATCGGTGACCCAGTCTTTACCAAAGCTTTCCCAGGCAAAAACGTCGACTGCGCGTTGTCCGAGCATCGACCACATGCACATTTCCACTGCGCCAGTGTCTGAGGCGGGTACGATCGCGACGCGATAATCCTCGGGTAGACCGAGAATGTCTTTGGTGCGTTCGATGGCCTGCTTCAGCTTGGCTTTCGCGGTCGCAGACCTGTGCGAGCGGCCGAGCGCGGCAGATTCAAGTTTTTCGAGGGAAAATCCAGGACGCTTTGCAGTCGGTCCGGAAGAAAAATGCGGGCATGCAGGGCGCACGTCCGGCTTAGCGACGTCGGTCATCTGTTTGTACTCCTATCCTTACAGATAGGCTGGCCCTCGTTGGGGAAGGCTGGCCCACGGCGCATATGGCGCAGCTCGGACCAAAACGCAAGGTACGATTACGTGATGTTCAAACAGGCGTGCCGAACCAGAATGTCAGTCCGAGACCAGCGGATGGTGTTCGAGGTGCTGAACGTCTATGGCAGGGGTCGATGTGCCACCTTCGACAAGGCATCGAATTAGTCTGCGCCAAGCGCGACAAGCTCGGTATAAAGAGGAATGAATTGTGCTGCGACCGTTGCGCTTGCACGTGCTCCATCTTCGCCCAGACAGACCGTGACATCGGCGCTGTCCCACCACACATGTAAGCCCTTCCGGCGCAGCCACTCGTCGTGCTGATGGCCCGTTGGATACCCTTTCGGCGTCTTTTTCAATTCGGGAAGATTGAATCTAAACCCTTGCTCGCGCAGCCCCGTAAGTTCAGTCATTAAGGGGCTGGAGCCGGGCGCCCCCGCGCAGTCACGCCACCGTTCGAGGTTGGTTTTGGTGAACGCAAACACACCCATACCGATGCTAAGTCGCCCGGGTTGGACTCCCAGCATGAAGGATGGCGCGTCGCTGCTGCCAGCAGCTGTCATTGCGGAAACATGCAGGTGCGTGTGGTATGGGGTTTTGTCTTTTGAAAAGCGCAGGTCGCGATGAAGCCGAAACACTTTCGGAACCAGCGTCTGATCCACGTTCGACTGAAGAATGTCGCAAAAAGACCGGGCGAAATTCTCTCCGGCATCTTTCCAGTGGCGCTTATAGTCCGCCTTATGGGTTTCAAACCAAGCGCGCGAATTGTTGGCTTGAAGCGCCTCGAGGAAAGCAATGGTGTCGGCGGAGAGCATCAGGTTTTCTCTGGAAGGCTTGCCGCATGAGACAGAGCCAAAGAGAACCAATCCGAAAGGTTATCACCGGTCACCGCCTCTTCGGGAACAAAGTATAATCCGGTCATGCGACGCCCACCTTGAAACATCGCGTCTCCGCCGGGTAGCTGACTGGCGATTTGGTCATTGTCTTTCCCGACCCGAAACATAAACCGGCCTTCTCCGGACTTCGTGCGGTCTGCACCACCAATCATGTTGCCATTGAGAAAAAAGCAGATGCCCCCCATCATTCGTTTCTCTGATATGCCGACCATGCCATCAAGTTTAGCTCTGAACGCCTGAGCGAGGTCTTCATCGTATGCCATAGATCATTCCTCTGCGGTTTTAACGATAGGTCGTGCGTCTCTGCGCCAGTAGAAGGCATACTTAATGCATACTTGCAAGTTGCAAGTTATATGAAGAAGGCTATGCTTCACCGATGACACTAGACCCACGCTCCGGCTGCCCAATCGCGACGACGCTTGACTATATTGGAGATCGTTGGACTTTGGTGATCGTTCGAGATCTGCTCAACGGCAAGAAACGATATTCCGAATTCTTGGAGTCACCTGAACGGATCACCACAAACGTTTTGGCTGATCGCCTGTCAAAACTCGAGAGATCGGGACTGGCCGAAAAATCGCTCTACCAAGCGCGCCCGAAACGATTCGAATATCAGCTGACCGCTATGGGCAAGGATCTATTGCCGATACTTCACGCGATGTGCAGGTGGGGCAATGCGCATGTTCCAGACACTTGGGAACCGCCGCAGTCTTTTATGAGCCTCTGATTTGCCGGAATCACGGCGCGATGCCGCGGAATGCGACATAGCGTTAAGCGGCGATCGATATCTTTCCATCCGCGCCGGGCATTTGCTCCAGCAGGAAATCATGGAACGTCTCAGCACGCTGAATGAAACGGTTAAACGGCAGCTTGGCCTTGAAAACCGCCTGCGGCGCGACATTCGCCCCGCATTTCAGCGCGGTTTCGACCGCTTGATCCCGCTCGGGCTGTGCTGAGCAAACCGCGATCCGGTGTTTGCCCATATTGGCGACACGCGCGATGGTCATGTCACCATCGAAGCTGTCGGGCAGAGTCAGATCCAGGACGACCAAGTCGAAACGTTCCAGACGCAAACGGTTTTCCGCTTCCATCAAGGTCGTTGCCATCACGAGATCAACTGGCACACGCGCGCGCGCTGCCTTGTCCGCTGCAACCATTAGAAGCTCGCGAACCGGCTCGTGATCCTCGACCCAAAGAACTTTCATCAATCAACCCTTATGACTCTACAGTGTTTCCCCGGCGATTCTCGCCCTGCCCTCTTCTGAAACGCACATTGCCACGAGTGGATTACGGGATAGTAAAGCGAAAGTGACCAAAGTGTTGACAATGTTACAGATTACACCCGCCTGAACCAGATCGTCGCCATTCTGGCACGAACTGTGATAGAGATGTCATAAATGGCGATAAGCCCAATAAAGACAGGAAAATATGAGCAGCAAATCACTGCCAGCCGCGAGCACGCAGGCCGCTTTCTTGGCGGAGCTGGAGACCAGTGACGATCATATTGTTGATCGGCTGATAAAAGAGCGTTGTCCAAGTTTTGTTGATCATTGGTCCTGGCCAGTGATTCGCCCGATGCTTTACAGCATGCTTGGCTACCCGCGCGCCTGTCGGATGGCGGACTACCTTCAGACCTTAAATGGCGGCGATAGCTTCGATCACCTCACCGAAGAATTGTCGGTCGATTTGACCTTGAACGCGATTGAGAAGATGCCCCGAAAGGGCCGCCTCGTGGTCGCGGCCAATCACCCAACAGGCCTCGCAGATGGCGTTGCGGTTTGGGACGCGTTGCGCCGCGTGCGCCGCGACATCGTGTTTCTCGCCAATGCAGACGCTTTGCGCGTGAACCCCGGTTTCTCGGATGTATTGATCCCGGTAGAATGGGTGATGGACAAACGCTCGCCGGCAAAAACTCGCGAAACCTTGCGCCTCGCCAAAGAAGCTTTTGCGGAAGAGAAATGCGTGGTGATTTTCCCATCTGGGAAATTGGCTAAGAAAATTGACGGCGTACTGACCGAACAGGACTGGATGCCGACCGTGGTCAGCCTCGCGCGCAAACATAAAGCACCAGTGCAACCGCTCAATCTTCAGGCGACCAATTCTTGGCTCTACTATTTTCTCTCTCAGCTAAATGGCGAGCTGCGGGATATTACGCTGTTCCACGAATTGCTGAACAAGCGGGGCAGCTCGTTCGAGATGACATTCGGGCCACTGATTGCGCCGGAGCGGTTAGAAGGCGATGCGAACGCGCTGACACTTGCGCTTCGTGAATATGTCTCGACGCATTTGGCGACTGGGCCAGATGTTGAATTTGAGCGCTAATTGTCGATTCTGATATTCAGACCACCCCCAACACCGCATTGCCAGTCTGCGCTGGTCATGCGGCACTCAGTCAATCTGCAACGCTGTTTCTAGCCGTTATTCACATTCGCCGTCAGCAGACCATGGCAATGCTTATACTTTTTCCCTGATCCACACGGGCAAGGGGCATTGCGCGGCGTGTTCTTCCAACTTTCCTCAGCCTGCGCAACCATTGAGTGCGGGGCCTGTTCTGCAATATTTTGCGGTGTGCCCGGCTGCTGGTTTACGCCAGTATCCGGATCGAGGCTGGTTTCGAAAGTTGGTCGCGGGGCGGTCGGAACTGGACGCGGTTGTGGCGGCTGCACTTGCGCCGTCATCAGCCAGCGCGTGACTTCCAAACGCATTTCCGAGAGCATGTCATAGAAGAGTTTGAACGCTTCTTCTTTAAACTCGTTCAGCGGGTTGCGCTGACCATAAGACCGTAAGTGAATGACCGACCGAAGCTGGTCGATCTGCTGCAAGTGCTGGCGCCAACGGCCATCTAGCACTTGCAACAAGATTTGCTTCTCAAGCAAGCGGAACTGGCCGTCTGCTGCAAGTTCGGCCTTTGCATTGTACGCCGTGTTCGCGGCTTCCAGAACCCGTTCAGCGATTTCTTTGTTTGCCACGCCTTCTTCGCCAGCCCATTCGGCAATCGGCAAGTCTAGACCGAGCATTTCCTGGCAACGCGCGTGTAAACCTTCGGTGTCCCAAAGCTCAGCATGCGCTTTCTCAGGCATATGATGGGCCACCATGCCTTCAATCACTTGCTCGCGCATATCTTCAATCTCGTCGAGCACGCTTTGCGCATGCATGAAGTCGATACGCTGCTCAAAGATTACTTTGCGCTGATCGTTGATGACATCATCATATTTCAAAACATTCTTGCGAATGTCGAAATTGCGGGCCTCGATTTTCTTTTGCGAGGTCTCGATCGCTTTATTCATCCAAGGGTGTGTGATGCCCTCGTCTTCTTTAATGCCGAGCCCTTTCATGATCGAATTCAGACGCTCTGCCGCGAAGACGCGCATGAGATCATCATCCACCGAGATGAAGAATTTCGATTTGCCTGGGTCGCCTTGCCGTCCGGTTCGTCCGCGTAGTTGGTTATCAATTCGGCGACTTTCATGGCGCTCGGTGCCGAGTACATAAAGGCCACCAGCTTCGAGTGCCTTTTGTTTTGCCACTTCGGTTTCGGCTTTTATCTGATCTTCGATCAGCTGCAGCTCACCTTCAGACGGTTCACTACCTTTCTTCTCGATATGCTCTTGTACGGCCTTCGCCACGCGCATGTCGAAATTGCCGCCGAGTTGAATGTCAGTGCCGCGACCGGCCATATTTGTGGCCACGGTGACCGCACCGGGCACACCAGCATCGGCAACAATTTCCGCCTCTTGCGCATGGTGACGGGCGTTTAGCACTTTGTGCGGAATCTTTGCCGCCGTCAGATAGGTCGACACCACCTCCGACTTTTCGATCGAGGCCGTGCCGAGCAGAACCGGCTGGCCTTTGGCCCGGGCTTCCCGCACTTCTTCGACAATTTCTTTATATTTCGCGCCCGCGACCCGATAGACAACATCGTCGTCATCGATCCGCTGGATCGGCTTATTGGTCGGAAGCTCGAATGTTGGCAACGAATAAATGTCAGCGAATTCAGATGCTTCCGTCATCGCCGTACCCGTCATCCCAGCGAGCTTGTCGTATAGACGGAAATAATTCTGGAAGGTGATTGAAGCGAGCGTCTGGTTTTCCGGCTTAATGTCGACGCCTTCTTTGGCTTCGATCGCTTGGTGCAAACCTTCAGACAGGCGGCGGCCTTCCATCATTCGACCGGTAAATTCGTCGATCAGCATGACCTGATCATCTTTGACGATATAGTCTTTGTCGCGATGGAACAGTTTGTGGGCTTTTAGCGCCTGGTTCGAATGGTGGACTATCGAGACGTTTGACGGATCCCAGAGCGAGCCTTCGATAATCCCATCCTTGGTCAGGCGCTCTTCCATCTTTTCGAGGCCTTCTTCGGTGAACACCACGGACCGCATTTTCTCATCGAGGTCGATATCCTCGTCATCCAAGTCCGGGATGAGCTTATCCACCGTGCGATAAAGCTCGGACCGATCGTCGGTCGGCCCAGAAATAATCAACGGTGTGCGCGCTTCATCGATTAGGATCGAGTCGACTTCGTCGACGATCGCAAATGCATGACCACGTTGGACCATTTGATCCAACGCGTATTTCATATTGTCGCGCAAATAGTCGAACCCGAACTCATTGTTCGTGCCATAAGTAATATCGCAAGCATAAGCCGCCCGGCGATCTTCATCGGACATCCGGCCGCCGCCAGGCACTTCGCCGCGGATCACACCCGTGGTCAGGCCAAGGAAGCTGTATAGCTTGCCCATCCATTCAGCATCGCGGGCCGCGAGATAGTCATTGACCGTCACAACATGGACGCTGTCACCGCTAAGGGCATTCAGATAAACCGGCAGTGTCGCCACCAAGGTTTTACCTTCGCCGGTGCGCATTTCTGCAATCGCACCATTGTGCAGCACCATGCCGCCGAGCAATTGCACATCAAAATGACGCATTCCGAGTGACCGCTTGGCACCTTCGCGAACCACCGCAAAGGCCTCGTCGAGGATATCGTCTAAGGTCGCGCCATCGGACAGGCGGTTACGGAACTCATCTGTTTTTGCGCGCAAAGCCTGATCCGATAGGGCTTCGATCATCGGCTCTAAAGTGTTGATCTTTTGCACACGGCGTCGCAAGGGCTTGAGCTTGCGATCATTTACGGAACCGAAAATCTTCTGAGCTACGGACAACATCGTAGGGGATACCACACTGTTTGAATTGACCCCAGAAATCACGAATTTCTTTCTAGGATATGGACGCACATGAAAGTACGCCCGTAACAAGTCTCTCGACCACCACCTCATGCGGACTTAAGAACGCCGCATACCTGTGTCAATTAGCCGAATGCTTCAAAGGATGACGAGAAATGCCCATCAAACAAGGTTCGATCGGATTTGTCGCAATCTCCGCCCTAATAATGCTCGGACTAAGCGGCTGCGATTCAGAGCCTCGTCCGGCCGTTACTACGCCCGTTATTGATAGCGCCACCGCGGCTGTGGTGAACGGGGAAGCCATTTATATCAGGGATGTCGAGCTGGAGGCCGTGGCTCAAGGCATGATCGAACGTGGCTCGGATTTTGACCCAACGCATCCCGATTTTCCGCAAATCCTGGATCAACTGATCGATCAGCGCTTATTAGCCCAAGAGGCGGTCCGCCGTGGTCTGCATCAGCGTCCGGAAGCGTCCCGCCGTCTCGCTGCCGGACGCGAACGGTTGCTGGGCAATATTTTAGTTGAGGATTTGGTGGCGACCGAAGTTACCGAAGACGCTATTGACCGAATGTACGAAGAGCAGGTCAAGCTGCAGCAACTCGATGATGAAGTTCGCGTCCGCCGAATCTCGGTCGAAACGGAAACAGAAGCACGCAGTATTCTCACTGAACTGTCCGATGGCCGCGATTTTGCCGAGGCCGCTCTGGAACACTCAACCGATGTGCGCACACGGCTGGAGGGCGGCGATATGGGTTGGGTCAAACCGAATGACCTAACCGACCCTTATCCTGCAGTGATCGGCAACACCGTCACCGGAACCGTCTCCGATTTGTTTGAGTCCGGTCTCGGTTGGACCATTCTGAAAGTCGATGAGCGCCGCACGACGCCACCAAAAACCAAAGCCGAAATGCGGCCCGAGATTATCACCTTTATGACGTTCACGCAGATTAGCGACATTTTGCGTGACCTCCGTCTCACCGCAGATATACGTCAGCGTGACCCCGACGAGATTCTGCAAGAGTCTGCGGCGGCGACCGAAACTGAGCTCGAGATTGAAGACGCGCCTACTGAAGCGCCAAACGACACAAGTGAATAATGCTCCAAACTTCCCCTTTTGCCCCCGCGCAATTTCCTAACTTGCCGGATATTGCCGGCGTCCGCGCCGCCACCGCATCTCGCGGGTTTTATGCGGTCCGCGGATTAGAGCGCGATGACGTTTTCCTGTTCGAGTTTGCCAAAGGCACAAACTGCGCTGGTGTGTTCACCTTGTCGACAACCGCTTCAGCGGACGTTGCTTGGTGCCGCGAAGCGCTTGTGTCCGGAGACGGAAGGGCGCGCGCACTGGTCGTCAATTCGGGTAACTCCAATGCGTTCACGGGCCCCAAAGGAGTGCTCAAGAACGAAGCCACACTTACCGCCCTCGTCGAGGCCTTAGATGTTCCCCGAGCACAATGCTTTTTAGGCGCAACAGGCGTGATCGGCGAACCGCTACCCGACCCAAACTATGTTGGCAGCATCATTCCACAATTGCGAGATCAGCTAAGCCGACCGGATTGGCAGGCCTGCGCAAAGGCCTTCATGACCACGGACACCTATCCGAAAGGCGCGAGCCTAAGCGCGTCAATCGGCGGCGCATCAGCAAACTTCGCAGGTATCGCCAAAGGCTCGGGCATGATAGCGCCGAACATGGCGACGATGTTGGCTTATGTGTTCACAGATTTGGCGGCGACGCCCCAGGTGCTTGATGCAGCGTTACGCCGAGCCTGTAATGCCAGTTTTAACGCCATTTCGGTCGACAGCGACACTTCGACCTCAGATAGTCTGATGGTCTTCGCTACAGGACAATCCCTCGCCCCGATGATTGCCGATCTGGACGATCCGCGTTTCGGCGAGTTGGTCGACGCGCTGACGAAAATCAGCCTTGATCTCGCTTTGCAAATCGTAAGAGACGGCGAAGGCGCGAGTAAGTTTATCACGATCCAAGTGTCCGGCGCTGAATCGGATACGTCGGCACGGACTATAGCGGCCGATATCGCCAATAGCCCTTTGGTCAAAACAGCGCTGGCGGCGAATGATGCAAACTGGGGCCGGGTCGTAATGGCGATCGGAAAGTCGGGACAACCTGTAAACCAAGACCGCTTGGCAATCTGGTTCGGCGACATCAATGTGGCTCAGGGTGGCGCTCGGGCGGAAAACTATAATGAGACCGCCGCAACAGAAGCGGTATCCACACCGGAGATTAACATTCGCGTCGATGTCGGTGTCGGGACGGGCGAAGCGAAGCTGTACACTTGCGATCTCACCCATGCCTATGTCGACATTAACGGAGCCTACCGGACATGAAGGTGGTCTATGTCGTGGCCGCGGCCCTTTATGACGGCAATGGCAACGTGCTTCTGGCGCAACGACCAGAAGGCAAGTCAATGGCCGGACTATGGGAGTTTCCTGGCGGAAAAATCGAAAAAGATGAACGACCAGAACAAGCTTTGGCGCGCGAATTACAGGAAGAATTGGCCATCACGGTTAGCGAAAGCGACCTGATTCCGTTAACATTTGCAAGCCATACTTACGATTCCTTTCATCTTTTCATGCCTTTATACGGGGTGAAGAGATGGATCGGAACGCCGCGTCCGACGGAAGGGCAAAAACTCGCTTGGGTGCCACCCAGCGATTTGCACACTTACCCCGCACCGGCAGCTGACATCCCGCTTTTCGATACGTTAGCTGGTTGGGACGAGGCATAACAGAATGAGCACACTTCGCGATTACACCACGCGTTTTGCAATAGATGAGTCGGGGGCGACTGCTGTTGAATATGGACTGATTATGGCTCTCATGACGGTCGCCTTAATCGGTGCTATTGGGACGACCGGCGACAGTACCGGTGAAAAATGGAATGGCATATCCGACGATGTTGGGGATGCTATGACCAACGCAGGCTAAACCCTAACGCGGCGTTCAGCCTTGACCAATTCTTGATCCACGTCACCCTTCGAAGACCAATCCGAGGGAGCGTTTAATCATGGCCACGCCGTTTCAGATCAATGTCGCCCAATCCAAACTGGATGCGATCCGGCAACGGGTTGAGGGATATACATGGTTTCCCGAGCCTAAAGATCTTCCAGACTGGCAACTGGGCATGTCGACTCCGGTGATGAAAGAGATTCAGGCCTATTGGCTGAACGAATATGATTGGCGCGCCGCCGAGGGAAATCTCAATCGGTACCCCCATTTTATTGCGGAAATTGACGGATTACCGATCCATTTCCTTCACATTGTCGGCGAAGCCAAAGGACAGCGCCCCTTATTGATAACGCACGGTTGGCCCGGCTCGTTCCTCGAGTTCATTGAAACCATCGGCCCCCTCGCCTATCCCAGTCAGCATGGCGGTCGGACTGAGGATGCTTTCGATCTGATCATTCCCTCACTGCCGGGATACGGGTTTTCCGGCAAACCAAGCGCACCGGTCGGACAACGCGCAACCGCCAAGCTTTGGAATGCGTTGATGCAGGACGTGCTTGGCTATGACACCTATCTGGCACAAGGCGGTGATTGGGGCGGGATGGTCACCTCTTGGATCGGTTACGATCACGGCGCCCATGACAGTAAAGGCGGATGCAAAGCCATTCACCTCAACATGATTGGGCTTCGCCCAACCCCTTCCACGCCACAAAATGAAGAGGAAATCGCCTGGATCCAAAATATGCAGGCGGCCATGCAAGCGGGTGGCAGCTATTTCATGCAGCAAGCGACAAAACCGCAAACGCTCGCCATGTCCCTGATGGACAGTCCAATGGGGACAGCCGCTTGGATTCTGGAAAAGTTCCATGGCTGGTCGGATTTGAAAAATGATGACTTGTTTAGTGTCTATTCAAAAGACCAATTGCTGACCAATGTGATGATTTACCTCGTCAATGACGCGATCGCCACGTCGGTATGGTATTATGCGGCATTCTTTGGCGAAGGTGGTCCCAACTTACCGGAGGGCGAGCGCTGCGAAACGCCGACAGGGTTCGCGCATTTTCCAGGCGAGAAAATCTACACACCGCCACCACGCTCTTGGTGTGAGCGCGCCTATAATCTGACACACTGGACGGACATGGATCGCGGTGGCCATTTCGCCGCGATGGAAGTGCCCGAACTCTTCGTCGCCGATGTTCGGGCTTGGGCCCGTGCATTCGACTAGCGGCCCGGTCGATACGTGCGGACCGCATTCGCTTCAACTTCTTCGCGAGACAACAGCGCAGGGCGCCATTCTTCATTGGCGAATAGCGGTGCTTGGTCAGCATAATGCGGAGAGTCCTGATCGAGGGTCGCGGCACCGAACTGATGAATGACTTCGGCTGATTGGGTGCCATCCGCCGCCCATTCTACGAGCGCAATCCACGTGTCCCCTGCATTGGCATACAGTTTCCCATCGGCCCGCATTTCTGCTGGATAGATCGCGCGCAAGATGTCCGGCCCACCACTTATCGGCAGATCGGCTTCGCCTCGAACCAAGCGATTAACCTCTCCCCACGCTGGATCGAGACGTCCATAGTTCGAACGGAGCAATGCCGTAGCTTCACGAAACGCCACATTTGGCGACGGTCCATAGTCACCCGTGAATTGTCCTGTGACGTGCCGCAAGACCGTCAACAAACCCAAAGCCGCATGCCGGTTCTCGATGTTCGTGCGGCGATCCCAAGCCCGCAAATGCGCAACTGCATCCGCCATATCGGGCTCGCTCGACCAATCATTGGCCAAGACTTGATCGATAAATTCCTTCGCTTCGGACCGCAGCGAATACGAGTCGTCAAACTTGATCGCTAAGAGGCGATCGCGATCCATCGCGCGTGTCCCCTCAGTCAGGTCTTGGATACGCAATGACCGATTGGTCTCATTGTTCTGAAGTCCCATCCAGTCCGGAAAATCCTCTGGCCTTAGATTATCGAGCCCATCTGTCGCGCGATACGGGGTATTATTGGCGTTGTAGATAAAACCGGACTCCGGGTTCACGAGTTTAGGGCCATTTGCATAAGGGATATAGTCCTGCCAAATCAGATCCGAGCGATCGCCTGGCAGGTCCGCTTGCCAGTCCCAATTTGGTAAACGCTCTGGATACTGACCATTGTGGATGAAGGCGACAATCCCCTGTTTGTCGGCATAGACATAGTTAATGCTGGGCAACGCGTTCAAAGCCATAGCGGCGCTAAACGCCTCCCAATTCTCTGCGAGATTAAGCCGCACATATTGTTCGAGCTGGCGCGCCTCTCCCATTCCGGCATAGCGCACCGCGTAAGTGCCATGTTCGGCTTCGATCACAGGACCATGAAGGCTACGCCAGACCGGTCGTTTTACCTTTAACGCAAATGGTCCGAACAGTTTCACCCGAAGGGTCGCCGTCGACTCGATAAAGTCGCGCCACTCACCGTCCAGCTGGTATTGTTTGGAATTGTCCGGATTTACCGTCAGCCGGTAAATGTCGGTCAGATCCGGCTTCGACACGGTGTTCGCCCATCCAAGATGCCGATTGAACCCGTGCAAAATGACGGGAGTTCCAGGAAACAAGCCGCCTGTGATATCAAGGCCTTCATTAGAGACGATGTGCGCTTCCCACCAAGCGACCGCACCCGTCATTGGCTGATGCGAATTGATCAATAATCGCGTCGTGTCATCGCCGCTGCGGATCGGTGACACCGCAAAAGCGTTCGAGCCGCGCTCTGTGTTCATACTCGGGTGCAAGAACCAGGTACGCTGGTTTGGATCTGTCGCCAAAGGCGCATCACGGGTTTCGGCGAACAAAGCCTGCAGGGTCTCATCAAAGCCATAGAAGAATGGCGTTTTGAAGATAAAGCCCGCAACCACATCCTGACCGGTGAACGGCGCCAGGCCTGTCCAGGTCTCATCCGGGTGTTCGGCCGCGTAGAGATTGAGCCCAGCCGCATAGGCCTCCGCAATAGCTTTGATGTCCGTTGGAATATCTGTCTCGTACCGTCGTTCAACTGTCCCCCAGACATCCAGCAGAGATACGATGTAATCGGTCGGCGCTGCGGACGCGCCTTTGTATCGCGCGAGAATACCACGCGTCGCAGCGACAACGTCTTGGATCGTCTCGTAATCGTCCTCGGCGTGCGCATAAGCGACGCCAAACGCGGTATCCGCATTGGTTTGCCCATAGATATGCGGCACGCCCCAATTGTCGCGGATGATCTCCACGTCGTAATTGACCGCCGCGGCTGACAAAGTTTCCGCACTCGGATTCTTCGGCAGTGGATCCCAGGTGTAGATCGCAGCGCCTAGAACCAATACAATAATGAGGGTGACCAACCCAGCGAGGATCTTCTTGATCATATTGTTGCTCCCCTGATCTTAGCGCCATCTTGGACGCCCAACCCGAAACCGCCAAGGCTTAACCACGCGGGACGTTGAACCAATTGGCGCGCATCAGACGCTTTTTCAGTTGGCGGACATTCTTCACTCCGCTAGCGTCCGGATATGGATGCAGCACAATCTCTCGCCAGCCACATCGACGCGGCCAACCGGACGGTGATTTTCACCGGTGCCGGCATTTCAACGGAAAGCGGAATTCCAGACTTTCGCTCCCCCGGTGGGGTCTGGTCGAAGATGAAGCCGATTTACTTTCAAGACTTCGTGTCGGATCGAGACGCCCGCGACGAAGGCTGGCGTCGGGTCTTTGAACGCACGGCCGGTTGGACCGGTGCGACGCCAAATGCCGGTCATTTCGCCATCGCAAAACTGGTCGAGATCGGCAAAGTCACCAGCGTGGTGACACAGAATGTCGACAATCTTCACCAAGATGGCGGCGTGCCAGACGAAAAAGTCATCGAAGTCCACGGCAACGCCTCATATGCGAAATGCCTGAACTGCGGGAAACGCTATGAGTATGAAAAACTTCGTCCGCGTTGGGAGACGAAGGAAGATCTGACCTGCGATTTTTGTGGTGGATTGTTGAAATCAGCGACAGTTTCATTCGGTCAGGCTATGCCTGAGGACAAAATGACTTTTGCAGAGAGCGAAGCCTTGTCTTGCGATCTTATGATCGCGCTTGGGTCGTCACTCGTCGTTTACCCCGCTGCGAACATCCCGCTCATCGCCAAACAGAATGGCGCGAAATACATCATCATCAATCGCGAAGAAACTGAGCATGATGTTTATGCGGACTTGGTTCTCAATACCGAGATCGGCCCACTGCTGCGAGAAACCATGAACCTATTGGGCAACCCGATCGAATGAACGCGGATTGGGTCGCTGCCTTGCGTTTTGCCGCGTTGCCTGGCGCCTCTTCGGTTCTGTTTGAAAGACACTTTACGACCGAAGACGGAACGCCAACGACGAAGCACCGGCTAACCTCGTTTTCTATCTCCGGCGCGGCGATCGGAGATGATCGCGATTACGATCTCTTGAAAGCCGCAATAACCCCTTTGGAGATTCTGGCGGCGTCTGAACAAACGGATGACCTCAGGGTGCAATTGGATCTAGAGACTGGTCAATTACAGGGGCTGGAGTGAGACCATAATTTCAATAATTACAATTGTTTGTCAGCCTTCCACTTGACCTTCACCCCATTCCCATCCTGTCGTACTTTGAGCGCCGTTCTTACACTGCAGAAATATTCTTTACGCGAGGGCAAGCGATACCCATATGCGCATAGCAGGCTGACCCTGCCATGTAAAATTTCGATAGGGAGGGCGAGCTTTGCTGGTCAACATGTTGAAGGGGAAATTACACGCCGCGACCGTTACGCAGTGTGACGTTTATTATGAAGGATCTGTATCGATTGACCAAGATCTCCTCGATGCTGCCGGTATTCTCCCCCATGAGCGCGTTGACATTTGGAACATCACAAATGGCGAGCGGGTTTCGACTTATGCGATTGAAGCCCCTCGCGGCTCTCGTACGATCGGCATAAATGGCGGTGCCGCTCGCAAGTTCGCCTTAGGTGACCGGGTGGTCATCGCTGCCTTTGTGCAGATGGAGGCCGAGCGCGCCCGCCAGCACAAGCCGCAAGTTGCGCTGATGGATGAGCAAAACGAGATCAAGGCGCCGAGTGCGGCGTACTAAGCCTTCAGCGCCGTGACGCGTAGCGTCGAATTTCAGTCGCGTTTGGGGCGCCTGATTAGTTCGCGGGTTTTCTCAATTCGAACGTAACATTGACGGTGACCGAATAGCCAACTTCGCCCGCCGCAATCGGGGTCGAGCGATCCATGCTCCGGGCCTCCGCCATCATTGCCATGGGTTGTGGGCGATAACCGCCGCTTTCTGAAATCGTCACCACCCGAGCGACTTCATAACCGGAGGCGGCGGCATAGAGCTCGGCGCGCGAGATCGCTTCTTTCATAGCGATATCTCGCGCCGCATTCATCGCCGACCGATCATCCTCGAGGGCAAAACGTAAGCCGTTAAACGTATTTCCGCCCGCGGAAACAAGGGCGTCCATCGTCTCACCCAAGTTTTCCAGATCGCGTACCCTCACCGTTAATTGATTGGAGGCTTGATACCCCGTCAGGCGCGGAGGCTCACCATTTGACCGATTGGAATAGTCATATTGAGGCTGCAGCGAGAAATTTGAGGTCTGCATGTCAGTGCGCGCCACGTTCGCGGCCGCGAGCGCATCAAACACACCGTTCATCGCCGCCGCGTTGGCGCTCATCGCCGCTTGCGCTGTGTCGCCTTGGGTCTGCACACCGGCATTCAAGAAGGCGATATCCGGCGCCCGGTCGACCGATCCTTCCGCCGAAATGCTGAGTGTCGTTTCTGGTTGAATCGAGTTTGGATGGGTGGTTTCAAGCGGGTCTGCATTTGGCGTAATTGTTGGTTCTGGCACAGCACTCACCTCCGCAGCCGCTAATTCTGTTGGGGTCGTCGCGGCCTCTTGCGAGCCACCGCCACACGCGGTCAATGTCATCAAAGCCAGGCCTGACAGGCCCAGCATCAAATGCGATGTCTTCACTTTCTTCATGCATCCCTCCATGCGGATCAAAAAACTTGCAGTCTCTATTGAATTGCGCCATTGCGGCGAGATCAAGTCTGGCGTTTTATGCGTCCGTTCATGTTTGAACAATCTTGGTTTTACGGGCCTGTAGCTCAGTTGGTTAGAGCGGACCGCTCATAACGGTCTGGTCGGGGGTTCAAGTCCCTCCGGGCCCACCAAACTTTGCCTTAACCCATTGGGTATCATAACTTTTGTCTTGATCGTGCTTTTTCAGATCAAACTGTGACGCATTGGTGTGAAGCAATTCGGCTTCATCACTCTAGAAATTGAACGGTCACCAAAGAGCTTGCCGAGTTCGAGCTGCCATCAGACAGAACCGCCACGTAAGATGGTAGGCTTTGACCACCGGTATGGGTAAACCGGACGACCCCAGCATCGACCTCGGCCTGTGTGAATTGAGTGATCGCAGTCAATGGTGCGCTTCGATTATTGAAGAAACCGCCTTGGACATTGCTGAACGTGTAGGTCAGCTCAGCCGGTCCAGTATTGGTATCGAGGCTGTTCAGGTTGGCCCGTGTGAGGATCACGGTCGCGTTTGGCGTCAGCTGCAGATAATTGCCGGTGATTTGCGGCTGCGTGGTGCCTTGCGCCGGTTCTGGATTATCTCCGCCATTGGTCATATCGAACAGTTGGGGGAAGTTCGTTGAGACTTGAGGGAGCGGCCCGATTGCTCCGCCTCGAATGCTGGACGGACTGGTCACGCCAGATGGCAGCAATTGGCCGCCAAAGGACAGTCCGAACTGCGATTGCAGCTGCTGGTTTGTTCGGTTGAAATAATCGTCCGTGACGACCGCGATTGGGTCCTCGAACGGCGCCGAGAGTGGCACGAAGGAGGCGGCTTGCTGGTCAAAATAGAGACCTTGGCCGTTCAGCGTGATGTGGTCCGGAAGTAGGAAGAAGAACGGTTGGAAGCTTGGGTCATCGAACTCCGCTGTCATGGTGACGTTGAGCCGTTGTGTTGAGCTGCCTGCGACCGCAGTGCCTGCAGTGTCGCCGAACACCACGTTCGACATATTGAGGCTGCGCGGACTTTGTCTTGGCTGGCCGATATAGATGTCTCGGGTGTTTTTCGAGGTGAGCCCATCCACGACCCATTGATCGTTGAGGGGCGCGACAAAGCCCATCTCGAACCCTTCGATTGTGACATTCTCGATCCGGCCGTGGCCATTCGTGATTTCCGTGCCGATGTCGAGGCCAACGCCGTGATTGGCGGTACCGCCATTGAGAACAAAGGGGGCGCCAATGCCGATGATCCGGGCGTTCCGGATATTCATGCGGGCATTATAGTTCAGAAGCATTCCGTCCCGATGGTTCCAGAGGGTGGTGTCTGTGAGGGTTGGGAACAGGGTGTCGATATAAGCCTGAGGTGGTTTTGCGTGGAATGCGCTTCCGCCTTCACCGAGATAGCTCTGGGCGTACATATAGCGGGCGCGGAAGCCGATGGTTGAGACATAGGCTTCGTTGCCACGGAACTCGGCCATGGGGGCCCACCAGACGGGGATGCGCTCGCGGCCTGGCATCAGGTTGCCATTTTCAATTTCGGAGACCTTCACAGACATGCGGGCAGGAGTCGGGATGTCGGCCTCGACAAGGCCATCGGTCCAGTAGATGAAGCCGTGCGCGGTTGTACCGGCAGCGACATTGTCGATCATGCTAACCCGTGTTCCGGACAGCCAGTACCCGTCACCATCATTGCCGAACTCTTGGTTTGCGGCCCCGAGGTCTGGGTCGATTGCCCCGCCATCATCGAGGCGGAAATTATCGTTCACTGAACGGATCGCGATGTTCCCTTGCATCAGGCCGATCTCGTCTCCGGCTTCGGTATAAAAGCCTGCGCCCTGTAGGCCGTATGAGACATTGTTGATAAAGTTGACGTTTGCAGAGTGTGAGACAAAGCCCCAGCCGGGACCTTCGAACACGACCGAGCCTTGCACGATGCCGGGGGTGCCGCCGGGTGTTGTTCCGCCGCGGTGAAAGTGGATCGGATACCGGCCCCGAATGTTCGATCCACCCAGGTCCTCTACCCTGAAGACGGTCGGCGCAGAAGCGGCATTCCCGACCTGGTCGATGTCGAAGTCGAAGAAGAGGTCATCCAGCTCGCGTCGCTTGTCGGTCCGGCCAAGGTTCGAGAACCGTACGTTTTGCACATCGACATCGAGGGTGTGCATGAACATGATGTGCCCGCGATTTAGCACGGCTGTGTTTTCTGATTGAAATTGAATGTTCCGGGTCGCATTCGCGACATAGACATTGAGGTCCGCCACGGGTGCGACGTGATCCCGTTCGAGGGCGCTGTTCAGCGTAACGGTCGCGCCATTGATGGACTGGATGGTCCGTATCTCGTCGCTGCGTGGATCGCCCGCGATGGTGCCCGTAATGATCAACTCGTCTCCGACCTGCCAGTTCGAAGGTGCTTGCTTCAATGTTATCGTCGTATCGCCTGTGCGCGGAAATGTGGCCAGTGCTGCGCGATGTGTCTTTGCCGCTCCGAACATGGTGGTCCGGCCCATCAAGACCGCACCACGACCGATCTGTTGGGTGTCACAGCTTTTATTTATCGCGCCATCATCGGCGAAGATGACAGCGGCAGTGACAGTGTCAGCGATGGGTTGCTCCGAGGTCCCGATCTCCAAGTGCCCGGATGAAGTGCTGACCATTGTATCGACGCGCAGCTCTGTGTTTGCGGTTGCCGAGAAGCTTAGCGTTCCGTCGATCCGGATGGTTTCCATCGGCGTGGTGATCACGCGTCCCAGTGTGACCGTGATGTTCTGCGGAATGTGGACCCGCGCACTTGCGTTCGGAACGGTTCCGCTCTGCCAGGTCGACGCGTCTGACCATGGGCCTGACTGCGCGGCGGTGTGGGTCGCATCACTGACGCGGACCAGTTCCATGGCGTTCGCGGCCGGCGCGACGCCGCCACACGCAGATTGTGAAGGAGGTGGCGGTGGTGGAGGAGGAGGTGGTGGTGGTGGTGGACTGGTAGGCGGCGTGCTGCCAGTTATTGGTGGAGGCGTATCGCCGCCGCCTCCTGCAGAGCAACCCGCGGCCAAAGCGAGAGCGCTGATACCATACATAGTTCGTCGAAAAGCATTCTTCGCGTTCATTCGAAAACCCTCCAAATCCAGAAGCTAGTTTTCCGTATTGGAATAACTTGTCATGCGACAAGTTAAAGACTTGTCACGATGCAGATAAAAATCTGAGAAGGTTTTTTCGAGGTCCCAATAGCGAGGTCGGGTGCCTAGGAATATGCAATCGCTAAAGCGGCATCCAAAAAGCCTTGGTCGTGCTTTTTCATTTCTTCTCGGGACAGCCGAAGAAGAGCCATGACAACCATACCTTCAAACATAGATGTGATTGTGAGGGCCCGGTCCGCGACTTGCTGATCGCTGAGCTCTGGCCGAGCGTCCATTATCGCGCCCTGAAACCGTTTTAGGTATTGCTTGGTGTAAGCTTCAAAAGCTTCTTTCCCATCGGGATCGGTGTGCGCGAGCGACCAAAAATGAAGCTGGAGCTTGAAAATTTTAGGGTCAGTTGGACCAATGTCAGTTGCAAATTTCTCGAACAGTTTTTGCAAGCGGATTTTCGGGGTCGAGCCTTGGCTTGCTTCTTCTATGTCAGCCGCATAGGCGTTCACGATCGCATCCGACATAGCCCTGATTAAATCGCCATGCGTCTTGAAATGATATTGAACAGCCGCGAGCGATATTCCGACGGCGTTCGCGACAGCTCTAGATGAGAGTGCAGCAGGCCCTTGCTCGGCAAGAATATCCACAGCCGCACGAATAATTTCAGCCTTACGTTCAGCAGGTTTCTTGCGGGCCGTCTCAGCCATTTCGGCGCTCCGTCGCTCATCAATGGACAAGCTGTTCTTGGTCTCCGTGCAATAATCCACGGATCGAGTGGGGCTAGTTTGGGAGATAACATCGTCTCGGGCAAGACCCACAGGTTCCGAGTATTGATCTCTGCGCAGTGCGGTTCCCATCACCGAATGAACGTCTGCACGCACCGGAATTATTAGCTTCAAACTGTGACACACAAGTGCTACTCGCAGTTTATCACAGTTTGAAAAAAGCTAAATAAAACAACACTTATGGGAGTTGCGGTTCCTATCCATCCAGGCCCACCACTGCTTTTGTTCTCACCCAAAATTTCTTTGAAGCCGACAATGTCAAAAAAGCACGGTTCGCATTCGCGAACCGTGCAGTTTGAAGGACCTCTAATATAGGTCGGCTAACGGAACATCGTCCGTTCTTAGAACGTATAGCTGCCACCAAATGTGACCCGGCGGTCGGGGTAACCTACGAAGCAGGTTGGGCCGGATTCAGTCCCACACCTTTGGATGATGCGTTCCTCGGTCAGGTTCACAGCTTCGATACCGACGCTAAACCGATCCGTTACGGCGTAGTTGATGCTAGCATTCAGCTGTCCGCGATCCAATGTATGAACCGGGAAGCTGAGGGTACTGCTTCCGCTCGTATTGGCACCGCCACCAAAGTCTTGCGTACGGAAACCCTCACGCCAAGTATAGCGCGCGCGTGCGGAGACGCCGTATTTTTCGTAGAACAGCGTCGCGTTGTAGGCGTTCTCAGAGAAATCTAGCAAGCCGCGCGGCACGCTCACATCTCCCAGTACGGTCAGACCGCGCCCGGATGTGGTGTCGACCACAGAACCACCCTCAAACTCCTGCTTGGTATAGTTTGCCACCACGCCGAAGCCAGACGCCCACCCCAGCCGATCTTCGAAGCTCGACAGGTCATACTGGAATGCAAATTCCCAACCGGACTGCGTCGTCGTGGCAGGGTCGTTGCCGGGGCGAGAGAAATCAACGCACAAACCAGGGACGTTCGGGTCTCCCAACACATTTGGAATGACATCAGGGTTAAAGATACCTCCGCCAGGGCAACTAGGGTCGGTTTCACGCAGGAATCCGCCCGCTCCATCATCGAGTAGGAGCGCCCCTTCGAAGTCTTGTCCGAAAATATTTGTCCGATCTTTGGTGAAGTACCCGACACTGACAACAGCAGCCGGAGCAAAGTACCACTCGCCGGAGACGTCGATTGACGTCACTTCTTCGGGTTCGAGACCTGGATTACCGAGAGAGACAGCGGCATTTTCGCTCGTGTCGAACGTGAAGCCGGTGCTCAAATCTGTAAAGTTAGGTCGTCTGATATCGGTCCCATAAGCGAGACGGAAGATGATGTCCTCGGTTGGTTGAGCGACCAAGTTGAACCGCGGCAATAGGAAATCATAACTGCCGACGGTCGATTGCAGAGACCGAACGCCATTCACCTCTGGACCAAAGCCGACCGAATCAATTTCCGTTTCAATGAAACGCAATCCAATATTGCCTCGGAAGATGCCTGATTCAAAATTCCCTTGAGCGTAAAACGCGTGCGTTTCTTCTGTAATATCGCGGAAGGCGTTTTGGTCTGAAGAAAGGCTCAGAACATCCGGGGATGAGTCCCACGCCGCAACGGCCTGTTCAATTGTCGCCAAGGTGCCGGTTGGGTCAGAGAATGAAGCGTCAGGATCAACGAGCAGGAAGTTGCTAATAAACAGGCTTCTGTCATCGGCATCGCCGAAATTGGTCGGCCCTGGCACAATCACATCAGCAAAAGTGGCACCGTTGGGGCTATCTCGCAGATTGCTGAATCCACCGATGCGGTCGTCAATGTCTTCGAACGTGTGAGACGACTTGTTGTATCGATATCCAAAATCGACCGAGGTCAAGAACTCACCAACCAGGGCGTTGTCTGCAAAGTCGTATGAGACATCCAACCGAAATGCTTCTTCTTTATTCTCGGTTGTGTTTCGACCGATATCAACCTGATCCAACACGGTGTTTGCCGGATTGAGCAGATCGGCCATTGAAGGCGCGAAAGGCGAGTTGAAGTTGATTCCGAATGCGAGCGAGTCGCCCGACAAATCGTAGATGAACGGAACCGCGTTGTCGTTTAACAGCGTAACGCTTCGTACATCTGCCGCCGTGCCGCCCACAAGGGCGATGGCATCCGCCTCAAACGCCGCATTGATTGCCGCCGCATTTGAGAAGTCTGACTGGACGAGGGCCCGCTCGGCTTCAGTCAATGCATAATAGTGTCTGGCGAAACCAGAATCATCCGTGAAGCGCACCTCTGTGATCAGAGGAGCATTCGGATTGAGGAAATTCAGCGTCGTATTGAAGGTCGGGTTTTCGGTGTCAGATTTCGACAGCGAAAGCTCACTGCTGACCGTCCAATTGTCCCGAGTCCATTCTCCACCCAGCGAGAACACTTGCGTGTCTGTCACCCGAGATCCGGTTTCGGACGTAAAGCGCAGATTACCGTCACTCTGATTACAGGTCTGTCCAACCCCGGGCGCGCCGATGCACGGCTCGATGATGCCGGAAAGAGCTCCTTGGAGCTGGCCTGCGCCAATCGCCGTATAGTCAAGCAATTCAAATGAGGTTGGCGCATTGGACGCTAGATTTCTCAGATTACTGATACCTGAAGCCTGCAACCGATATTGATCGCGGCTGCGCTCTTGCTCATTGATGACGGCATCAAAATACATTTTGAAGTTTGAATTTGGCGACCATTCTAACGTCGATGCGACATTGAGCGTTTCATAGTCGTCGTTTTCTTGCTCCTGAACCAGGAACTGAATGCCCTGATAGGTTGGGACAGCGGCGCCTGGCGCCGACGCGAGATTATCGCGGTCCGCTCGCGGACGGAAAGAGACTGCTTCCTGTTCGGTATAGCTGCCGGTGATGACAAAGCCGATTTCACCCGCGCCGGTATCCCATTTGTCGCCAAAAGCGGCAGACAGTCGCGGTTTGATATCTTCAGTGCTCAGACTGCTATCTTCACCCTGAATTCTGACATTGATCAGCCGATCGTTCAGGTCCAGCGGGCGGATCGTTCTGAGATTTACCGTGCCCCCGACGGATCCTTCAACGGTTTTCGCTTCCGGCGCTTTGGTAACCTCAACCGCTGCGATGATGGCAGGATTGACGTCCTCGAAGCTGATGCCGTTGCGGCCGTCACCGGCACCGACCGTGCTCACTCCGTTTACCTCGACGCGGTTTGCATTTGTTCCGCGAATCTGAACGCCCGTACCAACGCCAGCCGTACGCGTGATTTGAACGCCGGTGACGTTCTCGAGAACCTCGGCGAGGTTTTGGTCAGGCAATTTACCGATGTCTTCCGCACGAATGACTTCGATCAGATTGTCAGCATTGCGCTTCTCAGTCAGCGCGCTTTGCAGAGATCCGCGAATGCCCTGTACGACGATGACGTCTTGCCGGGCCTCTTCTTCGTCCGCATCGCCGGTGTCCTGCGCGGTCGCGATCATGCCGAGCGGCAATGCCACACCCGCCAAGAGCGCTGCGCGCCAGATCTTCACACGATTCGTGCGAACAGATTCTTTGCTTGATGTTTTGTGCATACCGAGTTCCTCCCGTGGGTATGTCAAAGGCTTCGTCTAATCGCGAAGCGTACCAAAGCATCCCAAAACTGATCACTTTGTCAACCAATTTGCGCCACTTATATGCCGTAATTGGTAGGACCTCTTGGCTGAATACGCATAACTGTGCTATTTTTGATACACTCTCTGTCATGAGTGCGAGCGTTTAGATAGAGAAAGCTCGCGCAGGCCGAATTTTGGTAGGACCACTTTGACAAACACTTGAGCCGTTTCGTTTAACGGCGCCGGACGTCAGTTTGTTGCTGCCAGAATTGGGTTCAGGCGAGGAAACGGCATCCGGTCACCGATGATGATCTCTCCGATGTCGATAGTTCCAACCGCGATGCCAAACCTGGTTAAACGCATGATTTTAAGACGTTTAATAAAATCGGTACGGCATTGGTTGAATGGGTAGGACCACTTGGTGGGAGACGGATGCTAATGAGGCGTATCGGGGCGACTGAAACAACTGCATGCCTCAAAAGATCGCCAACAAAGTCTTGGAGGTGAAAGCAGGCGAGAGAGCGCGCTTTGATGCGGGGAACAATCCCCGCGGTTGATGGCAGAAATGGGAGTGCGAGACTGCCCTTCACGTCAAAAACCTATTGATCTAGCTCGTCTTCTTCTGAACCTCCGGCCTACCATTCCTTCCGCGCTCTACTCTGCCGCCGCCGTCGTTGCGCCCGCTAAAAAACCACCAGACTGGCGTGCCCACAGGTCGGCATACAGTCCGCCCATACGCAGCAATTCATCATGCGTTCCCATTTCAGATACGCCGCCTTTATCCAAGACGACCAAACGATCCATCGCCGCGATGGTGGAGAGCCGGTGGGCGATGGCAATAACGGTCTTGCCTTCCATCAACCGGAATAGATTCTGTTGGATCGCCGCTTCAACTTCGGAATCCAAAGCCGATGTGGCTTCATCAAGCACCAGGATTGGAGCGTCTTTCAGGAAGATCCGGGCAATTGCTATCCGCTGACGTTGACCGCCAGAGAGTTTTACACCGCGCTCCCCAACCTGCGCATCAAGGCCTTTGCACCCCTGAGCGTCTTCAAGCTCACGAATGAAGTCGGCAGCGTCGGCCCGTTCGATTGCGGCCCAAACCTCCTCATCCGTCGCCTGAGGCACACCGTACATAATGTTCTCACGGATCGAACGGTGCAGGAGCGATGTGTCCTGCGTGACCATACCAATTTGTTGGCGCAAGGACGCTTGTGTCACGCTGCTGACCGATTGGCCATCAATGGTAATATCTCCGCCCTCGACATCGTAAAACCGCAGGAGCAAATTGACCAAGGTCGATTTGCCCGCGCCAGATCGACCGACCAGGCCAATTTTCTCGCCGCCAGCCACGCCCAAATCGAGCGCTTCGATCACGCCGCTCTCTTTTCCATAGTGGAAACGGACCTCATCAAACCGAATATCGCTTTGCGTGATATTGAGCGTCTTGGCGCCTGGTGCGTCTTCGACCGCGCGACGCTTAGACAGCATGGTCATGCCATCATAGACCACGCCAATATTTTCAAACAGCGCTGAGACTTCCCACATCACCCATTGCGACATGCCGACAATACGCAAGGCGAGCCCTAATGCGACGGCGATGGCACCAACCGTCACAGCTCCATCCATCCAGAACATAATGCCCAAGCCACCGATCGCGAGGACACACATCGCATTGTTCAAGTGAACCAGGGAGTAGAAGGCTGTGATGAGCCGGAACTGCCCATGCACTGTGCCGAGAAAGTCCTTCATGCTGGCCCGTGCATAGGCCCGCTCTCCGCCCGCATGAGCGAACAGTTTGACAGTGGCGATATTGGTATAGGAATCGACAATCCGCCCCGTCATGTCAGATCTCGCGTCGGCTTGTTCTTCTGCAACTTTGGTCAAGCGCGGGACAAACCAAGCGATCAGGCCAATATAGGCGAACAGCCAAATCGCCAATGGCGCGGCCAAGCGAATGTCGGCGCTGGCGACAAGAACCACCATGGTAATGAAGAACACGCCGGTATAAACGAGCACATCGAGAAGTTTGATCATGACTTCGCGAACGGCGAGCGCGGTCTGCATGACTTTCGCGCCAACTCGGCCGGCAAACTCATCAGAATAAAAACCGATTGATTGACCGAGCAGATAAGTGTGCATGCGCCAACGCGCGCTCATCGGCAAGTTGCCATACATCACTTGATGGACGATCAATCCCCAAACGAAATGGCCGAGCGGCATGGCAAAAATTACAACCGCCACCATCCCGATAAGTATAAAACCATAATCATCGAGGAATGTCTCAGGCTGCGAGGCGGCAAGCCAATCGACAATCTGTCCGAGAAAGCCAAACAGCATGACTTCCGCGACGCCCAGAAGCGCCGACATGACGGCCATGCCAATCAGCCAAAGCCGGGCATCGGCGACATAATGCGAGATGAAAGACCACAAACGCGCTGGCGGCATACCCGTGCGCGTCTCCGGAAATGGATCAAGGCGTCTTTCAAAAAAGCGAAACATGCGGCGCCGCTATCGCACAGGCTGCCGATTGTCTCAATCGGGCCGGGCAAAATGTTTTGAAAGTTTCAAACCCTGGCCCTGATAGTTGCTGGTCTTGCCGCCATACAGTGCCTTCGGTTTCGAGGCCATGGCTTCATAGACAAGTTTCGCAACCGGTTGGCCGTGCTCGAGCACGAATGGGACATCGCGCGACCGGACTTCCAGAACAGCGCGACTGCCGCCCTGATTGGTGCCGAAGCCGGGATCGAAGAAGCCTGCATAATGGGCGCGAAATTCCCCAAGCTCTGGCGCAATCGGGGCCATTTCGGCCGCCTTGCCTGCGGCGACTTTCACGGTCTCGCGGCTGGCCAGGATGTAAAACTCTTCCGGATCGAGGATAAGGCGACCGCGGCGGGCATAGAGAGGCTCCCAAAACTCATGGACTTCGTGCTGACCGATGCCGCGCAAATCGATCAGACCGCCATGTCGTTTGGCGCGCCAGCCGACCGGCAGGCCGTCGGGTTGATGCAAATCAATCGAGACGGTTTTCTCGGTCACATCTTGGCTCTTTGCCTGTCGCAGGCGAAGTTGCGCCAGCCGATCGCCTGGACGCACGAGGATCGGAAATGTCCGCGGACTGATTTCCAGCCAGAGGGGCCCCGAATACCCCGTTGGGACATCGTCAAACGCTTTGGCGCGATTGGTCACTACGCGCGTGAACACATCGATTCGACCTGTCGAACTCTTCGGGTTAGCGCGCCCAGACACACCCGCGGGCAGACGCAAACGCTCTTGCAACGGCACCACATAGACGCAACCCGTTTCAAGCACCGCGCCTTGCGGTGTCAGTTCAATCCGGTGCAACTCGGTACCTGGTTCACCCAAAGTATCCGGCACACTCCGACCGCCCGGCAAAAAGCTGGCGCGAATGCGATGGGCTTCGAATCCGAGCCGCAAATCCAAACTTGCGGGCTGAATCTGGTCATCGTCGAGGGTGCTTTGCGACTTGATCGCGCCACTTTCGAACAGCGCCGCGAGTGCGCGGTCCGCCAAAACACCAGGTTTTCCATCCGCCATGGCTTGATCCCTTCACCCGCTAAGGCTTATGACGATGCGCTTCGAATGCAAAGGATTTCGCTATGAATAAGCGCAGTGATGAATGGGCCCTCGCCACCAAATTGGTGCGTGAAGGGACAATGCGCTCACAGTTCGGAGAGACATCCGAAGCGATGTACCTAACCTCTGGATATGCCTATGACAGCGCCGAACAGGCTGCGGCCCGCATGTCAGGTGATGAAGAGGGCTATGTTTATTCGCGGTATGGCAACCCAACCAATCAGATGCTGGCCGAACGGTTGGCAGCTCTGGAAGGTGCTGAAACGTGCCGCGTCACCTCATCTGGTATGGGTGCAATATCTTCGGCGATGATTGCGCCGTGTAGCACCGGCGATCGCGTTGTCGCTGCAAACGCATTGTTTGGATCCTGCCGACATATCTGTTCGACCATCCTACCGCGCTATGGCGTAGAGACTGAGTTTGTAAATGGCAGCGACTTGGATGCTTGGAAGCGTGCCTTATCAAAGCCCACGCGCTTGGTTTTGATCGAAAGTCCGTCCAATCCACTCCTGGAAGCCGTTGACATTGCCGCGGTGGCCGAGCTTGCGCATGCTGCAGGCGCACTTCTGGTGGTGGATAATGTGTTCGCCACGCCGGTTCTACAGAAACCACTGGAGCTTGGCGCCGATATCGCTGTTTACTCAGCAACCAAACATATGGATGGACAAGGCCGCGTCTTGCTCGGCGCCATCCTTGGCCAGAGTGAATTCATCGAAGAACATATCGACCCCTGGCTGCGTCATACTGGGCCAGCAGCATCGCCGTTTAATGCCTGGGTGGTCTTGAAAGGCTTAGAAACGCTGGATCTGCGCGTGCGCCAAGCTTGCACCAATGCTGCGCTTATCGCAGATGCCATAGCGGCGCATCCAAGCGTGCAAGCGGTGCGTTATCCGGGGCGGAAGGATCATCCGGATTATGCCGTCCACCAGGAACAATTGAGCGCCGGCGGAACCTTAGTCGCGTTCTCAGTTAAAGGTGCACGTGCAGAGGCATTCAAAGTTCTTAACAGCCTGAATCTCATCGATATTTCTAACAATCTTGGCGACACAAAATCTCTTGCTTGCCACCCGTGCTCGACAACGCACCGGGCGTTGTCTGAAGAAGAACAGGCGGAAATGGGGCTCGATGAGAGCTGGATCCGACTGTCCGTTGGATTGGAAGACGCTGGCGACGTGACAGCCGATCTCTTACAAGCGCTTAGTGCGCTTTAAACGAGGTCGTGCCGTCGCAGCGATGGCAGGTTTCTACGGCGGGGTTCTGCTCGAGACGTTTGAGGCTGATCTCGGCGCCGCATGCGACGCAGACACCATAAGTTCCGGAGGCAAGACGTGTCAGCGCGCGCTCGATCGAGGCGAGCGTTTCTGTGCCATTCCACCCGCTTGACGGGTGTTCAGGCACAGCGGGATCGGCCCTCGCTGGGCGGAGTGTGTCTTCACGTTTTCTACGTGGTTCCTTCCCCCGGGCGACGACCAAATCCCGTTCCATAGGATTTAGCGGCGTCTTCATATGAGCATCCTGTGGACTCTTTAAGGGCTTGGCAAGCCTAGTAGGTCAAAAGAAGCGTCCTACATATCGATAAACGGAAGAAATAATGCGGGAGATGGGCGCATGAGCGGTGAAACACCTCTCAAAATGACCGGTGTCAGCAAGTGGTTTGGAAATTTCCAAGCCGTGCGCGATCTCGATTTTGAGGTTCCTAAAGGGTCAATTGTTGGATTTCTCGGGCCAAATGGGGCTGGTAAGTCGACCAGTTTGCGGATGGCCCTCGGTGTTTTATCGCCGGATCGCGGTGAGGTTACTCTGTTCGGAGCGCGCCCAAATTTGGAGTCGCTGAAACGCGTTGGCTTCCTACCTGAAGAACGCGGCCTCTATAAAAAAATGAGTCCGCGCCAAATCATCACCTATTTCGCCCGCCTGAAAGGTATGAGTCATGGCAATGCCAGGGCGCGCGCGGACGAATTGTTGGATATGATGGGTCTGAGCGATTTCGGACGCAGCCGCGTGACCAAACTGTCAAAAGGCATGGCGCAGAAAGTTCAGATTCTCTCGGCTTTGGCGCATCGTCCAGACTTTTTGATTCTGGACGAACCGTTCTCCGGTCTCGATCCAGTCAACCAGCAAGCGCTCGAAGATCTGATCATTGATGAGCATAAACGCGGGGCCACGATTGTCTTCTCAACCCACGTCATGGAGCATGCCGAGCGTTTGTGCGAGAAAATCGTGATGATGGCTCGCGGCCGAAAAGTCTTTGATGGCACGCTGGAAGAGGGCTTCGCCGCGCTTGGGCGCGCAGTCCATATCGGCGTGTCAGACGGGTTTGATCTCAGCGCTGCGCTGTCGTCAGCGGGGTTCGAAACCCATCAGGATGGCGATCATTGGCGGGTCAGCTTAACACCCGATCAGACCTCGCAAGATGCGCTTCGAGCCTCAATTGAACTGGGCGCACCGATCACCAGTTTCACACCGCAAGAAGCGCGTTTGCGCGATGTGTTCGTATCTTTGGTCAGTGAAGCAGAAGCCCAAGATCTAACCGACACACTCGCCGCTGATGCCGCTGAGGGGAGAGACGCCGCATGATCCGCTCGACTTATCTTGTCACCCGCCGGGACTATCTCGGCTACGTGTCGGCTTGGGGCTTCTGGCTCGGTCTGCTGTTTACGCCGATCATCCTGGGCGTGTTCATTTTCGCCCAAGCCTTTGCACAAAACGCCCAACCAACGCGCTATTTTACAATCATCGAAGACGGGTCAGCATTTTCCGAGGCTTTGCGGGACAATTTGTCGACATCACAAGCATATCTCGCGCGATCGATCTTAGACCCGCTCGCCGTGTCCGAGGATCGCGACAGTGAACAGATCAAGGTTTTTGACGACGCTCTAGAGGCCGGAGCGAGTGTCTCCGAAGCGTTCGAAAAGGCGGGTGGAAACGCCGCTCTGCTGCCGCGCCAGGATTTTGTCGAAGTCGACCCTCCTGTCAGACGCAGCGAAGCGTTGCAACCTTACCTTCTCGGCGAGACTTTGATCGAAACAGTGGACGGACCGCAGCCTTTGTTTGCCGCGTTCGTGGTCAACGAAAGCACGGGTGAGATTGAATACTGGTCCGAAAACCTGCAAGCGCGCACGCTAATTGCCGCCGCTGAAGCTGCTGAGCGCGATCTGCAACTTGACCGCGCACTTGCGGCCGTAAATGTCAGCCGTGAAGTGATTGACGAAGCCCGAAACGCACGGCGCGACGTCAAACAACAGCGCTTGCGAATGGGCGAAGAGGCTGGCGCCGAAACCGAGGTCACGCAAGCTGATCAAGCGCCGTTCATCGTCTCGATCATGATGGCGTTCTCGCTATGGTTCTTGATCTTCTCAGTCATCAATTACTTGCTGATGGGTACGATCGAAGAACGCTCGAACAAGATTTTCGACAGTCTGCTGACCTCAGTGAAATTGCCACATCTTCTCGCCGGGAAACTTTTAGCGGTGTTATTGCTAGCCCTGACACTGATGGCGGTTTGGGGATTGGGTTCTGGCCTATTCACCTGGTTCATGCGCGACAATATTCCGGCGGATGTTGCCAAGGGACTCGGCACGTTGCTCAGCGCGGCGGCCAACCCGGCGCTGTTTGTCCCAGCCATTGTCAGCTTCCTGCTCGGCTATTTGATGTATGGCTCGCTGTTCTTGGCGCTCGGTTCGCTCTGCGACACGATCCAAGAAGCGCAAACCTTGATGACGCCGCTGTTTGTCACGCTCATGGCCCCTCTGGCCATGCTTGCCTTTGCCATCCAGGATGCCGAATCTGCGTTGATTGAGATTATGGCCTGGGTGCCGGTGTTTACGCCATTCTTGCTGATCTTGCGAATGCCGACAGAACCGCCGCTTTGGGAGGTTCTCTCTCAGCTCGGTCTTATGGCATTAACGACCTATGTCATCTTGCAGTTCGCCACACGCGTCTATCGCGCCGGCGCCGTGCATGGGGCGGGTGTGAATGATGTTTGGGCCTTCTTCGGCAAACTTGTCCCAGGGAAAAAGAGCGCGGCCTAAACCGCCTGTTCTTCAATCCCTTCAAACGTGTCGGCTTTGGCGAGCTCTGGAAACAAACGAAGCCAAAGCAGACCAACCCCGATCGCGACGAAGCCGCCAAACAGAACTGCGCCAACCGGGCCAAGCAGGCGGGCGGCAACGCCGCTTTGGAAGTCGCCCAACTCGTTTGAGGCGGAGATGAAAATGAATGAGACCGACGTCACACGTCCTTTCATTTCATCTGGCGTCGCCAGTTGAATGAGAGAGGCCCGGACATAAACAGATATCTCATCCGCCGCACCTGTGACGATCAAAGCGACAAAGCTTAGCCAGAACACAGTGGAAAATCCGAATGCGAGGGTGGCCACTCCGAACACACCAACGGCACAGAACATCCATGGACCAACCCGGCGGGTCAGCGGACGTCTCGCGAGCAAGAAGGCTACGGTTACTGCACCGATTGCGGGTGCCGCGGCGAGGAAGCCAAGCCCCGTCTCTCCGACCATTAAGATGTCGCGCGCGAAAACGGGTAGAAGCGCGACCAAGCCGCCAAAGAAGACTACGAACAAATCAAGCGAGATCGCGCCGAGAACAATCTTGTTGCGACCGATATAGCGTAAGCCTTCGACCACCAATGCACCGGCCTTGGCATTGTTGAGCTTCTCATGCAGCGGCGTTTTTGCGGTGGCGATGGACACGATACCGAACAAAATCAGGCAGAACGCCACGCTATAAACCAGGCTCAATCCACCAAAGGCGAGCAACAGTCCGCCGATCGCGGGTCCCGTAATCTTCGCTGTCTGAAACCCGAGCGAGTTGAACGCAATCGCGGTCGGCAAATCATGACGCGGAACTAATTGTGGATAGAGCGCATTGGCGGCGGCGGGCGTAAATGCATTGACCGTCCCAAGCAGAACCGCGACGCTAAAAATCAGGGCTAAAGCCTGTGTCGCTGGCAAAATCAACGTCGCTAATAGTCCGAGCGTGGCCAGCAACCTCACCATGTTGCTGATCACCAAAATCATTTTGCGGTTCAGCCGGTCCGCCGCTTGGCCACCGACCAATGAGAGCAACAAGACCGGGATAAATTGCGCTAACCCCACCAAGCCAAGCATGAAAGCGGCTTCATTGATGGCTAGACCCATGCCCCCGTCGTCAATCGGGTCGCGGGCCAAGTCGTAAACTTGCCAGCCAATCGCCACGAATTGCATTTGCCGCGCCGCCGCCACCGACACGCGCATGAGCCAGTATTGCAAGTACGCTCGATATTGAAAGATATGAAGGGAAGGTGCGATGGCCATCGAGGCGTCCTAATCAGTCGGCCCGAGTTGGCAACAAAATTGTTTGTCAATGACGCTTGACATGTCAAGCACCCTTGTCTAAATGACAAGCACACTTGACAAGAGAGGGACACATGTCTGTCTTCACCCGTTACAGTTTTGCCGCGCTTTTGATCGTTGCGATCAGCCTCGGCATTCAGCTTGGGTTCGCATTGGGCGTGTTTGGGCCAGCGTGGCTCAGCCCAATTTTGAGCCTCCCCGCGCTCGGCGCCATGACTTGGTTGTGGCGACGTTCAGAACAACAAAACCAGTCTTCGCAAGCATTTGCACGACTGGTGATTTAATCTTCCGACGGAACTTTTAGATGACACAACAAACCTTCAAATCAGCGAAACGGCGCTATCACCGCGTGTTCTGGCCTTTAATGGCGGTCTATACCGTGATCGTTCTGGCGGGATCGTACACTCTGAATCAATTGGATCCCGAGCCTCAATGGTTGCAAGCGCTGCTGGCCATAGGATGCGCGGTGCCCGTGATTGGGACGCTGCTCGTTATGCTACGCTATGCCATGGAGACGGACGAGTATTCCAGATTGATTCAACTCAAAGGCTTCGCCTGGGGCGGTGTGGTCACCGTGAGCGTGATCTTTGTGATCGGATTCTTGCAGCTCTTCCACGTGATCGACAATTTTGAGATCTTCTGGCTCGGACCGTTCTTCTTCATCGCGTATGGAGTATCCACCCTCATCTTAAACGGGGGGAAACAGTGCTGATGAAAAATATCATTCGCGCCTTGCGCAGCGATCGCGGCTGGAGCCAAGCCAAGCTCGCGGATCAATTGGGCGTCTCACGGCAATCGGTAAATGCAATCGAAACAGGCAAGTATGATCCTTCACTGCCGTTGGCTTTTGCGATTGCCCGTTTATTCGAGAAATCCATCGAGGAGATTTTCGACGATGAGACAGAGGCGCAAGCGGCCGCGGAATGACCGGACCCCCGTTTACTCTTGAACAAACCCTGTCGAGCGGCGTATCAAGACGCCCTCCCGACAGACCCAGCGCGGCGGCGACGGAAAGGTGATTGTAAGCCCGCATCCAATTTCATTATTGAACTTGCTACAGCTAAATTAGGTTGCCGACGATCCAAATCTACTAGATGGACAGCTTTCGAACTTTCGCCGGACTATCAGGCTTCGAACGTGAGAGCACTTGTTCCTGCGTACGCATCTTAGACAACTCCCAAAAAAGACTCGACATTTTGCGCGCAATTCCGCGTGTGAAGAATTCCAATGGAGTGATCTATGACCCCAGGAACTGTAAAATTTTTCAACGACCAAAAAGGCTTTGGATTCATTCAACCCGACAATGGTGGTCCTGACATGTTCGTGCACATCAGTGCGCTCGAGCGGTGCGGAATGCGGTCGCTGAGCGAAGGCCAAAAAGTGACGTTCACGACAGCTATCGATGAGCGCAAAGGCAAAGAAGCCGTCGACATGATCGCTGAGGCCTAGCATTGGTTAGGAGCGCAAAAACGAACACCGTTTTTGCGCTCGCATCCAGCGTGACAAAAGTCTTTTCTGGAACAACCAAAACAAAGAGGGGTGCGGACCTTTCGGCTCGCACCCCATTTTGGCTTATTCAATTCGCGTCTTCGGCTTCCGCTAAGTCCCCGCTTTCGCGCTTCGATTAAGGCCTGAAACTTCCCGTTCTGCTCGCGCAGTTTTGTTAAGTCCCACCATCCAGTTCCCCGTTACCGGTGTTCTTTCTGGCCTGCGCTGCGGTTCGTGCCCCGTTCGCAGATATGGCCCTGTATCACCTCGCCTAGAAGAGGCTCAACAGACACCGCGTTACCTTTCCCTTCGTCTCCGTTTGCCCCTTCGCAGCCCCCCATTTCTAGAGTTCGCTCTTGAGCCCACTTCGTCCGGGCGCGATGTTCTTTCCGCTTCGCTTCCCGGTGGCTTCCCGGTCTTCGCTGCGGACAGGTGTAGAATGCCCGAGATCGAAAAAGAGTCGATAGGCTTGGATCAAGATTCATCGAAGATTCGGCGAATACTCCACAGAAAGCCCGCTTCTGTGGATAAATCTGACATTTCGTTCCGGATTCGAACCAAAAATGTTCAGCCGCACAGCTTTCTTAGGCGCGACATACCACTCTCATTATTGAAGTCCAGAGCCTATTCGGCGGTGACGAGTATTATTCGACTTCGTCCAGAAACTCGATGCCAACATCCGTTCGCGTGCGCCAGCGCATGCGCGCTTTTCGTTTAATGCCGTAGCGCGAGATGTTGAGAACCATGCCATCCAGCAAACTGTCGCTGTTTTGAAAACGAACACGTGTGCCATCACGAGACAAATCGAGCGCGACGCCCTTTTTGACGAACCGACCGGCGTTCGACATTGCAACAACGTCAGCGTAAACGTCGCGACGCTCGCTGCGGCGACGCTCAACCATTTCTGCTTCTACTTCTGCTGTATCTACGGGGTCTTTCCCCCGGCGAAACCACCCAAACACGACGGCTACTCCAAATTGCTTACACCCGTGTCAAGCAATATGTGTGCCAATTATTCGTGTCTCAGTTGAAACGTCTCAGGTTCTATTGTGCGATAGAAGCAAGACTTACGCCCAGTATGGCAAGCGCCGCCGCTTTGACGCACTTTCAAGACAACGGCGTCCTGATCGCAATCAACTTGAACCGACTCGACCGTCTGCACATGTCCGGATGTCTCACCCTTAATCCAGAGCTGTTGTCGCGACCGGCTCCAATACGTGCCACGCCCGGTTTTCAAAGTCGCTTTCAGCGCTTCAGCATTCATCCAGGCCAACATCAAGATTTCACCCGTGTCCGCATCTTGGGCGACCGCAGCGATGAGGCCATCGGCGTTGAAATTCGGCCGGAGCTCCTGGGTCTCGTCCTGGTCCGCCTTGTTGGAAAGAGGGGGCTCAAATGACATTTTCATCTCGCAGACTTTGTTGATCTGCGGCGCTGTACCCCAAAGCGTCCAAAATTGCACCCGTATCTTGTCCCAAACTCGGCCCGGCGCTTTCCACGCGCGCGGGTGTGAGGTCAAGTTTCGGCACCGGGGCTTGCATAGGGACGTCTTGCCCGAGCAAAGGTGAGAAGACTTCGAGAATAGCCCTGCGCGCTTTCATATGAGCGTCCGTCAGCATATCCTTTGCCGTATTGACGGGCCCGGACGGAACCGCGTGTGCCTCGCACGTTCGTAAAACCTCTGCCATCGAGCGCGTACGAGTCCAGTCGCTAATCATAGCGTCTAGTTCCAATTGATTTTCACCGCGCGCATCATGCGTGGCAAAGCGTGGATCGTCGGACCAATCTGTTCCCATCATTTTCGACAAGCGCGCAAACAGGGTGTCTTGATTGGCCCCGATGATGACCATTCCATCGCTGCACGGATAGACACCAGAGGGCGCAATCCGCGGCAGAATCCCTCCCGTCCGCTCGCGCGTGTGCCCGCCTAAGGCAAACTCCGGCAGCAAGCTTTCTACAAAGGCCATAACGCTTTCATAAATCGCCGCATCCACGACTTGGCCGCGGCCTGATTTCTCGCGATGGAAAAGCGCCATCATGGTCCCGAGTGCCGCAAATGTCCCTGTCATGGTGTCGCCGAGACTAAATCCTGCGCGCGCGGGTGGTCGATCCGGTTCGCCAATCACGTAGCGCAGTCCGCCCTTAGCTTCGCCGACGCTGGCATAACCAGGCTTGTGGCTTTCCGGCCCAGTTTGCCCGTACCCAGACACACGCGTAAACACTAGTCGCGGATTGATTTGATGTAGGACTTCGGGACTCAATCCCCATTTTTCCAGCGTGCCCGGCCGGAAGTTTTCGACCAGCACATCCGCAGTGCTGACCAGTCGCTTTAGAATCTCTTGGCCCTTTTGCAGGCGCAAGTTCAAGGTCACAGACTTTTTATTGCGCGCAATTATGGCCCAGAAGACGCTTTCTTCATTGACCTTCACCGCCCCCCAGTCACGGGCGGGATCTGGGCGGTCCGGCGCTTCAATCTTTATCACTTCAGCGCCAAAGTCGCCCAAGAGCTGGCCACAGAAAGGACCGGCAATCAATTGCCCAAGCTCGAGCACGCGCAAGCCCGCCAAGGGAGGTTCTACAATCGGTTCTGTCATTCCTTCTCAATGCCCGCTAAATAGGCGCCATGACAAGACGTATTGATATCGTTGAAGTTGGTCCTCGCGACGGCTTGCAGAATGACCCAGGCGATCTGACCACGGCGCAAAAACTCGAATTTATCGCGCGGCTCGAAGCCTGTGGTGTTCAACGCATGGAGTCCGGCTCATTCGTGTCGCCTCGCGCTGTGCCAAAAATGGCCGATAGTCCTGAAGTGTTTCGTGGCCTCGATCGGACCAAATCAATACGCCACATCGCCCTTGCATTGAATGAAAAAGGTATTCGCCGCGCCATTGATGCGAAAGCCGATGAGATCAATTTTGTCCTTGTCGCGGGTGAAGGCTTCGGCGAGCGTAATCAGAGGATGACGCCGCAAGAAAGCGCTGACATGCTGGCTCAGTGCGCACCTTTGGTGCATGAGGCTGAGGTCCCGCTTTCCGCAACCATCGCCGTTGCATTTGGCGATCCCTATTCTGGCGAAGTCGATCCAGGCGTGGTCGCTAATTTGGCCGCTCAAGCGCAGCGGGCAGGCGTTGCCGAAGTCGGCCTCGGCGATACGATCGGCGTGGCGACGCCATGGAATGTCCGCGCGGTAATTGAGCGCGTGCGCATGGAAGCGCCAGATGTCTATTTGCGCTTACACTTCCACGACACACGCGGCGCGGGGCTTGCAAACGTTGCTGCGGCAGTCGACGCTGGTATCGATGTGATTGATGCGAGCTGCGGCGGCATCGGTGGATGCCCCTTTGCACCTGCCGCGACGGGCAATGTTGCGACCGAAGACGTAGTCTACATGCTTGAGCGGGCCGGGTTTGAGACCGGCCTGGATCTCAGCAAACTCATCGAGACGGCCAAATGGCTCGAAACGGTGCTTGGGCATCCCGTGAGCTCCAGCCTCTCTAAGGCGGGCGGTTTTCCTGACTAACGACTTATCCGCTCAATCCTGAGACGAACCAATAAATCAGACCGACGATGATCGCGGCAGAGAGGCCGCGCTTGAGCCATTTTGGCAAACGCTCCCAACCGCCCGTAATTTGTGCGCCAAACAAAAATAGCAAGCCGCCCAGGACTCCAAAACGGACCAGACGGCTGACCGAGAAGATTCCCAAAAATTCCCCATATGGATAGCCTGTGGCGCCGGCAATCAAATTGATCACATAGGATGGCGCGGGCGTCGTCCCGCCAAGAAAAATGAATGACGCTCCGCGCTCAGCGAACCGCTCTGCATAGACGGCGGCCATCTCCTCAACACCAAGACGGGCAATAATTGGGTCGAAATAGAAGCTGCCGATCGTATAGACGATCGACCCACCGATCGCGCTGCCAATGACGGATACCGCGATAAACAACCAAATACGGTCCCTCGCAGCGAGGCAGAGTGCGATAAAGGCCGCCTCATACGGCAAAGGCAGAACCGAAGTCTCGACGATTTCGACGAGCAACAGGACCGGCAACAGCCATCGCGAGTGGGCGAGATCAACCAATCGGTCCGTCAGCGTTCGACGTGACGTCGGCGCAGCCTCGGTCAATCCACCCTCCACTAGAAGCTCACAAAATTCAGTAGGGCTTATCCCCGTTGACTGTGGCGCGCCGCATATGTCGGCGCTGACCTGGATAGTCGTTCAGCGCATAATGCCAGCAACAACGATTGTCCCAAAACGCCACCGCGCCTTCGCTCCACCTGAACCGACAGGTGAACCGCTCATCGCGGGAATGTTCGAATAGGAAATTCAGCAAAGGTCTGCTTTCACGTTTGGTCATGCCCGCGAAACGTAAAGTAAAGGCCGGATTGATGTAGAGGCCTTTGCGGCCAGTCTCCGGGTGCGTTCGGACAACGGGATGCTCATATTCAGGCGCGTCGGTTGCGGTTTGTGATTGCATCGATTGTCGAGCCTGCGCGGATTGGCCTCTAGCGCTATATTCTCGGCTGGCCGAATGGATCGCATTTAAACTGCCGAGCATCTTTTTCATGCCATCGGAGAGCGCTTCATAGGCGGCGATTTGGTTAGCAAACAGCGTGTCACCGCCATAGGTTGGGATTTCGACGCCATATAAGACTGAGCCAAGCGCAGGCTGTTCCAAAAACGACATATCGGAGTGCCAACCACCCCCAAAATTCAGCTTGTCTTCCGGCTCTTTGATAATCTCGAGCAGTTCCGGATGCCCCTCCATGCCTTGGACATAAGGGTGCACATTCAGCGTTCCAAAGCGCCTTGCGAAGCGTTTCTGCGCGTCCGGAGATAGGTCTTTCTGATCGCGAAAGAAGATCACATGATGATCAAGAAAGGCCTGGTGAATCTCATCAAACTGCGTGTTCGAGAGGTCGTTGGCGAGATTGACGCCACCAATTTCGGCGCCAAGTGCCCCAGCCACAGGGGTGATGTCGAGCGTAGAAGCCATGACAGGCAATCTACGCTCGAAATCGATTGAGTCTATCTATTCCGCCGCGTCTTGCGGGAACAAACGATCATAGAGGTAGGAGAATTCCAACGCGGTTCGCTTGGCACGTTCCTTCTGGTTCGCCGCCGCAGAATGGCCGCCATCGATGTTCTCATAGTACAAGAATGGCTTATCGGACTCTTCAAACAGCTTCGCCATTTTCCGGGCGTGCCCGGGATGCACACGGTCATCCTTGGTCGATGTTACGAATAGCGGTGTTGGATAGTCTGCGCTCGCATCAAAGTTCTGATAGGGTGAGATCGTCTCCAAGAAGACGCGCTCCTCTGGCACATCTGGATCGCCATATTCATCGACCCAAGACGCTCCTGCGAGGAGTTTATGATAGCGTAGCATGTCGAGGAGTGGGACTTGGACAACCACGGCATTCCAAAGGTCTGGGCGCTGATTGAGCATCACACCCATCAAAAGTCCGCCATTCGACCCGCCCATAATGCCGAGATGATCTGAGCTGGTAATGCCCTTCGCAATCAGGTCTTCGCCCACTGCGATAAAATCATCATAGATGCGCTGGCGGTCACCTTTCAGACCCGCTTGGTGCCACATCGGACCGAACTCTCCACCACCACGAATGTTCGCAACAACATAGGCGCCGCCGCGCTCCAGCCACATCCGACCGACACCGCCGCTATAGCTCGGACGCAGCGAGACTTGGAACCCGCCATAGCCATAAAGAAGAGTCGGCGTCGAGCCATCCAAAGTGATGCCATCGCGATGAACGACAAAGTAGGGAATTTTCGTTCCGTCAGCAGAGGTCGCTTCTTTCTGGTGAACCACCAAACCGTTCGCGTCGAACTTTGACGGCAACGCCTTGAGGCTCGCGGTTGTGTTGGTGGCCGCATCGAAGGTGAGCAAACTGTCGGGCGTCAGATAGCCTTCATAATTGACGAATACCGTTTCCTCATCTTCATCAGCAAACGCGATGCCCGCCTGGCCCGTTCCAGGAAGCGCAACATCGGTTGTTTGCCAACCGGCATCTTCGCTATGCTCAAGGCGCAGAATTTTCCCGGCCACATTGTCATTGATTGACAATAGGGCTGCCGATTTGGACACCGCAACGCCGTTCACCGCTTGGCGCTCATTGGCCCGGAAAACCAGCTCGATCGGTGGCAACTCTTTGGTGTCGAGGAATTGCTGCAGATCGAACGCGATCAAGTCACCCGTTTTGAACGTCTCATCACCGACGGTCCAATCCTCTTGCAGGGTAACAAACTGCCAGCCCTTATAGTCAGACCCTAGTGAGGCCTTTGGTGGCAGGGGAAGTGCCGTCGTTTTACCCTCATGCAGGAGGTAGTACGTCCGAGTGAAGAAGGTGTCAGATTCAACCGCGCCGTAAATCATCGTGCCGTCATCAAGTTCTGATGACCATGGCCAAACACCGACATCGCTTTTCTCGCCAGCGTGAAGTTCGGTGGCATCTTCTAGGGATTCGCCGCGCTTCCATAGACGCACAGATGACGGGTAACCCGATTCCGTGAGCGTCGAGCCATCGCCGTTCCAATCGGTGCCGACCAGGACCGTATCATGGTCAATCCAAGCCAGACCTTGTTTGGCCTCAGCTGTCTCAAACCCGCCTTCGACAAAGGCCTTCGCATCAAGATCAAATTCCCGATTAATCACAGCGTCTTTGCCGCCATCTGACAGAGAGACAAAGCATAGCGTTTTCTCGGCGCCTTTTGGTTTGAAACAGTTGGAGCCTTTGAACACCCAGTTTTTCTCTTCGTCCGCGGCCAGCTTGTCGAAGTCGAGTACGGTTTCCCATTCGGGCGCATCGGTTTGATAACTTTTCAACGACGTGCGGCGCCAAAGGCCGCGGACATTAGTCTCGTCCTGCCAGAAATTGTAGACCAGCCCGTCACGAACCGTGCCGTATGGAATCCTGTCATTCGACGTCGCCAATTCCAATGCCTTAGCATGATTGTCTTCGAACACAGGTGAGCTTTGGATAATCGCGAGCGACCGCTCATTCTGAGCGTTGACCCAAGCCAGCGCCTCTTCGCCTTCAACCTCTTCCATCCAAAGGTAGGGATCAGTCACTGCGGACTCGACCGCCTCTGTCGTCAATTCATCGGCGGTTTCAATCTCTTCAGCCACACTCGTCTCAATACTGGTTTCAAGGGTTTCATTGATCTCTTGTGTTTCGGTCGCGCACGCCACCAAGAGAGCACTTGCCGCGACTGCGGTGAAAGCAAAACGCATCTTCATCCTCCATGATTTGGGGAATGGTTTAGCGCTGGTTCGCGTTAGAACAAGTCATTTGTTCGACAGGCAATTCTATCAGCCGGAAACTTTGCCCGTCGATTGGCGAATGATCAGATCAAAATCGAAGACCTCTTCCAATCCATTGTCATCATCAGAATTCATCAAACGCTCAGCGGCGCGCCGGCCCATGTCGGCAACCGGTTGACGAATCGTGGTCAACGCGGGCCAGACCGCCGAAGCGAGGCGCGTATCGTCGTATCCCGCGACCGAAATTTGACCCGGCACGGAAAGACCTGCCGCCATGATCGCCGTCATCGCGCCCACCGCCATATCATCATTGGCTGCGAAAATTGCGGTCGGCTTCGGATCGATTTCGATGAGCTTTCGCGCAGCTTCCAATCCGGAACGAAGCGAATAGTCTCCTTCCGCAATCAGCTCGGGCCGGGTTTTAAGACCGGCTTCGCTCATTGCATCGAGATAGCCCTCATAACGCCCGGTCGAGGCATTGTGTCCCGCTGGACCAGCGATAAACGCAATGCGCGCGTGACCTAATGCAACGAGATGCCGCACCATGTCGCTCGCGGCTAGACGGTCGTCGAGCCGCATAACTGGCGTATTCTCGGGCTGCCGTGCAGGCGACAAGCTGGCATAAGCAGTTCCATTGTCTTTTAGCAAAGCAAGAATATCCGGATCATCGCAAAGCGGCGGCGTGAGAACCACACCATCGGCCCGCGACGTCATCAGAAAGCTTTGCAATCGATCTAAGAAGTCGGGCGCATTGCGATCAACGGGTTCCGGTAACAGGAAGTATCCATTGGCGCGGCAGGCCTCATAGATGCCCGAATTCACAGCGGTAATGTATTCAGGAACGGGATTGTCATGCAGGTGTGCAATCAGGAAGGATCGCGCGCCAGCCAAGCTCCGTGCTGCCGGGTTCGGACGGTAGCCGAGTTCGCGCGCGGCTTTCATCACCAGTTCACGTTTGGCCGGACGAACATTCGGTTCATTATTGAGTACTCGAGAGACGGTCTTGGCAGATACACCCGCTTTCTCAGCGACATCATCGATGGTAATCGCGCGTGGGGGGCGGCTTAGGCCCATATGTGATCTCCCAGTGTTTCCCTTTTTTGGCGCATTCCGATGACGAACGCAATCTGTCCGTGTGCGGTTGACCTGTTCAGCCCAAGTCTTGCCATTAGAATTGGAAGTAAACAAACGGAGTCGCCTCTAATGGGTAAAGCGCGAGCAAAATGCCCGAAAGGACGCCAAGGCTGCCCCAGTATAAGGTCGGGCGGCGCAAAATCGCGATGTTTCGGAGGCGTTTTAGCACGCCGCGACCAAGCAGAGCATCAAGCGCAATCAAGGGGATGACCATCCAGACCCAAGCACTGAGGGTCATGCTGCCGCCTTCTCGAAGACCCGTGAACGCTGACCAAATCGTGACCATATCGGCAAAGCTTTCGGCGCGGAATGGCACCCAGGTGAGTAAGACAAAAATCTGTGTGGCGATGAGTCCCAGACCAAATCGCAACGCGATATCGCCGCGGAACACGGCTTTCTGGAAAACCAGAGCCGCCCCATGCATCGCTCCCCATGCCACAAAGGTCCACGCGGCGCCGTGCCAAAGGCCACCGAGCAACATCGTCGCCATTAAATTGCGATAGGTTTTGCGTTTTCCACCGCGGTTTCCACCCAGAGGGATATAGACATAGTCGCGGAGCCAACTCGACAGCGAGATGTGCCAACGACGCCAGAAATCTTCGATCGATGGGCTGGAATATGGAAAGTCGAAATTTTTCGGGATGTAAAAACCAAACCAGCGGGCGACCCCAATCGCCATCAATGAATAGCCAGCAAAGTCAAAATAAATCAGTCCGGCAAACGCGATCGTTGCACCGATGAGAGCGAGATTCGACCAATCACTCAGGTTGGTGTCACCGGCGACCAATGCATTGCCATACACCGGATCAACGAATTGCGCGAGATTGTCGGCAATCCCAGCTTTGTAGGCAAAGCCTAACAAGAAGGCGCGCAAGCCCGCAAAGAAAAGCGCGCTGGTCAGCGTCTTTTCTCGCTCCATTTGCGGGAAAAAGCTCGCAGCGCGGACAATCGGTCCTGCGACCAATTGCGGAAAGAAGGCGATATATAGCGCCACCCGGCGCAGCCTGCGCTCTGGTGCCATATCGCCGCGCGCCACGTCGACCATGTAAGAAATTGCTTGGAAGACATAGAAGCTGATGCCGACGGGCAACAAAATGTTTAGCGCCGTCCAACCCGGATCCAGTCCAATGCCCGCCAGCATGGCGCGGGCGCTATCGGCGAAGAACCCGAAATATTTAAACGCCGCAATGACCAGGAGGTTGAAAACAATTCCGCCAATTAGAGCGTAGCGCCGGTGCCGATCCCCTGGAGTGCGCTCTGCAGCGTACTTTGCAACCGCCCAGCTGACGAGAATAACTGCCCCGATTAGACCCAAAAACCGCCAGTCCCACCAGCCGTAGAAAATCGCGCTAGCGATGAGCAACAGGCTAAGCCGCTCTTCTTTGTCTTGAAGCAGCCAATAGCCACCAAAAATCGCGGCCAAGAAAATGAAAAAGGTCGCATCGGTAAAAATCATTGGTCGCGCTCCAAAATGTTGGAGACAACAAGCTCCTCGACCAACCAACGATTGTAGATCGCCGTGCCGCTATCGAGCAGGTGACTTGGATCGAACCAATGGTCGCCATTGAGTTGTTGCATCAGGCTTGGGTCGTTTGGCGAAATGCATAAGTGCTGAACAAATTCACCGGCGCAAAGCCCGTCCAAATATGCACGCGCACTCGGATCAAGCGTCGGGGGCTGATAATATCCAATTGCGCCGACGCCGAGCTGAGCCAATCGACGTTGCTGCTGGTAGCGGAAAGAGCGCACCCATTGTGGGCCTTGAAATACAGAAACCGTGTTTTGTTTTAGGGCGAGATGCGGCTGGCTCTTGGCGCGCGCTTCAACTTGTGGGTCATAGGCCGGGACAGCATCGATTTCTGTCTCTGTTTCGCCGCCGCCGATCAGTCCGACATTGAGAATATTGAGCGCCGTATGCAGCCCCAGATAGGCCGTGTCCTGTACGCAGCCAGAGGTGCCGTCACACGCGCCGCCAAGTATACCGAATCCAGTCCAAACGGCACCGGTGAGGTCGAACTGCTCAATCGCCCGCATGTTAAACTTGGAATTGCCGAACATATAAGCGGCGCGTTGGTCGAAATCGCGCGCCACTTCGACAAATACAATGTCCGGAACCCGGCCAGATTGTTCGATGAACTGGGTCAGGTGTCTATCGCGCTCTAGGATGGACGCTGCCTCAATCGACAAATTGACAACCCGATGCACATATCCGCGCTCCCTTAAAGCAAGGGTCAGACGTTCCGGATCAATGCCATTGCGAGAATAACTGGCGCCGGTGAACACGATTAAGGGTGCGTCGTCTTGCGTGGCTTCGATTACCGCAGCTTTAACGAACCGATCAAAATCGGTGGTTCGGCCAATCCCCGCAGCGGAAGCCATCGATTTCACCACAAAGGCGGTTACCAGCAAGCCGCAAACAAAAGCACCAATCGAGACTGAGCGCGATCCCGGTGTCGGCAATTTCAGGCCATGCGCGAGCACCAGACCAAGTCCCGCTAAGATAAACAGGCTCCAATGCATGCGTTTCGACCTCTCCTCGCGCGCCAGAATGGGACGACCCCAATTCGCGTATTAGGAGAAAGCAAGTGGCTTGCCATTTCTGATATTTTTGGCTCAATCGCCTTCGTTCGGCGTGTTTTCAGACATAGCCCGCATCATAAAGAGTGGGATGGAGCCGCGTTCGGTCATCACCCAGTCCAACGGCACATCATGGGGTTCGGCGGGCACGTCTTCGACTTCCTGGCCGAAAAAGGCCAAGCCGCAAACAAATACCCGCCCCTGCTCTCGAAGGCGAGTTAGCGCACGGTCATAATGTCCTTTACCATAGCCAAGCCGGTTCCCATTGCGGTCAAACGCCAAAAGTGGGGTGATCACCAAAGTAGGTTGCACTTCCGGTACTTCAGGGTTTGGCTCGAGCAATCCGAACGGTCGTTTCTCCAACATATCGCCGCGCGTGTAAGCTCGGTACACCATGCTGCCATCTTCCTGAACACAAGGCAGCGCGAGTCTGGCGCCCGCCGCAATGAGCTTATTCATGAGCGGGCGTGGATCGATCTCGCTGCCAATCGGCAAATAGACCGCCACTGTTGGACCGTATCGCTCGTAAAGCCTCATCGGAAACTTGTCTGCGAGGGTCTCAGCGGCATCGGGATCGCGCGCTGCAAGTTCATCGCGCAGAGTTTTCATCCCAGCGCGCATAGCTTGTTTCGCGTCGCTCATACCAATTCCGCGTCCTCAACGGGCATTTCGGCCAATCCGACCAAGGCGCGCGCGTAAGCGCGCGCGGAGAAGGGTTGTAGGTCCTCTGCTTTTTCGCCGATCCCGACAAAGTGTATGGGCAGAGCGTGCGCTTCGGCTATCGCCACCAAAACTCCGCCTTTTGCGGTACCATCCAGCTTGGTCATAACGATGCCAGACACGTCGGCAGTATGCCGGAACGCCTCGACTTGGCTGAGCGCATTTTGACCGACTGTCGCATCCAAAACCAGGATGACATCATGCGGGGCATCAGGATCGAGTTTTCGCGTTACGCGAACGATTTTGGCCAATTCTGCCATCAGTTCTGTTTTGTTTTGCAAACGCCCAGCCGTGTCGACCAAGACCAGGTCTAAGTCTTCGGACTTCGCTTTCTCGATGGCTTCGTAGACGAGCCCCGCCGCATCGGCGCCTGGTTCTTTGGCGAGCACAGGGATTCCTGCGCGCTCGCCCCAGACCGTCAGCTGCTCAATCGCTGCAGCTCGGAACGTATCGCCTGCAACGAGCAACGCTTTTGCGCCCTGCTCCTGTAGCTTAGACGCAATTTTGCCAATCGTCGTGGTTTTCCCAGAGCCATTCACCCCAACGAATAGGACGACCCGAGGACGAGAGCCTTCAGAGAAATCGACGATTTGCTCACGAGGGGACATGATCGCTTCGATTTCGTTAGCCAAGGCGTGTTTGATCTCGTCGTCGGTGACATCTTTGTCCATCCGAGTCTTGGCGAGGTTCTGCACAATTCGCGCTGAAACTTGCCCGCCCATGTCAGACGTCAGCAGAATGTCCTCCAAATCCTCCAGCGCCTCATCATCCAACTTGCGCTGTGTGAACAGGCTTGAAATCGATTGGCCCATTTTTGACGAAGATTTCGCCAATCCAGATGACAGTTTGGAGAAAAAGCCCGGCTCCGCCACTTCGGCATATGGGTCCGGTTCGCCGCGAGCGATAGCGGCTTGGCGCTCGGCTTCGCGGCGGGCGCGTTCTTCAGCTAGTTTTTGACGCAGGGCTTCGTCGGCGCGGCGTTGCTCCAGCAACGCCAATTCGGCCTTGGCTTTCTCTTCTTGTGCGCGGCGGGCGGCTTCGGCTTCACGGGCAGCCTCAGCTTCCACCGCAAGGCGTTCCGCTTCCGCTTTGGCGCGGGCGGCATCTTCAGCCGCAGTGGCATCCGCTTCAGCCCTTTGCCGCGCAGCCTCGGCTTCCTGCTCCGCCTTCTGGCGCGCTGCTTCGCGAGCTTCTGCTTCTTGCGCAAGCCGCGCCGCTTCGGCTTCCGCTTCAGCGGCTTCACGTTTCTGGCGTTCTTCCCAAGCTCGGTTGGCTTCGGCAACTTTGCGCTCGATCTCCGCCTGTTCTTCGGCTTTTCGAGCAGCCTCTTCCTCGGCCAGGCGGGCGGCGTCTTGTTCGGCTGCCTTCTGCGCCGCTAGTTCGTCCGCCGACAGTTCTGGCGCTTCCATGGCGGCGCCGGCTTTCAACGCTTCTTCTTTTTGCTTCTTTTTGCCGAACCAGAGGATCATATGGGCTGCGCTTTCAATCTTGAATTATCGTGTCCGATTATCCGCGCACGGATCGGGCGTCCAGCCTCGCCGCTCTCGGTTTCGAAAACGACGGGGGTAAAGTCCGGTAATCGACCGTGTCGATCACGTTCAATCAGAACATCGGATTCGCAGCCTATATGGCCTGCAAAATGGCGCACCAACGCCGCTTGCCCGGCCTCGCGCAAGCGTGCGGCACGGTCTTTGACCAGACTTTTCTCAAGCTGCGGCATACGCGCCGCCGGTGTCCCTGGACGCGGGCTATATGGGAACGCATGCAAGAACGCGATCCCGCACTCATCGATCAAACGTAGCGAGTTTTCAAACGCGGCCTCGGTCTCCGTTGGAAAACCAGCAATAATATCGGCCCCAAGCGCGATCTCCGGGCGCAGCGCGCGCAACCTCTCAGCAAGTTCAATGGCCTGCTCGCGCGAGTGCCGCCGCTTCATTCGTTTGAGCATCAGATTATCGCCATGCTGCAGGCTGAGATGCATGAATGGCGCGATACGAGGGTCACGCATCACTTCAAACAGAGCGTCATCCATTTCGATTGCATCGATCGAAGAAATGCGCAGCTGCTTCAAATCCGGCACCAGCTTCAGAATCCGCTGAACCAAATTTCCGAGCTGCGGCTCGTTGGGCAAGTCTGCGCCCCATGAAGTGAGATCGACACCGGTGAGGACGACTTCAAAATGCCCGGTCTCGACCAGGCGCTGCACCATGCGGACAACATCCCCAGCCGGCACAGAGCGCGAGTTTCCGCGCCCATATGGAATGATGCAGAACGTACAGCGGTGATCGCAACCGTTCTGGACTTGGACATAAGCCCGCGCCCGTCCGTCCATGCCATCAATCAAATGCGCGGCGGTTTCTTTGACCGACATGATGTCGTTAACGCGAATTTTCTCTGTTCCACCCAAGAGGTCGACCGGTTGCCAGGTTTCGGCCTGCATTTTTTCGTGATTGCCAATGACGCGGGTCACTTCCGGCATTTCTGCGAACATGTCTGCATCAATCTGCGCAGCACAGCCAGTGACGATGATCGGCGCCTCGGGATGATCTTTTGCAGCGCGGCGTATCGTTTGCCGCGCCGTTCGCACAGCTTCTGATGTCACCGCGCACGTGTTCACTATGATCGCCCCATCTAAGCCTGCTGAGTCAGCGTGCCCGCGCATCACTTCGCTTTCATAGCTGTTCAGACGACAGCCAAGCGTGATGACCTGCGAGGGCCGAGATGATGATTTGCGATCGGTCATGATAAGTCACAGGCGATATCGCGCCGCGGCACCGCAAAAACAAGCCTTGTTTGGCGGTAGCGGCGTGTCCGCTAAACCGTAAACGTTTCTTCCAGCTCAACCGGCCCGGTCATGGTGACGTGATCAGTGATCTCATCCCAATGGATGACAAGGTCGCCGCCATCGAGGATGAGTCGCGCTTTACGGTCGGTTTTTCCCGCCCGCGCTGCACAGACCAAAGCAGCACACGCGCCCGTTCCGCACGCTTTGGTCAATCCAGCCCCACGTTCCCAGACGCGCAGACGAATGGTCTCACGATCGATGATTTGGGCAAAGCCGACATTGACGCCTTCGGGAAAAGTTGGATGCCATTCGACCAGCGGGCCGATCGCTGGAATGTCATAATCATCGACATCATCGACAAAGAACACCGCATGCGGATTGCCCATGCTGACCACGGCAGGTTTGTACAAATAGGGGTCATCCATCGGTCCGATTTTCACATCAACGCCGCGGACATCCATCTTTTCAGACAATGGAACGTCTTCCCACCCCATCAAAGGCGAGCCCATATCGACGCTGACTAAGCCATTCTCGGCACGCGCGCCTTTTAGCAAATCCGCTTCGGTTTGGATGCGAACTTCATCTTTGTCTAATTCTTCAAGCAACAAATGCGCGACCGCCCGCGTTCCGTTCCCACACGCCTTCACCTCGCTGCCATCGGCATTCCAGAAACGCAGAAATGCGTCGGCGCGCAAATCGCTTTCGATCGCCATGATTTGATCGGCCTTCATCGCCTGGGCGATTTCGCGAAGCTGTTCTTCAGAAGGCAGGAAGGAGCGTTCGCGCGCGTCAAACACGGCGAATGCATTACCAGCTCCATTCATCTTCCAAATACGCATGAGGCCCCTCTGGGTCAGGCTAGGCGAGTGAGATAGTCTCATCAAGTGGCTTTTGAAAGGCCCTACTTTGGCAATCGTGTCGCGCTGAGCCAGGCTCCGGATTGGATTATGGCCGCGATTAGAAGCAGAATCTGGGCCGACCAATGGCTAATGATAAAGGCGCCTAAGCCAGCTCCGATTGAATACCAATGCAGACGCGGGTCGCTCATCAAAAAGCCAGCCAAACGCCGTTTTGCCTCAATCGTGGCGAGCGTCACATTGGCCCATACCCTGTTCATCCCCGGTGGACCGAACACGTCCTGGAGGTCTTGCGGGTCGGTCACCCCTGACAATTCTGCGAGTTCCCGAACGCCGGTATGGCCAAATTCGACCCGCTGACGCAGTTGCATGGTCTGAACCAATCGAATGAACGCCGAGATCATCACGGCAAGCGCAATGGAAACTAGCGGAAGACCAGAAAGCAGGGACATGGCGCGTATATAGGATGCTCCGTGCCGTTCACAAAGCGCCGCTTATCGCGGAATCGCAGCCCAGTAATCGAAATCGAGGCAGACGCCAGGCCCATATTTGCCGTCTTCTCCGCGAAGGGCGAATGAAGCAGGGTCTTGGTCTTTAACGGCAACAAGACGTAACCGCAGCGCCCCGACTGTGTCGCTCAGCTCGGCTTTGTCCAGGACTTCGCTCCAAGCATAGACAGTGTCCCCAGCAAACAGTGGTCCTGTGTGCGTGCCGCCGTTGATAGCGATGATTTCGGCCGCATTGGCAAGGCCGTTAAAGCTAAGCGCACGTGCTATGGAGATCACCACACCACCATAGATGAGGCGCTTCCCAAATCGGCTGTTTTTCTGAGCGTGTCCGTCAAAGTGAACTTTAGCCGTGTTTTGGTAAAGGCGCGTGGCGATTTGATGCTCGGACTCTTCGACCGTCATGCCATCAACATGGTTAATCTTCTCGCCGATTTCATAGGCGTCGAATCTATGCTCTGAACCGGCCAATCCCGCGTCCCAATCGGCATAGTCACGGTTAAAATTCAGGCTGGCTGGATCGACCGCATTTGGGAGCTCTGGGATTATTGTGTCTGGAGCAGGCGCATCGAAATCGCGTTTATTAACCATCACCCAACGGACATAAGACAAAGCCTCTTCCTGGCGCTGGTTGAAGCCCTTAGTGCGGACATAAACCACGCCCGTCTTGCCGTTGGAGTTTTGTTTCACACCGATCACTTCAGAGACCGCAGTCAGCGTGTCGCCGGGATAGACTGGGACAGGGAACCGCCCATCGGCATAGCCAAGATTGGCGACCGCGTTGAGCGAGATGTCCGGGACGGTCTTGCCAAATACGATATGAAACGCGAGCAGCGGATCCACAGGCAGGCTGTCATACCCATTGGCTGTGGCAAACGTCTCCGCACAATAAAGCGCGTGCCGGGTGCCTGTCAGCGCGCGATTGAGGCTGATATCGCCCGTACTGACGGTGAGCGGTGTGGCATGATGTAGGGTCATGCCGACATGGAAGTCTTCGAAGAAGTGTCCGGGATTGGATTTGGTCATGCCGCCTTAAACATGGCGCGCGCCGATCAGGTCAAGACTGTCCCAGCGAAATCCCGTTAAGCGAAGCTGGCAGAGAGAATAGCGGCGTCCTGCAGGGCGACTGGTACCGCGCCATCATAAGCCGACGGTCCGGCGCTAAAGCCGGGCGCTACAACAATCATCACCAGAATAGAACTCAAGCACCCGCCAACAAACTGAACCTGTCTCTGGCGCCCCATTTCGCCAAGCGCGCGTGGGCCATAAACTGCAAGGCGCGGTCCAAAGCAGAACAGCACCGACACAGCCAAAAAGAAGAACGCAATCAATTGGAGCGCAAACATCGGCACCACTTTCGACAAGATTAGAGAAGCCTTATCGCAGAACCATATTGAATTGACGTGTCAGTGATCGGTGAAATTTTACCGATTATAGGATTTCGAGCAGTTTCTCGATCGGCCGACCAAGCGCCGCTTTCCCGCCTTTGATGCCGATTGGCCGTTGAATGAGGCGTGGATTTTCCACCATCGCTTCAAACACTTCTGCATCTGTGGCAGTTTCTGGAAGCTCAAACTTCTTTGCGTCTTTGTCGCGCAAAAACGCGCGGGGCGAGACGCCGCCCAGTTTCTTGGCAATGTCTTTCAGCTCATCCACGCTCAAAGCTTCAGAGGCGTTCATATATTTGCGAATATCCGGCGTCACACCGTTTTCTTCTAACAGCGCCAGGCCCTTACGAGACGTGCTGCATCCCGTGTGATGAAGAAGGATGTATGTCATGATCGGAGCTCCGGTCGTGCGGGAATGAACAGGAAATTCGGGACCTATTCGGCCTCAGCAATCACTTCGTCGGACCCACGGGCCAACGTTTTCATCACGCCATCTGACTCCTCAACAGATTCGCTCGCATCAGTCTTTTTCCGGGCGTACGTGCGACGACGCTTAGGCGCGTCCTCACTGGCGTCTGCGCCCGCGTCTTCTGGCGTCGTTTCAGAATCGTCTTTCGCGGCGAAGTCATCGGCTTGCGCATCATCCCCATCGCGCGGTTTACGCGAACGACGGCGTGGCTTTGGGGGTTCAGCGGCGTCGGCACCCTCTTCCGAACTCGAACTTTCGGCGGCGTCGCCATCGGTTCCAGCCCCGTCTGCAGACTCCGATTGCGCGGCGCGCTCTGCGTCACGCTGCGCCCGTTCTTCGGCTTTCGCCGCCTCACGTGCCTCACGCTCTAGGCGTGCTTCTTCTTTTTGCTTTTCGAACACCGCGACGATGCGCGCATAATGTTCGGCGTGCTGGAACAGGGCTTCAGCTTTCACGCGATCGCCGGAGGTTTGCGCATCGCGGGCATATTGCAAATATTTGTCGAGAATTTGCTGTGCAGAACCGCGAATACGGACGTCAGGCCCGTTGCTCTCATAGTGACGGTTTGGGTTGGGATTATTGTTATTATTCCCACCCGAGCGGCGACGACGCTTGCGCTGCATAGCCATAGGCAATTCCTGATCTCTAAAGTCCGATGGACGGACGGTTTACGCGCGAGGGTTTCACCTGTTTCTACAATGTCGCGCTAGCTTTAAGGCCGGACAGGTTGCCCCCAAGTCACTGGCCTGGCTCTTAGGTAGCGTGGCATTTCAGATTCGCCAAGGGGGTATCTGCTAAGATTTTGTCGCCGCAACGGCGCGGTCTCGACCGCCGAGGTCTTGTTTGTGGCTTAAGTTGGCAAACCCGGCCTTTATCAAGAGGTCCGAGACAGCGCGCTTTTGATCAAAACCGATTTCGAACACCAGAATTGCCCCTGGAGTCATCATCTCAGCGGCCAATCCAATGATCTCGCGATACGCATGTAATCCATCGGCACCACCATCAAGGGCCTGGGTGGGGTCATAGTCGCGCACTTCTGGCTCGAGGTCCGGGATCACATCGCTTCGAATGTAAGGCGGGTTAGAAATAATCAGATCGCAATCACGCCATCCGGACCATTCAGACCAGGATCCGTGAACGGCTTGGACGCGATCAGCGACGCCAATCTGTTCGAAATTCTCTACGGCGAGACTCAGCGCGTTTTCATCCGCTTCGACCGCAACCCCTTGTGCGAGCGCGCGCTGAGACAGCAGCGCCGCCAATAATGCGCCCGATCCGGTGCCAAGATCTGCGACTCGTACCGCAGTCTCTTGCGGTATATGGCCCAATGCCAGTTCGACGACGACCTCACTATCCGGGCGAGGGATCAATGCGCGCGAATCTGAGCGTAGACTTAAGCCATAGAATGACGCCTCACCGGCAATATGAGCGAAAGGCACACGCGACGCACGCATTTCGAGCACGATTTGGAAGGCGTCAATGTGCGGCTTTGGTGCTGAATCATTCTCGCATGCGATAAGGTCCGCGGGCGACAGATGGCAGACAAGCAGCAAGAGTTTGCGGGCGTCGCGAAGAGGGTCTTCTATTCCTAAGGCACGCAGTTTGGCGGCGCCCATCGACAAAAGGTCGGCATATGTTTGGCTGTTCACGCCTCTTCCATCGCTGCCAACCGTCGCGCTTGATCCTCGGTCATCAGGGCTTCAACAACGTCTTCCAATTTGTCGCCCGCGATGATCTTGTCCAATGCATATAGCGTCAGGCCGATCCGGTGATCAGTGACGCGGTTCTCGGGATAATTGTACGTCCGGATTTTTTCGGAGCGGTCCCCCGATCCAACTTGCGAGGCTCGCGCTTCAGCGCGTTCCGCATCACGCTCTTGCTTTTCCTTCTCATAGATCCGGATTTTTAACTGCTGCATGGCTTTGTCGCGGTTCACGTGCTGCGATTTTTCAGAGCTGGTCGCGACGATTCCCGTGGGCAAGTGGGTAATACGAACCGCAGAGTCGGTCGTGTTGACATGCTGACCGCCGGACCCTGAGGCCCGCATCGTATCGATCCGGATATCTTCATTGCGGATTTCAATCTCAACATCTTCTGGCGCCGGCAAAACGGCGACGGACGCCGCGGATGTATGAACCCGGCCTTGGGTTTCAGTCGCCGGAACACGTTGAACCCGGTGGACACCCGATTCCCACTTAAGGCGCCCGTAAACGCCGTCGCCTTCAACGTTGGCGATAATTTCTTTATAGCCGCCGACATCGCCTTCAGAGGCGCTTTGGAGGTCGATCTTCCAGCCTTGAAGCTGCGCGTAGCGAGAGTACATGCGAAACAAATCGCCCGCGAACAAAGCCGCTTCATCTCCGCCAGTTCCAGCGCGGACTTCTAGGACAATGCTGGCTTTATCGTCGGCATCCTTCGGGAGCAACAGAAGCTGCATCGCGTCCTCGGCGCCGGGGATCTTGGATTTAAGATCTTGGATTTCTTCTTGGGCGAGCTCGGCCATATCAGGGTCATCGCTCTTGGCCATGGCCTCCGCTTCTTCGAGGCCTTCGCGCATCGTGATCAGCTCGCGCGCGGCTTCAACGACGGGTTTGAGCTCGGCATGCTCGCGCGACAAAGCAACGATTTCGTCGCTATCGGTGGTCGCGCCCATTCGGGCTTCGACTTCGTCAAAGCGTTCAATCACTTGTTCAAGGCGGGACTGAGGTATTGTAGCCATGCCCCGCCTCTAAACCGGATCGGGCGCTACAGGAAGACCCGAATGACTTCCTTACCCGCCATGACGAACAGCACGATTGTTCCAAGCGAGAAGACGAGGAATCTGAACATCACTTTCGGCGACAGGATTTGCACCAAGGAATGCAGCACCCGCACCCCGACATAGCCAAATGCCAGATTGGTCATCAATGAATCCGCACCGCCAGTCAGTGCCGCGAACACCATTAGCGCATAGAATATGGTCGGCTGCTCGTGTAAGTGATTGTAATTGTCAGCCACCGCGCGGACATTTGCCGGAAGCTTATCTGCATAGGTTCCAGGATGGCGCGCATCATCGGGGTCGATTTGCGCCTTTGTCATCGCCGGAATGCGGGTCGCATACATCCAAAGCCAGATGATCAACGTCCAACAGACAAGCAACAAGACCGGCGTCAAAAAGGCCAGCATTTCGCCCTGATAATTCGTCACAAAGTCACCAAACGTGCTGGTGGGAACTTCCATTTCCATCGTTAAACCTCCCAGTTTATTACTTATCCTGGCAGGCTAGGCGTCATCGCGCCGATTGCAACCCTGTATCGTTTGGCGAAGCGTCGCGGAAATGCGCGTTCATAAAGGCAGTAAAGGCATCGATATCTTCGGCTACCACGCTGTGTCCGCCGACGCGGAGCCAGTAAGAAATATCTGCAGCGGGATCAAAATCGCGCATTCCAGCAGCATCGTTCAAGCCTTCAGAACCGACCGCTTCATAGGCGTGATCTGCGGCTTGCGCCAAGACGAAGGACGAGTTTGGATCAGACCAAACATCGCGGCGACCATTGCCAAGGAAGATCGGCTTGGGCGCCGACAAAGCCAACAGGAAATGCTGATCGAGTGTGAGCTCAACGCCGCTTTTCAAATCTGCAGCCAAGCCGGGCCGCAACCAATGCGGATACTGGTTCGCCATCCGAACAAGCGTCTCCCCGGTCGTGGATCGCGACGAGGACCCGCCGCCAAAGCCAGACTGATGCGCGACGGCCGCCGCAATCCGATCCGACCAACCCGACGCGACCAGAGCCGATTTGCCATATCGCGAATGCCCGATCGCCGCGATGGCATCGGCCTGAATACGTGAATCCTCTCCGAACACCCCAGCGGCGGCATGGAACGCAAATGCCCATGCCATAAGTGCGCTCGTCGGCTGTGGACCGGGTTCTAAGTCCGCCATGACCAATTGTGCGGCCGCATTGCTATCTGGAACGAAACTCCAACCTGGAAAACTCGCATAGGCGAGACCCGCGTCAAAATACCGGTCAATCGGAGCGTAAGCGATATACGTTCCGAAAATATTGGTCGCGAGAAATCCGACGGCGCCTGTCATATTGGTGCCATCACAGACAGCGCCGCCAAACTCGGTCACCGGGTCATCGGGGAAAACGGAGCAATTGTCCGAAAAGGTCTGACTGATCAATAACGGAACAGGGCGTTCGATGGCTTGATTGGGGATAGCGATCACCACCGGAAAACTCCGCGCGCCGTCGCCTTCTCCAATGGTCAAAGTGATTTCCTCTAGGACACCGCGTCCTTCGAGATAATTTGCATCAATCACCCGGCGGTCGCTGGATGACACAGGCAGATTGCCTGGCCATGGCCCATACAATTCCTGCTCCAGCGTCGCGCGCGTGGCCGCTGTATCGAGCGGTAATACAATGTCTGGCCGCGGCGCCGGCCGGTTATCTGTTTCGAGACTTGCATAATTTAGCCCCAACATGGTGCACGCAGACATGCCAGATAAGATGATGACAGCCAGTACGAGACGAACGGTCCACTTCAGGAATTGTAAAAACATCACGTACACCTCCGTGTCTTAGAACAGTCGATTACTCGGACGATCCGCGATCAGCAAGCGATAGATTGGATACTGTCTTCACGGTTCCGCGATCTCCGGTATAAAGCCGCATGCACAAGATTCTATGGATCATCGTCGCGATCGTTTTCGGCGGAAACTTTGGCGCCCTGACAGCACTTTGGTTTGGCGGGATGATTTCCGGAGGACCGACGATTGGCAATGCGATCGATATTGATGGCTGGCGCAGCGATTGGTCGATTGGATCTGAGAACGCCAATCCCTATGTCCGCGCGCGCGTCGCTAGAAACGGGCTGATGGGCTTGCGCAAAGAAGAAGCCGTCTACTTTTTGAAGACCCAAGATGATCAGAATGACCGGCTCAAAGAAGGCTGTTTATATGCCATCACGGGCGGCGATTTTCCGGCCAGTTGGTGGTCGATCACGCTGTATGATTCCGATAGCCGCTTGCCGATGAATGATGATCAACGACTGTCGTTTGATCAAACCGAGGCCAGTGCCCGTTTTGGTGACGAGACATGGCGATTTGAAGTTTCTTCCACGCCTCCAAATCGGGCCGATACACCATGGGTGTCGAGTCGCGCCGCTGGAGATTTCGATCTGACTTTGAGGCTGTACCAGCCCACATCGGCATTGCTGGCGGATCCCGGGACCGCTCTGGCCCCGCCGCGGATCGAACGATTATCTTGTGACGGAGAGGCCGGATGATGCGATTTTTGGTTCCCGGTCTCGTATTTATCTTTATGGCCGTCGCAACGCACCTATTTGTGTTGACCAGCCTGCCTGGATTCATCATGGGCAAAGCCCACCAGACATTCGAATCCCAAGGCATTCCCTTGAATGTCTGGGTGTCTTCTCCGCGCCAGACACCGGACACCCAACGCATCGTTCGTCCATCGCCAGATCTCGCCTACGCCATCTGCCGGTTTGATACGTCGGACGGACCTGTTTTCATCCACGCTCCGCTTTGGTCGGGTTATGGGTCTTTGTCGATTTTCGACGCTCAAACGGACAATGTCTTCGTCGCAAATCTAGAAACCGACAGCGATTTTGAGGGCGTCTATGTCGGCGTATCGGGGGCTCCCGCGCCCGAAAACGCGATCGACTTTGATGGCCAAGGGATTGCCCTCATTCGGCGATTGGCACCGACTCAAGCCCAATATGATGAGGCCGCGAGCCTGGTTGCTGGTGCCACGTGTTCGCAAGCATCGGCCGGCTAATCACTCAGCCGCCACCGCCTCCGCTTCGCGCTGCGCTCTCAGGCGTTCCGCTTTGACTTCGACTTGTGCCACAATGTGTTCAATCATATCGGCATTCGAGAGCTTATGATCCGGCCGCCCCGACACATACATCATACCGCTTTCTTTGCCGCCGCCGGTAAATCCAAGATCCGTCATCGCCGCCTCGCCAGGCCCGTTCACCACGCACCCAATGATCGACAAAGTGATCGGTTCAGCAATATGCGCCAATCGATCTTCGAGCGTTTTCACGGTCGCGATCACATCGAACCCCTGACGTGAACAGCTCGGGCAAGAGATGATATTCACGCCGCGTGTTCGCAGGCCCAAGGATTTGAGCATATCAAACCCGACTTTGACCTCTTCGACGGGATCATCCGACAGGGACACGCGAATGGTATCGCCAATCCCCATCCATAATAGATTGCCCATGCCGATGGAAGATTTGACCGTACCGATCCGGCGTCCGCCCGCTTCAGTAATCCCCAAATGCAGTGGCGCATCTGTCGCTTCGGCGAGTTGTTGATAAGCCGCAACCGCTAAGAACATGTCAGAGGCTTTGACGCTAATCTTATACTCGTGGAAACCGAGATCATCGAGGATACGGGCGTGATCGAGCGCGCTTTCGACCATCGCGTCCGGGCAAGGCTCGCCATATTTCTCCAGAAGGTGGCGCTCGAGCGAGCCGCCATTAACACCAATACGGATCGAGCAACCATTATTCCGGGCTGCGCTGACCACTTCTTTGACGCGATCTGACGCGCCAATATTGCCAGGATTGATGCGCAAGCAGGCCGCGCCCGCTTCTGCCGCCTCAATGCCGCGTTTATAGTGAAAGTGAATATCCGCCACCAATGGCACAGGCGACGCTTTAGCAATCGCCGAAAAGGCCGCGGTTGAGTCTTCATCCGGGCAAGACACGCGGACAATGTCAGCGCCTGCCTCCGCCGCCCGTTCAATTTGCGCGACCGTGGCACCGACATCCGGCGTCGGCGTATTGGTCATGGTTTGCACCGATATTGGCGCGTCGCCGCCGACGAGAACGTTGCCGACATGAATTTGCCGGGACTTGCGGCGCTCAATATTTCGCCAGGGTCGGATCGGATTGTGAGTCATCTAAAAGCGCCTTGCGCAGCCTCGTTTCGCCTCATGTGGCCCCAGAATGCGGCGAGGTAAAGACCCTCCAATGCCGCACAATTTGCAAAAAATTTAGCCGACCGTGTCAACATGCCCGAAATCCAGATCTGCTATGGCGAGCATAGGGGATTGTAAACCAATGGAGCGTGTGATGCACGATTTGCCAATTCCAGGTGTGTTTGCAACACGGTGGCATAAGAGATTTCAAGCCTATTGCGCTGACAAGCGCGGCTTGGCCGCAGTCGAATTCGCGATGATTGCGATGCCCTTCTTCTTGATGATATTTGGAACAATCGAGCTTGCGGTTATATTCATCATGCAAGCTATTCTGGACAATGCAGCCGCTGAAGCGTCACGTCAGATTCGGACCGGACAGCTGCAAACTTCCGGTGCGAACCAAGCAGCGATGGAAACTACGTTCAAAGCGAGCCTGGGGAATGAGTTGTTCGGATTGCTCGACTCAAGCAAGGTCATTTACGATGTGCAAACATTCACGAGCTTTGCTGGCACCGGCACAGGCATAACCTACGACACCACTTCAAGTTCGATCGACCAGTCCGGGTTTGGATACAATTTCGGTGGGCAAAACGACATTGTTGTCGTGCGTGTGTTCTATGAATGGGACCTGATCATTCCCGTCTTGAGTGCGCCGCTTAAAAATACAAACCTGGGTGGCAACAAAACGCTCCTGCAATCCACTGTGACGTTTCGCAACGAACCGTTCGGCAACTCGTAGCATGGAGGTTTGAGCAATGATTTCTTCACTTCGCAAACGTTCAATTAAGATCAAGGCTGATGAGCGCGGCATTTCCGCGGTCGAGTTCGCCCTGATTCTCCCTGTCATGATCGCGCTTTATTTGGGCTGTATCGAACTGACATTAGCGATGAACTTGGATCGTAAAGTCACCGGGGCAACAGCTGCCTTGGGCGATTTGACGGCACGATCAGCCAGCCTAACCGATGCCGAGCTATCAGACATTTTCGAAGCGACACGCATGGTCTTGCAGCCAAACGATATGACCAAGGCGCATATGCGAGTTACGAGTGTTTCGTATGATTCAACAGTACATACGGTCACTGCAACCGAAACCGAAGTGAATGTGGATTGGAGTGACAATTGCGGCAGTGAATACAGTACGCTGGTTGCTGATACCACAATCAGGATTCCCAATGATCTGGTTCCGGACGGCGGAACACTCATCATGGCAGAAATTAGCTTTCCATATGACTCGCCAATTGGTTACTTCTTTCCGTCGCAAAAAATGTTGTCCGATACGTTCTATCTGCGTCCGCGCCGTGTGGATTCGATCACACGCACAACGACATCAGCTGTGACGTGTGGCTACACCCCTCCGATTCCTTAGACTTAGCGGGTTGGTTCGCTTCGAACCGTCAAAAGCACCATCAAACCGAGTAAAAACAAAACACCAATCGCGGACATCCCGATCCGTTGATCTCCCGATATTCGCGTGAAAATCTCAACCATCAATGGGCCCAGCCATACGGTGACGTTGCCAGCGATGGAGTAGAGGCCAAAAAACTCGCCGACCCGTTCCGGCGGAGCCATGTGCACAAGTAAAGACCGGCTGGACGATATGCTTGCCGTGGCCACGATTGCCAGAAGCAAGGCCGAGCTTAAGTAAACGACGTCCGAAAGACTGTTGAAAATCGGACCATCCCAGATTTGGTAGGAGTCAACCAAACCATAGAACAGTGTATCAGGGGTGATTGATAGCTGGAACGTCAACACCAGAAGCATACCGATAATCTCGAGCACCAAGGCACGTTTGGGGCCGAGAAAGCGATCAAGAAACCCAGCCAAAATTCCACCGAAAAATGCGAACAGCGACCCGATTATCGCGTAAGCGGAAAGTTCGACTAGGTTCCACTTCAGGTACAATCCAATGAATACGCCGCCTAAGGTCAGCAATGCCGCCATCGCATCGGCGTACAGCATTCGGGCCGCGAGGTACTTTAGAATCTCTTTGTTATCGGACGCTCGGCGAAATGTGCCAATTAAACTGTCGATACCTTCTCTAAGAGCTTTTAGCCAATTCGCGCCTTTGTTCCCGCCATCTTCGGACATCAAGAAGAACGGGATGCTGAAGATAAGTAACCAAACAGCACAGATCGGACCGGCAATTCTAAAGTGTTCAGACTGCGAAACATCGAGTCCAAACAAGGCCTGTTCGAATGGCCAACCGATTAAGGCGGGCATCGCAAAGGAGATTACAATGAACGCCAGAATCAACATGCCCGCCAGGTTTCCAAGCGCTAAGCCGAGGCCTGATATCATGGGCAACGATCGCGGCGCACCGTTGGCGCTTAACATCGCGTTATGAGTGACTTCCGAATAGGTATAGGTCACGTAGGCAATTACCAGGATGCCCATCACAAACGGAATGGACAAACCAGATCCGTCCGGCGCCGCGTACCAGAGCGACCAGGACATCATCGCGATTACGCCCAGCAAGAATACCAGAAGCGGTTTCCGGCGCCCACCACGGTCCAACATCGCCCCCAATATTGGAACCGTCGGCGCCGCAATTAATCCCGCGGTCTTGGTGATAGAGGCGATGCTAGCTTGCCCCGCCGCGCCAGCAGCTTCCTCCAAATCACGTCCTTGAAGATCACCAAACGCTCCATCGGCCGCCATACTCGAGCCGATTACGCCGCCAAAATAGGGCGCAAAGACATAGATAACGATGAGAATGTAATAAGGATTGCGGGCCCATTCAAAGATGGCCCATCCGAGCCCGGGTCTGTCAAACACGCCACCTGCCGATTGTCCCACGTTTGTAGTCGCGCTCACAGATTCACTCATTCAATTTCCTCCGGCAGCGCTCTCGCATGGCGCCTCGGGCGCGACCCTGAAACAAACCGAGCGACTTGGGAAGAGTGAAAGCCGCGGGTGGACGCTGCGACACATACAGCGCTTGACGCCCGCAATGATGCAGATAAACACAGGCAAAATTGGTTCGGAGTCGATCATGGCGGCAAGCGATTACACACGCGGCGAAATGAATGTTGATGCTCAAAAGAGCATGTATGTAGGCACAATGAAGGCGGGCGCCTGGGGCGCGATCATCACGCTTCTGATGCTGGGATATGCGACATTTGTTCTCTCTATGGGTATGCCATGGTTGGTTGCCTTGGTGATTTGCGCGGGCGCAGGCATCGTGATTGGCCTGGGCATGGGTTTCGGCGGCGCTTGGGTCGCGACGATTGTTGCGCTTTCAATGCTGGCGCTTTTCGTCCAGTTGCTGGTCGCCATCTTTAGTTTCGTCTTCTAGCTGACGGAAACCTTATAGAATTCAAAAAGCGGTTGCTGTGGCAGCCGCTTTTTTCTTGCCTGCATCGCTGGCGCGAATCGCCGAACGCTCTTATTTCTGGCGCATGGCTGATAGTGCCCCACTTCCGACGCGCCCCGTGATCCGGCAATTGCCGCCAGATGCCGTCAATCGCATCGCTGCAGGCGAAGTGATTGAGCGTCCGGCTGCGGCGATCAAGGAACTGGTCGAAAACGCGCTCGACGCGGGTGCACGCGCGGTGCGTATCTCGATCGAAGAGGGCGGCTTGAAACGGATGATCGTCGAAGATGATGGCTGCGGCATGAGTGCAGACGACATGCGCCTCGCACTGGAGCGCCACGCCACATCCAAGCTAAGTCCCGATGCAAGCGGGCAAGTAGACCTTCTAAACATCCATACAATGGGGTTTCGAGGCGAGGCTTTACCATCGATCGGTTCGGTCAGTCGGATGACTCTGACATCCCGCGCCGCCGGTGAAGAGGCCGCGGAAATGTTCGTCGAGGCCGGCCGAATTGAAGGGCCCAAACCAGCCGCGTTTTCGGGCACCGGCCTCACCGGAACGCGCATTGAAGTGCGCGATTTGTTTCATGCGACGCCTGCCCGATTGAAGTTTATGAAAACCGAACGCGCCGAAACAATGGCCATCGCCGACGCACTGAAGCGATTGGCAATGGCCCGCGCCGATGTCGGTTTTTCGCTCGAGAGCAATGGCCGGAACATGTTCCGGTATGCCGCGCATCCCGACACGCCCGAAGGTCGTTTGGAGCGCCTTGGCGCGATTATGGGGCGGGAGTTTCACGACAATGCATTGGCGATTGATGCCGATCGCGAAGGGGTTCAGCTGACGGGGTTTGCTGGGTTACCGACTTTGAATCGGGGCAATGCGCAACGGCAGTATCTGTTCGTCAATGGCCGCCCCGTCAAAGACCGAATGCTGAACGGCGTCATCCGCGCCGCCTATCAGGATTTTCTCGCCCGTGACCGGCACCCTATGGCCGCCCTTTTTGTCGATCTGGATCCAGAATATGTCGACGTAAACGTTCACCCCGCAAAAACCGAAGTGCGCTTTCGCGATGCCGGAAATGTCCGCGGATTGATTATTGGTGCCTTGCGCCATGCCCTTGCCGCAGCAGGCCATCGTGCCAGTACAACAGTCGCCGCGGCGGCATTAGGCAAAGCGCGAACGGAACCTGCGCAAGCCGATGTGTTCCGGCCATCGACGCTATGGGCGGAGACACCATCACGGCCTGCACCCCAACACACTTATCAACCGCCGATCAGCGCACCGGCCGCGCAATCCGTCTCGACGCCAGCCTCGACCGATTATGATGGCGGATTATCCGCCCGGGTCGAAGTGGAATCGACTGACCCGGAAACAGACTTTCCACTCGGGGTCGCGCGCGCGCAACTGCACGAGACCTATGTGGTCGCCCAAACCGAAGACGGAATCGTGATCGTTGATCAACACGCCGCGCACGAACGTCTCGTTTATGAAGATATGAAGCGCCAGATGGCAGCTGGTGGCGTTAGACGGCAAGCCCTGTTAATTCCCGACATTGTCGAGTTGTCTGAGGATGAAACGACCCGCGTATTGGAGCGCGCTGGCGAACTCGCTGAACTTGGTCTGGAGATCGAGCCGTTTGGGTCAGGCGCTGTTTGTATTCGCGCAACACCGGCTTTGTTCGGCGAAATGGATGCGGCAGGACTGATCCAAGATCTGGCCGATGACTTTGCCGAATATGATGCCGGTCTAGCCCTGAAAGAGAGATTCGAAGAAGTGATGGGGAATATGGCTTGCCGCGGATCGGTGCGCGCTGGGCGTCGTCTGAACGCTCAGGAAATGAATGCGCTTTTGCGCCAAATGGAAGCCACTCCGCACTCTGGTCAGTGCAATCATGGCCGGCCAACCTATGTCGAACTCAAACTTGCGGATATTGAACGGCTGTTTGGCCGTCGTTAACCGATTCCGCTGGAAAATAACCGAAAATCAACCGGCACGTGCATAAATGCGCCATGAGTAATTTCGTTGTCAGCGATCATTTGAACGAGAAAAAGGGGGTCTCCTTCCCTTTGATTGCGCTGATCTTGTTCGGCGCTTTACAGCTCGGTTTCCTCGCCCTGGACGCGATATTTCAGTTTCCGCACTGGGTGATGATGAGCGAAGCTGCGGCTGCATTTGGCGTTACCTTGATCTGTGTCGCCGTTGTCGCGCGCGCTGAAAAACGCGCCAATGACGCCGACGCGACCGCTGAATCGCAATTGTCGCATCTCGCCGATTTCGCCACCGATCTGTATTGGGAAACCGACCTTGAAGGCATGGTCATTGCCGCCGGTGGCCGCTTGATGAGCACCATTTTCCCGGACAAGAGCCGGGTGTTGGGCCAGCACTATATGGACGTGATCAATCTCGAAGAAGCCGAGCTGGAAAAGATGCTTAACGCCTTGCAAGAGATCAAACCGTATTCGGATATTCTGTCGAAAATGCTAGACCCACAGGGTAAGCGCTACTTCATTTCATTGTCTGCCACCCCTCGATTTAATGCAGCTGGGGATGTCGTCGGATATCTCGGTGTTGGAACCAATGTGACCCGGCGCATCGAAGCTCAAGGGCGTCTTCGACATATGGCTGAGCACGATATGCTCACGGGATTGGCCAATCGCTATGCCTTTCAAAACCGTATTGAGAACGATATTGGCGACAGCGAAGACGATGACAATGTCGGCTTACTCGCCGTCGACCTCGACAATTTCAAAGCGATCAATGACACGTACGGTCACCAGGCTGGCGACGCCTTGTTGAATCTCGTCGCCAAACGCATCCGCCAGACCATTCGCGGTCAAGACTGGGCAGCGAGGCTCGGCGGCGATGAGTTTGTTGTGATCACACATGATGTCGCTAACCCAATGGACGCCTGCTTAATGGCTGCGCGCCTCGTCACCGCACTTTCGCGCCCGTATCAGATTGGCGGCCTCGAGCTTTATTGCACCGCCTCGGTCGGCGTGGCGTGCGCGCCGGTTCATGCTCGCAACGCACGCACGCTGATGAAATGCGCCGATCTGGCTTTGTACGAAGCCAAAGGCGATGGACGGTCTTGCTATCGCCTGTTCGAATCGCCAACCAGCAGCAAAGTGGCCGTAAACTAAAGACTCGAGCGCAGCATCCAAGCAGTCTTGTCCGCGATCGTCGCGCGTTGCGTCAGCAGATCGACCGATACATCATCCCGCGCTTCTGAGGCGATCGCGATACCGTCGCGTGCCGCGCGTGCCACAGTTTCGTGTCCGCGCACCAAATTGGCCAACATCGACTCGGCATCCGGAACGCCATTGTCCGCTGTAATCGTCGCAAATTCGAGCATTTCTGCTGATGAGCCAGGCGCGAAGACACCGAGCGCGCGAATACGCTCTGCGATTTCATCCAAGGCCGCCCATAATTCTTGGTACTGAGCCATAAACTCGGCGTGCAGCGCTTGGAATCTCGGACCGGTCACGTTCCAATGATATCCGTGTGTTTTGACGTACAGCGCATAAGTCTCGCCGAGCAGGCGCTTTAAAGCGGTCGCGGATTGTTCTCTTTCGGCTTCTGACAGCCCAATTTCGATACCCATAAGAGTCTCCTTTCCTTCAGACATTTCCTAGGTGGGTCTGCCGGGACCTGCAATCAAATTGATAACAGGCGCGATAGGTATAGAGATTTTTTATGGGCCGCTGGCTACTTCAAACTCGCGCAAAACGCTTGGATCCGCGCGGTCGCATCCTGCAGCGCCTCCGTAGACGTTGCATAAGACACGCGGAATGCCGGTGAGAGCCCAAACGCCTCCCCCATCACCACGGCGACTTTTTCCTGCTCGAGCAATTCCGACGCAAAATCAGTGTCGGTTTCGATCCGTTTCCCGGACGGTGCGGTTTTTCCGATTGCGCCAGCGCAGGAAGGATAGACATAGAAGGCACCTTCCGGTGTCCCGCACGTCAATCCATCGGCTTTGTTCAGTTCAGCCACGACCATATCACGGCGCTGTCGGAACACTTCGTTGCGCTCCGCCAGAAAGCCGTGATCGCCATTCAACGCGGCAATCGCCGCATATTGCGAAATCGAGCACGGGTTAGACGTGGTTTGGCTGATCACTTTTCGCATGGTTTTGATCAATGCTTCAGGACCGGCAGCGTAGCCGATCCGCCATCCGGTCATGGCATAAGCTTTTGACACCCCATTCATGGTCAGTGTTCGATCATACATAGCCGGCTCAACTTGAGCGATCGTGCTGTATTCGAACCCATCATAGACCAAATGCTCATACATATCGTCGGTCAGCACCCAAACTTGTGGGTGGCGGACCAATACGTCTGCGAGCGCTTTCAACTCAGCACGCGTGTAGGCCGCGCCCGTCGGGTTGGACGGCGAGTTAAGGATCAACCATTTTGTGTTCGGCGTAATCGCCGCTTCGAGGGCTTCAGGGGTCAACTTGTACTTAGCGTTCGGGCCACAGGACACGATGACCGGTGTGCCGCCACAGAGTTTCACCATTTCCGGATAGCTCACCCAATATGGGGCCGGGATGACAACTTCATCGCCTGGGTTCAGCGTCGAGACGAGCGCATTGTAGATGACCGGCTTGCCACCGGGGGCGACATGAACTTGCCCAGGCGTGTACGTCAGATCATTGTCGCGCTTGAATTTCGCGCAAATTGCTTCTTTCAGATCCGGTAAGCCATCGGCTGGCGTGTATTTGGTTTTGCCAGACTCAATCGCGTCTTTTGCCGCTTGCTTGATATGGTCCGGGGTATCAAAATCCGGCTCGCCTGCGCCGAGACCAATAACATTCTCGCCTGCTGCCTTGAGTTCGGCAGCTTTCGTGGTGACCGCGATCGTCGCCGATGGGGCAACGCGGTTAACGGCATCACTTAAGACTAACTGGCTGGCCATGGTTCGAGCTCCATAATTGAGGCGCTTCGTTTACGCCGCAAACCATCCAGGCGCAACCGGGCGATTGGTCGTCAAATAAGATAAATTTTCTCGGTTCTATTTAGCGTTGTTTTTATCATTTCTTATTAGCTTTGTAGGGATATGGAGACCCAAGGATCAAAGCGATGTGGTTTGACCGCTCTACGAGCACAGAACTGTATGAACGCGCGATCGATCAATTCATGATCGATGTGAAATTCTATGCGGGTGAGATTCAGACCTATTTCACGGATTTGACGCTTGAGGAACGCCTATTGGCGCTGTGTGCGTTCATCATGCTCCTTATTTGGGTGATTGTTGCCCGCGCACGCCGCAAATATAATCCCGGTAGTCTCGGACGTCAGTTCGCAGCCGCCGTTTTGGTGCTGGGGCTTGTGATGATTGGCGGCAATATCATCTTTGGAACCGGCGCTGGCGCATATCGCGGCCTGTTCGAGATATAGTCCGTCCCTAGGCAATCGCGCGACATGGACCTAAATGGTCGGCATGTCTGACTCGCCAAATTCGACCCCGCGCAAACGCGGCGTCGACGTCATTAAAGATAACTTGTCTCGCTTGCCGAAAAAGCCCGGCGTGTATCGCATGTTTGGGGAAGATGACACGGTCTTATACGTCGGCAAGGCCAAAAACCTTTCGGCTCGGGTTTCCTCTTACACGCGGATTGGCGGGCACACGCAGCGCATAGCCGCGATGATCCTCGCGACCGCTCGGATGGAATTCGTGGTCACCGAAAGCGAAACTGAAGCGCTGTTATTGGAAGCGAGCCTGATCAAGTCGCTGAAACCGCGTTTCAATATCTTGCTGCGCGACGACAAGTCCTTTCCCTACATCCTTATCCGCCGCGATCATGACGCGCCGCAAGTTGTAAAGTATCGCGGCTCTAAACAAGATCGCGGCGACTATTTCGGGCCCTTTGCCAGCGCGGGTGCCGTCACTCGAACAATCGACACGCTCCAAAAAGCGTTTCTGTTGCGCACGTGCGAGGACAGTGTCTATGCCACCCGACAACGGCCTTGTATGCTGCACCAGATTAAGCGCTGTTCTGCGCCCTGTGTTGGGTTGATCGAGGCCGATGATTATCGCCAACTGGCTGACCAAGCGGCCGACTTTCTACGCGGCAAAGCCACTGACTTGCAAACCGATCTGGCGGCGCAAATGGAGGTCGCGGCCGAGGCCATGGAGTTTGAACGCGCCGCCAGCCTGCGTGATCGCATTCGCGCCTTAGCCCATGTCCGCGCCCAACAAGATATCAATCCCGACGGCATTGAAGAAGCCGATATTTTCGCCATCGCCATGGAGGGTGGCTTATCAGCGGTCCAAGTATTCTTCATTCGGGCTGGTCAAAATTGGGGCGCGACCATTCACTTCCCGCGTCATGAAAAAGGCGAAGTAGAACGGGATATCCTGTCGGCTTTCCTGGTTCAGTTCTACGATAAGAGACCGCCACCCCGTTTGATCTTGACCAATCGAGATCCTGTCGATGCCCCACTCATCGCCGATGCGCTGACCCTGAAAGCCGATCGCAAAGTTGAGATCCGCACCCCCCAACGCGGCGAAAAACGCGGCTTGGTTGAGCAAGCAACGCGCAATGCGGCCGAAGCGCTGAGTCGCAAACTCGCCGAGAGTGCGAGCCAAGCCCGACTGTTGAAAGAAGTCGCCAAAGCCTTTGATCTCGAAGACCCGCCGCAGCGAATCGAAGTCTACGACAATTCCCACATTCAAGGCTCGAACATGGTTGGCGGCATGGTGGTAGCGGGGCCGGATGGCTTTGAGAAAGCGCAGTATCGCAAGTTCAATATCAAAGATAAAAACATCGAGCCAGGCGATGATTATGGCATGATGCGTGAGGTCATGCGCCGACGTTTTGCCCGCGCCCTAAAAGAACGGGAAGAGGGCAAAGGTGCCACTTGGCCAGACCTTATTTTGATCGATGGCGGGCTTGGACAGCTTAGCAGTGTTATCGAAGCGATTGGCGATCTTGGTCTCTCTCCCTCAGATGTGAACTTGGTCTCGATTGCTAAGGGCGTTGAACGCAATGCCGGGCGGGAACAGTTCTTTCAGCCCGGGCGCGCGCCCTTCCGATTGCCGGAGAACGCGCCGGTTCTGTATTACTTGCAGCGCTTACGTGACGAAGCCCACCGCTGGGCGATCGGGGCGCACCGCGCCAAACGGAGCGCGGATATCAAGAAAAACCCGCTTGACGAAATCGAAGGCATTGGGCCCTCGCGCAAGAAAGCGCTGCTGCAATATTTCGGCTCAGCAAAGCAAGTCGCGCAAGCTAAACTTGCGGATTTGAAAGAGGTGGAAGGCGTTTCGGCGGCGCTGGCGGAGCGCATTCATGGCCATTTCAATAGCGGCTAACGATTGGCTCCGGGCACCCATTTTACATCGTCTTCGCCATTTTGGTTGGCAGCACGACCGGCCACAAACAGCCAATCAGAAAGACGGTTGGCATAGGCCAACGCTTCAGCGCTGACCGCCTCGTCTTGTAGGGCTGATAGTTCGGCGATTTGTCGTTCGGCACGACGGCACAGGGTGCGCGCAACATGCAGATGCGCAGCCAGTGGGCTTCCTCCGGGCAGAATAAAGCTGTCCAGTGGTGCGATATGTTCGTTCATCGCATCAATCTCGTTCTCCAAGCGGTCAACTTGCGATTTGACGATGCGCAGCGGCTCCCATTCCAGCTTCTTGCCCCGGTCCGGGGTGGCCAAATCGGCGCCCAAATCGAACAAGTCATTTTGGATTCGACGAATGGCATCGAGTAGCTCGTCATCCGCATGGAGCGCCGCGACGCCGAGCGCGGCATTGGTTTCATCCACAGTTCCATACGCGGTAACACGCGGATGCCACTTATCGACGGGCTCCCCTGTCGACAATCGGGTTTTACCGCTATCGCCAGTGCGCGTGTATATCTTGTCGAGTTTGACCATGGATCAGAACAGCTTGATCGAGCCGACAACGATGCCCAGCAAGACCAGGATGGCAATCACCACAGCCTGGACCATGACACGCATGCGCATGAGTTGATTTGATCGACTGCGTTGGCCGTCATCGGTACGGGTGAGATTGATCAATCCCATCACCAAGACGACGACAAGAATCCCAATCGCAACATAAAGCCCAATGGTGAGTGCGCTGGCCATAGTCATGACCCTTTCTGATGACTTGAAGCACACATAGGGCCGATAACCTTGCTCGACCATGGGGCAGGCAGCCGCGCCCTAATATTCGTATTTCTCTATACGATCGATCCGGATCGTATAGGCGGCATCAGCAAGCTCTGACTCTTGGGTTTGAGTATAAAGCGTGCCCTCTAACCAAACCGCTTGAGCCAGGTTACGCAGTTTCACAGGCTCATCGGCAATTGCGAACACTGTTTGATTGGGCGGCGGGGGCGGGGCGTGCAAGCACGCACCATAGTAAGGCACGAGAAGAAACTCCGAAATCTCGGCATTAGCGCCAAACTCGAACGGAACCGTATAACCTGGAATGCGGACTTTGGTTTCGTTCAGTTCTCTGACAGTATTGAAGGTCCCAATCTGGACCATGACGTCCCCCGCGGATCCTTCCGCAATCGGTCCACCAGAATACAGCATGGCCATTTGCTGTTGATAGAGCTGCGCCAAGCGTTCCTCTTCGCCTTCCGGCAGCAATTCTTCCCAGCCAATCTCGCGTATGCCGCGGGCGAGTAAGTCTTGCGCCTTCGCTTCGGCAGCCGCGCGGCGCTCTTCCGCCGTGGGTTTTGGTTCTGGAATCCGGTCGCCGACCTGGGGCTCGGTGCTCGCCGCCTGTGCTTCCGCAGCGGTTGGATTCGCTTCGGTGGCATTGCCGCAGGCCGCAATCGCGATCGCGATCGTGGCAAGAATTGGGGTCAAAGCTATCTTCATCATGTCTTATTTAGGCCCAGCGAAGCGACACGACCAGCCCTCTAGCGCGCTTGTGATTAGAGTTTGACAGTTAGGCCGTCGGCGAGCGAGCGCCGCAACGCGGTGATGGCTGGCCAAATGCCTAAGACGAGCGCGGCCAACGTCACCGCTCCAATCGTGTACAAATCGACCAAGCCAGGCCCTGTTCCGGTCAGCGCCACACCATATTGCGCTGACAAAATTGGCGCTGCGACGGCGAAAATTAGCTGAATCAAAATTGCTCCAAAAACGGCCCCTAAGAATCCTAACACCGCCGCTTCGGCAATTAATAAGGTCACGATGTGGCTTGCCCGCGCCCCTGTGGCTCTTAGGATCGACATTTCCCGCCGCCGCTCGTTCAAACTGGTCAGAATACTGGTCAATATGGACACCAACCCGACCGCAATGACGAACGCGGATATGGCCAATAAAACCCGCTCCGCCGTGCTCATCACTTGCCAGAGTTCAGCCAGCGCTTGGCCGGGAATAATCGCCAAAAGCGGTTCGGACATATTGGTGTTCAAATCCCGCCGCGTCCGCAGCACTGTGGCGCGGTTTTTCAAACCGACAAAAACGGCCGTCACTGTGCGTGGGGTCAGATTGAAACTGCGAATCGTCTCTTCCGGGATATTGTCAGCGAGCGGGTTTCGAGCCCCTGTCTCCCAACCGACATGGATGGCCGTGATCGCCTCTAATGAGACGTGAATGGTTTGATCGACGGGGGTTCCGGTCGGTCGCAAGATGCCGACAATCCGGAACGGCCGATTTTCATGATCGGACAACCCGCCGGCGCCGAGGCCGTGTGTGATGACCAGAGGCGAGCCAATCTCATATCCCAGCTGTTTTGCCACCTCCGCGCCAATCACCGCGTCAAACAAATCATCAAACATCTCACCGTCGGCAAACGTCAGCGACTGGCGCTGGCCATATTTGTAATGCTCGAAATAGCTCTGCGTGGTGCCAAGGACGCGGTAGCCTCGGTGACTGTCGCCAAGTGAAATGGGCACGGCCCAAGCAACATCGTTGCGGGCCGCGATGGCTTCATAAGTGGGCCATGAAATTTCAGCCGTCGCATTGCCCAAGCGAAACACAGAGTACAGCAGCAAATTAATCTGACCCGAGGGCGCGCCGACAATCAACTCAGTCCCGGAAATCGTATTGTCAAAGCCTTCCTTCGCCGCATTGCGCGCTTTCTCGACGCCCAGAAACAAAGCAACGGACAATGCAATGGCGAATATGGTCAGCAAAGCCGAAACTTTGCGATTCATCAAACTGCGCCACGCTAAGCCGAAAATTGAGACCCCCATCACGCCACCTCTGCAGCAGTGGTCGCACGATTGATCTCCGCCAAGTCGATGGCGCGATCGAAGAGCGAGGCTAAAGCGCCATCATGACTCACAAACAGTAACGCCGCACCGCTTTTTTGCGCTTCATCGCTGAGCAGCTCAATGAACCGGTCACGACTATCCGCATCCAGAGCCGATGTCGGTTCGTCTGCGATGATCAGAGCGGGATTGCCGATCAGCGCGCGGGCCGCCGCCACACGTTGTTGTTGTCCGACCGAAAGCTCGGTGACTTTGCGTGAGATCAGTGCGTCATCCTTAAGGCCGAGCCGAGCCAAAAGCCGTTTGGCCTCAGCTTCGGGTCCACCAGCGGAATTGACCTCATTCAATCGTCGATTGGAAAACCGACAAGGCAAGACAACGTTCTGAACGACTGACAGGTACGGCACCAAATTGAACATCTGGAAAATGACGCCCAAATGATCCGCTCGAACACGGTCACGTTCGCCGCCAGAGAGTTTCGTTAGGTCCTTGTCGAGAACATGAACTTCGCCGCCACCGGCCTCCAGCACACCTGCGATCACGCCGAGCAAAGTCGACTTACCGGATCCACTTGGGCCGCGCAGAAACAGGCGTTCACCAGCCCGCAACTCAAATGCCTGAACGTCAAGCACAGGCGGTTGATCTGGCCAGGCAAAGCTCAGATCGGAAAGGCTGACAATCGGTCGCGTCATTTATGGCAGGTCTAGGCGGCGCGCACTCGCCGTCAAGGCGCTCGCCGTTTGCCCCGACTCGGTGAGGATCACAGCGTTCACCTCTTCAAACCCAGCAAAGGCTTCGAATCCGATCACATCAATCGCTTCGAGCGCATCTATGTCTGCGCAACTATAGACTAAATCCACCAATAGATTGCCGTGATCACCAATCGCACGGACGCTGACATCCGCTTGATCGCGAGTGCAGTCACCGCCGACCAAGGCGATGAGATTGTCGGAATATGGCGTGGTGTCGTCCAGAGTCCGGATTGTTTCGTCGAGATCGAAATTCGCGAGCGCGCCTTCGGCACTGATGCTGACCGTATTCCCGTCGAGGCTCACTGCCAGATCTGACAAACCGTGGACATGAGCCTCGCCCCCCGCGTGGTCATGTTCGTCGTGACCGTGCTCGTCGTGATCATGTTCGGCATGCTCATCGTGGTCGTCATGATCGACACCGGCTTCGGCATGGTCCTCATCGTGGTCATGCTCATCATGCGCCTCTTCTTCATGTTCATCATCATGATCAGCGTCCTCTGCATCGGGATCCACCACTTCAGCTGTATCCGCATCGGGGACGGTTTCTTCGATAACCGCTTCGACAGTCTCCTCGACGGTGACCGGAGGTGTATCGGCGACCACATTATCGGTTGGCGCCTCAGAGGCCGGTTGGCAGGCTGCAAGAACAAGGACACTCGCCGCAGCGAACAAAGATGACCGTAACATAAGCGACTCCAGCTTTCGTTTGACAGGGCGAGATGCGAGGATTACGTCGCCCGAACAGGATTGAGATACTATAACATTCCGCACAAAAGCATAGGACAAACTGGCGTGTCGCCATTGTAACTTTCTGCCATGTTTGAAGCCCTGCAAGCTCCGCTCTTCTTTGGTTTAATCGCCGCCTTTGTCACGACGCTGGGCTTGCTGGCGGTCGCCTTGCGCAGCGATTGGAGCCTGCGTTATGCAAATTTGTTTGGCCTCGCCGCCGCAGGCATGCTTACGGCGATGGCTTTTTTGCACATCGTGCCGGAAGCGTTCGCGCTTTCCAACGCAGCGCCGATTTGGCTGACCATCGGATTCTTTTCCGGTCTGTTGCTGCATTACCTCATCCAAACGCTGTTCCCTGAGCGAGAAGAATCGCACCTGCCAAGCGAAGCCATTACGCCGATCCTGGCGATCGCCTGTCATTCCTTCATCGACGGCGTTGTCTATGCCGTCACGTTCGCAGCGAGCTTTTCAGCCGGCGTTTACGCGGCCGTCGGGCTAATCCTGCATGAATTCCCGGAAGGAGTGATCGCGTTTGCTATTCTGCGTCGACATGGCGTGTCCAATCGCACGGCCTTCTTATTCGCATTCTTAGCCGCTGCAGCGACCACCCCATTTGGGGTTCTGGTCTCCGGTCCGTTCATGTTCGGGCTTGGCGAAGAGATTTTAGGCAGCCTGTTCGCGCTTTCCGCCGGCCTCCTCCTATTTGTGGCAACCGGCCCGCTAATGGCACCGATGCGGGAGGTGAAGCCAACCCTGGGACTGGCCTCGCTCAGTGCCGGTGTGCTGATCGCCGTCGCGCTCTTCTTTGCGCCTATCCCGGGCCATGATCATAACCATAGCGGGCAAGCGCACGAGACTCACGACCACGATCATCACGACGATGGACCCGTGCGGCCTCCTCTACACGATCACTAGCGAGTGGTTATGGGTTTGCGTTTCATACTCTTAAGCCTCGTTTGCGCGCTCGCCTGGATAGGCCTAGCCCAAGCGCACCCGGAAGATGAGTTTTGTACCCTAGATGGCGGCATGGACCCGGCGCTCTGCCAAGCGCTGCAAGAGATGGATCGTGCGGGAGACCCGACCTCCCGCGGTGATGATTTCATGGAAACCGAGACCATTGATTTTGATCGCCCGGCGCTGGAGACATTCGGTCTGTACGTAAAAATCGGCGTCCAACACATCTTACCCGGCGGTTTGGACCATATTCTGTTCGTTCTCGCGATATTCTTTTCAACGCGCCGTTGGCGACCACTTTTGATCCAAGTGTCTGCCTTTTCGGTCGCCCATACGATGACCCTCGGCATGGTGGCGGCAGGCGTGTTTGCGCCGCCTGCGTCCATCGTCGAGCCGTTAATCGCCGCCACGATTGCTTTTGTCGCGGTCGAAAACCTGTTTTTCAAAGACATGACCCGGTGGCGTCCTGCCATCGTCTTCGCGTTTGGCCTCGTTCACGGGATGGGATTTGCTGGATTCTTTGGGTCTCTCGGCCTCCCCGATGGCCAGTTTTGGAGCGCGCTCATCGGCTTCAACGTCGGCGTGGAAATCGGTCAACTCAGTGTAATCGCCCTTGCTGCCTTGCTCTTATGGCCAATTCGGCGCCTGGCATCAGAAGCCTCATATCGGCACATTATTGTCTGGCCATGCTGCAGCTTGATCGGTGCAATCGGTGCATTTTGGACCATTGAACGGATCTTCCTAGGGTAAACGGCACCGACCTTGCAGCGCTGTGCCGCATGGGTGGAAAGACCAAACTCTCGAAACGCAAACGTCGCTATATCGGCGCCGCAATTGCAACTGCTGTCACAACCTTTGTGGCGATGGACCTTGTCTCGAAAGCGGAGGCGCAAACTTGCTATCTTAGCGATGCAACCGAATGGCAATTAGCGCTGCACGATGCCGAACAAGAACAGAGTCCAGACTATATTCGAACCGTGACGGAAGCCTTCCTAACAGCTTGCCCCGATCGGCCGGAGTTTCAGGATGCCAGTCGTATCGCCGGCATTGCCGCCGCAGATATGCGTGATATCGACGCCGCCGCGGCCCATTTTCAAAATGCCGGGCGTCTGACGGATCTGATCTCGAACTTTTACGCCATGTCGACATTTTCCGCCGCCGGAGACGCCAAACAAGCGTGGCGCGTCCGCGACTATTTGGTCGAGTCCTGGCGCACGCGTTTAGAGCGCCATCCCAACGTCTCAGTCTCAGCCGAAGCGTTGGAACATGGCATGCTGTACCAAATCTACTTCTCAGAGCTTGATCGAGAAGCAGGGACCCGCGCTGCCTGGGTGGCTGTTCCGTTCGGGCCTGGCTTTCCTGCAACTTTGAGCTTCTCGCATGACCGCATGCGCATGGCTTTGCGAAAAGCCCGCGCGGCGGAGGATTTTGACTTCCGCTATGTCGACTTACATCGCTGCCAGGGTCGGCGCACGCTTGGTCGGATTGATCATAAAATCGCGACTCAAGACTTCGATGCCGCAGCGCGGGCGAGCTTGAGCGCCTATCTTGCCAATCCAGATCAACCCGAACCTGGTGCGATCACTTTCTGTACATTTCCCGGCCGACTTTTGCCGGGTGTCCCGAAGCCCTAGATCCGTTTTTCGACTTCGGCGACCGCTGCGTCTGCTGTGATGTTGAAGTGGTTGTAGAGATCCTGATACGGCGCCGATGCCCCAAAAGAGCTCATACCGACAAAGCCGCCATCATGGCCGATCCAGCGGTCCCAGCCGAAGCGAACCCCGGCTTCGATGGCGATCCGTGGCAAGTCACCACCAAGCGTTTCGGTCTGATAGCTCTCAGATTGCTGCTCGAACAGGTCCATGCTCGGCATTGAGACCACCCGCACGGGCACGCCTTTGTCAGCGAGCGCGGCTTGTGCGGCCATGGCGATCTCAACTTCTGAGCCGGTCGCGATAAGCACAGCCTGGGCACCTTCAGCATCCGACAGGACATAGCCGCCCTTTGCAGAGAGGTTGTCATCGGTGTGTTTTGTGCGGGCCGATTTCACTTTCTGGCGGGTCAGCGCCAGCGTGCTTGGACCCGTATCATTGCGCAGGGCCAGTTCCCAACACTCCGCCGCTTCAACCCCATCGCAGGGGCGGAACACGGTCATGTTCGGCATCGCCCGCAGGCTCGCCACATGCTCCACCGGCTGGTGGGTCGGGCCATCTTCGCCAAGGCCGATACTGTCATGGGTCATGACATGGATCACCCGCTCGCCCATCAAAGCGCCAAGCCGGATCGCGGCTCTGGAATAATCGGCAAAGACCAAGAAGGTGCCAGAATAAGGGATCACACCGCCATGCAGCGCCATGCCATTCATCGCTGCGGCCATAGCATGTTCGCGAATGCCATAATGGACATAACGTCCGCCCCAATTGGTTGGGCTGAGCGGATCGGTATGACTGGTTTTGGTGTTGTTTGAGCCAGTCAGATCCGCAGAACCACCGATCATTTCAGGGATCGCCTCGGTCAGCGGCTCAAGCGCCGCACCAGACCATTTTCGGGTCGCGTCATCTTTTCCGCCTTCAACCACAGACTTTTTGTGGGCATTGACGATATCAGTCAGGTTGGCTGGCAGCGCGCCGGCCATCGCCGTTTCGAAGGCAGCTTTGTCGGCATGATTATCGAGGCGGTTCTTCCAGGCCAGGTGCTCAGCATGCGACCGCGTCCCAGCGTCGGCCCAAGCCGTTTCGATCTCGGATGGGACCTCAAATGGCGCGTGCGGCCAGCCAATGGCCTCGCGCACCGTGGCGACTTCTTCTTCACCATATGGACCGCCATGGGCCGGGCCGGTGCCCGCGCGCTTAGCGCCATAGCCAATGATCGTCTTGACCGCCAACATAACCGGCTTGTCCTGGTCTTGAGCCCAAGCGAGCGCCGCTTCGACATCGCCCGCATCATGACCGTCGACCTTTTTAGTGACCCAGCCCGAGGCTTCAAACCGCATGCATTGATCGGTGCTATCCGCCATGTCGATGCCGCCATCAATGGTCACCGCATTATCATCAAACAGGACAATCAGGTTAGACAGTTTCAAGTGCCCGGCCAGGGTGATCGCTTCTTGGCTAATGCCTTCCATCAGACAGCCATCGCCGGCAATCACATAGGTCTTGTGATTGACCAGCTCATCGCCAAAGCGGGCATTTAGGTGACGCTCCGCCATGGCCATGCCGACTGCTGTGGTGATCCCCTGCCCTAAAGGTCCGGTCGTCGTCTCAACACCTTTGGTGAGGAAGTTCTCTGGATGCCCAGCGGTCGGACGTCCAAGCTGACGGAAATGGCGGATATCGTCGCGGCTGACGCTCTCATAACCGGTCAGATGCAACAGCGAATAGACCAGCATCGAGCCATGCCCAGCCGACAGCACAAACCGGTCCCGGTCGGCCCAATCGGGATCAGACGGGTTATGCTTCATAAATTTGGTAAACAGAACCGTCGCCGCATCCGCCATTCCGAGTGGTAGTCCGACATGACCAGACTTTGCTGCCTCAACCGCATCCATGGACAAAGCGCGTACAGCATTGGCCATATCTCGAGTAGAAACTGTCATCCTTCAGCCCTTATTTTGATGGCTCGCACATGCAGAGGGTGGTTAACGCTGTCAAGAGTCATCGAGCGTGACTATTGAGTTTTAGGCACAATAACTGCAAACCCTTTTCATATGAGCGTCATTGAAACTGCGGCCACACGACTGGATAAAGCCTTAAGGCGCTTAGAAGGCGCTGTGGACGGCTTTTTTGAACGCTCCGGCGACCCAGTTTTGTTGCGCCAAGAGTTGAATGCGATGATGGATGATCGCGCCCGCCTCGCGGAACAATTGGACGAATCACTGGCGCGCGAGAAGGAATTACAAGCTTTGGCGGATGAAGCCTCCGAGGCGCTAGGCTCCGCGATTGCGGAAGTCCGCGCCGCCCTCGGACGCGAGGGGCAAAGCTAATGGCCAAAGCAGACATCAAAATTCGCGGACGGTCCTATTCGGTGGCTTGTGCGCCAGGCCAGGAAGCGCGTTTGATTGGATTGTCGCAACAATTGGACGTGCGCGTGCGTGATATTGCCGATGCCGTCGGAAACATCGGCGATGATCGGCTCCTTTTGATTGCAGCCTTGGCTTTGCTGGACGAACTCGACGCGTCTCACCGGGCGCAAATGGACGCCGCTGGCCCAGACATTAATCGCGCGGCGCAGGCTCTCACAGATACCGCGATGCGGATCGAGGCCTTAGCGGCCCGGATTGAGGCTGAAAAATGAGCCAAGTTGAGCTCAGCGTCTTGATCCCGTTTTACAACGAAGCCGGGAACGTTTTGCCGCTATTGGAAGAAGTTCACGAGGCTTTGTCCGCGCTAAACTTCGAAGTCGTTTGCGTAAATGATTGCTCCGGCGATGCGACGGGCGAAGAATTGGCGCAAGCCGCTGTACGCTGGCCAGAGACCGTTCGCGTGTTCACTCATATCGCGCGCGCTGGAAAGTCGGCCGCCTTGTTCACGGGTTTGAAGGCCGTGCGGGGAACTTGGACACAATTGCTTGATGGCGATGGGCAGAACGACGTCAACGACACCGCTCGCCTCTGGCAATCCATCATCGCCGGACAAGATATTGGGAGTCTTGGTATTATCGCCGGTAAGCGGAACAGTCGCAACGATAGCGGGTTTAAGTGGTTGCAATCGCGAATAGCCAACGGCGTCCGCCGGTTCATGCTGCGCGACGACGCAACAGACACAGGATGCGGCTGGAAACTCATTCGCACCGAAGCGTTTCGTGAACTCCCTTATTTCGCCTCGATGCACCGCTTCCTTCCAGCGCTTATCAAGCGTGCAGGATGGCGTGTCCGCGAAGAATTGGTGAACGACCGCGCGCGCTGGCACGGACAATCCAAATACGGATTTCTCGGTCGATTGGGCGCAGGAATATTCGATCTGCTGGGCATGTTCTGGCTGACTCGCCGCGGGGGACAAGGTGTCGCGCGAGAATGGGATGACCCGCGCGCCAAATAATCGTTCGGAGTGAGGGTCACGGCTCGAAAGGCGCAACCATTAACAGATCGGCGAATTTGCTTAGCGAATACAATCCTAAATAGATTTAATCGCATCGAAGAACACACTCAGACAATTTGAGAGCAACCCAAGTAGTCTTGATTTTAAAGTCGAAGGTAGAATATTAATCTCTACAAAATACAATATATAAGTTCTTATATTTGCTTATTCTTCCCTTTTATATGCTCTTTCATGAATAACTCAAGTGTTTACGCTTTGTTAGGAAATCCCGTCTAAGTAGAAATCTGTCGCAGGCGGTTACTCCATGACCGTACCGGACAAGCTCAAAGGCTTGGGTTCATCCGCCCCTCTAACCCAGCCACCTACTTGGGATGCATCGCAAGATGCATCCCTTTTTCTTTGCGCGCATGAAAAAGCGCGACCCTAAGGGTCGCGCTTTCTTAGCTTGAGCTGAGGATGACCTTATTTCCGCCAAACAGCGGCCATGGCTGGATCTTCTTCTTCACCGGTATATTTGCGGGTTTCGGCGCGGCCGACCACCATATGGTGAACTTCGTCCGGACCATCTGCCAACCGCAGCGTCCGCTGACCGGTGTAAAGTCCAGCGAGCGGCGTCCATTGAGAGACCCCGGCGGCGCCATGCATCTGGATGGCTTCATCAATGATGCGGCAGACCTTCTCTGGCACCATGGCTTTGACCATGGAGATCCAGACGCGGGCCTCCTTATTGCCAAGCACGTCCATCGCCTTGGCGGCCTTGAGCACCATCATGCGCATGGATTCGATATCGATTCGGGCGCGCGAGACTTTCTCAATATTGCCGCCCAGCTTGATCAGGTCACGGCCGAACGCCTGACGTGTCATGCCGCGCACAACCATCATGTCGAGCGCGCGCTCTGCGGCACCGATCGAGCGCATGCAGTGGTGAATACGACCGGGCCCGAGGCGCAATTGCGAGATTTCAAATCCACGCCCCTCGCCCAGCAGCATATTCTCTTTCGGGACGCGGACATTGTCGAAGACGATGTGCATATGACCGTGCGGCGCATCATAGTCGCCAAACACTTGCATGCCATCCATGATCTTCACGCCGGGTGTGTCGGTCGGAACAAGGATTTGTGATTGCTGTTTGTGGGGCTCTGCGTCTGGGCTGGTTTTGACCATGGTGATCATGATCTTGCAGCGCGGATCACCTGCGCCGGAAATATAGAACTTCTCGCCATTGATGACCCACTCATCGCCTTCGAGCACAGCTCGAGTTGAAATGTTCTTGGCGTCGGACGATGGCAAAGCAGGCTCGGTCATCGCAAAGGCCGAGCGGATCTTGCCCTCGAGCAGCGGCTTCAGCCATTGCTCTTTTTGCTCTGGCGTACCGACGCGCTCGAGAACTTCCATATTACCTGTGTCTGGCGCCGAGCAATTCATGCTTTCTGATGCGAGCGAGTTTTTCCCGAGCTCAGCAGCGATATAGGCATAGTCGAGATTCTTCAGGCCTTCACCGGTTTCGGCATCCGGTAAGAAGAAGTTCCACAACCCTTGCTTTTTGGCTTCGTCCTTGGCTTCTTCCAGAACTTCCAGCTGCCCGGGCGCGTAAGACCAGATGTCTTTCTTGTCCTTGTCGAATTCATGGAACTTAACGGACATCGGGTCGACAACTTCAGCAATGAATTTCTTCACATGGTCGTATAGCGGTCGCGCCTCGTCAGACATTCGTAGATCAAATAGATCGTCATTCAATTCGCCGGCACTAGCGTCGGTATAAGCCATCTCGCTCTTCCTCTTTAAAGTCTTCTGAATACTGTTCTTAGGGTATGACGCGCACGTAAACTTGTAAAACCGTCTCGCGGGGTAAGGTGAGTTGAAGTGAGGCGATGCGTCACTCCGGAAACCTCCTAGGGTGGTTTGTGTTGTGCGAAGACTCAGCCCAGGAGGGCGCGCATGAGTGTTTTCGCTGCCGCCATTATTCTACTGACGACGTTAGCGACCTCATTCATATCCGGTATCTTCGGCATGGCAGGCGGCCTCATCCTAATGGCGGTCTTGGTGGCTTTGGTTAGCGTCGCGATGGCGATGATCATTCATGGCGGCATCCAAATGTTCGCCAATGGCTATCGCGCGTTCTTACTCAGAGACTGGATCGATTGGCGGGTGTTTGGATTCTATTGCATTGGCGCAATCGCCGGGGTGACCGCCCTATTTTTCGTTAGTTGGACCCCGGATAAGCGCACTCTGTATCTATTGCTCGGCCTGACACCGATGCTGGTCTGGCTCCCGAAAGAGCGGCTGCATCTTGATATTAAGCGCCCGCCTCAAGCCATTCTCGCCGGGTTTGGGGTGCAGGGTCTCAACACGCTCGCGGGCGTGGCTGGGCCGATGCTGGACCTATTTTTTGTGCGCGCCGACATGACGCGCCAACAAATCGTCGCGACAAAATCTGTCACGCAAGCGCTCAGTCATTTGGTCAAAATCGGTTTTTGGAGTGTGCCCGTCGTCACCGCTGCGGGCTGGCAGGCGCTACCGCCTTGGTGGCTCTTTGCAGCCGCCATCCCCCTCTCAATGCTCGGCACGACGCTGGGCAAGCAGGTTCTGGAGCGGATGAATGATGTTAATTTCCGCAAATGGATGAAGGGCTTGGTGACCGCGATCGGGTGCGTACTGTTGCTGCGCGCGGCGGGGCTTTACTGAACCACAGCGCGCACAAACCCAAACTTCGCCGACGCCAGCTTGCGCTGGCAGTTGCGGGCAAAAATCTAGTCAGGCAAAGACGCTCCAATCGTTGCCAATGTCGTCTCACGCAGCAACAGTTTATTGCCGGTCAACGACGATCCACTCAGCGGCTTTATCGCATCAGCATGCGCTTTCGCCGTGGTCATCAACTCACTGGCATCGACGACTTGGTCGAGATAACCCGCCCGCCGCGCGGTCTCTGGGTCGAACAGTTCACCAAACACCATAGAGCGGGTTTTGAAATCATCTGCGACACGTGCTTTCACGAGTTCCGAGGCGAAGATCGGCAGCACCATATTAATCTGTGTCTCGTTGGCGCCAATCTTAAAATCGCCTGCGGTCCCGATACGCATGTCACATGAGAGCAGGATGAAGCAGCCCATCGCCACGCCATGACCATTACACGCTGCGATCACCGGCATGGGGAAACTGTATAGGCGATGCGCCAGCTTTCCACCGCCATCAACCAGCGCTTTGACCTCGCTTCCAGGCAGACTCATCATCAGCTTTAGATCGAACCCGCCTGAGAAGCGGCCCTCACGCCCAGTGATAATGGTAACTTTTGCCTCTTTCTCAGCCCGATCAAGACACCCATTGAGCGCCTCCAACATTGGCGGATTAATCGCATTGGCTTTGCCATCATCCATCGTGATGACGGCGATTTCATCGGTGATCTCAATCGTAGCGGGTGCGCTCATAGTGGGTCCTCCTGCAAGGTTTTGCGTTGCCTAATCGGCGTCCCGTTACGGGAGGCAAGGGTCACTCCACGTCATTTTCTGAAAGTTCTAGCGAACGCTCCATAGTTCCGTTTCAGGTGCCGCGGGGTGGTTGTAGCGTTGAAACGATGAGCTTGAACATTCGCGAAAAAGCATAAAGCACGATGACATATCCGAGCACGGTCGGACTGAGCGATTCTGTCCAGGAGACCTCTCCCGAGGAAGATTGGTCCATTCGTGAAAACACGATCGGCACGAGAATCGCGCTCCAAATGAGACCGCCAGCAAGAAGCTTGTCGATCAAAGAAAGAGACTTTGCATTCATAGAATCGAGCACAATTCCGGCCATGGCGCGCTCGCACATCTTTTTCGCTTCAAGCACTGCCATTCCAGCAGGCAAAACCGGAACAAGTTTGAACAGTTCTGGCCATAGAATGTTGAAGGGCGACACAGGGTCATTCCCATCGTGAGCCGCGCGCAACGCGCCTATCGGTTCAACAAGACACAGGGCGAGTATCGCATACACTGAAATGTTAAGCAGGGTTATGATTTGCTCGGCTTGCGCGCTCTGCTCATCAGAAAATTTTGGAGTCATACTGGATCCTTCAGCACAGTCCCCAGTACCGCTCACAAACTATCGGCGCCTTGCATCCAGCGCAATCCCTCTGATCGCTGCAATCATTTCAGGGGATTGCTTGTCCTCGCGTCTCGGCGGATAGTTAGGCATCGGGAGGCCAGAATATGTACAAAGTCGAACTCACAGAATCCTATTTTCCAGCCCAAGGCGGCGCAGAACCTGCCCCGCTGACGATTGGCGACATGTTGCGTGCGTCAGCGGCGAATTCACCGACGACGATGGCGCTGAAAGAGCTCGATTATGATGGCAATATTGGTCGCACGTGGACATATGAGCAATTGCTCAAAGATTCTGAACGCCTGGCCCGCGCCCTGGCCAGTCGGCATGCTGAAGGCGCCCGAATTGCGGTATATGCGAACAACGTTCCTGAATGGGTCCTGTTGGAATTGGCCTGTGGATTGGCCGGCGTCATCCTGGTCACGGTGAACCCCGCTTACCAAAAGCGCGAGCTGAAATATGTGCTCGAACAGTCTCGCTCTGAAGCGATTTATTATGTTGCCGATTTCCGCGGAAATCCAATGCAAGAGATTGCCGATTCTGTCTGCGACGAGATTCCAGCGATCAAACACCGTATCCTGCTAACCGACCATGACGCTTTGTTTGCAGGCGAAGACACAGGCGAGGTCCGGAGCCCTAAACCAGATGACGCGGTCCAGATTCAGTACACGTCTGGCACGACCGGATTTCCGAAGGGCGCGTTGCTGCATCACAATGGATTGGTCCGTAACGGCATCGACGCGATGACGCGCGGCGGCGTAAGGACAGGCGATTCTTTTGTCCATAATATGCCACTCTTCCACACAACCGGGTGCGCCATTCTGGTTTTGGGAGGCCTCGGCACGGGCGCCACAATGCTGCTCGCACCGATGTTCGATCCTGCCATGATCGTCAAAGTGATTGAGCGTGAAAGAACACGTTTCATTCTCGGCGTCCCGACCATGCTGGTCGCGCTGATTCATGAAGTTCGCCAGTCGGGTCGCGATGTTTCTTCTGTTGAGTGCATCATGTCCGGTGGCTCGATGGTGCCGCCGCAACTGTGCCGGGATGCTTTGGAAACCCTCGGGGCGCCGATCCAAATCGTGTACGGCCAGACCGAAACATCGCCTGTGCTGACCCAAGCCTGGCATTCGGACGCAGAGGAAGACCTTACCCAAACCATTGGTCAGCCCGTCGCCTATACCGAAATCTCGATCCGCGATCCACAAACCAATGCGGTCATCCCCATTGGCGAACAAGGCGAAATCTGCGCCCGAGCCTATAGCGTGATGCTCGGCTATAATGACAATCCGGAAGCGACTGCGGCGACCATCGACAAAGAACGTTGGCTACATACGGGCGACCTCGGCCGGATGGATGCGCGCGGCTATGTGAAAATTACCGGCCGCGTCAAAGAGATGATCATTCGCGGCGGCGAGAACCTGTTCCCGGCAGAGATCGAAAACGCCATGCTTGAACATGATGCGATTGATGAAGTCGCCGTTGTCGGTGTGCCAGATGAAAAATGGGGCGAACAAGTTGCCTGCTTCATTCGCAGCGAGTCCGGGCATGCTTTTTCTCCCGACGAATTGAAGGCCTTCGTGCGCGAGCGTTTGTCGCCGCAAAAAACGCCCGCCTATTGGATTCAGGTGGCGGATTGGCCGCTGACGGGGTCAGGGAAGATCCGGAAATTCAAACTGGCGGAGGAGTTTGAGGCGGGTCAACACACGCCGATGGGGTAAGCGGGAGAGCGACTTGTCTGAGTGCTCAACAAGGATTGGGCACCGGCCAAGCGAGTCCGAATTGTAAGGCCTCCTGCGCGGTGAGCTCACGATTGGTGGTCTGCAAAATAGCGCAAGCGCGGTCGATCAACGCATCGGGTTGGACCGCACGCGGCGCCTCCCAGATTTCAATCGTGCCGTCAAAACCTGCCGTTGCGAAACGCATGGGTTGATCCGCCCTTTGAGGCGCAAATTCAACATCTAAAACGGTCGTCTCTTGACCATAATAATCAGCGATACGTTGTCCGGTCTCCAAATCCCATAGGACGGCGCTCGGTCCATCACTGGCAAAGGCCACGGTGACAAATCGTTGACCGTCTGGACTAATATCAACGTCAGACAAATCTCGCTGGTTGCTGCTGACTGAGGTCACGACGGCTTCGGATGCGATATCCCATAACCGGGCATAGCCATCGGCAGACGCGGTCAGGACACGCGCTCCATCGGCCGTAAAGATGGCCTGTCGAACTGCCCCATTATGCGGATAAAGCTGCGCCACGACATCGCCCGTCAAAGCGTCAAAAACAGTCGCCTGGCCCTGACCTCCGCCGCCTGTGCCGCCAACGATATAGCGTCCATCCGGACTGTACGCGGCGGTAAAAACGCTCAATCCGAACGCATCTATCGTCAAGCGTTCGGATTGTGTTTCAATGTCCCAGATCTTGATTTTCCCATCCGAACCATGGGTCATGAATTCCGCGCGCGTTGGCGCAAACACCGCTCCTCTCGCACCACCTTCATGTGCGTCCGACTGAAAAAGCACGTCCCCTGTCTCAGCGCTCAACAGCCCGATGGAGTTGTCCGCCGAGGCCAGAGCGACATAAGACCCATCTGGTGAATAAACGCCGCCGCGCATCGTCCCTTCCGCACCAATGCCCCAGATCTGTTCGCCGGTCCCGGCGTCCCAGACAATGGCATTATCATCCTCACCAACGCTCAGGACTTTGTCTCCCGACGGATCAAACATCGCCCCCAACACGATCCAGCCATGGCTTCGGTCACCGCCGAGCGGAACCATCAATTCGCCAGCATCCGCGTCCCAGACTTTGACGGTAAAATCCGCCGACGTGCTCACAAGACGGCTTCCATCCGCATCGAAAGAGATGGATTGGACCGCGTCCTCATGCCCGCTTAAGGTCAGTATGGGTGCCGAAGGTGGCAGCCGCCAATAATAGGCCGCCGTATCGCGCCCTGCCGCAACCAAGCCTTGTTCTGTAAACCCAATGTCTTCGAATGGACGATTAGGGTGGACAAACCTGGCGATCTCCCGGCCTGTTCGAACCGACCATATCCGCGCGGTATAGTCTTGTCCTGTTGATGCCAATAATTGCCCATTCGCGCTGAAAGTGAGATGGGCGACATCCTCGCGGTGACCATCCAATCGGTGCAATCCCGTCAAATCGGTAGCGCTGCGAATGGAAATCCCGTCCCCATCGCTCACTGCGAACAGCGTTCCGTCCATGGACCCCGCAACGGTCCCGTATCGAGACCCGTTTCGCGTCCTATTCTCTTGATGCGTGATCTGTCCGATCGATAAATCCCATCGCTGAATAGTGCGGTCCGTTGTCGTAATCGCCGTGCGGCCATCACGCGACCAGAGAAGGTCTCGAAATCCCATATGCTCGTCGGTCGTGAGACGTGAAATCTCTGCACCCGTACCGACATCCCACAAGCGAATGGACCGATCTCCGGCCAAACTCAAAATCTGATCGCCCTTGGGACCAAATAAGACGTCCTGGATTTGGCGGGTATGACCCCTCAAGACCTGCTTGGTTGCACCGGTTTGCGTATCGACGAGCCACAAATCGGCGCCGCCCCGATAGATCACAGCCTCAGCATCCGTCGGTGACATCACCACTTCGCCATAGGCTGACGGCCTCGTTTCGCCTTGAGCGATGATGTCACCCGTCTCGGTGGAGACAAATAGATAGTGCGTCGGCTCCATGACGATCGCGATCGTTTCGTCGATGGCACTGAATCGAGCGGATTTGATCGTTCCCAAGGCTGCATCAAGCTCAAACATGGAGACGCGGGTCTTGGTCCCACTGTCCCACACCTCTACCGTCCGATCATAGGCGAAAAGCCAGCGTGCCCCATCCGGCGCAACAGATATGGCCGGTGAGCGGTAAACGACATCGGAGGAAACTTCACCGATGACTCGCCGATGGCTTTGCCAAAACACACTTGACGCGAGTGCCACCGCAGCCTGTGGTTCATAAGGGCGATCTAATGGTTGCCATTGGGACGCGCGCCGGGGCAGCGCTTGTAGCGCCAGCAGCATGCCGAGATCTGGCCGCCACTGCTCCACGGTCGCTTCCGTTGAGGCGCGCGCCAAGCTGCGCGATTCCGCCAACAAGGCATCATTTCGGGCGTTCCAAGCCGCAATTCCAGCCAAACTGGAAAGGACAAATAAGATCGTTATCGACGCCAACGCCAAACTGCGCCGGCGCAGCGCGCGGCGGTCAGCGAGCTCTTGAGCGCGCGCCACGCGATCTTGCGCCAGGCCAATCAAGCCGCCAATGATTTTGTCGCGCACTGAGACCATCCCGCCATCGAGCAAGAGGTCCGCGCCCATAGGCGTTGCCCCTTCAAGCTCGAGCAGCGGCTTCGGCATGATCTCCTCGATCGGTGCGTCTGCTGTCTCCCGGATAAGAATGGGCAAAATTCTGTCTGGAGAGGCGATGCTCAAAAAGTACCGAACCTCCTCGTTCACCCAGAAACTGTCGATCGCAGATTTTGAACAAACGACAATCAAGAAGGCGGAGTCTCGGAGTTTTTGTTTGATCCCTTCTGGGACCGTGCCGCCAGCTTCAATGCTCATCCGATCCAGAAAAACACGCAACGATTTCGGCGGAGGACCAAACCTTGCGTCGATGCCTTGAAGGGAGCGGGGCGCACGGTAGCGGGTGAGCCGTTTGTAAAGATCGTCAACAAATTCCGAGTCGCGACGAGAATAGCTGATAAACGCTCGATAGCCGTAAGCGGACGGATCAAAATCGCGAAAGCCTTCACTCATCGTGCGAACCACTCCTTTGCAGGGCGTGCCTGAGTTTACCACGCCCGGCAGATCTATAAAGCGACGCAGGAAACCGCTATTCCGCGGAAAAGGTCATCTCAATCCGAGCACAATCTCGACCGCGCTGTCGGACCAATAACGAGACCGCATTCTCTGCTTGCTTCTGCGACACCAGCGAGACTTCAAATGGACGCCCGAGCTCGACATAATGCATAAAACTCATCTCGCCGCTGCGATTGATCAAACGCCGACCGAGATGCATCTCGGCAAACTGGCGTCCGACTTCTCCCATATGCGTCGAGTTCACGTGGTCGCCTGATCCGCCAATGTAGGGATGCGCGGGACGCAAACCATTTTCTTTGGTGATGAGGCCATCAGTGCTTATCCCATCCTTGCGCGCCAGCGGTGCAAGAAACCGCTCCCGGTCCGTTTGAACGCCGAGGGATTCTGCAGACGCGTAAACAAACCCGCTCGTGTCCGGCTTTTCGTATTGATCCTTGGTATCCCGTCGCCAGCCTTCAAAGTTTCGCGTTCGGAAGACCACACCCTTGCCGCTGATCCGAAGGGTCCGCACGTCTTCTTCGTCATAGAACTGCAATTGGTAACGCATCTCGTCGCCGTGCTGAAGAGTTTCATAGTCGCCGCGAACCGGCAATCCCGCTGAGGCGGGGCCACAAGTCCACTCAGCATGTGTTAACGCGCTCCACTTTTCTGGATCGAACGTTCCGAGCGCTTCACCAGACTCAACCGACCCCCAAAAATTGATGGTCTGAACCAAAATTGGATGAACGGGATTGAGCGCCAGCCAAGGCCAAATCTCCACGTTTTGTATGCATTCAAACGTCACGCGCCCATCGTCGGACACCGTGTGATTACAGGTATAGGCGTGCGGAAACGGCTTCGGCATTGCGCCAAATTTGCAGAACTCCACCCCGCAGGCAACTCGCATAATTGTCGTTTCGCCAACAGACCGCGCGATTCGGTCGCACTCTGGGCTGATTGGATGTGTTGTCAGTGCCTAAACAAGGTGCTAGGTGCCCGCACAAGTTTACGGATGGGGTGTGACCACACCCTGATTCCATTTGGTTCAGAACCCAGGGCACTTTTGCCCTACAGCTAACGGACGACGCCTTGGCCGCAGCATCCGCGACGACTGCCAGTGAAGCCGCCCGCCGCTATGCCGGTGCGCTGTTTGATCTTGCAAAAGAAAAAGGGGAGCTTGCAACCATCGCAGGCGACCTGAAGACCGTTGAATCCCTCGCTGCAGACAGCGAAGATCTGACCCGCCTTCTCGAAAGCCCAGCTTTTGCCCGCGAAGACAAGGTTAAAGCCTTGGTCGCTGTGGCCGAGAAAGCTGGCCTGTCGAAAACCGCGACTGGCTTCATTGGCACCATGGCTCAGAATGGTCGCGCCAGCGACTTGGTCGGCGCTGCCAAGCATTTCGACGAACTCTATGCGAAAGAGCGCGGCGTGAAGCGTGCCGTCGCCCGAACCGCAAATGATATGAGCGCTGATCAGCGCGCCCGGCTCGAGCAAGTGCTCGCCAAGGCGGTCGGCAGCGACGTGGAATTAGAGACGGAGGTCGACCCGGCCCTCGTCGGTGGCATTCAGCTGCGTATTGGATCAACTCTGATCGATGCCAGCGTGGCCGCCAAATTGGATCGTATGAACACCGCCATGAAGGGAGCGTAAGACGCCTCATGTCTATTAGCGCAGCAGAAATCTCCGGCATTCTTAAGTCGCAGATCGAAAATTTTGGCGTCGAGGCTGAAGTC
>JBCCVQ010000003.1:0-252852 GCA_039194965.1 Pseudomonadota bacterium | reverse complement strand
GTTCCGCATAGCAGACATAGCTGCCGAGACTTGGCGGGATTCCATGCAGACGACATCGAAGCCCTCGGCTGTAAGACCATGGAATAAGGCCTGGCTCATGGTGCCAGCTTCAAAACCAATCCGTTCGACTGAATAGCCTTTGGTTCGGATATAATCTGAGATCGCCTCAACCTCGCACTCCAGGTTGGTCTCTTCGGTCAAATCTCCATCGGCACTAAGTACGCACATCGCCACTGACCGCAGTGAGACATCCAATCCAATAAACACGTTCATCGTATTCTCCTTCATGTCCGCAGCCCAATGCTACGAACCTATCAGGAGCTCGACTGGCTAACAGTCCGCCCGATTACCCATGCTTTTGCTCGCGTTTCAGTCATGGTCCTGAGCGGCTGATGAGAATAGCTTTTGAAAAGCAACTTTCGCTTGTTCGATGCCGTCTTCAGAAAGAACCACAGATTTGGTCTTTCTGACCGGATCGGAGATCAGGCCCTTTTCATGCAAGCGCGCCAGAGTGTCCCAGTCAAATGACTTCCAGCTTCGCGGAATGTCATGTGGCCCCTCTAGCCAGTGGCTAAGATAAAGAAGACCGAGAACGGCGTTGTCGATTTTATCGGTGTCCATATTTTTGCAATTAAGACGCAACCTAGTAAAAACTCAAGCTAATCGACCAAGTCCCAAAAAGATGATTTGCGGCCATGCCTGGTCCGAAGCTCTCCAACATATGCTTCATGGTCTTCGATCCCGTTATCCGTAGGCAGCAGCTTCGAGAGCCGCTCACACGTTAACAGATGCCTCGCGGCATGTCGGTATCGCGTAGGCTTGGCTTTATCCAGTGTGTAATCAATCAGCGCGCGACATATAAGCGTTGTGGAGAGAGGGTGATCAGCTTCTAATGCGTCGGCAGTCGGAGATAACAGCTCATAAAGGTTCCCATCAAGCTCGGCCCATCTGTCCTCGATAACGGCCGCAGCGTGACCGAGTGCCTGCCAGAGTATAAAGAAATGCAATGCGGAGTGCACATTGTGATACTTCTTTGCATAAGCCATGGCTTCGCGCTCCGATTCTTCGTCGTCGAAGTCCGGTTGTCGTTTCAGAAAAGCACGCAATTGCACAGGATCAAGTCGGCGTTCGAATACAGCCCAGCGAGCGGCTTGAGCATCATCTGATTGACCCAGCGCCTCCAGCACGTCGATGCGCACCGTTTCCCATTTCTCGACCATTCGAGCATCTTCATCAATCACCGCAGCGTTGAGCGCGTTCATGGCGTCTTCAGGACGATTAGCCTCTAGGAAGCGCTCCGCAATTCTCGCGGCAATAGAGGGTACTTTTCGTTTGTCAGAATCAAAATGGGCCGCATAAGCGTCCGCATCTCCCTTCGCATCTGCAATGTCCTGAAGCGCATATATGCAGGTCTGGCGCTCCCAGCTCGAAAGGGATCGATCAGTGCATCTTGCTCCGAAAAGAGACTTGAGATGTGCCAGTCCTCGGTCACCCAAGGCCGCTGACAATATGCCAATCAAGCCGTCATACTGGCCATAACCATTATCAATGAGACTGGCATAGGCCTGCTGCGCCAGCGCTATAGGGTCTGGCTCAGCCGCCTGGGCGACCGCAGACAAATCACCTCTAGCTTCCGCAAACACATCTCCAATCCGGCCAGAACTGTCAGCGCAGCGCTCAAACACCGATGGAGCGAGCGCCAGAAATCGCCACGAGAGATCGAGCGCATCCTTCGGCGCTTGTACGGCGATCTTGTCGAGAATTAAGAGTCTCAGCCTTTCCAGATCGACCTGCAAAGCTTTGCGTTTTTTGCCTTCTACCCAGGCGCTCGCTCGCGCTATGTCCTGCATCCGTTTGCGTACAGTAAGCGCGAGATCATTAGCGCTCGCGGCCTCAGCAAGCGCCGCGCGCAAATGCTTCTTTGCCGCGACATCTCCCTGACTAATTTCTAGCAGAAGTTCAGCCAACCGCTCCGCTCCCAGCCGTTTCAAATTATTCGCTGAGAGTGTCATTTTCGATGCCACGATCGCCTCCCTACGTATTCGCGCCCTGAATGTCGCTAAAGGGTGAACTTATAAGATGTCGCTTCCGGCACAATACATGGTGAGAGATAGAAGTTTCATTATCTCGTGAAAAACAAACTTGCAGCCGATGTTGCACCAGTTTGATGGATCCTGAGCGACCGACCTGGGGCGAGTTAAGGCCTCTCGTGCGATCCTGTAGTTATCACGTAAGCTCATCAGGTGGTTTCGAGAATCACGAGTCGGGCTTTTTATCTGAAGAGGTCTCCGACCAATCGGCACCTTCGGTTTTTGACGGAGCGACCCAGGACGCCACAGAAACCGGGACAGCTTTTTCATTTTTTATCTTCTCGTCCATATAGGTTTGGAACTTTTCCGAGAACCTGAAACGACGCGTCTCCCACACTTTGACGAGCGCAGGTGAGAGCGCAATTGTGATTGCAAGCTGGTCCCAAAACTCCCAGCGGTCTTCCACCAGCGCCCCTTCGACCCACTTGATGTAAGCTTCTTGGAGATTAATTAGAAACGGCATCCAGTTAGCGAAAAATAAATATCGCTCTTCTGCATTGAAGTTATCAAAATCAGTCGTCACTTTTGTTGTGATCGCCGCTGTTTCAGGCGTCTGATTGTAATACCAATCGAGGAATGACCGAAATGCCGCTTCCGCTGCTGCTGCTTTGATTGCCTCCTCGTTTCGCTTTGCTTGCCCGGTATTTTAACGGATCTGTATGCCGACAAAAATCAAAGACGCTAGGACCGCTAGAACCGCGATAATCTGGCTAATGTAATAAACTGTCTCCAAAGACATAGGCGCGTCCTAAAACTGCATACGAACAAGCATGTCAAAGTAACTCGCTGAAAGCCAAAGAGAATTGGCTATGACTTGAGGGAATGTCCAGTGAACGTCCTCTTCAGGGCGTTTTGCGCCTTTGGCACAGCGACCGTTGTGGGGCGATTTTAAGCCGTTCCGTGCTTACGCTTTTTCAGGTGGGTAACTGTTCGCAGTGGCTTACCATAAATCACGGAAATGGAACTCGACCGATGCTATCGGCATCGACGCTAGATATGTACAGGTATCCATCTCCCGGGCTAATCGCGCCAGTTGTAGAAGTGAATTGACCGTCAGGGTCCTGCCAAGTCTGCAATATGTTTCCATCCTCGGTAAACTGCAGCACCAAACTGTAGTGAACGGTTTCGGGTCTCGCCCAAGTCGGAATTCTGGACGTAATTTTTCGGAGAAACGGCCGATTGGACAGGTTGTCGAGAATTGGAACTCGAGGTCCCGCTAAACCCAAAAAATATGTCGGAGTCCCATCAGGAAGTGTAGGACCTACGTTTATGTTATCTGGAAACCCGGGTAGATTTGTTAGGACTGGAATTGGTTTTGAACCATCCGCAATGTCTATTTTGACAACTCGATACGTACCCGTTTCGGCGACCAAAAGCGTCGTTCCATCGCTTGAAACTGCAATTCCGTTCGCAAATCCAAGTCCATCCGCGACAATCGTGGTTTCGCCGCTTTGCGGATCAAATGCCAAAACGCGTCCTGTTTGGCTTTGCTCGATAATATCGAGCTGGCTAGCAGCCAAGGGCGAGCCAATTCGTTCCGCACCAAAACGGGTGGAGGCGTCAGTGAAGTAAATTATCCCACTAGGGGCTATATCGACGTCATCGGCGAAGCGAATGGGGTCACCCTCAACACTACTGGTGAGAATTCTGATATCGCCCTCCGGGGTCACCTCCAACAAGCCTAAGTACGCGTCGGCAACCAACAGATTTCCGTTAGCTGCGAACTCTAGACCAAGCGGGAAACCGCCAGTTTGCGCAAATTCGGAAATCTCCTTCGTAATCGGATCAATTTCATAAATCGCTCCGCTCTGAGTTGAAGTATAGAGGCTCAGTTCATCGTCTTCGATTTTTGCGACAATATCTTCAGGCCCGATTGCTCCATCCAATGAGATCAAAGACATATTGGCAAGCTTTGCGTTTGGCGCAAAATCTCCAGAGTAGCCCTTTGAAACAGGTGCGTCCCAGGCAACTGGGCTCACCGGTGTGGGCCACAAAACTAAGTACGCACCGATTAAGAAAAGTGCTCCCAGTGCTACCTTTAACGATCTAATCATGACATCCCCATTTTTATCTGCCGGAGCAATATCGGCTGCATATATCCACCGCAAGGGTCGCAAGCTTCTTTCGAACCACAGTGCTTAGAAACAGAGAAACCTCTTCGGGGCGGCTTTGATTCAAAGCCGAGCCGACCACTCTTATGGCGCTTCCTACTGATTTATGGAGAGGCTGTTCTGGGGCGAGCTTAAGCCGCTCAGACTGCTTGGCTGTACCAGGTTCGAAGTAGTCTACTCCTCGTCGCACAATATGCGATCAAGAGGCCGAAGCGCTTTTTGTCAGCACATCTAAGTGCTTGGCCAGAGCTTCCTGCAACTGCGTCAGATATGTCACGTAAATTTGCTGCGTGATCTCTGCATTAGAAACCACCGCGATTATTTCAGAGTTGCCACAAATTTTTGCGGGCGTGAGCAGGATATAACGGTCTGGATTAGGTTCAGTTCATTGGCCTCCGCATACGTATTTTGCCCAATGCTGCATCAGCTCTCTTCGCTTCTCGAGCTTGTCGCCGCGTGCGTAAGATCTCACGAGTTTCGACCGTCGGTGACCCAGGGCTCGTTCAGCAGTGTCTTCATCGGAATGGTTTTCTGCCCAAGTCCGAAATGCCGCGCGGCAACCGTGAGGTGTGATTGGCTTGCCATCTCTATTTAGGAAGCCGCTTTTACGGCAAAGCTTTTGAAGGGATTTATCCGTCATAGCGCCGAAGGTTATGGGTGACGGGAAAATAGTGCTTGGTGATAGATCTCGCGAGAGCTCTAGTACTTCAATTGCTGGCTTTGATAATGGAATGCGATGTGCCTCACCATTCTTGGTTCTTTCAGAAGGGATGGTCCAGATTTCATCTTTTTTATCGATCTCATCCCATCGAGCTCCGCGAGCTTCTCCAGACCGCGTGGCGGTGAGTAGCAAAAACCGCATACATAAAGCGGATACCGCTTGAGTCTTCTGCAACCAGACCCAGAAATCCTGAATGTCATCTAGCTCAATGGCAGCGTGATGCGTTTCTTGTCGTTTTATTCTGGGAAGCGACGACTGCAGGTTTCCACGCCAGATCGCTGGATTGCCTCCATCTACATAACCTTCAGCCTTCGCAGCGTCTAAAATGAGTTCCAAGCGACCGAGTACCCGCTTCGCCGTCGTTGGTATCTCGTACCATATGGGCTTCAAACAGCCGAGAACATCTGATGGGGTGACTTCGTTGATAGGCGTGTCCCAGATGTCCTTCACATGGCGTTTGAGAGACCCTCGCCATTGCCGTTCATGGTCAGGGTGTTTCCAACCTTGCGCTCGATCACGAATATATGCTTCTGCAAACTCTCCAAAAAGAACAGACCTATCGTCCGCGCGATTAGCTTTGGCGATTCTTTCCCATTCAATTCGCGGGTCACGCTTTGGGGTTGCAGCAAGCCAAGCCCGAGCCTGCTCGGCTTTCTCGCGTGCCATGGCGAGAGAAACCGTCGGCCAAGCGCCTAGACCAACCTCTGGACGTTTGTCGTTCCATCGATAGGTGAAAACCCAAGCCTTTGATCCACTCTTCCTAACCCTGAGCGACAAGCCCCCACCGTCTTGTAGTCGCGTGGGACCGGTCGCATTTCTGATTTGCAAGTTTTTCAGCCGATTAATGACCACCATCCGAAACTCCTGTTTTCGTCCCGCCACTCGTCCCGCCACCGGTCCCGCCATAAGGCGGGAATATGATCGATCTTGGATCAACCCGATTGAACAAGGAGTACGCTATACCCCAGCATTTACAAGGGTTTTTGGGATAAACTGGAACATGGTGGAATGGTGGTTCGGGGGAGACTTGAACTCCCGACCTCACGATTATGAGTCGTGCGCTCTAACCAGCTGAGCTACCGAACCGTCTTGAAGCGCGCTGCATACACCGCGCCAAAGCGGTCCGCAAGCGTTGAAATGCGGCAATATCAGCGCGATGGGGGCGCGGTCAGGGCGGCTGAAACGAACTGTTGTTCCATTTCGACGCTGGCGAAAAAGAAGGTCGCTTCCGTGATCTCCGCTTTATAGTTCTGGCGGATGGATTTGAACGGCGCTTTGGCCTCAAAATTCAGCGCGAATTGGGAGATATAAGTCAGCCCCCATTCGGGTTCTGTATTGAGCAGATAGGATTGCTGGAATTTTGTCAGCCGCCCGCCCTTCGGGCCGCGAACGGGGCGGGGCAGCGTGTAATCGATGCGCAAAAAGCGACCATCGATCGGCTCGAGCCAAGCCTCAGCCTGCAATCGCTGCGTGGCCCAGCGGTCGAGCGCGGTATCATTCGCCGAAGGGGCATGTTGAAAGGACAAGCGCCAGGCAGCGCCAAGATCGTCTACCGACACCCGAGCGCCAAGGCTGGCGCGCAAATCATCCGGGAACAGGCGTCCGTCCGGGGCGATTTCAGCCCCCCAAGCGGCTGCGGCTTGGTCGAGGTCAGCGTCTTCACCGGCAGCCACCACGAGCCGCCAGCGTCGTCCATCCGGTTCACGCGGATCGTATGTGAAGGTGCGGCGGGCTTTCGAGCTGGTCATTTCGACGGTGAAAGCAGCGCGCAATGTGTCCGGCGCTTCGGTTGCGCGCAGCGCCTCATTCATCGGTCCAGCGCCGGTGACGAGCGAAAATGCGAGGCTTAGAAGAACATCCATCGATAAGCTGTCTTAAGTTTAATTACGTCTGGTTTAAGGCGGACAAGATTAACTTTGATCAGCTTGCTGATTTTAAGTTTATGCGCGGTGAACAAGTGATTTATTTGTGCGACCGCGCGGTATAAAATGAGCCCTGATCGCGCTGGCGGTTCGTGGGCCATTGCGATCAGGGCTTCATCGTTTGCGTGTTTGAACGGCGCTATGCCGTCGGCAAAGTGTAGTCCTTAAAGATCTCACGCAGTTTCAATTTATTGATTTTGCCCGTCGCGCCGAGGGGGATCTCTTCAATGAAAGCGACGTCATCGGGGGTCCACCACTTTGCGATTTTGCCTTCGAGCTGCGCCAAAACTTCTTCTTTGGTCGGTTCTTCGCCCGGTGCGGCTTGGATGATCAGTAGCGGGCGCTCATCCCATTTCGGGTGATAAATGCCGATCGCGGCGGCATTGGCAACTTTGGGATGGCCAACGGCGATATTCTCAATATCGATCGAGCTGATCCATTCGCCGCCAGACTTGATGACGTCTTTCGCACGGTCGGTGATTTGCATCGTGCCGAACTCGTCCATATTGGCGACGTCGCCAGTGTCAAAAAAGCCGTTTTCGTCGAGTACATTGCCCCCATCGCCTTTAAAATATCCGCCGGCAATAGCTGGGCCGCGAACGACCAGGCGACCCGAGGTTTTGCCGTCCCAAGGCAGGTCATTATTCTCGTCATCGACAATTTTTAGCTCAACGCCGAACGGCGGACGGCCTTGCTTGAGCTTCTGGGTCATCCGGGTGTCGATATCCGCATTCATCAAGTGCGGTGGGAGGGTTCCAAGCGTGCCGAGCGGGCTGGTTTCAGTCATGCCCCAGGCGTGAATGACGTCGACTTCAAACTCGGTTTCAAAGGCGCGCAAGATGGCTTCTGGTACCGCCGATCCGCCTATCACAACTTTCCGCAAGTGTGGCAGTTTGAGATTGTTTTCACGCAGATAAGTGAGCAGGCCCAACCAAACGGTTGGCACTGCTGCGGTGATGGTGACTTTTTCCGTATCCAGCAGCTCGTAAATGCTAGCGCCGTCCATTTGCGCGCCTGGCATGACCATGTTTGCGCCGGTGGCAGGGCAGCCAAACGCCAAGCCCCAGGCGTTGGCGTGGAACATTGGAACCACGGGCAGTACAACGTCATCCGAGCCCATGCCCATGGCGTCTTTCGACATTGTGATCATGGTGTGCAGCACGTTTGAGCGGTGTGAGTAGAGCACGCCTTTCGGGTTGCCCGTAGTGCCAGATGTGTAGCAGAGCCCACACGCCGTTTCCTCTGGGAAGTCACCCCAGCTTGCCGTGCTGGGTTTGCCAGCGACCCAGTCATCAAAGGCGACGGCGCCGAGCGTATTATCTGGCATATCATCGGCGCCGGCAAAGATCACAAAGGTCTTCACGGTTTGCAGCTGATCTTTCACCGCTTCGACAATCGGCAAGAACGTGATGTCGAAAATCAGCACTTTGTCTTCTGCATGATTGGCAATCCAGGCGATTTGTTCCGGATGCAGGCGAGGATTGATCGTGTGCAAAACAGCCCCAATGCCCATGGCACCATACCAAGCCGACATGTGGCGCGCTGAATTCCAACCCAGTGTCGCAACTCGATCGCCGAGACCAATTCCGCCTTCGATCAAGGCCCCAGAAACGCGCTTCGACATGTCGAAAAGTTCGGCATATGTGGTCCGCACGATATGGCCCCCGACGCGGCGGGTGATGATTTCACGCGTCGGATTGACGTTTCGCGCATGCTCGAGAATTTTATTGGTGGTAAGTTGCCAGTCTTGCATGATGCCTTGCATCAGTTTCCTCCATAAATCGCTATTATTATCGCCCCTTACGAGGCCTGTTTATTGTTGTAGGTTGCTGGCAGGGGATCGGCAAGAAACGAAAGCTCAATTCCATGAAATCTATACTCTATATGCTCGCGATCAGCGCAGTACTCGGCGCGGCGGGGTGTCAGCCGGAACCACGCGAGGTGGATCCGCCAGCAAATGCTTCTTTGGACCACAGCGATCGCGCATCCGAGCAACTCGGCCCTCTGCCAGAATTTTTCGATTGCGTGCGGGAGAATGGCGGTCTGCTGATCGCTTCGCATCGCGCTGGTCCGGCGCCCGGCTACCCGGAGAATGCGATCGAAACGCTTGATTATGCCACTGAACAGGGCTTGCTCATCCATGAAATTGATGTGGTGGAAAGCCGCGACGGTGTCCTCTTTCTGATGCACGATCGCACGCTCGGGCGCACAACAACCGGGAACGGTGCCGTCGCAGATACCGATTGGGAGACCATCCGAACGCTGAACCTGAAGGATAATGGCGGCCAAATTACTGCCTTCACACCGCCAAGCCTGTCAGATGTCCTGCTGTGGGCGAAAACGCGCGGCGTGATTGTTGAGCTCGACAAGAAGCCAACCACAAGTTTTCGCAACATCATCTCGCACGTGCGGGCTGCGGGGGCTGAAAACAATGTTGTTCTCATCACCTATGACGACAATCAGGCCGTCGAAGTGGCACGACTTGCTCCTGATTTGATGATGACGGCCACCGTGAACAGCCGCACGCATCAGGAAACGCTAGAAGCAGCCGGCGTGAACTTTGACCAAGTCGTCGCGTGGATGGGGACGCGCGATCCAAACCCACGCGCCTTTGCTGCTGTGGGGTATCGAGACATTGAAGCGGCATTCGGGACGCTTGGGCGTCCTGGTGAGCGGCTTGATGATCAATATTGGGCGGATGGCGATCCGAGCGAGTATCAAGACTTGGTGGATGGTGGGCTGACGCTGTTAGCCACCGACGCGCCGTATCGCACGGCAGAGGCGCTGCGCGCGGATGATGAGGTGTTAGCCAATTGCGCTGTCCGCTAGAGGACGAATCGGGCGCGTTCATTTGAGCTAATATACTCTACCATCTCGTCATATGAGGCTCGTTCGAGCAAGCTGGCGGCTTCAATCCGCTTATTGTGCGTGCGGGCTTCGGCGAACCGATTGGCGGCATGATCGACCGCGGCCGCATAGAACTGCATGCGCCGTGTTTCGCGTTGCGGGCGTAAGCCCTCCAACATCGCGCGGGCACCGACAGCGAGAATTGCAAAGGTAATGGCGAGCGCGCTCGGAACCTCCCAGAGCGCATCGCTTCCCTGGTTTAAAAGGCCGGTCGCGATCGCGGCGATGAGCGCAAAGAAATTGGCGATGAAAGAAAGCAAGACCAAGACGTAGCTCAGGTTGCCCAGAATATGCAGCTGCTTGGCCGGTGAGGACCAAAACTTGCCATCCGACGACAGGACATAATTGGTGTACTGGATTTGCCCCCGAATGCGGGTTTCCTCAAGGGCGCGATAGAGCTCAGCAAGGTGCGGATTGTCGGCATCTTCAGGACGCTTGGTCGCGGTTTTTGCCCATTCCTTGTCGATCCAGAACTCTACAGTCTCACGCGGGTCGACAATGCTTTGACCGGAATAGGCTGCGGCTGAAACATTGGTGTACTTGGTATACTCGCTCCCGATTTGGTCGATGAATCGGCGCTTAAACCGCGCGAAGGCGAGGGCCCGCTGCGCCAGCCAAGCGCCGCGATCCTCATCCGATCCAGCGACCCAGGCAATATCTGCGGCATGCGCCACAAGGTGCTGTGCGTGCCATTGGCGGAGGCGCTCGGTGATCAGGCGTTGCTGCAACCACTTTCGCTTGAGCCGACCGAAACCCAATCCTAGATTTCCGAAGATCAATGCGAGGATACCGAAAGACGCACCAAGGATTCCCAACACTAGTAGGAAATCATCGCGCAATTGAGCTTCGCTGAAAATCCCTTGCAAAAACATCGCAATTGGGAAGGTCAGCAAAGACAGTGTGGCGAAAATCAGAGCGGCGCACCCAACCCGGCGCGATGCGCGTTTCGCCGTATTGGCGAGCTTATCAATGCGCTGAAACTCGTCTCTGAGCTCGGGGTGGTCGAGCGCAAAATAGACATTGGGATAGGCAGAGTTCGCCAAATTGCGATCTTCCTCTGAGAGGAGCAGCTCATCATTGAACCTAAATCCCATGCCCGAACATCCCACGATTTGTCCGTGTAAGGAAGCACGCATCGCTACAATCTTGCAAGAAGGTATCCGGCTTGGTCTCTGAAACAAAAAGAGTTTTCAATGAGCGTTCCATATGTGGCGCAAACGGTTTCCGCTTTAGCTAGGCAGAATTTTGTGTCATCCCTGATGGAAAGGGAGAGATTAACCATAATAATAAGAGAGAGTTTGGGGACGTGGCAGACATTTTTTTATCTTATAGTCGGGTCGACCGCCCGACGGCGCAGACTATTGCCGAAGCACTAGAGGCAGAGGGGTTTTCGGTTTGGTGGGATAAGATTCTGCGCGCCGGTCAGACCTATGATGAAGTCACTGAAACCATGCTGCGGGACTCTCACGTCGTGGTGGTGCTTTGGTCTCAGACATCAGTGAAATCGACTTGGGTTCGTGCCGAAGCCACACAAGGTCAGCGCAATTGCGTGCTCATTCCGGCGATGATTGAGGATGCTGAGCGGCCAATCATGTTCGAGCTGGTGCAAACCGCCGATTTGATCGGTTGGCAGGGTGATCGCAGCGATGAACGGTGGAGCAATTTTGTAGCCGACCTCAAGCGCGGCTTAGAAATGCCAAAGCCATCTGGTCCGGCGGCAATGGATTCTGCACCGGCGGCTGCTGAAGTGGCGCCACCGCCAGCCGCACCCGATCCTCAACCCGAGAAGGCGCCAGTCGAGCCAGCACCCGTCACACCACCTCCGCAAGCTGCTGCATCGGCCGCCGCCGCTGCAGCTGCGCCATCACAGAAAAAGTCGTCCAATCCACTGCCGTTGCTGCTGGGCGGGTTGATCATACTCGGCGCGGGGGGGTGGTTCGGTTTTCAGACCTTGATGGGCGGCACATCGGCTGATGCTGATTCAACGGACGCGCCGGAGGTCGCCGCCATCACCTGCGATCAATGTCCGGAAATGGTCAATGTCCCAGGCGGTTCCTTTACCATGGGGTCGCCCGACAACGAGGCGAACCGGACCGGCAATGAAGGTCCGCAACGCGAAGTAACCCTGGCGAGTTTCGCCATCAGCAAAACCGAGATTACGCAGGACCAATGGCAGCTCTGCGAGGACGCGGGGGTCTGCAATGCGGCTCAAGGCGCAGGGACGCTTCCCGTTGCGGGTGTGAGCTGGGACCAAGCGGTCGCATATGCCAGCTGGCTAAGTGACGTTTCGGGGGCAACCTATCGTCTGCCGAGTGAAGCCGAATGGGAATATGCTGCGCGTGGCGGAGAGATGTCAGCCTACTGGTGGGGCAGCTCATATCCTGGCCCGGGCGCTTCCGGAAGCGCGGTGAAGGACACGGTTGAGTTTCCCGAGAATGGATTGGGTGTTTCAGGAATGCTCGGAAATGTTCGTGAATGGGTGGCCGATTGCTATGTCAATAATTATCGCGACGCGCCAAGCGACGGGGCTGCTGTCCAGACCGGTGATTGTGACCGAAGGGTCGTTCGCGGCGGCTCGTTTAAGACCGGCGCGGCGGAGCACCGCGCGGCCAGTCGGGCCCGGTTTCGCCGCGGCACTCAAGATCGCGGCTTAGGCTTTCGCGTGGTGCGCGACTAAGCACGGATTAGTTGACATACTCGACGGTGATTTCGATCCGGCGATTCAATGGTTCAGCGATCTCGTCATCCGTTTCAATCGCGAGTTCCGTCTCACCAAGGCCGCGCGCATCGATCAATGCCGCATCGAGACCACGTGAGACAAACCAATCGGCGATGGCATCCGCGTATCGCTGGGAGCGGACGAGATTTTCAGCAGACGTGCCAACGGTGTCGGTATGCGCGCGGACGATGAGCCTGGCGACCTCGAGGTCGGGATCAATGACCAATTCCAATTGTTCCACATGCGGGGTCAGATCGATCGTGTCATAAGACGCGATGAAGAGCGTTACAGGCTCGGAGGTGCGTTGGACGTCGACCATTTCTTCTTCCATAGGACTCATGGAACGAGATGGAGGGGGACCCGAGTCTGCCGGGGGCGGTGGCGCTGGTGCGGGTGCGGAATCGATAACCGGCTCTTCCAGGACTTTCGGAATCGGCGCGCCGCCCGCTGGATAAGCTGTGCGGCGTAGAGTGCAGGCGTCAGAATTAGGATCAATTTCTGTATTGATGCGATAATACTGATCGCCATCCGGCAATCCGCCAAACCGGGCAATTTCAAGCGCGCGATCTTGTGGTCCGGTTTCACCGATCGTGCACATCATATCCCATAGAATGGTCGGATTATCGGAGTAATAATTGTGTCCGATACCGAACAATTCAGTGGTAACCTCGGTCGCATCTATCGTCTGATACTCGCGCGAGGCGCGGATATATGGCCGATTTGTATCGGTATCCCCGAGGCGCTTGGACGCGTTGGAATTGACGATATTGGAAATGTGTAAGGCGCGATCAGTGTCAGAGGTGTAAATCGTCACATTGGCGTCGAGATTATCAAACACGCCGCTGGCCGCATCAAAAATGTCGCGCTCGACATCCGCAGCGACGAGCATGATGCGGAACTCCAAATCCTCGCGATTATGGCGTTCGAGATAGTCCCGTGCATAGTCTTCAAGGCCTTGCGTCAGGACACGATTGCCCATGGAATGTGCGATCACATTGATCCGGTTGACGTTGATGTCTTCGGTCAGAATGTCGAGGAATTCTTCAAGATATGGCGCTGCGCCAAGCGATCTTGCCCGGTCGCCTTGATAATCCTCCAGCGACAGCGCGCCCGCAGACGGCCAGCTGTAGAGGACGGGTACACCAATATCGAAGCGATTGTCGCGCGACAGGTCATTCGATAGCTGTGCAACCCGGACCAAGGCTTCGTCAAACTGAACGTTAAATCCATGAATGAACAACAATATCGCATCCGAACCTTGATCATACACGGCATCCTGAAGGGTGGTCGTGAAGGTTTCGCGGCCATTACTGGTGATCCGCGTGAGGAACACATAATCAGCCAGCTTATTGGCGTCGCTGGGGGCAGCGCCTTTTATGTGGGGCGTGTCGCCCCGCTCGCGGCTACCGCCTTGTTCGATCAGTTTCGGGAGCCAAACATCGGCGCGGCCGAGACGCAATCGATCGCCGCTTTCGCCGAGACCCGCGGTGACATCAACCGTGTCACTCGCCAATGTCGTGTCATCGGTGAGCAACAGCCGGTTGGTGCCATACCAAACGCGAATGCAGTCCACTTTTGCGTTGAGGTCCGCATTGTCCACCAAATTGGAACAATCGGTGCCAAAATCGGGATGACGGATCATCAAAGGGCGATTCATCCACCACCAGGCGGCAATCGCAGCTGCGATAACCACCACTAAAAGACCCAGGATCCACCGAACCAAAGTCACCTCCCACGACTATACTGGTCCGAGCCTACATCAGTTTCACAGCAGAGAACAAGCGCCGGCTCAGCTAGGCTTTCGCAATCTTCGCAAAGCCGCCTATATGGCTTCGAAGCACTCTTTTCGCGAGCAAACACATGTCCGATTTTCTATTACTGGCTTTCATACTCTTAGTCGCCGGAATTATCGCCGTTCCAATTGCGACCCGATTGAAGCTTGGGTCTGTGCTCGGCTATTTGATCGCTGGCATCGCCATTAGTCCTCTGCTCGCTTTGCTCGGAGTCGACGTCGTCGCCTTGCAGCACTTTGCGGAATTTGGCGTGGTTATGATGCTCTTCCTGGTCGGAATGGAGCTTGAGCCCAAGCTACTTTGGCAAATGCGCAATCGATTGTTTGGTCTCGGTGGCGGACAGGTTTTGGTGACCATGATTCTGGTCATGTCGGTGGCGATGGCATTTGGGCAGTCGTGGAATACGGCATTGATAATAGGGATGATTTTAGCATTATCTTCCACCGCAATCGTGTTGCAGACCTTAAACGAAAAAGGCCTGACTTCGAGCGATGGCGGGCAAGCGAGTTTCTCCATTCTATTGTTCCAAGACATCGCCTTCATTCCGATGCTGGCCATTATTCCGCTGCTCGCATTTCCAGAAGTTGTGCACGCGACCGCAGGCGGCGAGTCAGAAGGGGGGCTTAGCCTGGTTGAAAACCTCAACGGTTGGCAGACGATGTTGGTCACAATCGGTGCGATTGCGGCAGTGATTCTCGGCGGAAACTACCTCACGCGGCCATTGTTCCGCTTCGTCGCGGGCGCCAAACTGAGAGAGCTGTTTACGGCAACGGCGTTGTTGATGGTTATCGGCATCGCCTTGCTGATGACCTTGGTTGGGTTATCGCCAGCTCTGGGGACGTTCCTGGCGGGCGTGGTTCTCGCCAATTCAGAGTATAAGCATGAGCTTGAGGCCGATATTGACCCCTTCCGCGGGCTATTGCTCGGTCTGTTCTTTATCACGGTCGGGGCCGGAATCGATTTCCAGCTTCTGTCGGCGAATTTCGGCATCGTCGCTACGATGACGGCCGGATTGATTGTTCTTAAAGCGCTCGTGCTGTTCTTGCTTGGCACGGCGTTTAAGATCCGCGGGGCGCAACGTTGGTTGCTCACGCTTGGTATGGCGCAGGCGGGTGAGTTCGGGTTCGTCTTACTCGCCTTCACCGCCACAAACGGAATATTGCCGACGCTGGTGTCGGATTTGCTGCTCTTGGTGGTGGCGCTGTCAATGTTGGCCACACCACTATTGTTCATTCTCTACGATCAAATTGTCGCCGGTATTTACGCGAAGGGCCAAGAGCGACCTATGGACGAAATCGCTGAAGAGAATGGCATCATTATCGCTGGGCGCGGGCGGATTGGCGGCATCGTCGATCGCATGCTGCGGACGGCCGGATACGCCTCTACGGTGATTGATTATAGTTCGAAACAGCTCGAAATTTTGCGCGCATATGGGGTCAGCCACACTTATTTTGGCGATGCGACGCGGCCCGATCTGTTGCATGCGGCTGGGATTGATAAGGCCAAGCTGCTGATCGTGACCATCGATGATAAGGACCAAATTACGGAATTGGTCGATTATGCGGTGCGCAATTATCCGAACTTGCATGTCATCGCGCGCGCCGTGGATCGGCACCATACCTATGAACTGTGGGCCCATGGTTGCCGCGATATTATCCGCGAAACGTATGACAGTTCACTGCGGATCGGTCGGTCTGCCTTTGAGGCGCTCGGCACCCCGCGCGCGGCAGCGGAACGCATGAAGGATGCATTCCACGATATGGACCAGCAATCGATGATTGAGGTGGCCGACGTCTATGACATGAACATTCCTGGACATGAGAATGAAGCCTATATCAATCGCATCCGAGAACGCGCCGAGTCCTGGGAAGCTGAGCTGCATGAGCAGATGATGGACATCATGGAAGAGGACAGCGAGCCCGAAAGCGCTTGACCTCAGCCCATAAAGTCAAGTAAGCGGCGCGCAGGTTGAGACGCCTGCCGCTCGCGGGACATGATTGTCTTTGGTGAAGATCTCTCCGGATTTGCCGGATTTTACGCAGACCATTTCACAACCGGTCTGGCGGTAATGCGAGCCCCGCCTTTTGAATGACCTATCGGTTCTGTGAAAGGAGTCGTGCGATGAAGACGCATATCTATACACGCGTGCAGGCGAAAGCCCGCGCCCGACAAATCAAAGCGGAAAAAGGACCGGGCATATCTTTGGCCGCGGCGCTTGAGCATGTTGCCCGGGAAATGGGGTTTCGCGATTGGAACACCGCCTCAGCGCGCTTATCCAACGCGCCGGAAACGGCGTGGCAAGTTGGTGAGCGGGTGAGCGGCTACTATTTGAAACAACCCTTCACCGGTCGCATTCACGGCGTGCGCGAATTGCAAGCTGGGTCGGGGTATCAAGTCACGTTGCATTTCGATACCCCGGTTGATGTGGTCGAATGGCAAAGCTTTTCGGCGCATCGTCAGCGGGTGACGGTGAATGTCTCTCCGGAAGGGGTGTCATGGTTGAAAACCAGTGACGGCGTCCCGCATCTAACTGTGGCACGGGAAACTGCCTTGGTGGTTTAAAGGATCTCGATCCACGTACTGTTTGTTCCCGCAAACCAAATTCCGCATTGCCAACGCAAATTGGCACCTATGGCGGCTGGCTGATCATACCCCCAGCCGCCATAGGTCCTGACTTTCGTCAGGAATGCGGAATATGGATATATTTGTAACAGCTCTGGCGCCAATCCGCCCTCATCCTGAGCTTGTCGAAGGACGAGGGCGTGCTTGGAGACACGAAGGTCTAAACTTTTTCAGCCGCGCCTTTACCAGCTGCTTTTGGCTTCCGCTTGGCTGGCTTCTCATCGACATATTTGAAGGTCAGTTCGTCCTTCTTCTTGTCGTACCCGATTTTCACCGTGCCGCCTTTGGACAGTTTGCCGAACAGCAATTCTTCCGCCATTGGTTTCTTGACGTGTTCGGAGATGACCCGCGCGAGTGGGCGGGCGCCAAACTCGGCATCGAAACCGCGCTTGGCCAGCCAATCTCGCGCGCCCGCCGCCAATTCGATGGTGACGTTGCGATCGGCCAGTTGCACTTCAAGCTGCAGGACAAACTTCTCGACCACACGCTCGATGATTTCAGGCGTCAGGCCGCCGAAGGTGATGACGGAGTCGAGGCGGTTGCGGAATTCCGGTGTGAACAAGCGCTTCAACGCTTCTTCTTGCTCGTCATCCTTGCGTCCGCGACCAAAGCCGATCGAATTCTTCGCCGCATCCGAGGCGCCAGCATTCGTCGTCATCACCAGAATGACATTGCGGAAGTCGACTTTGCGACCATTGGCGTCGGTTAGCGTGCCATTATCCATGACTTGCAAGAGCACGTTGAACAGGTCCGGATGGGCCTTTTCGATCTCGTCGAGCAAGACCACACAATGCGGGTGCTGCATCACGGCGTCAGTGAGTAGGCCACCTTCATCATAGCCGACATACCCGGGAGGCGCACCGATAAGGCGCGAGACCGAGTGGCGCTCCATATATTCTGACATATCGAACCGGTGCAGTTCGACTCCCAGAATAGAGGCGAGCTGACGTGTCACTTCGGTTTTGCCAACGCCGGTCGGGCCAGTGAACAGGTAAGAGCCGATGGGCTTGTTCGGTTCGCGCAAGCCTGCGCGAGACAATTTGATCGCACTCGACAGCGCGTCGATGGCTTGGTCTTGGCCGTAGACAACCCGCTTGAGGTCGGCTTCCAGCGACTTGATCGCCTGCGCATCGTCTTTCGACACCTGTTTGGGGGGGATGCGAGCAATCTTGGCGACGATGGCTTCAATTTCTTTGACGCCGATCGTCTTACGCCGTTTGTTTTCTGGCACCAACCACTGAGTCGCGCCCGCTTCGTCGATCACGTCGATGGCTTTGTCGGGCAGTTTGCGATCGGTCATATAGCGTGCTGACAGATCCACCGCAGACCGAATTGCGTCATTGGTATAGCGCAGACCGTGGAAGTCCTCGAAGGTCGACTTCAATCCGGTGAGAATCTTCACCGCGTCTTCGACGTTTGGCTCAACCACATCAATCTTGCGGAAACGACGCGATAGCGCGCGGTCTTTCTCGAAATGCTGTTTATACTCTTTGAAAGTGGTCGAGCCCATGCAGCGGACCTCACCGTTCTGAAGCGCTGGCTTGAGCAAGTTAGACGCATCCATCGCGCCGCCGGACGTCGCACCAGCGCCGATAATGGTGTGGATCTCATCAATAAAGAGAATGCCTTTTTCTTGTTCGCCAATTTCTTTCATGACGGCTTTCAGGCGTTCTTCAAAGTCACCGCGATAGCGCGTGCCCGCGAGTAGGGCGCCCATGTCGAGGGCCCAGATGGTGGCATCGCTAAGAATCTCGGGCACTTCACCGTTGACGATCATACGGGCAAGGCCCTCAGCGATCGCGGTTTTGCCGACCCCCGGATCTCCAACCAGGATTGGGTTATTCTTGGCGCGGCGACAGAGCACTTCGATACAGCGCTCAATTTCCATTTGCCGCCCAATCAGCGGATCGATTTTGCCCTGTTTGGCTTTCTCATTGAGATTGACGCAATAGGCATCAAGCGCTTCGCTTTGCGGCGCATTGGGAGGGGTTTCTTCAGCTTCGGCACCGCGCGGTGTGCTCGGGCGGTTTTGCCCCGGCACTTTCGAGACGCCATGGCTGACATAATTGACCGCATCATAGCGGGTCATGTCTTGTTCTTGCAGGAAGTAAGTGGCGTGGCTTTCGCGTTCCGAGAAGATCGAAATCAGAATGTTCGCGCCGGAAACTTCGTCGCGACCCGAGCTTTCAACATGCAAGACAGCGCGCTGAACGACGCGTTGGAAGGCGGCCGTTGGTTGCACACGTCCAGAAGGGCTGTCCGTGATCAGGCTAGACAGGTCTTCATCGATATATTGCTCGAGTGCGGATTTCAGGTCTGGAATATTGACTTTGCACGCGCTCATCACCTCGACGGCATCATCATCTTCCGTCAAAGCCAGCAGCAAGTGTTCAAGCGTCGCGTATTCATGCTGACGCTCGCCCGCAGCGGTGAGTGCGCGTTCGAGAGCCGATTCGAGACTAGGGGTTAAGCTTGGCATTTTCGTATTCTCCTAGTCCTCTTTTTCCATCGTGCATTGCAGCGGGTGTTCGTTCCGTCGCGCCATGTCCATGACTTGCGCCACCTTGGTTTCCGCGACTTCATATGTATAGACGCCGCACACACCGACACCTTTTTGGTGAACATGCAACATAATCCGAGTCGCTTGTTCGCGGCTCTTATTGAAGAACCGCTCCAGGATCAGGACCACAAACTCCATCGGCGTGTAATCATCATTCAAGATCAGCACCCGATACATGCTCGGCTTTTTCGTCCGAACGCGAGTTTTGGTGGCGATCCCGAGACCACCATCCTCTCCATCACCGGGGCCAACCGGGCCTTGCGGTTCATTCGGATCTGAAAGCGTTATGCGGTCAATTCTGATAGACATGGCTTACAAGATAAGTGTTCCTTCACGAATGTGTAGACTGACGCTGCGGAGCTTTAGGATCAAGCCGGAAAGTGATCAATTTGTGGTCAGTTCGGCAATTAATTTTGTGACCCGTTTGCGATTGGCGCCGAGATCAGAATATCCGACCCGCGATCGGGAGTAGATGGCAAGTGTGGCTTTTCCGTCGTCGAGCGGAATGACTTCGATATCGACATCATCTTTGAACCGCATAAATCCAGTTGTCGCGACAAATTTCAGTCGCAACGCTTCAGCGTCGGAGGCAAGTTGACTGAAGCTGCGCTCAGTGGCGATCATGTCGTTGAGTTTTGCGAACAATTCTGCGCCGGAAAGTTGAAATTCGGGGGCCGCGAAATCGGCTTCGGTTGCGAGGCAGAAATTCTCAGGCGCGACCAAACATGTGTTCGGTTTGGGGGGGCGCTTTAGGGATTTGAAATGGATGAAATCAGACATAGCGACAAGTTTGCCGAGACTCGCTTGCTTTGTCAGCGTCTGAAACGAAAAACCGAGCCATATGGCTCGGTTTCTCCATCATTGTTGTTTTGCTGCTGCGGTTTACGCGGCAGCGGTTTTTGCGCGCTTCGCGGCTTTTTTTGCTTGCTTCGCCAGAGGGGCAAAGGCGTCGCGCATGGTTTCTGTGTAGACTTCTGACACTTCACTGAAGCCTTTGAGACTGTTCTCGAAAGATGACTTCATAAAATTCGTTTGAATGCTCAGCGCGTCTTCGAAAGACCCGACCTCGGCCAGTTTCTTTCCCGTCTCGACTGATAAGTTCATTTGCTGCTTCATGTGCGCCATCATGGCTTGCCCGACTTCCTGCATGCCTTTCACGGATGCGCGCGTGCTTTCGGTCGACGCTTCCATGGCACCACGTGCAAACGCGCCCATCGAATCTGTGTCTGAGAAATACTGAGAGAACGCGTCCGTATTAAAAGTTCCGAACGGAAATGTGAAAGGTGAAGTCGTTGCCGTCATGATGATCATTCCTGTGAATTCCGTTAGGGAATATACGCTTGATTTGAGCAATTGCAACAAAATTTTGTGCAGTGCACAATATAGTCCTGGCGGTTCAGACTTTGGTAACGGAATGCGCCCGAATCCTAACAAAATTGCTATGTGCATTTACCAGTAGATAACCTTATGGATCGATCCTATTGTTTCCCTGGATCACCGGGGCGGACCGATTTGGAGGAGCCCTGCATGGCCGGCAAAGCCCCAGCGTTAGTGTTGAAGTCTGCGCTTGCAGCGACCGCGATGATAACGCTTGGTTGGGCCCCGACCGCGAGCGCTGAAAAGTATGCTTCGATTGTCATTGATCTTGAGCGTGATCAGGTCCTGCACGCTCGCCACGCGGACGCCCCGCGTTACCCGGCATCACTCACCAAAGCGATGACGCTCTACATGCTTTTCGACGCCATGAAAGCGGGCGAGATACGGCTCTATGACAGTTTACCGGTGTCTCGTGCAGCGGCCAGCCAGCCACCATCTTCCTTGCGCCTGCGTGCCGGAGCAACGATCACCACAAAAGATGCGATCAATGCCCTGATCACGAAATCTGCGAATGATGTCGCTGTCGTGGTCGCTGAACGTCTCGGCGGAACCGAAGAGCGATTCGCCACTTTGATGACGGCGAAAGCGCGCGCGATGGGGATGGAGAACACGACGTTCAAGAACGCTTCCGGTCTCCCGAATACACAGCAACTGTCCACGGCGCGTGACATGTCGGTTCTGGCTGAAAGACTGCTCGAGGATCATGCAGATTATTACGGGTACTTCTCAAACAAGAAATTCTCCTGGGGCCGAGCGACCTATAAGAATCACAATCGCCTAATCGGCGTTGTGACTGGCGTTGACGGCATCAAAACAGGATATACGAGGGCCTCTGGGTTCAACTTGATGGCCAGCGCCAAACGCCGCGGACGCAGGGTTGTGGCGATCATGTTTGGCGGCTCAACAGCGCGGTCGCGGGACCAACATGTAACAGACCTTATCGAGGCCGCATATAAGAGCTTTGAGCCCAGCGAAGTCGAACCTGAAATCAATTTAAGATTGACTTTTAGCGACGTCCAGCCACCGGTGGACCCGAACGGTGCCGCATTGCCGGTATTGAATGGAAGAGTCTTCGGGGCCGGAAGCGTGATTGCCGAAGGGGATGAAGGCTCCAAACCAAATTAGCGTTTACGCGTTTGAGGAGCTCCCATGTTTGGACTGCGTTATCTCGCACTCATCATTCTTATTGTCTTTACGTTTTCGCGCGACGTGTTTGCTGAGCCCATAGACTATCAAAAGCTTGACGAACGCCTGACCCGCCTCGCCGATGACGCCGGCATTGTAGGGCTGGCGGTTGCGGTGATTGAGGATGGTGAGATTACCTTTGCTGAAGGCTATGGGGAAACCCGCTTAGACGGTGTGCCGGTGAACAAGGATACGGTCTTCCGTTGGGCATCATTGTCTAAGGGTGTGGCGTCGACGACGGTCGGGATTATGGCCGACAATGGAGAGCTGTCCCTCGGCGATACGATCTCTAAATTCAATACCACATTGCGTCTGCCGCTCGGTGGCGAAAAAGTTGGAACTGTAGAAGATCTTTTGTCCCATAAAGTCGGCATCGTGCCGAACGCTTATGATACGCGATTGGAAGATGGCGGCGACCCGGCGGATATTCGAAAACTGCTAGGGAAACTGAAACGGACATGCCCAGTGGGCGATTGTCACACCTATCAAAACGTTGCGTTCGACGCGATCTCTGAAGTGGTGGCTTCGGTCCGAGGGGTCTCCTTCGAGGACGTGGTGCGGATCGAGCTGTTTGAGCCCTTAAACATGCGCGATGCGAGTTATGGATTAGAGGCCCTGACCAGTTCCTTCTCTTGGGCGGAACCCTATCGAAAGCGCCGCTCAGATGTACGCCCGGTGCGCCGACCATTGAAGCGCTCCTATTACCGTGTTCCAGCCGCGGGTGGGGTGAATGGCTCGATCTTAGATCTGGCGCAGTTCGCGCGCGCACAAATGGGATTGGCGCCCGAGATTCTGAATATGGATACGCTGGATGAGTTGCATGCGCCGCGCATCTATACGCGGCGCGAACAGTCTAGCATGAGCCGTCGTTATGGCGGCCATTTGCGAGACGCAAGATATGCGCTCGGATGGCGGGTCTATAAGTATGGCCAGGCGGGGCACCGGGTCGTTGGACATCGTGGTGCGGTAGATGGCTATCGCTCGCTCATCTTGTTCGATCCGGCCCGCCAATCTGGCGTGGTGGCATTGTGGAATTCGAATTCCCGCAAGCCTGTCGGTGTACAGTTCGAAGTCATGGATATGATATACGACCTGCCAGCCAAAGACTGGATGGGGCTCGACGTCGATCGCGGCTAGACGAGCCTGTTCTTTAGCAAATTGAAAACGCGTGGGTGTTTGACGCCAGGGCCTGGTCCGATTTGATGCCGAACCGAATACTGAATGTATATTCATGTACTGGGCATAAAGATCAATATACTTTACGTTGTGATCACAGAAAGCAACTAAAAGTGTAAATTACGCTATAATAAAAAAGTTGAATATAAATATAGATATGTTACTTCTCGATTGGGGCGCCTGAATTGTGGGAAGGCGGGTCGGTGGAGCAAGGATTTCAATCGCGCGGTGGGATAATAGATACAGGTCAGTCACGCGAACTGTTGACCATGGAGTGGATGTTTGAGCACGGGGCGAGCGCCGTCTGGCGCGATCTGTGCGCACCGTTTTTTGACGTGTCGCAAATCCAATCCGATCGTATGCGAGCCACAATGGGCGCGCACGTGTGGCGCATTGGGCCGTTAGTCTTCTGGCGCAGCACTTGCGGCGGCCAGATTCTGCGCCGCACACTCAACCACTTGTCCGAATTTGGGGAGCACGTTCTCGTGACGCGATATGTGAGCGGTCGCACAATCGGATCAACCGATCTTGTGCCTTTCCAGGTTCGCGCAGGCGAGGTGGCCGTTCGCAACCTAGAACGACCCTTTTCGGCGCTGCAATACCCGTCTGTGGTCGAATCTATGCTCATACCGCGCCGATTCATTGCAGCGGAAACGTCCGAAGGACTGGCCTTGCGCGTGTTCAACCGCAACGATCTCATCCACAAATCGCTCCTCGGATTGTTCCAAGAGGTCTTTCGGACACTTCGTATGTCGACAGGGGGCGTGCCGTCTGCGCTGGTGGATCGGGTGTTTGCGGTCGTGCGCGAGGCGGCCGCGCAACCGCATCACAGCTCCAATCTGCGCCGGGCGTCGCGGGACTCGCAATTACGCGCAATGCAAGCTTACATTGAACAAAACCTCGGACGATTAGATCTGAGTGCCGACGAAATGTTGCCGAATTTTGGCGTGTCGCGCGCCACACTTTATCGGATGTTTGAAGTTTTTGGCGGTGTGAGAAATTACATCGTTGATCGCAGGTTGTTTCATGCACTGATCGATATCTCTGCTGAGGGTGCGTACAGGGGCAAGATCCAGCGCGCCGCAAAACAATGGGGATTTTCGTCCGCGGCGAACTTCAATCGATCTGTTCAGAGCGTGTTCGGTTGCCCACCAGGTGCGCTATTCAAATTTGAGACTGAGACAACCGACCCGAGTCAAAGCGACTCGCTCAATCATCAATCCCAGGCCCGCGAACTGCTCATCGGATAGCCAAGGTTGCCGGTGGGCGCCCACTATAAAAAGTCACTTCGACGCAAGACAGGCGCGAATACTCAGCCTCCAAGATACTTGAGCGAAACTGATTGCAAACTGTAATAATTAGTTGATAATTTATTAAAACTGTATTATTCGAATATTAATACAATTTGTCGAGAAAAAATGCGCCTTGGCCGACTGCGTTAAACGACCAAGGCGCGCCAATTGATTGCGTGAGTACTAGGGGACGTTAGTAGTTGCAACCAAAAGGAAGTTAAGAGCTATTCACTTGTACAACAAACGTCGAAGTTTCCTTTGAAGTATCATCGTACGAGTACTTTATATGCAGTGATTTCAAAATGATCATTAGCTCTGTGTCTCAAAAACACTCGAAGTATAAGTTTTGTGATTACGTTACGAATTCGATTACTTGATTTTCGCTAATTTTGAGACGGAATGAGAATTTCGAGCGACTAAAATCACAATAAGAAGAGTGTCATGCAAAACGAAGCAGTGACAACTCTGAGCGTGGGGCTCCCAACTGAAACGCCATGGCGTTTGGCCTCAATTCCAACCGCAGACTGGGCCGCTGTTTGGGCGCCCATTGCTGAAATGTGTGCGCTGCATCCGCGAAGCGCGGACGGCACCAGTTTATGGCGAGGCATAGATTGTGGCGCTCTTGCTGGCGCAAGATTTGCCACGGGCAGCCAGTTGATCAAGCGTGGCAAACGCCAGGCATTAACGCCAAACAGTGCGTTGGTGATCTTAAATCTCACCTCCGGGACCGTCGCGCTGGAACATGAGGCGCGGTCATTTGTGCAGCGCCCCGGTTTCTTGACGATCATCGATCTCGCGCAGCCATTTAAGGCCTCGTATCAAGATGCGGTTGGCGAAATGGTGTTTGTCCCGCGTGAATCGCTTGGGTTTTCGCACTCTGACCGAATTGATCCTGTGCTGATATCAACTCAATCCTTGCAAGGGAAAATGTTGACGTCCGAGCTGCACCTGTTTTTCGAACTTTCCAATCCGATGCCACAGCAGGTCTCTTATCAATCCGATACGCTGCTGCATCTGATCAATTCTGTTCTTTCGAGCCATCGGAACCCATCCTCGGACCGCGTCGAGTGGTGGCGCGCACGCAACGCTCTGATCCGAAATCATGTCGAAGAGAATTTGGGCGACCTTAGTCTGCTTCCCGCACAAATCTGTAACTTGTTCAACTTGTCGCGGGCGACGCTCTATCGCATGTTTGAGGCCGATGGCGGCGTCCGCCGTTACATTCAAGACCGACGTCTCTATGCCGCTGTCTGGGACCTCGCGGAAGGCGGCATTCATCGGGGTCGCTTGACGGAAGTTGCTGAAAAGTGGGGGTTTTCGTCGAATGCAAACTTCAATCGCGCGGTGAAAAATGTATTCGGTATGCCGCCTGGCGCTTTGTTCCGGAGGCCCGAGCTGATCGTGCCATCGCGGTTAGATCAGAGGGCTCTGGAATTCCCGGTCCATGCGTGGTTCGAGCGACTGCAGCACCAGGGCGTGACGACGTCATTTCGACCACCACGTTCGGCGTTGAACCAAGCACCAGTCAATGGTTCGAAATCGCTAGAATGAGATCTCGCGGCCTGCCAGTTCCGGCAATTGCATGATGATCACCAAGTCGCGCAGCTCTTGCCGCGCGGCGACGTGACTCATCGTGAATGACACGTTCGAGCCGCTCTCGGTTAAATCCAAAAGCGTCAGACCGGCTGGGAAAAGCTCGCGATAGATGACACGTTCCGAGAGGCCAGGTGCCAAACGGAAACCAATCCGTTTCGACAGGTTCGATAGCGCCTCACCAACCTTTTGTTTGTTGCGGGCCTCGAGCGGTGAAACACGATTGCGCATCACCACCCAATCAATTGGTTGGCGTGACGTACGCGCCTTATTCTTGCGGCATTGCCAAACCATTTCCGAATAGAAGCTAGGGCGGAGCACTTCCAGCGTTTGCGGATTGACGTCGCCCAGCAGATCGAAATCGACAAACGAGTCGTTTAGCGGGGTAATCAGCGAATCGGCACTCAGATGCGCAATGCGAGATAGGTAGGTGTCACCGCCAGGCGCATCGACAATGATCAAATCACAAACTGATTTCAGGCGCTCGAGCGAGGCGTGAAAACGATCGGTTTCCTCTTTCTCAGCGCGATCCAGATCGCGTTCCGTGCTGGCATCAACACGAATGATTTCGGGCATTGGCAGTTTCGCGCCCGTGGATTGCATCCAGCGCATGCGGTTTTCCAGATACCGCGTCAGCGTCCTTTGACGGACGTCGAGGTCAATGACACCAACTTTGCAGTCCATGCGCATCAGCGCGATCGCCAGGTGAATCGACACTGTCGATTTGCCGGCGCCACCTTTTTCATTACCAACAACGATAACCCGGCACGGTTTTTGTGCCGGGGTCGAAAGTGTTAGTGTGTCGGCGGTATCGCCTACATGTCCATATCCATCGGCCATCGCCGGGGGCTCTCTCCGTTAAATCATTAAGCGGCGTGCTGGTGCTCTGCGATACGCTGTTCGTCTTCGAAGCTTGGGGCATCATCGAACAAGAACACGCCTTCGCCACCACTGATTTCTTCCTGAGCTGGAATCAACGGCGCTTCCGCCTCGCCGTCAAACAACAGATCGTCATGGTGGTGAATGGCGCAAGGCGCCATGGTTGTGGCTTCGACTGGGAACGGTGTTTCGCCGTGGATGAGAGACAGTGCCTCTCGCAATCCTGACAAGCTCTCGGCAAGTCCGTTCATCTCATTTGAAAGTCTAACGCGGACCGCTTCAACAGCGGCTTCGGGCTCGAACAGCCACGCGTCATCAGGGGCCAAACTCGGTTCGGTCTCTGGTTCAAGGCTGAATTTCGGCATAGTCGGCCGAGCCTGCCTTGTGTAGAGGGTTGCACAAGCTGCGGTGAACAGCGCTTTAAGGCGGGGAAGGATGTGCTTTCTCATGTCTTAAAGAATCTCCGCAAAGGGTTAACAGGTCGTTTACGAATTCGATTCTGGAGCGAATGTAATGATTAAATCTCCGACGCGTGTGCGAACCCTCAAAGAGCTGCGTGAGGTCTTGACGCCACATCGCCGTGAGGGCCGTAAGATTGGCTTTGTTCCGACCATGGGAGCGTTGCACGATGGCCACGTTTCATTGGTCAGCACAGCCAGGGCGCAGTCGGATGTCACGGTCGTCAGCATCTTCGTGAATCCAACCCAGTTTGCACCAGGCGAAGATCTCGACACCTATCCGCGCACCGAAGAGGCAGACATTGCGCGCCTCGCAAAAGTTGGGACGGACATTGTTTACCTGCCGAGCGTCGCAGAGATGTATCCCGAAGGGTCGCTGACCAATGTCGGGGTTGAAGGCATGTCGGACCTTTTGGACGGTCAGTTCCGACCACACTTCTTTTACGGCGTGGCCACCGTGGTGGCGCGACTATTTGTACACGTGCAGCCAGATCTCGCCGTGTTTGGCGCCAAAGACTACCAGCAGCTGCAAATCATCCGTCGGATGGTGCGAGATCTTGGGTTCGCGATCGAGATTATTGGCGGCGCAACCGTGCGGGACGCAGATGGTTTGGCGCAATCCTCGCGAAACACTTACCTGTCCGATGCGGATCGTCAGGTTGCCAACACGATAAGCGCGGCCTTACACCGGGCGCGTTGCCGGATCGAGATCGGAGTTGCGGTGGAAGTCGCGCTTGAAGAAGCGCGTCGCCGTATTTTGAAAGCGGGCTTTTCGACGCTCGATTACGTATCCGTGGTCGACCCAGAGACTTTGAAGGATTTGCCGGAGGGGCCGGTTTCGCCGAACCAGACGGCGCGAATCCTCGGAGCTGCTTGGATGGGGCAGACTCGACTAATCGACAATATGGGCATTCGCGAAGATTAGTCACAAGTTTGCGGCGTCGCGACGGAAGGTCTTTTCTCTTGCGTTTGGCTGACGCATTTATCTCTTCACAAGTTTGGAGAGAATTATGATCGCACGACGACATCTTGGTGGAGCCTCAACGCGTATACTCATCGGCGCCACGGCATTCATGCTCGCAGCCTGCGCCACGTCTGACGTCGAGACCGCTCCGGTCATCGCAGACGCGCCACCGGTGATCGAAACCGTCATTGATGCCGAGCCAGACACCGCGCCGACATTTTCTGCTGAAGGCATTGCGGCGATAGAGACGAAAATGGCGAGTTTTGTGGCCAATGGCGATGTATACGGTATCCACACCCGGTTGGTACATCGCGGCGAAGTGGTGAGCGATTTCCAATCCGGACTGCGCGGGCTCGAGGCTCAGGCGCCGATCGAGGATGATACGATTTATCGAATCTATTCGATGACCAAGCCGATTACCGGCGTTGCCATGATGATGCTGTACGAAGAGGGATTGTTTGAACTCGATGACCCGGTGACCAAATTCGTACCGGAGTTCGAGAACCTCAAGGTTCTCGGTGGCGTCAATGACGATGGCTCTGCGATCCTTGTCGATCTGGAACGCCCGCCTACGATGCGGGAGCTGATGTCCCACACATCGGGTTTCGCATACGGTCTGAGTGGGATCGATCCTGCAAATGCCGCCTTTCGTGATGAGAAGATTCTCGAATCTCCAGACTTGCAGACATTCATCGACAAAGTCGCCGGTGTGCCGCTTCTTTTCCAACCAGGCGAGGCCTGGTTCTACAGCGTTGGCATGGATATTCAGGGCCACATTATCGAAAAACTGTCCGGTCAGACGTTTGGAGATTATCTGCAAACGCGACTGTTTGAGCCGATCGGCATGACCGATACCGGCTTCTATGTTCCAGCCGACGACTATGATCGGCTTAGTGAAGTCTACGGTTTCGATCCAGAATCGGGCGCATTGGTGCCGGTTCCGTTTCCAGGCGTGATGTTTCGCAAAGAAACCGTTGGTTTCGAATCGGGCGGAGGCGGGCTTGTCTCGACGATGGATGATTATAGCCGGTTCTCGCAAATGCTGGCGAACCAAGGTGAGCTAGATGGCGTACGGATTTTGAAGCCCGAGACGCTCGAATTGATGCGCACCAATGTTCTTCGCGAGGATCAGGTGATGTCTTCGTTGGGGATCAATCAGGGTGACGTCTATCCAGGAATGGGTATGGGCCTAACCATCGGCACATTTGAAGATCCCGCCGCCGTGCCGACTGTGGTCCCAGCTGGAACCTATTTTTGGGGCGGTGCCGCAGGGACTTGGTTCTGGGTCGATCCTGTCAACGAGCTGTATTTTATCGGGATGGTTCAAATCTTTGATCGAGGCCGTCCTGATGGTCCGCTCGACTTGCGTGAGGCGGCGAGTGAAGTCGTTTACGCGGCGCTCAGCGCGGAATAGGGCGGCTTATTCCTTATCGCCGTCTTCCGGCCAAGCTTCGACCGTGCCTTTCAGCTTTAATGTCAGTGGATTGCCTTTGCGATCCACTGCTTTGCCGGCAGCAACTTTGATCCAACCTTCAGAGATACAATACTCTTCGACATTGGTTTTCACTTCACCATTGAAGCGGATGCCAACGCCCCGCAACAAAAGTTGCTCATTATAGTAAGGGCTATTTGGGTTCACGCTCAGGCGGTCGGGCATTTGATCAGTCATGAAGGCGCTTTAAGCCGAACTCGGCGCTAGGATCAAGCACCTGAGGACTGCGTAAACCGAGCAAGTTTTGCCACCAGTTCAGCTTGGCGATTGGATTCGGTCTTCTGCAAAATGCGTTTCACGTGCGAGCGTACGGTCTCGATCGAGATATCCCGGATCGCAGCGATCTCGCGGACAGATTTGCCTTGGAAAACGAGGTTGCCAATCGAGCTTTCTGCGGGTGTGAGATTGAAGACTTGCTGAACCAAGTCTTCGTTTAGGACTAAAGGTTGGTCGACCCGTTCAGCGACCAAAATCGCATGCCCTGGCTCTGGCCCGAGGAGGGTGAAGGCAGGCTTTGGGTAGACGCGGCACAACCAGCGTGCGCTCAAATCCGTCCCGATCAGAATGAACGCGCCGCCGACAATGCCAAGATGCGTGCCCAATGCGCGGTGCAGCGCGACGCGTTGAGCTTCGGACCCCAGGATAAGTTTTCGGTTAGGTGCGATGGTTGCCGCTACGGATTTCAGCAAGCTTTCGAACTGAACGTTCTGATCACGCACGCGGGCGCGATAATCGAGGATGGCGACGGCTTTTTCTTCACCAAACAAATCAACCGTTGCGCGGACATGTTCGCTTTCGATGCGCGAGGCCAGATCGAGGACCGGTGCGCATACGGCAGACGCGGCTTCGTGGAGGCGCGCCTCGTCATCGCTAAACGCCTCTTCGGCGATATGGCGATGCAGCGCAATTCCGGCGGTCATGTCCTCGTTGTGGATGACGGGAACTCCAGAGAAGTGGCCCAATCCCGCAGGCAATATGAGCTCCTGGTAGGTCTGGTTACTGTGGATTTGGTCGTACGAAATGAAGTCCTTATCCCGCGTCGCTTTGCCTTTCGGCATAAACGGTGTGGCAAGCACACGCGGATTGATATCCTGGTATAGCGCTTCGGTGGGCCCGATATCTTGTTCAAGGTCTCTCGAGAAAGTTGACCGCAGCAGAGTCCGATTGCGCTGTGCGACCATGAGTTGGCTCATCGGCGCGTTACATATCTCGGCAAATGTTTGAAGCGCGGGCACCAATGCAGATTCGTCAAACACTGCTTCTAGCAAAAGAGCTTGCAAGTGTTGGAGCCGCGTTGTTTGTCCCAAGATTGCCTCACCGATCGACTGTCTTGAAAACTAGGCCAAAAGCCGCTCACGACGCAAGTATAAGTCTCAAAAGCCAAATTTCGCTTAGTCTCACCCAAATGGGGGATGCCGCTACCAACAAAACTTGCTTGATGAATAAGGCTCGAGGCTTTCGCAGGAGCCAGTGAGCTTTTTCTCCTCCCGGGGCTGGGTGGGGGTATGTCCCGCTTTTCGAAGCGGGTTCGCACACGCTAGGGGCTTTGGAAACGCTGGGACGCGGTTTTCAAAGCCCTTTAAGTATCAGCAAATTCGCTTTGCACTTTTGGGGGTGCGGCGTGGCGCCAAGACATTTTCAGCGCTGATAGGGCGGTTGTTTCATCGCAATTGGCGAGGTCGAGCGTCGTGGCGCCTTTATCACCCCATTTGTTCGGGACTTTCGAGAACACACTTGGCTCCGCGCCAATCAGCATCTCTTGCTCTTCTGGGGTTAAAAAGACATTCGCGGTGGCGTCGGCTTCTAAGAGAGTCGCGATGGTTTTCCCTCGTGGTGCATCGACCCGAAAACTTGCGCGTTCGAAGTGCGGTTTTTCGATGGACTTTGGTAATGACAAAGCAAGCGTGCGGAATTCGTCGACAGTCATTGTGGCGCGTCCTCTGATTGTGTTCCCACTACATACAGGAAACTACCGCCTTTTATGAGGGGGATTATTCGCTCAGCGTCATCGCGCGCCAATGCCGGGCACCCCCAGCTTCGACCGAGCACCGCGCGATCGGCGTGGACATAATCGGCGCCATGAATGACAATCAATCGTTCTTCAGCGCGTGAGTTTTGCGGGCTGAGACCTTTTAGCTTCAGCGACAAACCATGTGCGCCATAATAAGTTCTCCCAGTCACATAAGCCCCAAGTGAGGTCATTTTCGAGCCTTCAATGTTTGAGAACCGATCCGCGATGCCATCATGATTGAGGTCAGAGCCGCGGCCATGCGCAACGAGAAACACTTCCGCGCTCATATCTGTCGTGTCGACGAGGAAATAGCGCGGCACATTTGAAGGCGCGCGATAATCGATCACGCTGAAATAGCGATCATTGTTGATCTCGCTAGCGGCATCGGCTTTCGCAGCCATGGCTTCTTGTAAGAGCGCGCTGCCTATCAACTCATCAGCGGGGTCCGCCAAGGCTGAAAGGCTAAACGCACTGCCGAGCAGCGCCGCGAAGATCCCCTTAAACGCAGAAAGCATGCCATCGAATATGACATGCTTTCCGGCCAAATTATGACTTGTGAACTTGTCTTAGAAGACGCGAGGGCGTTCCGCTTTTTCGACGTGTAGACCACACTCGCTTTTGTCTTGCCCTGCCCAGCGACCAGAGCGAATGTCGTTCGGGTCCTCTGCCGGTTTGGTGCATGGCCAGCAACCAATAGACGGATAACCTTGGGCCACCAACGGATGACGTGGCAATTCACGGCGCTTGAAGTAGGCTTGCACGTCTTCTTGTGTCCAGCTTGCCAGCGGGTTCACTTTGAAACGGCCAGCGGCATGTTCAAACACTGGTAGAGACATACGGGCGCCACCATGGAAGCGCTTGCGGCCGGTAATCCAAGCGTCGAAGCCTTCAAGAGCGGGTTCCAGTGGGCGGACTTTGCGCAAGGTGCAGCATGCGTCGGGGTCGGTTTTCCAAAGTGTGTTCTTCGGGTCTTCCGCCTGACGCTCTGCCTCATCTGGCGCAATGTTGCGTACATTGGTCAGACCAAGCCGCTCAATCAGATCGTCTTTATAGTCCAGGGTTTGCGGGAAATGCATGCCGGTTTCCAAGAAGACGATTGGCAAGTCGGGATCGACATCAGCAATCAGCGCCAACATCACTGCGCTTTCAGCGCCAAAGCTGGACACATAAGTCAGGCTGCCCACCCACTCGCGCAGGATTGAGGCGCGCAAAATCGTCTGAGCGGAGGCACCACGAAGCTCGTCATTCATACGCTTCAGGCGCTGATCTACGTCTTCGTCGATCCGCAAGCTAATGTCAGAATAGGGCATGTGCCTTAGGCTTTCGCGTGGCGCCTCGAAAAGACAGATGTCTGACCGTCCGCGGCGGGTTGATAGAACGCTGAATACTCTTCCAGCGCTTTCACAACATTAGGTAGGTCGGCCCTTGAGGTCTGATAAGCGTCAAACCCTGAACGGTTCATATAGAGAATCTGATCTCTCAGCACTTCGCCCACCGCCCGCAACTCTCCCGTATAGCCTAAACGCCGTCTGAGCAGTTGAGCTTGGGAGAAACCACGGCCATCAGCATACTTAGGAAAATCTATTTCAATCAAGGCGATACGGTCGAGAAACGGCGTCAAATCATGCGGATCATCGGCCGGTGCCAGACGCACGCCGATTTGCTGATTTCGCGCCAGGATCGCGTCGGAATCTTCTATTAGCTTAGCTAAAGGGAGGCTTATGCATCCTGAAGACGGAAGCTCGGCCCCTTCGTCGATGAAGGTCCAAGTGTCTTCGATTTCGGCGCCGTCTTTGATTAAAGGCATATTGGCTCTCCTATTAGAGCCGCGGCCGCGGCCTTCTCCGTTTTCGATGGATCCACCGGATCAATCGATTGAGCTGCGCTCAACCTACTCCGAAGCATAGATCGCCTCCTGGAACGGCTCGACGCCAACGCGTTCAACCGCTTCGATAAATTTCTCGTCCGCGCTGGTGCGCAAGTCTCGATATGTGTCGACAATGGTTTTAACCGCATCAGGCACTTCTTCGTGGCGCAGCGCTTTGCCGATAATCTGACCGACGGCGGCTTTCTCATCCGCCCGTCCGCCGAGTGAGATTTGGTAATATTCCTCACCTTTGCGGTCGACGCCGAGAATGCCGATATGGCCGACATGGTGGTGGCCGCAAGCATTGATACAGCCGGAAATGTTGATGTGTAACTTACCAATATCTTGCTCGTAAGCCGGATCAGAGAAGACTTTTTGGATCTCCTGGCCGACGGGGATCGAACGGGCATTCGCCAAGTTGCAATAGTCGAGCCCTGGGCAGACAATCATGTCGGTGATCAGGCTTTCATTGGCGGTCGCAAGACCCGCGGCATCGAGCTCGCGATACACCGTATAGAGGTCATCTAGCGCGACATGCGGCAGCACCACATTTTGCGCATGTGTCACGCGGATATCATCAAAGGCGTAAGTCTCGCCCAAGTGCGCCATGACAGCCATTTGGCTGTCTGTGGCATCACCCGCCAGACCGCCAAGTGGCTTCAGGCTAATCGTGACCGACGTATAGCCAGGCACTTTATGCGGGTGCAAATTGATCTTAGCCCAGTTGGCAAAAGCCGGGTCGGCGGCTTTGGCGCGCTCGAACGCGTCGCTGGATTCTGTTTTGTCTTCAAACGCCGGCGGTGCGAAGTAGGCATTGATGCGGTCAATCTCGGCTTGCGGTAGAGCGATCTTCTCGCTCGATTGTTGCGCCGCATACTCTTCTTCGACCAGACGGGTGAACTCTTCAGGTCCGGTTTCTGTGACCAGGATCTTGATCCGCGCCTTATATTTATTATCGCGGCGACCAAAGCGATTATAGACCCGCATGATCGCTTCCAGATAATCCAAGATTTCTGCTTCTGGGACGAACTCATTGACCATCGCGGCGATGATTGGCGTCCGGCCTTGGCCGCCGCCGACATGCACTTCGAAGCCGACCACGCCATCGCGTTCGCGCATATGCAGGCCGATATCGTGCACACGGATCGCGGCGCGATCATGCTCAGCTGCGGTTACGGCGATCTTAAATTTGCGCGGCAAGAAGGCGAACTCGGGATGGAACGTGCTCCATTGTCGAATGATCTCGCACCAAGGTCGAGGATCCATAATTTCGTCTTTGGTGGCGCCAGCAAAATGGTCAGACGTGACATTACGGATGCAATTGCCAGAGGTCTGAATGGCGTGCATTTCGACTTCGGCGAGCTCTTCCAAGACATCCGGAATGTCTTTCAGCGCGACCCAATTGTACTGAATATTTTGGCGCGTGGTCATATGCCCATAACCGCGATCATAATCGCGCGCGATCTTGGACAATTTGCGCATCCGCGCGGCATTTAGCTGGCCATATGGAATGGCGACGCGCAGCATATAGGCATGCAATTGCAGATACACGCCATTCTGTAGCCGCAGCGGCTTGAACTCGTCTTCGAGGATGTCGCCAGACAAGCGACGTTCGACTTGCCCACGAAACTGATCAACCCGATCTTTGACGATCTTGGCGTCAAATTCATCATAACGATACATTACAAAGTCACCCCTTCTTTGGGCATAGCGTGGCCAATCGCCAGCGCGCCTTCAACGCGGCTGACCCAGCGCTCAACATTCGGAAACTCTGCGACATCAAACCCACCTTCGTGCGCAACGCGCGTGTATGCGACAAGCGCAATGTCTGCGCAGGTTAGATTCTCGCCGACCAGCCAATCTGTCCAGGTCAACTGCATGTTCATGACACCCAATGCGCGGCGTCCTTTGACCATCAATTGTGGATCAATCTCGTCATCCGGAAGTTTCAGATAGTGTTTCTTAAATCGGCGCACCGCGATGGAGGTTTCGTGGGAATACTGTTCCCAGAATAGCCAGCTATTCATTTGTGCCCGTTGAAACGTGTCTTCGGGGATGAGGTCTGAGCCTTCTGCCAGATAGAGCATAATCGCATTTGATTGTGGCAAGACCCGACCGTCAGGCCAGCGCGCAATTGGTACTTGTCCAACCGGGTTCAAAGACAGAAATTCTTCTGATTGCGTGCCGCCATTGAGAATGTCGACTTCCACCCAATCATGCTCGATATCGAGATAATCTGCGGTCCAACGCGGCTTCTGACAATTCCCAGAAATGCTGTCGCCATACAGGGTCAGTTTAGTGATTTCGCGCGATGGCATCAGATGATCACTCCATACGGCACAGTCGGCCCGTTGGCGCGAATGCTTTCGCGCAGTGTCTCGCGGCCAGCGACTGCGCCGTCCTCAGTCACTTCCATGAAGTATGGGTCAGTGATCGTCCCTTCCTGCGTCTTCGCGGTGGCAAGCGCCGCTTCAGCAGCGTCGCCGGTGAACACCCCAATCTCGCTTGAGTCTTGCGTCCAAGTCATGTCGGCACGGAGCCACACGACATTGCCAGTCGCGGTCTCCCAAGCGGTCACAGTTTTTGGCGTTTCAGGTTTGAGTTTTGGACGCACGGATGTCATGCGGCAGCCTCCGATGAAAGTTTGGCAAGGGCCTCAGCCGGAATCGCGCTCACTTCGCCGATGACCAGCAAGGCCGGGCCTTTGATGCCAGCACGCGTAATCAATTGCGGCAATTCGGCCAACGTTCCGTAGGCGCGGATTTCGTTGGCTCGAGTGCCGTTCTCGATCACCGCCACAGGGGTGGACGTGGCGCGGCCGGCCTGGATGAGCTTTTCCGAAATGGTTGAGGCCGTACCGACCCCCATAAACACAACGACGGTTTGAGCCGGCTTGGACAATGAGTCCCAATCTAGGTCAGGCACTTCACCAGATTTGGCGTGACCGGTAACAAAGGTTAGCGTCTGCGCATGATCGCGATGCGTCAAAGGCAAGCCTGCCGATGCGGCGCAGCCCAAAGCAGACGAAATGCCGGGCACAACCGTCGCTTCGATGCCTGCTTCGCGCAGCGCTTCAATTTCTTCACCGCCGCGGCCAAAGATGAACGGGTCACCGCCCTTTAGCCGGACCACATTTTGGCCCGCCTGCGCGGCTTCGATCATCAGTTCATGAATCTCGCTTTGCGGGACAGTGTGATTGGCTTTGGCTTTACCAACGGAGACGCGGGTCGCATCGCGCCGCACCAAGTCCATAATCTCATCGCTGACTAAGCGGTCGTGAAAGACGATGTCCGCGTTCTGGATCAGCCGAAAGGCTTTCAAGGTCAGCAGTTCTGGATCACCCGGACCGGCGCCAACAATATGTACAGGACCGATCGCATCGGCGCCGAGCGCGATGTTTTGTAGAAGCGCTTCCATCTCCGCGAGCGCGAGATCCAGATCACCGACCATGGCCGCTTCCGCGGGGCGCCCGTTTAGAGCGGATTCCCAAAACTGCCGGCGTTTCATTCCATCATCGAGCACTTGATACACACGCGGCCGGAAATCTCGAGCCAGCTCAGATAGCGGCCCCATGTTTTGCGGCATCAGAGCTTCCAAACTGGTGCGGACGCGCTTGGCGAGGACCGGGGCTGCCCCGCCAGATCCGACGGCGGCGACAATCTCTCCGCGTTCCAGAATGCTGGGCACTGTGAAATCGCACTCTTCGGGTTGGTCGACGACATTAATCGGCACGCCATATTCGCGGGCCCATGTGATGGATTGGTCGCAATTCTCTTTTGTTCGACACGCGACGATCGCGAACTTGGAGCGGTCTAAGGCTTGGCCGGCCATATCGCGCGGTGCAATGGTGATCCGTCCAGCAAATTCCTCTGCGAAGCCGGGCTCGATTTTGGTGTCGATGACCACGGTGATGTGCGCGGTTGTCTTCGACAGCAAGCGAACCTTGCGGCGCGCTTCTTCGCCGCCCCCAAACACGGTGACGTGAGCCCCGTCTGTATAGAAAAACGCAGGAAAGAGACGCATTGCGCTAAAAATCCATTCGATCGATCAGTGGCAGAGAAATGAGTTGACGAAGCGGTTTCCGCAACCGAAAGAGCCTTATTCCATTGTTTAGAGAAACTACAATCAAAATCTGGTTATAAACGAAAATTATGTCAGACACGAATGATCGCCTTCCCCCTTTGAACGCGCTGCGCGCTTTTGAAGCCGCCGCCCGCCGCTTGTCTTTCACTAAAGCGGCGGATGAATTGAACGTTACACCGGGCGCGATTTCGCAACATATTCGTCAACTTGAAGACTATGCCGGGACGCCATTGTTTAAACGAACCGGGCGCAGCGTCTTGCTCACCGATGCGGCGCAAGCGGCGCTGCCATTGGTGCGCGAGGCGTTTGATCAGATCGCCGAAGCGGGGCGGATAATGCAGGCTCCAGCGCGCAAAGGTCGGGTCATGGTAAGCTCTGCGCCGAGCTTCGCCGCCAAGTGGCTGGCACCTCGGTTGGACGGGTTTCACAATACCAATCCGGGCGTGGAGGCTTGGGTGAGCGCCGATAGCGGGCTGACCGATTTCACCACCGCCGATGCTGACTTTGCAATCCGCTATGGCGCCGGAGGTTATGACGGTTTGAAAGCAGAAAAACTGCTGGATGAAACCGTTCTGCCGGTTTGCTCGCCGCGCTTGCTCGAAGGACCCGACGCGATCCGCAGACCGGCTGACTTGTCGAAGCATACTTTGATCCATGATGTCAGCGCCGAGGTCGACCCATCATGTCCGGATTGGACCAGTTGGCTCAAAGCCCGCGGGGCAGGGGCCGATGTTGATGGTACGCGCGGCCCACGGTTCAATCAATCCGCTCTGGCGATTGAAGCCGCGGCGACGGGGCGCGGTGTGGTGCTGGCAAAGCGCGCGATTGCGGCGGCGGATATTGCGGCTGGACGCTTGGTGGCTCCGTTTGCTGATGGCTCGATCAGCGTTGATTACGGATATTGGCTGGTCTGGCCCAAGGGTCGGCACTTGAGCGAGGATGTTCGCTCCTTTATCAAATGGGTCAAAGCCGAAGCGGCTGCGAGTGAAGTGGCGGGGGTTTAGACGTTACTTCGCGACCCGAGCTCTAGGCTACCGCGATCAGGACGTTCGCCGAGGAGAGGCAGTGGATTGTGCCGTCCGCCTGCACCATTTCGGCGATGGCGGACTCGTATTCCTCGATCAATTCCAGAATTTGCGGATCTTTCGAAGCATCTGTCGGATCAAAAAGCGGCTGCAATGAGCCGTCTTCGGCCGGTCGCCCTAGGAATAAAAGATCGAACAGGACGAGGATCCGAGGGGATGGCAATCGCGCCATACGCGATTGCTGGTCGAGGCTTTCGATCGTCAATCCTGAGGCCTCTGCTGCCTGCCGAATTGCTTCAATATCTGGGAATGAGAAAGGCCCAAACGGGATGAGGTCTTCGCCGAGACGCTTGGCGATAATTGCCTCAAAGGCTTCGAATGCGGGATTTCCATTCGCCGCAGCGGTCCACACTGAAAGCGCCAGTTTCGCCCCGGGTTTCATGACCCGTTTGAGTTCGGACATCGCGCCAACTTTGTCAGGGAAGAATTGTAACCCCTGCTGGCAATAGAGGCGATCGAACGTGTCATCTTCGAACGGCAATTTGTCGGCTGAAGCCAGATGAAAAGAAATGCGATCGTCTAATCCCGCTCGCGCCGTTTCGGCTTCTGCGAATTGCAGCATAGGTGGGGCGACATCGATCGCATCAATGCGCAAGTATGGTGTATGGCGTGCTATCGCTCGCGATACCGCGCCGGTGCCGCATGCTACATCCAATATCCGCCCGCTGGGTGGGGATTGTGCAATCAAACTTTCGGTCCATGGCGTGAAGAAGCCGGGTGTGAGATATTCCTCATACAGCGCCGGCGGCGTGCGCCCGGCGATAAAATCACTGATTAGTCCCATTTATGCCCCCCTGACATGGCCGTGCGAGCCGGTTCTGCTATGCTTCGTCTTTATACTATTTCTGTGTCGCGAACCACTTTATTGCTCGGCTGAATCGGGGTTTTTGAGCGCATGTCGAAGCTCTATTTTACATACAGTGCAATGAATGCGGGTAAATCTGCCATCCTGCTCCAAGCGGCTTACAATTACCGCGAACGCGGCATGGAGGTGATGCTCTGGACGTCTGGTCATTACGGCGTGGCGCCGGATGCAGAAATGGGCAAGATTGAATCGCGCATCGGCTTGGAAGCGGAGGCGCATTTGTACCGGTCAGATACTGATCTGTTTGAGGCGATTGCCGCGCAGCATTCCGATACGCCATTGGGTGCGATTTTCTTCGACGAGGCGCAATTTTTGACCAAAGACCAGGTTTGGCAGCTCGCCCGCGTCGGCGATCGACTGAAGCTTCCGGTTTTGTGCTACGGGCTACGCACCGACTTTCAGGGCGAATTATTTGAAGGCTCTGCGAGCCTGTTGGCGATTGCCGATAATCTCCGCGAAGCCCGCACCATTTGTCATTGTGGTAAGAAGGCCACGATGACCGCGCGCATGGACGAAGACGGCAACGCGCTCACGCAAGGGGCGCAAGTCAGTGTGGGGAAGGAGGTCTATGTCTCTCTGTGCCGCTATCATTGGGAAGAAGCATTAGGGCGCTAAATCCGCAATCCGTGCCCAATCCTGCCACAATGAGTCTTTACTCACTTCCTGTCAGAGCACAGGGAGTCGAACATGTTTTCTCGTAAACATGGCGTTCGGAACAGTTTGATTTGTGGCCTTTTGGCCATCGTCACTTTTATTGGCATTGGCCTCGCGGCGAGTGCGCAAGAGCGTGTTGAACCCGCCGAAGTCGATTTCGCTGGTTTTTTAGATCTCTCCGATGAAGTGTTTGAATATCGCGAAGCACGATTGTTGACGCTCGAAGACTTCAATCAAATGTCGGCTGATCCGGACACGATCATTCTCGATGCCCGCAGCGCTTACGCCTTTGAAATGGGACACATTGCCGGGGCAGTGAATTTGCCATTCTCCGACTTTACCGACGAGAAATTAGCTGCGGTCATTCCCTCAAAAGACACGCGCATCCTGATCTATTGCAACAATAATTTTAGCGATGATGCCGAACCCATTCCGCTGAAGCGTATCTCTTTGGCGCTCAACATCCCGACCTTTATCAACCTCTATGGATACGGCTATGAGAACATCTATGAGCTGGCGGTGATGACTGAGACCACCAACCCAGATGTGAACTGGTTGCAAGGTGAAATCGGCCTCTAAGGTCTTTTCCGGATAGTTTTAGCTCAGCTAATGGGTTCATTCGGGCCCTTGCATTACTGGAGTAGATATTACATCTGCGCCACTTGAGACTGGTTCTTAGGAGATCCGCATGACCGCGACCGCTGACGCGCCTGTAAAAAAAGTGAATCCCAACGCACCGACCGAAGAGACGGTCTTGTCAGTGCATCACTACACGGATCGCCTGTTCAAATTCACCCTTACGCGGCCGACAAGCTTCCGCTTCCGCTCGGGCGAATTCATCATGATTGGCCTGATGGGCGACAATGGTAAGCCATTATTGCGGGCCTATTCGGTTGCGAGCCCAAACTGGGACGACACATTGGAATTCTATTCGATCAAGGTGCCGGACGGCCCATTGACCTCGAAGCTTCAGAAAATCCAAGTCGGTGACAAGGTTCTGCTCGGTAAAAAGCCCGTCGGAACACTGGTGCACGATGCCTTGGTGCCAGGCAAGCGCCTCTATTGTTTCTCCACCGGGACTGGTTTTGCGCCGTTCGCCAGCATTCTGCGCGATCCGGAAACCTATGAGAAGTTCGAAGAAGTCATCATCACCCATACATGCCGCGATGTGGCGGAACTCGCGTATTCGCGCGAGACGGTGGATGCCTTCCTCAACGATCCAGACATTGGCGAGATCGGCCAGGGCAAACTGCGTCTTTACCAGACTTGCACGCGTGAGGATTTTGATCGTCAGGGTCGGGTCACAGACTTGATCCGGTCCGGCAAACTATTTGAAGACCTCGGGGTGCCGCGCCTCGATCCCGCTACTGATCGGGCGATGATTTGCGGCTCGATCGAAATGACCAAAGAGCTGAAAGGCTTAATGGAAGAACACGGTCTCAAAGAAGGGTCTAATTCTGAGCCTGCTGACTTTGTCATTGAACGCGCGTTTGTCGGCTAGCATATTGCTTGGATGATCATCCGAGACTTTACACCCACCGACTCAGCCGCTTTTCGCGATCTCAACCTCGCTTGGGTTGAGCAATACTTCACGGTGGAAGACGAAGACCGGGCGCAGCTCGACGATCCACAAACGCATATCCTCGACAAAGGCGGTGCGATTTTGATGGCTGAGCTCGACGGTGAGGTGGTCGGTACGGCAGGTTTGGTGCCCGGACATGGCGACGACACGCTAGAACTGATCAAGATGTCGGCCCGCAACGATGTCAAAGGGCAGGGTATTGGGCGGGCGCTCATGGACGCTGCGATTGAGAAAGCGCGAGCAATGGGCGCGTCGAAGATTTGGCTGGAGACCAATACGAAATTAGAAGCCGCTTTGGCGCTGTATCAGCGCTCCGGCTTTCGCGTGCTGACGGGCGATGAGCTGACACCGACCCCATATGACCGATGCGATTGTCAGATGCTCTTAGAGTTATGAGCGGGACGCCGCGTCCTGTAATTTGAAAGTCACCCGGTCTCACCGCGTTGAAATCGTTCCAACGCCTCCGGATCAAACCCTTCATCATTGTCGATCAACGGGTCGCGCATAAAGTCCTGATCTGGATCGGTGGCTACAGCTTTTTCAATCATTCGGCGGCACCAGCGATCGATAAAGGTCTTGTTTCGCGAAGACCGCTTGGCCACCCAAGTTTTCATTGCCGCGCCGCGTCTTTCTTTTTTGCGTTGCTTATCTGAGATCGTCATTTTGCCACCTCGAGCGTGCTTGTATCCGCGGCTTCTAAGGCCGGGTCCGCCCGCTTGGTTATGCGACAGGGCACGCCTTTGAGGTGCGGAATGCCTTGCTCGCGATCGAGATAATCGTCATCGTCTCGGCACAGCTGCGCATCGGCATACTTTCGCGCGCCGGACAAAGTCTCAAATCCTTGTTCCATTTCCGGTTTCCACCAACCGTGCGGAATTCGCACCAGGCCATCTGGCATGCTATCGCGAATGGAGACCATGATCGAAATGCTACCAAGTTCATTTTCGACGTGCACCCATTCATCTTCTTTGAGTTTGAATCGCTTCGCTGTGCCAGGGCTGACAAAGGCCACAGGTTCAGGGTGGCGTTCACGCATTTCAGAGATGTGGCGATGGCCGGTTTGGAAGAAGCCATCTTCGCGGACCCCGGTGAACAGTTTGAGCGGATAATTTAGATCTTCCGGCGGATCTTCACGAAAGTAAGGAAGCGGATCGAAGCCGAGGTCGCCAAGGATCGAGGATTTAAGCTCGACTTTACCGGTGGGCGTCGCGAAGCCATCTTGCTCATACTTTCGATAGCGCGGCACGGTAAGGTAGACGTCCGTTTCGGTCGAGAGTTGCTTGAACGTCTTACCCGTGCCTTTGAGCCGGTAATCGTAAAAGTCTTCAAGCGTGTCCCATGGCACGATATCTGGCCGTTCGAGTGCGCCAGCGATCCGTTTCCAGAATTCGAACGTACTTTTCGCTTCGCCAGGCGGGTTCATAGCCTTTTCAGAGGTGCGATAGGTCGACATCCAGCCAAACCCATCCATCAACCAAGGGCGCTCTAACCAGCTATCGCCCGGTAACACATAATCCGCGAGCTGAGCCGACGGCGTCATAAAATGCTCATGCGCGACGATCAGATCCTGGTTCATCATACCATCAATGATCATCGGCATATTGGCATAACTCATCATCGGATTGTTGCCGAGGAAGAAGAAGGCTTTCACCGGATACGGGCCTTTGCCGGCCATGGCGCGGAAGGTCGCTGACGGATTGGCCATATAGCAACCCGTCACCTGGTTCGGATACTCATGGCCCCAAACGCGTTTCATCGGCTCTCGGAACGCCGCTTGGCCGCGATAGGTGAACGCGGGATGATCCTGATTGCCGAGCTGTTTCAGCTTTTGCGCTTCGCTCAAAATCTGATGCATTTCGATTTCAGACTCAGGGATAATGTCGGGATTGAAGCCCTGCAAAAGCTCACCGCCGGGCACATCCACATTGCCGCAGACGGCGCGCAAAATACTCTGCAAACGAATGCCGGACGTCGAGTTGCGCTGCATATCTGTGATCGGTGTCCAAGGGATTGTTGCTGGCCCAGACGTGGCATACATGCGCGCGGCTTCGGCAATCATCTCAGGACCGCACCCGGTCAGTTCGGCGACTCGCTCGAGCGGAAACTCGTCGACTCGCGCCCGCAGCTCATCAAACCCAACGGTCCAATTCTCGACGAAGTCTTTGTCATACAGCCCTTCATCAAAGATGACTTTCAGCCAACCAAACATCATGGCGGTGTCGCTGCCTGCTTTCAAAGGCAGCCAGATATCGGCGCGCTCGGCGTTCGAGCTGCGGCGTGGATCCATGACGATCAGTTTGGCGCCGCGCGCCTGGGCTTTACGTATCGCGCTATAGATCGGCGTCCAACTATGGCGACGTGGGTTGTGGCCCATCAAAACGATGCATTTGGTGCTGCCAAAATCGCCAAGTGGGAACCACCCATAGGTGAAACGATTGACCGCTGCGGTATTGCCTGCGCAAAGCGCCACACCGCTAATCCAGTTTGGCGAACCGATATGGTTCATGACTCGGCGCCCGAGGCCGTGATCCGTACCGGTATTCCATTGGCTGGTCGAAACCGCCCAAGCTTCGGGACCGTGTTCGGCGATAATCGCCTTCAATCGCGCGCCAATGTCCGACATCGCCGCGTCCCACGACACTTCTTCCCATTGGCCTGACCCGCGCTCGCCCACCCGTTTGAGCGGGCGCGTGATCCGATTGGGATTGGCATAGCCTTTCGGCGCAATGATGCCTTTCATACAAATATGATCGCGGAATAAAGGATTGTCGGAGGAGCGGACTTTCACCACGCGTCCATTTTTCACTTCTGAAACCACACTGCAGGCAATGTCGCAGGTCTGGCAGATCGTCTTTTTGGTGGTGATGCCAGGTTTGGCCGGGCGCTTCTGGCTTTGGCTGGCGGCGACATCTTCAGGATCAAACGGGACGGGCGCTGGCATCGGGTTCCTCCATTTTTGGATATGTTAGTCCAAAAACTGGACGGTGTCGAGATTTTGATTTAAAAGGGCGTCTAAGGTCATGACTCTCGCGGAGACAATCGCCAATGAAATGGGACGAAATTGGTCAAATGCAGTGCTCTGTCGCACGCTCAAGCGCAGTGCTGGGCGACCGCTGGACGCTGCTTATCTTAAGCGACGTCTTTCTAGGTGTACGGCGGTTTGAGGATTTTCAGAAACGGCTGAAACTTTCGCGCACGACACTGGCGACGCGGCTGCAAATGCTCGAGCGACATGATGTGTTGCGGCGCGAACAATATCAGAGCCAACCGGTGCGGTACGAATACCGGCTGACCGCAAAGGGCCGCGACCTATTCCCGGTCATCAGCACGATCCTGAACTGGGGCGACAAATATTATGCCGATGATGCTGATGTACCGATTATCCGGACCCACAAGACATGCGGCCATGACATCCAACCTCAACTGGTATGCCCAGACTGCGGCGAACCGGTAAATGAGCGCAATATGACCGGCCGGGCGCGAGCGGCTGTAGCGAGCCACCCAGATGTCGAGCGCGGACCATTCTCCCGATCATAAAAAACCCGCGCCCTGGGGACGCGGGTTTCTCTCGTTCTGTTGAACGGATGCGGCTTATTTGCCAAATCCGTAGACCAGCGACACGCGGCTGATTGTATCGGTGTCTTCGAACCCATCGACGGGATCCGTATCGTGACGCACTTCAAAGGAAATCCGTGCTGACAAGGCACCGGTCAGTGTCGCGGTCAGGGCCGTGATGTTGCCGATTTGGGTCGACGTATCCGCATAGACCACGCTGGTATCATTGGTGAACGCAACATTCTCATTGAACTGATGCGCAAAGTTAGACTGTGCTGTCGCACCGAAAGATTCTTCCGTGGTGGCTGGCGTGACGACTGTGGCCGGAACCGTCGTCGTGTCGAGCACAGCTTCGATTTCGTCAATCTTCAGACCAGGACCACCGCGAACCGTCCACTGAGTGGCCTCCCCAGCGACAAGCTCATACCCCAAACCGCCGCCGATAAAGGCACGGGATTCAAATCCAGAAAACTCGTCACGCTCATAAGTCAGCTGACCGAAGCCAAACAGGCGGTCATTGATCTGACGGTCGAGATTGGTGCCGAGGAAAATCCGATTCTTGGTCTCTTCGCCATCGGTTTCGCCATAGTCCGCGGTGGCTTGGAAACCAATGGTCCAAACGTTCATCTCGCGGGCGACATCAAGGCCAAGGCCCAGATCGGTGGTTTCTGTGTTGCCGGTTGTGGTGCCGGCGCTGAGCGAGCCTTCGCCGCTCCAGCCATTGATGGCTTCGTCCTGCGCGTGAGCGGGCATGGCGAGCGTCATCGCGCCGGCGAACGCAGCAAGCTTAAAAAACTGGGAGAATGTCATTTTGGTCGCTCCTCTTCTAGCGATGCGCGCGACATGCTCGGTTAAATCTGAATCTGAAATGAACCAAATGCAGTTTTAGCTGCCGTTCTGACCCTGGTGTCGCAATTTTGCATCGGCCAGAACACAGGCCAGCATGGCTTCAGCGACTGGTACAGCGCGGATGCCGACACACGGATCGTGGCGGCCTTTGGTGCGCACATCGACCTCTTGGCCATCCCGCGTCACTGATTTGGTCTCGGTCAGAATCGAAGAGGTGGGTTTGATGGCGACGCGCACAATCACGTCTTGGCCGGTGGAGATACCGCCTGCGACACCGCCATTATTATTCGACAGAAACCGCACACCATCATTGCCGAGGCGCATTTCGTCGGCATTTTGCTCGCCAGAATAGGTCGCCGCGTCAAACCCGGCACCAATCTCGACACCTTTGGCGGCATTGATGCTCATCATTGCCCCAGCGAGCTCGCTATCGAGCTTGCCATAGACCGGCGCGCCCCAACCGGCAGGCACGCCAGCGGCTTGGACTTCGACCACTGCGCCGACCGAAGACCCGGCTTTGCGGACCTGATCGAGATAGGTTTCCCATTGGGCCGCCATACTCGCATCCGGGCACCAGAATGGATTGTCTTGGGTGATCGACCAGTCCCAGGCGTCGCGATCGATCTTATGCTCGCCAATCTGCACCACAGCGCCGCGGATTTCGATCGGTTCGCCAAGGACGCGGCGCGCCACGGCGCCCGCGGCGACCCGCGCGGCGGTTTCTCGGGCGGAGCTGCGCCCGCCTCCGCGATAATCACGAACGCCATATTTCTGATCATACGTGTAATCAGCATGGCCAGGCCGGTAGCGGTCGCGGATTTCAGAATAGTCTTTGGAGCGTTGATCGACATTCTCGATCATCATGCTGATCGGGGTGCCTGTGGTGACAGGCCCATCGGTGCGGTCGTCTTCAAACACGCCGGACAGGATTTTGACTTGGTCTGGCTCGCGGCGCTGAGTGACAAACCGGCTTGTGCCGGGCCGACGCTGGTCGAGAAACTGTTGCACCCAAGCGGCATCGAGCGGCAAGCCAGGCGGGCAGCCATCGACAACGCAGCCCAAAGCGGGGCCGTGACTTTCGCCCCAACTTGTGACGCGAAACATGTGTCCGAATGTGTTATGCGACATAAGGGTCGCTCCGTAGTTTCTTTAGGGCGGTCTCCTATATGCAAAACAGACGCCTGCCAAACCCCTAACGTGTTGTGTGTGAACCTGAATGACTGATGTGCCTGTCTCTATCCCGCGATCTCCAAGCGCTGCTGACTATGCCGCTGAAGGCGACCGACCGCTTATTCCGGATATATCGGATCCGTTCGAATTGCTGGACACCTGGCTGAAAGAGGCGAATGAGCATGAGCCAAATGACTCAACCGCAATGTCGCTTGCGACCGTCGACGCGGACGGTATGCCCGACGTGCGCATTGTTCTTCTTCGCGGTTTGAGTGCGCAAGACGGTCTACAATTCTACACCAATTATGACAGTGCCAAAGGTGTCCAGCTAGGAGCCCACCCCAAAGCCGCGCTGTGTTTCCATTGGAAGAGCTTGCGCCGCCAAGTCCGTGTGCGCGGGACGATTACCAAAAGCTCGCCTGAGCAATCGGATGCGTACTTTCGCCAACGCGCGCCACAGTCGCGGATTGCCGCGATTGCCTCAGATCAATCTCGGCCATTAGATGATCGCGACGTGTTCAATCAACGCGTGGCCGAAATCAGCTCCATCTATGGCGATGATGATGACATTCCGCGGCCGGAGCATTGGGGCGGATATCGGCTGATGCCGAGTGAAATGGAATTCTGGCAAGACCAGGCTTTCCGTATGCATGATCGGCTTAAACTGATCCGTGACGGAGATGCCTGGGTGCCAACGCGGCTGTACCCTTAGTCGGCACAGGGCTCCCACGCAATCGCCAGAGGTCCCGCATTTTCGCGGGTCATCACGACATCGCCGTTTGAAAGCGGGATAAAATCGACATCCACTGCAGAGCGGACATAGATGGAGAAGCGATACTCGTCGGGGGTTTCGGCGTCCGGATTGGCGCAGGTGTAGACGCCTGCATTGAATTTGAGTTGGTTTTCTCCCGGCGCGGTACGCTTCAAGTCCTGCAATATCAAATCGCCCGCATGGATGCGGTCATGGTCTGTCTCATTCAACTCAAAGGTACGAATGAAAAATCCGTCGCGGACCGCATCGACTAAAGTCGGGCTCTCGACATTGAAGGTCTCGATCAGCGTGAACGCCTCATCCAGGCGAACATCGCCAGCGCCGTCAATGACCCCAAGCTCAAATACAACGCCGTCTGCCTTGATCCGAAAGCCATTATGCATCCTCACCGCCACTTCCAATCCGCGTAAATCATTCTCTAGCGGGTTGATGGAGCCGATTATCTCTTCGGCCTTGTCCTCATCCATATCGTCCATGCCTTCGATTTGAATGGGCAATTCGGGCGTGTTCGATTGGCTCGCGTCGGAACACGCAACGGCGAGAAAGACGGGGATGATGGCGAGTTTTTTCATGTAGTGACCTTGGGTACAGATTGTCAGACGATTCGCACGACCCAGTTCTTACAGTATGAACGCTGGTATGAGGCGTTACGAATAATCCAAGAAAGGGTTCGACATGACGGATCTAAGCGCGTTTGCGGGCAAGCTGGCAATGGTCACGGGTGCAGGCGATGGCATTGGCGAAATGCTGGCCCGCGAAATGGCAAAGGCTGGTCTTCGAGTTTGCGTGCAAGACATACGGCCCGAAGCTGCGGCTCGGGTCGCTGACGCGATTGGTGGCGACGCCTTTTCGTTGGCCTTCGATGTCTCAGACCGTGCCGCCGCGATTGAGGCGGCGGAGCGGTTAAAGCCGCAGGGCCCATTGAGCCTGCTCTGGGTAAATGCTGGCGTGGGGGTCGGCTCGCCGCTCCTCACAGGCAAGCCGAAGGCGGTGGAATGGGCGCTCGATGTCAATGTCCGCGGCGTGATTTGGACCGCGCAAGCCTTTGTCCCTTTGATGACGGAAACAGATGGAGCGCGCCATGTCGGCTTTACCGCTTCGACGGCCGCCTTGCGCCCACCCGAGGGCGATTTCCCGCTCTATGCGACGACCAAACATGCCACCTTCGCGGTCTCTGAGGCGTTGAAGGGTGAACTTGCGACGCAGGGCATTGACGCGACCATTCTTTGCCCCGGATTGCTCAACACCAAGATTTGGGATGGCGCGAAGGCGCGTCCGGACAGGTATGGCGGGGCCCGACACATCGACCCATCCATCTCGAAAATGTGGGATGAGGCGAAATCTCCCGATGTGATGTGGCCTGAGATTGCGCGGGTGATTGGACAGGGCGGGGGATATCTGGTCTGCTCGACCGATAATGGCGGAACCAAAGCGGCCTTCGAAGCCCGCGCAGAGGAGATTTCGTCCAGCATTGTGGAGGTTTGAATGAGGCTTGGGCTGCAAATTGGGCTAGGGATACTCTCCCTGATCCCGCTTTTCTTTGCGATTATGGGGATCGCGAATGGCGCGTCATTTTTCATGCCGGACGGCGGGTATCCGGCGGCGATTGACAATCAGCTACGCTATTTGTCGGCCATCTATTTGCTGGTGACTGTCTTATTGTGGTGGACCATACCAAACGTCGAAAAGCACGGTCTCATCCTCGCTTTCATTTGCGGTGTCATCTTCTTGGGCGGCTTAGCGCGGTTCCTGTCCTATTCGACCGTTGGTCCGGGTTTGGAGACCCAGTTCGCCGGGATGCTCTTGGAGCTCGGTTCGCCAATCTTCCTGATCTGGCAAAGACTGGTTGCGAGAAACGCGTCCGACGCCTAAACGGCGGGCCATGAGCTTAAAACTTGCGATTTGGGATATGGACGGCACCATCGTGGATAGCCGTGAGGTTATTCAAACAGCGATGGCGCGCGCCTTTGAGTCATTAAATCTTGATCCGCCGCCCTATGATCAAACCCGGACAGTTGTCGGACTTGGATTGGAAGAGGCCTGCAAAATCTTGGCGCCGGACGATGTTGAGATTGGCCAATTGGTGACGGCGTATAAAGAGGCATTTGTGGTGCGTCGGTCCGAGCCAGACTTCAAAGAACCACTTTATGAGGGCGCGACAGAAACGCTCGACCGATTGGCGAATGATGGCTGGTTGATCGCGATGGCGACGGGCAAATCGCATCGCGGCATTCGCGCGATTTTCGACATGCACCCGCTTGAGCCCTATTTCGACACCATCTGGTGCGCCGATGATGGTCCAGGTAAGCCGCACCCCTTCATGTGCGATCAAGCCATGTCAGTTCTTGGCGCTGAGCCGCACCAGACCTTGATAATCGGCGATGCCATTCACGACATTCGCATGGGCCTGAACGCTGGGATCCATACGCTCGGCGTGAGTTGGGGCTTCGGTGAGACCGCGGAATTACAATCGGCGGGCGCGCATGAGGTGCACCATGACTTCGAGACGCTAAATACCAGTTTAGATCAATTTGCGACGCGAGTGAGCTGATGGACAAGGTCAACGCGCCAAAACGCTTCTATAAGGACGCGGCGGTTCGCACGGAAGGCACTGGTTTTGCGATCGAACTCGATGGGCGTCCCATCAAAACACCAGCCAAAGCCACGCTGACAGTGCCCACCGAACAGCTCGCCGAAACCATTGCGAGCGAATGGCGGGCGCAAGGGGATTCCCTTGACCTGCAAGGCATGACGCTGACGCGCCTCGCCAATGTTGCGCTCGATCGCACCCCACACACGCGGGCCGACCTCGCCGAAGAGCTTAGCCGCTATGCGGGCACCGACGTGACCTGTTATTTGGCGCAATCGCCGACAGAGCTTCAAAAGCGCCAAGAAGCGGCTTGGAAACCTTGGCGCGATTGGGCGGGCAAAGAGCTCGGCGTCGTTCTCGTGCCGGTCGTCGGCTTGATGGCCAGCCCACAGCCAGAATCCAGCCTGCAAGCCGTGCGCGATTATGCGCTCACATGCGACGATTTCCGGCTCACAGCCCTGACCTGGGGCTGCAGCTTGTTCGGTTCGACTGTGCTCGCTTTGGCGGTCGAGCAAGGGCAATTGTCGGCCGGCGAAGCGCTGCGCGCGTCCTGCATCGATGAGGATTGGCAAATCGAGCAATGGGGCGAAGACGAAGAAGCTCGAGCGGTGCGCGCTGGACGCGCCCGTGATGCCGATGCGCTGCAGCAATGGTTTGAGGCGCTGCGCTAGTTTCGCGTGATTCAACTCTAGAAATCACAGACTGTCTGTGCTCCTATCCCGCCTAAGGGGGCGTGCGTTGATAGGTGGCGACCATCTCAAGCGCGATACAAAATGGAGGCAGACCGACCATGATGAAGCGGGTGGTGATTTCTGTTTTTATTGGATTTTTTCTCCCAGCCTGGGCCTTTGCGGATGGTCGTGTCGCGCTGGTGATCGGCAATAGCAAGTATGAAACGACGGGATGGACTTTGGCCAATCCGGCGAATGATGCGCGGCTTATGAAACAGTCTTTGGAAGCTGTTGGGTTTCAAGTCGAGTTGCTGATCGACGCAACAGAAGATGAGATGGAGGACGCCTTTGTCGGGCATGGTCGCCGACTGTCGGCGGCTGGCGAGAATGCGGTCGGACTGATTTATTTTGCGGGTCATGGCATCCAGTCTCAAGGATACAATTATCTCATTCCGGTCGATGCCGATGCTCGGACCGAACAAGACGTTTGGGCACAAGCGCCGCGCTTAGGCCAGGCTTTGCAACATGTCCGCGCCGCTGGAAATGGCGTCAATTTCGTTATTCTCGATGCTTGCCGGAACAACCCATTACCAAGTTCAAGTCGTTCGGCGGGGTCGGGCGGTCTCGCCCCTGTGGCACGGTCACGCGGCCTATTGGTCTCTTACTCAACCGAGCCGGGCTACACTGCAACCGATGGCAATGGTCGAAACAGTCCTTACACGCAGGCCCTCGCGGCGATTATTCAGCAAGATGGGTTGATTGCCGAGCAAGTCTTCAAGCGGGTGGCGGACCAAGTCCATCAAGCCACCGGTGGGGCGCAAACGCCGTTCTATAATTCTGGACTGATCGGCGATGATTTCTGTTTTGGAGATTGTGACAAACCCGCGCCTGCGGTGATCGATGCGAGTGTTTTACTCCAAATGGCATCGATGGGACGTGATGTTGGCGATGAGGCGCCATTGCCCACGGAAGAACGCGTCGCCGCGTCAGTCGATGGCATGGCGTTCAAAGACTGCGATCGCTGCCCCGAAATGGTGGTGATTCCGGCAGGTACCTACCTGATGGGCTCACCTGAGGATGAATTCGATCGCAAAAATGATGAAGGCCCGCAGCGTGAAGTGCAGATTGCCAAGCTGGCGGTCGGAAAGTTCGAAGTCACATTTGGCGAGTACCAGGCCTGTTTGGACGCTGGAGCTTGTACATTCGACCCCAAGACCGAGCTGCGTGCTGATGAGAGCTTCTGGGCCGGGGCATCTTATCCGGTGATGAACGTGAACATGGATGATGTTCGGGCTTATCTTGACTGGCTCAATAGCCAGGTGGATGGCGCGCCCTATCGCTTGCTTTCAGAAGCCGAGTGGGAATATGCGGCGCGTGCGGGAACGACCACCGCTTTTTCTACAGGTGATGGCATTTCCAGCGCACAAGCCAATTATAATGGCCAACGAACTTATCGACGCAAACCTGCTGGTGGGGCCTGGTTGCGCGCACCCGTGCCGGTCGGGTCTTATGCCGCGAACGCTTTTGGCTTGTTTGATGTCCATGGAAATGTCGCCGAATGGACGGCTGATTGTTATCGCAGCACCTATGCGGGACTGCCCTCCACGGGCGAGACAATCGGAGGACGGGACGCCTGTGGCCGATCTGTTCGCGGCGGAGATTTTCAGAAAGTCCCGTCTTACGTGCGCTCTGCGACGCGTGACCAAGTCCCGCCGTCACGGCGCGATGAGCAAGTTGGCTTCCGCGTGGCCAAAACGCTGAGCGAATAAAAAAGGGCGACCCGAATTGGATCGCCCTTTCGTCTGGTCTGAACCAGGTGTTCACCCTTTCACGCAGACGACCTGTTTCAAAGTGTGAACCACTTCAACCAGATCGGTTTGCGCGGCCATGACCTTGTCAATGTCCTTATAGGCCATTGGCGTTTCGTCCACGACGCCGCGATCCTTTCGGCATTCGACGCCTTTCGTGGCTTCAATATGGTCGGCCACGGTGTACTTGGCCTTGGCCGCCGTCCGAGACATTTTCCGGCCCGCTCCGTGAGAGCAGGAACAGAAACTCTCAGCATTGCCTTTGCCGCGGACAATGAAGGATTTTGCCCCCATTGATCCGGGAATAATGCCAAGCTCGTCTTTGCCCGCGCGGACCGCGCCTTTGCGGGTGACCCAGACATCTGCCTCAAAGTGGCGTTCCTTCTCCACATAATTGTGGTGGCAGTTCACCGCAGACTTCTCAATGGAGAAGCCAGGCAGAGTCTCTCGGCACGCCATCAGCACACGATCCATCATCGACTCACGATTGAGCCGCGCGAAATCCTGTGCCCAGTCGACCGCTTCGATCTAGTCGTCGAACAAAGGCTCACCCTCGACAAAGAAAGCGAGATCCCGGTCCGGGACGTGATATCCGAGCACGCGTTTCTCCAACGCGGCGCGGGCCTCGCTGATGAAATAGGTGCCGATGCGGTTGCCGGTGCCGCGTGAGCCAGAGTGCAGCATGATCCAGACACGGTCATCCTCATCGAGACACAGTTCGATAAAGTGATTGCCGCCGCCAAGCGTGCCCAATTGCGCGCCGAATTTGCCCGGCGTGATTTTTGGGTGCTTGTCATGGATCAGGTCCAGCCGTTCGGCCAGCCGCGAATTGCGCAGGCGCGTCACGACGCTGGCTGGCGTATCGCGGTGATTGCCGCGCGGCCCATTGCCGACCGGCACTTTGCGTTCAATCTCGCTGCGCACGCGCTTGAGATTGTCCGGCAATTGCCGAGCCGTCAGGCTGGTCCGCATCGCCATCATGCCGCAGCCAATGTCGACGCCGACAGCGGCGGGAATGATCGCGCCTTTGGTCGGGATCACCGAACCGACGGTTGCGCCGCGTCCGAAATGGACATCCGGCATCACCGCAAGGTGCGAGTGAATGACGGGCAGACCTGCAACATTCTCCAACTGTTCACGGGCTTTAGGTTCCAAAGGAACGCCTTTCACCCAGGCTTTGATCGATCCGCCTCGCGACGTTTCGATCACTTCAAAATTGCTCATTGGTCTCAGGTCTGTTTGCGACCTCTCCTCTGATTTTGTTATCCCTCCGCGCGGCGCCTTTTGGTCATAAAAAACCCTCCGGGCGAGACGCGCGGAGGGGGCGGAAGGACCGGTGGTTTACACCGGTTGGGTGGCGCATCCACCCGTCATCCAACATCCTCCATAGCGGCAAAACTCTGACGTCCTTCGAACGCAGACTTGCTTTGGCAGGGATATAGATTCCGCGATTGCATGGCGGCCTCTCTTCGTTGAATGGACGCGCCGTTTGACAGAATGTCGCAGGTCCGTCAACGGAATTTTTGAGGCGATTTTGTGATACCGGCCCTTTGCTGCGACGGCGTCAGGCGATTATGAACCAGCATCATGACCGAAAAACTCGAGCGCATCGACAAGGTCCTCGTTGCGGCAGGACATTTTGACAGCCGGGCATCTGCCCAGGCGGCGATCGCGGCCGGGAAGGTAAAAGTCGGCGGACGAGTTGTGTCCAAAGCCTCGGAAAAAATCGCACAATCGGCCAGGATTGAAGCTGAAGCCGAACACCCATGGGTGTCGCGCGCGGGATTGAAACTGGCGCACGCGCTCGACGTGTTCCAGGTTGATCCGAGCGGTTGGGCCTGCCTGGATGTTGGCGCATCGACGGGCGGTTTTACCGAAGTGCTCCTCGCCAACGGCGCACGCTCGGTTGTCGCTGTGGATGTTGGGCGCGATCAGTTGCATCCTCGATTGCAAAATGACGCGCGTGTGAGGTCTCTGGAGGGCACGGATGCACGCGCCTTGACGCAGGAAATAATCGGGCCAGCGCCGCAATTGATCGTCTGTGACGCCAGCTTCATCTCGCTGCACAAATTGCTGAGCGTGCCGCTGTCATTGGCCGCAGATGGCGCCTTGCTCATCGCCTTGTTCAAACCGCAATTTGAGGTCGGTCGAGAGAAGATCGGCAAAGGCGGAATCGTCCGCGATCAGATGGCAACCAAACAGGCAGAACAGGCCTTCGTCGCCTGGCTCGCCGAGCAGGGCTGGCGCGTCGAGGCGCGCGCCGACAGCCCGATCAAAGGCGGTGACGGCAATGCAGAGCGCTTGATTTGTGCGGTCAGAAACTAGCCCGCTGGCCCGCGCGGGCTCGGGCCTGATTGCCGGCGGTTGAGGAAAGCCAGACGCTCAAACAGCGCGACATCCTGCTCATTCTTCAGCAGCGCGCCGTGCAGCGGCGGAGTCAGCTTCTCAGGATCCTGCTCGCGCAGCGTCTCGAGATCGACATCCTCATTCATCAACAGTTTCAACCAGTCGAGTAATTCTGAGGTCGATGGCTTTTTCTTCATGCCTGGCACTTCGCGCATCGAATAGAATGTGGTCAGCGCGTCGGAGACCAGTTTCTCTTTGATGCCAGGATAGTGGACGTCGACAATTTCTTTCATCGTCTGCTCGTCCGGGAATTTGATGAAGTGGAAGAAACAGCGGCGCAGGAAAGCGTCCGGCAGTTCTTTTTCATTGTTCGAAGTGATGATCACGATCGGCCGTTGTTTGGCTTTGATCGTTTCGTCGGTCTCATAGACATAGAATTCCATGCGATCGAGTTCCTGCAGCAAGTCGTTCGGGAATTCGATGTCGGCTTTGTCAATTTCGTCAATCAACAGGATCGGACGTTTCTCGGCGGTGAAGGCTTCCCACAGCTTGCCCTTCTTAATGTAATTCTTGACGTCCTTGGCGCGCTCTTCGCCCATTTGACCATCGCGCAGACGTGAGACCGCGTCATACTCGTAAAGGCCCTGAGCCGCCTTTGTGGTCGACTTGATGTGCCATTCGATCAGCTCGCAATTGAGTGCTTTCGCAACTTCGATGGCGAGGACGGTCTTACCCGTGCCAGGCTCACCTTTGATGAGTAGCGGGCGCTCCAACTCGATGGCGGCGTTGACGGCCACGCGTAGGTCATCGGTGGCGACATAGTTTTCGGTGCCTTCAAAGCGCATAGGGGACCTCTCGTTTACGTTTACGGTAAGGATAAGGCTGGTGGCCGCAGAAGCAAGCGGTAACGCTGGGAAAGGACTGTGATTCGAAATTAGTGATGCAGATCGGTCATTCTGCACCAGCTAACCCTCTGATCGTACAATGGTTTCACCCCAATGTTACCAATTTGAAAGTCCGCGTTAACCATTTCCGCGTAGATTCTTCTTCAACTCTGGAGATCGGTCTATGCCGTTAAAACTGTCGCTCAAGCCAAAGGAGGCCGTCGTCGTCAATGGCGCCGTGCTTCGCAATGGCGATCGTAGAGGGACGATCCTATTGCAAAACCACGCACGGGTTTTGCGTCAAAAAGACGTGCTCGATCCAGAGGCGACCCGAACTGCCGAAGAGCATCTCTACTTTGCTGTCATGCAAATGTACCTGACAGGAGAGACAGAGGGCCCGCTTTACGATCAAGCGGTTTCCGCGATCGCGGCGGCTTTGGATCAAACAAAAAGTGAAGACGGGCGTGCGCACCTTGTTGATATATCCACGGCGTGTGCCGCTGGAGAGACCTACCAAGCGCTGTCTTTATGCCGAAAGCTGCTAAAGGCCGCGGAGGCGGGCAATGGCTGACACGTCGAACATGAAAGAGCTTCCTGAAACCCCTCCGATCGTAGATTTGGACGCGGCCATCGCTCTGCTGGAGGGCGATGATGCGCCCGAGAATATTTGCGTCGATATTGGTCATAATACGGTGCTGCGTGCGGATGGCCCAAAAGGCGCACAAGGCCTGCTGCAGCGTCTACGCGGCCATCGTATGATTTTGGCGTTGTCATCGGGTGAGCTCGCACAAAGCGTCGTGCCTATGCGTTCTGGCAAGCCCGACATGCATCCAGATGTGGCAGAGATCCTCGACGCCCTGAGAGATCAAGGATAGAGGGCGGCCTCATTCTTCATTGAGGGAGCCGCCACAATGTCCGGCGAATTCATTTCCATCTTTCTTGCGTCCTTTGTGACCTTTTTCGTGCTGATCGACGCGCTCGGCGTGGCGCCCGTATTCGCGTCTTTGACGGTGCGTGGACCCGCCAGTTATCGCCGATCGATGGCGATCCGCTCGGTATTGGTCGGGACACTGATCATCTTTGGATTTGCTTTTTTTGGCGCCTGGTTGCTCGACAAATTGCACATCACGATCGATGCGTTCCGGGCGGCGGGAGGCATCCTGCTTTTCATCATCGCACTCGACATGGTGTTTGAGAAGCGCACAGAACGCCGTGAGAATCGGGCTGAATCGGTCCTTGCCGACAGTGATGACTCTCCGGAGCAATTGGACGACGTCTCGGTCTTCCCCGTGGGGATCCCGATGCTTGCCGGACCAGGGTCCATCGCCACAGCGATGCTTTACATGTCCCAGCATAGTGACTGGGTTGGCAAAGGTGCTGTTTTGGCGGCGGTGGCTGCGAATATGGTGATTTGTTTGCTGATCTTCCTCGCCGCGGGCCCATTGGTCAAAGCCATGGGCGAAAGTATTGCCGGAGCGATTACGCGGATTTTCGGCGTAATCTTGGCGGCTCTATCGGTTCAATTGCTCATCGATGGCATCAAAGGCGCGTTTGGTATTTAACGCAGACGGATCGCTTCGGCCTGGGTGAGGGCGGACAGAGTTGTCCAAATCAACGCCATACCGAGCGCCATCAGTCCCATAACCTGCAAGACTAAGAGCTGACTCCATTTAACCCCGATTTGCGCCAAAGACAGCACTTCCGGACCCATTTCACGCGCCAATGCAACAGAGCGATGTCCGCCAGCTTCGGAGAGTAACAAAGCGCGCCGCATATCCTCGGGCGTGGTGGCTTGTTCGACCAATGTGATTGCGCCGGATGAGCTGGTCAGCTCAGCAATGCGGGCAATGATCCTCATATCTCTGGCCAATCGTTCGCGCGCCTGGGGCTGCAATGCCGCTTCATAAGCTTGCAAGACCCGCTCGGTCCGGTCCTCTGTGGTCATTACCGGCTCGAACGCGATCGCAAGCTGGGCCCGAAGACTCTCTTCCGGCAAAGCATCTTCGATGCGGCTGCGCAAATAGCCGGCAAACCGGTCACTCAAGCGACCCGCCCGATGGGCCGCCCGCATGATCGACGCTGCTTCAAATAGCGCCTGCGCCTCGGGACTAGGATCGCCTTGGGTCATCAAACCAAGTGCGCGGAGCCGCAATTGCAGGCTATCAACCTGCTCATCTGCCAGCCAACGCTGACTGCGCCGGGTTAAGTCCGCCGGGTCGCCCAAAAGGAAGAATGATCCTTGCACAGAAAAAGGTTCATCCAATGGCGCAAGCTGGACCGCATCGGTGGTGAGCCGGTTCGAGGCCGTCTCTGATGGTAATGTCGTATCGGTTTCGGTGGCCGAATCTTCGACCTCCTCCGCGGTCTCGTCGGCTTCGACTGTGACAGGCGGGGGTGGGGCAATGGACCGCTGATAGGCCGCCCGCAAATCCTCAGGCAGAAACAAAAGCGCCGCGCGGGCGAGGCGCTGGTCGCGGGTTCCGGATTTCTCCGCGTCGGCCGCCGCTAACACCGCGGCAGAGTCTTGACGGTTGAGCATAAGCGGCGCCGCGAGCAAGTAGCCGCGTGCGGCAGAGAAGTCGCGTTCGTCGAGTGTTTGTTCGATACGCTGCGCCCAGGCCAACCGCTCCTGGCCGTTCGGAACGGAAAGCCCGCGAAACTCAGAATCAATCTCGGCGCGGGTTTCAGTCCGCGCTTCGAGGCTGAGTGGGTCCGTCGCAATGTCAGACGTGTAGGCCGCAACAATCACGCGCGCTGCGAATATCGGGATCAGCAGAATGAGGCTGTTAAACAGCAAGGATTGCCGCCAAGTCGACGGTCTTTGGACTTCGCGCTGTCTCCATCTGGAGGTCATCTACTGGGCCCAATCCTGTCTTCTGTCTCGCGCAGATTGCATTCCCCTTTAGCGCACGAAGCGGTGGTTCTGATCAAGTGTTCGTTACCGGATAAACTGCAAAAGCCCTGTAGAAGCCTAGCGTGTGCCACATTTCACCGTCAGTCATGTAACCAATTGGTCTGATTATTGCGATTGCGTATCTATCGTGTCCGCAGTATAGGGCGCGCAAACTCCGTAGAGGATTTGATTCCATGGGCGACTTTGATCTCAATGGCTACCGGCCTTCGAATAAAGAAGATTTCATGAATGCCAAGCAGAAGGCGTACTTCCGCAAAAAGCTTGAAGACTGGAAGGGAGAAATCCTGGATGGCGCGAAAGTGACAATCGGGAATTTGCGAGCAGAATCTTCCAATCATCCCGATTTAGTTGATCGCGCCTCGGCAGAGAGCGACAAAGCTTTGGAATTGCGCACCCGCGATCGTCAGCGCAAACTGATCTCAAAAATCGAAGCCGCTATTCGCCGGATCGATGAAGGTACCTACGGTTATTGCGACGATACGGGTGAGCCAATTGGTCTTCGCCGCTTGGAAGCGCGCCCGACAGCAACACTCAGTCTTGAGGCGCAAGAGCGCCATGAGCGAAATGAGCGGGTTGTTCGTGACGATTAGCGCTTGCGAATCTCTCTTTCCCGACTCTAAAATACTAACGATTCATTAACCGTGTTAACGCACTGATAACTCGTAGTGGCGACAGGTGCAGAATGCGAAGCGGTCCTGACCGGAAAAACAAGCCAGACCGTCCAGAAGAGGACGGTGAAGAGACGGCTGTTTTGGAGTCCGACGACGACTATAAGTTTCCCACCGCGCGCGGCGTTCTGACGGCCGACGAAATCGCAGCCTTGCTTCGCCCAACCTTACCACAACCGGCTTTGGACGATGGTTCGGTCGTTCCCGAAACCGTCGCGCCGAAGCAGACTGAAACTTTTGATGAGACGCCGGTTTTGGAGCCTGTGTCGCCCGCCAACCAAGCGCTAGCGGCGCGATTGTCTACGGCCCTCGGCAAAGGCACGGGAATCAAAGCGGCGGTCAATCCAGCACAATTTGCGTCGATCGAACGCAGCGCTTTGGCCGGGCTGTTACATGGCAAATCGAGCGCGATTGCGTGTCTCGGCGTGTCGGAGACAGATATACGCGCGCTTGTTTGTCTGCCACCGGACCTCGCTGATGCGATCATTGCAAAAGCCTGCGGGGCATCGGGATCAACTGGGCGGATTGGCGACGGGTGGACGCTGAGCGCCATCGATTGTGCGCTTTTAGAACAATTGCTGGAGCCGGTCGGCGAGGCCGTGCGCCCCGGATTGAAACTTCAATCGATCGAAACTGACATTCCATACGTGACCAGCCTTTTGCCGGTACAGCACGTGGACGTCGCAGAATTCGGCGTCGAAGCTACAGGCATTCATTCCGACTTGGCGGTTATTCAGGGCGATATGAATGAGCTCGAAGAGCGCCCACCAGAGTCCCGCGACAACGCGCCAGTGACCGCCTTGGCGACCGCACGTCTGGCCAGCCTATCCGTGCCCTTGAGCCGGGTGACCGCGTTGAAAGCCGGGTCGACCCTTTTGCTTGGTTTGCCACCAGATCAGCCCGTTGAGCTGCTCTCTGGTGGCCGTGACGGAACCCCTGCCTATGAGGGCCGTATGGGCCGCAAAGGCAATAAGGTGGCGATTAAGATCAGCAAGAAGCTGCGGGCCTTTAAAACATCGTCCTAAAGACCCGCGTGCTGAGTTTAACCGATATTACCATGCTTTGCGATATGCGCGTCAACGGCTTTGATCGCATCATCCACTTTGTTCCCCGCGCTCCGCAATTCGGCTTCACGCTGCGCCCATAGGCGTTTTTGGTAATTGGTCGAGATGATGTCGGTAATCACCAACACACCGACGACCAGGTAGAAGCTGGATTTGCTCATCGCATCGATTGGGAAGCTGAACAGTTTTAAGTGTGCCAAATGCGCCCCTTCGGTGACCAAAAGAACACCGACCAGGAAGAGAATGAACAGGCCGAGCACTTCATACATGCGATTGCGCTTGAGGAAGTCGGCGACATAGTCTGCCAGCAAAATCATCACCACGCCGGATGACAGAATGGCGATGGCCATGATCCAGACTTGATAGTCTTTGCCCGGTTCACAGCCCACAGCGCCAGCGATCGGGGTGGCGATCAGGTCCGCCTTACACTGCACAACCGTGCCCGTGAACGTGTTCAACACGTCGCCGGAAGCATTCACCACATTGGCCACTTCGACATTCGCAATTGCCATGGCCGACAGGATAGAGTCGAACGAGAAGACCAGGTTCATAGCGACGATCATGACGACCGCTTGCATCACGGATTTCCCCGCCGAGCCTTCCGTATGTTCAATATGATCGACCGCCAACAAATGATGGATTTCTTTTATGGCGGTGTAGATGATGAAGCCACCTCCGGCGAGAGTCACCAAGGCTTGCAACGTAAACTCGCCTTCGATGACGCCCGACAAAGCCAGATTGAATAAGGGCTCTGCGAGCAGTGAGAAGACATTGACGATGATGATCAACAGCACGATCCGTAAGATCACGGCAATGGCGATCCCCCAGCGGCGCACCATCGGGGCCTTCTCCGGGCCGACCCGCTGCGATTCGATCGAGATATAGAGCAAATTGTCGAAGCCCAGAACGGCTTGCAATAAGAGCAACATAAGCAGCGTGAACAGGCCACTAACGGTAAATAGTTCGGCAAAAATCTCGCCCATCGGGAACCCCCCTTTAGGATGGATAATAGATGCGCGAGCTTAGACTGAGTCAGGTGAATGAAAAGCTTAAGATCCGCCTCGCGCCGTTTTTGAGCGGTGGCGCGAGGCGTGAGGGGCGTTAAGCGAGCATACCGTTCATACGTTGTTTGATGATGGCTTCAGCGTCGGCGATGATACCGTCAATCAGCTCTTGCACCGTTGGGATATCGTCAATCAGGCCTTGGACCTGACCGGCTGACCAGATGCCACCATCCGGGTCGCCGTCTTCCATCGCTTTGCGACCGCGAACGCCGGCGACCAAGTGCTGGACGTCCTCGAACTTGGCGCCGCCTTTGCGCTCAATGTCGACAACTTCAGAGCTAACGGCGTTCTTCATCACACGGGCTGTATTGTGCAGCGTGCGGAAGATGAGCTTGGTATCGCGCTCATCATTCTCGACCATTTGCTGTTTGAAGTTCGGGTGGATTGGCGCTTCCTGGGTAACACAAAACCGTGTCCCCATATTGATGCCATCCGCGCCCAAAGCCAGCGCTGCCGCGAGACCACGGCCATCCGCAAAACCGCCTGAGGCGAGCATTGGCACGCTGACCTTGTTGGCAGCAGCGGGGATCAGGATAAGGCCTGGAATGTCATCTTCGCCGGGGTGACCGGCACATTCAAAGCCATCAATCGAAATTGCATCCGCACCCATCCGTTCCGCCGATAGCGCGTGGCGCACGGCTGTACATTTGTGGATGATTTTGATCCCGTGCTGTTTGAAGTGATCAATGTGTTCTTGCGGCTTATAGCCAGCGGTTTCGACGATCTTGATTCCGCCCTCTATGATCGCTTGGCGATATTCGGCATAAGGCGGTGGTTTGATCGCCGGGAGAATGGTGAGGTTCACTCCGAACGGTTTGTCCGTCATCTCCTTGGTGCGAGCAATTTCCTTAGCGAGATCTTCTGGGGTCGGCTGGGTCAGCGCCGTTAGGAAGCCCAGCCCGCCAGCATTTGCGACCGGCGCCACCATTTCGGCATAGCCCACCCATTGCATACCGCCCTGAACGATCGGGTGCTCGATGCCAAACTCTTCCGTGAACCTCGTTTTGATCGCCATATCCGATCACTCCCATCTCTATTCTTGTATTTTGTGTGTCCGCCAAGGCGCTAGAGCGCCTTGACGATATCTTCCACCATCTTCTTCGCATCCGAGAGCAACATCATTGTATTGTCACGGAAGAACAGCTCGTTTTGGATCCCGGCATAGCCAGAGCCCATCGAGCGTTTGATAAACAGGACAGTGCCGGCGTTCTCGACGTCCAGCACCGGCATGCCATAGATGGGCGATGTGGTGTCAGTCTTGGCCGCAGGATTGGTCACGTCATTGGCGCCGATCACGAAAGCGACTTCGGAATTGCGGAAGTCTGAATTGATATCTTCCAGCTCGAACACTTCGTCATACGGCACTTGGGCTTCCGCCAGCAGCACGTTCATGTGGCCAGGCATCCGGCCCGCAACGGGGTGGATCGCGTAAGTCACATCGACGCCTTCTTCTTTCAGCTTGTCGGCCATTTCCTTCAGCGCGTGCTGCGCCTGAGCCACCGCCATGCCATAGCCAGGAACGATGATGACCTTTGAGGCATTCTTCATGATGAAAGCGGCATCGTCAGCCGAGCCACGCTTGAACGGACGGTCTTCCTGACCCCCAGCTGCGGCAGCCGCGTCTTCGCCGCCAAAGCCGCCCAGGATCACTGAAATGAAGCTTCGGTTCATGCCCTTACACATGATGTAAGACAGGATCGCACCCGAAGAGCCAACCAGCGCGCCGGTAATGATCAGCGCGAAATTGCCGAGCGTGAAACCGAGCGCCGCAGCGGCCCAACCCGAATAGGAGTTCAGCATCGAAACGACGACTGGCATATCGGCGCCACCGATTGGAATGATCAGCGTAATACCGAGGATCAGCGCGAGGACCGTCAGACCCCAGAAGGCCCACGTGGCACTGCCACCGCTGCTCACCAGAATGAAGATCAGTGCGATAATGCCAACGCCGAGCAGGATATTGAGCAAGTGGCGAGCTGGCAACAAGATGGGCGCGCCTGACATATTGCCGTTCAGTTTCGCAAACGCGATCACTGAGCCTGTAAAGGTCAGCGCACCAATCGCAGAGCCCAAGGATAGCTCGATCAATGAGGCAACGCCGATACCTGAATAGGTTTGCTCAGCCGTCGCATTCAGCACAGACACAACTTCTGAACTGGCAATCCCGAAGCTGATTGGCGCGTAAAGCGCTGCTGCGGCGACAAGCACAGCTGCCAAGCCGACCAGCGAGTGGAAGGCGGCAACCAGTTGCGGCATATCCGTCATGGGGATCTTACGGGCGATATAGGCGCCGATACCGCCGCCAACCAGGGCGCCGGCCGCGAGAATGCCCCACGTGGTGGCGTCCAAAGCATCCCAGAACAGGACGAGCGTGGTGGCCACGGCGATGGTCATACCGATCATGCCGTTTCGGTTACCTGCGCGGCTGGTGGCGGGGCTAGACAGGCCGCGAAGGGCCAGGATGAAGAGGATCCCCGAGGCAAGATAGAGCAGGGGTGCCCAAGTCGATTGGAACTGTTCCATCGGACTAGTCTCCCTTCTTCTTATACATGGCCAGCATGCGCTGGGTGACGAGGAATCCGCCGAAAATGTTGACACAGGCGAGGGCGACGGCGACGCCGCCGAGCGCTTTGGCGATCAAGCCACCATCATCGCCCATCGCGGCGGTGGCCGCGACAATCGCGCCGACGACAATCACAGATGAGATCGCATTGGTCACCGCCATGAGCGGCGTGTGCAAAGCCGGGGTGACGGACCAAACCACATAATAGCCAACAAAACAGGCCATCGCGAAAATCGCCGCCAGATAGACGGTTGGGCTAATTGTGCTGGCCTCAGCAGCATAGGCGGGCAGGGTCATCGCACCTGCCATCAGGCCTAGGGTAAGGGCTTTTCTCATGAGGAAATCCTCTCATTCACAGTCTCGCCGCCGCGGGTCAGCATCATCGCGGTGACGATTTCATCGTCAGTATCAAGATTTAGGCTGCCATCTTCGGCTGTGATCAGCGGTAGGAAGGCAATGAGGTTCTTGGCGTAAAGGGCGCTGGCATCAGCCGGTAGGTGCGCAGGCAAATTGGTGAAGCCCGCGACTTTAACGCCATCAGAGTTGACCACTTTGTCTGGCTCTGACAGCGGGCAGTTGCCGCCTTGCGAGACCGCCATGTCGACAATTACAGAGCCAGGGCGCATGGTTTTGACCATATCGGCGCTGACCAGAACTGGCGCCGGGCGCCCTGGAATGAGCGCCGTGGTCACCACAATGTCCTGTTTGGCAATGTGCGAGGCGACGAGTTCAGCTTGCTTCTTCTGATACTCTTCCGACATCTGCTTGGCATATCCGCCAGCGGTTTCCGCGGCTTTGAATTCTTCATCCTCGACCGCAACGAACTTGGCGCCGAGCGAGGCGACTTGTTCTTTAGCTGCGGGGCGAACGTCGGTCGCTGTGACAACCGCACCGAGACGGCGGGCCGTGGCAATGGCCTGTAGACCGGCAACCCCGGCGCCCATGATAAACACTTTGGCTGGCGCGACGGTTCCCGCCGCGGTCATCATCATCGGCATCGCGCGTCCATACAGTGTCGCGCCTTCAATCACTGCGCGATAGCCTGCTAAGTTGGACTGAGACGATAGCGCGTCCATGCTTTGCGCCCGTGTGATACGGGGGGTGAATTCCATGGCCAGTGTCGTCGCCGACTTAGCATTGAACGCATCCGCATCAAATTTGAACGGATCGAGCAAGCCGATAACGGTGAGCCCTTCCGGGAGCTTGGTCGCATCCGGTGTGCGCACACAGAGCAAGACATCTGCATCCTTCACCACGCTTGCCGGGGTTTTCACCACATTGGCGCCGGCTTCAGTATAGGCTTCGTCGGTATAGCCCGCCCCTATGCCTGCTCCGGCTTGGATTTTGACCTCGTGACCGAGCCCGATGTATTTCTTGACCGTTTCTGGTGTGGCGGCAACACGATCATCGCCTGCGGCCACTTCTTTTAAGACTGAGAGTTTCATGATGATGCAATAGGGGATGAAATTGCCGCAATGCAACAAAAAAACCTAAACATTAGAATCAGCTTTCCAAAAAGCTGCCGTTACGGGAAGGTTTTTGCGTTACGTTGACTTTGCGGCAATCCATGCCTCGACATTCTCCTGTAAAATTTGAAGCGGTACTGGGCCGTCCTTGAGGACGACATCGTGGAAATCCCGGATATCAAAGGCCTCGCCGAGGCGTGCGCGGGCGTCTTCGCGCAGTTCAACGATTTTAATCATTCCGATTTTATAAGCGGTCGCCTGTCCCGGCATAACAATGTAGCGTTCGATCGCTTTGCGACAGTCGCCTTCTGGGTTGGGCGTATTCTCCAGCAAATACTGAATGGCCTGTTCCCGCGTCCATTGTTTCTCATGCAGGCCGGTATCAACCACCAAACGTGCAGCCCGCCAGAGCTCCATCGCGAGGCGGCCAAAGTCGGAATAGGGGTCTTCATAGAAACCCATCTCCTTCGGCAAGAATTCCGAATAGAGGCCCCAGCCTTCCGTGTAAGCGGTGTAGCCGCCAAATTTTCGAAACTTAGGAATGCCCGTCAGCTCTTGCGAAATCGCCAACTGCATATGGTGGCCTGGAATGCCCTCATGATAGGCCAGGGCCTCCATTTGGTAGAGCGGCATATCCTGCATGCGATAGAGATTGGCGTAATAGACACCAGGACGTGAGCCATCTGGTGCAGGGCGCTGGTAGAAGGCCTTGCCCGCAGCCTTCTCGCGAAAAGCTTCAACCGCTTTGACTTCAAGCTCGGCTCTCGGGAACGTGTTGAAGACGCTCGGTAAAGCCTCTCGCATAATGTCGATCATCACCGTTGCTTCGGCAAGATATTCCGCTTTGCCTTCATCGGTGTTTGGTTTGAAGAATTGCGCATCGGTTCGTGTGAAATCGAAAAACTCTTGCAAACTCCCTTCGAAGCCGACTTGCGCCATGATGGTGCGCATTTCGTCATGAATGCGGTCAACTTCCGCCAGTCCGAGTTGATGGATATCATCTGCGGTCATGTCGGTGGTTGTCATTAGCGCAAGGCGGTCGCGATAATATTCCGCCCCACTCGGGTGTTTCCAAGCGCCATCGTCGCTGGTGGCATTAGCTTTGTCTTGGTTCACCCACTGAATGAGGTCAAAATAGGCTGGATAGACATAACCCAATAAGGCCGCGCGGGCCTGTCGATTCAGCTCATCGGCCTCATCTTGCGTGATCGTTCCGCTGGTGACCAGAGCTTCCGTCTTGCCTGTAAAGTCAGCATAGAGCGGAGACGGTTGATCGGGGCCAACCCCTTCAAACGGATAGCCATCAATGACGTTTGCCGACCCTTCAATGACGAAATCATAGACAAAAAGCGGCGGACGAATGCCCCGTTCGGCGGAAACTTTCGCGTTTTCTAGATGCTGCCCGAGATAGGTCTCAATGCCTTGCAGGCGCGCGATATAAGCTTCGGCATCCGATTTTCGGGTCACTTTGTGCTGACCGATCAAAAAGCTCGCAATCCCAGCATGGGCGCCGCGCATCTGGCTAAACGTGTAATTATAGCCGCGCCATCGCGAAGTGATTTCGTCCCGTTCGAGTTCATATTCCGCGAGCCGATACGACAATTGGCCTTGCGCGGTCAGACTGGCCGGATCGAATTGTTCACGCATTTCTGCAATATCGGCGCGACGGGTCGCCAATTCGCGGCGCTGGGCCTCTTCGGAGACGTCATCCCATTTGTCATAATTTTCCCGACTGCCGAGAAATGTCGCTCGAAGTGGGCTGCGCGAGATCTCTTCGTTGAATTTCGTCTCAAACCAGGCGTTTAAACGCTCGGTTTCGGCGATTTTCGCAGCGTCTTGTGTCTCGGCTGCAACGATTTCGGTTTGTGATGTTGCGTTTGTTGGCGTTTGAGTGCCGCACGCAGCGAGCCCAGTTACTAAAATCAGGGCGAACGCAGTGGACCCGAGTCGCATGGCGTTCCTTTCGTAATCTGTAATGAAATCTGTATAATCACTCAAATCAGATTAACCAGCCTTCTCGTTTGATTAACCATTTCGGTGGCAAAAGGATAATCTGGAGCCGGACTGTGCTTGCGTGTCATAAGTCCTGCTATAAGTGAGTGCGAATCATCGGACAGTGGGAAGTCCGTGTTGGAGTATGCGTTATGGCGGCAGAATTGCCAGAGATCCAAGAAGAGCTCCAAGAGCGGCCTGCTCCTGAAGCCATCCGCCAACTCGATTGGCTGCAAATGGGATTCTGGTCCTGTTTATTGCTCGCCGTCGGCGCGGCCAGCGCGACTCTGGCTTGGCCAAGCGCTGGTGGTCCGACCGGTTTGATTCTGCTGATTTCGATGGCGGCGGGCGGCATGGTCTTCTTGCTTTGGGTCTTGCGCGGCGCTGGTCGCCGGATGGGACTTTTCCCGGAACGCGGCGCCATGGCCGATGCGATGAAACCTGCGACTCCGCGATTCTCCTGGGTCGAGGCGCTGGATGAAGCGGTATTGATCTGCGACCAGGGCGGCGCGCCATTGGCAGCGAATGCCGCTTATAATGACCTGACGCAAATGGCATTACTCGGCCAATCGGACGCGCTCGGGCCGGTGTCCGTCGATCGAATTTTTAGTGCGGCGCCCGGCCTTGCGGCGCCAATTTTCCGCCTGTCCAAGGCGGCGAAAGCCGGCGAAGTTCGCCGCGAAATCCTACCAGCGATGACACTGGGCACCGAAGCCCTGCCGGTGCAATACGAAGCCACCGTGGCGCCGCTTAAAGGCGACCGGGTGATTTGGCGACTGCGCCGCATTACCGGCTCTGAGCAAGTCACTGGCGCTGCAGATATGCGTGCGTTGTACGTTGAAGATGCGCCCATGGGCTTTTTCTCGTCTGGCGCTGACGGCACGATTTCTTATGCCAATGCGTGGTTGCGCGAAGTTTTGGGCATTCCAGAGAGCACCAAGAATATCCGCCTGGATGACATTATGCGTCCGGAGTTCGTGAAGATGTTACGTCGGGATCGCAAGTCCGGCGTCCCCGGACGCGCCGATATTATGATCCGCTCTCGCGACGGTGTGGAAATCCCGGTTCAGACGATCACCACTTGGAACGGCAAAGGTGCTGACGCCACGGGTCGCACGATTGTGCTCGCCAATGCGCAAAATCTGTTGGAAGGCGAAAGCCGAATGCTGGCCGCCTCGGCCAGTCGTCCGCCGCGCCCAGAAGGCGACCCGATGTTTGACGATGCGCCGTTCGGAGCTGCCCGTCTAGAAGGGAGCTCGCTCGAAGGTGCGATCATCGCAGATGCCAACCGCGCTCTGATGGGCTTAGCGGGAGGGCATGCCTCCCCGGGAACACGGTTTATCGATCTCTTCGTTGCCGAAGAAGGCGAGAGCAAATTGCGCGAGTCGTTGCTCGACTCGATTGATAAGCCCGTCGGCTTGCGTTTGGCCGATGAGGATCAAAAGCACGTCAACGTGTTTGTCACGCTCGACGGCATGGGCCAGCCCGCGGTCGCTTATGTCATCGATATGAGCGAGCAGAAGGAACTCGAACTGCGCTTGGCGCAAGGCGAGAAGATGCAAGCTATCGGTAAGCTCGCCGGCGGTGTTGCGCACGATTTCAACAATGTTCTGACCGGCATTATGCTCAACAATGACGAGCTATTGTCGAAACACCCGGTCGGCGACCCGTCTTTCGACCATCTCAAGAAAATCCACGAATTCTCTGTCCGCGCGAAGGACCTGGTGCAGATGCTGCTCGCCTATGCGCGTCAGCAGACCTTCCGCCGCGAAGTTTTCGAGCCGGGTGATTTCTTGTCAGAGTTCGCGATTTTGCTGGGCCAATTGCTGGATGAACGAATTGATTTCAACGTTGTTCACGGTCGCGATTTGCCAATGGTGAAAGCCGATCGCAATCAACTTGAAACGGCGATCATCAACTTGGCGACCAATGCCCGCGATGCGCTGCTTATGGATGGCGGCAATGGCGGCAAACTGACCATCCGCACCTCGCGCGCGACAGAGGCAGACGCGCACAAGCATGGATTCCGTTATGTCGAGGATGGCGAGTATTTGCTCATCGAAGTCGAAGACACAGGCCACGGTATCCCGCCAGAGAACCTGCAAAGCATCTTCAATCCGTTTTTCACGACCAAGCCAAAAGGACTCGGCACCGGGTTGGGGCTATCCACTGTCTATGGGATTATCAAACAGTCTGAAGGCTATATCTGCCCGTTGAGCGAAGTCGGCAAAGGCACAAATTTCCAAATCTACCTGCCGGCGCTGAAAGCCGACGAAATTCCTGAAGTTGAATTGATCAAAGCCGCGCCGGAAGATGACGCGTCTATCCCGGTCGATATTTCAGGACGTGGTCGCATCCTGCTTGTCGAAGATGAAGACGGTGTGCGTTCGATTGCCGCCTCGCAGCTTAAGTCGCGTGGATATGATGTCGAAGAGGCGTGTGACGGCGAAGAGGCGCTGGAAATCTTGGAAGAGAATCCAGGCGGCTTCGACTTGATCGTCTCGGACGTTGTCATGCCCGGCATGGATGGTCCGACCCTGATCAAAGAAGCCAAAGACCTGCTCGGCACCGCGAAAGTGCTGTTCATGTCCGGCTATGCCGAGCGTGATGTCGCTGCCAAACTAGATGGTGACCGCGAAGTTGGCTTCATGTCTAAGCCATTCACAGTCAAGCAATTGGCTGAACGGGTGAAGGCGGAGCTGATCGCGCGCGCCAAAGAAGCGGCTTAATCGTTATTCGCGACCAGTCGTAACTGAGCCGGTTGGCGGTCAGGCTTAGGCGGATAGATCGCGGTCACGCGATGACGCCAGACCGGACGACCTTTCAAAATGTTTCGCGGTTGCAGCACTTGATACAAGCCCAGAAGACGCGTCTGGTTGATCGCTTTGTTTGGATTTGGCAGCGGCGCAAAGGTCAGTTCGATATTCACGCTAGTGCCGGTTAGCGTTTCGCCAGTCGCGTGCAAGATCCCCGGCTTGCGGCTCTCGCGGACAGAGTCGATTAACGACTCGACCATGCCGCGATCGTGTCCCGTCCAGAAATCGAGACAATCATGTTGGCCGAGATCGCGGCCGAGCAGCTTGTTCAATTGATCGCCGGCATTGCGGAACAACCAACGTCCTTCGTCAGAACGGTCAATGACAAACAGACACTCCAACAGGTCTGGATGATCGCTAGCGCGCTCGACGCCGCCAATCGCTTCAGGCGATTCATTCATGCGGGCCCATGCCGAGAGGAGCGTTTGTGTGTTCGGATGATGCGTCATCGTCGTCATTCTGGTCTCTTTTATATACGGTCCTTGCATGACCGCTCGTGTCGTTTTGTTTAGAGACGTTGTCGCAATGTTTGCGCCAGTTTGCGCGGTTCGCGTCATCGGCGAAAGTCGGTTCATTTTGGGGCTGTGTTCAACGGTTAGGGGAAACTCGGCACGGAACCTGCTTCCTACCAGGCGAACTGTTAGGGAGTCTTTGGATGACCGTATCAACACGGAACACACTCTTGGTGAGTGCAGGCATGCTTTCGGTCGCTGTTTTAGGCGGAATGGCCTATGCGGGCGGCGGCTCTGGGGGCGGCAATCCCTGCGCTGGCGGCGGCTGCATGCCCGGTGGGCAAGGTCCAGCTGTTATTCCAGGGGCAGGTATGGGCGGCTCTACAATGGGCGGTGGCCAAATGGGCCAAAGCAGCCATTGTTGTAAGGGTCCGAAAGGCCCGAGCGTCCACATCCCGGGCGTCAACGTGTCTGGCCCCAATGTCATGGTGCACGGCTCACATGTCTCGGTTCACCAAGGCAGCATCGTTTCGAACACCCAGACTTACCTGAACACGCACGTTTCCGGCAGCAGCGAAGGCGGTGTCTATGTCTCAGGCGGCGGCGGCTATTATACTGCTCAAGGCGTCAACCCGACGCCAATTACGGCCCTGAATGTTGAAGGGGGCGAAGAAACCTACTTGGAGACCATCACAGAGCAGGTCCCTAAGATCGAAGAGTATTGCGAAGACGAGTTCGTCATGACGTCGTCGATCCGCCCACTACAAGCGGTCTGTATTGATGACAAAGGCGTGCCGCATCCAGCGTCCCGCGTCGACGCAAGTGATCGTGTGCCGGCCCAGTATAAGGGTGAACTGTTCCGCTGTATGGCAGGCACCAGTATGCAAGTCACACTCGGCACCGTTGAACACGGCAAAGCCAGCTTTACGCATGGCGAGACATTTGCCTGTCGCAAAGGCGAGGCCTTGGTACATCAGCGCGGCGGTGCGCTGAGCTGTGCGCCACAAAGCCCAGCCCGTTCGTGCAATGAGCGCTCTTTGCTCCGTCGGCATGGTCCAGGCATTAAATTGGTGGAAACTCGGTCCAAGACAAAAAAATGTATCCCGCGCACACGCACGGTGATGACCTCAGTCGAGCGCCAAGTTGAACGCACCCGTGAGACAGTTAGCCAGCCACTGCTTCTGGATGGCGGCGTCGGTCAAGGCGTCTACTAAGCCAACCCAGCACGACATTAATCTCTACGAGCGGAGCCCGTTTTCGGGCTCGCTCCCTTTTGCCCGCTGTGCTACGCATATTGCCCAGTAAGGACGAGAGGGACCCTGTGGATACCAGCTTGACCAGTACGACCGGCGGCAATGTTTTTGTCTCATACTCCCGGCTCAATCTTGATTTCGCCAATCAAGTTGTTTCTCTGCTTGAGGATGAGGGTTATGATCCGCTCATCGACCGCGACGATATTGAAGTCACCGAAAAGTGGCTGCACCGACTGGAAGAATTGATCAAATCGAGCGACACAGTTCTGTTCATCCTGACCGATGAATATCTCGAATCTGAAAGCTGCAAATGGGAAGTCGATAAGTCGCTGGAATTGGGCAAACGTCTTATTCCGGTTTTGCCGAAGCCACTGGTTTCGAAAGATGTTCCACCGGCGCTCGCATCCCTGAATTATATTCACTTCTTCAATCTGCGTGAAGGCGATGGCACCGGTTTCTATGCAGGGACACGGGCCCTGCGTCGGGCGCTACGTCACGATTTGGAGCGCTTACGTCTACAACGTCGGTTTGAAGACCGCGCGGCGGGCTGGAATGCCGGCGAAGACGATTTGCTCTCCGGTGAGCAATTGGTCCAAGCCGAAGCCTGGTTACGCAATGTCCCCCCTGAAGAGGGCATTCCCGAAGCCATCAGCACCTATATCTCGGCCTCTCGCGCGGCTGAGAACAAACGGTTGCGCAATCGCCGTCGCTGGACCTTCGCATTCGCGGCATTGGGGATTGGGGCCTTGGTGGCGACAGGATTTGCTGGCGTCGCTTGGTTTCAAGCGCAAACGGCGCAAACGGCCGCCCGAGATGCAATCGAGCAAGCTGATATCACCCAAGCACAAGCCCGCGATGCGCAACTCGCCGCGCAAGCCGCACAAGACGAATTGCTAACCGCAGAAGATGATGCGGTGAAACTCGCTGAAGCCGCTGATCTCTGGGCCCGTGGCTCGCGGGCCGCTGCACAAACGCCGTGGGGACGCGCCGCAGCGGGCGGCAGTGATATTGACCCCATCGAAGAGACAGAAGGCTTGTTACAGCGCGCCTTCACCTATCTCAGCGGCGTGTCGCAGAAAGACAGTCTACACATTTGGCAAATCTCCCGCGCCGTGACCCGTGACCTGGCAGAGACGCGCTATCATGCTGGCAAAGACACCGCGTTTGAATTGATTGATGGCTTGCTCTCCACGCCGGTGAATGAAGAGACGGTGCCGGCAGACTTTCTCGCCAATGATATGCCGTCAATCCTCGCAGAGCTGCACGCCCTGCGGGCTGTTTATGCTTGTCCCTTGGCCGCCGAACGAGAGCTAATATTCGACCGGATCGTTGCGGTTGATGATGATGTCAAAGCCAGCCTGACCTGGAGCGCAGTGGCAGATCTCGAACGGGCACCGTCAGGTATTTGCTATGAAGCGCGCGCAGCGATTTGCGACTATGCGATCGACTGCCCCATCCAGACCCGCGCTCTGGCTTCGATCGAGCCAGAACCGGTCATCGTGACGGGCCCAGCCCCAGACGCCGGATCCGACGTCATTATCAATCCACGGACGGAGCCGAAAGCCGGGGCCGTTGTGCCGGCCCCGACCCAAATCGCGAAAAAGGACCCGTTCCAGATCACCGAATTGTATCTCCACATTTCGAGCGAAGATCAGCGTCCACGCGCAGAAGAGGTGGCCAAGCTGTTGATCAGCGAAGGTGGGTACAAAGTCCTCGGCATTGAATTGATCGAAGCGCCGCCAGGTAAGAATAGATCCGTACGTTACAATTTCGACGTCCAAGAAGACCAAGCGATTGAACTAGCAAACATGTGCGCGGAATTTGCCGGTGACCTCGGTTTCCAAGCCTGGGCGGAGCGAGGCTCGTATCGAACAATTTCGCTGGACGGTCGCTATAAAGGCCTACGCCCGAACCGCGCTGAAATTTGGTTCTAGTCCACATTCGAGGACCATCCAGGCAGGCGTCGCTCCAGACGGTTTAGACGCACACCAGAACTCGACGTTGCGTAAAGCGATACGCGCCGCCTGTGACCAATTTGCCGCGATACATCACGATGCTGCTATTTGTCAGGTTCGACACTTGTCAGAGACGCCAATTTACCTAATTCCTCTCATCAAATCCTCCGGCAAGAGAGGACCCCCCAGAACTGTAAAATTCTAAAATTTATCGGGAGACGTGAGTTGAAAAAAACCACTAAAACCACCTATGGCCTGAAGACAGGTCTGTCGCTCAGCGTTGCGCTAACGGCCCTGACCGCCGGCGCTGGCTTTACCGCAATGGCGCAAGATGAAGCCGAAGATGAAGCCAAACGTCTGAACACGGTCACCATTACCGCGACGAAGCGGGAGCAAACCCTGCAAGATGTGCCTGTGGCTGTATCGGTCGTTGATGAGAGCGTGATCGAGCAGGCAGAAATTCTCGATCTCAATGATCTGCAATCTGTCGTGCCGTCTTTGGGCTTCCGCACCTTCCAAAACTCGGCGAATGCGAATTTCACCATTCGCGGCTTTGGTAATGGCGCGAACAATATTGGTATCGAGCCTTCGGTTGGTATCTTTATTGATGGCGTCTATCGCTCTCGCGCCGCCGCATCGATCGGCGACTTGCCAAACATCGAACGCGTCGAAGTTCTTCGCGGACCTCAATCGACGCTGTTCGGCAAGAACGCTTCAGCGGGTGTGGTTTCGGTTGTCACCAAGAAGCCGTCCTATGATTTCGGCGGCAGCGTTGAAGCCAGTATCGGTAATCTCGATCTGCGTCGTGCGAGAGGTTACTTCACGGGTCCGATTACCGATAATGTCGCCTTCTCAATCGGTGGCGGGATCAATCAGCGCGACGGAACCGCGACCAACTTGGTTGACGGGGCTGACCTGAACACACGTGATCGTTGGAATGTTCGCGGTGAGTTGCTGATCGAGCCTACCGACCGACAAGAATGGCGCTTGATCCTCGACGCAGACGAGATTGATGAAGTCTGCTGTGTCGCCGCGAACCTGATTGATGGTCCAACCGGCGATATCGTTCGCCTGATCGGCGGAAATGTTGACAGCGGCACGCCGTTTGCGCGCGAAGTCTATGTCAATGGCACCCCGAATAACACGCTCGAAAACCGAGGCATCTCGCTTCAGGGCGATATCGAGTTTGATGGCTTCACGTTGACGACAATTACGTCGTATCGCGAATCTGATCGGGACAATAATTACGACATTGACTTCACCAGTGCGGCACTGGCGGATTTGAGCGAGAATGTTGCCCTGGAAACTTTCACGCAGGAAATCCGTCTGACATCCAATGACGCGGGTCAATTTGACTGGATGGTTGGCGGTTTCTTCTTCGATGAATCGGCCGAAGTAAACAATACGCTGGCTTATGGCGCTGACTTCCGGAACTTTATTGATCTCGGCGCTGCGTTCGGGGCGGCTGCACCAGCAGATATCCCTGGCATCATTGCGGCATTCCAAGCTGGCGTTCTGCCAAGCCCACTGGCTGGACTTGAAGGGCCGCTCGGTCTTCCAGCAGGCACCTTGGCGGGTGCTGGGCAAGGTAATGTTGAGCAGTTCACCCAAGACGACCAGGCGATCTCCCTGTTCGGTACCGTGGACTGGCACATCAATGATCGCCTGACCGCTTCGCTTGGTCTGAACTATACCGAGAACGAAAAAGACGCGAGTTTGAACATTCAAAGCACCGACGTCCTTTCGTCTTTGGACCTGACTCAAATCGGCTATGCGCTGACTGTTGATACCATTCTTGGTCTCAACGGGGTGGATACCAGCAACCCAGCCGCGATTGGCGCCTTCATTGGTGGCAACCCGGCGCTTTACGCTGGCATTCAGCAACAAGCCCTGGCGATTGCGAGCAACTATGACACGTCAACGCCTGCTGCGACGCAGAACCCGCTCGGAGCGCTGCGCCCGCTGCAATTCCAGCCGCCATTCGTGAACTTCCCGAATGCGGTAGAAGATGGGTCTGTTGATGCCGACGATCTGACATACTCTCTCCGTCTTGCTTATGATCTGACCGACAATATCAACGTCTACGGGTCTTACGCGACTGGATTTAAGTCGAACTCGTTCAACTTGTCTCGCGACAGCCGTCCATTCGCGGCGGTGTTCATTCCAGCCATTGATCCGATCACACAACAAGCGGTCGGCACGGTGGTTGATCCGTTTACGTCGCAAGTCTTGCGGACGGCGCCATCGTCGCCCCTGCAAGACGCAGGATTGGCGCAACCCAACCTGATCACGGGCACACGTTTTGCCGATCCAGAGGAAGCGGAAGTTTTCGAAATCGGTCTGAAAGGCGCGTGGAGCAATTTCGCAATCAACCTGGCGATCTTTGACCAGTCGATCGACAATTTCCAAGCCAACCCATTCACCGGTACCGGCTTCGTTCTGCTCAACGCGGAACAACAGTCGGCGACAGGTTTGGAAATTGACGGCTCTTGGAGCCCCACCGATTACCTGACCTTCACATTCGCAGGTACCTTCTTGGATCCGACCTATGACACTTTCACCGCGGGTGAAAACGTCAATGCGGATGGCTCTCGCACACCGGCGGATAATTCCGGCACGCAAGTGTCTGGCGTCTCTGACGTCATTACTTCAACGTCGGTTCTGTATGAGTTTGACGCGTTCGCGAACTGGTCCGGTTTCTTCCGTGCCGATTGGCAATATGAAAGCGATTCAGACTTTTTCGATGGCGAAGGCAATAGCCCGGCAAACGCTTTGCTTGGCAATCGCTTCGATCGCGAAGTCGATATCTGGAACGCGTCGCTCGGCTTTACTTCCGAAAACGGTCTCGGTGTCACTTTGTGGGGCCGGAACATTTTCGATCATGAATATATCACCACAGCCTTCCCAGGCGTGGCACAAGCCGGGACGTTCAGTGGCTATCCAAGCCAGCCACAAACGTATGGCGTGACGGTTCGCAAAACCTTCTAGGGGTTGAGCCAATCATACTCTACGAAACGCCCCACCGCGCGTGGGGTTCATAGAGATGTCCAAGAATAAATAGTTGGAGCCCGTGGCGGATGCCGCGGGCTTCTTCTTTAGCGCTTAAGTGGACTTTGCGAGCGACCATTGTGGGGCGAGTTTAGGTCGTTGAGCGAGTTTTCCAGCCGGTATCGAAAACGCTGCACGCGGTGAAGCAGCTCGCCGTTTGGCATTGACAGATCTAATTGTGCAATATATTGCGCAATATATTGTAGGATTTAGATATGACCCAACCCCAATTTCTAGAAACTGATGCCGCCTTCGCGTTGCGGGTAAAGCAATTGCAGGACCGTCTATACAGTCAGATGGAGCGCGCCCTTGAAGATTTCGGGCTGGCAATCCCCAGCAAAACAACCGGGATTGTTCAGCTCCTCTATTCGAAGGGACCTTGCTCCAAAGCCGACATTGCGAAGACACTTTTGTATTCCCACCAACTGACAGCGCAGCGATTGGCATGGCTACTTGATCACAAGATGGCCGTGATGAGCCCAGATGTCTCTGATAGACGCCGGCAGCTCGCGAGCCTGACTGATAGCGGGATTGAGCAAGCAGAGAGACTTCAAGACTTTCTGCCGCGGTTAAGTGACGCTTACGCACATCTGTTTGCTGAGTTGGATATCAATCTGAACGCATTGATCGAGCGAACCAGTGTCGCGTTGGACGAGACCTCCATTAGCGAACGGATCAAATTGTCTGATCCTAACGCTGATGTGGCAGGGAGAAGCGCGTGATGTCAGCACTGAAAAGAACTGGTGAGGCGGCGCTATTGATTGGCTTGGCGCTCGTACTGATTGCGATACCCGTATTTGGCGTCAGACTGGCACTTATTCCCGCGATTGATCATCTCTTCAACCTGGATCAGGAACAACAATCTCTGATCCGACGGATGCTCATGATTTTCGCCTTTGTCGGCGGTTATTGGGTGTTTGTGCATTTGGCCGAAAAGCGTCCAGTTTCTGAGCTCTCTTTTCAGCCGGTTACAATCGGAATCGCAGGCGTACTCGGAGCCGCGGCCATAGCCTTACCGATGGTTGGACTTTACTTGTCCGGACTTCTGTCTGTTTCAGGTTTTGGATCAAGCTCAGCCTGGATGATGATTGCGCTGGTTATTTTTGCGGCAGCGTTGCTCGAGGAAATATTGTTTCGAGCATTATTGTTTCGGATCGTTTTTGAGAAGTTCGGGTTCTGGATCGCCCTGATTTTGCCGAGCCTTTTATTCTCGGTTTTGCACCTGTTCAACGATCATTGGGCGGGCTGGTATGGCATAATATCAGGCGTGCTGCTCGGTGTGATGTGGAGTTTGGTTTACGCACTGACTCAAAACGTCTGGGCGGCTGCCGCTAATCACGCCCTGTGGAACTTCACGATCTTCGCCAGCGGACTGCCGCTGACCGGACAAGCTGATTGGCGATCTTCTGCACCACTGCAAAGCGACTATGTCGGCTCAGACCTGTGGACCGGAGGCGCATCCGGACCAGAAGAGTCGATCGCCGTTATCGTTTGGGTGTTCTGTATCGTCATCATACTGGTTTGGCTCTGTCTGAAGCGAAACCTTCATGTGAAGAATGGCGTTCGCGCCGACGTTTGAGCGCAGACTCTTTGTCCGTGCCCAAGAATTGTCGTCAGCAACCGTTACGCTCGCTCTCTATTCAGAACAGCGAAATTAGTTCCGGTAGAGGTAAGACGAGTGTCCTTCTTAGGGCGCATTGCTTCATTGGCTCAGCGACCGTTTGGGGGCGAATTTAGGCTGCTCAGCTAATATCTGCTCCCGTCGTCAAAGCGGATGAACGAAGAAAGTAACGTCTTTGAGCCTCATCCTGAGCGAAGTCGAAGGACGAGGCGGGCTTCCGGGAAGCACGGCCCTTTATCCTTCGACTTCGCTCAGGATGAGGGCCTTAGGTTGGAATGTCTCCTCCTGACCCAAAGAAGACATCACCAGAGTCCGTTCTGGGGCGATATTGGGACACTGAAGTTGTCGTACAGAGCCACAGATATCTGAGCACTAGCGCCCTACAATGAGGCGATAGCCACAATCCAGCTCATCCAATTCCAAGAGATGGGAGTAGCGTCGATCCCAAGCTCCGGTTTCTATGTCCGTGGCGAGTTCCGCTATTCCGACAGAAACATCGCCAATTGCGGAAAACGAGGACATCGCGGCACGGACGCGGTCATCCAAATAAGCCTCCGGCCGCTTCCAATATGCGGCCAGAAACCCATCTGCACAGTCCGCAGGAATTGGCACCACATCAATTTTACACTCATCAAACCACTCATTGAATTTTTCAAGTTGCGGCATTTGCCATCGATCTAATTCTTCCAGTGCTGGAAAATAGTCCGCAAGCCAGAACCATTGGGCAAATGGGTCAAAAGTCAGGAACACCATTTGACCTTTGGTGACGCGCTGCATTTCTTTGATGCCTGCATCTTTGTCCGCCCAATGGTGAAGAGTGAGCACACCCATGGATGCGTCAAACTCAGCGTCATCAAATGGCAAGTCCTCCGCGACCCCTTGGACGATAGTCGCGTCAGATGCAGGGCGTTGCTTTAACATTTCAATCGAAGGCTCTATTGCCGTGATCATACGATCCCGGGGTTCATATGATCCCGCACCAGCTCCGACATTAAGCACCGAATGAGCATCGCCCAGAGCATGATTGATTCTCGCAGCGATCCGAGGGTCTGGTCGCCGAAGATCGGCATAATTTATTCCAATAGAGTCATATAAATCCGGCATATCCATTCCATACACAAAGAAGGGGAACGATTGAAAGCGTGCAGCGATTGCTACGAATGGCCGTGATGAGGCGAGTTTCGAACGCTAAGACTACTTCAAACGGAGATGTGGTTTCACTAGCGTGTGAAACCGCGAGTGATGGCGCCTCCGTCTATCAGGCTTTCTGTCTCCGTAGCGTCGTGCCCCGGAACCAAATAGATTTTCGGTTCTTGAATCGACAGGACTTGAATTGCGCGGGACTGAAGAAACACAGCAGGTCGATCGTCCCCGCTCATGTTAGACATCACATACCGAGACCGGGGTCGAAGAAGACGAACATTGTCTGCTAGCGATGCGGTGTCGCCTACAAACAGATATTCACGGCCATCCTGAAGTTTGACGTAGACGAGTTGTGAGCCCGGCGTGTGTCCTGGTGCTGGAATCACCACAATGCCCGGGGCGACGGCTAAAGGCTCATCTGCTTCCAGTGTGGGTTCAAACGCGGTTGCGGCCAGTCCGCCGGATTTCATGGCTTCGATTTGATTGGCGTTAAGGCGCGCTGCCGCTCGGACTCGTTCATCTCCTGCCAGTTCGAGCAATCCGCCGGCATGGTCAGCATGCCCATGCGTGATTAAGACGATGTGGGCACTGGTCATCGCCTCCAGCATCCGCTGCCACGCTTCATCGTCATAAGAATCTGCACCAAACCTCATCGCGTTCGCTCGGGACTGACCCGTCTCGATTAGAACTGATTGATTTGGAAATGTGACTTTGAATGAGTTGCGAACGAGGTCCACTTGGCTCCAGTCTGTGCCTGCTGCCATGGCAATTTTGGGAGCGAAAGTATGAGAGAGCGTTTCAACCTCAATACGCTGCGCAAGGGGCCCATCGATGCTTTGTGACATCAAGCGTATTGCATCGATATCCAAAACAAACTCGCCACTTGAAGGCATTCTGTTGTCATAGAACATCCAATAAACATATGCGCCGATTGCGGTGACAATCACGACCACCAACGCTGTCAGCGCGATCAGAATACGTCGAATGATTTTGAACATAATCGGACCATCACGCCAAACCTTGACTTAAACAACCCAAATCAGACGATGAGCGTTTTACTTGGGGCGACTTGAGACGCTCAGACCGTCCCAGATTATGCAAACTCCACCCCTGGCTCACGCACTGGATCTGCTTCGCCAGCGCCCGCAATCCGGTTCGCCTTCGCGCGGGGTTTTTTATTTCGGGGTGCGCAGAATAAGCGCCGTCGACGCGATGAACATGACCAGTTCGAAACCGGCAAATTGCCAATTCGAGGCCAGCGCGCTGTCGCCATAAAAATACGATGCCGCCCGCCCGATGACATAGCCCCCCATATACGTCGCGATGAAGCAAAGGGCAGGAAACTCGAACCTCTTTAGCCCGGCGCCCAAAGCACAGATGATCGCCGCGCCAAGGCTGACGCCGCCATAGATGCCGCGCAGTTCAAACACGCCTGCGACACCGCCAATTTCCACGCCCAATCGGGCGGTCATTCCGACTGGATCAGTGATAGACCACGCGCCAAAGGCGACAAACATGAGCGCCGTAAGCGCCAAGAAAATTCGAGTAAGCATGGAAGCGATCTAGGCCGCTTGTCTCATCTGACGATACGTAAAGTGCAAGAACTCGCCTTGTGACTTGCCAGATCGCGGCACATGCGGAAAAAGACGCATCCACGGCGCTGCTTCATCGCCGCGAGAGTTACCCAAAAGGACCCCCCATGCCATTTGATATGCCCCGTCATGATTGGACGAAAGCAGAAATCGAAACGCTATACACACAACCTTTGGATGCCTTGGTGGGACAGGCATTGGAGATCAAGCGCGCCAATTGGGCCGACGGCAAGTTGCAGAAAAGCCAGCTCTTGTCGATCAAAACCGGCGGTTGTGCCGAAGATTGCGGCTATTGCAGCCAGTCCGTGCATCACGATACCGGCCTCGGCGCCGACAAATTGATGCCTTTGGATGAGGTGGTCGCGGCGGCGAAACGCGCAAAAGGGAACGGGGCGGACCGCTTTTGTATGGGCGCGGGCTGGCGGTCTTTGAAAGATCGCGACCTGCCCAAAGTGGCGGAGATGATTACCGCCGTCAAAGCCGAGGGGCTGGAAACCTGCGTGACGCTTGGCATGCTCGAAGATGGTCAAGCCGAAGCCCTAAAAGAGGCCGGGCTGGATTATTACAACCACAATCTCGATACTTCGCCAGAGTATTACACCACTGTTGTGACCACGCGGACCTATGAGGACCGACTAAACACGCTTGGCAGGGCGCGTGAAGCCGGGGTTAAGCTCTGTGTCGGCGGTATTCTCGGCATGGGCGAGGGGCGCACCGATCGCATCGGTCTGATCCATGAGCTGTCGAAGCTCACCCCACATCCTGAAAGTGTTCCGATCAATATGTTGGTGCCGATCAAGGGCACGCCGCTCGGCGAAAGCCCAGCGATCAGCGTCACAGAAATGGCCCGCGCCATTGCGACGTGTCGGATTGTATTTCCTAAGAGTTGGGTCCGCTTATCGGCGGGCCGCGAAGGCATGAGCGAAGGCGAACAAGCTCTATTGCTTTTGGCCGGGGCCAACTCGATTTTTGTTGGCGACCGTTTGTTGACCACGGACAATCCTGGTGAAGACCGTGACCAAGCCTTACTGGACGCGGTTGGCTTTGAGCCCGCTGCGCACGAAGACATGCCGCAAACGGACAAGACCACACTTATCAATCACATTTAGGGACAAACATATGAGCACCGATCTGCAAGCTGTCATTTGGGATTTTGGCGGCGTTCTCACCTCATCACCATTCGAAGCGTTTTCCCGCTATGAGGTGGCCAAAGGCCTTCCGAAAGATTTCGTGCGGTCGGTAAATGCGGTGAATATCCAAGAGAATGCTTGGGCCAAATTGGAGCGCTCAGAAGTCACCGCAGATGAGTTTGACGTCCTGTTTCGGGACGAAAGCCGCGCCTTAGGACATGAAGTGCCTGGCAAGGATATTCTGGGCTTGCTGTCAGGCGATGTTCGCCCAGCTGTGGTTAAAGCGCTGGAGACCTGCAAAGCGCACGTCAAAGTCGGCTGTATCACCAACAATGCCCCGGTGGGCAAAGGCGCTGGGATGAGTTCAGACGCGAGCAAGGCTGCGCAAGTCTCAGAAATTATGACGCTTTTCGATCATGTGATTGAAAGCTCAAAACTCGGGATTCGCAAGCCGGATCCGCGCATCTATGCGCTCATGTGTGAGGCGCTGGACGTTGACCCGAAACACTGCGTTTACCTTGATGATCTTGGAATTAATTTGAAACCGGCGCGCGCCATGGGCATGCACACGATCAAAGTGTTGAATGAGGCCCAGCTTTTGCAGGATCTCCGGCAAGCAACCGGTTTTGAGGATATATGAAGCCATTTCTATTGGGCGCGCTCGCTCTGACCATCGTCGCTGGTTGCGGCAATGATGGAGCTTCGCCTAAAGCGCGGGTCGCGGTTTCCGCCGCCCCTGCGGTGACAGCGCCGATCAAACAGGTCGACGAGACTCCGGATCTGACTCCGGAGGTCGAGGCCAAAATCTCAGACATTCGTCGCGTGCTGGCGCGCGACTCGCTCAATCGGCTGGTCCGCCTCGCTGATGCAGAACAAAATTTCGTGTCAAACTTCGCGGGTGAGTCTCACAAAGTCCATTGGGACTTGTTGCGTCGCACCGGCTTTGATCCATTGCATCGCCTCAGCGACTTGCTCGAGGGGCCTTACGGCACCCGCCAAGTTGGGGAGCAAACCTGGTATGTTTGGCCAGACTTTGCGGCCTTGGACGCACCGGACTTGCTGCCGGAAAAACTCGATTTCGCAGACCGAGCGCGATTGGCCGATCTGGTCGGCGCGCCTGGTTTAGCGCGCATCCGCGCCGGACAAGACTATCCGGGCATTCGAACAGCGATTGCCGAAGACGGCCGTTGGCTCTACTTCGTTCATGAAACGATCGAAGACACGGAAGCGAGCAATTAATGGTAGACAAAATTGGCGCTGAAACGGCCACCGCGCAGCTGACGGGCTGGGACATCGTCCCCGGTGATCGCGATGCGATTGTGAAGACGTTCAAATTCTCTGACTTCAAAACCGCGTTTGGGTTCATGACCTCGTGCGCGCTGAAGGCCGAACAAATGGATCACCATCCGGAATGGTTCAATGTCTATAACCGGGTCGAAGTCACTTTGACCACGCATGACGCGGATGGCGTCACGGCGCTCGATGTCGAGCTGGCGCAATATATGGACGGGCTGGCCGCGCGCTTGGCGTAACCCGCGCGACGCGGCGTCGACCGTTCACATCACCGGTCCGTCACGTTGAACGTGATCTTCCACTTTGCAGCGCTGGTATAGTCTCGGTCACAGCTAATCTTCAGCCCGTTCGACTCGTTCTGATTATAGGTCTTGTATTCCATATTATCCGACTTGCCCTGGTACCGTGACGTTCCCGTCGTCAGGCCCGCATCATTCTGAATGCGGAACATATTCATCGTGCTCAACATATGTACCGAGTAAACCTTGTTGGCATTCGACGACGTATCTTCCTTGAACATATACGCTTCGCCAGGCGCCACCGTGTTGCGGTCTAACTCTTTGTAAGAGCCATTTTCGTCGCGAATATCGCTCGTGTTTTTGGCGCGGCCGAGGACCGCGAGAAAAGATGTGCTCGATTTGTTGTTGATATAGATGAATATTTTTGACGAGGGTCCGTCATATTTCACGCTGCTAATGCAAGAGCCCGCAGACGCGGCCCCCATGCCAGAGAACCCCAGCGCCGCAATCAAACAGGCTTTGGCGCAATGCGATTTGATCTGTTTCAACATGTTGGCATGCTCCGAATTGACTTCGGTCGATCTTCGCATCGCTGATGAGATTGTAGGACTGTCACATGTGACAGCTCAAATCGCACCTTAGGGGCAATAACTGGCGCTAAGGATCGGGCCGAGTTGCCCGCCGCGCTGTTCCTGGACGATGATCGCGCAGGCGTGTCCGTCTTCCGGTGCGTTGAGATCGAAGCTCACCGCATCTCCCGAATACACCCCGATCTGCTCCGCTGCGAGCACGATATTGCGACTGGTCAGCACCGCGCCGCGGTTTTCCCCGCGCGGGACCGAGGTGGTTTGTTCTGGCAACAGCGTCAGACGATAGACTGCGGCCTCTTGCTCTAAGCGATGCTCAAGCGCGGAAAGATCAGCGCGCAATGTACCATCCTCATCGGAGACTTCGAGCGCGGCGTTCACATGGGGCGTGGTGACGAGCAGTTTCAATACTTCGCTCGCGCGGCTTCCCACCGTCTCTAACCGTCCATTCACCACCGCTTGGGGCGTATAGACGCCGTTGGTGCCACGTAGTGCACGATTATATTGGCGCTGGCGCTTGGTATGGTCCGCGCTGGAATAGGGGTCTTTCCAAGCGCCGGCACGGCCATGAATGAGCCGGTCCCAATAATCCACGTGCCATTCCAGAACAATCAGATCCTGACGTTCCGCGAGACCGGCAAACAGTCTTTCCGCGGGCGGACACGAGGAGCAACTTTGCGATGTGAACAGTTCCGCGACGACCGGGCTGTTCGCTGCGCCGCTGGACAGCGGGATCTCCTGCAGCGACTGCGCCCCGCCGCGCAGAGTGAGGAAGAGTAACAGCATAATAACGGTGGCAAGGGCGGCGAGGGAGGCGCGCATCATAGTTCTCCTAAATGGGTGACCTTCAAATGCGTGATGTTCGGTCCGCGCTCAAATCGCGATTTCTCAACTTGGCGTGAGCACGCGTCGCCGCGTCAGGGCTTGCATGGTGTTTCAAGCGAGGGCTAAACCACGCGGGACTTTAGATTTTGGAGGGCGAGCATGGGCCGCGTAAAAGGAAAAAAAGCAATCATCACCGGCGGTGCACAAGGCCTCGGCGAAGCCACCGCCTGGATGCTGGCGCGCGAAGGCGCGAAAGTTACGGTGACCGATATTAATGGTGACGGCGCTGACAGCGTGGCCGCTGCGATCAATGCTGAACTCGGTGAAGGGACAGCATTCGCTTGGCAGCACGACGTAACCGACGGTGATCGGTGGAAAACGGTTGTGCAAGAAGCGCATGATGCGATGGGCGGGCTTAACATCCTGATCAACAATGCTGGCATCGGGTCGCTCGGCAGCGTTGAAGACGAAGACTATGGCATGTTCCAAAAGGTCATGAAGGTTGATGTCGACTCGATCTTCCTCGGTTGCAAATACGCCATACCGCTGATGCGCGCGCATGGTTTGGGATCGATTGTGAATATCAGCTCGATTGCTGGGATTATCGCCAGCGGCAATTATGTCTCTTACAACACAGCCAAAGCGGCCGTCCGGCACTTGTCGAAATCGATCGCTCTGCATTGCGCGAAAACCGGCGGAGAAATTCGCTGTAATTCGGTCCACCCGGTGTTTATCAACACGCCAATCCTGGATCGCACCAAAGAAATGTTTGGTGAGGAAGAAGCGCTCTCCAAGCTTGGCCGCCAAATCCCGCTCGGCAAAGTCGGTGAGCCAGACGATATCGCCTATGCGGTCCTGTATCTGGCCAGCGATGAAAGCAAATTGGTCACCGGCGCTGAACTGAAAGTCGATGGCGGCATCAGCGCAATGTAGTGCTTGCGTTAGAAACTGTTCGTGTTATGTTCTCGTCCTCAACTAGGAGGCTGGAATGATTGGGTATGTCACGCTTGGGACAAAAGATTTAGCCCGCGGCGCGGAATTTTACGACGCGATTGCCAAAGAGCTCGGCGTTGGTCGGATGATGCAAGAGGACACATTTATCGCCTGGGGAGAGCCGAACGGCCCGCCCGGCGTGGCGATTACACAACCGTTCGACGGCAATGCGCCGAGCGTCGGCAATGGCACAATGGTCGCTTTGCAGGCCAAAGACAGCGCGCAAGTCGATCGGCTGCACGCGATCGCGCTGGAGCAGGGCGGGACTTGTGAAGGCAAACCGGGTGACCGCGGCGGCGGTTTCTATGCTGCTTACTTTCGGGATCTCGATGGCAATAAGCTAAACGCGTTTTACTTCATCCAGGATGCCTAATCGGCCCGATGCGTCAGCCAATTGGACGCCGCGCGACGACAAGCGCGGCGTAGATGCCAAGAATGGCCATCACCACGGCTGACGCGTAGAGCGGCAAGGGGGCGGCGACTTGGTACAAGGCGGCGCCCAATAAGGGACCGAAAATAAACCCAGAGGGCGGCGCGGCCGCCAGCAACGCTGCTGCGGACCCTTGCTCTTGGCGATCGACGGACAGGCTGCCGAGCGCATTTGCGGCTGGAACAGCGAGCGCGGCCCCCGCGCCGACGATCAAGAAGGCGAGGCACAAAGCCCAAAATGGCGCTAACAGGTTGGCCAGAACATACCCGATCGCGATCAGAAACAAGCCCGTCGGCAACATTCCGCGTGGATCAGGTTTGCGCGGTTGAACATAGCCAAACTGAATGATCACCATCATCACGGCCAAACAGGCAAATGCGATTCCGGTAAACAAGACGGTGCCTTCGGCAACGCTGTCGATGAGCAAGCGGATATCCAAACCGAACAGTTCGAACCCGATCGACAAAGGGGTGTCTGAGAGACCTGCGGCATAGCCGCGGTCTTCGATAAACCATCCGAGCGTCTGTTGGATCATCCCCACCGCGACGAAATAAGTGAACAGGAAAATCAAGTGCGGAAACACGCGTGGGTCGCGCATCGCCAGCGGGGCAGGGCGTTCTGCGCTTTGCCGCGTGTTGCGTGTTTTGGGCAATGCGAACGCCACCAATACGCCGCAGGATAGGCAAAGAATGATCGATCCCCAGAGCGGGGCTAACGCGCCGAACGGCGCCAGTATTGTTGCCCCTGCTGGACCTAAGATAGAGCCAATGCTCATCGCTGCTCCCAACATGCCGAGCCCAGCGGCGCGCGTGGCAGGCGTCGTCGCATCGGTCATCGCCGCCATGCTGGCGGGTTGCAGGCCGGGCGATAGCAAACCAAACCAGATGCGCATAAACACCAAAGTAAAGAACATGGTGAGGCCGGTAATCATGCCCGCCAAGGCCGCCTCGAGCGCGAATAGGAAGGCCATATTGGTGACCCCCATTGCACTCAATGAAAACACCATCACCCGCTTGCGCCCAAACCGATCGGCCCAGCGCCCCCATTGCGGGATCATCAGCGCATAGATGAGCGCGGACAGGGTCAAAATACCCGCCACTTGGATTTCGGCGAGACCGGCTTTTCGCGCCAAGGGCGCAACCACGACGAAATTTATCGTCATCCCCGCGCCCATGGCGACGCTGGCCAGGGCGATGATGGCTTGCTGAAATGGCGTTAACGGGCGCAGCGGGGTGTCCGCTGGCGGCTGTTGATCTGTCATGCCCAATCTCTCACAAAGGAGAGGGTTACGGGCTTTGCGTGTTACCGCAAGACAGACCTAGCGGAAGCTTTACTCGTCGAGCGGGCGCGCCAGGGCGGCCAAGGCTTCCCCCTTAACGAAATCCACAGCGGGTGCGATCTCCGCAAGATTGCTGGCAGAAGACCCATTGGTGACATGATCGAACCGGATCGTCGTGCCGCCCGCCTCAATCGGTTCGAGTGTAATCGTCCAGATCGAGGTCACGGCCATGCCTTGTAAAGGGCCGAAAGGCGCGGACAGGCTGAGCGTTTTGTGAGGCTGCGCTTGTAGAACAGTGCCATGCCAGACCGAACCGCCTTCCCAATCCTCGCGCCAAAGACCACCCGCGGTGGCGTCTAAGCTTAGATTGGCGGCATCGCCCGAATAGCTATGATCTGACTGCCACCACTCAGCGGGCACGATCAGGCGTTCCCAAACCTGCTCTGGTGTCAGCTCAGTGGTCGCTTCGAGCTTCAGCGTGAAGTGATCCGCGCTGGCTGTGACCACTTCAGCGTGCGCCGCGGTCGCGAGTCCTGCACTGACCGCCAGTGCGGCCAGGGCGGCAAGGATGGGGGTCGTCTTCATGCGTGGCGCTCCTTCAACTAGGCGGGCTTGAACGTCGGTAAGCGGTCAATCCAAGGCTGAGCCTCCTCGAGCTCATAGGCCAATGCCAGGAGCAGACCATCGTCGCCGCGTCGTCCCGAAAACATAGAGCCTATCGGTAGCCCGTCTGCGCTCCATTGCAAAGGCACACTCATCGATGCCGCGCCAGAGACGTTCATTGGGGCGGTAAAGGCCGCAAAGTTCAGGACATTGCGCCGGACCGTGTCATAGTCCCCGTCTGGCGCTTGCTCGCCAATTTTCGGCGCGACGGTGGAGACGGTCGGGGTGAGCAAGATATCGAAATCATCGAACAGGGCATGATACTCGGCTTCAAACGCCTGCAAATAGGCGATGGCGCCTGGCATGTCGTCTTGGCGGCCTAAAAACTCGGCCGCAAGACCGAGGGTCCAAGGCTCTAAGATGTCAGGCCCCACAGGCTTGCCTGAGAAGGCGCTGGCCTGCTGCGCGAAGGCTGCGGCGCCGGCCGCCCAATACAGCAAGAACGCATCGGTGAATCGGGCGCCATCGGTCGGCATGACATAGTCGATCACTTCATGTCCCAAATCGCGGCACAGCTGCGCGGTGCGGTCGAGCCCCGCTTGTGTTTCGCCGTCGAGGACAGCGTCCGTCGTCGGCGCAGGCGCATAGGCGATTTTCAGACGTCGGGTGGAGGCTTCGGTGATGTTGCCGGTTTTCGGCAAGTCGCTTTCCAAATTGGCCTCCGCGGCCGCGAACAGGGCGGCGCTGTCGCGCACGGTGAGCGTCACCGCGTGATTGACAGAGATATCAACCGGTCCGGAGTCTCGACTGATGGGCAGCGCGCCGCGGCTTGGCTTTAAACCAAACAGGCCGCAACAGGCGGCGGGGATACGGATAGACCCGCCACCATCACTGGCATGCGCGAACGGCACGACGCGCGCGGCAACCAAAGCGGCTGCGCCGCCGGATGACCCGCCAGGAATACGGCTCAAATCATAAGGGTTTCGCGTTGCGCCAGTTACCAACGGTTCGGTCGATGAAATGAGGCCCATTTCCGGACTGGTCGATTTGCCGAGATTGATCACACCTGCCGCGCGCCAAGCTTCCGCAAACGGACCATCGGTTTGCGCAATATAGCCTTCAAAGGCCCGCGATCCGTACAAGGTCTGGGCGCCTTTCCAGTCGAGCAAGTCTTTGATGAAGGTCGGTACCCCGCCATAGGCGCCGCCCGGCGGGGTGGCGGCGGCTTCTAGGGCCGAGTCATAGCTTTCTGAGGCGATGGCATTGATCATCGGATGTGTGGCTTTGGCGCGGGCAATGGCGGCCTCCGTGAGCGCCAGAGATGTCGTTTCGCCATTAGCGAGTTGCGCCAATTGCTGGACGCCGTCTGGAATGGCCGATGCGGTATAGCCTGACGCTTGCGCTTCTACTGGGGCGGGCGGGGTTTCGACTTCAACGTCCGGTGTGTCTTCTTCACCATTCGCACAGGCGCCGAGCGCCCCAAGTGCGGCGATCGCGCTGCCGGATTGAAGCAAGCTGCGTCGGTTCATTTTCATCATAGTGTCCTCCCATTCGCATTTTTTCCAACCCTCGCTCGGGCTTGCTCGTCTGGCAAGGGGATCGTAGGGGGAAGGTTAAGTTGTGTAGGGCGAGCGGAATGCTTTCAGTCTTGGATTTGTTTCGCGTTGGGCTCGGCCCATCCTCATCACACACGGTGGGGCCGATGCGCATCGCCAATCGTTTTTTGCGCGAAGCGCGTAAGGCGGGATTCCTCGCCCAAGCAAAGCGAATTGAAATCGAGCTGCAAGGCTCATTGGCCTTGACCGGCATTGGACACGGAACCGACAAAGCGGTGATCCTCGGACTGCTCGGCTTCGCACCAGAAACCGCAGAGCCGGACGCTGCAGAATCGGCCTTCAAAACAGCGATTGAGACCGAAACACTGGCGCTGAGCGGTGGCCCGAGTGTGGCCTTCCGACCCATCAAAGACATTCTCTATCGCGGAGATATTGTGCCGGAGCTGCATCCAAATGGCATGGTGCTGCGCTTGTATTCCGACACGGCGGGGGAAACGCCCGGGTTTACCCGCGTCTACTATTCCACGGGCGGTGGCTTTATCGCCTCAGCCCGGCGCTTGGCGCGTCCGGCCAAGGATGATGTCGTCGAGGACCGGGCGCGATCGCCCTTCGCGTTCGGATCGGCAGCGGAATTGCTGGACCTTTGCGGGACAAAAGACCTGCCCATCGACGCGTTGATTTTGGCCAATGAGGACGAGCGGCGCGCGCGGTCTGATACGCTGTCCCAAATCGATTTCATCACCGACACAATGCTCGCCTGTATTGCCCGCGGGCTCGATACGGATGGGATATTGCCAGGTGGCTTAGAGGTCGTTCGGCGCGCGCCGGACCTGTATCGCAAGCTCAAAACCGGGGCCGGGGTGAACGAACGCGAAGCCTTGTTTGACTGGTTGAACGTCTACGCCATGGCGGTGAACGAAGAAAACGCCGCCGGGGGGCGTGTGGTGACGGCGCCGACAAATGGGGCGGCGGGCATCTTACCCGCTGTGTTGCGCCATTATTGTTGCGACGACGATGGCACCCCGATCCGTTCCAAAGCACAGCGTTTCCTATTGGTCGCGGGTGGTATTGGTCTGCTCTACAAGCAGCGCGCCTCAATCTCTGGCGCCGAGATGGGCTGTCAGGGCGAGGTCGGTGTGGCGTGCTCCATGGCGGCTGGCGGCTTGGCAGCCGTTTGGGGCGCGTCCCCAGTGCAATGCCTCGCTGCTGCGGAAATTGGCATGGAACATAATCTCGGCCTCACTTGCGACCCGGTCGGTGGCCTGGTGCAAATCCCTTGTATCGAACGCAATGCGATCGGCACGGTAAAGGCTGTCAATGCCGCCCGATTGGCGCTGCATCAGACCGGACAGGGTAAAGTCAGCCTCGACCAAGTGATCGAGACCATGCGCCAAACCGGGCTCGATATGTCGTCTAAATATAAAGAAACTAGCCAAGGCGGATTGGCTGTGAACGTGGTCGAGTGCTAGTCTAGACATACTGGCGTACGGCGCCAGCTAAGCATGAACAGAACAGGAGACGGTCATGCGCTTCATTAAATATACAGCTGCGGCGATGGCTCTGGCCGCGCTGCCGGTCATGTCGGCGTGTACCACCACGGCGAATTCACCCGCATCGCAAGCCGATATCACCGCATCCAGCTCGCAAGCGCTGAACAAGCTCATCCGTGAAAATCCTGCGGCTGCAGCGATTTCGCGTCAATCGCGCGGAGTGTTGATCTTTCCGTCAATTGTGAAGGCGGGCCTGGTCTTTGGCGGGGCATATGGTGAAGGCGAATTGCGTAAAGGCGGGCAAACGGCCGGCTATTATAATTCCTTCACGGGATCGTGGGGACTTCAAGCCGGAGCTCAGTCTTACGGCTATGCGGTGTTTTTGATGAATGAGAATGCCCTGCGATATCTCGAAGAATCGGACGGTTGGGAGATCGGCGTCGGCCCAACAGTGGTCGTGGTCAATGCCGGTATCGCCGAAAACCTCTCATCTTCTACCCTGCAAGACGATGCTTATGCGTTCATCTTCGACCAGAGAGGTCTGATGGCAGGTGTCAGCATCGAAGGTACAAAAGTCACCAAAGTCGCATCGCCCTAAGCCTCCCCTATAGGCATGCCGCACGGTGACGGTTGGTCGTCGCCGTGTGACGTGCCAAAACAGAGACATGGATGGATTTGAAGGCAAAACAGCGGGCCGCGCGCCACTGACCTATCCGTTTGGCGACGACACGCCAGACGTCGGTGATACGATGGAAGTGGCGCCAGGCATCCATTGGGTGCGGATGCCGCTGCCTTTTTCTTTGCAGTGGATAAATCTCTGGCTGATCGATGATGGCGACAAAGGCTGGACGATTGTCGATACCGGCATGCCGCTGGATGACACCAAAACGGCATGGCGTAAGATTTTTGATGAAAAGCTCGACGGGCGTCCGGTTTGGCGGACCATCGTTACGCACATGCATCCTGATCATATCGGCAATGCGGGTTGGATCGGGCGAAAGTTTCCAGACTCAGAGTTTTGGATCAGCCGTTTGGAATATGTCACCTGTCGCATGCTGATTGCGGATACTGGGCGTGAAGCGCCAGAAGCGGGCACCGAATTCTACCGTCAATCCGGGTGGAGCGAGGCACAAATCGAGACTTATAAATCGCGCTTTGGCGGCTTCGGACGCGGCGTGTCCCGAATGCCGGATGCTTATCATCGCCTCGAAGATGGTGATGAATTCGAAATGGCGGGCAAGACGTGGCGGGTGATTACTGGCCATGGACACTCGCCGGAACATATCTGCCTTTATTGTGCAGACTTGAACGTGGTCATATCCGGCGATCAATTGCTGCCGCGGATTTCCTCGAATGTGTCGGTGTTTCCAACCGAACCAAATGCCAATCCGCTGCGTGATTGGTTGGAGAGCTGCGAGAAGTTGAGCGCCGAACTGCCCGACGACGTTCTGGTTCTACCGGCACATAATGAGCCATTTACAGGCGCACATACCCGTTTGGGGCATTTGATCAAAGGCCATGGCATCGCCCTCAAGCGCCTCAGACAAAGGCTGAGCCAGGAACCGCGTCGCGTGATTGATGTCTTCCCAGCGATTTTCGGGCGTAAGATTGGCGATGACGTCCTATCAATGGCGACTGGAGAAGCCATCGCGCACTTGAATTATCTGATTGCTGAAGGCGAAGCCGCGCGGACCGTCGATGATCACGGTGTTGCGTGGTATGACGCGCCCGCTTAATCCTTAGCTCGCCATGTTCTCGACAAGAACGGGGCGATAAGTCTAAACCGCTAGTGAAATTCGGCGAATGGAGGGCGCAATGCGCGAATCCGGCACAACCAATGGTTGGTTCACAATAGGCATCGGATTGATAATTGTCGGTGCGACTATTTATGGCATTCTCATTCTGTTTGGGATTGGGTTTGCGATCAATCAGGCTAGCGATGAAGCAGGGGCGCCCTTATGGGGTGTGTTACTGATACCGGGCCTTGTCGGATTGGGCTTTCTCGTGCTTCTGGCAAAAGTCATTGTCGATCGATTGAATAGTGCGGAAGACGATCACTATTCCAAGAATGTCGATCAGTAAGAGAGGCGCAATATGATTGTGACCATGGGCGAAATGGTGCCGGGCCGCGACGTGGCCGAGATTATCGGAACCGTCAAAGGTAATACCGTTCGGACTCGGTTCTTTGGCCGCGATATTATGGCAGCGCTGCGCAATCTGGTTGGCGGCGAGGTGCCGGAATATACCAAACTCATGGCAGAGGCCCGCGAGCAGGCGATTGACCGCATGGTCGCTGACGCCGAACGCAAAGGCGCCGACGCGGTGATTTGCTTGCGTGTCACCACCAGTATGATCATGGGCGGATCGGCTGAATTGCTGGCCTATGGCACGGCGGTGCGATTGACATGAAAGCCGATGTGAACAAACCGGACGAGATGCCGGAAGCGCCGCTGACTCTGCAACAAAAAGTGGTCAAAGAGCTACGCGAGTGGGGCATCACGCTGTCCATTTTCGTACCGATTTTTCTGGTATTCTCGGGCCTGGTCTATGAATTGCGGGTGATTCCGTCTGAAAGCATGGTGCCAAACCTACAAGTTGGTGACCGCGTGACAGTGAACAAGTTCGCGTATGGGTATTCGCGAAACTCGTTGCCGTTTAGCCTCGGGCGCTATGTGCCTCTGCCAAATGGGCGGATTTTCGCCAGCACCCCGAAACGCGGCGATGTCGCCGTGTTTGAACACACCCACACGCCACGCGTGATGATTAAGCGGATCATCGGCCTGCCGGGGGATACGGTAACCGTGCGAGACGGCCAGCCTGTGGCGATTAACGGCACGCCGATCGAGCGGACCTTTGATCGTCGCATTCGCTATCGCCAATTTGATGATGGCCGCTATGTCACGGCGGCGGAATTTACCGAATCCTATGATGGTAAGTCCTGGGTCAGTCACGATATTGATGGCGAGACCGGCACCAATATTTCCGTCACGTTCGAGGTTCCCGCCAAGCATTTCCTGTTCATGGGCGACAATCGCGATAACTCAATGGATGGACGCAATTTGACCGGTCATTGTCCCGCGAATGCGGATGGCGTGATCGATCAAGCGGGCTGTTCCCCACGGGGCGGGACGTTGCCAGAACAGGCCTCAGTCGGGTTTGTGCCATTTCAGAACTTGATCGGGCGGGCCGATACGGTGCTTTTCTCATTCTATCGCTGTGGTCGCGCTGATGCGGACCCTTGCATGAAAAAGCGCGTCTGGCGCGGCCTCTAACGCTTTTCGAGACCTCAATCCCCGGATCTGACAGTCGTTCGGTACGCGTTTTGCATTAAAATTCGCGTATTGGGTGAAATTGGGTCCATGGCTCGTGAAGTATAAACTGTATCGTCCGCAAGATTTATCTGCCGAGCAATGGCAGATCTACGCCGCGCTACGCGACGCACGGGCGATTTATGACGATCCCTTTTTCGATCCCGATTTTGCTCGCCTGGTTGGCGAAGTTCGTGAGGACACCCGGATTGGCTTCGCGAGCGACCGAAACGGCGTTTTCGCGGTCTGGCCGATGCATATTCGGCCTGGCAATTGGGCGCGGCCGATCGGAGCGCCGTTTTCCGATTGGAACGGTCCTATTCTTGCCGCCGACACCGAATTGACCGCACACGAAATTCTCGCGGGTTTTGAAGTTTCTGGCATCACCTCGCAAGGATTCATGCCGGCCTCATTTGCGCCGACCGCGAAGTTAGAGCGGGTTGGCGCCAATCTTACTGATCTGTCCGTGGGGTGGGAGTGCTATTTTGCCGATCAACAACGCCAATGGCCGAAGCATTTCAAAAAGATGCGCCGGGTCTATCGTAATGTCGACCGGGACTTTGGCGGCCTCTCGATCGACTGGGACAATCAGGACGCCGGGGCGCTGCAGCAGCTTTTGATCTGGAAACGCGAACAATTTGCCCGCACCGGATTTTACGATGTCTTTGCGGCCCCATGGACGCAGGATTTGCTAGATCGCCTCATGGCGTTTGAGGGACCGCGTTTGCGCGCCCGATTGAGCACCATGTCGTATGGCGACGATTTGGTCGCAGCTGAGTTCAACTTGCAATCTGATTCGACGCTGCATGGCTGGATCACCGCTTTCGATCCGGACTTCAGGTCCTACTCGCCCGGCAATATGCTGCTGCAAGAAGTGCTCGAACGGCTGCCGCAGGCGGGTTTGACCTATTATGATGCGGGGCCCGGCCTCGATCATTATAAGCGCCACTATGCGAACCTGCAGATGCCGATTGAAAGCGGAGTTGTGATGGGCGAATCGCAATTGCTGACGCCGGCACGCCTGGTCGGAAGAGTGTGGCGTCTGGGAGAACAAGTTTTGCCAGCCAAAGCCAGCGCGCTGATGGCGCGGGCGCGCCGTCGTATGGATCAAATTGCTGCCGTCGATACCAGTCTGAGCGGTCGTGCCAATGGTTTTGTCAACGCCCTACAAAACCGCCCAGTTTAATCAGGAAGAGGCTTGAAGCCCTTCGGCAAGCTGGCTAATCCGCCAAGAGACGCGTTTCGCGACGGGGGGTAGCCATTTCGGATCGGGCTGAACATTCCAAAACCCATCGGGGGCCGATTATTGTGTCGCGCCATGGTCGACCAGCATTGGACCGGTCTGCCGGGCCGAAGCTGTCCTGGCAGGAATACCGGGCCTGGTGGGAGAGCTATGAGGCGGGCAGCCTGGCGAAAGACCAATCGCCGCCACAAAAACTGATCGATACGGTCAAAGGCGTCGATTTGGTCCTGAGTTCGGTGCGCCCGCGCGCCATCGAAACGGCCGAATGGGCCACCGAAGGCCGAACCCCAACCCCGAATGAGGTGTTTAACGAGGCGCCATTGCCGCCGCCGCGATTCAAATCACGCAAGTATCTGCCCAAAACCTGGAATATATTGGCGCGCACATTTTGGTTGCGCGGCCACGCCCTCGACGGCGAAAGCGTCACGCAAGCGCGCGGCCGAGCCGCTGAGGCTGCAAAAGTTCTGCACGACGCGGCAGCCGGACAGTCTGTGTATCTGGCTGCACATGGCTGGTTCAATCGCATGCTGAGACGCCCGCTCAAGCGGCTGGGTTGGGTCTGCGTCTATGATGGCGGCGACAAGTATTGGAGCTACCGGGTCTACGAATATCGTGGAAAATCCTGAAATCGCCATTGAGGCGCGCCACATCCGGCTCTAGGGTGTCGCGCGATAACAAAGGCTGGAACCTCCGACATGGCAACCAAGGCGAAACCCGTCAAAGATCTAAGCTTCGAAGAAGCGCTGGCTGAACTTGAAACCATTGTTAGACAATTGGAACAGGGCGACGTTGAGCTGGAAAAGTCGATCGCTATTTACGAGCGCGGAGCGGAATTGAAAAAGCACTGCGAATCGCGACTGAAAGCGGCCGAATTGAAAGTTGAACAAATCGTCCAAGGCGCCGATGGAGACCCGAAAACTGAGCCTGCGAGTTTCGACTGATGGCCGCGGATGGCGACCCTGACTTTGGTCGGCGTTTGACCGAAATTGCCGATCGAGTGACGGTGGCGCTCGACCAACTTATCCCCCCCGCCCAAGGGCCCGAGGCCGATCTGATGCGCGCTATGCGCCATTCCGCTTTGGCCAATGGCAAGCGGATGCGGCCCTTCTATGTGATCGAAACCGGCGCGATATTTGAGGCCCCAGAGAAAAGCCTGTTGCGCACCGCGGCGGCGCTCGAATGCGTGCACTGCTACTCACTCATCCATGACGATCTGCCATGTATGGATGATGATGATTTTCGCCGCGGACAACCCACCGTGCACAAAGCATTCAACGAGGCGACAGCGGTGCTCGCGGGCGACGCTTTGCTGACTTTGGCGTTTAAGATCCTCGCCAATCGAGAAACGCATCAAGACTCGCATGTGCGACTGAAATTGTTGGAACGCTTGGCCGATAATGCGGGTGCGCTCGGCATGGTTGGCGGTCAGATGATCGATATGTTGGAAGATGACAGTCCGCGAGATTTGAATACGATTACGCGGATGCAGCGCTTGAAAACTGGGGCGCTGATTTCATACTCCGTTGAGGCCGGCGCGATCATTGGCGGCGCAAATGAGATGGAGCGACAAGCTCTTCATGGCTTCGCGCACGATCTGGGCCTGGCTTATCAAATCTCCGATGACCTGCTGGATGCGACAGGTGACGAGGCCGCTGTCGGCAAGCCATTACGGACCGATGAATCCGCTGGAAAGGCCAATTTTGTTACACTTCTAGGGGTAGAGCAGGCGCGCGAGCGGGTGCGGCTGCTCGCCGCGCAAGCGAAAGAACACCTCGCAATTTTCCGTAATCGCGCCAATATCCTGCTGCAATCAGTTGATTTTGTTTTAGATCGGAAACACTAAAGTCACCGAATTGGGGGTACGAGCGTGAGGGAGACCGCTAAATGACAGACCTGAAGAACACCCGATTGCTCGATGACGTTCATTCGCCTGACGACTTGAAAGACAAGTCGCGCGAGGAGCTGAAGCAAATCGCGGACGAAGTTCGTCAGGAAGTGATTGATGCGGTTTCAGTCACGGGCGGCCATTTGGGCGCAGGCTTAGGCGTGGTCGAACTGACCGTAGCGCTGCATGCCGTGTTCAAAACCCCAGATGACAAACTGATCTGGGATGTCGGACATCAATGCTATCCGCACAAAATCCTCACCGGTCGGCGCGATCGAATTCGCACGCTGCGCCAGGGCGGGGGTCTATCTGGTTTCACCAAGCGCGCTGAGAGTGAGTTTGATCCGTTCGGCGCAGCACATGCTTCTACCTCTATTTCAGCGGCGCATGGGTTTGCCACCTCGCGCGACCTGCAAGGCAATAAGAACCACGTGATCTCTGTGATTGGCGACGGCTCGATGACGGCGGGCATGGCCTATGAGGCGATGAACAATGTCGGCGGCGATCAAAAGCGGCAAGTGGTGATCTTAAACGACAATGATATGTCGATCGCACCGCCGGTTGGCGCGATGAGCCATTATTTCAGCCGTCTCGTCTCAAGCCGCCAATATCGCGGTCTGCGCCGTCTGGCGAAATCCGTCGTCAAACCCATCGGCTTGGAAAACCCAGCGCGGAAAGCTGAAGAATACCTTCGCGGGTTCGCCATGGGCGGCACGATGTTTGAGGAATTGGGCTTCTACTATGTCGGTCCGATTGATGGACACGACTTGGATGTGCTTTTGCCGGTGCTGGAAAACGTCAAACAGATGCAGCGCCCGGTTCTAGTGCATGTCGTCACGCACAAGGGCCATGGTTACGCGCCGGCGGAGAACAGCGCGGACAAGTATCACGGCGTCTCAAAATTCAACGTCGTCACCGGCGAACAGCAAAAGTCAGTGGCCTCGGCGCCGAAATTCCAGGACGTTTTCGGCAACACATTGGTCAAACTGGCTGAAACCGACGACAAGATTTGCGCCATTACTGCGGCGATGCCATCAGGCACCGGCGTGAACCTGTTCCAAAAAGCGTTCCCAAAACGGGCTTTTGATGTTGGCATTGCTGAACAGCATGCCGTGACCATGGCTGCCGGGATGGCCGCCGATGGCATGCGGCCTTATGCGGCGATTTATTCGACCTTCTTGCAGCGCGGTTATGATCAAGTCGTGCATGACGTGGCGATCCAGAGCTTGCCTGTCCGGTTCGCAATTGACCGCGCCGGTCTGGTCGGTGCAGACGGTCCCACCCATGCCGGCAGTTTTGACATTGGCTATCTCGGCAGCTTGCCGGGGATGATCTGCATGGCGGCCTCGGACGAAGCCGAACTGGCCCGCATGGTGGCCACCGCGAATGAGATTGATGATCGACCATCGGCTTTCCGCTATCCACGCGGCGAAGGCTTCGGCGTCGACATGCCAGAGACGCTGACCCCGCTTGAAATCGGTAAAGGCCGGGTGGTCCGCGAAGGCACATCGATTGCCATCCTATCGTATGGCGCTCGCTTGCACGAAGCCCTGAAAGCCGCCGACATGCTCGCTGCGCAAGGCCTGTCCTGTACGGTCGCCGATGCGCGGTTTGCCAAACCGATCGATGCAGATCTGACCGAACGTCTGGCGCGCGATCACGAAGTCCTGCTGACTTTGGAAGAGGGCGCTGTGGGTGGATTCGGCGCCTTTGTTCTGCACCATCTTGCTGAAGTCGGCGCGCTGGATAGCGGCTTAAAGATCCGCACATTGCACTTGCCGGACGTGTTCCAGGATCAGGACAAGCCCGACTTGATGTATGAGGAAGCGCGCCTGACCGCGCGCCACATCGCAGCGCGGGCGATTGAGGCCCTCGGCCGGGGTGATGTCTCTGAAATCGAACGTTTCGCGCGCGCCTAATCGAACTGTAACAGTTGCTGCCGCTTTTCAGCCTTAGTCGGCTGTCAAAGCCTCTCTTCTTCCGAGTTGAAGGTGTAGAGGAGCAGCCATGATATCACGGACTTTCATCGGCCTTTTGGTGTTCGCCGTGGTGGCTTGCGAGTCTGTTCCAGCGACTCTGGACCCGGTCCTGTTTGAGGGCGAATTTACCCTGATCGACGAAAACCCGAGCATTACCGCGAGCGAAGCCCAAATCTCGACTTTCTTGGCACGCACGGATCTGACGCCCGCTCAACGGGCGGATGTCCTATTTCTCCGCGCTGAAAAACGACTTGATGCGCGCTATGACTTGCCAGGCGCCCTTGCCGACTTTGACGCCTTCATCGCCGCCAATCCCGAAGACCCGCGCGTCGGAACAGCGGAGCGACGAAAGATTTTCGCCAGGTCTGAAATCGATTCGGCCCAGCGACGCCTGGCACAGCTACAAAACTTGCCAAACTGGTTCGATGATAAAGTGTTGATGGGCGACGTAGAGCCTGCAGCCGCGCGTTATCGCAAATCTGGCCTGACGCCGAACGCAGCGCACGTCTATTTGTTGAAAGAAGAAGGTTATATTTGCGACAGCGTGGGCGACGACGCCTCACCTGCGACCCCGCATCCCGTGCACAATTATGGGCCCCTGCGCGACGATGTCGAAGGGGCGGTTTGGTGTGATGATCCAAGCGTCTCCTGATTTCCGCCTTAGTCTCGCCATCGCCTCTATGAATGTTTGATTGGATCAATTTGAGAAGGATCACACCATGCGCACACTCTTCGCCGTTCCTCTGCTCGCGCTTGCTGCCGCTTGCGCCTCCACCCCTGTCGAAACCGAGCCGGTTGCTGCCGATGCACCCCCGGTCGCGGTTGAGCCGAGTGCCTTTGATTTGGCGATGGGGACCGTCGATCAGCTTGTCGAAGCTGGTAATGAACAAGCCGCGATCTTGCGCCTGGAACAACTGATCGGCATGCAAACCGCCAGCGATGATGAAAAAGCCAAAGCGCTCTACCGCATGGCTGAGCTGAAAATGGGCGAAGGCAACCAGGTTTGGGGCGCGATTGATGCATTGGACGAGTTTATCGACACCTATCCTCTGCATGCCAAAGCCGAGGCGGCTTCAGAGCTGCGCGACTATGCCCGCGGCGAAGCCACGAGCCTGAACGGCAAACTGGAAATGGGTGGCATGTCGCCAATGGAGCAGTTCAGAGCCCGCTTCCGGCTTGGCGAACATCAAACTGCAGCGGATCTGATGTTCGATAATGCGCTGACGCCAGAGAATGAGTATATCCTCGACATGTACCAGATCGGCTATCTTTGCGACTCAGCAGAACTGACCGGACCGAGCTATAATTTGACCGAGCCTGACGGCACCGCGCGCACTGTGCGGTTCTGCGATTTCGGGAAATAGATCTCAGCCTCAGCTGCAGAATGCGGCACAAAAAATGAGCCTGGGCGCCAGCGCTGACCCTTTGGGCAGCGCTGGCTTGCGTTTGACCTGATTCAATTCGTTGACAAATTATTACTAAACTCTGCAAAATGTAACTCGTAAGCTTAACAGACATGGCATAAGTTTTGCTCGTCTGGGAGGCGTGTAGAGTCGTTGGGAGTTGTCCCTCAAATGCAATCGTTTTTTACGGTTTTAACTGCTGGCAGTTTGGCCTTCATTGGTGTGATGCTAATGAGCGCGGAGCCAGAGCCACAAGTTGATGTTTTCGCTCAGGCGGTATCGTGGGAAGTCACCCCGGAAATTCCGGAGACGCCGACGGTGATCGTTGATCCCGTTCAGCCCTTGGTCTTGGCCCTTGATGCCTATCCTTACTTGGATGGCAGTATGGACCTGCCAGCCGACGTATTGCTCTCGCTGAACGAGTAAACGCATCAAAATCTTGAAGAATGGCAGGCCTGCCGCGGCGTCGCCCCTTCCGTAGGGGCCACGCTTGCCACATATCCGTCGGGAATAAGAATAATACACTCGGAGGATATTCATGGCTGCAGCTGCATTGCCGGAAGGCTGGCCCGTCATTTCAATCGCACAAGCCAATGCGGCGATTGCTGCATCGGACACCCCCCTTAAACTTGGGGACGGAGTCGTCGGCGGCGTGCCGATGAAAGTCTATGTCGACGCCCCTCCGACCATTCGCACCATACTAGAATTGGCCGAACCGCAATTCGGAGCGCGCGATTATCTGGTCTATGAAGACGAACGCGTGACCTATGCCGCGTTCACGCGGGCCGTCGAGCATTTCGCGAAAATCCTGCGCGAGCAGTTTGGGATAGAGAAAGGCGACCGCGTCGCCGTGATCATGCGAAACTATCCACAATGGCCTGTGCCCTTCTTTGCTGCTTTGTCGATCGGCGCCATTGCCACCCCGATGAATTCTTGGTGGACGGGTGATGAGCTCGAGTACGGACTCAACGATTCGGGCGCGAAAATCGCCGTCGTAGATGGCCAAATCCTCGCCCGCATCCAGGATCATCTCGGCAACCTCCCGAACCTGCAGAATGTCATCGTGGCGCGCGCCAGCGATGATCTTGCCGGTGACAAGCTCCATTCAATGGAAGCCTTGATCGGCCCTGCCAAAAGCTGGGCCAATTTGGAGAAGATCGGCCTGCCCGAGGTTGAGCTCGGCCCCGATGATGATGCCACCATCATGTACACATCTGGCACCACCGGACGCCCGAAAGGGGCGCTGGCGACGCACCGTGCGATCATTTCCAACATGCTCAACTCGCTGACCTGTCAGATGCGGATGCTGCTGCGCCGCGGCGAAACCCCGCCGGAGCCGGATCCGGAGGTTCAGAATTCGAGCTTGCTGGCGATTCCATTTTTTCATGCCACCGGCGCGTTTGCGGTGCTGATCCCAAGCATGCTGCTGGGCAATAAAATCGTCTCCATGTACAAGTTTGATGCTGGTGCAGCGCTGCCCATTATTGAGCGGGAATCGATCAATGTCGTTGGCGGCGTCCCGGCCATTGCTTGGCAATTGCTGGAACATCCGGATCGCGACAATTACGACCTGTCGAGCATCACAGCGATTTCCTATGGCGGTGCACCGTCAGCCCCGGAATTGGTCACAACGATCAAGAAAAGGTTCCCGGAAGCGGCGCCCGGCAATGGCTGGGGGATGACCGAAACCTGTGCCACGTCCTCGGTGAATCTGGGGGAGGATTATATCAATCGTCCAGACAGTGCAGGCGCCCCTCCCGGCGCCGTCGAGTACAAAATCGTTAGCCCCGACGGCAACACTCTGCCTGCGGGCGAAGTCGGCGAACTGTGGTGCAAAGGCCCGATGAATTGCAAAGCCTATTGGAATAAGCCCGAGGCCACCGCAGAAACCTTTGTCGATGGCTGGGTCGTCACCGGCGATTTGGCGCGCCTGGACGAGGAAGGCTTTCTATATCTGGTCGACCGGGCCAAAGACATGCTGATCCGCGGCGGCGAGAACATCTACTGTATCGAAGTCGAAAGCGCGCTCTATGATCATCCTGCGGTGATGGATGCCTCCGTGGTTGGCATCCCGCACAAAATCCTCGGCCAAGAGGTCGGTGCGGTTGTGCAGCTGAAGCCTGGCACAGAGGTCAGCCAGGATGAACTCCGCGCGCACGTCCGCAACCAACTCGCCGCCTTCAAAGTGCCGGTCGAGATCCAGTTCCAAACCGACCCTTTGCCGCGCAACGCCAATGGCAAAATCTTGAAGCCGGAGTTGCGCGATCGGTTTGACGCCCGAGGGTAGGGGCGGTTGCGATCAGAGAGATAGGCCTGCCGAGATATAATAATTCTCGGCAGGCCGCTGTTCGACGAATAATCACGCACGTGGAAGACCCTTATTGTGCGTGGTTTTGTCGAACCACCGCGGACGATACTTCTATTTGAGGATAAAAGTTCCGCGGATTCCCCTATTGCCGAACAATTGTGTGTTCAATCTGCAACATGGTTCGTTTGTTGTGGCCCCTCGATGATCTTTGGTTGTCAAATTCGCTGAACTACGCAATTAAAAGATATATCATTTAAATGATATATCAACTGCTTCGCGTGCTGAGGATCGCGCTGGCGCATAGGGAGGATGAATTGTCCAAGTCATTTCTTTTGGCTGGCGCAACCGCGCTCGCCATCACAAGCTATTCGGTACCCGCACTCGCACAGGGCGCTGATGATGAGCCCGAAGCACGACAAGACGTGGTCGTGATCACCGGTCGGAAAAAAGAGGAATCCCTTCTCGAAGCTCCGATTTCCGTGTCGGCCTATTCCGCCGAGATGCTTGAGTCGTTCGGTGCAATTAACGCGAGAGACGTCGCTGATCTCACCCCAGGCTTACAGATTGCCGGAGATTTCGGCCGGTCCGGAGAGCGACCGGTTATTCGCGGGATCTCAAACCTGCGCACCGAAACGGCCCAGCCAGTGGGCTTGTTCATTGACGGCGTCTATGTCCGCAACGGCATCATTTCGGAGATCCTCGACAATGTCGAACGCGTTGAAGTCCTGAAAGGTCCGCAAGGCGCGCTTTATGGCCGATCCACATATGGCGGTGTGATCAATTACATTTCAAAAACCCCAGGCGACGAATTCGAAGCCAACCTGTCCGGCACCTATGCAGAACATGATCAGCTTGAACTCACGGCCCGAGTTTCAGGTCCACTTGCCGAGGGATTAAACGCCGCGATTGGCGGTCGCGTGTACGAATATGGCGGCGAATACGACAATCTCAATGCCAACCAAAGTGCGCGGCGTGTGGGTGAAGAAAAAACCACCGCGATTTATGGCGCGATTAATTTTGCCCCCTCGCAAACCCCGAAACTCGAAGCCAATGTTCGCGCCTATTACTCAAAGGACGAAGATGGGCAGTTCGCCGGTCAATTGTTTGACTCGACCTTCAATAACTCGGTCGTTGCAGGTGGCACAGCCTGCCCGCAAGTGATCCGGTCTTATTTCTGTGGTGAAGCCTCAACCCCGAGTGCCGTCGACATCGCCACCTCCGCAGAGCAAGGCCAGATTGTTTCACCCTTCTTTGGCGGTATCCCGGCAGCCTGGGATTTTCGCGCTGGCCTCGACCGCGAGATTCACCGCATCACCGCGGATGTGACCTACGATCTCTCGGACACGGTTTCTCTGACCTATTTAGGCGGGTTCACTTCCGAAGAAGGGCAAACGATCACCAACCAGTCCTATTCGGGCACGATTGTAGGCAACTCGTTCGGCTCCTTCCCGTCGGCTTGGGTTACAGACGATCGCAGCGAGCGAGACTATTGGTCTCACGAGCTGCGCCTCAATGGCAGCGTCAATGATCGTCTCGACTGGATCCTCGGAGCGTTTGTATATGATGAAGAATCCTCCGGCACCGATCGTAACATTCTTGAAGCCAATTATGGCTTTGACGGCGAGCGGAGCAATGAAGAGAAAGCGATCTATGGCGCGTTGACCTATGACGTCACAGACAGTCTCTCGCTGGGCCTCGAAGGGCGCTATTATGAAGAAGATGTCGGCGTTGTAACTGCCGTGGCCAATGCCCGCGGACGCGAGCTTGGCGCAACATTTGATGGGTTCACCTATCGCGCCACAGCGGACTATACATTTGCCGACGGCACTCTGCTCTATGGCAGTGTCTCGACAGGCAACAAGGCTGGTGGTTTCAACACCAATGTGAACCCGGACTCTCCGGCTGAAGCGGCATTCTCCTCGTTTGATGAAGAGATTTCGACTCAGTATGAAATCGGCTTGAAAGGGGAGTATTTCGACAACCGTCTGCGCCTGTCCGGTGCGCTCTACCGCATCGACCTGGAAGACCAGCAGATCAGCCAAGTGGTGATCCTAAATGAAGGCACGCCAGATCAGGTCCAGGTCACAGTGGTGCTCAATGCCGGTAAGACGGAAATCAACGGCCTCGAAATCGATGGTCAGTTTGATGTCACCGACAATCTGACGATTGGTGCCGTTTATTCCCGCGCCGATGGCGAGTTTACGGAAGGCAGCGACCCGACTCAGGCAACCATTCTACCGTCTGACACGATTGTTGGATTCTCCGTTCCGCGCGTGCCGAAGGATACTGGCACCGTCATGGCCAATTACACGTTCCCGGACGCTGCCGGCTGGACACCGAATTTGCGCATCGACGGGATCTACCGGTCTTCGCAATACGCCCAAGTGCAGAATTTGATCGAAACCGGCGAGAGCTTCCGCACCAATGCGCGCCTCACCTTCGATCACACAGCCTCTGGCACCGAAGTTTCGCTCTGGGGTCGCAATGTGTTCGACGATGACGCGCCGATCGGCGTGTTCCGATATGTCGACCCAGGCGATTTCCGCTTCTTCGCCCGTGCCCATGTGTCGTTCCTCCCGCGGGGACCGCAATATGGCGTCACGGTGCGCAAGACGTTCTGATCACAATCCTCCCAATTGCCAGGCGAATTTTTGTGAATTCGCCTGGCAATCCCCCAGTTTCGATTCAATAAGACACCGCGATTGATTGGGTGATATGACCCGCTCCAATTGAGCGCAAAACCTTGTCGCAATTCAGTGTTCTAAATTCGCCTCAAGTGAGACACGCCGCTTACGTCCACGCCTGACCCAAAGTGGACTTTGACGCGCGACGGACGTTTTCAGCGACGCCATATCTTCCCACCGCCCGGTCGAACCAGTGATTTACCTTTATTCGATAGGTTTGCGGGCGAGAAATGGACGGTTCGTAGAAGATGGCAAACCCCGTATGTGAAACCGACTTATACGCACCGATCAAGCAATTCTTGCAAGCGCAAGGCTATGTCGTGAAGGGCGAGATTGGTGCCGTGGACGTCGTCGCTTGTCGCGGCGATGAGCCGCCTGTTCTGGTCGAACTAAAAACGTCGTTCTCGCTCTCCTTGTTTCATCAAGCCATTGACCGTCTCGCTGTATCAGACTCTGTTTACATCGCTGCACCCCACAAGCCGGGTAAGGTGTTTGCGAGATCATTGAAACGAAACATCGCGCTGTGTCGACGTCTTGGGATAGGCTTACTCACCGTTCGCTTGAAAGATGGATTCGTCTTTCCGCATGCGGATCCCGGCCCATACGCCCCGCGTCGTTCTGCGGTTAAGAGAAACAGGCTGCTCAAGGAATTTGCGAAACGGGTCGGCGATCCGAGTACGGGCGGCTCGACCCGGTCCGGCTTGATAACCGCCTATCGACAAGATGCTCTGCGTTGTCTTGGCTATTTGCGCACGCACGGCGCCACCAAAGCGTCAATCGTTGCTGGCGCGACAGGCGTTGAAACTGCGCGGCGAATTATGGCCGACGACCATTATGGCTGGTTTGAACGCGTTAAAACCGGCATCTATGACATCGCGCCCAAAGGCAAAACGGCGCTGCAAAACTTTAAGCACGAGCTCGAAAAGCTGGCGGCCTAAAAGACTAGACATGGGTGATCTGGGCGAGGCGTCTATCATTTGTTTTAGGCGTCAAAGCGGAGATTAGCCAGTGACCATAAACGCGCTAAAACAGCCGCTCATGGTGCCTCCCTTGGGACACAACTGGGCACCAAAATATATTCTATCTGGTGATGGTATTTAGTTAGAATTGAGTTCAAATGCTCATTCCGAAGGCAGCTTAGAAAGACGACATGACATCGCGAGCAGGTAAATTTGACATTGTTGATTTGGCGCTAGGAGCCAATTTGCCTTTAGACTGGTCAAACATGTCTGAGAGCGTCAATCCAAGTATTGGATTTCCTCACAGATTTAAGTCTCAACATGGAGATGGCTTTGTGACCTGGATGCTGGAAGATCGAGCATTTTACCCTGCACAAGCTTCAGGTGTCTTGTTTTCCGATACCGGGGTAACAGGCGATTGCTACGCGTCTGTAAGATATCATCTTCCTCATCTTAATCCTTGGCGCCGCGAAGTCGAAAATCAGAATGGATTTTACCCTGGGCGATTAGTCATCAAGAAAGATGAACTCATATTTTATGACGCAGAAGGTATTCCGCGCCCACCCAATCATTTTACCGATGATGATTGGATTGCTGAGCAGGAGGACCGAATGCGCATGGAAAGCGGCTTTAAATCCCGTCCACATAGTTGGCTCAGGGTGCAGGCAGAATTAGCTAAGGACGAAGAGTTCTTATCATCGGTCTTGAGGAACAGTTTTGCTTATGCGCTTAAATCCTGTCTTCTACCAGAGGGATTAACGGTGATCGAGGATGGCGAAGAAGTCTATGCAAACTCTGATAGAAGGTGGGGAGACATAATAGCAGACTTGAGGTGTTTAGGTGAGAGCTACGTTGATTTTTGGCTTGGCGACCATAACCCTTCCCATATTTCAGCAGTCAAAATCGCTGAGGAACGAGAGCTAGCTTTAACTATTCTCAAAAAAGCGGGTTATCGTCCACTTAGCTAGTTTTGAGCATCTTTTTTTGATGCAAAGACCGGCTATGACGCCGATAGTTGACGTTAGCTGAGCGTCCTAAACTCGCCCCACATCAGTCGCTGAGTCAGTGACGGGAAGCGCCCGAACTCAGACCCGCCGATCATCAGACGTGTTCTGGGGAACCGTCTTAAGCAGAGCTGTCGCCTTACCAGAGCCCGTAGCGCTGCACTTCGGCGCGGCCCACCACCATATGGTGAACCTCGTCGGGGCCGTCAGCGAAGCGCAGGTGTCGCATATCCGTGTACAATCCGGCCAGCGGACTCCATTGCGAGATGCCCGTCGCGCCGTGAATCTGAATCGCATCGTCGATAATCTGGCAGACTTTTTCCGGCACCATGGCTTTGACCGCACTCACATAAACGCGTGCTTCCTTGTTACCGAGCACATCCATAGCCTTGGCGGCTTGCAGAACGGCGAGGCGCATCGCGTTAATTTCGATCCGGGCACGCGAGACTTTTTCGAGATTGCCACCCAGTTTGATCAACTGTCGGCCAAAGGCTTCGCGGGTGGCACCGCGCTTCACCATTAACTCAAGCGCGCGTTCGGCCTTCCCAATTGACCGCATGCAGTGATGAATGCGACCCGGCCCAAGTCGAAGTTGCGAAATTTCAAAGCCGCGGCCTTCGCCAAGCAACATATTCTGTTCCGGCACCCGCACATTGTCGAAAACGATATGCATGTGACCTCTCGGCGCGTGATCTTCCCCAAACACTTGCATGCCTTCGAGGATTTTGACGCCGGGCGTATCTGTCGGCACGAGGATCTGACTTTGCTGCTTATGTGGAGCAGCATCTGGACTGGTTTTGACCATCACGATCATGATCTTGCACCGGGGGTCGCCGGCGCCGGAAATGTAGAATTTCTCGCCATTGATGACCCATTCCCCATTCTCCAGCACGGCGCGAGTCGAGATGTTTTTTGCGTCCGAGGACGGCAATGCGGGTTCCGTCATCGCATAAGCGGAACGGATCTCGCCGTTCAACAAGGGCTTCAGCCATTTCTCTTGCTGCTCGGGTGTGCCGACCCGCTCGAGGACTTCCATATTGCCGGTGTCTGGTGCGCTGCAATTTAGCGACTCAGACGCCAACGGATATTTGCCGAGCTCTGCCGCGATGTACGCATAATCGAGATTGGTGAGACCGGTGCCATATTCGGTCTCCGGTAGGAAGAAATTCCACAGTCCGGATTGTTTGGCCTTGTCTTTCGCGCCTTCGAGCAGTTCCAGTTGACGCGGGTGCCACGACCAGCGATCCGTTTTTTCCTTGTCCAGTGCAAAGAATTCCTCGCTAATCGGCACGACATTGTCTTCGATGTGTTTCAGCACCGCATCCATGAGCGGGCGCGCTTGTTCGGACATGGCAAGATCGAACAGGTCTGGTGTATCTGTATGCACGGAATATCCTCTCAGCAATTATCTTACGCTGTTTGTAGACGCGACGATGCCGACCACAAGTAGGAACGCCGGGGAAGGATTAAGGGGCATCCGATTTATCAATCTTGGATGTGCTTGCACGGGCCCCGTATTTTTGTCAGCGCGCGATTGGCTTTCTCTGGATAATCCAAACCAACTCACCCTACTGCCATTTACGCCGACCTGATCAAGATCAGAATGTTCGGACTGGTACAGTTCAGTGAATGTGAAGTGCGTGGTTGAACCGCAGAGCGCGCACGAATGGATCTCAACGACGGGAACAGCTTCACCTTCAGCTGGGCGCCAATAATTCTTGTGCTAGTAAGGTAAAGTTCATTTGAGAGAGGGTCGTTTTGCAATCCATTGTCGAACACAAAATCCATAGCCTTCACGAGTATGTGGAACTGCTTGAGAATCAATATTCCGACAACGAATTCTCCCGGTGGGTCTATCGCGGGCATGCTGATCACACATTCGAACTCATGCCGAGCATCGGTCGACACTTTCCGCGTGGCTTGGATTCCGCCAATCGCGAACGCAGCATACTGACGATCTTCAAGAAAACCTGTGAGCCAGTTGCGCCAGAACGGATATCCAATGACTTGGATTGGTTGGCTTTTGCTCAGCATCACGAATTGCCGACCCGGCTGTTAGATTGGAGCAGCGTTCCGACCATCGCCTTATACTTTTGCTGCCGCGAGCATGAAGACAGGGACGGTCATGTATATGCGCTTTTTGCGGAGCAGAGCCTGTCGAGCAAACGGTATGAGACCGAAGATCCCTTCAAGATCCGCAAAGCGCACAAATTTGTTCCGCCGCCCGCACTCGCGCCAAGATTGAAAGCGCAGCATGGAGTCTTTACGATTCAACCGAAAGCGACCCTGCCGCTCGATGAAGACTTGCCCAGAGATTGGATACTGGAAAAGATCACGGTACCTGCATCCGCCAAACTTGAAATTCGGAAGTCGCTGTTTCGACTGGGTGTGGACGAGGCGACATTGTTTCCCGATGCCGGCGGAATTGCTCGGCACATTAAGTGGCGTCACTTGGAAATTCGTTCAAGTTTGCGACAACGATCAGCGCCTCAATCAGAAACAGGCAACGGCATAACGGCGCTGAAAAAGACGGTTCCGGATTGAGCTCAGATGAAAAGACCCTCTCTCGACCGGCATTCGCCGCTCAAGGTCGGGTTTGACCGGGATGACCGGGCCACTTCGAGTGTGCTAAAGCCGCCAGATGACAGACGAGAATGCAAGCTATCAAAAATCCCAATCCGGCCAGCCCTTGGCCTTGGAGAAACGTGACGTGCGCGAAGACGGTCGGCGTTTCTCGCCGTCAACGGGGCGGAACAAGGACGCTGTTCGCGCGGCCTTTCTCGAGCTCATGCCGACCGAAGGACAGATTTTGGAAATCGCCTCTGGGACCGGGGAGCATGGTGTGCACATCACGGCCGAAGCCCGCGATCTTAAGTGGACTTACTCTGATATCGACCCGGTCAGTCAGGCCAGCCAATCGGCGTGGCGCGAACATGTTGCGCATAACCGGCTGCATGGCCCGGTCACCCTCGATACGACCGATATAGATTGGGGGCAGGTCGAACACGCCGCGCCCTGGGACGGCCTGTTCTGCGCCAACATGATCCACATCGCGCCGTTCGCCGCGGCGGAAGGTTTGCTGGCCGGGGCCGGGCGACTCCTCTCATCGAAGGGCCGCGCGATGCTGTATGGGCCGTTCGCCCGAGCTGGTGATATCGCGCCATCCAATGCGCGGTTCAGCGAGGATTTGAAACGCCGTGACCCAAGCTGGGGGGTGCGCGACTTAGACCTTGAACTTCTGCCTTTGGCGGAAGCGGCTGGCCTGCGCCTCGCTGCCGTCCAGTCTATGCCCGCCAATAATCTCTGCGTGGTGTTTGAGAAAGTCTAAGACGCGTCCTTTTTGGGATCTGTCTTGCCAAGCTCAAGAATGTCAGCGCGCGCCTGATTGAGGATGCTGACAATCGCCTCATAATTGCTGGTGTCGGGCCACGTGCTGGTGACCGTCTTGAACAAAGTATGTCGCAGGCGTTGACTGGCCGCGCGGACATCACTCGGATCGCGGTCTGACTCAGGGTGGGCGAGGGCGTCCAGGCGGTCTTCGATTTTGTCGAGGGTCTCCGCGTTAGCTTCCAGCTCCGCCTCGCCATCTTCGGTGATGTAATAGACGTTCTTTCCGTCTTCTTTTTTGACCTTTGCGTGACCCATATCCTGAATCACCGAAAGCGCGGGGTACATAACGCCTGGGCTGGGCTTGTAAGCGCCGCCCGTACGCGCTTCGATTTCAGCGATGAGATCATATCCATGGCGGGGCTGCTCAGCGATCAGGGAGAGAATGAGCAAGCGCAAATCGCCATGATCCAATGGCCGGCGACGACGCGCGCCCGCAGCACGGCGGTGCATCTTCCGATAGGCGGCGGCCGCTTTGCGCATGCGATGGGTATAGTACATGATCGAGCTCCTGTTTCGATATATCTAAATAATGGTTTCGATATATCGAATTGCAAGAGCGGAATGCAAATTTTTCTGGCTGGACTGGATTTGAAGGGGGGTGCTTACGCAGCTGCGATGTCATTCGCGCCAAGCGCTTGGTGGAGGTCTTCCATCAGATCAGATACGTCTTCCAATCCGACCGAGATGCGCACCAGACCTTCGCCTATTCCGTGCGCTTCGCGTTCCTCGCGCGTGTAGGTGGAGTGGGTCATGCTGGCCGGATGTTGGATCAAAGTCTCGGCATCGCCCAAGCTGACAGCGCGGCGGATCAGACGCAAGCGGTTCATCATCGCGATTCCGGCGGAATAGCCGCCTTTCAACTCAAACGCGATCATGCCGCCAAATCCATCCATTTGACGCTTGGCGAGATCATGTTGAGGGAAATCTGGCAGGCCTGGATAGAAGACCGACTGCACTTCGGGGCGGTTCTGTAGCATCTCAGCGACTTTCAGAGCGTTTCGTGCATGCCTCTCAACACGCAAAGAGAGGGTTTTCAAACCCCGCAAGATCAGCATCGCGTTGAAGGGGGCAAGCACCGATCCGGTCATATCCTTCACCCCGACCATGCGCACTTCAGTCATATCGTCTGCAGAGCCAATGGCGATGCCCGCGATCAGGTCTCCATGGCCACCGAGATACTTGGTCGCTGAGTGCACGACGATATCTGCCCCATGTTCAAGCGGGCGGGTCTGTACTGGGGTGGCATAGGTGTTGTCGACGACGGTCTTCGCCCCGTGGCGCTTGGCGATCGCGCTGATCGCGGCGATGTCGACCAGTCGCATATTGGGATTGGCTGGGGTCTCAAAATAAACGACTTTCGTCTTGCTTGAAATGGCGGTCTCCAGCGCCAGAGGATTGGTCAGGTCGACATGCGTGACGGTCACACCGAAACGACTGAGACCGTGCTGAAAGAATGAAAAAGTACAACCATACAAGGTCTTATCGGTGATGAGCTCATCCCCAGCACGCAACAAGCTCCACAGAACGGAGGTGATGGCGCCCATGCCCGAAGCCGTTGCTACCGCCGCTTCGCCGCCCTCGAGAGAGGCCATGCGCTGCTCCAACAAATCCGTCGTCGGGTTCGAGATACGGGTATAAATATGGCCAGGCGCCTCGCCGGCAAAGCGCGCACCGCCTTGCTCTGCGGTTTCGAAGGCGAACGTTGAGGTCAAATGCAGAGGCGGGGTGAGGGCACCTTCTGCGCTGAGCGGATCATAGCCATAATGGATGGCGCGGGTGGAAAACCCTTTCGACTTGTCGTTTTGCATTTCTAACCTCCGCTTCATCTAGGATACACCAAAACGGGGCGCAGAACTTTGCAAAGTGGATAGTTTTTTGGTTTAAGATTGGCAGAAACTGCCAAGGATCGACCAATGGATAGCAAAGACCGTCAAATTTTGAAGGAATTGCAAGCGGATGGGCGCTTGTCGAACCAGGACCTCTCAGAGCGCGTAAACTTGTCCCCGAGCCCTTGTTTGCGGCGACTGCGGCTATTGGAGGAGGCGGGAGTCATCACCGGTTACACGGCTTTGGTCGACCAGAAAGCGTGGGGCCTGCCAGTGACCGTCTTCATCCGCATCAAGCTCGAGCGTCACGGCGATGATGCGGTGCAGGCCTTTGAACGAACGATTATCGACATGCCGCAAGTGATGGATTGCTGGTTGATGACCGGACGCTCCGATTATCTCCTCCGCGTTATCGCCGCCGACTTGGACGATTATGAAAAGTTTGTGCGCCGCGAGTTGCAGCGAGTACCAGGCATAGCCAGTATCGATACGAGCTTCGCTTATGGGCGCGTGAAACATGCGCAGGTGCTGCCTGACCCGGGCAACTAAGCAGCGTCCTGTTTCGATCTCCAGCGCGCGCGAATTTCTTCCGTCCGATTATGCGCGCCATCTGGGCTCCATCCAGGCGCATTTGCAGCGCGCTTGAACCAGGTCAAGGGTTTGAACCCGTCGGACCAGCAATCGCGCATCAGGCCTGCGAACTCATGAAAAGCGACGACCAGCGGATTGTAGGAATTCAGCGGTTTGACGATGCCATAGTCGGGTCTGTCGTCTGCCTGTTCCGGAATGAAAGAGCCAAACATCTTGTCCCAGATAATGAACACGCCGGCATAATTGGCATCAAGGTAGCGCGGATTGGTGGCGTGATGCACACGGTGGTGGCTCGGCGTATTGAACACCGCTTCGAACCAGTTTGGGCATTTATCGATCGCTTCCGTATGGATCCAGAATTGGTAGACCAAATTGATCCCGCCGGCGACGCCGATAAACACGGGGTGGAATCCCAACAAGACCAGCACCCAGCCAACGACGATCAATCCAGTAAACGGCCCGAACCAGGGCTGGCGAAGGGCGGTCGTCAAATTGTAATGCTTACTAGAATGGTGGGTCACATGCTCCATCCAGAACCACCGTACGCGATGGGCGAAGCGATGTTTCCAATAATACACAAAGTCATACAGCACGAAAATAATTAGGAAGCTCCACCAAGTTTCCGGAATGGTCATGACGCGAAAAGGCCAGACCAGCATCATGATCCAAATCGCGGCGGCACCGGTCAGCGTTCCAATGATCGCATTGCCGAGCCCCATGGCCATGCTCGTCCACGCATCCGCGGTTTCATAGCGGCCTTGGGCGCGGCCAGTTTTCACGGACCACCATTCGATAATCACAGATAGGACAAAGACTGGCGCGAATAGCGCTTCGATCGGGATTCCGGCAGGCATGGATTACGCAGTAACACCTTCTTTTGCGGTCGCTCGGATCATATCGCTCGCTTTTTCCGCAATCGCAATGGTGGGAGCATTTGTATTGCCGCTGACCAAGCGCGGCATGACAGAGGCATCCACCACTCTTAAACCCTGGACCCCGTAAACGCGCAGCTGATCATCCACGACCGCCATCTTGTCGCCGTCCGTGCCCATTTTGCAGGTGCCGACTGGGTGATAAATCGTGCCACCGGTTTCTCGCGCATAAGCGAGAAGCTCATCTTCACTCTGAACCGCGTCACCCGGTTCGAGCTCATGATCGATATATTGCGCCAGCGGGTCTTGCGCTGCCAATTCTCGCGCCCATCGCAAGCCCGCGACAGCCGTTTGCTGATCGAGTGGATCGGCCAAATAGTTTGGTCGGATCGCAGGATAAGTGTCGTGTTGGTTCGATTTGATATGAACGCTGCCGCGGCTTTCGGGGCGCAACTGACACGGCGCGATGGTGATGCCTGGAAGCTTCTCTAATTCCATGTCGCCCGTTTCCGTCATTTTCTGCATGTCCATCGTGGCAGGCAAGATATGATATTGCACATCGGGCGTGGCCAGTTCAGGGCGGGTTTTGATGAACGCTGCAATGTGCGCGGCAGACAGGGTGAGAAGACCTTTACGTTGCACGAGATATTTCAGGACTTCCCCGACCATGGCCAGTCCCTGAGATTGCAGATTAACTGACGGTGTTCCCGGTTTCATGCGATAACGCACGCCCATGACGAAATGATCTTGCAAATTCTCGCCGACGCCGGGCAGCGCGGATACTGTATCGATGCCTTGCGCTTGCAACCGGTCGGGGTCACCAATTCCGGACAGTTCAAGCAGTTGAGGACTGTTGATTGCGCCACCAGATAGAATAACTTCTTGGCGCGCCTTGGCGGTTACAGTTCGACCATTCTGCGTATACTCGATGCCAATGGCGCGCTTGCCATCGAACAGGACGCGAGCCGCCAGCGCTTTGGTTTCAATCTTCAGATTTGATCGCTTTTTGGCAGGGTTTAGGTACGCGACGGCAGCGCTCCAGCGTCGGCCATTCTTTACGGTGAGTTGGTAGTAAGCGACCCCTTCCTGATCTTCCCCGTTCACGTCGCGATGCGGCAATCCGAGAGCCTTACCCGCTTCAATGACAGCGTCCGAGACAGGGTGCTTCTCGGTCACGTCAGAGACATTGAGTGGACCGCCTTTGCCATGTCCTTCAAAATCGTCGCGTTCCTGATTTTGACTGCGGATGAAATAGGGATGCAAATCATCGTACGACCAGCCTCTGAGGCCTAACTGAGCCCAACCATCATAGTCCTGACGCTGGCCGCGAATGTAGAGCAGTCCGTTGATGGATGACGAGCCCCCGAGCACTTTTCCGCGCGGCCACGTATGGACTCGATCATTGGTGCCCGGGTCGGGTTCGGTCTCGTAAAGCCAATTGACCTTTGGGTCTTTCAGCGTTGAGGCATATCCAACTGGAATGTGGATCATCATCGAGCTGTCTTTGCCGCCTGCCTCGAGCAGCAACACGGTGGATTTGCCATCCTCCGTCAAGCGATTGGCCAAGACGCATCCGGCGCTGCCTGCGCCGACGATAATATAGTCAAACTCTGCCATTTTACTCTCCGGTTGCGGGCGCTGCTTTTTCTGAAGATGACACAGGCGTCACGAATTGAAAGGGGCAACGCTGCGTCACGCTTGACGCATCATGGTAGAGACCGCTTCCTGTCGGCAGAAACTGAATAGGAGAGCAAGATGAGTAGCCTCGGTGATTATGAGACAATCAAACTCGAACAAGAGGGCGCGATTGCGATCCTGACCCTACATCGGCCGGATAAGATGAACGCCTTCACGGGTAAGATGATGTTCGAAATGATCGACGCGTTCGACAAAACCGATGCGAATGATGAAATACGTGCGGTGATTGTGACCGGGTCAGGCGACCGTGCGTTCTGCGCCGGTGCAGATCTCTCAGAAGGTGCTAAAACGTTTGACTATGAAGCGCGCGCCGACACAGGTGAACTTGGCCGGACCAGCAAGGTCGATATTCAACGCGATGGCGGCGGTCGACTGACGCTTCGAATGTTTGACAGCCTGAAACCGGTCATCGGCGCGATCAATGGCGCGGCAGTTGGCGTGGGTGTAACGATGCAGCTGCCTATGGATATTCGCATCGCCTCTGACAATGCCCGGTTCGGGTTTGTGTTCAATCGGCGCGGTATCAATCCTGAAGCCGCTTCAAGCTGGTTCTTGCCGCGCTTGGTCGGCATTCAGCAGGCATTGGAATGGTGCTATTCGGGCCGCGTTTTCCCGGCTGAAGAAGCGCTTAAAGGGGGATTGGTCCATTCCGTCCATCCGCAAGCCGAATTGATGACGGTTGCCCGCGCCATGGCCAATGAGATCGCCGACAATACAGCGGCCGTTTCAACCACGCTCACCCGTCACATGATGTGGCGTATGCTTGGCGCCAGTCATCCGATGGAAGCGCACATCGTGGACAGCGCCGCGATCTATTCGCGCGGCCAAACGGATGATGCGCGTGAAGGTGTGATGAGCTTCCTTGAAAAGCGCAAGCCGGTCTATCCTGTGAAAGTCTCGGATGGCATGCCGAATTTCTTCCCGTGGTGGGAAGAGCCTGGCTTCGAGTGGATCGGCGAGTAAGCGACCAAACTGGCTCCGCGTTTGCCATTCCGGCGCGCGGGGCTATGGTGGTTCTCATGAGTAGTAAAGTTCGTTCCAAACGCGTGTTAGAGGCGCGTAAGAGTACCGGTGCAGGGGCGGTGTATGCCTTGCGCAGCGGCCATTGCAAATGGCCCATCGGTGAGCCTGGCAAAGCCGGTTTCCACTTCTGTGGCAAGCCCAGTGAGGACGGCGCGCCTTATTGTCAGGCGCATCAGCAGAAAGCCTTGCGCGCCTAATCGACAAACCGTCTTAAGTCACCGCCGCATCAAGCAGCAGATAAGTCGCCAGGCGCGCGCTCGCATTCTTGTTCGACGCGTGCGTGTTCTCCAGAGCGTTTAGCGCATCGGATTCTTCCAAGGCCAAAAAGTCGCGCGCGAGAGTCATCATTTCCAAATTTCCGCGCAAACGCGAGCGGACGCGCTCAACTTGTCGGCCAACTTGCTGATTGATGGCGCTGCGCCGCTGGTCTTCGCCTCTGCGCGCAGCCTGGGCAATTTTCTTTTTGTCTTTAGGCCGGAAGACGTCTGTCAGCTGAATGCCCGAATCTTGCAATTGGACGAGCAAGGCTTCCGCCGTTTCTTCGCGCGATAGGGTCGAGCGTTCGTCACGTTCCATGTCGGCAATGATATCGCTGAGGGAATCGCCGCGTGTGCGGGTCTGTGACAATTCTATTTCGTCTGAATCATCAAATTGAGGCGCTGGCTCAACTGTGGCCTCAATGGTGGTTGGTTCATCATCATCGCGTGTCAATGGCGCGTGCGTATCACCGCCATTGCTGCCGTTTGAATAGTCGTGATGGCTACCATTTGTACGCGTGGTTCTAATCGGTTCGTCGACCATGGACTCGGCAAGACGGTCAACGCCAGCTTCAAACAAATCTTCCTCAACGGCGCGCGAAGGTGAGCGGACAACACGATCCTCCGGCGGCGTGACCTGTACTTCTGGGGGCGGCGCCGGACGTGGTTCCGGAGCAGGTTCCGGCATTGGCTCAGGCGCTGGCATTGGTGCGGGCTGAGTCACACGGACCTGTTCGACTGACGGAGTGACCAATTGCGAATTCGGTGTTTGGATTTGATCTTCGAAAGAGCGTTTCTTCTTGAGGAGCGATTTGCTGGTTAAATCGGCTCGGCGTTCGGAGATATCCATCTCAGCGCGGGCGGCAATGCCTGCTGCGCGAACAGCAGCGGCCGCTTGCTGTCCAGCGTCTTTCAGTTCCGCCAGGGCGCGCGCTGCTGACTCGGATGCTTCGAGCGTTTGGAGCTGTATCTGATTGCTGGCTTCTTTGGCGCCTTCGAGGGCGACTTTGACTGATTCGGTTAGACGGTCGCCTGTGGTGCCTGCCGCTGCCGCAGCGAGTTCACCCGCCCGTGCCGCAGACTCAACGGTTTTGCGTGACCGTTCCAGCTTTTCTTCCATGCGCGCGATGGCAAATAGCAATGTCTCATTGCGCTCATCGGCTTCAGCCGCCAGCGTATCCATGGCCGAGATTTTCTGCGCCAGGCTGCGTCCGGTTTGATCGAGCGTTTCAAGCCTCGCTTGCAACGCGTCTTCAGCGGCGGCGACTTCCGTCGCTGCAACTCTGGCCGATTCGACCATTAAGTGGGCTTGCTCGGGAATGGCGTCGTTCAGAATATCCGTTTGTTCGCGGAGATCCTTGGCCAATTGTTCCAAGCCAGAGCGTTCGTTGCCCAGCCGCGTCGCGAGATCGCGAGCATTGTCGGCGCTCGCATAAGTGACTGATTCCAATCGCTGCCGCTCATCGCCCAATTCGCCCGCCATGGCTTTCATTGCCGACAGGGCGTGCCCCATGGACCGGTCGACTTGATCGCTGGCTTGCGACATTTCATCGGCGAAAACACGGGCATCCTCTGCCATTGTTTCGCTCGGCAGCAATAGCCGAGCCGCCGCTTCCAAAACCACGGCATTGGCCGCCGTCGAGCGCGCCTGCTCCCGCGCCATCATGCCCGCGAGAACGAGCATCAGACCCGGCAGGACGATGGCGATGATTCCGGCGATGACCAGCGCAGGGGACATCTGGCCCAACGCTTCCGCGCCGACCATGGCGGCAGTGCCTACAAAAGCGGAGACCCACCAAAGGAACGCTAAGCCGAGTGCGCCCCAGGCAACCCATCCAGTGGCATTCTGGGCAGCCTCGAGCCGAGCAATGGCGTCTGATGGTTTGAGATTATGCGGTTCAGATACGTCACTCATGGCGGTCATTATACACTCGACTGGGGCAAAATTGCGAGGGGGCAGAGCATTTCTTCGGTGTCACCGATGCAATGCCTGAACCAAGTTTGCGCTCGATCTGCAGTTCCTGTACGTAAGTCGCTGTAATTAAACAGAATAAAATGCGGCGCGAGTGCTCGATCTAGGCTGCGTTTTGCGCTGCCACATGTGGGATCAATATGTGGTTCGACGGTCGCGCGTTGTTTTCAACGAATGGACAGTCTGAAAATTCGCCTCTCAGGAGAATTCGCCGCCAGAGTTTGGCGAATTTGGGGCTGGTCAATATTTCAACCATTCGGCATGCTTTGCAGCGTGAAACGCTCGATTTTCATTTATGCTGTTGCGCTGGCTGCGATTGCCTTCGCCTTGCAATGGGTCGAGTATCAATACCTCACCAAGGCGTTTACGATCGAGATCTATATTTTCTTGATTGGCATCGGCTTCACCGCTCTCGGATTGTGGTTAGGGCGAGCGCTCACTCGGACCACAAATGCTCCGGAATTTATCCTCAACGAGGCGGCCATAAAGTCGCTCGGAATCACCAAGCGCGAGCATGCGGTGCTGGAGCAATTGGCGGATGGTCAATCGAACAAAGAGATCGCCCAAAGCTTGCACGTGTCTCCGAACACAGTGAAAACTCATGTCTCGCGATTGTATGAAAAACTCGATGTGAACCAGCGTGTTCAAGCAGTGCAGAAAGCCAAAGAATTACAACTCATCCGATAAGGTGATTTTCTCGTCATTCACGAAAATCACCCGAACGGGTGATAGAGAAACCACCGCGTTTCGGTCAGGTCTGACGGCATGATTTGAACCAAAGGAGGCAGATTATGTTTCGGATCATGTTGGTCTACGGCGCCATCGCCGGAATTGTGATTATCGCGGTTATGACGGCTGGGATAATGCTGAGTGGGGGAAGCGGATCAGTTGTCCAAGGCTACCTCACGATGTTGGTGGTCCTCTCGCTGATTTTCGTAGGTATCAAACGCTATCGAGATAAAGATCTAGGCGGGGTGATAAAATTCCTTCCCGCGTTCGGACTTGGGGTTGGTATCGCGGCCGTCGCAGCCGTCTTCTATGTAATTTCTTGGGAGGCGAGCCTGCACCTGACTGATTTCGCTTTCATGGACTCTTACAAAGAAGCCACAGTCGCGGGATATGAAGAAAAGGGGATTACTGGTGAAGCTTTGGCAGCAAAAGTTGCTGAATTGGATAAGATGATGAGCAATTACACCAATCCGTTTTTCCGAATCCCGATCACTTTTGTCGAGATCTTTCCGGTCGGTTTGATTGTTGCTTTAATCAGTGCCGCGTTGCTTCGAAACCCGAAGGTTTTCCCGGCCAAGGCCTAAGCAACGCTCATCCGTTCACAATTTCGTTTTTTGCAGGCCTTCCTTCACTGGGAGGCTTGCTTTGTTGCGATTGCAATGGTTTTCGGAGGCGACCGAAACGCGATACACACAAAAAACCAACATGGTCTCGATTGACAGGGCTAGGAATCGACCCATGTTCAGGCCGTTTGCCCGCATGGCGGTGAGGGCGAACATGGCACAACGGAGAGGACTAACCATGGCTGCGCTGGACACTCACTCAAAAATCGACCTGATCGGGTTCAATCTAAAAATGCTTGCGCGCGGGCAACAACGCTCGCTTTTAATCAGCGCAGGCGCGATGGAAGACAAGCAATACCTGCTCGACGCCTGTCGCAAAATGGCCGACATCGGGGTTGGGCTCTATGCGACGCCAGGAACGCATCGTTTCCTCGCCGATAACGGCGTTGACTCCATCGCAGCTCGTAAGATTTCCAGCGATGAAGAGCCGAATATCAAAACTTTGATTCAAGATGGTAAAGTCGATTTCGTGGTCAACATTCTGACCGGGGATTCGACTTATGATGAAGCCTCTGACGCAGCCAGCATTCGCTCCCTCTCGGTCAAGCATGGCATTCCTCTCTATACCGACCGGGCCGTCGCTAAAGAAACCATCGAACTGGTCCTCTCAGATCTCGAAAAAGGCACCTTTAGCTATAAGATTGATAATGCGGATCGGCCTTGGGATTTGCGCACGCGGTTTCTCGAACTGGTGCGCGAGCGTGGCGGCTTTTCCAATCATCACGGCCATTTCGACAAAGCCTACCTGATCTCGCCAGAAAACCTGGCGCTCGGATTTGCTGACATGGAGAAAAAGTGGGAACTGTATCGCCACTTGAAAGAGAATTACACGCACGAAGACTTGGTTGAGCGTATCTCCCGTGCGTTGCAGACTGTGGTGGACCAAGGCTCACAGTATTGTCGAACGATGGTCGACGCCGACAGCATTATTGGCCTCAAGCCGATCCACGCTGCGGTCGAAGTGAAAGAGCGTTTCAAAGACAAAATCCGCTTTGAGATCGGCGTCCAGCCTCTGGAAGGCGTCCTCGATGAAGCGTCACGCAAGCAATATATCGAAGCTTGTAAGCTCGCAGATTTCTGTGGCGGCCTGCCATCTCGCGATCGTCCGCAAGAAGAAAAACACCTCGACATCGTCATGGAGACGGCGAAAGAGCTCAATAAAATGGTCGAAGTGCATGTCGATCAAGAGAACAATCCGTTCCAGCATGAAACCGAGCTGCTGTGCTTGAAAACGATTGAGCACGGCATGCAGGGGCGCGTGTACGGGATCCACTCGATCTCCGTGTCGGCCAAGGATGAGAGCGAGCAGGACCGTATCGTCGAGCTCTGCAAAAAAGCCGATGTCGGCATCGTCATCTGCCCATCTGCGGCGCTATCGATGAAACAGCTGCCCATGCAAGGCCCATTGCACAATTCTATCGGTCCATTCGTGAAGCTGAAAAATGCCGGCGTGCGCACCTATCTCGGCATAGACAATATCGCAGACTTGTTCATGCCGGTCGTCGACGGCGACATGTGGACCGAAGTCCGGATGCTGATGGAATCTTGCCGTCACTATGATCTGGAGCAAATCGCTGATTGGGCGAGCCAACCGCCATTGCATATCTTGAACGAGCAAGCCGCCCGGGTGGCTGCTGAGTAAGCCAAGTGCGGCCAGAGGAAGCATTGGATTGCGTCCTGATATTTGACATATAGACTTCATAGAGGCGGACCGCAGTGGCCCGCCTTTTTGATCTTGAGGACACATGCTTCCAGAGATTGGTCAATTTGCCCTTATTCTCGCGCTGCTCATCAGTGCGCTTCAGGGATGGATGGGGCTGCAAGGCGCGCATCAAAATGATCGCCGTGCGATGGAATTTGCGGACCGCGCTGCCGTGCTCCAAGCACTGCTATGTGTCGGCGCGTTCGCGCTCTTGGCTCATGCGTTCATGGTTTCGGATTTCAGCGTCAATCTCGTCGCCACCAATTCGCACACCAGCAAGCCGCTGATTTACAAGTTCAGCGGCACTTGGGGCAATCATGAAGGCTCGATGTTATTATGGGTCATGGTCATGGCCCTGTTTGGCGCCGCAATGGTTTGGTTCGGGAAAACCCTACCTTCGGGCTTGCGCGCACGGGCGATCGCCATTCAGGGGCTCACCACGACGGGGTTCCTCGCCTTTCTGATCTTCACTTCGAACCCGTTTGAGCGGTTATCGCCCATTCCTGACAATGGTGTTGGCCTCAATCCACTTCTTCAGGATCCCGGCTTAGCCCTGCATCCACCATTCCTGTATCTTGGCTATGTTGGGTTTTCGGTTGCCTTCTCGTTTGCCGTTGCGGCGCTGATTGAAGGCCGCGTCGACGCCATGTGGGCGCGCTGGGTGCGGCCGTGGGTGCTGCTGGCTTGGAGCTTTCTGACGATCGGTATCGTGCTGGGCAGCGTCTGGGCCTATTATGAGCTTGGCTGGGGCGGCTGGTGGTTTTGGGATCCGGTTGAGAATGTCAGCTTCATGCCCTGGCTCGCTGGGACCGCGCTTTTGCATTCGACCCTGGTGGCGCAAGCGCGCGGCAGTTTCATCCGCTGGACTTTGTTGTTGGCCATAACCACGTTCTCGCTCAGCCTGGTCGGCACGTTCATCGTCCGCTCCGGGGTATTGACCAGCGTGCATGCCTTTGCCGTTGATCCTGATCGCGGTGTGTTCATTCTGGGCTTGCTGATCCTCTCCACAGGCGGTGCACTCGCCTTGTACGCCATGCGTTCGGGCAAAATTGCGCATGGAGCGAATTTTGAGTTGGAAAGCCGCGAGGCGGGCCTGGTGCTCAACAATGTGCTGCTTGTCGTGTCGACGGCAACGGTTTTTCTTGGCACGTTTTATCCCCTCGTGATCGATGCGATGACGGGTGACAAAATCACCGTCGGTCCTCCATATTTTGAGATGACGTTTGGGCCGATCATGGCCGTGCTGATTGTCTTCATGGCCGTCGCGCCCTTGATCAAGTGGCGGACCGATACTTGGCGGCGGATTCAAAAAACGCTGATTGTCATGGCTCTGACGGCGGTTGCATTGACCATCGCTGTGGCGATCTTTGGCGGCACGGTGTTTGGCGCAATCGGAATGGGACTCGCCGCCTGGCTGTTGGTCGGAACGATGGCAAACTACGCCCGCAAGCTGCGCATCGGCGAGGTGAAGAGCACGTTCGGCAATCTCCCCAAACGCTTCGTCTTGCTACCCGGCGCCACGCATGGATTTGCCCTGGCGCATCTCGGGCTGGCAGTCTGCACGCTCGGTATTGTCGCCATGGCAGTCTGGGCCGATGAAGAAGTTGATCGGTTGAAACTTGGGGAAAGCGTCTCCGTCGCGGGGTACGAGTTCACACTCGAAGATGTCGTTCGAGCGCAGGGGCCGAACTTTGTCTCTGAATCTGGCCAAGTCATCATTCGCCGAGATGGCCGCGAGATTGCGTCCCTTAATCCAGAGCAGCGCATGTATCCCGTCGAGCGCAACAATACGACCGAAGGCGCGATGGACATCAGTGCGCTTCGCATTCTGTACGCCGCGAAAGGCGAGGGCAATCCACAAGATGGCTGGGTGATTAGCGTTTACTACCATCCTCTGGTGATTTGGATTTGGATCGGCGCGATGATGATGGCGTTCGGTGGGTTCGTGTCTGTTGCGGATCGGCGGCATGCTTTTGCCAAACGGCGCGCGGTAACACCATCGCCGCAACCTGTGGCGGCGGAGTAATGATATGAGCCTATCCCGTCTTCTTCCAGCTGGCGTGTTTCTGATCCTGGTGGTGTTCTTAGCCATAGGACTAACGCGCGACCCAAGCGTCATCCCAACCGAGATGATTGATCGCGAGATGCCGAATTTCGAATTGCCGGAACTGCGCGAAGACGATGTTATGCTTACGAGGACGGATCTGATCGGCGAGACCGCCTTGGTGAACGTGTTTGGATCCTGGTGCGTTGCCTGTTTGCAAGAACACCCAACTTTGATGGAGCTCTCGCAAGCGGGGACGGTTCGGATCGTCGGCGTCAACTGGCGCGACAAGCGCGAGGATGCCTTGGCCTGGCTGGCCAAGCATGGCGACCCGTACTCGGACATCATCTTCGATGCGGAAAGTGATTTGGTGATCGAGATGGGCGTGACCGGCGCGCCGGAAACCTTCATCATCGATCCAGCAGGGCGCATTCGCTATAAGCAAATCGGGCCGATCACGCCGGAAGTCTGGCGGGATAAGATCCGCCCCGTTCTAGGCGCGATTGCGCGAGAGAATGAGGCGGGCTCATGATCCGATGGATCGCAATCCTTGCGGCCGTACTGATCCTTGGCGGAACGCCGGCGGCGGGGCAGGTGGCTGATCCGGCCGATGTCGAAGACGTTGATGCGCGCACCGAAGCGATTTCCAAGACGCTCCGCTGTGTGGTTTGTCAGAACCAATCGATTTATGATTCCAACGCCCCCCTGGCGGAAGATATGCGCCGTCTCGTGCGCAAACGGGTCGAGGCTGGCGATAGTGACGACGAAGCGCGCGAGTATTTGCGCAATCTCTATGGCGACTATGTTCTGATGTCGCCGCCCTTGCAGCTGAATACGATTTTACTCTGGGGTGGGCCCGCGATTTTGGTGCTGCTCGGCGGATTCTGGTTCATTACACGGCTGCGTTCTGCGCCGACGGAAGCGATGGCGGATCTCACTGACGAAGACCGCGCGAGGATTGCTGCTGCTTTGGCGAAGAAGGATACCGCATCGTGATTTGGATGATCTTCCTGATTCTCCTTGCGATCGCGGGTTTTTACTTGATGCAGCCATTTTTGGTGGCGCAAGCGTCCGGCGTCGAAGCCTTAGACGAAACTCGGCGGCAACGAGCGACTGTCGATCTCGATGAAGCCGAAGGGCGGCTGACGGCGCAAGCGGCGGGCGAGGCGCGGGATGCGCTTGATCGGCGCATTCTGGCTCTGCTCGATGCGGATAAGGCCGAACCGCAGCCCTCAAACATCAAATCCGCAGCGCTCTTTATCGTACCCGCTGTTCTACTCCTCGGCGCGTTTGGGATTTACACGCAAATTGGCAGCCCGGCTTACACGCCGATAAGTTTCGCCGAGTATCAAACCCAGCGCGCCGCCGAGCTGCCGGATACGCTGGAAGAACTGGTCGTGGAATTGAAGGCGCGGTTAGAGGCGGATCCAAGTCCACCGGCCGATGGGTATGTATTGTTGGCGAGATCATACTTACGTCTTGGCGCCCCCCAGGCCGCGCTGGAAGCCTATGAGGTTGCAATCCAGTTATCGGGTGGCGCAGATGCCATTGTCGAAGAACGCGATGAAGTGATCCGTATTTTACGGCAACGCAGCGCAGCGCCCCCGATTGATCCTGAAGCCCGCGCTCAAATTGAATCTATGTCGCCGGAAGAGCAAGCGGCGATGATTGAAGGCATGGTCGAGGGGCTCGCCGTGCGTCTGGAGCAAGACCCGCGGGACATTCAAGGCTGGATGCGCCTCATCCGCGCCCGCGCCGTTATGGGTGATTTCGCGCAAGCACGCCAAGACCTCGCCGCCGCGCGACAGACATTCCCAGTTGAGTCGGAAGAAGGCCAGATGCTCGCTCAGCTCGCTGAGGAGTTGCTGCCGCCGCCTCCAGAACCGCCACAAGACTAAGCTCAGACTGTTATCCGGTAGACTGCGAGTTGACATCGCTGTCACTTTTCGCTTAGGGCTGAACAAAAGGGCAGACTATGTCTCTGTTCAGGGAGGAAAGCTAATCATGTCACTCGGCACCATCGATTTGGTGATTGTCGGCCTTTATGCGGTCGCCTTGTTCGCCATTGCCATTTTCGTATCGCGCGAACCCGCGGGCGAAACTAAAGATACCGAGGATTACTTCCTCGCCGGCAAAGCTCTACCCTGGTGGGCGATTGGTGCATCTTTGATCGCCGCGAACATATCGGCGGAGCAGATTATCGGCCAGTCTGGGCAAGGATTCGTCGTCGGCTTGGCCATTGCGGCGTATGAATGGCAGGCCGCGCTGGTGTTGATCATCGTGGCGGCATTTTTCCTGCCCATTTTCCTAAAGCGCGGCATCTACACCATGCCGCAATTCCTCGAGACCCGGTTCGGGCCGAGTGTGAAGACGATCATGGCGGTGTTTTGGATCTTCCTGTTCACCGCAGTGAATCTGACCACGGTGCTGTACGGTGGTGCGTTAGCCATTCAAGCTGTGACAGGGCTTGGCGTCTTCACGGGCATGGCGATGTTGGCCGCGTTCGCGCTCCTTTACTCGCTTTATGGTGGTCTGAAAGCGGTCGCACTGACCGACATTATCCAAGTCGTCATCCTGATTCTTGGCGGTTTTGCGATTACGGTTCTCGTGCTCAGCATGGTCGGCGGAGACCGTGGAGCGATGGGCGGTTTGTCGACTTTGATGGGCGAATTGCCGGGTCATTTTGAGATGATCCTAGACCGCGATCATCCGAACTATGGCGACTTGCCGGGCATTTGGACTCTGCTGGGCGGTCTTTGGGTGCTTCATTTTTCATATTGGGGATTCAACCAATACATCATCCAGCGGGCCCTCGGTGCAGAAAGCCTTGCGGAAGCGCAAAAAGGGCTAGCCTTCGCCGCTCTACTAAAGTTCCTTATTCCGCTGATCGTGGTGATCCCGGGCATTGCTGCTTTGTGGCTGGCCCAAAACGGTTTGCAAGGGCTGAGTGAAGAGGCGCTAGCGGCCAAGCCAGATAGCACCTATGGCGCCTTGATGGCCTTGATGCCCGTTGGCATCCGTGGCCTGATTTTTGCAGCCCTAGTGGCAGCGATCGTGTCGTCTTTGGCGTCGATGATCAATTCCATTTCGACGATTTTCACCATGGATATTTATCGCGACTATATCGCTAAGGACCGCAAAGAGACCCATTATGTTTGGACCGGTCGTGCGACCGCGGCGACCGCGATGTTGATTGCACTATTCTTAGCTATTCCATTGCTGGGTGGCGGAACGAGCATTTTCCAGACGATCCAGGAATATACCGGCTTTGTCGCGCCAGGAATCGTTGCGGTCTTCGTGCTCGGTTTTTTCTGGAAACGCGCAAACACCGCCGGAGCTTTTGCACTGCTCATATCATCGGTGATCCTGTCGCTAGCCTTCTTCACGGCTTCAGGTTCAGATGGTGGTGGAGTGGCCGCGATTTTGGGACCGATTTTCAATCCGATCCTAGGGCTCGTGGATTTTAACGTGACCAATATGCCGTTCGTTGTGCGGATCTGGTTCATCTTCCTGATCTGCGTGATGATCGGTGTGGTCGTGTCTTTATTGACGGCCCCTCCGGAAGAACATCAGCCAGTGGACCTCTCCGACATTAGCTTCCAAACCACAACGACGTTCAAGGTCGCATCAGGGATCGCGGTTGCGATTCTCATCGGCCTATACGCGATGTTCTGGTAAGCGATCTCACATATGACGCGGCGGGATGATTTGCCTAAGTGGCCATCCTGCGCCACTTAGAATGCAACGCAGTTTAGGAGGGTGCCATGGCAACTGGCCGCGAATTTGACGTCATCGTTTATGGATCAACCGGCTATACAGGTCGCTTGGTCGCAGAATATCTTGCTAAAACCTACGGCGTCGGCGGCGATGTGAAGTGGGCCATGGCGGGCCGCAGTGCAGACAAGCTCGCAGCTGTCCGCGACGAGATTGGCGCCCCCGCGGATACGCCTTTTGTGGTCGCGGATGCGAATGAACCAGCCAGCTTGAAAGCGATGGCTGATCGCGCCGGCTGCATTTGCACAACCGTTGGGCCTTACCAGCTCTATGGCGAAGCTCTGGTCTCGGCATGTGCTGAAGCGGGCACGGATTATGTTGATCTCTGCGGAGAGCCCGCCTGGATGCATCAGATGATCGACAAGTATGAGAGTGCTGCCCAAGCAAGCGGCGCGCGGATCGTCTTTTCGTGCGGGTTCGATTCTATCCCGTTCGATCTCGGCGTCTGGTTTACGCAAGAAGCGGCGAAAGAGCGCTTTGGGGCGCCGGTACCGCGAATTAAAGGCCGGGTCCGCAAGATGCAGGGCACTTTTTCAGGCGGCACCGCTGCGAGCTTCAAAGCGACCATGGCATCGGTCGGAAAAGACCCATCCATCCTTGGGCTTCTTCAGAATCCTTTCAGCCTCACCATGGGCTTCCAAGGTCCTGAACAACCGCATGGAATGGCGCCAATTGAAGACTCAGATATCGGCTCTTGGTCGGCGCCGTTTATTATGGCGTCCATCAATACGAAGAATGTGCATCGCTCAAACGCCCTGATGGGCCACGCTTATGGCGAAGATTTTGTCTATGACGAGATGATGCTGACTGGGCCAGGTGACGAAGGCAAAGCGGCGGCTGAAGCGGTGGCCAATATGGACATGATGGGCGGTGATGATGGTCCAAAGCCTGGCGAGGGCCCGAGTAAAGAAGAACGCGAAGCGGGTTTCTATGACGTGATGTTCCACGGGACTGCGGCAGATGGCAGCGTCATCGTAGCGGGTGTGACTGGGGATAAGGATCCGGGCTATGGCTCGACGTCTAAAATGATTGCCGAGAGTGCGATCTGCTTGGTCAAAGACGATACAGGGACGCCAGGTGGTGTTTGGACACCCGCGCCTGCAATGGGTGAACACTTGGTGAAGCGGTTGACGGAAAATGCGGGGCTCACCTTCGAGGTTGAAAACTAGCCTCCAGATCAGTCTTAAGTATACCGCCGATGCCCTCAAACGCAGGGATCGGCGGAGACTTAAACTCATCGAGAACCGTCAGACACCACTTTCACAACTCCCGCAGCGCGGGCAGCTTTCGAACGGGCTGTTTCAAGCGTCTCGTCGTACGCGATCGCAACACCCATGCGACGCTTCTCGTAAGACACAGGCTTGCCGAATAAGCGCAACTGGGTCCCCGGTTCGCGTAGCGCTTCATCGACATTCTCAAACGCCACGCCTTCGGCTTCGACGCCGCCATATATTACCGCGCTCGCGCCAGGGCGATTAAGCGTCGTATCAACCGGCAAGCCCAGAATTGCGCGGGCATGAAGCGCAAACTCGCTCTGGTCCTGGGTGGCCAATGTGACGAGGCCGGTATCGTGTGGGCGCGGGCTGACTTCAGAAAACCAGACCGTATCGCCTTTGACGAACAGCTCGACCCCAAACACACCCCAACCGCCAATGTCATCGGTGACTTTAAGGGCCATGTCTTGCGCCGTCGTCAGGGCCAAGTCGGACATCGGTTGAGGCTGCCAGCTCTCAACGTAATCACCACTTTCTTGGCGGTGGCCAACAGGCTCGCAAAACGCCGTGCCGCCTGCGTGCCGAACGGTGAGCTGGGTGATTTCATAATCAAAATCGACGGCGCCTTCGACAATGACGCGGACCTGATTTCCACGACCCGCCGTGAGCGCATGGTCCCACGCCGCTTGGATATCTGTGGCAGATTTGACCATAGACTGGCCTTTGCCCGAGGATGACATAACCGGTTTGATGAAGACGGGGTAACCGATGCGTGCGGCTTCTGTCGCCAGCGTTTTAGCATCACTCGCGAACGCGTACGGACTGGTTTTCAGTCCTAAGGTTTCAGCGGCTAAGCGGCGGATTCCTTCTCGGTCCATGGTTAGTTGTGTGGCGCGGGCGGTTGGAATAACTTTGGCAAGACCTTCCCCTTCAATCGCAGCGAGTTCGTCCGTCGCGATCGCCTCAATCTCAGGCACAATCAGATCAGGCTTTTCGTCAACCACGACAGCGCGAAGAGCTGCACTATCGGTCATATCAAAGACATGTGAGCGATGCGCAACTTGCATGCCTGGCGCGTTGGCGTATCGGTCGCAGGCGATCACCTCGACCCCGAACCGCTGCAACTCAATCACCACTTCTTTGCCAAGTTCCCCCGCACCAAGGAACAGGACTTTGGTTGCGGTTTGTGAAAGCGGAGTGCCAATACAGGTCATTTGCTATCTGTTTTCTTGTTGCGTTTTTTGATGGTGCCAGAAAAATTCAAGACGGGTCGTCCATCACCCGTAACCACGCCGCGCACAAATGTAATCGACTTGCCGCCGCCCATCACTTCGCCGCGTGCTTCGATCAGCTCGCCCTCTAAAGCGCCAGCGAGGAATTCAGATGTGAACGCGACCGTGACACCATAGCCGTCATCTTCGCCGGAATGGGCGAGGGCGAATAAGGCAAAGTCGGCAAACGTCATCAACGCGCCGCCATGCACGACGCCGCCTGCATTCATATGTTTGCGTTGCGCGCGGAACGCCGCGACCATGGTGCCATTCTCTTCTTGGCGCATATAAAACGGGCCAGCGGTGTCGTGCTCGAAGGGTTCACCCGGCCATGTATACCAGCCTGCGAACTCGCCTTCGGTTTCCGTTTTGGTTTCCATGCGATCTTCTCCTATCGAGATTTTGATAACGCCGCAGCCATATTTCTCCAGCGTGACGTCGTGTCAGGGTTCGACTTGAAGTCGTACTCGGCCTATCATTTTAGGTTGGAGGTGACTCAACATGGCTTTTGATCCTGAAATTCGCGCCGCGCTGATCGATCAGGTGCGTCGCTTTGTGCGTGAGCGTTGCGTCCCTGCTGAGGCGCAAGTGGCGGAAGATGATTTAGTGCCAGGCGAACTGGTCCAAGAAATGAAGGAGTTGGGCCTGTTTGGACTGGCTGTGCCGGAAGCCTATGGCGGGCTGGGGCTCGACATGGAAACCGAATGCATGGTCGGGTTCGAGCTCGGCTGGACGTCACCGGCATTTCGGTCGGTCGCCGGAACCAATATCGGGATTGGCTCGCAAGCATTGGTCTTGTTCGGAACCGAAGAACAAAAAGAAAAATACCTGCCTGGAATCGCCAGCGGCGATATCGTGACGAGTTTCGCGCTGACCGAGCCGGAAGCCGGCTCTGATGCAGCTGGACTTCGCACAAAAGCTGCAAAAGATGGCGATGCTTACGTCTTGAATGGCGGTAAGCGCTACATCACCAACGCCAATGTCGCCGACCTGTTCACCGTCATGGCGCGCACCAATCCAGACGAGCCAGGGGCCAAAGGCGTGTCCGCCTTCATCGTCCCACGCGACACGCCCGGGCTCAGCGTCGGCAAACCGGAAAAGAAAATGGGGCAGCAGGGCGCGCACATTTGCGACGTCAATTTCGACAATGCGCGGGTGCCATCTGAGATGATGGTGGCCGGCGAAGGCGAGGGCTTTAAGGTGGCGATGAGCGTGTTGGACAAAGGACGTCTGCACATCTCTTCTGTATGTACCGGCATGATGGACCGACTGATCAGTGAAATGGTCAATTACGCCATGGAGCGTGAGCAATTTGGCAAACCGATCATGCAGCATCAACTTATCCAAGCGATGATTGCGGATAGCCAAGCGGAAGCCTACGCCGCACGCTGCATGATCCTCGACGCCGCCAAGAAACGCGATGCAGGCGAGCCCGTTACGATGCTGGCCTCGTGCTGTAAGATGTTCGCTTCAGAGGCCGTTGGTCGCGTCGCAGACCGGGCCGTGCAGGTGTTTGGCGGTGCGGGCTATGTTGCAGATTATGGGGTCGAACGGTTCTTCCGAGACGCGCGGATTTTCCGACTGTATGAAGGCACGACGCAGATCCAACAAATCATCATCGCGCGCGAGCTCAGCCGCGCAGCGAAGCGGGGAGAGATTTGATGCGCTTGGCATGGGTTTGTCTGATCAGCTGCTTTCTTGCGATGTTTGCTTGTGCCGAAACGATCGATCTCAAGGTTGGGCAAACCTGGACTTTCAAAAATGCCCCGCATCCAGACACGCGAATAGTGATAGGAAAGATCGAGCAGCTATGGGACGGACGCGAGACTGCGGTAAGTGTTTCTGTTGTAAACTTGAATACGGATCGAGGCCTAATGGTGGGCGGGACGATATCGCATCTCCCATTCGCGGCGAAGTCTATTCGGCCGTATCTCCTGGCGCTGGACAATCCGCCTCTCGAAACAGATTCGGAATTTGAGGATGGCTACCAGACATGGAAGTATGCCATCGAAAACGAAGGGGCCGGGGTTTTCACAATCTCTCCGGCAGAGGCGATAGACTTAACAATGAACATGGTTTGGGAGGGGCAATAGTGGCCGATACTGAACACGAATTCGCCCCGGAAGATGTTGGCCTCAATCGCGAGCGACTCGACTCGATTCCGGATTATTTTGACAAGGCCTACCTCTCGACCGGTAAGCTGCCGTGCATGGGAACTTTGGTGTCTCGCAATGGTCAAATTGTGCACGAGGCCTATCGCGGCAACACACATCTCGAGGGTGGGATGCCGATTGGACCGGATTCGATTTTTCGGATCTATTCCATGACCAAACCTATCACGTCCGTTGCAGCAATGATGCTGCATGATGAAGGCGTCATTCGGCTCGACCATGAAGTTTCCCGCTACATCCCCGAATTCGCTGAGACTGAAGTTTGGGATGGCGGCGATTTGAAAGACTATAAGACCCGCAAGCCAGACCGTCCGATGACGCTTCGCGATGCGTTCACGCATACGACGGGCGTGACATATGGCTTCTTGTTCCAGCATGAGGTGGATGCCCTATATCGAGCGGAAAAGATTGGGAATCTCGGACAAGGCGACGGCGAAACGTTAGGCGAAATGTGTGCGCGAATCGCCAAACTACCGCTCGCTTTTTCTCCCGGCGAGCGCTGGAATTATGGTCACTCGACCGATATACTTGGACGCGTCGTAGAAGTTGCCAGCGGGATGAGCTTAGATGTGTTCTTCCGCGAGCGAATCTTCGAACCGCTCGGCATGGTCGATACCGATTTCTTTGTACCAGAAAGCAAAATTGACCGCTTGGTCGCCTGCTATGCCAAGAACCCTGTGAATGGCGAAGTGACTTTGAGTGATGGTGCGGGCTCAGATAGCAAAGCCTATACGACCCAACCGAAACTGCTCAACGCGGGCGGCGGACTGGTCTCGACCTTGCGCGACTATCACCGCTTTTGCTTGATGTTACTACAAGGCGGCAGTCTGGAAGGTGCGCGTTTGCTTAGCCCGAAAACGGTTGAGTTTATGCGGATGAACCATTTGCCGGACGGCAAGACGATCAAAGAAATGGGTGACCAGACATTCTCCGAAGCGCGGATGGAAGGCAACGGTTTCGGACTGGGAGGCTCAACCGTGGTCGATGTCGCGGAAACCCTGACCCCTGGATCGCCAGGCACGTTTAGTTGGGGCGGGTTGGCCAATACATTCTTCTGGATTGATCCGGTGGAAGAACTCATCGCCATTCAGGCGACGCAAATGATCCCGTCTGGATGCTATCCGATCCGACCGCAATTCCAACAATTGGTATACGCGGCGATTGACTGGTAGCGCGATTTGCGCTTTAGGCGCGCCGGGAAGTGGGTTGCGCCATGTCTCGTCGACCGGGCTTTTAGGGTCCCGGGCGGTGCGGATCGCTCTGCGAAACCGTATGCCTGTCGAGATTGGATCACGTTTGCCTGCTTATCCTCCACTGACCTTTCAAGTCAGACTGTTGTGTAGCTCAATAGGAAGAGCATCTGATTTAGACTCAGGGTGTCGTGGGTTCGATTCCCACCACAAACGCCACGCCGCTCCGGCGGCACCAAAACCGGGGATGCCGGGCATCCCTCCGCTGGTCGCGACAAAGCCTTCGGGTGGCGGCAAAACCAGCAGCCAAAATTCGGCTGAGTGCCCCTGACGACCAGGGTGGCCGGAGAGACATCGGAGGAACTGTCCCATCGGCGCAACGGCGTCGCTGCGCAGTCTCAACCCGCTCTTCGCCCGCCCTGCAGGATCAGATGGCCCGCTAGGATTTCGGTGAGGAATGCCCGGTCATCTCTTTTTTTACTTGCAATCGCAACCTTTGACCGCTACAGCCCGCGTCCCCGAAATGGGTCGGGGAGACTTGTCATGGTTTTGCATGACCTTCTATTTGGAGGATTGACCAATGTGGCCACTTACAAGGTCCATTACGATCAACAGCACCGACCGCGGCGTTTTGCTGCGGGACGGACAGGTTGCGCGTATCCTCCTGCCGGGCCGCCACCAGATTTCGGCAGTCGGCTCGCGTACGGAGCTACGCACATTCGACGTTTCTCGTCCGCTGGACAAAGAGGACTGGGTCCGCGCCCTTGAGGCTCGCAATCCGGCACTTTTGGCCAAGCATTTCGAGAGTGTTCGTCCAAGCGAAAATGAAGTCGGTATTGTCCGGCTCGACGGCAAAGTAAAATATGTTGTCGAACCGAGCGGCGAAATGGCTTTGTGGAAAGGCTTCCGCGACATTGCGGTTGAGTATTTGGATGTCTCTGACGCCCCAAAACTTGATCGGAAAGCGTTGAACGCACTGGCAACAGTTTCGCCGCGTTTCATTACGCGCGCAACGGTCGCCAGCGGCTTCGAAGGTCTTGTCTATGTCGACGGCGATCTGCTCGAGCGGGTTCAGCCCGGTGTCCACGCCTATTGGTCGGCGGCGCGCGAGGTCAATCTCGTCACGCTCGACTTGCGGCGTCAGGCCACCGAGGTCACGGCTCAGGAAATCTTGACCCAAGACCGAGTCTCGATCCGGGTCACTTTGACCGCGTTCTGGCAAATCACGGATCCGGTGAAAGCCGGTGAAGCGAAAGATCTGAACGAACAGATCTACCGCCACATCCAATTCGCGATCCGAGATGCGGTTGCGAACCGGACGCTAGACGAGCTGCTCAATGCGCGCGGCGAAATTGATACCGAATTGACCAAAGCGGTCCAGTCTATGGGCGCTTTTGCCGATTTTGGTGTCGAGATTGCCTCGGTTGGTTTGAAAGACGTCATCTTGCCTGGCGAGATGCGTGAGATTCTCAACCAGGTCGTTGAAGCGGAGAAACAAGCGCAGGCGAACCTCATTCGTCGGCGTGAGGAAACCGCGGCGACACGGTCACTGCTCAACACCGCACGCTTGATGGAAAACAACCCATTGCTGCTGCGGATGAAAGAGCTCGAGACGCTGGAAAAACTGACCGAGAAAGTTGGTCGGTTGGACGTCAGCACATCGGCGCCAGGCCACGGTCTGGACGGATTGCTGAGCAATCTGGTTCGCTTGTCTGACCAGCGATCTCAGACCGACTAAGATCGCATCGAGATCCAACGAGAACCGCCTGCAAAAGCAGGCGGTTTTTCGCTTTTGGCGGGAGTAGATTGAGCAATCTTGTGCCCCAAAACGCGAAATCACACTTTTTAGCGTGCGTGACAGCGCAGTCAGGGTTGCCAAACTGCAAAAAAAAACCATGTTCCGCTGCGTAAGTCCCCAAAACGCGCTGGAGCTGATTCCGGTAGACAGAAAAGGGGTCGTCACCGGAGGATATGAATGACAAAATTGGACAACCCGTTCCACACCTATGTAGAAGACCTATTCGCCAATCTTGGCCGAATCCGAATTCGGAAAATGTTTGGCGGTGCCGGGGTCTATTCCGGCGAAGATATGTTCGCTTTGATCGACAAAGACCGCGTTTACGTCAAATCAGATGAAGGTCTCAAGCAGCGCCTTCAATCAGAAGGCGGCGAGCCGTTCGAGTGGACCAATCCAAACACCGGCAAGACCATCAAAATGAGCTATGTATCATTACCGGTCAATGCATTGGACGATCGCGAAGAAGCATCGTCTTGGGGGCGCCAAGCTCTCGATGTGGCTATTCAGGCCCGTCGTGCGAAAGTAAAATCTCCGCGCCGGATGACCTTTTAAGGTTTGAACTTAGTTTTGCCGGAAGTTTGCCGGTCGCTTCTCTAAAAAGGCTTTGACGCCTTCTTTGAAGTCGCTTTGGCGACCAGCTGTGCGTTGCGCGAACCGCTCAATCTGCAGCTGGTTGTCGAAATCATTGTCTTCGGCTTGCCAGACAAGATCACGAATAAGTGCCAAAGCCTGTGTCGGACCATCGGCCAGCCGTTTGGCATATGTATGCGCTTCTGACATTAATTGGTCATCTGGCACGACGCGATTGATCATACCCCATTCCAGGGCTTGATCCGCGAACACTTTGTCGCCGAACAAGGTCATCTCCATCGCTCTGGCGCGCCCGATCATATGTGGCAGCAGGTAAGTCGAGCCGCCATCAGGCACCAAGCCGATGCGCCGAAATGCCTGTAAGAAATACCCGCTTTCCGCGCAGATGATAAAGTCGCCCATCAACGCGATCGAACAGCCCACCCCCGCCGCAGCGCCGTTCACAGCGGTAATGATCGGGTGAGGATGCGTGCGCATCGCTTTGATGAAGGGATTATAATGCGTGTCCAAGGCTTTACCGGCGTCGGGCTTGCCTCGAGGCGTTTCACCAGGATTGGCTGAGAGGTTCGCACCTGAGCAAAATCCGCGGCCATTGCCGGTCAGGATCGTGCAACGCGCGTCGTCAGCGGCTCGTTCAATCGCCAGTAAGAGCTCTTCCACTGTATCGATGCCAGCGGCATTCAGTGTTTTCGGATCATTAAACGCAATCGTCGCGATATCGTCGGTAACGTCATAGGTGATCTTCTTGAATGACATGGCACACTCCCGTTTTAGCTCAATCTATTCGGGATGGACGTATTGAAAACCGTTACGCTGGGGCAGGCGGATTTGTTTTGTCATCTGGGGTTTCTGAGCTATCCTTGACGTCAACGATAATAAGCCAGCGGAGGAATAAATGGCACTCGATGGACTTTCAGCGGATGGTATGGGCGCCATTCTCGCAAAACAAAAAGCTGCGCACATTCGCGATGGAATCCCGTCGGCGGAACAACGCGAAGCTTGGATCGACAAGTCGATTGACTTGTTGGTGACGCACGGGGACGCTTTGGCAAAAGCGATGGCCGAGGATTTTGGACATCGCTCCATCGACCAGTCCAATTTGACCGATATTGCGGGCTCCATCGGTGCATTGAAATTCTCACGTAAGCACTTGCGCAAATGGATGCGTCCAGAAAAGCGCAAAGTGGAGTTTCCGCTTGGTTTGCTCGGCTCTAAAGCCCAAATCCAGTTCCAGCCGAAAGGCGTAATTGGCGTTATCAGCCCGTGGAACTTCCCGGTCAATCTGACCTTTGCACCGATGGCGAATGTGTTTGCTGCTGGCAATCGGGCGATGATCAAGCCATCTGAATTCACCGAGAAGACCAGCGAACTGATGGCTGAGCTGATCTCGAAATACTATACTGAGGAAGAGGTTGCAGTCGTGACCGGTGGTCCGGATGTCGGCGCTGCGTTTACGCAATTGCCCTTCGATCACATTATCTTCACAGGGGCGACCTCGATTGCCCATCACGTGATGCGCGCTGCGGCGGACAATCTGGTGCCGTTGACGCTCGAACTTGGCGGCAAGTCGCCAGTGGTGCTCGGCAAATCAGCTGACTTGGACAAGGCAGCGTCGCGGATCATGGCTGGCAAGACGCTGAATGCCGGACAGATCTGTCTGGCGCCAGACTATGCGTTCGTCCCTGAAGAGAAGACGAGCGACTTTGTCGGTGCCGCGCAAGCCGCAGTGGGGAACATGTTCCCAGATGGCATGAAGGACAATGATGACTACACATCGATCGTCAATCAACGGCATTATGAGCGTTTGAATTCCTATCTCGATGATGCGCGAGAGAAGGGCGCGGAAGTGGTTGAGATCAATCCGCAGAACGAGAATTTCAGCCAGCAACCGCATCACAAGATGGCGCCGCATATTGTGCTCAACCCGACTGACGATATGAAAGTTATGCAGGACGAAATCTTCGGACCGATTCTGCCTTTGAAAACCTATACCGACACCAAAGATGCGGTGGCCTATATCAATGATAATCCGCGTCCGCTTGGCCTTTACTATTTCGGCGATGATGCGGGTGAGCGCGATATGGTGCTCAACAATACCACATCAGGCGGTGTCACGGTGAATGACGTCATCTTCCACGTGGCGCAAGAAGACCTGCCATTTGGCGGCGTTGGTCCTTCTGGTATGGGCGCTTATCACGGAAAAGATGGTTTCTTCGAATTTAGCCATAAGAAAGCGATCTACACCCAAACCGGGAATGAGATCCTCGCGATGATGCGCCCACCTTATGGCGAGAAATTCCGCAAGCAGGTGATGGGGCGGATCAAAAAGTAATCGCGCTGCGAAAACGATCAAAGGGCCGCTCAACGGGGCGGCCCTTTTTTATTCGTCCAGTGGCAAATGCGTCGCGATAAACCGATCCATTTCTTGCAAGGTCTGCAATCGCGTCTCGGCGCTGGATAGCCAATGGTCTTCGCCTTTGAGTTTTACCAGCTCCACCGACTTGCCAGCGCTGCGCAGCGCCCGCCGCATTTTGGTGCTTTGGGAGATCGGCACCACGGTGTCGTCATTCCCGTGCAGCAGTAGAACCGGTGCCGTGACGTTCTCCGCGAAATTCGCCGGAGAGATTGCACGCAGTTTCGCGCGGCGAGCATCACCGTCGGCGATCAAGCCTTCCCAATATCCCACGACCCAATGGTCTCGGCCACGCGCTTGTTTCTCGTCATTGAGCATCATGTTAAGGTCAGAGACCGGCGCAATCGCGATCACGCATTGATACAAATCCGGTGTGAAAACCGCCCCTGCTAAAGCGGCATAGCCGCCATAACTCGCACCGGCAATGCAAACGCGATCGAGGTCTACCATGCCCGCTGCCGCCAGCGCTTTCACGCCTTCGGTAATATCGTCTTGCATCGCATTGCCCCATTCGCCGTCACCGGCGCGCTGAAACTCTCGTCCGAAGCCGGACGAACCGCGAAAATTGGGTTGCACAACAAGGTAGCCGCGATTGGCAAAATACTGCGCCCTCCAGTTAAAATCGAAGCGATCATACGACGCTGGACCGCCATGCGGCATAACCAGGGTTGGCATCGGACCAGAGGTAGCAGGATCATAGTCAGGTGGCGCCGTAACGATCGCTTGAATGGTCAAATCGTCCGTGGATTTATACTCAATGCTCATCATGAATCCGACGGCTTCGATCGGAATATCGGGACGAGAATTTGCGATCAGCGACAACCCGTCATCTTCTCTTGAGTGGACCAACCAAACATCACCCAAGGCCGGATCGAAAACGCTATACAGCACTTTGCTTCGATCATCTGACCAGGAGTCCATCTTAATCGTCGCATTCGGCAGCTGAGCGATCATCTTGTCGTAGCTGTCCTGCAAGGCAGGGTCGAGGAAGGCATAGTCAGGCACCAATCCGGCATATCGAACGCCCAGCACTTTGCGCCCATTGTCGGTATAGTAACGGTCAATGTCTCGATTGCGGTCCGGGATGATAGGACCTGAAATAGTGCCATCCGAAGCGAGTTTCATGAGCACTTCGCCTTCACCTTCGTCTTCGATGAAGATGAGACCGCTCTCGTCGACGGCCACCCCTAGCAGGCGCAAATCTGGAGAGTCGCTCTCGGCTTCATAGATGTCGGTCCACTTATCTCCTGTCCGCCATTGCACGCGATACTCGTTGGTTCTGTTCTTGTAACGCTCGCGCGCTAACACGCGGCCGCCATCGCCGACAAACCAGTCCATCGTATCAGACGTCCCGCGCATGTAGCGTCGCGCGCGGCTTGATCCCAGCTTGGCGACCATCAAATCCAAGTCAGGTTCAGCGCCCAATCCTCCGGTGAATGCTGGCATCAGGACGTCGCCAGGTTTCTGGCCGCGCCCGGCAATTTTGCCCAAGCCGCTTTGCGCGGGATAGAGATCGCGCGTGCGTATCAAAAGCTGGTTGATGTCCATAGTCTCAAGATTGATCGCGAACGCGCCTGAATACTCATAGTCATTGCGCACACCGAACGTCGAGGTTGTCTCAGAGGCGCGTAAGATAATGTGGTCATTGTCATAGAAACCGATGCCGCGTGCTTTCGCCTTTTCGACGCCAATCTGGGTTTTTACGCCGACGCCGATCTCCACAATGATAGCGCGGGTTGAGTTGCCAATGTTCGCAATCGCAGCGACTTTGGTGCCATCCGGGGAGATTTCCGCCGAGCTAATCTGAGGCAGAGCGCCGTAGGCGTCTAAGGCTGGCTTTGGATATTCAGCATGTGCGGTTACCCCGCCAAACAAAAGCAAAAAGGCCAGAAACCCGAACACGCGCATCAGTTTGCTCCATTGCAATGAAGGGGCAAACTAGACGCGATTTTTATTTGTACAAGATGGTATTTAGTTTTTCAAAAACGCTGGAACATCGTCGCCAAATCCGGTCACATCGTCAGGGGCGGGCGAAAGGATCAGGTCATCATCTTTGCGCTTATAATCCCGTGATGAGCGGCTTTTTTGCGGCTTTGGAGAGTCCTGTTTTGGCGCTTCTGCGGCTTCCTCACGTTGAGGGGCGCGTTCTGGGCGATCGCGTCGGTCTCGACCGCGACCTCGGCCACGTCCTTCATTGCGATCTTTGCGACCACGCCCGCGCCGACCACCGGGTTCTTCTGGGAGGTCTTCGAGCTCTTGGACCAAACCATCCGGCATATATTCAGTGACGTCGGTATTGATCAGCATCATCACACCGCGCCAACCTTTGGCATCATCGGGGCCAACCAGGGTGAAGCTCTCGCCTTCGCGTCCGGCGCGGCCCGTGCGGCCAATGCGGTGGACATAATCCTCGTCTTTTGGCGGCGGGGCGTAGTTAAAGACATGTCCGACGTCCGGAATGTCGAGCCCGCGCGCCGCGACATCGGATGCGACCAGCAATTGCAATTCGCCGTCACGGAATTTGTTCAGCGTATCCGTACGCGCGCTCTGGGGCAGATCGCCATGGATCGGTGCGGCGCTGAAACCGTGCTTGGCGAGGGATTTGGCGACAATATCGACTTCGCGTTTGCGGTTACAGAAGACGATCCCATTCTTCACATTGCAGCTTTCAATAATCCGTCTGAGCGCGGTCCGTTTGGCTTTATCGTCGCCGCGCGGAAGCTTGACGACGTGCTGCGTGATGGTTTCGGCGGTTTTCGATTCCCGCGCCACTTCGATGCGAACCGGATCCTTCTGAAAGGTCTTCGCCAGACGCGCAATTTCCTTAGGCATGGTGGCCGAGAAAAGGAGAGTTTGGCGCCGTGGTGGCAGCAGCTTGCAGATTTTCTCAATGTCCGGAATGAAGCCCATATCGAGCATCCGGTCGGCCTCATCGATGGTGAAGACTTCCACCCCGGTGAGCAAAATTTTTCCACGCTCGAATTGGTCGATCAGGCGTCCGGGCGTCGCGATCAAAACATCGACGCCGCGGGTCAATTTTTGTTCTTGCTCTTTAAAGCTGACGCCGCCGATCAATAGGGCCATGTTCAGCTTCAAGTCTTTACCATAGGTCTCGAAATTCTCAGCCACCTGTGCCGCGAGTTCGCGGGTGGGGCAGAGAATGAGGCTACGCGGCATGCGCGCTCGCGCACGGCCCTTGGCGAGGCGATGCATCATCGGCAGCGTGAACGCGGCCGTCTTGCCGGTTCCGGTCTGGGCGATGCCGGTAACATCGCCGCCTTTCTTAATCACCGGAATGGCTTGTTCTTGGATCGGGGTGGGGTGCTCATAGCCCGCCGCATCAATCGCGCTTTGTATGCGCGCGTCGAGATTGAGCTCTGCAAAAGTAATCTTGGTGTCTTCAGTCAATGTGTTGTCCAGCTGAGTGAGAATAAAGTCGGTGACATCAAGCTGTTCCGAATTGAACAGCGGGGCCGACTTCGAATCACTGCGCCGGCAAACATGTTGCGCTGCACATAGTGCAAAAAAGCCCACCAGCAAAGGTGGGCTTCTCAGTCGTGGGTTGAATGGACTTTAAGGGCTGCGTTCGCGGAGCCCGCATTGCTGACAAAAGTCAGGATCTATGGCGGTCGAGAACAGTCTCCGAAATCGCAGCCAGCTGCCACGGCTGCCAACTTGCGTTGGCAACGTGAGATCAGCTCAATCTATCCAGCGTCAGCCAAGTTCTGGTTCGCGAAATCCCAATTGACCAGATTGTCGAGGAAGCTCGCCATATAATTCGGGCGAGAATTTTGGTAATCGAGATAGTAAGCATGCTCCCAGACATCCATGGTCAGGAGCGGCGTGACACCATCTTCGGTCAGCGGGGTTTCGGCGTTAGGGGTCTTGGTGATCGCCAGTTTGCCGCCTTCGAGGACAAGCCAGGCCCAACCAGAGCCAAATTGACCGCCACCCGCAGCTTTGAACTGGGTCGCAAACTCGTCATAGGAGCCAAAGTCGCGATCAATCAGTTCAGCGATTTTGCCATGCGGGGCGCCGCCGCCGCCTGGCTTCATGGAGTGCCAGTAGAACGTGTGGTTCCAAACCTGAGCTGCATTGTTGAACAGGCCCGCTTTCGAGGCGTCGCCAGCGGCTGCATTGACGATGGCTTCAAGCGATGCGCCGGCCAAATCGGTGCCGTCGATCAGTTTGTTCAGATTCACCACATAGGCATTATGGTGCTTGCCATGGTGGAAGTTCAGCGTTTCTTCTGAAATATGCGGAGCGAGGCCATCGCGGCCATATGGAAGCTCAGGAAGGTCGAATGCCATGTGTTTGGTCTCCTTACAAAATTTTATCGCTTTTCTAGGTGAGCGCTTGCCACAGATATGGGTGTCATGACCAGTCCTGCCAGTGATTCTTTGAAAGAAATTCACATTCGATTGGACCAGCGCGTGCGGTCGATGGACGAGCCGCGCTGGCTTTCGAGCCGATATGCCGGGTTGGCGGACCGCACGACCTTGATCGTTCTCTACGCATATTACTATGAACTCGCCCGGGTTCGGATTGCAGTGACCGATCAGACAATGGGACAAATCCGGTTTCAGTGGTGGCGAGACGCGCTTGACGAACTGGGCGCTGGTAAGATCCGGCAGCATGATGTTGTTCTTGCATTAGCTGACCAGATCGAGCGCACGCGATTGCGCTTGCCCGATCTGCAACGTCTAGTCGACCGCCATGAAGCGGCTTTTTTGGCGCAAAACCGATCCGAGGAACCGGAGGATTTGCTGCTCTCGATTGCCGCCGGGTGTTTAAATTCCGCCTGGGCATCGGATGAAACGTTGAAAACCGCTGCAATGGAGTGGGCTGCGATGAGGCGCTCAGAAACCGACACACAATTGCGACCATGGCAAAATGTGGCGGCAAATCTTCGCCCCGCTGTCGCGCATTTGCGTCTTCGCCACCTTTGGAAGCGAAATCCACAACCATCGGCGTTGAGCGTTCGTTTATCGGTTCTTATGGCGATGCTAACGGGGCGCGTCTAAACGCAGTCGCGACAAAATGGTGAACAGTGTTCACTTTTTTTAATCACTCGCTAAATATGGCTTACCGCATCGAAGAAATGAGGCCTCCCATGCTCCGCAAAACGCTCTTGGTATCCATCGCTGCTCTGTGTTTTTCCAGTCCGGCGCAGTCCGAGACTCTGCCAGAGGCCATCGATCTTGCTTTTCAGACCAATCCGTCGCTTGCGGCGCAACGGGCAGAAGTCGGCGTGGCCCGTGAACAGCTCAGTCAAGCCAGGGGCGCGCGCGCCCCGACGGTCGATGTCACCGGTTCCGCGGGATATGAATCAACCGACTCAAATCAACCCATCGCGATTGGCGTTGGTGACCGACCCTTGGCCCGCGTGGGGCTGCAGGCAACGCTGCCCATCTATACGGGCGGACGCATCGCAGCAGGGATAAATCAGGCCGAAGCCGGCATAATGTCGGCGGATGCGCAACTCGACGGGGTTGGGCAGGACCTGATCTTGAATGTGGTGACCGCGTATGTCGATGTCCTTCGTGATCGTGAGGCGCTTCGCATTCGCGCGAATAGCGTGGCTTTATTGGAAGAGCAGCTGCGCGCCGCAACCGACCGGTTTGAAGTTGGCGTTGCAACCCGCACCGACGTGAAACAAGCCGAAGCCCGTCTGCAGGGCGCCCGTGCGTCTTACGCCGGTGCTGAGGCACAATTACAGGCGTCTTTGTCCATCTTCGAGGTGTTCGTTGGCCAAGTTGCTGGCGACTTAGAGCCTGTCCCAGATGCGCCGAGTGTGCCGGAGAGCTACGAAACGGCACTTGCCACTGCACTTTCAGACAATCCAGACCTTAAGGCCTTGCGCCAAGCCGAGCGCGCCGCGGAGCAGGCGGTTCGCGCCGCACGCGGCGAAACTCGGCCGAGCTTGTCTATCGTCGGCGCAGCGAATGCGCAGGAAACCTTCGATCAAGAAGCCCTCGGCATCGGTCCAAACGGGGAGTTCACGACCCTGCCGCCAGATAATTATCGCGACACCTCTGTAAGCGTGTTTGCGCAGGCCAGCGTGCCGCTATTCCAGGGTGGGGTATTGCGCAGTCGTATTCGGGCTGCGCGGCTGCAGCGTGAACAAGCGCGGCTGCAAACACTGAATGCGGAACGACAAGTCACAGCGAGTATTGCGCAGGCCTGGTTTGGCAATATCGCGGCAGAACAAGCAATTATCGCCTCTGAGCGCCAAGTTGAAGCGGCAGAGATTGCATATGAAGGCGCACAAGAAGAGCTGAGCGTCGGCACGCGCACGACACTGGATGTGCTGGATCAGGAGCAACAATTGCTCGAAGCGCGTCTTGGTTTGCTCAATGCGCGACGCGACGCTTATGTCGCCACGTATCAATTACTACGCGCTATGGGCGATCTCGACATGTAAGATCGCCCGTATTCGGACGAATCGGAATAGTTAATTTCGTAATTGCTTGTTAACCGGCCTCTAGTAGCCGGTTAAGAGTGAAGCTAATTTGATGGGACCGGCAATGGCGGAGCAAGCTGAAAAAGAACCGACAATGGAAGAGATCCTTTCTTCCATTCGAAAAATCATTGCGGATGACGATGCCCCTGCTGCGGAAGCGCCTGCGGCGGCAGAACCAGCTGCTGAATTCGACGATAGCGGCATGTTCGATGATGCTGATATATTGAGCGCAGATGCGGCGCCCTTGGAATCTGAAGACGAAGTTCTCGCGGCGATCAGCCAATCCATGGATGACGCCACCAACGAGCTTGAAACGGGGGCTGCTGAAGTTGCCGTTGAAGAAGAAGTTTTCGATTTTGAAGAAGATAGTTTTGAAGCGTTCGAGGAAGACAGTTTCGAAGGCGTAGAAGATTTCGCTGAGGCGGAAATCGACCTGGAGCCGGAAGCTCCAGCGGTCGAAGATACGTTTGAGTTGGCAGAAGACATTGTGTCTGAGCCAGAGCCGGAACCTCAGCCTGAACCCGTAATTGAAGAGGAACCTCCTATGGCGGCTCAACCTGCACCAATCACAGACACAGCCACGGTAACTGCGGCCGCTGGCGCACTTAGCAAGCTCCTGTCAAACGTCGAGTTTGGCGAAGAGGCTGGCAGCGCGACCACGATTGAAGGCCTGGTTCGCGAGATGATGCGTCCAATGCTGAAAGAGTGGCTCGACGAGAACCTACCTGGGATCGTTGAGAAGCAAGTGGAAGCCGAAGTACAGCGTATCGCACGCATGGCTGGCTAGACCCTTTCAAATCCTCTGCTAAAGAGACGGGCGCGCCAGAGATGGCGCGCCTTTTTCGATTCCATCAAGACCGACCGGACCGCATAAAATGATCGACCAACGTTTTGACCCTAAAGCCCATGAACAGCGCATATATCAGCGCTGGGAAGAGGCGGGCTGTTTCCGGCCAAGCATGGATACCAGTGCTGAGCCTTATGCGATCATGATCCCGCCACCGAACGTGACGGGCAGTCTGCATATGGGGCACGCGCTGAACAACACGGTTCAGGACATCCTCTGCCGGTTTGAGCGGATGCGCGGTAAGAATGTCCGCTGGCAGCCTGGCATGGACCATGCCGGGATCGCGACGCAGATGGTGGTCGAGCGCCAACTGGCCGCTGCTGGCGGCAATCAAGATCGTCGCTCGATGGGGCGAGACGCGTTCGTGAAGAGAGTCTGGGAGTGGAAAGAAGAGTCCGGTGGAACGATCCTCAATCAGCTTCGGCGCCTCGGCGCGTCTTGTGATTGGGAGAACACCAAATTCACCCTCGACGAGGACATGAACAAGGCCGTCAATAAAGTCTTTGTCGATCTCTACAATGAGGGCCTGATCTATCGCGCCAAGCGCCTGGTCAATTGGGACCCGCATTTCCAGACCGCGATTTCCAATCTCGAAGTCGAGAATAAGGAAGTCGACGGCCATATGTGGCACTTCAAATATCCGCTCGCGGGTGGTGAGACCTATACCTATGTCGAGAAGGACGAGGATGGGACTATCACGCTGGAAGAGACGCGGGACTATATCTCCATCGCCACGACGCGGCCTGAGACGATGCTGGGCGACGGCGCAGTCGCAGTGCATCCGAGTGATGAGCGCTATGCGCCGATTGTCGGCAAGCTGTGCGAGATCCCGGTTGGGCCAAAAGAGCATCGCCGCCTGATCCCGATCATCACCGATGAATATCCGGATCCGGATTTCGGCTCAGGTGCCGTAAAGATTACCGGCGCGCACGACTTTAACGACTATCAGGTCGCCAAGCGCGGCGGCATTCCGATGTATGCGCTGATGGATGAGAAGGGCTTCATGCGCGCCGATGGCGAGGCCTATGCCGTGATGGCTGAGGTCGCGCAGCGGATTGCTGAAGGCAAAGAGGATTTCGACGAAGCCAAGATCGCGGCGATGAACCTGGTCCCGGATCAGTATCGGGGCATGGAGCGATTTGAAGCGCGTAAGGCTGTCATTGAGGACATCAATGCCGAGGGCAATGCGGTGATGATCGCGGACCCGAAGCATAAGGATGAAGAGACGGATGCGCCGTTTATCCCGCTGGTCGAGAATAAGAAAATCATGCAGCCCTTCGGCGACCGCTCCGGCGTGGTTATTGAGCCGATGCTGACCGACCAATGGTTCGTCGATGCTGAGACGCTGGCCAAGCCGGCGATCGAAGCGGTGCGCTCAGGCGCGACCAAGTTCGTGCCGGAGAATTGGGACCGGACGTATTATAATTGGATGGAAAACATAGAACCGTGGTGTATCTCTCGTCAGCTCTGGTGGGGGCATCGGATTCCGGTTTGGTATGGTGTTGATGGAAAGACATTTTGCACAGAAACTGCTGACGCAGCGGTGATTGAGGCTGGTGAATACGTTTCCACTTTAAACGAACACACAGAGATTGGCGGTCACAAAATCGATCTGCAGGGATGCGCAATTCTCCTTTGTGACGACCGTGAAGCCGCCCAGAGTGCCATGTCTGACCAAAGGACGTACGCACTTTATCAAGACGAAGACGTCCTCGACACTTGGTTCAGCTCTGGCCTCTGGCCCTTCTCGACGCAAGGCTGGCCCGAGCAGACCGATGGTTTGAAGACGTTCTACCCAGGCGCGACGCTCGTCACGGCGTTCGACATTATCTTCTTCTGGGTCGCGCGGATGATGATGCTCGGGATCAAATTCATGGACGGGGAAGTGCCGTTCAAGGACGTCTATATCCATGCCATCGTTCGCGATGAGAACGGCAAGAAAATGTCCAAGTCCGAGGGCAATGTCATCGATCCGGTCGACCTGATTGACGGCATTGAGGCCGACGCTCTGATCGCCAAGCGCACCACGGGTCTACGCCAACCGGAAAAAGCCCCGCAAGTCGAAAAGGCGACCCGCAAACGCTATCCCAAAGGCTTTGAGGCCTATGGCGCCGATGCGCTGCGCTTCACATTGGCTGCAATGGCGACCAAAGGACGGGACATCAATCTGTCGGTGGAGCGCGTCGCGGGGTATCGCAATTTTGGCACCAAATTGTGGAACGCTACCCGGTTTGCACAAATGAACGAGGCGAAGTTCGGCGCGAGCATTTCACCACAACACCTTGAATTGTCATTGAATAAGTGGATTGTTGGTGAGTTGTACAAATGTACGACATCGGTTTCTGAGGCGATTGAAGACTACAGGTTCAATGATGCCGCGAGCGCCGTCTATCATTTCACATGGGACGTTTTGTGCGATTGGTACCTCGAATTGTCCAAGTCCATCCTCAATGGCGATGACGCTGAGGCCAAATCCGAGACCCAGGCTGTGTTAGGCTGGGTTCTGGAGCAAACATTCGTCGCGCTTCACCCGTTCATGCCGTTCATTACAGAAGTGCTTTGGGAGCAAACCGCGGACCGCTCCGACTTCCTGATGCAACAGTCTTGGCCGGGCCTGAACGATGCGTTTGACGATCAAACGGCGGCAGATGAGCTCGGTTGGGTGCTCAAAATCATTTCGCAAATCCGCTCGGTGCGGTCGGACGTCAATGTCCCAGCTGGGGCGAAAGTTCCCGTCAGTCTGGTCGATGCGAATGCGGAAACCGCGCGCTGCGTCGCGGCGCATCGCGATGTCATTATGCGCATGGCCCGCCTCGAAAAGTTTGAGATCGCCGACGCCGCACCTGCGGGCTCAGTGAAAAGCGTCGTTGATGAAGCGACCGTCGTCCTCGAGATTGCCGACTTGATCGATGCTGGCGAAGAGATTGCCCGGCTCGACAAACAGCTCGGCAAGCTGGGTGGTGAGATTACCGGCCTCGAAAAGCGGCTCGGCAATGAGGCCTTTGTCGCCAAAGCGCCCGCCGAAGTGGTTGCCGAACAAAAGACTCGTCTCGCCGAGTTGCAAGGCACACGCGACAAGCTTAGCGTCGCCAGAGATCAACTCGCCGCCTTGTAAGGAGCATTTCATGCTACGTTCGGTTTTCGCAGCTGCCGCGCTGGTCGCGGCAGCGTGTCAGACGCCTGTTTCATCTGTTGCTGAGGAGGTTGATGCTGTGGCGGAGACGGAACGCCCAGAATGGCGCTTGGTGATCCATGGCGGGGCCGGGGTCATCCTGCGCGAAAACCTCACAGCCGAGCGCGAGGCCGCTTATACCGCAGCGCTGGAAACCGCACTCGAAGCTGGCGCCGAAGTGTTGCGCAATGGTGGTTCAGCTGTGGATGCGGTGCAGGCAGCAGTTATCCCAATGGAAGACGATCCGCTTTTCAATGCCGGGCAGGGGGCTGTTTTTACAGCCGCTGCCGAGCATGAGCTCGACGCCTCGATCATGAGCGGGGCGGACCGCGATGCCGGCGCGGTGGCAGGAGTGAAGCGGGTGAAGAACCCCATCCTCGCAGCGCGGGCCGTGATGGACCAATCGGAACATGTGATGTTTGCCGGGGCCGGCGCCGATGCGTTTGCGGAATCGGTCGGCATTGAAATGGTCGACAATCGCTATTTCGACACCGAGCGACGCCGCAAATCCTTGGAACGCGTGCTGCGCGAAATGCAGCGCACAGATGCCGACCGCCATGGCACTGTTGGCGCGGTGGCGATCGACCAAGACGGAAACCTCGCGGCTGCGACCACGACGGGCGGCATGACCGCTAAGGCGGCTGGCCGGATCGGCGACTCGCCTCTAATCGGTGCAGCGACATACGCGCAAAACGGCGTCTGCGCCGTCTCGGCCACGGGCCATGGCGAGTACTTCATTCGCGTCGCCGTCGCCAAGACGATTTGCGCCCGCGTTGAGCTCGCAGGTGAGCGTGTCGGTGATGCGGCGCAAAACGCGCTCGATCAAGTCGCAGCGCTTGGCGGCGATGGCGGTGTCGTCGTGATCGATGGCGATGGAGGCTATGAGTATGTGTTCAACTCAAAAGGCATGTATCGCGGTATGATTGACCCTGATGGCATGGAAACCGCCATTTATGGCGAAGAGTAAGTCTGAGGTCTGATCGATACGTCCGACCAAGTATGGTTGGTTGAGGGTGGTAAGATGAGCACAAGCGGGCGGGTTGTGTCGTCCTGAACCCGTCGCGCATAATGTCTGCTTTGCGTCAGAACGGGCCCTCGACCATTGGGCGTGGCGGCGCACGTAGGGCCATCAGCGGAGCGCCCTAAATTTGATGGCAATGGGCGGCGTACCCGCCATCCGTTTCTTAAATATCTGTCACATGCATGATTGTGACGACGGAACGCTCGATAGGTCCCGTTTAATCCGGCGGATCAGCTGGAAGGCTTCTTCAAAATTCAATGACTCTACAAATTGCCGTCGTTTCCTCCCCTCCCTCGAGACGGCAAGCTGGCGCGCTCTAACGTCTACTCGTAAGCGCGCCAGCACCTCATTTAAGGACACTCGAATATGCGTTTGAACCACTTCTCCATCGGTGCGGCTTTATTTGCTTTACTGCTTTGCACTGCGTGTGCGTCCCAGCCGGAGCGCCGCGGACCGCCGCCTGGAGGTGAGCGGGGGGAGTCTCGAGTCACCCATTCGGGCATGGTCGCCAAACCCATTGGTCTGTTCCTCGCGACTTTGGACCGCGATGGCGATCTGATTGTCGATGAAGCTGAATTGGAAGCAGGTATCGCACAGGAATGGGATCGCCTCTCCGATTCACACCAAGCCAGCGCGTTGCAGTTCAAGGCGTGGAGTCAGCTGGCGCTCGGTTCGGATGATACTTTGCCATCGTTCATCGCCTTCGACCATGATTTGGACGGGCGGTTCACACTCGAAGATTTCGGCAGCCAGCTGCGGTATGAGTTTGAGCGCTTGGATGCGGACAATAGTGGTACACTGACGCGATCAGAGCTGGTGTCCCGGCTATCGAGACCGTCGCCAGCTGAAGGCGCCGCAATTGCCGGAGAACGCCGACGCGGCGAAGGACGCGGGCGCCCGCGGTCGTAAGCAGGGTGTGCGGTTGACCAAGTGAAAGCGCGCCCCAGACCCGCCATTGCACCAAAACAGCGCAATACGTCCTAAAACACACGCCGATCAAAACGTGACCGACATTGTTTCATGAATTGCGTTGATGCGTCAGCGCAAATCGTCTTACGGAAGATTGTTCTGATTCTCAGACAGCTTCCTTAAGGATTTACCGGCATGATACTGACTTCGAGCTGCCAGAGTGAGACCGGATTTGCCGCCATTTAACTCAGAAAACTCTCGGTCCGTCCAAAGCCCTCCGATCGAGAAGGCTTCCCGCGGCGCTCTGTTTCGATTTGCCGAAGATCGTCTGCCAGCCGCCATAATACTGATGCTCTTCGCGTTGGATCTGGTGGTGTTTGCGACCGTCTCGGCCTGGCCGATCGTGCTGGCTTGGTCGGCATTATCCGTCCCCGCGAAAGTCTGTATCGCGGCGTGGAACCATCATCATCAACATGTGCCGTTTTTTCGCTCAACGCTGTGTAATCGTCTGATGGAAATCGTCTTCGGATTACAGACCGGCGCCGTGTCAAATGTCTGGGTCTTGCATCACAATCTCGGTCACCACGACCATTATATGGATCAAACCAAAGACGAGTCGGCTTGGCGGACGTCTGACGGCCGGGTCATGTCTATGCATGAGTATACGTGGCGGCTCGCGCTGACCGGATATCTCCAAGCCTTTCGGATAAGTGCAGAACATCCCGACATCCGACGGACATTTCTGATCATGACGGGGCTACATATTGCCCTTTTGGCGGCACTGGTTTGGATCAATCCGTTCAATGCAGTGGCAATCTTCATTATTCCAATGGTGATCAGTTTCGTGATGACGTGCCGACATACTTATGATCACCATGCTGGATGCTCAGAGGAGGATGAATATGCCGCCTCAAACAATATCATGCATCGTTGGTACAATATTCTCACCGGCAATTTAGGGTATCACACAGCGCACCATTTGAGACCGGGCCTCCATTGGTCAAAGCTGCCAGGCTTCCACGCGCGCATTAAAAACAAAATTCCCGCTGCCAATTTTCGCGGTCCCGGGTTTCCCATGTCATTGCTGCCTGCTGAGGCGAAACGGATTTAACGGGCGGGCGCTGCGGATGCGGTTTAATCTCGTCGTCGCAAGATTCTCGCGCGCCACGCTTTCCTCCGAAAAGAATCCACCACGAAGTTTCTGAGCGTCTCAGCCGCGTCGAATCAGCTGTCCTCCCGGTATTCCGCTTGATTCCCATAAGCAGTCCTTTATTGGCATGGCCTGAACTGAATAGAGGCAACAAACCATGACCGACTGGGACAAATCCAAACTACCTTCCCGTCATGTGACGGAGGGGCCAGCTCGTGCGCCGCACCGTAGCTATTATTATGCGATGGGCCTCTCGACCAAGGACATCCAAAAGCCGTTCGTCGGTGTTGCGAGTTGCTGGAATGAAGCAGCCCCCTGCAATACGGCTCTGATGCGCCAAGCGCACGCTGTTTCGGAAGGTGTGAAAGCGGCTGACGGCACGCCGCGCGAGTTCTGCACCATCACGGTGACCGATGGCATCGCCATGGGCCATGAAGGCATGCGGTCGTCTCTGGTCAGCCGCGACTGGATTGCTGACACGGTCGAGCTGACCATGCGCGGGCATTCCTATGATGCGCTGGTCGGCGTGGCCGGCTGTGATAAGTCTCTGCCGGGCATGATGATGGCCATGCTGCGCCTCAATGTGCCGTCCGTGTTCTTGTATGGCGGCTCGATTATGCCAGGCAGTTTTGAAGGCCGCGACGTGACCGTCCTGGACGTGTTTGAAGCGGTTGGCGCACATGCCGCGGGTTCGAATGATATGGATGGCGACAAGCTCCGGGCGCTTGAGAAAGTGGCGTGCCCTGGTGATGGCGCGTGTGGTGGTCAATTCACGGCGAACACAATGGCTTGTGTCAGCGAGGCGATTGGTCTGGCGCTGCCGCTCTCGTCTGCGATGCCAGCGCCTTGGACTGACCGCGATGGCTATGCACGTGAATCTGGCAAAGTTGTTATGGACTTGGTGTCGAAGAATTTGCGTCCTCGCGAAATCTGCACTCGCGAAGCGTTCGAGAATGCGGCGATCGTCGTTGCGGCGACCGGTGGCTCGACCAATGCGGCCCTGCACCTTCCGGCTATGGCGCATGAGTGCGGGGTAGAATTCACACTCCGCCACGTCGCCGAAGTGTTTGAACGCACCCCGTACATCGCTGATTTGAAACCAGGCGGGAACTATGTCGCCAAGGATTTCGGCGAAGCCGGCGGCGTGCCGATGCTGATGAAAACGCTGATGGATGAGAAGATCGTCAATCCGGACTGTTTGACCGTCACCGGCAAGAGCTGGGGCGATTATTTAGAAGGTGTGAGTTTCGACGAAACACAAAAGGTGATCTATCCCGCTGGAAAGCCGATTACCCCAAATGGCGGCGTGGTTGGCCTCTGGGGTTCGCTTGCGCCGGATGGCGCGATCGTGAAGGTGGCTGGACTGGAGAAGCTGCAATTCACCGGACCAGCGCGCGTCTTTGATGGCGAAGAAGCCTGTTTCGAGGCAGTGACCAATCGCGAGTACGAAGAGGGCGATGTTTTGGTCATTCGTTATGAAGGCCCGAAAGGTGGTCCTGGTATGCGCGAAATGCTGTCCACCACAGCGGCGATCTACGGACAAGGCATGGGCGACAAAGTTGCGCTGATCACAGATGGTCGCTTCTCTGGTGCGACGCGCGGCTTCTGTATTGGTCATGTCGGTCCTGAGGCGCAGGAAGGCGGGCCGATCGGTCTGATTCAAGACGGCGACATCATCTCGATCGACGCTGAGACGGGTACGATCGATATCAAATTGACCCCGGCCGAGCTGGAAGATCGTAAACGCAGTTGGAAGCCACGTGTCACCGCTTATGGCAACGGCACGCTGTCAAAATTTGCGAAATTGGTCGGGCCAGCCCATCTTGGCGCGGTAACCCATGAAGGGTTTGCCGGAGAACGCCATGTCTATGCCGACATCTAACGGACCTTGGGACAAAAATCCGGATATTGATCCGTTGATACTACAATCGATGCGGGGCCTGCCGAAGGATTTCGCGGACTTTCCGCGCATCTATCAAGATGAGCTGCGACCGGCCTTGCAAGCGCAAGAGGCCGAACGACAGGCCGCGGCAAAATCATCGGTGCGTTGGTCCTGGATTGGCGGCGCCATTGCGGTGGTCGGGACGTTATTAGGGTTTCTCGCATTCCGTGTGCCGCAGCTGGCAATTGTCGCTGGGGTGATCGGGTTTGCGGTACATGGCGCGGGGCGCGGGCCGCTCAATCAGATTGGTAAACGCGCCAAGCGGATGATTATCGAGCCGGTTGCTGCCAGATTTGAGCTCTTATTTGATCCAGACCCCGGTCACCGTGACACGATCATGGACGCACATGCGGCGGGATTGGTGCCCAGTTGGGACCGTTCTGAATTTGAAGACCGTTTGACGGGGGCTCGCAATGGCGTCGATTTCGAGTTTTTCGAAGCTCGTTTGCAGGAGCGGCGACGATCCACGGACTCGCGCGGACGCACACGAACCCGTTGGGTGACGGTTTTTGATGGCCAATGCTTGCGCTTTCGCTTTCACAAGAATTTTCACGGCCAGACCAAAGTGATGCGCGATGCTGGACTGTTCAACCGCTTTGGCGGCGGGCGCGGGATGGAACGCGTGCAGTTGGAGTCGAAAGCCTTTGAAGACGCGTTTGAGGTCTATTCCACGGACCAAGTTGAAGCACGCTACTTGCTGACGCCGGATTTGATGCAGCGACTGATCGAACTGGAGAAAGTCTTCCGGGGCGGGAAATTGCGCTGCGCGTTTCAGACCAATGAGCTGATCGTGGCGCTAGAAGGCGGCGACTTGTTTGAGCCCGGCTCAATGTTCACCCCGCTGGATAATCCTGACCGTGTGCGTGAATTGCTCGATGACTTTGCTGCGATTTTTAATCTGATCGATAGTTTTGCGGATCCGGAAAGGGTGGCCCGGTCGCGGCGGGATTTGGATAAAGACTGAACTTTGGCCACACTTTGGGCCAGATCGGAGCGTTTACGTTCAGAAAGCCTTCAGCTCCGTTTGATTAGAGAAATACGTATGAAAGCAATGACTTCCTCCTTAAGTGCCTTTGCGGCGATGATTGTCTTCGTTACGCCAAGTGCCAGTGCTTTGACCTGTGCTCAGCAAGCGGCAGATTTGCAGAACCGCCAGAGCGAAGTGCAAAAAATCGCCGATGCGCGGCTGGTTTTGGTCGATGAAGTCGAAGCGGCCGGTGATGCCTGGGAGAGCGCTGAAGCGATGCGCAATTTCGGAGCGGACCAGGCGGCAGAGGCGGATACGACCAAAGTGGCTTATGATGCGCTAAAGGCGGATCTTATGGCGAATGAGCAATCGCTTCAGGCCATGGTCATCGACATTAATGCCGATGTGGCAGCTTACACCAAACGCTGCGTCAAAGACTAAACGCTTCCCGAATCGAAGGCAGTTTTTAACCGGTGACGCCTGCGAAAGCAGGGGTCTATGGACTGCGCTTTGCCGTGGTTCCAGTTGGAATTTTCTGTCCTTGTATACCTGCTTACGCAGGTATCTGCGGGGATGGGGAATGTTTGAAGAAACCTAGTCGCGTAGAGTCACAATCACAGGCACATGGTCTGAAGGTTTCTCCAACCCGCGCGCTTTGCGATAGATTTCGACGCCCTCCAGCCGATCCGCTGCTTGGGGACTGAGCAAATGGTGGTCAATCCGGATGCCGTGGTCCTTTTGCCAGGCGCCGCCCTGATAGTCCCAGAACGTATATTCGTGACCGCGATTATCCGCCGCCTCGAAGGCCTCTGTCAGACCGAGGTTTTTTAATCGGCGAAAGGCCGCGCGGCTGGTCGGCAGCGCCAATGCATCTTCGGCCCACACAGTTTCTTCCCAACAATCCTCAGCGCGAGGGATGATATTATAGTCGCCGCATAGAACGATCGGGTCCTCAGCTTGCATCAGCGAGGCGGCATGTGTTTTGAGATGTCCCATCCAATCGAGCTTATAGTCGTATTTTGGACCGGGCGCTGGGTTGCCGTTTGGCAGATAGAGCCCGCCGACTCGCACTGGATTTTCGGATAGGACCAGCGCCTCAATATAGCGCGCTTGCTCATCCTCTTCATTGCCAGGGAGACCACGCACGACGTCTTCCAGCGGGAAGCGCGAGAGCATGGCGACGCCATTATAGCTCTTCTGGCCATGCGCTTCGACATTATAGCCGAGCTCTTCGATTTCCATGTACGGGAAAGCGTCGGTCTCGCATTTGATCTCTTGCAAACAGATGACATCGCAATCGATGGCCTTGAGGACCTCGATCACGGTGGGCAGGCGGGCTTTTATGGAATTGACGTTCCAGGTCGCGATTTTCATGGCGTTTGTTTAGCGCGCTTTGCGGTTTAAGCCAGCCTCGATTTTGCGCTTGACATGAAACTATATGGTTTCCTATAAAAGGAAACTGAAAGGTTTCATGTAATGACACAGCAACTGGTTTTCCGCGCGATCGCCGATCCGACCCGGCGCAGTATTATGACGATGTTGTCTTCGGGCGAGCGCTCTTTGAACGACATCACTGCCGAGTTTGAGATGACACGGCCGGCGGTTGCCAAACATTTGAACATATTGCGAGAAGGCGGTCTCGTCCGCGTCCGCAAACAGGGGCGCGAACGTCTGCATCGCTTGCAACCGGAAGCCCTGAAAACCGTATCCGACTGGCTCAGCTTCTTTGACCAGTTCTGGGATGAAAAACTCGCAAACTTAAAACAAGCAGTGGAGATGGATGATGAGTGAAGCAGTCATGGTGAAAACGATCTATTTGAAAGCTACACCTGAAAAGGTCTGGCGGCATTTGACCGATAAAGAGCTCTTGGCGCGGTGGTTTCACGAAACCGACCGCGATCTCGCGGACCAAGTGTCATTCCAATATTTAAGCTTCCACTATGACAAAGAAGATCGGAAGCTCATGTGGGGCGAGGTTTTGGTGTTCGAGCAGAACAAGAAACTTGTGCACACGTTCACACATCAATGGCTGAACGGTGTCGTAACGACCGTGACTTGGGAGCTGCTTGAATTGGAAGGCGGCACGCAATTGACCATGACACATGATGGCATGGCCGCGTTTGATCAGCTGTCGGATCATGACAAAGGTTGGGACGAGCACTTGCTGCGTTTGCGCATGATGCTCAGCTAGGCAGAAACCGGAACCGGCGCTTGTCGCCATAGTTCCAAATCCGGCTGTCTTCGAGCGTGCCGAGACCGATATTGTGGATGGCCTTCCAGCGACCGCGGGAATCTTTGCGGCTGGAGAGGATGCCAACGTGCGGTAAGGATCCGCCGACGCGACAGGTTATCAAGTCGCCTGGTTGCCAGTTACTGGCGGGTTGCTCATGTCCATGGCGTTCAAGCCAGGTCTCGACGTTCGGGACGCGGCGATGGTCAATATTGCGATCTGTGCGGGTGAGACCCCAGCGTTTTGGATAGGCACCAAAATTGGCTGCCATGTCCTCGTGCACGTGCTCTTGTAAATCGAACTCGAAAGCGTCGCGATATGCACGGATGATGACATCGATACAGACCCCGCGATCACGCGGAACGTCACCGCCTGGATAAGTCAGAGCGACATAGGCAGGGTCGTAGCTTGTGGTGACACCGATTTGTTGACGCGCGTGAGTGATGAGCTGCGCCGAGCGACGGTCGCGAACTTCCGTCAGCGTTGGGATCAGTGGCAGAACAAATAGGCCATTCAGGCAAGAGCGGCGGGTCAGGTCCATGATCTGGGACTAGCCGGTCAGTATGGCGCGATTGGGGTGAAACCTAGGTGGTTGATGGATCGAGTTGGCCGAACGCCGAGCCTAAAACCCGCGGAGTTCGGCGAACTCGTTCAGGCTGGCGCGCTCTGTATAGAGCTCGTTCACCGGGTTCTCAGGATCCGGAATGCCGACTGCTATGCCGCACCATACCATCTCATGCTCAGCCAAGCCGAGATGCTCTTTCAAAGTCGGCCGCAAGATACCCCAGCACTCTTGCATGCACGTGCCCCATCCCCGCTCTTCAGCGAGCAAGCAGAGCGTTTGCATGAACATTCCTGTATGACCCCATTGGCCGTGACCAACGCGTTCGTCCATGACGATGAACAGGGCCAGCGGTGCATCAAAGAAGCGGTAATTGCGAGCAAACCAAACCATGCGACCAGCCCGATCTTCGCGCGGGATGCCGATCTTGCCATACATTGCTTCGCCAACCGCGCGGCGGCGCAAATTCTGCGCGTCAGTGATATAGTCCGGATAAATCGGATAGTCGGTCGGTTCGCCTCTCGGGTTTGCTAAGAGTTTGTCAGCGGCGAGATTCTCGACAGCCAATTTGTCTTCGCCCGCGAGCGCGATCACCCGCCATGGCTGCAAATTGCCGCCGGAGGGAGCCCTTTGTGCATCTTGCAACCACTGTTCAACGTCTTCTTTTTCGAGCGGTGTGCTCAGAAATGCGCGCGTCGAAATACGTTTCTTGACAGCCGTGCTGACATCCATGGATCGCTCCCTAAACCATCCCGTCCATACACTAGCGCGAGATCGTATTCCGGCTAGGGGTGTCGTGACGCGAGCCTTCTGCCAAGAATTCGGACCGCCTTTTCAGGCAATCCTCCACCATCCATAAAGTATATATAGATCGCCAAAACTGACCGTACTTTCTGGAGTTTCGCAAATATACTTTGCATGGTGAGCGTTTATTGTCTGGTCCGCTTGCAACTAATAGTTAGCCGCTGAAAGGTATCGTTTACGCTCATGATACCAGGTTTAACTTTGTCATGATGAGTTCTGCCGCCTGATCCGCTGTATGCTTAGCAGTGTCGATGGTTATTGTTGGCTCCGGCATCGCCCGTGTTGCAGTTTCGAACTGCTCAAAATTGTCTTTCAGAAGGTCGATGTCTCTCAACTTCCCAAACTTGCCGCGGTCAGCATTTGCGATTCGGCGCAATTGGCCTTCTCTGGAAAGGTGCAAGTGCACGAATGCAATGTCGGTCCCGGCATCTTCGACAAGAGCCTTCACACGTTCGGAAAAGTCAGCACGAACGGATGGTTCGGGCATGAATGTGAAAATGAACGAACGGCCCTCAGCGATCGCAGCTTGCATCGACTCCAGCCAAAATTTTTCCCGCAAGCGCACGAAATTCTCCGATCCAAATGGGAACAAAGCCCCGACGGCGTCGACGATCAAGTGATTGTGGAACAAGGGCAGACCTGTTCGCTCTGAGACAATCTTCGCCACGGTTAGTTTACCCGCGGCGGGCGGGCCATAGATGAATATCAATGTCATATGGAATTACTCGTTTTGAAACAAAGCAAGTGCCGTCGCAGTCATGCTGCTGACGCCCGTTTCGATCGTGGGTTCGAAGTCCGGCGCGAAGTAAGGGGAATGCAAAGATGGCAAGCCCAGAGGCCCGTCTTGCGCGGCTTGCCAAGTCTCTGGGTCCACCGCGCCGACCCAATAAATCAAGCTTGGGATCTTCGCGTCGGTGCGCCCATATTGACTGAAGTCTTCACCGCCCATGACCGGATCGACTTGTGAGACATTGTCGCTTCCAATGGCGCTGGCAATCGCAGCTGCGGCGATCGCGGCAAGATCGGGATCATTATAAGTCGACGGTGTATAGTCCGGTTCGATGAAGATTTCAGGTTCAGGCGCGCCAAAGGCGAGGGCTTGGGCTTTGGCAATCCGTTCAATGCCCTCGAGCAACATGGCACGTGTGTCATCGTCGTAAGAGCGCACCGTGAGCAGCAATTTGGCTTCGTCTGAAATAATGTTGTGTTTCGCGCCAGCCTGGAATGAGCCAACCGTGACCACGGCTGGCGTTTGCGGGTTCACATTGCGTGAGACCAAGGTTTGAACGGCGGTCACTATGGATGCGCCGACGACCACCGGATCTTTGGTTGTATGCGGATATGCGCCGTGTCCACCGACGCCTTTAACCGTAATGTCGATACTGTCGACATTTGCCAAAGCATACCCTGATGAATACGACACACGGCCACTTGGCAACGAAGCCGAGACATGCAGAGCGAGATTATAGTCAGGCTGTGGGAACCGTTCGAACAGGCCGTCAGAGATCATTGCCTTTGCCCCATTGCCGAGCTCTTCCGCCGGCTGGGCTATCATGATCAACGTGCCTGACCAGTCGTCCTTTGCGGCGATGAGATTGCGTGCGGTGCCAATCCAACTGGTCATATGGATGTCGTGACCGCAGGCATGCATGACGCCGCTGGTAACGCCCGTCCAGGTCTCGTCGACAATCTGGGACGCGTGCGGAACGCCGGTGCGTTCGCCGACCGGCAAAGCATCCATATCGGCGCGGATGAGCACAGTCGGGCCGTCACCATTCTCGAAAACGCCGACCACACCATAGCCGCCAACACCGTCGCGAACGACGCCATTGTCGCGGAGCGACTTATCTTTGGTCCAGGTGTCGCCAAGTCCAGTGGTGACCGTAAAGCCCAGGCTCTCAAGCTCGTTCGCCATGATGGTAGAGCTTTTGATTTCTTTAAACGAGAGCTCCGGGTTCATATGAAAATAGGTATACAGATCGACGAGATCAGTCTCCGGCGTGGGCAAGTCGGCAGATATCGGGGCCGGTGCGCGTGTTAACACGGCCGTCGTATTGTTCGCCTGGTTCGCGACCCCTGAAGGGTCTGTTTTGGTGGGCGCACACGCCGTCAAACTGGCGCCAACAAGAAATGCGGAGATTACTGAAACCGATCGAAACATAGAGGCTCGCTTATCTGCATATTAAGGTAACTGTGCCATGGTGACGCCAATAGATCTGGAAGGCAAGGGACGCCTTCTGTTCGGGAAAGAGGCAAAATATGACGGCGCGCAGCGGAATCAAAGCAGCCCTGTTGGCGTTTAGCATGGCGGGCTTAGCGGCTTGTGGAGGCGGGGAAACCGTCACAGCAGAGATGTTTGATACTGAAGTCCAGCGTCTGGCTGATTCCGGCGATATGTATGGCGAAGTGTTTGCCGCTCTCAAAGATCGCCGACCCGAACTTTACAGAGACTTTAGCCGGATTGCGCAACACGAATTCAACAATGGCCGCAATCTCCGCGATTCAAGCCGTGTTGCGGCTATGAGAATGCGCGAAAAGTTTCTGGTTGAAATTCTTGAGCTATCAAAGGTCGCCAGCGATGAGTCGGTCGATGAAATGATCGATGTCATGCTCGAAACGTATGAATTCTTCGGTGAGAAGAACCCGAACGATTGTGCGCGTAACATCGAAGGCTTACCACCGGAAAAAGTCGACGATCTACCGCGCGAACTTCGCGAGCGTGAAACAGAATTGGTGATCAAATTGCTGAGCGCGCCACCTACGGCTGCCAATCGCCGGGCGGCGTCGCGCAAGGAAGTTATCAACTGGATGGCCAATCTCTCGCAGCTCGAGCCGTCCGTCGGTCGAATGCTGGCCTTAATGGGTAAAAAAAATCGCAGCAAAAATGATAATAAAGAGCTCTGCGACGGCATGATCACGACGTATAAGCGTCTCAGCTATAAAAAGAGCTCAGAACGCGGTGTTCTGTTTCGCGGTTTAGCCCTGATGGCGTTACAAGAACGTCTTCGCATCCGAAACATAAACGGGACTGACGAAGAAACTTCGTAAGTCACAAGCGGTTCTAAAAATTCCATTTCGCTTCGTCGCCCGTCTTGCTAAGCTTGTCGGACAGACGGAGGGGCACACATGTCCGATACACCTTCAAATCCTGCGCCTGCGGCGGAACAGTCCGCTGCCGTACATAAGCACTCACACACGCCCGATGCGCTCAATCAGCTGAAAAACCTGAAAGTCTATGCGCATTCGCCCATCATCTATTGGTGGCCGATTTGGGCGCTTGGACTCCTGTTTGGCTTTGTCTCGATGTTCCTGCCAGATACAGTTGGCACCGCTGCAGAGGAACCGGTTTCGACGGCAGCTTTGGTGCAAGGGCAGACTTTTGTCTTTGTGCTCGTCTTCGTCATCTTCTCGACCACGGTGAAGCTGCGCGGCGCGAATTCGGTCATCCTGGGTTTGATCATGGCAATTGGTGTGATCCTGTTATTTATGGCCAATATGTTCGGACCAATCGCGGCTTATATTGGCGGCTTAGACATCTATATGAGCCCATCTTTCTATTGGTTTGTCGGCATAGCCGTTTTCTTGATGTGGGCGGTCATGGTGTTTGGCTTCGACAAAGTGAAATTCTACGAAATCGCGCCAGGACAAGTGCGCGAGCGGGTCTATTGGGGGAGCGGTGACCGGGCTGAAAGCGGTGCGAACGCCCGCTGTCGCTACTTGAAAGACGATTTCCTACGCCACCGAATGCTGGGTGGAAATTTGCTCGGTGATATTGAGATTACATTGGCTGACGGGGAGATTTGGTATTTGCATAACGTGCTATTCGCCAAAACCCGGGCGGACCGGATCAATGAGTTGATCGTGACGCGGCCCGTCGACTAAGTTCGCAGGCTGGCGTGAAGCGCGGGTTCATAGCCATGCGCCAGGGCGTGGCATGTAACATGCGGCGTCAAACGGACGGCGCGATCCGGTAATGCACTCGGCGCAGCATAGCCGGAAAAGCTCCAGGCATGCGCTTTGGTTTGCCACTTGAGAAACGCAGTGGCGCCTGTGGTGAACATTGCACCGTCGGGGAGGGTTTCGACCAGGACATGTTCACGCTCAATCTTGCCTTTTAGGACCGCCTGAATTTCTCCGGCGATCGCGTCGCTGAGGTCACTGGCTTTGGGGCGATAGCGAAACGCGCCAGCGCGAACCAAGGCTTCCCGAAATCGTTTGGCGTCTGGATAACGGCACTCATAGCAGGGGCGATGACCCGCAGCCAAAGCGGTCGCTTCGTCGAGGAAGAATAGCTCGGTATATGTTCCTTCACTCATCAACTCACGCTGGCGGCCTTTGAAACGTAGCACACAGGTGATCCATTGCCGTGTTTTCCAATGCGTCGGCTTTAGGGTTTTGTCTTCGGTATGAAAACACCCGCCGCGATTGCCTAAGAAGTCGCCGCGTTCCGGAACCGCGTGGATCAAGCCAAATGGGTCAACGCGGTTCTGGAGCGGCATGGCTTAGTCCTCTTCGCCGCCGAACTGAGTTGTCCAATCTTCGACCATCGCGTCTTCAATCTTCTGGAACAAGACCGGCGGCGCTTGGATCGGCAAGCCGTGGGGCAGGGCATCGAGCAAGCCATCATCATCGGGCGATGGCCATTTCCGATTCTGATCCGGCACACCTAGTGTATCGAGAATGGTTTTCGCCGTAGTCGGGATAAGCGGCTGTGCGATGATGGCAAAAATCGCCACCAGGTTCAGTCCGGTCCGCACGCCAACCGCTGCAGCCTCGACATCGGCTTTATACTTCACCCACGGCTCCGCACGGGTTAGATATTCGTTGCCAGCGGCCCACAATGCCCGCGTCTCAGCCGCAGCCTTGCGGAATTCCATAGCTTCATAATGTTCTGAAATCCGGGCCAATCCGGCTTTCAACTCCGCCGCCATCCAGGCTTCGTCTTCGCCAGGTGTGCCAGTATCGGGCAGTACGCCGTCAAACTTACTCACTGTGTATTTCGTGATCCGATTGACGAAATTTCCTAAGACATTGGCGAGGTCCGAATTGATCGCCGCCTGGAACCCTTCCCAAGTGAAGGCCGCGTCTGAGCCTTCCGGGGCATTGGCCATCAAATACCAACGCCAATAATCGGCCGGGAGCAAATCGAGCGCCTGGTCCATAAACACACCGCGTTTCTGGCTGGTCGAGAATTTACCGCCATACCAAGTGACCCAGTTAAACGCTTTGAGCTTGTCGACGGTCTTCCAGTCTTGGCCGGATCCGAAGATGGTTACGGGGAATGACACGGTATGAAAGGCGACATTATCTTTGCCCATGAACTGAACATATTCGACATCATTCGCGCCATGTTCCGTGCGCCACCATTTTTTTGCATCATTGCCCGTGGCGCTCGCCCATTCTTCGGTCGCTGCAATGTATTCAATCGGCGCATCGAACCAGACATAGAAGACTTTGTCTTCGAAACCGGTGCGAATTGAGCCATCTGCCTGAGTGACCGGCACGCCCCATTTTAAGTCGCGCGTAATCGCCCGGTCACGCAGGCCCTCGTCGAGCCATTTCAGCGCAATCGATCGCGCCAATTGTGGCCAATCCGTAGAACTCTCAACCCAATCGCGAATCCGGTCCTGCATTTTCGACTGAAGTAAGAACAGGTGTGCGGTGTCGCGGATTTCGATATTCGTCCCGCCAGAGACGGCCGAGTATGGGTTCTTCAAGTCCACCGGGTCGAGCAGGCGTCCGCAATTGTCACACTGATCGCCGCGGGCTTTTTCATAGCCGCAATGTGGACACGTGCCTTCGACATAGCGATCCGGCAGGAAGCGCCCGTCATCGACGCTGTAAACCTGTTGCGAAACGCGCTCTTCGATCAGGCCATTGGCCTCCAGCGCATACGCAAAGCCTTGCGTCAGCGTCTTATTCTCCGCGCTCGACGATCGGCCGAACCAATCATAGGACAGGGAAAACCCCTCGCCCGCGGTGCGTTGGATCTCATGCTGCTCATCACAATAGGTCTGGACGCTCATCTCAGCGGCTTGTGCGGCGAGTTCGGCAGGTGTGCCGTGCTCATCGGTAGCGCAAATGTATAAGACATCATGGCCCTGCAGGCGCTGAAAGCGCGCATAGACATCCGCTGGCAACATCGAGCCAGCCAAATTCCCCAAATGCTTGATGCCGTTAATATAAGGCAGGGCGGAGGTGATTAGGATCCGGCGTTTACTCAAGATTTATCTTCCCGTACAAAGGTTTACCTCGCGTAAGACGGAATCGGACGCAGAAGCTGATCCCGTCATATCGCGTGATGGGATAAAAGAAACATCCTTGAGGAGGGAAGAATGCCAAAAATTGCAGGTGTAAACTTATTGGGAGTCGTGCTCGCCGCTGTGGCGATGTTCTTTATCGGCTTCCTTTGGTACGGCGTACTGTTTCAAGAGCCGTGGATGAATGCCAATGGTCTGTTCTTTGTCGATGAAACCAAGCAAAGCATGCAATGGCTCACGGCAGACGGTATCCAATCGGTGGCGGGCGACGCTGGACCAAACCCAATGGTCATGCTTTGGGGCTTTGTCTTGTCGCTGGTGCTGAGCTTCGGTCTCGGCTGGCACATGAAACAAAAGAGTATCTCGAAAGCCGGCACGGCGGCCTTGTTCGGCTTATGGATCGGCTTGTTAATCGGTGTGCCCTTAATGGCCTATGACACGGTGTATACGCCGTTTGGGTCTTTGATGGGCCTCTTCGTCGATGGCAGCCACACGGTTGTGACTTTTGTTGCCGCCAGTGTGGTCTTGTCCTTGTTCGACTAAGACACGCATCACCTTGTAAAAAAGAAACCCCCGGATCGTCGGCGATCCGGGGGTGAGTTGAATGCTCTATGGGAGGAAACAGAGCATCTGGGAGGAATTGATAAGCCGCCTAACCGATTTCCGGTGACCAGGCCGAGAGGCGAACTTCAACTTTGCGATCGTGCGGCACTGAGTATTGCGCTGGCGTTACCTTGGCGATGTCACTGTCCAGGCTGACGCCGCTCAATTGATGCTGATCGAGCGCCGATGACACGGTCGCTAGTCGCGCCCGGGCAAGGTGTTCGGCAGAATTCTGCGTTCGTGCATCGCCGGCAGTGGCTTCGATGGAAACCGCACCGATAATGCAGCCTTCGAGCCGTGTCTGGGCATCTATAAGCATAGCGCGAGAGGCAGCGGTCAGCAAAGATTGACCAGCAGGGAAATAGACTTGCAGCGTCTGCGTCTCGCAAGTTTGCGCCTCGGGTGCGGTATATTTTGTGGTCGGAGGCGCCGGCAAAGGCTGCGCCGCAGCGATTCCGGCGCTGGCAGCAAAAATGGCGGCGGTGATAAGGCTCTTAGTCATCGGTCAGCTCCCGTCTTGCTTGGGTTCAAGAAACCGGCAGCGCAGGGCCAAATCATGCCCGGATCGCGATCAAATGTGGCAACTGCATGATCTTGTCATGACGCCTTGCACTTTCCCGAAGCTCATTATAAACGACCCGCCAGTGCCCCTATAGCTCAGCTGGTAGAGCAACTGATTTGTAATCAGTAGGTCCGCGGTTCGAGTCCGTGTGGGGGCACCATTAACCAAGAAGTTCACTGAATTTGAACGGCTTTTCCTCAAAGCGAGGAAGGCAACGAACACTGTGTTCTAATGACGCGCGTTTTGTAAGGTTTTGAAGGGTCTCTTACAGAATGTGATCAGGCAATCTGAGGCAACCAAAATTGAAAGAAAACGAGTTACTTTGTAAGATATGACGCCTTGATATCTTTGAACAATTCAAAAGCTCCGGGGTTGCTAACATCTAGTTCTTGTACCACAACGTCGTGTATAGTCTTTTATTGGGTGGGGATGCATTGAATCCAAAGAGTGAAATCAGTGCAGTTTTGACTGCGTGGGCGAGTTATTTTTTAGATACGATCAATCCTGACGACCCGAAAAGTACCGGGAAATGGCGAGATGCCAGGAATAAAGATATTCCTGGTAGAAACTCCATTATCGATTCAGAAATTTTGCTCACCTTTCTTGTCGCCGATGCTCAACTAGATGAGTTTGGTTTTGATTGTAGTTCCCAAGGTGGGTCGGAAGATGTGAAAAATCATCCGCTCTATCGTTGCTTCTATTCGGCGAACAAAAACGGCAAAACGTTTACCTACTGGAATGAAAGGGTGAAACGGGCGTTGAAGACTTACTTCATTAGAAACTCAAATGAAGATGGACGCCCGACGTTTGCATCTGACTCCTATTTAGAGGATCTTTCAGAAACCCTAGTCTCTCTCGAAAACATCGAAACGGTTGACAGTTACTCCTTTTCGTTAACGACGGCTTTGTATGCGAAACTCTTGGCGGAGCGACTTAAGGCGTTGTTCGCTGCTGACGGAGAAGACGAAGAGGTTGAGTTTTGGTCTGGTATAAGCAGCGACGCTTCGGATCGTATCTCTGGCGCTCTGGTTGGATTAATATCCAGTTTCTCGGTTTCGTCGTTGAAACAAGACTTGTGGGAAGAGGCAACCGGAAGAAGGTGGCCTGAAGTTGCTGGCGGTGTCCGAAGCAAACAACGATTGGAAACGGTTCGCAGCGATCTTCGTGCGATGGGGTATTCGATTTCACCCAAATCGGCATTCGAAATTGGTTGGAGTTGGGGACCAATTGAGCAAAAATATATCGAGTCGCAAGATCGCTCGGTTACGGAAGCCGCCGAGCAAAGAACGTTCTCTTCAGAAAATGCACCATATCTATATTTCACCATCAACGCACTCGACGGGATTGCGGATCTGGCCACGCCCGAGATCGAGAGTGGCGGTATTTTGGATTCTGACCAACTCGCGAAGGCCTCTTTGCTAAAGTCAATGGCAGCCATGACATCCAATTACTGGATGGCGATCACCACTGCAGATCAAACAACACAAGGTCCTGGACGTTGGGAAATCGAAACGCTTCCATGGCGAACCGCTGACGGCCAGGGAAGTTTGTACTGGAATCTATTCTTGTCCCGCTTGATCATGTCTTTCGGGACTCTGAGTGAGGCAGAGTTGAGTCGATTTTCTTCGCTTGCCGAGCGAATGGGAGAGAGTGCTAGAATCACGACACCGCCATTTCCGGAGAAGACCGACCAGGCGATCTCGGCCATACACTATCCCGGCCTCGAGATCGAATTATTCAGTGACGACTATGAAGACGGGACCAAGCCAGCATTTCGGTGGTTGAGCTTTGATTTTTCAGCTCAACTTTTGAAACTAGTGGCTCAAATATCCAAGCAATCCTTGGAACCCAATACGCGTCAGAGATTGCTCGATCTGACCGATCGTCTGTGGAGACATTTGGAGCGGCGATGCGGAAGTGGTGTCGGAAAAAGTTGGGACTTGTTCTCGAATGTCTATCCCAACTATGATTTTTTTGGAGAGGAAAGTGGAAAATTCTCCAAAGCTGAGATTAAAAAGTCCCGGAGCGCGGTTGGGCTTCCCGTGTCCAATGAGAACGTCAATTCTTGGTATATGACCGAACGGGTTCAAGAGGCATTAGTTGGCGTAGCGATCGCCGAACGCCAAAAACCACGCGCTGCTCCTGAAATTCAACGGCTCGCAATATCTTTCGCGCAAGAGGCACAGTGGTGGATATCTACCCTCGAAGGAGACGAGGACGAAATTGATGAAGCTCGCCGTGAATTAGAAAAATGCCGAGAGTTGATTGCGGATCGGCCGAGCATGGCATTCAGCAGGTTGATTACGCTCGTGAAAATGCTTGAGATTGAGGGTTAGCAGATGGATACAGCGGTAATCGCAGGGATTTCACATAAAGGAGGTACGGGCCGGAGTGTAACTCTAGCTAACCTAGCTTTTCAACTACACCACAAAGAATTGAGCAATGTCTGTCTGGTCGATTTGGATCTAGCATCGCCAACGATGGGTGCAATTCTCCAGATTCGCGGTTTGAGACAGGGACAGGGCACTCCAGGAAAGCGGGGAAATCCGAAGAGCGTTCACGATATTTTGGTAAACAGAGACGACCCGACACCAGCAATCGTGGATGTGCGTACGAGAAGCGAAACGATTGCCAACAAACACAGATCCGACAAACAATTTGGTTTCATACCCGGTTTGGCAGCAGGCGGCGATTGGGCGCAGAAACTGCAGGCGCTGAGGACCTCATTGCGCCAACTGTTGGAACGGCTTCGATCGAGTAACTACGACTTTATTGTGCTGGATATTCGGTCTGGTTTGTCAGACGTATTAGAGGCAATCAAACATGAAAGTAGTGATCTTGTCGATATGTTGTTGGTGCACACCAGATGGACCCCACAACATATCATTGGGTTAGATTCCTTGTTGAAGTCTGAGCGCGTGACCTCCTTCGGTCCCGATAAAGTAAGAATCATTCGAACCGCTTACATTGACCCAAAGCTAGAGCCCAAATCCATTCGTTCTTTCGTTGACGGAGTGGAGGCTGAATTACAAGATCAGTTTGAAGCGATCGAGTGGTTTGGGAAGCCGCTGTCGTTGAAACGAAACCCCTTTATGGGCTCTATACCAATGGATCCAAAGCTTCGTTGGAAGGAGACAGTGCTAACATCTGGCGATGGCGCCTCTGAACCCGCTTACACCGTGTTTGGAGAGCTCGCTTCCAAAATTGCTTCGGAGGTGCGTTCGTGAATCGCAAATTAAAGAAAAAAAATCTCCATATCTCCTTCGAAGCCCTTCACGTTTATGCGGGCGAAGAGAATTTTTCTCAGATAGTCATTGATGGAGCCGCCACCGCGAAGCGATGGTTAGATGCATTGGAATTGGTCTATCAAAACGCATCTTTTGCAATTGTGGTGTTTGTCGATGACTACTCAACTTCTGGTACTGATGAGATAGATCGCCCATCCATAATCGAAGAAATAAGAGAACAGTTCGAGCAAGCGGGGGTCGTGGTCGATTATATTGCCTTCGAAAGCGATTGCGCGGAAACATGTCATTACTTACGTACCGATTTGGTAAAGTCTCCAGAACTTGGCGAGGGAGCTTTCTTAGCCCCCATAAATGATTTTCAATTTGATGATCTCCAGAGCAGACTCAGTTTCGATTATGTGTCTCAGGACTTTGATCCGGATACGGAAGATGCGCGAGCCCGTGGAATCGATATTAGCGCTCCCGAGTACCGAAATGATATTGGAATTGGCGTAAGTATTGGCCGCGAAACTTCGATAGAGGGCGAAAAAAAAATTGTTTGGAGTTGCCCGGCGGCAGCTTCTTGGTGGCAGCTTGTTCGCTTTGGGGTTCTGGAAGACGTAGATGAGCCAAATAAAGAGGGTGCCCCGCTTGGGACTTGGGTAAGAGACCACGAGAACCGACCGGCGTTTGTTGCTGATAAGACTATATCGTTGCTCTCGCCGAGTTACATTGCCGTCGAACACGCTGTTCGGGTGATTTTGAGTAATCTGGTAGATCTAGGTCCCAGAGTAAAAAAGCGGATTGGTCGAAACTTCGACGATGAAAATATCTGGTCAAATCGAGTGAACTATATTTTTCATGAGTAGCGAAGATGGCAAAGTTACGAGCGTCGGTACCCGTTTCGCGCTCACGGTGACGAAAGCGAACGGATTTCCGCAATCTGAACCCTCAACCTATCGAGAATTCTTAAAGTTTTCGAGCGCCAGCCCTAACAGCACCGGGTATGTACCACACTCTTTTGCATGGCGCGGACGAAATCGACCTACACCCTTTAACTGTCGAATGGCGTTCGCAAGAGCCGATGAAGACTTTATTCCGTTTGAGCCAAAACTTTTAGATGGATCGGATTCAGTTCTAACCACGCAGGTGTTTGGAGCAGCACGGCGTAGAACAATGCTTTGGGGCAAAAAGATCCTTTCAACGTCTGCTCAAATGGTCTTTTCCGCGCCGCAGCCCAACAAAATGCCTTGGTCCCATTTTACGCGAAACTCGATTGCTGAACTCAAGAAGTATCCGGAGGTAGAGAGAGAAATTATTCCCAGTGCCCAGCTGCGGCTGCTGTCTGGAATGCAAGCGTCTGCACGTGGAGGCATCACGCATGATGAACTGGGGCGCATGTTGGATATTCAGTCTTTGTTCGCGGGCCTGAGGTTCACAGCGCCGGCCAATAAGGCGAAAGTTCAAAGAGGGTCTCGAGTATCTGAAACTTCGGTTTGGTCGGCGTGTTTCTTAATTGGCGGAAACCAAAAACGCAAAAGAGATGATAGGTGGGGAGACGAGTGGCGCGCGTGGCCTGTTCTTACTCCACCTATGCCATATGTGACGAATGCTGATCAGTCACACGCGGTGACAAATAGTCCAAACCTTCAGCATGGCGGCTTGTTGGATTTGGGGCTCGTGGTGGAACGTATCGGCTATCAACTCAACGATGCCGCAATTACGAGATTCACCCGCGCATTGGAGCACTTTTCCGCACATGTTGCGCAACTGCAGAGTCTTCGGCGCCTTGTAAATCATTGGTGGGAGCCGCTTTTAGATCCGCCGACTTGGTCAGACAAACAAATTGCCGCTGGTAACTTCCTTCGGGCATGGCAACAGCATTCATTACATGTGGCACCCTTGTGGGCATTAGGCGCGAATGACCCACAGGCTGATCCAACGATTATCAATGCTTTGGATAGTGCGATTGGTTTGCGTTCAGCATGGGCGATCGAATGTTCCCGGATGAGTGATTTGGTTCAGCTTTCAACTCAAATTCTATCAGATGGAGATCCAAGTATCCATCTGAACAATAATGGTTAGCATGATTGAAGCCCTCGAAAACCTTAGGCAATTTTTAGCCCCGATCGGTGGCTGGAACTTCATTTATTTCGTCTTAGAAATCGTGATTACTTACCTGATCGTCCGCGTGGTGCTTAGCGTGACGGAGCAGAGAAATTGGCGCCGGTTTCGGCAAAACTACGCACAAAATTTATTAGATCGAACGGTAGAGATTGCGAAGTTTTACAAGGACGGGCTTAAAAACTTCGAGCCGTTCCGGAGTGAATTGGACTCTCAGAACGCGTCAGCGCAAACAACACACTATCAGTTAGAAACAGGAACCGCGCTAAGACGTTTCGATGCGTCTGTGAGAGCGAAAAGAAACGAAATTCGACAATCAATGGAGATAGGGTTTGTCGGTATCAGCGCAAACCTTTCCGAGACTGTCTCAGATTATCAGATAGTACTTGATGCGCTGGTAGATTTAACATCGCTTTTGGTGCAGGCGGATGATGCATCGGGTCTCCCCGAATTGAATGATAATGAAAAGCGTAACTTGCGTCGATTAAAACAGGCACTTTTCTCCGAAGAGCGAATTCCAAACAAAATGATGGGCACCGTGGACAGCGCATGCGCACCATTTTCGAAACTGACATCACATATTCTGAACTTTGGATTTTGCGTGTCGTATGCTCACCACAAGAGTTTCGCAGGGGCTTTAAGACGGTATGGCAGGCTCGTCGTAAGGTTTTTATTTCCGGTGCTCGCTCGTAAGCAAAATTCCAGCGTTCGCGAGACTGTCTTGTTTGCGCGGAGCCGCAAAACTAAGATCGACCAAGAGATGAATACGTTCGATGGGTTAACCAGGGAAAGTGAAGCAATAGATACGGCTCTGAAATCTGTGTTGGAGTCTCTGGATATATAGCAGCCCGTATAAGGCTCCTTCGGAATGCGGGTAATAGCAGACCAATAGCGAATTCATGATAGCCCGCAGAAGGGTCCACCGGCTCGCGTCTGATGATGCACAAGGTCGGTTAAACCTTGATGCGCATCAATATTCCAAAGGCTGAGGAGTGTCCGTTTCTTGGGATTCAGCGGACACTAGCGCCTGGCAGGGGCTCTTGGTTTTCTGGTGCCAATTGGTACAGAAAATCGCTCCAATAATGCCTATAAAGAGACGCCAATACATTGTAAATGTAAGGGTTTATATTTTGGTTCGATGTCGTGTGGGGCACGCTAACTGAGCTCCATCTGTGAAGCCCTTCGAGCAATCTCTTACAAACAGCGAACGTTAATTTGACTTACTTCGGACCCTTCGCGGCAAAAATACATCAAAGAAAAAAATATATTTCTCTTGAAACAGATTGTGTTCAAGGTGACCCTTTTCTATGCACGTAGTCACAAACTGGGGATAAAAATGATTTCATCTGAACAAAAGTTCAATTTTTTTGGGACAAGGGTGCCGGAAGACATAAAGCTCTTCGGAGCGAAACCTCTAATCATAAGTTCGGCATTTGCATGTTTTGCATGTGTAAGTCTTCCACCCGACACTGCCGGGCCGGCGCTTGACGCATCTTCAGATGTGCAGTCGTCAGACTTTGATCTTAGTGAGGTGTCGTTTGAAGATCCAATTGCTGAATATTCTCCTTTTCAATGGTCCTTATGGCATGGCGGAAACCTCGTTTTGGCGGAAGAAGGCGGATTTTTGTACCCGGCAACAGTTGTGCCGGGCAAAGTCCTTGAATCTTATCCCCCTCAGATGTCGATCAGCTTCATGGATTCAGGCCAGCAATCCAATCGCCGGATTGGCGATTTAGTATCGGTGACCTCCCTGAACCCTCAAGAGTGGTCGCTTCAAGTCAAGCGAGACGGGGTTTGGGGCGAGAGCACATCCTTCACGTTCGATGGCCAGCGATTCACTTTGTCCGACGGAGCCGTGCTTCCAGTATCAAAAATTTCAAGCATCCGCTTCGTAGCGGCAGCGAAAGGTTAGTGGGGCACACAATGATTAGAATTATTGGCGTTTCTGTCCTTGCAATGGGGCTCTCAACCACCGCGGGCGCATATGCAGAAGTTTTACCCAAAAATCTGCAACTCGCTGGTGAAACGATCTCCATCACAGGCGAATTTGCTGTGCCGGCGGACGAAGGCATGAAATTCGAAAAAGTCATGGGTGATGCGAATTTTGTCAAAGTGAGCAGCTTGCCTTCTTCGAACCGCGATTATCAGTTGAGCCGGAAGGTAGGCCAACTACTCATGGTCAACGAAGACAGTAAAATCATAGGCGGTTGCACGGGTTCGTTAGTTGGGCCGTCACTTTTCCTAACCAATCACCATTGCTTGAACGAGGGCCAACTCGAAGGATATACATATATCGTCGCGATGGAACATATGCAGGAAGGCAAATACCAGGTTTCAGAGGGAAAAGCGGCCGGCGCCGTCGGGGTGTTGCAGAAGAATGAGTCGCTTGATTTTGCTCTTCTTTACCTGTCCTCACCGCTGGGCGAGACGTACGGTTGGATTGAGCTTGAGAACGATGTCAACGCGATATTGAGCGAAGACGAAGTCAAGATCATTCAGCATCCTGATATGCGTTCTAAAGAGATCGTCACTGAAGATACGCAAGTGGTAAAGTCCAATCGACACTTCTTGCACTATCTGGCCGATACGGAAGGCGGATCATCCGGGTCTCCCGTTTTTGCGCTTGGCGGTGAAAAACTAATCGCATTGCATCATGCCGGTAAGGAAGGGCAGTACAATGAAGGCGTGCTAGCCAGCAGCATCTTCCCTTTTTTGGAGCTATATCTGCCCGGGGGTGCGGCGGCCAATGCCAACGCGACCGCTGCGAGGCAGAATACCAACACGACGGCGTCTCCTCCTCCTCCGCCGCCGCCACCTGAAGAAGATGAGGACGATGGCCACTTCTCTATCACTGGAGAATAGATGGCTCTTAATTTGAGCGACCCCAGCCTTCCATGAGGCTGGGGTTCTTTATGACTAATGTGAATTCAATCTTGGTTGCGTGCAAAATCAATCACCCAAGACCAGAAAAGAAATTGAGTGGGTTTGTTCCAGAATTTCCCCTTGATCGACCATTACCAACTACGTAATCATTTTCTGGAGACGGCGGGACGTAAAATGAACACGTGGGTGCAACATGCGAGAGATCGCGCGGCGATAGTATTCAATAGTATTCTGGGAATCATATTAGCGTTCATCGGTCAACGAGCACCTGAAAAGTTCACGCAAGTGACTAAGCTACGAGTGACTTTCTCCGCCGCGTTATTGTTTTCTTTTGTATACGCTTCGCCATCGTTTGCCCAAGAGTTTGACCCGGACGATACGATCATCGTCTATGGTGGGTTCGGCTATTTGGATGGCGAGCAGCAACCCTGGCTCCATGATTTGATTCGGCGGGGATCTGATGGCCGTTCAAAATATGTGGGTCTCGGAAGCAGCTTGCAGCGCGATGTGCGAAGCGCTGCCCAACGAGACTTAAGCGACTCCGATTTTTCCAGGTGGACAAGCTACCCCATCATTTACTCTTCAACCGATTTGCTCAATGCGCATAAAATCAAAAGTGGTTCCGAAAGTCTTAGTACGCGTGACGCCTTTTCTTCATTTGGGCGAGCTTACTTGTTGGTGTTCTCCGGTGGGTTTGAGCACGATGCACGCTATACTCAGGTTCAAGATGGCGGACTGGTTTTCGCGTATTCCGCAGTTGGCGTGTCCGCGACCCTGGTTGACCTGAAAGGGGGGAATGAAATCCTTCTATCTGCGACGCATATGGGGATCCTCGGTGTTCAAGAAGACGCTCGAAAGCTCAACGCGTTGAATTCAGACGAAGAGACGGTTGGGAGGTTTGCACAAATCTATCGAGAAGGCGCCGCGGGAGCGATGAGTTCATTGGCAAAGTTGGCACGCTCTTCGAATCCAAAGAGCATTTCAAAAGCGTGGGATGTTTACGCTGTGACCGGCGGATTTGTTCCGGACAGGGAGGTTTCGAAGTTCGCTGCTGAGTTATTTGATTGGACTCCTGCAGCAGAGTTCGGATCGTTTTGCCAGCCGTTAAACTATTGTGACCCAAGCTCCCAAGCTTGCAAAGCGATGCTGGGCTATCTGACTACAGCAACGAGCGAAGTGCTATCCAAATCAGGCTATCGAGTCTTGCCACCACTTTCTTGGCAAAATCAGGCGCAAAAATCGAGCTCGATCGCGCTTCGAACATTGAGTTTACCGAGTTCAGGTCTACCTGACATCGTGCAGTCGGCTCAAGTGAATTATGATCCGAAGCAAGCAACCGTGAAAGTGGTTCCTGTCCTGGCTGCGGCCACTGTGACGGCGGGTATCTCTAAAGACGGAACATTCTCAGCCGATGCTTACTCGGCCGTGACCGTGTTGCAAGCAGCTCGCACCGATACAGGTGCGTGCGATACGGTTATCGAAGAGTTCGGACTCGGCAAGATGTCCCAAGCGACTGTTACGGATTCCGCACGACACAACGACTCAGTCACAGATCTCTCAGGTCAACAGTTGATCACTTTGCGCGCCATTCGCGAATCCGTTTTGAGCACTGAAGGAATTCCTCAATGATCCGAAATATTCTTGTTGCAATGGTTGGCTTGGTCCTGAGCTCACTCGTTGATATTTGCGCAAGCGCCCAGAGTGTGCCTCTTGATCCCATTAGGGCCACGGCTGAAGGGAAAACGAACCGAGCTTGCTATCGAGCAGCAAAAGACCAGGCGCTTAGCACAGCGTGGAAGTTGGCGCTTCGCGGGCAACGAATTCAACAGCAGTTTGAGGGCTGTATTCGCGAAACCGACCCCGCATTGATTGCGATCAAGGAGTTTGACAAACAGGTGCTCTCCGCCAAAGCCTGTGAGGTCACATACCAAGCGCGAATTACGAGCAGACCGCGACTGAAAAAGGTCGCAAATGATTGCGCTTTTGTGAACGAAGTAATACCGGTTAGCGTATTGATGCGTGCCGAACTCGATGACTCGCCGCATAGTGGATTAGTCAGTCAATTGGATTCACAGCTAAAAGATCAGCTAGACAAAGCTAACATTCGCGTGATTACGCTCGCTGGATTTGAGCGGGAATTTCAGGAACTACTTCGCTATGAACAATGCGATATCACCGGCGAGGAAGGTGATGATTTTCGTGCTAGATGCCTAAAACAAGATGCTGACTACGCGGCGGCGCGGGACGCCATCATTGGAAAGATGCGCAACGAGTTTCAGGCCTTTCCTGAAGACTTTGAGGCTTGGAACAATTGCGGCGGTCTTATGCTGCTAGGACAGTTTAGTGCCAGAGGTGAGGGGTACGACGTCATCTCTAATCTAGAGATCGATTTTGCGTCCGCGTCTGACTGGAAAAACGAAGTTCCCGCCAAACTGGCTGAGCCTCAAGCAGGCGCCTTTGATTTCAGCGTCGAAGAAACGGCACGAAGCCAACTCTCTATTTCAGTCGGAAATATCGGCGGCGAGGCCATACAGAAAATCTCCAATTTCATCAATTCACATGGATGTACTGGCGAAAGTACAGATTCGTAAGAAGGACAAAGATAATGAATTCACTACATTTGAAATCCGCCACAGGCGCGTTCGCAATTCTGGCCTTGAATGTGGTCGTCGGGTGCGCCTCGGTACCCAGCGTTGAAAGCTTGACCACTTCGGTCGGAAGCAATCGATGTGCGGCCGGCGGCTTGTCCGGCGTTTTTCAATCCGCCACAAATTATATGAGCTGGGCAAATGCTGGACTCGAGCAAATTTCGCCTTTGAGCCCGATTTGTAAAGCACCGACTCACGAACAGCGTTTGTTGATGACGACTGTTATGTTGGATCGCGCCGCGCTGAGTTCGGCCATCGGTGTTGATCGAGCGCAAGAGGCACTTGGATTGAAGCGTACTTTGCAAGCTGAGATTGCTGAACTTCAACGCAAACTCACGGGTTTGGGGACTGGAGGATCTGATGAATCCCAAACCGTCATCCTCGAAGTTCGTGCTCAGTCAGCGGAGCTAGAAACGAAATTGGCAGAACTGATCGCAAATAGAGCCTTGAATGAAGATGCGATTCAGAAGCTTGCGCAGGCGCGAGCTGAGCTCGACAACGTTACGTACTATGCAGCTTCGGCGACAACTGGCGCGGTCTTGTATAGCCGATATTTGAAGGAACCCGGCGTGTCGATTGAGACAAAAACGTCTGGTTTGGTGAATGCGGGGCTCGTTCGAGAGGAGTTCGTTAACAGCTTAGCCGAAGCGCCAGGTGATGTAGCCTCAGCGTTCAGAAGCACGGTTGCTCTGTCTGCAACGATTAAGAAAATCGATCAGGATGTAGAATTGCCAGACGCTGATCGGACGGACGCCGAAGAGCAAGCTCAAGCGGATCTTGATCGAATTGGAGAACAATTGGCTGGTTTCAGTCTCACTCAAACTTCAGTTTAAAAAAATTAGCGTGATCGATCCAGAATCGTTTCTGGGTCGACCATTATTGAATTCGGCAGCAGCCAAAAACACATTCAACGGAGAACATTATGTGGAAAACAGCATTATCCGGACTTGCAGTACTTACAGCGGCTGCAATGCCTTTCACGGCCCAGGCGCAAGGCGATTTCAATGGAATTCGAGTGCTGGTCGCGGCTGACGATGCAGACAAGAAAAGTGTCGTCCGCTCATCGGACATTTATCATCGCATCCAAATCCCGCTCAATGATGAAATGAACCGGTTCGGGTACGAAACTCTATTCCAAGACGCCGTTGCCGCAGAATTGGATTGGCCAATTAATGACCGCGCCGATAAGCGTCAGTCCATTCAGATGATGAAGGACGCCTGTACTTCCAACAAAGCCACCCTTTGCCCGCGCGTTCTGGTGCTCGTCAAAACACGGGCGAGCGCAGTAAAACGATCGCATGGTGGTCTTGTTGCAGAAGTTCGAATGACCGGAGAACTCATCGATGCGAGCACCAATGCGTACATTGGCGGCTGGGAAGCGCCAACTTTGGATTTTCCAGCCCCAGCAGAATGTAACTCAGTCTGTATTGAGAATGTGGTTGGGGACAATGCAAGAAAAGTAGCTCTGAATCTCGCCGACACACTACGCAAGAAGCTTGATGCGGAAGCTATTCGACCTGCTGCAGTCGCGTCAAACGGTGCCGTAACCGGCGGAGCCGCGACCGGAGTGACAAGTGGATTGGTCAACAATTATGTCTATCAGTTCGAGCGCTTTCAAATGGATGAGATCTTGCCTATGCAGGCCATCATCGAGGGCGAATTTCCTGGGACTGAGCAAATCACCCAACTGGCGGGTGGATCGGGATACTTTTCATTCAATGCTTCTTCGCGGGCACCTGCCAGCAAGATGTTCACTTGGCTGCACCAGATGATGGATGACCGCGGTTACAATCGCGATAACATCAAAATCACGGCTTCCGGCGATGGAACATATATCATCGAGCGTATCGTCGATGATGGTTATCGCCCAGCACGGCCACGTCGCGTTTACGAATAGTGACAATTGGTTCCTGGCGATGCGGACGAAAAACTGCACCGCCAGGTTCTTTTCGGGTGGGAGTAGGCCCACCAACAAAGATGAGCATAACTGCCTGACAGCGTGGGCTTTGGACCTAGAGTTATTGAAGGCGAGGATACGGCAGCGAATTGCGCTATCCAAAAACCGAGAACAAGGGACCATTCGAGATGAAACACATTATTGCTGCACTCGCGACCGCATCGATTGTTACGACAGCTTGTGCGACATCGCCAACACCGTCTGCGTCATACGCTAAAAATTATTGGACGATAAATTTTGAGAGTATTGGTTCGCAGGAAGTGACCTATTTGCTTCAAGTCGGAGAAGAAGAGTTCGATTGGAGTGCCGAAAACTTAAGCGGCGGCTCTGGCTTCCTTAGCGCTGAGATCGCCACCTATGAATCGGGCCCGGATACGTTTCTCGCGGTTCAACGAGTGTTTGAATCCAGCGGTTACGACTTAGAGACACTCCAAATGGTGGCGTCCCCGGATGGCTCAATTACCGTTGCGCGGATCGTGGAAGACGGGTTCCGCCCCTATTAATTCAACCCACATCAAGGCTGGTGAGATACAGAAAATGAGAAAGACTATTACAAACCTTGCACTCGTCATTGCCGGCGTGATGATGTCTGCATGCGCCACGAATCCGCAGGCTGAACCACAGTACTCGAATGATGTCGACCAGGCCGCGATGTTCAAAGAATACATTGCTATTCGCGATTTTCCTGTGCGCACAGCGCCGACAATGGAAGCTGACATTGCAAGCACTTTTTTGACGGGTGATCGATTCATCGCAAATTTGAATTTAGACCCAAGCTTAGATTGGCGGAAAATCGAGCTTCAAAACCAAGATATCGGTTTTGTGTTTGGGCTGCCGGTCGTGTTGGCTGAGTAAATTTTCCAAAAAACGAACAGAATCTCCTCTGGGCCGCACATTTAGAGCGTAGATCAACAGGAGATTTTCTCATGGCTAGAAAAACTGGTTCAACTCGCTTACTCCATGCTGTCAGCTTTGCACTTATTGTCGCCGCTGGACACTTCGCCTTCCAAGCGTCTGCTATTCCTGAAACACATCAAGAAGCAGTATTGAACGATGTTCAAATGACCATTCTGGAAGAAGCGATCGCCAATGAAACGGTGCCTGCTCATCTTGCATTGGCTGTCGCGAGAGTAGAATCAAATTTCGACGCTTTGGCGCGATCACCCAAAGGCGCGCGCGGTGTTATGCAGATTATGCCGCGAACAGCATCTGGTGAATTCGATATATCTCCGGATCAATTATGGGATGTGCGAACGAACGTACGAACTGGCATTTTGTTCTTGGAACAGCTCTATCTGCAATACGATAACAGTTGGGAGGCTGCTCTATCTCACTACAATGGAGGGGTGTTGAAACGAACGAGTTCTGGCGTCGCCATTCCGCATTCATACACGCAGCGTTATATCGATGATGTTCTGAAGTATTGGCGACAATATGAGCGGGACCTAGGAATCAACTCAGTGATCGCACGCATAAATGCGTCGAACTCCAATTGGGTCTCAAACCAGCTCATGGGCGGTCCGGATGCTTATGTCGTGAAACCGCGAGCACCAGGCGTGCGGTATGGTAGTTCGCAACCGCGTCCATTGAACTCTCCGGATAATCGAATGCCCCATGATGCGTCGAAGCGTTCATCTATCGCGGCACTGACGCGACCAAACGCTGGTCCAATCGCGACACATCCAACCAAGGCGCCTCTATCAGAAGGCCAGTATTTCGCCGTCACCAGCGAGAACTCAGTTTCAGCATATACACTTTCGAACGAGATCCCTGTGACCGGGCAATATGACCGATCTGGAATAGTTGACGAAATGGCGCGCGCACGCTTGAGTTTTCGTGATCGCTTAAACAGTGGCGACTAAATTTAATCTACATTTGGAGGATCGTTTTGCATCGATCGCACCTTGCATCCATTCGCGTTAGGCGGTTCCAAGCGGCTGCACGCGACTATGTGGAAAGGGCGGAGTTTCATCCTGAGCCCTGGGCGAGAGCCCGCGCCAAGGCGTTGGCCACGACGACCATGCAAATGTTGGCAACGCGCGAAGCATTTGGGTTAATCCACCAATTCTCATGCTTTTTCACTATGGTTCGGTTGGCAGGATTTGATCCGCTTGCGTTCGCGCTATCTCAACCCCTGACTTCAAAAGAAGCTCGTCGGGCGTTGGCGCCGTTAATTCCGAGTGATTGGCTACAGAACGGTAATGAGCTCGTCGCACGAGGACACACGAACTATAAATTGGTGATTGGCGTGCTCCCGAAGCTCGCTTGTTTTGGCACCATATTATTGGAGGTGGAGCCGGATTTGGTCGTAAAGTTCGCAAAGCAGCCGTGCGATGACTTTGAGAGCTTTTCGGAGTCGCTTAATCAATCTATTTCTAGCGCGCTATCGCGCAAAACTGATGATGATGACCTGTCGAATCATCATTATCGAACGATGCTTGAAATAACGCGTCAGTTTGAAAAAGGTCTCGGTTCCGACTTCTCGGTTCTTTCATTGAGCGATGAAGTGGTTTTATCATCTTGGCAATCCATGGCGACCGGCGATCGCTACGTTACTCGGTTTGCGGAATTCCTCCGGTTGGTGTCCGCGTTTACCGCAGAGGTTCGCGCGGTGATGAATGAGCAGTCGAGCGCTAACACGCTTGAACTGGATAATCCTGACATGCACCTGTCGCCCTCGAGTGAAGACATTTTGGATGACTCGAATGCGTCAGCGTTTGACTCTTCATTCGCAGATCCGGTTGTAGCCGAGCTTCTCACGGACCGGGATACTCAAATGGCACAGTTTTTGTTGCTGAAAACAATTGATCTTGTGGGAATCTACTTGTCTCGCGCGCGTGCGCTCGCGTTCTCCGCGACCGAAAACAAACTCATCGAAGCGAAGCGACGAAAGTCTGAGTCTCGTCAGCTGCTTCCCAGCCGGTTGAATGAAAGTAAGTATGATGAATTGTTTGAAGAGGGACAAAAACTAGACGAACGATTACGTCAACTCATTCGCTCTGCGATCAAACTTGCCTGGGACGCAGGTAGACCTCTTGATGCGCTCGACATTGCTGTGTCCTCAAATCTGACTTCTGTGTCCGAGTTTGCGCTTGAGGACGCCTTGAGCGGCGCTCGTGCTTCAGGTTTACGGCCTGAAGATGTTTCATCTTTGGTTTCGGCCTTAAGTTCAAATTCTGACTGGCAAATGCAGTTAAAGCTTGGCGGCGAAGCGTGGAAACGCCTACGCCGCCGTTTGTTTTTCGCCAATCTAGTTTCTGACCAAGATGGACTGGAGACTTTGCTGCAAGGTGCCAGGGTCGCATCGAACATGCAGAAAAAACTGGAAAAAATTACAAATCACATGAGGCATGCAGTTGAATTGCAGCTGCGAGGCACCGGATTTCAGGCTGAGTGGGACATTATTAGATTGGCATTGAACAAGGTTCACGCCCAACCCCGAGAGGATGACGCAAAATGAAGTGGAGCGATTTTTCAGAGACCCAAAAGGAATTGATTCTCCAAAACGCGAGCAATCGAGCTGCTATGGGAGAGGAGTTAGAATTTGATTCCTCGCCCATTTCGAAGGGGGTCACCAATGTGGATATTGCCAAGTATGCTATGGGGAACACTCAAGGGTTGTCCATTGCCAGCTTAAAGTTCGCTCTGCGCACGGACCTCGCGTTGCGTCAACGATTTGACGATTTGATGGATCACTATGCGACACTACAAGTTCCACTGGCGCGAGCTGCCGCGACTGAGGCGTTTGCTGGTCGAAGGCGGGATCCTAAAACTGGCTTGGAAGTTGAGTGGATTGCGTCTTCTGTCGAGCCAAGCACTATCATTGTCAAAATTCTCATTCCTGAATCATTGAAAGTCAATTCTGTCGCTCGATTAGTGCTGCGCAACGATGATGAGATCGCCGAGATTCACCTTCCAGACGATGATCTGGACGACACAATAGAGGTTCTGATAGATCGAAGTTCGGATGAGTTTCATCTGCTTTCTGACGGGGAATCGAAATTGTGGCTGAGCTGAACCATGCAAATTGCATCGGAATTCTAACCACTCAGTCTGTTGCGATGCTTCAAAGATTGGAGCCTGAGCGAGTTTCTTCAAAATCAGTGATGTGTATCAATCGAACGTCGGTCCAAACCGGTATCAGTCGAGACTACAACGCATTTGTTCGACCTGAAACGGGTATGTTGGGCGCGTTGGCGGACGGGCAGGTTTTTCGAGCAGACGTTACGGATGACGTCACCGAGGGTGAAAGTTGGCAACTTGGGATGTACTTAGCACATTCTTTGCGTCGGGCAGAGATGCTTCGCGCTCCGAGTGAGAGCTCAACCTGTTGGCTTGCAACTGGCGTCATAAATGCGGACCTTGAAGTGAATGCCGTATCCGGAATGGACAAAAAGCTTGCAGTGCTATCAAGCTGGCTAGAACATCATCACGAAGAATTCGGTGAAATTATTTTGGTGTTTCCGTCTCGCAATGATTCTGAACAGCTCTCCAACACCTTCACAAACTTGATCGAGCGATATCCAAGATTCCGCACGGAAGCTGTTACCAAAGCGGACCAAGTCGCGCCCCGATCCTCAAAAAATGTGATGGTCAAAAGTCGCCTCGAACCGCCACACGTCATGGCTATCGCCGCTTTGGCATTGATTTCGATAGGGAGCGTCTCCGTAATTCTCATCCAAAATGAGGCCCCGACTCAACCTACCCCGATGAATCTCGATCCGACGTCGACAGCGGCTGTATCTGATTTGCCAAAAAGTCCGCCATTCTCATTTATAGTCCAGGCCAGCACGGCGGAATCATCGTGTTATAGTGATCGCTCCGTGCTGATCGATTATCCCGTCAGTGGACGGCAATCGATATCAATGCCCGCGGATACGAAATGGTGCGACTTTTTTGTTCGCAATGCGCAAGCAGGTTCAACGGCAAATCAAGCGTACATCATTTCGCGCAATAGCGTTCCAGTAACGCCGCAAGCCGTGAGCCCAACCGGTCAAATCCAATCTGTGATCGACAGCGAAACCAAATCCTTGGAAGTGATGTTCGTCGAACCCCAAGCGCGTATTATCTCAGTTGAGCAGGGGCATCCTAAGCTGAAAATCATTTTTGAAGACTAGGTAGATTTCTGGGCTTACGCTGGATGCGGCCATTAGATAGGCCCCGATCAAAACGCGTGACCGGGGCCTTGGTTGGAATACTCGCTATGTAGGATAAGGTGTTATTTGGCGAAGTTCGGTCGAAGCCCGACATTCGGACTGCGGTTCGCTCTGATCCGTTTGAGAGGATGATTCAGTGCGCTCCTGAATCCGCGGAGGTTTACGAAACTATGTGCGATACAGCCTTGAACTAAATAAGTGTGCGCGGTTTTGACAATCAAATTGTAAACCGGCGGCGCGTCCGATAACTGAGAAACAGCCTTGATTCGATGTGAAAAAATGCTCTGAGACATGTTCGCAGCGAAAACTAAATCACCCGCTTGAAGTTTTGATGCCCGCTGCCACCCGGACTCGGTTAATATTGGGTGTTTTCTGGTGACCGAGAAGCCCAACTCAGGACTCTCAGATTCAATTCGAATGAGTGCGCCGGCTCGATGCGACACAACGCGTTGAACTGATTGAGGAGAAATGTGGCCCGCTTCATCCAGCGCCATAACCAGATCTCCTGGCAGAATGCGATCCAATCGAACAGGACCAAACTCCGTATATACGATTGCATCACCGGGAAAGCACTCTCCGCCACCATTGGTGGACCTGCTTCCACCGGATCGGTAAGCGCCAGACACACTGCTTCCGGAGCGATGATGTTGACAGCTTCCACAACTACCTGATCCACCGCCAGGGGCTCCACAATAAGGGCAAGCCATGATCTTTCTCCTTCTATCAGTTGAGTGGTTCAATTGACTAAATGGAAGGCGTTGACTGGATTTTGCGGGTACCTAGTTCAAAAGATCGTAGCGCTCTTTCACGGCACACCAGAAGGATTAGCACCGAAGGAACCACCCAGAAATTCCAAATCTAGGCGGATATTCGTCTCATCATCATCTCAGGCGACCGAGACGATCTCCGTTTCGATCCGGTCAAGGTCACAATTTTTGGTGAGGCCTGGTGCCACGCGATTAAGGACTAAGCGGTCGAGTGCTACCGGGGATAAGGCGGTCTTAGACCAATTTTGCGGTGAACCCGTTATTCAACCGCCCGCGTCAATCGTCAAAAGAGGCGAGACCCCGTCGCTCGCAGCGGATTGGAGCGCCAAGAGGAAGAGTACCAAGTTAAATGTCGTTTTCGACTCCAGATCGCGGTCTTCAATCCAATACCAATGATCTCGGTAAAATACGGATACAGCGCTCGCGTCGGGCCTCTCTGTTCCGGCGCGGACAGTAAACAAGCCGCTATTGAACTGGCTCCAATCTGATGTCTCATTCGACCCTATATCACTACGTGTGACCAAGCCTTGGAGGGCGTGTTCATTCGGAATGTCGATCGCGTGAGACAGCGCATAAAGGGCGCCGAGGACGGTGCGTGTTTGCGCAAATAGTTCTTGATGGTCGAGATCGGTGCCTTTCGCGACCAATGAATATTGCATATCGCAATTGGCCGCGTTCAAAAGCATACTCAGCGGTGCACAAGCTGCGGTGCCCGTGGCATCGACGCGCAATACGGTGTCAGCGCCTTCGCCGTCGGGCGCGGGCAGGCGGACGACAGAAAGTCGTTCCTGACGCTGAAGATCACGCAACAGAGCAGAAGCTTCGCGGAATCGTGCATTATTTGGAATAATATCAGGCGTCGGGCCAGACGCACTTGGGGCATTTGAAAGTGCGCCAAGACGCTCGACGCAGCAGGCCATCAAGCGCTCAATACTCCACCCCGAGTTTGCCAAAAGGACAATGGTTTCCGGCGCGATCGGCGCGAGCAGGTCTTGTGCGAACTGACTGCTGTCGAGGGGCTTATAGACAATGGTCGGTCGCTCGCTTGCACTGACTCCCGGGATCAAAAGCGCGCTCCCATTCGAGGCGTTTTGAAAAGGCAGAAAAGTTTCAGTCGAGAAAGATGCGCCAAACTGGTGCTGCGTGGTGACGCCATCCACGTCCATGAAGACAATGGCATCTCGGTATTTCAAGCGGACAAGGTTGAGCAGCAATTGCTCACTCTTCGTTTGTGCGATGGCCTCATTATAGGCGTATCCGGAAGGACTGATCGTTTCGGCGCCGCGCGGGCTAAGACAAGCCGTCAGCGCGAATTGACTGAGCAAAAGCGCGAGTGTTGTGAACAGACGTGACCCCATGACTTATCCCGCAAATCCATCGCCGACGCCGAAGTCGCGACGCGCGGCGACAATTGATACCATCACGCCAGCGAGCACATCCAAAACGCACATCATCGTCAGGAAGAAGAACACCGACGTCGAAAAGCTGCCAACCGCCAAAAACAGGATCAAGCTGACCACCATTATCCCGATAGATGTGGCATGATTGGCAATCGCTGTCGATTTCGAGCTCGTCGATTTGACGATCTCGATCGACAGCATGATCAATCCAATCAGCATCAACAAATCGCCCAATCGGAATTGCCACTTAATCCCAGAGATCATCGGCATATTGAAAATCGCGGCGTCGAGCCGCGCCAACATGTTCGGAATACCTGCGGCATCCGAGCCGGACGAGAACAGTGCGATCAGAAAATACAAAATAACGGGAACTGCCATAAACGGCGTTACGGTGAGCCAGCGATTCATGTTCAGTTCCTTCCATTCCGTGTTTGGTGACGCTTGACCTATTTTCCGCGCAATCGATTGCGGAAATCGCGCTTAGAGGTTTCTAAATCTGAGGAGAGCCGCGATCGCAGATCGGAGCGAAGCTTGTCGACACTGCCGGCCTCTGGTTTCGAGACTGAGGCTGTCACCGAAACCCCGAGACCGCTTGCGACATCTGCCATGGATGGACCGGTCAGTTTAAAAGCAGCCGCCTGCTCAATGGCGCCAATCGCCCAGAACTCTCTATTGTCTCCCCAAACATCCAATGTCTCAAAAGGCAGTTTGAAATAGCCATTTTCAGCGAATTGCGTTCCGAAGCTGTTGCGTACCAAATAGGTCCGATCTGCCAAGTCATAACCGACGATCAGCATCGCATGGCCAGCCGGTACGGGCTGCGCTCGAATTTGATCAGGGCGTGGCATCGTACCGGATTGCGCGGCGACCACGTAATAATCGACGGGGGCGAACATCGTGAACGCAATTGGCACACCCTCGGCCAGAACAGATAATGCCGCGTCACCATGTGGTGCCCGGGCGAATTGGATTGCTTCGTGATGGGCTGCATTGGCGTAGCAATTCTGTGTAGGCTGGGTATTCACATTGGTCGGTTGGAACGGCCAAAGGCGGGCCTCGCAACAGCCATGGGCGAGTAAGGCGGCCATGGCATGCTGCACCCGTGTGCCTTTATCCATATGCTGAAGATTGAATAGCTCGCGCGCATTATAGTACAGGAAGAGGCGCGAGAGATCCGTCAGAGGCATGCCGGCTTTGACTTGGTGGAGTTCGAGCGCGCCAACCACCGCATTTGCGACACATGAATTGGTTCGCCCCTGATTCTCTACTGGCGAGCAGAATTGGCGCAAATCGACGCGTTCAGGCACACCGCCTGCTTTGACTTCCAGCGCTGGCGCAGCCTGAGAACCTTCGCCGACGAGACACCCTTCGAGCGAGAAGTTGGACCATGTATCAGACATTTCAATTATCCTTTCTGAGCGGGCAGCGACCTCATTGCGGACACGGCGCGCCGGGTTGATGGTTCACGTGCAACTGCCCTTGTTCCATGATGAAAGAGCCGGACGGATCGAAGGTTTGGTAATTCAAGTGACATCCGCGATCCCAGATGAACCGACCATTCGCTGAGACACCGAGTTGAGGTATGGAGACTGTGTAAGTGGCGTTGACGCCCGATATCTGGCCGCGAATGGTGCTCTGGAATCCATCTGAGGAAACTCCAGAACCAGAGAAGCTGCCTGATGCGGACACCGTCACTCGCGAGCTTCCGCCAAGATCGTGGTTCCAGTTGCCGTTCAAAGCCTCGTAGGGATTGGTTGGTGGGGGTGGCGGCGGCGGTGGAGGCGGCGGCGGCGATGGAACCGGATCCGGATTAGGTCTGGGTTGCGGCTCTGGATCAGGGGTGAGGTCAAATCCCATACATTCAGCGTAAATTGCGCCAGACAATCCCTCACAAGGGTCGAACGGTGGATCAACATAATCATCGTTGGGCACGATCGCAGCGACGACCAAAAGTCCCACAACAGCCGTCGCTGCGATGCCCCCCCACTTTAGAACGTTTGGGTCAATTCCCGATCCAAGTGTTGAGCCACCTGATTTCATATTGACCGCGTTGACCAATGCTTGGCGATAGTCGCTCGCCGATTGGGCGCGATTGGCAGGGCGGTTTGACAGGCCTTTCTCGATCAGTTCATCGATTTGCATGGGTACATCTGAGCGCCCGCCAGACGGCGGCTGCCAATGACCTTGCGGTAGTACGCCGACGAGCAATTCATAGAAAATCACCGACGCCGAGTAGATATCCGCAGGTGGGCCCGCACTGTCGGCATTGGTGATCTGTTCGGGCGCCATATAGCGCGGCGTACCAAGCCCGGTTCCCGTGCCGCTTTCCAGCGCCGCGCCCGTCGCGCGGGCGATACCGAAGTCGAGAATTTTGAGCGGAGCAGCTGAATCCGTCGGCGGTGCCATCAAGATGATGTTTTCGGGCTTCAAATCGCGGTGAATAACGCCCGCGCCGTGCGCCGCCTTCAGGCCGTCCATCAATTCAGCAATGATCCGCGCAGCCACGCGCAAAGGAACGTCTTCGCTGTTTCGGACCTTCTCGCGCAACCAGCCGCGTAATGACTGTCCTTCGAGATACTCCATAGACACAAAAGGCTGGCCATTCGATTGGCCCACATCATAGACGGCGACGATGTTTTGGTGTCGGATATCGCGTGCCGTCACACCTTCCGCGATGAGTTTATCAATTGCGTTGCTGCCCGTCAGCCGCTCGGGCCGAATGAGTTTCAGCGCCACGGTCTGTTTGGTCAGCGTGTCGGCGGCTTTATAGACCACCCCCATGCCGCCCCGCCCAATCACCGATTGGATTTCATAGCGGTCTGCGAAAATGGTCCCGGGGTCTAGCGTTTCAGCCACGTCTTGATTGGGTGTGCCGGTCATGAACTCAACATCACCATCATGGGTGCGCATTTCGGAGAAGTCGATTTCGGGCGGGCGCATATCATGTCCGCATTCATGACAAAAACGGGCATCTGCTTCTAAGGTCGTTCCGCATTTCGGGCAGTCGGTCATGGCTAAGATCCTTTTGCGTGCTCGGAACTGCGCGTCAGCGTGATCGTGCTGACAGCGCCGTGTTCGATGTGAAACTTGACCGCTATGCGAAGCAGGTCCGGCTTTTTCACGGCCGGAGAAATGATATCGCCATGGTTGAGTTGGACCGTTTTGCCGCGCCCATAAGCATTTCCGTTCACGCGCAATCCAACTTCGCTTTCGACGCGCAGCATTAGGCGATCGCATTCTAGATAAAGCTCAAAATGGCGACGCGAGAACAGGCGACTCCGATCAGGGTCGACTTCGTCTTGTTCGGATAAGATTAAAAGCTGCGCGTCATTAGGGCCGTTTTGGTTTCGCGCTTTTGAGCGGCCGAATACGAGTAAACCATCTGGGTGAAGCAGAAGGCCATCTGCCGGTGCGCCATGCTTTTCAAATCCGCGCCATTCAAAGCGCGCCGATCGCGGCACCCATAATTGGTCGTTGATTCCGCGAAGTCCCAGGATGCGTTCTTCTTTCTCAACCCGCACCATTGCGAGGCTAAACGCTTCCTCGGCAGTCTGTCGGTCATCGGTATGAGAATCTTGGCCCGAGATGTAAACGACATTGCCGTGACCGGCGGATTCTCCGCCAATGTTCACGACGGGGCCGTTGTCGCTCTTGTCGCCTGCAATATTGAGGCGGAGGCTTGCGGCGAAGGCGAAACATTCTTGACGCCACCGCCACCGGCTCGAAACGGCGATCAGGATTTCCAAACTATGCGCGCCGGCACGATCTATTTTCTCGGCGGTCACGGATACAGGACGGGCTTCACCAGCAGCAAGACGTTCCCAACCGAGTGACTGCTCCCGCCATGCGCCGCCAGCCTCTCGTGTCCAAAGATGGGTGACAAAAATCGGACGTCCGACCACAGATAAATTTGCAATCGACAGGGGCAGCGACACGGCACTGCCGACTTGCGCTGCGATCACCGCGCCGGCATCGACTTGAATGTGCGGACTGACGCAGACCGTGCACAGACCATTATCATCGAGCAGACCACCACATTCTTCGATCGCCATGCAGCGAACGAGCGGTTTGCCACACTCACCGCAATAAGTCGCATCGTCTTCAATCGCGGACGTATAGCAACATGGCGCTTGCGTGCGCGGCGGAATGAAGGATTGCGGGTCGGGCAGTTTCACGTGTCTATGTCCGTAACTTGTGACCACAGCCGGTGCAGAATTTCGCTTTCGAGGAATTCTCGCGCCCGCATTTTGGACATTCGACTTTGCTTGGCGACGCACTCGATCCGCTCGCCCCGCCATCATGGTCTTTGCCGCCAGCGCCGTGCGCAACACCACTGGCCCCAGACATCCCAGAATTTAGGATGTTCAGTTCGTGCGCACGGCTGGCGTCTCGCTCTTCAGCGGCGCCCTTTATCATCTCTTTCATCATGTCCATGTGGGACTCGTTGGAACTGGCCTTTGCCTGCTCTTTCAGAACATCCGCGACATCTGCAGATAGCCCGGCATTGATGGCGAGGATCTGTTCCGGCGTCATTTTTGCGCCCGCTTGAAGTTGGGCGACCCGGCTGTCTGTATCTGATTTTCTGGTATCGATATCGCGCTGCGTTTTTGCGTCTTCGACTTTGATGTTTCGATCCGCGTCGCGATCTTTGCCTTGATGTTCGAGGTCTTGTAGGCCTCGCATTTTCGTCATGGCTTGCTCGGACGCCAGTCGCGCCAGCTCAAGTTCCAGTTTCTGCTCGCGCTCGCGTAACTCGAGTTCGGAGAATTTGCCGATCTTGCGCATTTCGGCCATGTGCTTGGCGTCGAGCTGTTCGATGTCGCGCTCAACAACACGAAGGCTTGCACGCTCTTTTGTCAGGTCGATGAGATGACCTGCCTCTTGGAGCTGGCTCTCCATTTTGAAAGCGGTTTCGGTTCTGAGCACTTGGATTTCATGTGCCAGCGCGTCCATCTCTTGGCGACGCGTTGCTTCTTCGCGGGCATCGATGAAGCTGACTTCACTGTTCAGGACCATGTGTGCGAGCTCATCTTCAGACGCGGCTTCGAGCTTTGCGAGGTCGACGCTGGAGGTAAGTTGGAACTCTGTCGCTTCCGACTGACGCGCGACTTCGCGCTTCAACAAGTCGAGCTGATAGTCGAGTGCATTTTGCTGACGCTCAATATTGGCGCGCTCGAAAGCTTCTTGCTCGACCGCGTTCATCGCCCATTCGACAGATACCGCTTTCACCATCAGACCGATATCGCCGCAAATCCGCTCGGCTTCCTGCATCATGTCGGCTTGGATCTTATCCTGCAGACCGGTTTCACCGCGGATCTCGTTTGCGTCCATGCGCCCGATAACGGCTTCAATCACGCGATCGGAGAAATGCGGCGCGATCCGGTCAATCACATCGATGCGGGAGAGGGCGCGGCGACCCGTGATCGGGATCTCGCCCGTGTTCGGATCGGTTTGCTGACGCGATACGCCGCCCATCAGGCCGAGAATGTTACCAGGCTTGTCCGGATTGAGTTGCAATTCAATGGTCGCGACGCCAGAGATTTCGACATCGTCTTTAGATATCGCAGCCACTGGGATCTGCACCGGGAACGGCTTAAGGTCTGCCAGCATGATGGCGATATGCGTAGAACCACCAACGACACTTTTCATGGCTGTCGCGAGGCCACCAACAGAGAAGTGTGCGCCCTTGAAGGCGTCGATCAATTCGCCATTCTTGAATAAGAGAGCAGCCAGATCTGGCGGGGTCGCGAAACGCTTCTCGAAGAAAGATTTAAGCTCCTCTTCGCGAACGAACTCAGCGAGCAAATTGGGGTCGGTAAGAACCAGCGGTGTAGAGGCCATCGATCAGCCCTCCTTCCATTGACGGTCAGCGAAGAACTGAAAGATGTGAAATCCAATCACCAAAGCGGCGATGGAAAATGATAGAGGATGATTTTGAACGACGGTGATGATGCGCTCGACCGTCGAGTATTCTGACATCATCTGCCCCATTCGAGTGACTTGCCAAATCGCCCCAAACACCATCGTTGCGAGTGTGAACAAAGACATGAAAAGACTCAAAAGTGCTGTGAGTCTTTGCGACATTGTTCTTTGCGTGCGCCCCCCACGGGCAGCGGCTAAAGCAGCCGCGTGTTCTTCTTTCTCAAGCGCCTTGTCGAAAGCTTCGCCGCGCGCTTCAGCTTGCGCTCGGGCTTTGTCATCAACATTCAGAAAATCTGGTTGAGCACGGTCATTTTTGCTCGCCGCATTGACCGGAGTCAGATTGGACATGCTGCGGCGAAGCCAGACGAAAACCGTCACTCCAATCCAAACGGCAACCGTAACCATGGTGATGTTGAGTAAGGTTTCAATGATGGGCCACGCTTCGGGTGGCAATTGATCTAGTGCTTCGACCATTCCTCAAATCCTCGACAAAAAGTGTGTCTATTGAAGAGGGCGAGAAATCTCCGAAAAACGGGTCAGGAAATCTTGATTTTTTTTGCCCCGGCGTGGGCGCCCCTTGTCGATAAGGGATTTATTCGACAGTATCGCGCTAAGTGTGGGACACTTTTATGACCTTAAATCAAAGCAATACTGTCGATATGCTGCTCGTGGATTGGCGTGGAGGTGACGATGGCGCACGCGATCAACTGTTTGAAATTCTGTACTCAGAGCTGCGCCAAATCTCAGCAGCTTTACTACGTGGCGAGCGAAACTCATCGCTTTCGACAGGGGATTTGGTCAACGAAGCGGTCCTTCGCATTGTCCATATGAGCAGTGTTGATTGGGCTGACAAATCTCACTTTCTAGCGCTCGCGGCGCGCGCCATGCGCCGGGTTCTGGTTGACCACGCACGAGCGAAATCGGCTGGAAAACGCCAACACCAAAAAGTGACGCTGATTACAAAATTTGAAGGTGCGAACGTTGATCGAGTTGAGTTGGACTTGCTCGACAAAGCTCTGATCCGACTGAAAGTGATCGACGAAGAAAAAGCCGATATTGTTGAGCTGCGCTATTTTGGCGGCATGTCGCTCGAAGAAATTGCTACGGTGAAGAGCACGTCCCAATCGACGATTAAAAGAAACTGGCGCGCGGCACGGCTTTGGCTGCTGAATAGCTTGCAAGGGTTGCAGCCATGAGTGAGGACGATTTTGAAAAGCAAGTGCTGGACGCGCTCACGCGTGCGCTCGAGCAGCCATCGGACTCACGCAAAGCTTGGCTTGAGACCGAGTACGCCGATCAAATCGAATTGCAGGCGCGCGTTCTAAAGCTACTGGATGGCGAAGAGTCTGCCTCCGCGCGTCTCAGGACCGGTGGCGCGCGCTCTGAAATCGCTGACCCGGTCGCGCCAGAGCGCGTCGGCAATTACAAAATTCTTGACCTGATCGGGCAAGGCGGCATGGGCGCCGTCTATAAAGGGCAGCGCGATACCGGTGATTTTGACCATGTCGCGGCGATCAAGGTGATCCGGCCGGGCTTGCTCTCCGAAACTTTGAGAGAGCGGTTTCAGCGTGAACGCCAAACCCTCGCAAACCTAAATCATCCCGGCATCGCAAATTTGTTTGATGGCGGCACGCTGGAAGATGGCTCGCCTTACTTCGTCATGGAGCTGGTCGAGGGCATTTCGCTCGGACAGTGGATAGAGGAGCAACCCCGCGCGCCAGAAACCATCTTGGATTGTTTTGAAGGGATATGCGACGCGGTTGCCTATGCGCACCAGCACTTGATCGTCCATCGCGATCTGACCCCCTCCAATGTACTGATCTCAGATACGGGGATGAAGCTGATTGATTTTGGCATCGCAAAACCGCAATCGGTTGAAGACTTAGATGTTGCGGCTGGCTCACCCTCGCTGGCATCGTTGAGTTTTACGCCAGGGTTCGCGGCGCCTGAACGCAGCCAAGGCGCGCCCGCAAATACCTTGTCGGATGTCTATTCCCTTGGAAAATTATTGGAGGCGATGCTCGGTCCGGATGGCGTGGATGCTGACCTCAGTGCGATTATAAATACCGCCGCGGCGCAGGCACCCGAGGCGCGCTATGTTTCAGTCGATGCACTGAAAGAGGATATCCGGAAGTATCGCCAAGGATATCCGGTCTCGGCGCGACATGGGACAAGCCTGTATCGGTTTGGAAAGTTCTTCGGTCGTCGACGTCTCTTGCTGAGTTTTGCAACCCTGAGCGTAGCAGCGCTGGTCACAGCGTTTGCCGTGACGTTGTTTCAATATCAGCGCGCCGAAGCTGCGCTCGAGAGAGCGAATGCCCGGTTCGAACAAGCGCGAACGCTCAGTCGTAATTTGCTGTTCGAAGCCTATGACGAGTTTGCCCAAGTTTCCGGTACGCTTGAGCCCCGCCAAAATCTCGCAGACTTGTTGACGGGGTATGTCGCGCAGCTCGCTGAAGATGACCAAGCCCCCGATGATGTTCTATTTGATGTCGGGCAGTTCAATAGCCGCCTTGCCGACATTTATGGTGGCTTGGGTATGGCCAATCTCGGCGATACGGATAGATCTCTGGAGCTTTTGACAGACGCTAATCAAGCATTCGAACGTTTGCTCGAAAAAGATCCCGGCAACACAGCCGCCCTGGCGGAACAAATCTTTGTGCAACGCGGTCTAACGATGCAGCATCTGATCTATCGCATCGATCCCGAAACGGCGCTCGAATACAATCAAGGTGTTCTCGAGGCGGCTGCCCGCGGTGTTGCGATTGGAGACGAGAATGAGCGTACACTGCTGCGCCATTTCTGGAGTGCCCGAACGGACCGTTTGCAAGTGTTGCGGGAGTTGCAAGACTATCAAACCGGTCTCGCAGAAGTCCAAGCTTGGCAATTGGAGCTGACGCCGGAACTGAATGAAAGATTCGGCGGCGGAGGCGAGGAAATGTCCGCCTATATGGCGATGCAGGAGGCTGAATTTCTGAACCTTTTGGAGCGCCCAGAAGGAGCCATCGCGCCGCTTCGAAAGGCGGAAGCCATTCGCTTGGAATTCTTGGAAACCTCTCCAGAAAACTATTATCATCAAACCCAGCTATTGGTCATCTATATGGAACTGTCGCGGGCGCTGGATCTTAGCCAATCGTTTGAACAAGCCATAACCGAAAGCGGCAAGGGGATCGCCTTGGCGCGAGAGATTCTTGCGCAAGACCCATCGGATGCGGCGGGTCCCGAAGGGCTAAACTCGGCATTGCAAAATCACACAGCCTTTTTGGTTCACGCCGGGCGCGAGCAAGAGGCAATCGCAACAGCGACGGAAGCTTTGGGTCTAGCACGCGACTTGGACGGGCAGTTTCCGGACAACCCATACTATCAGCAGATTTTGATGAACTCGATCTTCAATACATTGGAGGCCCAACCCGAAACGCCAGGCGCTTGCACGCTCTTGGATGAAGCCAGCGCGCTTTATGCAAGTCTCAATGCGGCCGAGTCGACTGCGGAAGGGTCGTTGAGCCGCGCGGCCGAAAGACAATCCGAGCTAACGCAGACACTCACCTGCAATTGATCAGAGCTCGGACCGAGCGCGAGTTTCCATGTCAGTATTGAAAACACGGTTCACAAGGGCTGATCGCGGATTATAAGTTTCGATCTGAGGACGCTGACAGAACGAATTCGCGGGACGCTAAATGCAAGAACATTCTGAGAGGTTTCGAGGCGCCCTGAGCACGGCCTCACGTCCTAAAGACCGATTGTCGTATGACACCAAGTTTCGCTTTCGAGAGGGATTAGAGACCGAGCTCATTCAGGCGTTGATGGCAAAAGAGTCGGTGCTTGTTGTAGGCGATACCGGAGACGGAAAAACCAGTCTGATTGCCAGCGTCGACAAGAAACTTCGCAAATCGAAAAAGCGTAGAGTCTTGTCCTTCTCTGCCAATGAGATTCAAGCCGGCTGTGTGTATGTCGGTGAATGGCAATCGAAGCTGGATGTTATCCTGCAAGAAGCGCGAAAAGAGCGGGCGATCTTGCATCTGTCTGATATTTGGAACTTCCTCAGCGCCGGAACCGCGAGCAATGTAAAATCCAGTTTTTGGGATATGATTCAGCAAGACATTAAGCGCGCCAATGGCGTGCAAGTCATTGGTGAAGTGACCCCGGAAACGCTCGACAAACTGAGCGCGTTGCCAAATTTCCTCGCCGACTTTCACGTCATCAAGATGCCAAACTTGGATGCATCAGAGTATCAGGACATTCTCGAAGAGTTTTCTGGACGACTGGGCATGAGTTTGGACGGCCCGGCTTTGCAAAAGCTCAAATCCTTGGTCGAGACGTTTTTGCCGCAAGCCAAAGGATTGCCAGGCGCGTTTAGGGCCTTGGAAGCGCTGAAAGAAGATCAAAAGTGCGAGCATCCTCCAGGCAAAGACCAAGTCCTCAAGCCCACCGAAGCGGATGTTGAAGCCACCATTATCCGTCTGACCCGGTTGCCGGAATTCGTCGTGTCTTCAAAGGCGCGGTTGAAGACGAGTGAGTTGAAACGCTGGTTTCGACAGCGGATCATCGGACAGGAACGTGCCGTCGATGCGGTGATCGAGACAATCGCATTGTATAAGTCGGGCCTGAACGATCCGACCAAACCGATTGGCTCATTCTTGTTTGTTGGCCCGAGTGGTGTCGGGAAAACCGAACTTGCAAAAGCCCTGGCGGAATTTCTATTTGGCAGCGCGCAAAAAATGCTGCGTTTCGATCTCTCTGAATTCGCCAAATACGACTCGATTGATATGTTGATTGGTTCGCCGACGGGACAGAATACGAAAGCGCGCTTGCTTGATCCTTTGCGATCAGACCCATTCCAAGTCATTCTTTTCGATGAGATGGAAAAGGCCAGTATCAGCATCCATGACGTGATGTTGCAGCTGCTGGATGAAGGCTCCGTTTCGCCGCCCAATGGCGCGCCGGTGAGCTTCCGGCAAACCATCTTTATCGCGACAACCAATGCGGGCGCACAAGACGCCGCAAAGCCGACGCCAGGCTTCGGCAATCCGATCGATCCAGAGTTCGATCGTGACCGCGCTTTACGCGAGCTCGAAACGCATTTCCGTCCTGAACTGCTGAACCGGTTCCAGCATATCGTGCCATTCCATCCATTGACCCGCGATCAGATCCTGCTGATCGCTGAGCTGGAATTGAAGCGCGTGTTGAAGCGCCAAGGACTGGTCAATCGAGATATCGCGGTGGATGTGAGCAAGGACGTGCTCAAGCATGTTGTTCAGATTGGCTATGATGTTCGATATGGCGGTCGGGCATTGCAACGGACGATCCAAAAAGAAATTGTGTTGCCGATCGCGATTACTCTGATGGAGCGCGCGCCTTCTGAAGGCAGCATAATTCAAGTTCATATGCGCGACGAACAAGTTGCTGTTGGACTCATTCGTGGACCAGAGGACAGCGCCAAGCCAACAAAGCGCCCGAATGCCAAATCGGCCAGCGGTGATCGGCTGACCATCGAGAAACTGCCAAAGACGATCGAGCAGAAACGCGAACAGATTAAAGCCCTGCGCGAGCAGGCAGACATCAACAAGATGCATGGCATTATTCAGGACATTGATCGCGAGCGCGAGGCGCCCGACTTCTGGGATGATGCTCGCCGAGCCTCGTCCCGCTTTGCGGTGCAGTCGCGGTTTCAAGATTACGTTCAGAACTACCATAGTCTGCGGGATGACTTACAGGCTTTGGAAACCACAGCGACGGGCGTCAGCGACAAGTCCGGACTGCAAAAATGGGTCCGCGATTTCGACCGGTTTGAAACCCGGTTTCGAACTGTTCAGCGAGAACTCGTCGCGATTGGCGAGGAGCTCGATTATCCAGCCTTGATGACGATTACGCCCTTGATGCCGCAATCGGAAAATATCGAGCTGCTCTACCAAATGTATTCTGACTGGGCGCGGCGCCAGGGGTTCGATGTGGATCTGTTATGCGCCCCCATTCGCGCGACCGATCCGGTCATGATGCGGATCGATGGGCCCTATGCCTATGGCTATCTGCAATTAGAGAGCGGCGTGCATCGCTTCCGCCGTAAAAAGAGCAAGTCGCAAGTTTTCAAAGTCGAAGTTGCAATGTGGTACGATGCGGATGATGCAGAGCCTCTCCCGCGCGATGCGATTACCAGCTCGGCGATTAATCAAAAAAGTCGACTAAAACAGACCGTGCGCTCGCGTGTGGAAGTTCCGAAACATCAGATATTGTTGCAAAACTCGAAAACCATTTTTGAGAATAATGAAATTCTATCGGCTGTGGTCTGCTCGTTGGCGCAGTCCGGTCCAACGCAGGATCAAATCGTGCGCACGTATGACCTCGACCCATTTGTCTATATCGACACGGACAGCGACACGCCCTCAGCGATCAGTCCTGATGTGCTGCATCACTTATTGTGCGCGCGAATTGATGCCGATCAGGGCGACGCTGACTAAGTACGACGCGGCGCTACAAGGTATGACGAAAAAGAAAGGGCTTCATCTGCAAAGCGGAGACATTGCTTAGCTCCGTTCCGCGCTGGGTTTACGGATTGAAACCGTTTGGTGCCCAGAAGAGGACTCGAACCTCCACGTCCAAAAGGACACTACGACCTGAACGTAGCGCGTCTACCAATTCCGCCATCTGGGCACGAAATTAGGAAAGCCGCGTATAGCGGCCAACCCTTGCTGCGGTCAACGCAGAAATGCGGGTTTTCTGCCTTTTACGTGGCTGCCGGGTTCAGCTGAGCAATTGACGAATGGTGTCTTCCAAAATGCTCGGCGTAGACGGCTTTTCGACCACGCTCGAATAGCCAGCTTCCAGGGCCCGCTCGTGAAGAGAGCCGGAATAGTAACCCGTAATCATGATGGCGGGCGTTTGATCGTTCAGTTCGCGGGTTCGGCGCATCAATTCTAGGCCATCAATACGCGGCATTTTGTAATCAATGAGCAGGCAATCGCCGCCATGTCGTCCGTTCATGATCAATAATTCAGTGCCATTGCGATACGCATCGATGCGAAAACCGCGGGCGCGCAGGAGCATGGTCATTGAGCGTCGAACATTCTCGTCGTCTTCGACCAGGATTAACCTGGAAGGCGGCGCTGAAGTGGCGTGTTCAGAGGAGGAGGACGCGTGAGTCATAATCTCATTTTGCCGGATGTTTGCCACGCGGTCTCTAAGTAGAGTTCCGCGACCTATTCCGCACCGATACCGGCCAGGAACGCCAAACGAAGGGCGCTCGACAAGCTTTCGGCGTTGAGTTTCTCCATCATATGGGCGCGGTGAATTTCGACCGTGCGAGGGGAAATCGATAAAGCTTGCGCGATTCCCTTATTGGTCAGCCCGTCGACTAGGCACTCCAAGACTTGTCGTTCGCGAGGGGTCAGGTCGATCAAGCGCGCTTTGGCTTCACGGCTGCGCACATCGTCAGCCATTTGATTGTCGAGGATTTTGAACGCGCTATCGATGGCGCCGATCAGGGATTGCTTCTCATATGGTTTTTCGAGGAACTCGATCGCACCGCCTTTCATCGCTTCGACCGCGACGGGGACATCGCCATGACCGGTGAGGATAATCACCGGCATATTGATGCCGCGTTGGCTGAGCACTTTTTGCACAGCAAGCCCGTCCATACCCGGCATCCGCACATCTAATAGAATACAACCAGTATAATCTTCCGTCACAGAATCCAGGAATGTCATGCCATCCGGGAAGGTCTTTACGACATAGCCCGCATGCCGCAGCATAAAGCTGGCAGAATGGCGAATGGCTTCGTCATCATCGACGAGGAACACAGTACGGTCAGTCATCCCCAGAAGGTCCTTGATCTAAGCGGAGAGTAAATTTGAAGGCGGCGCCACCGCGTTCGGATGTGGCATACTCGATGGCGGTGCCGTGAGCTTCCATAATGGTTTGGCAAATCGAAAGGCCGAGGCCCATACCGCCGGGCTTGGTGCTGTTAAAGGCGTCGAAAGGCGACGCGCCGCCGGCGCCGGGGATGCCAGGCCCATTGTCCTCTATGATCACGTGGGCCAGTCCGTCTAGCACTTTGGCGGTGATCCAAATTTGCGGGATCTCAGTGTCAACCAAGGCCTCAATCGCATTGCGGACGAGGTTGACGATGACTTGCCTTAATTGAAGCCGGTCAGCCAATACAATTGGGAAATCGTCGGGGATTTGCACAATCACCCTTGCCAATTGTCCCTCAAAGCCAACCTTTGCCAGCGGTGTGGCGTCCTCAGCGACGTCGCGCAATTTGACGGGGCGCATATCGAGCTCGCCGCGTGAAACATAGTCGCGCAAGCGACGAACGATTTGTCCGGCGCGAATCGATTGGTTGGCAGCCGCGTCTAAGGCTTCCTGGATGTAAGCCAATGTGTTCGCATCCGCATCATCGAGCATGTCACGGGCGGCTTCGAGATAGTTCGCGACGGCGGTCAATGGCTGGTTCAATTCATGCGCCATGGCTGATGCCATCGTGCCGACCGCGCTTAACCGCGAGAAATTGGCCAGCTCGACCTGCATTTGCGACAGGCGCAGGGCGTCGGCTTGTTGCTGAGACATATCTCGTATGTAGCCCGTAAACAGTCGCTTGCCGTCAATCTCGGCTTCGCCAATTTTTAGCTCTACTGGGATGGTTGTGCCATCGGCCAGTTTGGCAGAAACGATTCGGCCGATGCCGATGATTTGTTTCTCTCCGGTAGAGAGATAGTTTGAGATATATTGGTCATGGTGCGTTTCATCTGCACCTGCCATTAGAACCGAGACGTTTTTCCCGGCGACGTCCTTGGCCGTATATCCGAACAAGCGTTCGGCCGCGGCACTGAAGGCGAGCATCTGACCGCGTTCATTGATGACGATCATGGCGTCTGGGACTGAAGCCAGTACGCTGCGCATAAGCGGCTCGAGCGAACGTCGGTCAGTATATTGCCCGTCGGCGTCCGAAAGGACAGGATGCTGATCATCTTCCATCAGCCACCCTTTGTAACGGGCGTCAGGCATCGATCAATCCATCAGAGGAGCGACAGAGCGCCGCTTTTGAAACTGCTGGTACGTCGCAAATAAGACCACACCGAGCCCCGCTGCAAACATGTAACAGCCCCAACAATGGGCTTGTTCAAACCAGCTTGACCCGCCGAGTGCAAGTTCAAGCGTGTTGCCATTACACGTCGGCAGAGACAGCATTGGTACCGTGCCCATATGGAGCCACGTTTTGATGCCGCCCACGATGAGCATGAATAGTCCAATCGTGGCTTGCAGAGATGTCGACATAAGGCGCTCCAATCTGTCCCGTTCGATCTCCTTCTACTGGGTGCGGCGGCGACGCACATAGGGGATTTCCCTTATTCAGCCTCCAGGCGGTGAAAGATATGGCTCGGCTCAGCTGAAATCGCCCCGGTTGGGGACTATTGAAGGGCAGAGCGACAATGACGCAATTGGTCGGGTCCGTGCGACGCGGAAACAATACCAGCATTCTAGCTGTTGGCGCGCTTACAGGCGTATTTATTTTTCTAGCTCTCTTGATGGGCAGCTTCGCAAAAGATGCTGGGATGGAGGTTCAAGCTCTCACATTCATGGCATTGGCCGGGTGTTTTCTCGTCGGTACCGCGCTTTGGGCGGGCGGCTTGGTTGATCGCGACCCGTTTGACGAGAGCGAGTACGAAAACACGCTGATCAAATTCGGGGTTGCCGCCTCCATGTTCTGGGGGATTGCCGGTCTGTTGGTCGGGGTCGTGATTGCATTGCAATTAACTTGGCCGGCTCTGTTTTACTTTCCGGAATTCGGATGGACCAATTTTGGCCGTCTGAGACCGCTCCATACGAGTGCGGTGATTTTTGCGTTTGGTGGCAATGTGTTGCTGGCGACAAGTTTCTACGTCGTCCAGCGCACCTGCCGGACGCGAATCGCTGGCGGCATGTGGCCATGGTTCGTGTTTTGGGGCTATCAGATCTTCATCGTTCTGGCGGCGACGGGTTATCTCTTGGGGATTACCCAGTCGAAGGAATATGCTGAGCCAGAATGGTATGTCGACCTCTGGCTAACCTTGGTTTGGGTGGTCTATCTGCTGGTTTTCCTCGGCACGCTTTGGAAGCGTAAAGAGCCGCATATTTACGTCGCCAACTGGTTCTATCTGTCTTTCATTGTGACGATTGCGATGCTGCACATCGTCAACAATCTCTCCATCCCGGTCAGCCTCACAGGCTCGAAGTCCGTGCAGGTCTTTTCGGGGGTTCAGGATGCGATGACGCAGTGGTGGTACGGGCACAATGCGGTGGGCTTCTTTCTGACCACAGGCTTCTTGGCCATCATGTACTACTTCATTCCGAAGCGCGTGAACCGGCCGGTCTTTTCGTATCGCCTGTCGATTGTTCACTTCTGGTCGCTGATCTTCATCTATATCTGGGCCGGTCCGCACCACTTGCATTATACCGCGCTGCCACAATGGGCGCAGACACTGGGCATGACTTTCTCCGTGATGCTGTGGATGCCGAGTTGGGGCGGAATGATCAACGGCGTGATGACGCTTTCCGGGGCCTGGGACAAGCTGCGTACTGACCCGGTTGTTCGGATGATGGTCGTCTCGCTGGCCTTTTACGGCATGTCGACCTTCGAAGGACCGCTAATGTCTGTGCGGGCAGTAAACTCGCTCAGCCACTATACTGAATGGGGCATTGGCCACGTGCATTCCGGTGCACTCGGCTGGGTTGGCTATATCAGTTTTGGCGCGCTCTACTGCCTGGTGCCGTGGCTGTATAAGAAGAAGGGCTTGTTCTCTAAGTCACTGGTCGAATGGCACTTCTGGATCTCCACGATCGGCATTATTTTCTACATGGTATCCATGTGGTTCGCCGGCATCATGGAAGGCCTGATGTGGCGCGCTTATAACGAGTACGGTTTCCTCGAATACAGCTTCGTTGAAACCGTCGAGGCCAAGCATATCAGCTATATCATCCGCATGGTGGGTGGCCTGTTATACTTCAGCGGTGCGGCGATCATGGCCTACAACTTGGTCCGCACAACCCTCGGGCATGGCGAAGCCGAAGCGCTCGAGCCAGAGGCCAATGACCCCTACGCAAATCCAGAGCCGCGCGCTGCGTTGGCCCCAGCCGAATAAGGGACCGTAATCATGGGACTGATGAATAATCACGGCGTATTAGAGCGCCACTCTCTGCTCCTCACCATCGGCATTTTGGTCGTGGTGTCGATTGGCGGGATCATTCAAATGGCGCCGCTAATGTATATGGACAATACGATCGAGAAAGTGGACGGCATGCGCCCCTACACGCCGCTCGAGCTGAAAGGCCGCGACATTTATATTCGCGAAGGCTGTTATGTCTGCCACAGTCAAATGGTGCGTCCATTGCGCGACGAAGTTGAGCGCTATGGCCACTACTCCTTGGCGGCGGAGTCGATGTATGACCATCCGTTCCAGTGGGGCTCTAAGCGCACTGGGCCAGACTTGGCCCGTGTCGGCGGAAAGTACTCTGCCGAATGGCAAGTTGACCACTTGGTTGATCCACGCGCTTTGGTGCCGGAAAGCATCATGCCGCCTTATGCCTTCTTGATGGACAAGAAGCTTAAATATGAGGGCATCGAGGACCGCTTGCGCACCGAACGTCTGGTTGGGGTGCCATACTCTGACGAAATGATCGAAAACGCCAAAGGGCACATTCTGGCGCAAGCCGATCCCAACGACAAAGGCTTCGATTACTATGACAGCCTCATGGGGCTCTACGAAGCCGAAGCAGGCCGTCAAGGCACAGTCGAAGCTCGCGATTGGGATGGCAATCCTGACGAGATTACTGAGATGGATGCGCTCGTCGCTTATCTTCAGATGACCGGCACACTGGTCGATTTCTCAACCTACCAAGCTGATGATCTCAGCAACCGGCGATAGGGAGTAAGACCATGTATGAGATGCTCTCAAGTTTCGCGCAAACAGGCGGCCTGATTTACTTCGTTTTGATGTTTCTCGCTGCGCTGACTTATGCGCTCTGGCCACGCAATCAGGAAAACTTTGACGCCGCGGCGCGGATGCCGCTCGAAGATGGAGGTCCGAAACATGACCGATGAACGCAAAGACATTGATGACCATAGCGGCGTCGAAACGACCGGTCATAGCTGGGACGGCATCAAGGAGCTGAACAATCCATTGCCGCGCTGGTGGTTATATATCTGGTACGGCACGATTGTTTGGGCGGTGATCTATATGGTGTTTATGCCGGCGATTCCGGCATTGCCGGGGCTCGGCACCAACACGCCGGGACTGCGCAATCACTCAGACCGAGACTTGGTGGCCGCCGCGGTGCAAGACCTCAAAGACGCCCGCGTGGAGCAATCCGCGACGTTGCTCGAAGCCTCGCTCAATGAGATTGAAACCGATCGCGAGCTGCAGCAATTTGCACTGGCCATGGGCGAGAGCCTGTTCGGCGACAATTGCGCCACATGTCACGGTGCGGGCGGTCGCGGCGCGATTGGTTATCCGATCCTGGCTGACGATGTCTGGCTGTGGGATGGTACGCTGGACGGGATCGAGTACACGCTGCGGCACGGCATTCGACATGACGCGGATGACGCCACTCGTTTCTCCTTGATGCCTTCTTTCGGACGTGATGGCTTGCTCAGCGATCAAGAAATCGATGGGCTAACGCATTATGTCTTGCGTGTTTCTGGCCAAGACTTTGACGCCGATCTCGCGAGCAGTGTTGAAACACTATACCAGCTGCAATGTGCAACCTGCCATGGCGTAGATGCGCAGGGCGATCGCACGCAAGGCGCGCCAAACCTGACCGATCAAGAATGGCTTTACGGCAGTACCGAAACAGCGATCTACAATACGATTTACAATGCGCGTAATTCGCACATGCCAGCCTGGCAGGACCGTTTGGATGATGCCTCGATCAAAGCTCTAGCCGTTTACGTCCACACTCTGGGCGGGGGCGAATAAGGCGACCCGCTATGGGACACACAACGCTGAACATTCACCCGGGTGCCGGGCAGGGCGGGCCAAACCCGCCGCCGCATAAGGATCTCTATGCCAAGCGCGAGCAAATCTATCCCAAGCTCGCGCATGGCAAGTTCCGCGGTGTGAAATGGCTCGTCATGGCGGCGACGCTTGGCGTGTATTACCTCTTGCCGTGGCTCCGCTGGGATCGCGGCGAGGGGATCCCGAACCAGGCCGTGTTGGCCGATTTTGATAGCGAGAAATTCTACTTTTTCTTCATTGAGATTTGGCCGCAGGATATTCACTTCCTGGCGGGTTTATTGATCTTAGCCGCGCTGGGGCTGTTCCTAGTAACCTCCCTATTAGGCCGGGTTTGGTGCGGCTATACCTGCCCGCAGACGGTGTGGACCGATCTCTATATTTGGGTTGAACGGGCTTTCGAGGGCGATCGTGCTGCTCGGATGAGGCTCGACAAAGCGCCGTGGAGTTTCAACAAAGCTTGGCGTAAACTCGGCAAGCACTTGATATGGATGGTCATCGCTTTTTGGACCGGAGGCGCGTTCATTCTCTATTGGCATGACGCGCCGACCGTCGCGCAAGGATGGTTCACCGGTGAAGCGCCGCTCTCTGCGTACTGGTTTGCCGGCATCCTCACCATGACGACCTACTTCCTGGCGGGTTGGATGCGCGAACAAGTCTGCACCTATATGTGCCCCTGGCCGCGCATCCAGGGCGCGCTGACGGATGAGCATGCCCTGAATGTGACCTATCGCTATGACCGCGGCGAACCACGCGGGCCGAAACGCAAATCACAGAGTTGGGAGGACCGCGGCGATTGCATTGATTGTGATCAATGCGTGCAGGTTTGCCCGGTCGGCATCGACATTCGAAACGGTCCGCAATTGGAGTGTATCCATTGTGCGCTGTGTATCGACGCGTGTGATCAGATGATGAAGAAGATCGGTCGCCCGACGGGTCTTATCGCTTATGATACCGACATTGCAGTCGCTGCGCGTGCGGCCAAGCAAACGCCGCCCAAGTATCGCGTCTTGCGGACGCGGACGCTGCTTTACGTATTCTTGATTGCGGCGATTGGGGGCCTCATTGTCTGGGGTCTTGCCACGAAAGCGACGATCGAAGCGAACGTCTTAAAAGACCGCTCACCGCCATTTGTGCAGTTGTCTAATGGTGAGATTCAAAACGGTTACACGCTTAAACTCGTCAATAAACTCTCCGAACCGCGCATGATGCGTGTTAGCGTTTCTGGCGTTGAAGGATTGTCATTCGATGTGATCGGAATGGAGCATGAAGGCGGAACTGACATAGAGCTTCCGGTCGAGTCTCATGGCGTCGATCGCTACCGAATTCTCGTTCGCGCGCCAGCTGGCACCGCTCGGCGTCAAATCACGATTGCCGTCGAAGACATCGTCAGCGGCGAAACCGACAGCAACCGCGCTTCCTTTAGAGGACCTGCCCAATGACCCATGCTTCAGCTCAAATGACCGAAGAAAACGACGGCAAAAAACTCAAAGGTTGGCATGTCCTCCTGATCATGATGGCCTTTTTTGGTGTGATGTTTTCGGTGAATGGCGTTTTTCTCTATCATGCGATTACCAGTTTTCCGGGTGAGGACATCAAGAAGTCCTACGTCCAGGGTCTCAATTATAATGACACGCTGGCTGCGCGCGCCAGCCAAGCCACACTTGGCTGGCAGGCTGAGGCAGGTGTGCGAGGTGAGGAGATTATTGTTCGGCTCCGCGACGCAGAAGGGCATCCGTTGACGCATCGCTCAATGGTTGGCGAGTTGCGTCGCCTGGCGACCCGCGATGGCGACCAGGCGGTGGTCTTCCAAACCCGCTTGGGAGGAGAATATGCGGCGCCGGTGAGCACCCTTGCGCCCGGGCAATGGTTGCTGCGCGTGAGTGTCCTCGATGCCGATACCGACGAGATCGTCTTCAATCTTGAAAAAACGCTGATCGTCTCATGACAGCACTTACGCCTCCGCTCGAACCGGGGTGCCCCTCTGGATTGGCGCCGCCATCAAGCGCGCTGTCGTCTGATTTCACGCCATTCGTAAAAAAGAAAAACGGTTTGAAGACACTGACCTTGTCAGTGCGCGGGGCGAAATGTGGGGGCTGCCTATCGAAGATAGAATCGACCGTATCAGGACAATCAGGTGTGCAACAGGCGCGGCTGAACTTGTCGAACGGCAAACTTTTCGTCGCCTGGTCGGGCGAAACGACAGCTGAAGACATCGCGACCAGCGTCAGCCGTTTGGGCTATGGTGTTTCCGCTTTCTCTGAGGATAAATCTGCCAAAGCTGCAAAATCCGAAGAGCGGGGTCTATTGATCTCGATGGGCGTGGCCGCGTTCGCGCTCGCCAATATCATGTTGCTCTCCGTTTCGGTTTGGGGTGGCCGTGGCGAAATGGGCGAGCCGACACGCGTAGTTCTTCATGGAATTTCGGGCCTGATCGCCTTCCCAGTTTTGATTTATAGCGGACGTCATTTCTTCCAGTCTGCGTTCGCCGTCTTGCGGCACGGCCAAGCCAATATGGATGTGCCGATCTCGCTCGCTCTGATTCTGGCGTTTGGGGTCAGCACTTGGGAGACTCTTACGGGCGGACAGCATGCCTATTATGACGCCAGCGTTATGCTGCTCTTTTTCTTGCTGATCGGCCGGTTCTTGGATGCGCGGTTGCGGCGGCAGGCACACGCGGCAGCGCATGATTTGGCCGCGCTGCAAAATCGATCAATCAATCGTCTGTCGCAAACTGGACGGGTTGAAGCGGTGCTCGCCGAAGACGTCGAGGCTGGCGACACAATATTGCTTGCCGCAGGTGAGCGCGCTGTCATCGACCTGGAAATCACCGACGGTCGGAGCGGTATCGATGAGAGTCTGGTGACCGGCGAGAGTCTGCCGCGTACCATTGGCGTTGGCGAAACCTTATATGCAGGCAGTCTCAATCTCGACCATCCTGTCCAGGGCAGAGCGCTGAGCGCAGCTTCCGATTCTCTCCTGTCGCAAATCGCAACCATGTTGGAGGCCGGTGAGCAAAAACGTGCGCGATACCGGCAAATTGCTGACAAAGCTGTGGCGCTTTATGTTCCATTTGTTCACACCACAGCGGTTTTGGCCTTCCTCGGTTGGCTAATGATCGGCGCCAGCGTCCATCAAGCTATTCTGGTCGCGGTATCCACACTCATTATTACATGTCCTTGCGCGCTCGCGCTCGCGGCCCCTGTGGCGCAAGTGGTCGCGTCGGGACACTTGTTCAAGCGCGGGGTGTTCTTGCGTTCAGGTGACGCACTGGAACGGTTTGCGGAAGTCGATCATGTCGTCCTGGATAAGACCGGAACACTCACGCTCGGTACGCCCCGCCTGAGTTCCGTACACGGCGATGAATTGGCGCGCGCAGCACAATTGGCGCGTGCCAGCCGGCATCCATTGTCACGTGCCATCGTTGCGGCGGCCGGTGCTGGCCCGATCTCCGAGCGCGTCACCGAACATGCTGGGCTGGGCGTAGAGGGTTGGATTGATGGCGAACGTTTTCGTTTAGGCTCTGCGGAATGGGTTGGCTTGCAAAAAATCCCTGAAACCGACGGCGTTTCGCTCTGGCTGGCAGGCGAGCAGGGCGACCCGTTGGCCTTCAAATTCGAAGACCAATTGCACTCAGACGCCAGCGAAACCGTGGAGGAGTTAAAGCAACAAGGGCTTGCGATCGAGATCCTCTCTGGCGACACATCAGACGCTGTGGAGCGTGTCGCGGAGCGTCTGGCGATCGATACCTGGCACGCGCGCGTGACGCCGACAGGGAAAGCGGATCGCCTATCTGTGCTGCAAAAAGAGGGCAAGAAAGTCCTTATGGTCGGCGACGGCTTGAATGATGCCGGTGCTCTCGCCCTTGCGCATGCCTCTTTAACGCCGGGCGGCGCGATGGATGTGTCTCAATCAGCGTCGGATGCTGTCTATTCTGGCGGCCTGACCGCGATCCGAACGGTACTGAGCGTTTCCAAACGGACCAAATGGGTGATGCTCCAGAATTTCGGATTGGCGGCGGCTTATAATTGTATTGCCGTGCCGATCGCCGTGACAGGCCATGTTACGCCGCTCATCGCTGCGATTGCGATGTCTGCCTCTTCACTTATTGTGACCTTGAACGCATTGCGATTGAATCGAGGCGCCTGATGAACATCATTGTCTATCTCATCCCGGTTGCATTAGGGCTCGGCCTATTGGGTCTGGTCGGATTTCTATGGTCGGTGATGTCGAATCAATACGATGATTTAGACGGCGCTGCGCATCGCATTCTTGTGGATGAGGATACGCCGCTCAAGAGTCGGACGGATCTTTCAGAATAGACCATAATCTGCCAATCTGAACACTCAGGGTTGTTCCTGATACTGTGCGCGATGTGGCCTTCCTAAATTCGATATGTATCGAAAACAGGAGGGCAAAGCATGTCCGTCACAGTCATGTTGGGCGGCGATGTCGCCGCCGTCGGACCAGCCATTGAAACAGCAGTCCACTTAACCAAACGCTTCGGGTCTACATTGACTGGACTCTGTGCAATGCCGGACCCGGCGACCGCCTCTATCTATATCTCTGGCGCCGAGACCGTGGTTCTGGGCGGCGCGGCAATCGCGTCGATGGCGGAAGCACAAGAGACGCAGACTGAAAGGTTCAAAGAAGCATTCAAAGCCACAACCGATGCGTCTGGCTCATGGCTGCATGCGAATTTTGATCGGCGGGTTGGTTCCGTGGCGCTGCATGGCGCCGTGCGTGCGTCGCTCGCCGATGCTTTTGTCTTGCCTAAAGAAGCAACCGAATCCAATCATGGTTTAAACCCCGTCTTTGAACATGTCCTAATGGAAGCCAATCTGCCGCTCGTTTTGGCGCCCAAAACAGCGAAGGAGTCCGACACGTGCATGATTGCGTGGGACGGCAGTCCGATCGCGGCGCGGGCCGTCAAAATGCACCTCCCTCTGATCGCGACTTACAAGCATGCCATCATCGCGGAACATCCAGGCAAGGTTCGTCATCAATGGTCGCCCGAATGCGAAGATACAAAAGCGCGGCTGACCGAAATCCTCCAGGAGCAACGGTTGGACGTGACCTCCATAACGTTAGAGGGCGCGGTCTCCAAAGGCCTACTCGACGCCTGCGCCGTGCATGAAGTCTCGATGCTGGTTATGGGCGCTTATGGGCATGCCCGGATCGGGCAGATGCTGTTTGGGGGGACCACGAGCAAGATGCTCCACAGCGACGCTTCACCGGCTCTAGCGCTCTGCCACTAAACAGGCCGAGGTGCGCTGTTGATCTCATTCACAGACGCGCCAATCGACATGTTTCCGCGTTACGCTATGGTCATGCCTATGAAGCGGAGTTTTGGTCCAGGTATACTTGTCGCCGCGGCGTTTATCGGCCCCGGCACGGTAACGGCGTGTACGCTGGCGGGTAGCAATTTTGGATATGCGCTGGTTTGGGCGCTCGTCTTTGCGACGATAGCAACAATCCTTTTACAAGATATGGCCGCACGACTGGGCGCAGGCGCGCGATTGGGGTTAGGCGAAGCCTTGATGCAAAGCACGTCATCGACTTGGCAAAAATGGGCGATAGGGGGATTAGTCTTTGCCGCATTGCTGATCGGAAACTGTGCCTATGAGGGCGGGAATCTCAGCGGCGGGGCGCTTGGTATGGATGCCTTGTTGAAAAACCAATCGCCAGGACAGTCATGGTTGGTTGCCGGTTTAGCGCTGACCGCGGCGATTGCAGTATGGGTAGGTCGCTACGCGCTGCTTGAAAAACTACTCATCGCGCTCGTCATGATCATGAGCGCGGCCTTCATCGTCAGCGTTTTCCTGGTTGGGATCGATTGGGGGCCGTGGCTGAGTGGCTTGGTCCCACGCATTCCGGATGGAGGAACGTTGATCGCCGTGGGGCTGATCGGTACCACAATTGTGCCATACAATCTTTTTCTCCATGCCGCCGCGGCCAAACAAAAATGGTCTGACGGGGAAGACCCCAGCGCGGCACGCACAGACTCAGCGCTCTCAATTGGTTTGGGAGGATTGGTTTCTATTCTCATCATGTCCACCGCCGCGAGCGCCCTGTTTCGCTCAGGGCTGGAGGTTAATAGCGCCGCCGATATGGCCTTGGCGATCGAGCCTGCATTTGGGGACGCCGCTCGCTATGTCGTTGGGATAGGCCTGTTCGCAGCGGGTTTAACCTCCGCCATTACCGCACCTATGGCGACCGCTTTTGCGCTCAGTGAGATTATTGGCGGCGACGAGGCTCGCAAATCGCGACTTTTCCGGGGCACCGCATTATTCGTGATCTTGGTTGGTGCGGCCATCAGTCTGTCAGGCATTAGACCGGTCTCTTTGATCCTGATTGCGCAATATGCGAATGGTCTGCTGCTCCCAATTGTCGCTGTGTTTCTGCTGTACATCATGAACCGCAAGGATTTGCTCAACACACAAACGAACTCGCTTGCGGCAAACATTGCGGGTGGCGCGATTGTGTTGATTACAGTCGGGCTTGGACTGCGGCTTATCTTAAGAGCGGCGGGCTTGATGGCATGAGTAAGTGCATAGATTTGAATGCCGACCTCGGCGAAGGTTGCGCCTTCGATGCAGAGCTGATGGGCGTGGTGACCAGTTGCAATATCGCTTGCGGCGGACACGCCGGTGACGAGGCTTCCATGCGCACAGCCCTGACCCTTGCTCGCGACAATGGCGTCGCAGCCGGGGCGCACCCCTCTTTTCCGGATCGCGAGAATTTTGGACGAACGGTATCAGACTTGTCTGGCGCTGCGCTGGAATCTGTATTGATCGAGCAGGTGGCTGAGCTGAAACGCTATGCCGAAGAAATCGGCCTCACGCTCTCTCATTTGAAGCCGCACGGTGCGCTCTACAATATGGCGGCCAAGGATGCGGACTTATCGCAGAGCATTGTACGCGTCTTATCCTACGTGATGCCGTCGGCCACGTTGTTCGGTCCGCCACAATCGCAGCTCGAGCTAGCGGCGAAACGCCAAAACATCGTTTTCGTGGCGGAGGGCTTTGCTGATCGCGCTTACGAAGCGGACGGCCGATTGCGAGACCGGAAATTGGCGGGAGCGATGATCCATGCTCCTGAAGATCAGACCCGCCAGGCGCTAGACATTGCCAAGCGTCAATCGGTCACGAGTTTTGACGGGGCGATGCTGGCGCTGCCTGTCGACACGATTTGCGTGCATGGAGACACGCCGAATGCCGTTAAAGCTGCACGATCGATCAAGGCGGCATTGGAACAAAATGATATTTCGATATGTCGACCCGGTTGACCCCTGTTCGCATTGCCGATGATATCTTCGAAATGCGCGCTGACACCCCGCGTCAGGCGCAAAAGCTGGCATCAGCCCTTCGTGCCGAAGAAATGGTTGAGGACGTGGTGGCGGGGCTTGCTAGCGTTTGCATAAAGTTCAACCCTAGGCAGCAAGACAAGATCGCAGATTGGTTGGGAGCATTCGCGCTATCGCCGAAGGATAACGAATCCGCGGCCGCGCCTCTGACAATCGATATCCGCTATGGCGGCGCGGATGGACCAGATTTTGCGATGATTTGCGAAGCATTGAGTCTGTCACCTGAAGCTCTAATCGCGATGCACACCGATCAAAATCATATCGTCGAGATGATCGGCTTCACGCCTGGATTTGCCTACATCTCGGGCTTACCGGATCAAGCGAAAGTGCCCCGCTTGAGCAATCCAAGATCGCGCGTACCCGCCGGATCGGTTGGCATCAGCGCCGCATTTACCGGCATCTATTCACTCGCTGGTCCGGGAGGATGGCCGTTGATTGGGCGGACCGCACAGACTTTGTTTGATCCAGACGCTGAAACGCCGTTCCTGCTGCAGCCGGGACAGCGCCTTAAGTTTAAGGCGGTGTAGATGCTCCGCGTCCTTCAACCCGGAATTCAAACAACTTTACAAGGTGCCCCGCGGCTGGGTCAGAGGCATTATGGCATGCCGTATTCGGGCCCGGCTGACCCTTTATCCATGGCATTGGCCAATCGACTGGTCGGCAATGCAATCTCATCAACCTGTTTGGAAATCACCTATGGTGGGTTTGAAGCTGAGATTGAGGCGGCTTGCTCAATAGCCCTCGCAGGCGCTGATGGTGGTGCACGAGTTTCCGGGCGGGACGCTTCGTTTCACCGGACACTCCATTTGCAACCCGGCGACACGCTTTCACTCACCCCGCCGGTAAATGGCGCGAGATCATATCTTGCCATCCACTCCGGATTCCAAGCGGCTGAGCAGTTTCGCTCGACTTCGACCTATCTACCGGCAGGGATAGGCGGGCACGAGGGGCGAGCGCTACGGATGGGTGATGTCTTGCGCTCGATCGAGGCAGGTCTGTTTGCGTCCACGCTTGAAACCCCCGAAACGCTTCGCCCCGTCATGACGCATCAATTCGCATTGCGTGCCTGCGAGTCGGCTGAAACAAAGCTTCTCAACCCAGAAGGGCAACGGATTTTGTTCTCGGAGACGTTCACCATCGGGCGCCAAGCGACGCGGATGGGGCTGGCTTTGACTGGGCATGAGCTTGGTCTGGACAGTGATGGTATGATGAAAAGTGCGCCAGTCTTCCCTGGTACGATTCAGTGTCCGCCCTCTGGCGTTCCGATTGTCCTATCGTGTGATGCTCAGACGACTGGCGGTTATCCGCGTATTGCCGGCGTCGCTCGCTGCGATCGACATCTCTTAGGACAGATCCGACCAGGTGATCAGGTGCGATTGTTACGTCGAACGCCAGATGCTGCGGTGGAGGATTACCAGCGAAAACAAAGCTATTTTGCGGACTGGTTGGACCGTGGTTTTTAGTCTGTCTGCCGGTTAACTGCGCGGCGAGTTAAACGGCGCTTCTGCGCGCCGGCGCATGAGAGGGACTTGCATGCCTTTGTCCGGATCAGAGTCCCCCCGCTCATACCGATTGACCAATCGATAAGCGAGCCAGAATCCAACTATCCCGAACAAGACACCGCCAACGGACTGGCCGATTAGGACGCCTGGTGCACCGCCCAATGCGGCGCCAACGGCAATGAATGGCACGACGCCAATCGTGTTCTTTCCCCAGTTCAGGAAGGTCGAGAACAAAGGGCGGCGCAAATTGTTGAAGGCTGCGTTGGAAACGAACAAAGTGCCGTTGAACAAGAACAATGGGGCCACGACGAGCGCGAACCAGAAGATGATCGTGGCGCCTTCATCGCTGAGTTTGAAACTGTCTGAGATGAAGCCGTGAGTGAGCATCAACACGCCCCACATCACCGCGACATAAATGGTGGTAAATTGGACCGCTTTGATCAGCGTGCCCCTAACCCGCGAAAACTGTTTGGCCCCGAAATTCTGGCCGATAATTGGCCCCACCGCACCCGACAGAGCAAATATCACACAGAAGGCGAGAGGGGTCAGACGCCCGGCGACGGCCATCGCAGCGACGGCACTGTCGCCAAAATCTGAAATCGCGCGCGTCACAAACCCATTGCCAATCGGTGTTGCCACATTGGTTAGCATCGCGGGGGCGGCGATGGCGATTATTGGGGCGAGATCCTTCTTGAACCGCGCGGGGTTTATTTTTGCGAAGCCGCCATAGTGTTTGAAAATGGGGTAGAGCGCCGTTGCCAATGTCGCAAATCTGGCGGCGACGGAGGCATAGGCCGCGCCGTCTAAACCAAGCCCAAACCCGAAGATGAGGATCGGATCTAGAATGGCATTAACGGCGCCCGCTGTGAGCGTCACCGTCATCGCGCGACGAGCATCGCCGCGGGCGCGTAATATGCCCGTTGCCATCATTCCAATTGCGGCGATCGGCATGGCGGTCACAACAATCCTGAAATACCGTACGGCCAAATCCAGTGTCGTGCCTTTAGCCCCGATAACTCCCAGCAAGCTTGGTGCGAAGAACCAACACAGGACAGCCAGAATCGCACTGACAAAGGCACCAAACACCATGACGCTAGAGGCAATCTTGCGTGCCTCTAACGCTTCGCCTTGCCCTAACCTTTGCGCCACCAGCGCGCTGGTCGCTATGGTCAGTCCGATGGACACCGAGAAGGTGAAAAACAGCACTGTGCCTGCAAAGCCCACAGCGGCGGCAAGTTCCGCTTCACCGAGCATTGAAATGAACAGCAAATCGGCAAAATCAACGAGGAAAATCGAGACCAACCCGATGCTGGCCGACGAAGCCATTATGATAATATGGCGCAGCAGATTGCCCTCCAAGAAGATTGCCTGCTTGTTCGCCATGCCCGGTCCCTCGCGCTACGTGCCCCAAAGTCAGCCTCGCGCTGCACTCGAAACCTTGCTTCTATGCATGCACATATAGGAGGAGACCCCAGGATGAGCCAGGTGCAAGGTCATTGCGATCCACAATTTGCCCGCGTCAAAGAAGAATTTGAACGTAATTTTGCCGAGCGCGGTGAAGTCGGTGCCTCTGTTTGCTTAAGCGTTGATGGTGAAACCAAAGTCGATCTGTGGGGCGGGATGGCCGATCCAGACACAGGCGAAGCTTGGCAAGAAGATACGGTCTCGATCGTTTTTTCCTGCACCAAAGCCGCAACGGCCCTGTGCGCCCACATTTTGATAGATCGGGGTTTGCTCGACCCTGCTGCTCCGGTCGCCACCTATTGGCCTGGCTTTGCCAAGAATGGCAAAGAGGCAACGACGGTCCAAATGATGCTCAACCATGAAAGTGCGGTTCCGACCAATCGCGACCCGATCCGCGAAGGCGGCTTTCTGGACTGGGATTATATGGTGTCCCGCATGGAGGATGAGGAAGCCTGGTGGGAACCGGGGACGCGCAATGGCTATCACATGGTCAATTTTGGATGGACCGTGGGAGAACTGGTACGCCGCGTATCCGGAAAATCTTTGGGACAGTTTTTCGCTGATGAGGTTGCTGGGCCGACGGGTGCAGATTTCTGGATCGGAATTCCAGATTATTTCTCCAAACCGATCGCGCCGATTCGTCTGTATGAGCCGAAGGAGGGCGATATTCCAACGGCTTTCACTATGAAGCTGTTTACCGATCCGGAGTCGCTACAAGCCAAATCCTTTTTGAACAATGGCGGCTGGAACATGAATGACCCAGAAGCTCACAAAGCCGAAATTGGCGGGGCGGGGGGGATCGCCAATGCGCGCGGCCAAGTGTCTTGGTATACGCCCTTGGCAACCAATGATGGCTCTCTGGTTTCAGCCGATCGTCTCGCCGCAATGATGCGCGTCACCACCGCAAGCGGTGTCGACGCAACCTTGCTTGCGCCGACTCGATTTGCGTCGGGTTTCATGAAGTCCATGGACAATCGCGCTTATCCGCAAGGTGATCAGATGAGTGCGATCATCGGAGAATCAGCCTTTGGACATGTCGGTGCAGGCGGGTCGATCGGTTTTGCGGATCCGGAGTGTGGCCTCGCGTTCAGCTATACGATGAACCAGATGGGGTCGGGCATTTTGTTGAACGACCGTGGACAAAGCGTAGTTGATGCTGCGTATCAGTCCCTTGGCTATCGCACCAATGCGCCCGGTGCTTGGGTCAAGTAGGGCTAACGCGATGCATCTGCCTATAACGTGCTCCATCCACGATTGAGGAGCCCGGCACGATTGCGCGCCCAAATTGCGCGTGAAGGATCTGGAAGTTGAACCTCCTCAATCGGCCCCTCGAACAGGGCGCTAGGACGCGTCCCGAACGCGCGCTTAACGGCACGATTGAAATTGGCGTCGGATGAAAACCCCCAACGCTCTGCCGCTTTATGAATTTCGCCACGGGTCAGAGGATTGGTGGAAATCTGATGCACGGCCCGAAACAGCCGTCGCGAATTGATATAGTTTCGCACCCCGCCTTCAGGCTCGAATATTCGAAACAGAGTCGCCCGTGACACGCCAAATTGCGCCAGAATAGTGCGCGGGGAGAGATTTAAGTCGGAAAGACTTCGCTCGATAAACAAGCATATTGTTTCCTTTAACGCCTCTCGTGCGCGATTGCGGATGTCTTGGTGTACACAATCGCCTTGGATGGCGAGGCGCAACACATCCTTGATCCGTTCAAGATGGTTCACAGGTATATTTTGCTCGTCTTTCTGCAGCCAAGAGAACAAGCCATCGAATTCGCGGTGAATGACCTGCGCATAGGTAGACGATTCTGAAAACAAGCGTAGACGCGAACTCTCGCCGGGTTTGTATCCCAAGCTGCCATGCGGGATAAAAATCCCTTGTGTCACGCCCGCGACTTGGACTCCTTCAAACGGACGAGAATAGTCTGAAATCGCGATCATGCCTGGATGAATGGAATAGGGGGTATCGTTCGACTGGCCGATGGAAAACCCAGATAGGTAGCGATAGACAAACACCATGCCGCCGGTTTGATGAATATGTTTTTTGGTGTGCCGATGGCTGTTGCCGTCAATGGCGCGTTGATTGATCAAGCAATCGCCAGCAAGCCAGGTCTGATTGACGAACAAACCCGTGCAAAAATCGCTGTTGAGGGGCGTCATGTCCATGACAGCTGCGCAATGACCCCAGGCTAAGTCAGCGCGATATGCATGGAACTCGGTTTGTGATTGAATCAGAAGTTGAGACTGGTGTGTGTTTGGTTGGGTGAGCATAATCAAGTCCCCGTCTGTATCGCGAGCAGTGTCTCGATCCCCCAGCACAGAGTTGTATTGCTAATGGGTGAGTGCGAAGTCGGACATTGGCATGACGTCTCAAACTCAGACGGCGAGATAAGCCGGCGCAATGACTTGATTGCGTCTGGGTTTACGGCATGTTGATTGCCACCTGATCTACACGAACGGAGCGTGAAACCATGTGTGACGAGACGACAGAGCGCGAACTAGATGCCTATCTAGAACGAAAGCGCGTTTCCCGACGCGAGTTTTCATTAGGGGCAAGCGCAGCGATCGCCAGCACAAGCCTCTTGGCGACCGCCTGCGCGACGCCGGGCGAAAGCGTCTCGGATGAATTGACCGAAACCGAAGTTCGTATTGATACCCCAGCGGGCGAGGCTGATGGTTTGTTCATCCATCCCGCCAGCGGGGCACATGCAGCTGTGATTATGTGGCCAGATATCCACGGCGTGCGACCGGCTTTCTTCGATATGGCGCGACGCCTCGCAGGGTCGGGTTATGCCGTATTGGCAATGAATCCTTATTATCGCACGATGAGTGGACGCCTGTTCCAAGATGGGGAGACCATCCGCGATCCAGGTGGACGCGAGCGGGTCACACCGCACTATAGTGCCCTGTCTCCAGAGACTGTTAAACTCGACACCACAGCCTATGTCGCCTGGCTTGATGCACAGGATGCGGTCGATTCAGAGCGCGGAATTGGTGCGGTTGGTTTTTGTATGACGGGTTCCTGGACGTTACGGGCGGCTGCCGCTGCGCCAGGCCGCGTGCGCGCGCCCGCGTCATTTCATGGCGGCGGCTTGGTGACGGACGCAGACGACAGTCCGCACGTGTTAGCCCCGAAGATCGATGGTGGCGTCCTGATCGCGATTGCTGAAAACGATCACAATCGCGAACCAGAGGCTCAAGGCGCCTTGATCTCGGCATTTGAAACCGCCGGCGTGCCAGCGGAAATCGAAGTCTACGCTGACGCCATGCATGGCTGGGTCCCCACTGACTCGCGCGCGCACAATCCAGAGCAATCAGAACGGGCCTGGATGCGAATGCTGGCTTTGTTCGAACGCGAATTATCTTAGAAACGGGCAATCATCTCGGCACCTTTGGCGGCGATCATGATGGTCGGCGTATTGGTGTTTCCCGATGTGATGGTTGGCATCACCGATGCATCGATGACTCTCAAGGCGCCGATGCCTCTAACTTGAAGCTTAGCATTGACCACAGCCATCGGATCAGCCTCTGGCCCCATTTTGGCGGTCCCGACCGGGTGAAAGATGGTCGTGCCGATGTCGCCAGCGGCCCGCGCAAGGTCTTCATCGGGATAATCTGGTCCGGGTAGATATTCGTTCGGCTGAAATGGCGCGAGGGCGGGTTGCTGCATCAATCGGCGCGTAACCCGGATCGCGTCGGCAGCAACCTGTTGGTCAGCGGCTGTGTCGAGATAGTTCGGGTTGATGATTGGCGATGCCCTTAAGCTTGGCCCGCTGATCCGAACATGACCGCGAGAGCTTGGACGCAGATTGCAAGCCGCGACCGTGATGGCGGGGAACCGGTGCAGCGGGTCGCCGAATTTATCAAGCGAGAGCGGCTGCACATGGAATTGAATATTGGCTCGGTCGTGTTCGGTCGAGGAGCGTGTGAAAATGCCGAGTTGCGAGGGCGCCATTGTCAGTGGGCCGCGCCGTCTGAGCAAATAATCGAGCCCCATTTTGGCTTTGCCGAACAAGGAATAATAGGTCTGGTTCAACGTCACCGTGTTCGAGACTTTGTATATGGCGCGCTGCTGTAAATGGTCCTGCAAGTTTTCCCCGACACCCGGCAGGTCGTGAACGGGTGTCACCCCAGCGGTCTTGAGTGTCTCCGCCGGGCCAATGCCAGAGCGCTGAAGGATCTGCACGCTGCCGATCGCGCCGGCGCAGAGGATCGTCTCCGCTGCAGCTCGGACTTGGAATCGTTGGCCATTTTGATGAAAGACGAGGCCTGTTGCGCGGCCATTTTCTAGCCCCACGGACTCGACCAACGCGCCGGTCTCGACTCGCAAATTGGAGCGATGAGCGGCAGGTTTCAAAAAGCCCCGCGCCGTCGACCATCGCCGCCCAGCCTTCTGATTGACGTGGAAATAACCTGCGCCCTCATTGTTACCAGTATTGAAGTCAGGCGTGTTCGGGACCCCTAACTCCAACGCGGCAGTGCGAACCGCGTCGAGAATATCCCAGCGCACACGAGGGGCCTCTACTCGCCAATCTCCGCCGACGCCGTGATGCGCGCTGTCCCCTAGGAAGTGATCTTCCAATTCGCGGAACACCGGCAGGACATCGTCCCAACCCCATCCTGGGAGTCCAAGCTCGCGCCATCCATCATAGTCGGCTGCCTGACCGCGCATGGTGATCATCGCATTAATTGCAGAAGACCCACCCAAAACTTTTCCGCGTGGATAGTTTAACGCTCTGCCATTCAATCCGGCTTGCGGGACCGTCTCAAACATCCAGTCGGAGCGGGGATTACCGATCGCAAATAAGTAGCCAACCGGAATGTGAAACCATATCCAATTGTCGCGTCCGCCTGCCTCGAGCAGAAGGACTTTCTTGTTTGGATCGGCGGAGAGACGATTGGCGACGACGCAGCCCGCTGACCCCGCCCCGGCAATCACATAGTCATATGTGCCGGCGAACGGGACGGGCGCCTCGGTCATCCGCCGGGCTGAACTTCTGTAAAGCGACCACCCTCCGCAGCAAGGCGTTTGAGCGTTTCGGCTGGGGTGAAGCGTTCGTCGTCAGCCCCCAGTTTTTCCATCGTCGCGAGCACCGCTTCAGCGCCAACCATGTCGCCATACAGCATGGGTCCACCCTTGTCGGACGGCCAGCCATAACCATTGAGCCAGACAATATCGATGTCCGAAGCCCGCTGGGCCTTCTTCTCTTCTAGGATTTTCAGGCCTTCATTGATCATTGGGTAGATGCAAGTGGCGATGATTTCGTCTTGGCCTGGCGCGCCGCCTGGTTCGACGCCCGTAATCTCAGTGATGATCTTGGCTGTGACATCGGATGGGATCGGACGGCGGTTCTCGTCATAGTCATAATATCCCGCGCCGGTTTTCTGGCCACGTCGGTCGAGTTCGCAGAGCGCATCGCGGATTGGATTGGCGGTCTTGGCGCCTTTTTTCCAACCGATATCCAAGCCTGCCAAATCGGACATTTGATATGGCCCCATACGGAAGCCAAATGCGTTTAATGCCGCGTCGACGTCCCATGGCATCGCGCCTTTGCCGACCAGCTTCTGGGCTTGCGCCTGTCGGTCGAAGAGGATCCGGTTGCCGACAAAGCCAGGGCAAACGCCAACGAGTGTCGCGACTTTGTTGATCGTTTTCGCGAGGTCCATACTGGTCGCAATGACATCGTCCGCCGTATGATCGGCGCGGACAATCTCAAGCAGCTTCATCACATTGGCGGGCGAGAAGAAATGCAAGCCAATGACATCCTCGGGACGCTTGGTGGCGCTGGCAATTTCGTCAATGTCCAAGGCAGATGTGTTGGTGGCAAGGATGGCGCCCGGCTTTGCAATCCGGTCTAGGTCAGCGAAGATCTGCTTCTTCAGATCCATATCTTCGAACACAGCTTCGATAATCAGATCGCAATCGGCGAAATCGTCCATGGTAAGGGTGCCAATCAGCCGACCCATCCGCTCATCGACTTCTTCGACAGGAAAACGGCCTTTATCGGCGCTGCGCTGGTAATGCCCGCGGACTACGCTAAGCCCGCGATCCAGAGCCTCTTGTTGACGTTCGAGAATGGTCACGGGGATGCCAGCGGTGGCGAAGTTCATCGATATTCCGCCGCCCATCGTGCCCGCGCCGATTACGCCGACTTTCTCGATTTTTCGACGCGCGGTGGTCTCGGGAATTCCTGGAACGACCCAGGCATCGCGACCCGCTTGTGCGATATAATCTGAAACTTCGGAAGGGGACATGGAGATAGCAGGCATCGGACCGTCTTTCTGGCAAAGAGAATGAAATGGATACAAGGCTTGTATCGTAACCGACCTGGGATTGAAAACCGGGTGGCGAGGCTGACGTCGCGGCGCGTGCGCATTCGTCCCAAAAAAATCAGCCGCCTCGAGGGCGGCTGAGTGTGGTTGGTGTTTTCGATTAAGGCTGTTTCAGCCTGTTTCGATCCGTCGGATTGTGCTCCGCGAGGAAGATCAAGATTTGCTCGCGGATGGTACGAGGTTCCTCGGAACGGAAGGCGCCATAAGCGTGGCCGGCTTTCGGCATGACGACATATTCGAAATCCGCCCCAGCGGTTTTTAAGCGACCTTCTAGCATCTCAGCCTGTTCGATTGGCACGATATTGTCTCGCTTGCCGTGGAACAAGAAGACCGGGATTTGCAGCTTGTCCAGATTACGCGCTGGTGAGCGGGCAATCAGATCGTCATAAGCACCGTTTGGATCGCCGAGCTGCGTGGTCCAGTACTCGAACGTGCTGGAGTTCTGGCCGCGAACGGCGCGAGACCAGCGCTGCATCTCATAAAGGTCATAAACACCGCCACCTGCGAGCACACAGCGATAGTCTTCTGGGGTCGCAACAGCGCCTTGCATTGCGGCATAGGCGCCATAGGAGAAGCCTTTAATACAGCCGCGCGTGGCGTCGACATAACCTTCTTTGATGATGTGCGCTAAGCCATCCTCGACGTCGGTTTGCATCAGACCGCCCCATTCACGATAACCCGCATGGGCGAAACGTTTACCGAAACCCGAAGAGCCACGGAATTGCGGTTGGAACACAGCGTATCCGCGCGATGCCAGTAACTGAGTGGTGTCATCCCAACGGAAGAAATCACGCGCTTGAGGACCGCCATGTGGGTAAACGACGAAAGGATGATTTCCCTTCTCTGCACCAAATGGCAGCGTCAGATAGCCAAACAGCTTTTTGCCATCACGCGCTTTGTAAGAGACGATTTTTGTTTGATAGGTGGCCTTGCCAGCGAGAGACGCCATCTGATCGCCGAGCTCAGTGATCTTCACTGTTTCCAGCTCGTAGAGCGCAAAAAAGCCGGAATGTCCTGGCCCCGATACGTCAAGCAGCCATTTTTTTCCATCGACCGACATGTCGATAATATTGAAGTTCAACTGGTCTCCGAAATAGGAGACAAGAGCGTCAACATGACGTTGTTGATTGGGATCAAACAACAAGGTTTCCGGTTTTTCGCCTGCCCAAGAAATGCCGATCAACTCACGCGTATTGGGATCCAATACGATACCGGTAAATCCAAACGGGTCGCCGATATCATAATTCGGGTGCGCGGCGATCATCTCGACGTGTTCACCGGTTGATAGGTCATACAAGTATATTGCGTGGCGATCTTCTCCAGGAGGAACGTCTCGGACATAGAATAGCGGGGCCGTCTCCGACGGCGCCAAAATCGTCATTTTGAACGGTTGATCAAGTTCAGAGACGACGTCATCGGTCTTAATGGACGCACCTTTTGTCCATTTTACGCGGCCATTATCCTGATGCTCTGCGATGTAATATACATTGCGATTGCCTGCCGCATTCACATCGATGCGGTACTTAAGGCCACCCTGTGAATCGGTCTCGTAGGCCGTGGTGCGCTTCTGTCCGCGGATGTATTGGGTGAATTCACCGGTATTGATGTTGACCTTGTACAGGTCGGCCCCACCATAAGTGAAATTGCCAGAGCGGCGATCATTGATTTCGACTCGGCGCGTTTGAACCAGAACGTGATCTGGATCATTCGGCGAGACATCTATGAGTTGATTATCGGAGAGGTAGTTATCGAGTTGTTCATCTCCCTCGAAAACCCGAACAATATTGCTCCCATCTCGGTCCATGACGTACAGTGTATCGATCCGAATTCGGTCAACGTTCGGATTTGCCCAGTCTTTAGGGTCGATCAGGCTCAACGTGTCAGCTGAAAACATCACGAAGGCTTCGATGACAAGCTTGTCATTGGTCGCCCAGTTGATGTCGTTAATAATAATGTCGTTGAAGAATGTTCCCGTGAACTTCAATTCCGGATCTTCAAGGTCCGCGACCACGAGATAATAGTCGAATCCATCGCGTCTTACGCCGGCGACGTATTTGCCGTCTGGCGACATTTCCAAATTGGTAAACGTCGCCTCTGCGACATAGTCGCGAACCGATGGCATATTGTCTTCTGTGGTGATGATTGTGTCTAACACACGAACCGGATCTTCGGCCTGTGCGGCCAAACCCGAAAATACAAACGCAGATGCGGCTGCAATTGCTTGCGCAATCCTCATTTAACTACCCCATTTTGTCTCTCACATAGGGTAGAGATTACTTATTTAGAGCAGACGTCAAGTCGGTTTTGTGTCTTCAACTGCAGTCTTGATGAAACGTGATATCGTGTTTTTGACGACCTAGACTTGCACGCTAAGGCTCACCCGAAGTTCCGAGCGGTTTTAAGGTCCATAATAGAAACCCTTCTTCACGATATTTATGCCAAGTCGAATAGCGCCATTTATCGGGGTGACTGACCAAACCGTGTCGAACCGGATTGCCATGCATATAGCCCAGATGACGCTCCAAATCGGTCAGATCGCGGATTTGGTAATCCCAATACCGCTCATGCCAAAGGGGTTTTCTTTGTTTTTTGGGGGAGAGGGCACCGTGTTCGATAAGTCGCCGACGAAATCCCTCTTTTAAATGCGAAATTCGGCGATCAAAGTCTCGATCATCCTCGGGCAAGGTCCAGATCATATGCATATGGTCTGGCAAGATTACCGCAGCGATCGCATCGAACGGATCGAGGCATTCAACATCGTAGGAGCTTTCACCAAGTAAGCGGGCATGCCGGGTCAGAAGCTGGCTGTTCTCATCCGCCAGATTCAGCGTGAAGTACCAGGTGCGGCCTGGCCGAAATCGAGACTCGTACGCGCGCATGACGACCGTTCAAGCAAGCTATGGGCCGTTTGATCAAGTTTCCGATTTTTTATTCTAATTCAGGCTCTAGACCGAATATCATCCGTTATCGCACCAGCTTGGTTTAACACTTTCCGTCGGCCAGGGTTTAGACAGTCCGTCTTGCGCTAAGAGCCAGCCGATATGGGTGCCATCAAGATAGACGTGCGCCCGTGTGCGGCCAAAACGATCATTACCTTCCGGTTTAAACGTCAGCGTTTGAGCGTCTGCAAACAGCGCTCTCGCGCGCACCTCGACTTGTTGGCCGAGTTCGTCTTCAGCGGGACAACCGGCGCTATTACCGGTTTCCGGACTGTCCCATCCGATCAAACGCAATCGAATGCGCTCGGTGCCGCGATCCGTGAGACGTTGCAGTTCAAACGTATCGCCATCGACCGCCACGACATCTCTGACTGGCGCCGAGACGCAGCGCGCACCAGGCTCAGCGCAGAGGTTTTCAGGTTTAGTTGGCCCCTCGCCAACGCCGCACGCAGCGATGAGGAATGTAAACAGCAAAACAACATATCGCATGCGCCGACCTATGCGGAGGAGACACGACAGGTCAAGCGTCGCCAGACGATATACTCTGCCGCGAAGCTAGAGCGTGTTTTTCAATTCCTTCGGGCGCGAGACTGATCGAAGAATCATCATCGATTGGGCCGTCATCGTAAATTTCATCGTAACATCGTCCGGAATTTCAGCGTCGCGCACCGAGCAGCTGCCACCAGTGCCAGAGCGATTGACCCGGCAATCGACTTCATCACTTGCGATCCCAAAATGCGATTGCATGGCGCCAATCTCAGCGACGACATCAATCCCGGGCTTGTTTAAAGACTGGGAGAGGAAGACCAGTTTTCCGTCGGCGCGGCCGAGCGAAACCGATGACAGGCCATCTGGACCGCCATAACTGCCACGGACAAACTCGATTGACCCATGTTGCCAGTCTTCATATTCGGCGATCGTCCCGGCTTGATATCCGGCTGCCATCAACGTGTTGAACGCGTCTTCTGGTGGAGTTGCTAAATTGACCCCTTCAATGGTCACGGTCTCAAACGTCGCCGCGTCTCGGATTAAAGGTTCTGCATTTGCGGTTTGGCTAAGCGCAATGCTCAAACCAGCCAAAGCGAGGGGTACCAGACTGCGGGTCATCTCATCCTCCATACGTGTGTCCTTAACCAAAAGTATATTGGGAAAGTTGGGCGAGTTTTTGTCGCTTTTTCCCGGGATAGGCGAGTTTCATGCGGTAGCGGTTGCCGCGCCCACCGATCAAATTGGAGGTATCGCTCTGAGGAGTGTTATCGCAGATCGAGGTACCCACTTTCCGCCGGCGATCCCTGCGAAAGCAGGAATCCATGGACGGAAGGGTCTTGTCGGACGGGCGGAGATTACCGTCCATAGACCCCAGCTTTCGCTGGCGTCTGCGGAAACTCGGGTGAAAGCTTTGTGATACGAGCATTCACATCCAAACTCCCCAAAAAAGGAAAACCCCAGCCGGGTCTCGGCTGGGGTCCGTGAGCCGGTTGGCTCTTGAATCCTTGGCTGCGTTCAACTCTGTTTTGGGGTTTCCCGGCAAACAGGCAGCCTCAAGACTGTGTTAGAGGGTACTCAGAGGCTGCTCCATGAAACCCTTAACACAAACGGATCCAATCACCGTTCCTGGTTTCTCACTTGACATTGGATCACCTCCTTTCAGCTGTTGAACGACTATGTCCGGACCTTAAAACGTTTTCGCCGGACAATTCGAATTAAGCATGACTCATGCCTAATGAAAGGTGAACGTTGGGGAACAGATACAAAAAATTGATCTCTGCCCAAAAAAAAACACCCACTGGGCTGGGCCCAGTGGGTGTTCCCTCGGCGCACGAGAAGGGCACGCCGGTCGGGGGACTCTAGTCGGCGAGGGCGCCGATCACGAGGCCGATAATGGCGCCGGTGGCGATCGAAGCGAGGATGGCATCGCCGCTATCATAGTCGTGCACCCAGTGATAACCGTGCGGCGGGTCGTACAGACCCCAATAGTCATAGTCGCCGACAATGATCGTATTGGTATGGTAGCCATAGTGGCCGCCAATGCGATAACGCGGGACGTACCGGTGATCATACACGAAGCTAAACGTCGGTCGCGAGTAGTAATAGAACGGACGGTGTCCACCCCAATAATGGGCGCGCGGCGAATAGTGCCGGAAATTGTGCCGGCGATATTGATGGCGATAATGATAGCCATTGCGGTGCTGGCGATAATACCGGTTGAAATTGCGGTGATGGCGGTAGTGCCGATTATGCCGGTAGTTATTATGGCGATAATCACGCTGTCGGTAGTCGCGGTTCCGGTAGGTGCGATCCGCATGCCGATTGCGATTGCTATGATAGCGATCGTGCTGACGCGAACGAATGTCCCTTTGTCCACGATCATACCCGCGATCATATGAGTTGCGGCGGATTTGACGGTTTTCGCGGCGATCTTCAGCGCGGCGTTCAGCCCGCCTGTCCGCACGGCGATCTTGGCGTTGTTCAAACCGCCGATCTTCCCTGCGTTCGGTACGACGCTCTTGGCGTTGCTCGAACCGACGGTCGTCTCGGCGCTCGGTCCGGCGGTCCTGACGCTGCTCGAACCGACGATCGTCGCGGCGTTCGGCGCGTCTTTCTTGCCGTTGCTCAAATCGGCGATCATCCCGACGCTCCGCTCGTCTTTCTTGGCGGCGTTCATTGCTGCGCGCATTGTTGCGGTCGTTTCGGAATTCGCGTCCGGTGATACTGCGTTCGCCGCGGATCGTATTATCCGGGGTTCGTATCGTATTGCGGTGCCCCTCGCGTCGATCGATCCGGGCTTGACGATTGCGCTCCGCGCGGGCGTTATCGCGGCCATTCTGAACCCGGTCCTGCGAAGAGAATTGCGGTCGTCGGTCGCGCTTGTCGCGGTCGGCAAAAGCCATAGGCGCGAGCGTTCCTGTTGTAAGCGCAACGGCTGCCACGCTGGCAGCGAGTTTTGAGAGGATGGACATGGGTCGCCTCCCTTTCTGAGTTTAGGCACCCCTCAGCGCCCGCAGTTTCGGCTGCTCGTGACAAGCCTTGATACCCACCCTAAAAAGGCCGCCTGAATTGACCCTGAACGGAGCTTTCATGTCCGACCGTGATCACGTCTTTGTGACGGACTCCATTCGTGTGCCAGAATGGGAATTGTCGGAACGGTTTATCCGCGCGTCCGGACCAGGGGGGCAAAATGTCAACAAGGTGTCGACGGCGGTGCAGCTGCGCTGGAACGTGGCTACAAGCTCTATCCCCGCCCCCGTCAAAGCGCGATTTCGCCGTCGCTACGGCGCGCGATTGACCGCGGCCGGGGAGCTCATTCTCGAGGCCAAAGACCATCGCAGCCAAGGGCTCAACCGAGAGGCGGCGCGTAAACGTCTGGCCGAGATGATCCGCGCTGTTGCTGAACCGCCGCGCAAGCGCGTCAAAACCAAGCCGACCCGCGCTTCGGTACGTCGGCGATTGACTGCAAAGAAGCAACGCGGTGCTGTGAAAGCCCTACGCGGCAAAATCTCCGACGATGATTAACCGCTCACGCCAGTCTTAAGGGCGATTAATTGTGCCCGCCCGATAGGCGACGATACAATCGACTGCATCGCGCTTCACGTGACTATCGGTCAGAAGGATCGATCGGCCTTCGCCTGTAAATCGGCTATCGTCGCACGTATCGTCATTCGCGTATTCGCCAGAATTGTCGCCAAAATCGAGCAGCAACGAGATCTCGCCAGACTCATAAAGCGCGCGGCAATCTGTGCCATCGCGCAGGACGTGGCTGCGCTGATAACTCCAATCATCGCCGTCAGAGATGAAACGCGCATCATCGCAGGCGCTATCATTCGCGTAATCGCCGGTATCATCGCCAAAATCGATCTCCGAGATGGACGGTCGCGCGGCGCTCGCTTCGGATTCGGCTTGTTTGGCTTCTTCGGTTTTCTCGTTTTGCACGAGCTCTGCAATCGCGAGCGTGTTTCGAACATTCGTGGCGATGTTTCCAATGGTCTGGCCATCGTCCAAGATCAAATAGCGCGTGAGATAGAGACTGCCATCTCGTTCGGTGGCTTTGATCGCTCCCCAACGCTGATTGATGTCATTGGCATCAGCCGGCGTAAACGCGCCTTCAAAAATCACGAAAACCTCCAGGCCAAGGCAATTGATCTCATCCTGACAGGCTTTACCCTGCATCGCATAAACCAATTCTGCGCTGGCTTCGTCATCCTCATAAACCGCAAGTACGCCAATACTGTCTTCGAGATCGCGACGCACAGTATGGCCGAGGGATTCAGCGAGATATCGTGTGTCAGCTTGGTCAATAGATGTCACAAGCTCGCTATTTCGACTGGTGTCTTGTGCTGTTGCGGTGAGCGTCAGGCCCAGCGCTAAGGCGCTGATTGCAAAGAGTTTCATTTCAATCCCCAAGTCATATTTTGCGCGCTGGTCCGCGCCTCCCTGATTCCATTAACCTGACCTTGTATGCACATCATGGCAATGATCAGGCGGCGATTTTTCGATATGAATGCCAACCGAATGCGGCGCTCAGCTTGAGTTGAAGCGGTCTGTGTAGTCCTGCAGTCATGATAAATCGTATCATGCAACCCCGAGCAGCCGCGCTTGCCCTTGCGGCGCCTCTGCTCTTTGCCGCCCCAGCTCTGGCGGACCATGGCAAGTCTAATAAACGCGTCACCGGTTCCGTTTCGGTGCAGACCAGCAATGGCGCTTTGCATTTTGGATATAGCAATCGTGGCCATGGCACGGTCGGTTATTCGAACCATCGCCATTATGGATACTCTGATCGTCGCACGAATCGCCAGATTAAGCGCCGCGCCATTCGCGCGTGTCGCCAGGCGATTAAAAGCGAGGCCTATCATCTTGGCTTCCGGGATGTCGATTTTGACGATGGCCGGTATGCCGAACAGATCGGCCCTCGCGGTTTCCGCGTGACCTTTAACGAGGTCGAATTTGAAGGCCGCCGCCGCGACTTCGAGCGTCCGGTGACCTGTATCGTCCGACGCGGCGATCAAGTTCGAGAGATCTATGGCATCCCGCAGCGCGGGCAGCGCCATCGCAACCGCGGTCATCGCGGCGGCTATTATAAATAATAGCTGTAACTTTCAGAATGAAAGGACCGGCGGGCTTCCCCTTGGGGAGGCCCGTTTTGCATTCGCGGGCACCTTGCTCTTCGCTTTGGCAGCATTAAAACGCCTAAGGTTGAGCGAAATGTCGGAGGACGAAACAGGATGCAGGACGTAATCGAAGCCCTCGAGGCGCGACGCGAGAAAGCCCGGCTCGGCGGCGGCAAAGCCCGCATCGAACGCCAGCATGAAAAAGGCAAACTCACCGCCCGAGAGCGTGTTGCCCTGTTGCTGGATGAAAACAGTTTCGAAGAAACCGACATGTTCGTCGAACATCGCAGCCACGATTTCGGCATGGAGAAGCAGCGCATTCCTGGCGATGGTGTGGTCACCGGATCCGGTACGATCAATGGCCGTTTGGTCTATGTCTTCTCGAAAGACTTCACAGTGTTCGGCGGTTCGCTCTCGCTGGCGCAGTCAGAGAAAATCGTCAAAGTCCAAAAAGCGGCTGCGAAAGTTGGCGCGCCTGTCATCGGCATTTTTGATGCGGGCGGCGCGCGTATCCAAGAGGGCGTCGACAGTCTCGCAGGCTATGCCGATATCTTTATGGAGAATGTCCTCTCCTCTGGCGTCATTCCGCAGATTTCTGTGATTATGGGACCTTGCGCAGGCGGTGATGTCTATTCACCCGCGCTGACGGATTTCATCTTCATGGTGAAAGACACCTCGTACATGTACGTCACCGGTCCGGACGTGGTGAAAACGGTCACCAATGAAGAGGTGACCCACGAAACCCTGGGCGGGGCCAGCGTGCACGCCGCCAAGTCCGGCGTTGTTGATGGCGCGTTTGAGAATGATATCGAAGCGCTGACACAGATGCGTCGCCTGATCGATTTCCTGCCTGGCTCAAACCGCGAAGAGCCGCCAGTGCGCCCAACTTATGATACGATTGAGCGGGTCGATAACAGCCTCGACACGCTGATTCCCGACAATCCAAACCAGCCTTATGATATGAAAGAGCTGATCGAGAAGACCGTCGATGAAGGCGACTTTTTCGAAATCAGCCCGGCCTTTGGCGGCAATATCATTTGCGGCTTTGGCCGGATGGAAGGTTCAACGGTTGGTTTCGTTGCCAATCAACCAATGACATTGGCCGGCGTTCTGGACATTGATGCGTCCCGAAAAGGCGCGCGCTTTGTCCGCTTCTGTGACTGTTTCAACATTCCGATCGTCACCTTTGTCGACGTGCCGGGCTTCATGCCGGGCACCAAGCAGGAATATGGCGGCCTGATCAAACACGGTGCCAAATTGCTGTTTGCTTATGCCGAAGCGACGGTGCCGAAAGTCACCGTGATTACCCGCAAAGCCTATGGCGGCGCCTATGACGTGATGAGCTCGAAACACCTGCGCGGTGACGTGAATTATGCCTGGCCCACCGCAGAAATCGCGGTGATGGGCGCTAAAGGCGCGGTCGAGATTATCTTCCGGAAGGATATTGGCGACGAAGTCAAAATCGCCGAGCACACCCAGAATTACGAAGACAATTTCGCCAATCCTTATGTCGCCGCCCGCAAAGGCTATATCGACGACATCATCATGCCGCACTCAACGCGGCGGCGGGTGGCGAAGGCGCTGCGACAGCTACAGGGCAAAGAGTTGAGCAATCCGTGGAAGAAGCACGACAATATTCCGCTTTAGCGGGTGATCCTGGGAAAACACTCATCCTGAGCGAAGTCGAAGGATGAAACGGCAGGTACGGGAAGCTCGGCGCTAATCCTTCGACTTCGCTCAGGATGAGCACCTGAAGAGGCGCGCAAATCGTCCAATTGATTGATGCGGTGAGATGGCTCTAAACAGAATCCATGCATTCGCCCACCGCCCACCACCGTCTCGCTGTCTATGGCACGCTCGCGCCTGGGCGGAGCAACCATCACGAACTCGAGGGTCTCAGCGGCACATGGCGAACGGGCGTCGTCCTCGGGCATTTGGTGGCCTCGGGCTGGGGCGCCGCGGTCGGATTCCCGGGCATACGGCTTGATCCTGATGGGCCGCGTGTGGATGTGCATGTATTAGAGGCGCAGGACTTGCCAGACCATTGGCAACGTTTGGATGAATTTGAAGGTGAGGAGTATGACCGCGTGATTGCGACCGTTAGCTGTGACGAGGAGCGTATCGACGCCTCCATCTATGCCTTGCGCCCGGAGCCAAATTCTTGACCCATCTCACGGCCTTCAATGCCAGCCTCGAAGTCGTCGCAGAACGCTGTGAGGATGTCGTTCCGCCTGTCTATGAGGCGCTGTTTCGGCGCTTCCCAGACTTTGAGAAACTCTTCGTCCTCGACACCGACCTGGGCGCACGGGGGCACATGCTGAACGAAGCGCTGAGCATGGCCGAAGGCTTGCTGCAGGATGACCCGGTGGCGGTCAGTTTCGTTTCCGCGGAGCGGATGAACCATGAAGGTTATGGCATTGATGATGAGGTCTTCGAATGCTTCTATCAGGTCATGGCCGATGTGTTCCGATCGATCGCGGCGGAAGCATGGTCTCCCGCGATGAGCGCCGCCTGGACCGAAGTGTCAGACGCAGCCGCAAAAGCAAAACTGTAAACCCGCCTGCATCCAAATCGTGGTTTGATTGCATCTCTGTCTATGAGCCCGCAAAAAGGGTGCAATGACAAGGATACAAACCCATGGAAGAAGTGTTCATTCCGATCTTCATCTTCGCGGCCATCGTCGCGATCGTCTGGTTGTTCAGCCATTATAATTACAAAAAACGCCTGACCGCGCACGAAACGCTGCGGCTTGCGGTTGAGAAAGGCCAAGAAGTCTCGCCAGAACTGGTCGAGCGCATGTCGTATCTCAATGATCCCGTAAAGTCGGACCTGCGCCGCGGCGTCTTGCTGATCGCATTCGGTGTCGCCTTCATGATTCTTGGCGCGATCATGCCGCACGATGAGCCTGAAGCGATGCGCGGGATTCTCGGGGTTTCGTCTTTCCCGGTTGTTTTGGGATTAGCCTATCTTGGTCTGTGGAAGTTTAGCCACGACTAAGCGCGATCGGCGAATAGGGGATGAAACCAGATATCGATCTCGCCCGCGACGCAGCCTCAGGCCAAGAGGCCGCGTTCGAGGCTTTGGTGCGGCGTCATCAGGGCGCCGTTCGTGGTACGGCCCGGCGCCTGGCACGGCACGCTGCAGAAGCAGACGATATTGCGCAAGCAGCTTTCCTTACCGCATGGCGAAAAATCGCCTCTTATCGGGGTGGGTCGTTCAAAGCTTGGATTTGCACAATTGCGTATCGCGAGTTTTTGCAAGCCAGGCGTAAGCGCAAGACGGAGGTCGAGTTTGATGAAGGTGCACACATCGTCGCCTTTGATACCTCAGCCGCCAGATTGCCGGAACATCTGGACTTGGAGCGCGCCTTGAAAACACTGCCTGAAAACCAGCGCATTTGCGTGGTCTTATGTGTCGCGTCGGGCCTCAGCCATGCCGAAGCGGCGACCGCCACCGGGTTTCCGCTCGGCACTGTGAAATCGCACGTTAATCGCGGTGTGGCCGCGCTTCGAAAACAGCTTGCCGCCGAAGGTGCGGCGTGATGGAGTAGAAAAGATGCAAAGCGAAGAGAAATATGACGACCTGACCGCTCTGTTCGAAGCGCAAGATGCGGCACTCGACAGCGAGGTTTTTGTCGACCGCGTGATGCAGCCTATCCGCAAACGTGCCCGGTGGCGCGGCCCGCTTTTGTTTGGAGCAGGTGGATTGGGTATTGGCGCCGCTCTGTCGCAAATTGGTGGCTTGTTTGATATTCTGAGTGTGCGGGCAGCATCGTTGACGCATTCCTTTGACGATGTCCGCCCCGGATCACTCGACTTCTCAACATTTGACCCGCTCTGGATTGGCGCGGTGGTCATTATGGTGATGAGTTGCGTCGCGATTGTCGCCAGTGAGCGAACTTAAACGGCCACCCATCGCGCACAGATTGACGTTGGTAAAAGACGGGCATCGTTGAGATGTGGCAGAGCCATCTCGCCCATTTCGATGTGGCCATCCAAATCCTCAAGATGTCCAGACAGTGCTTGCGCCAGCGCGATATGCGACAGACGCACCGCATAGGCGGTCAATATCACAAAAAGCGATTGGTCCGAGAGCAAGGCGCGGACATTGGCGAGCAAGTCTGGCAAGTCTTCTTCAAACCGCCAAGTCTCATTCTTGGTCCCGCGCCCGAACTTTGGTGGGTCGAGTACGATTGCGTCATATCTGTTGCCCCGGCGAATTTCGCGCGCCGTGAATTTCATTGCGTCATCGGCGATCCAACGAATTGGCGCGTCTGCCAGGTCACTCATCGCGGCGTGGTCTTTGCCATAGCCGTTGGATTTCGGGCTGGCATCGAGATGCGTCACCTCTGCGCCCGCTTGGGCGGCGGCGAGGCTCATCATGCCGGTATAGCCGAACAGGTTGAGCAGGCGGATTTTACGCCCGGCGCTGCGAATTTGAGTCTGCGCGAAATCCCAATGCACGCTGTGCTCCTGGAACAGGCCGAGATGCCGAAATGGTGTGCGGCGGGCGTTGAACTGGATGCCGCGCCACGACATCTGCCAGCTCTCGGGCGCGGAGGCGTTGATCAATTGCCATTGGCCGCGATCATCATCACCCGCTTTGGCGTTGAACCGGGCATCAGCTTGCCATTGGTCGACTGGGGCGGCGGGCGGCCAGAACGCTTGTGGGTCTGGCCGGATCACAGTTTGCGATCCGAACCGCTCGAGCTTGTGACCATCGCCGCTGTCCAGCAAGGCGTATTGGTCGTCGGCCCATTGATCGGCGAGGAAGAGGGTGGAGATCATGTCCATCAGGCGAATCCTCTTTGCCGCCAGCCTTCATACAGCATGATGGCGGTGGCTTGTGCCAAGTTCAAACTGTCAGCGCCGCCGCGCATCGGGATCAGGCAGAGCGTATCGCATTGCGCCTCGATCGCGGGTGGGAGGCCGGCTTGTTCATTGCCCATAAGGATGAGGCTTGGTTGTTCGAAATTGACGCCGGTGTGCGGCGTTTGACCGTTCACACTGGCCGCAACCATGTTCAAATTGGAAGCTTGGCGCCAGGCATTGAACGAGTCGAAACTGGCGCGCGCCATTCGGACATCAAACAGTGACCCCATAGACGCGCGGACGGCTTCGACGCTGAACGGGTCACAGCAATTCTCAATCAAGATCACCCCGGCCGCACCGGCGCAGTCTGCGGTGCGCAGAATCGTGCCGAGATTGCCAGGGTCGCGGCATTCATAAAGACCGATCCATAAGCCAGGATCGTCTGTCGGCAGTGCTTCTAATGCGAGATCGCGCTGGGTTATTGCGGCAATCACCGCTTGCGGATTGTCTTTGCGGGCAATGGATCCAGCCAGACGGTCTGGTACTTGGATCAGCCGCGCACCTTGGTTTGCGGCGCGAGCGGCAAGGTTTTGAACATAGTCGCGTTCAGCCCGCGCATTGGAGACCACGAGCGTCTCTACATGCCAGTCTTGCGCCAGCGCTTGCTCAATGAGCCGGGCCCCCTCGGCGAGAAACAGGCCGGTCTCATTGCGGCCTTTTTTGCGCTCCAGGCTGCGCAGCTGTTTAATCAGCGGATTGCTCGCGGAGGTGATGTGATCAAAATTCGCTTTCATTGCCGCCCTGTAACATGCGCTTGCCTGATTCCAAGGGATAAGGCAGACCTGATAGAGTTAATGCAGTCTTTACAGTGGGGGATTGCACAATGAGCGCCTATGACATCCTGACCGCCGGCCTCAGTGGCGTGGGGTTGGTCTTGTTGGGCCTCGTAACCGTGCAGGGCTCGTCCGACTATCACCTGAATGCCGCGCAAATGCAGGACCGCTTACAACAAACAGCGAGCGACGCCTTAGCTGAGTCAGGGCAAACTTGGGCAAGTGTGACCATGAATGGCCAGCGCGCTTTAGTGGTCGGCGCACCGCCCTCGATCGAGGCTGCGGAGCTTGCCAAACAGGCGGTCTATACTTCGGCTGGCCCTGGTGGGATGATCCGCGGCGGCATCTTATCTGTCGAAACGGATTTTGAAGAGATTCGCGACTTACCGACGGCCTCGCCATTCATATGGCGGGCAATTAAGACCCCAGATGGAATGATCATTTTGGTTGGCGGCGTGCCCGACTACCAAACCAAAGGCGTGCTCGCGGAGCGGGCGCGTCGATTGACCGATGCGGTGCTCGATGACCGGACCGAACTGACATTGGGCGTCCCGGATGGCGATTGGGCCGGTACAGCCGTGTTCGGCCTCGATCAGCTTGATTTATTGGACAGCGGCGAAGCCCGGCTGACCGATCATGAATTGCGCCTTAGCGGCATCGCCATGCGGGATGATGCGCGAATTCAAGCCATTGCGGCGGTGGCCAACGTCTCAGCCCCTTGGACCGGCGTCACCAATGTGGACGGGCCGAGTCATTGGAAAGCCGAGCATGTCGACGGCACATTGGTTCTGTCTGGCAGCTGTGAAACGTCAGAAGACCGGGCCGAGATTGCGGCCATTGCTGAAGCCTATTTTGACGGCCCTGTAATTGATGAAATGTCCGTCGAGGTCACCGAATATGAGCCCTGGATACAGGGAGTGCGTCTGGGGCTTCCGCATTTCTCGAACTTCCAATCGGGCGAGATGGAATTCGTCCCCGAATCTGATGGCTTTAGTTTTGAAGGCGAAGCGACGAGTTCGACCTTACAATTCCTGCGTGAAGACATGGCGCAGCTGGACGGCGCCTACGCCGTAGAGATTGCTGCAGATACAGTGACGGTTGAATTGGACGAGATTGCCGGCGTGGACCTCGGCGGCGACCCTCTACAAGCGTGTCAGATGTCGTTTGATCTGATCATGGATGCGAATTCAGTTGTGTTTCGAACCGCCAGCGCAGAGATATCCCGCGAAAGCGGCGTGACGCTCGACAAAATTATGGCCGTTTCTGCGTCTTGTGCAGAGCGTTTGGTGTTCGAAGTCGGGGGGCATACTGATAATGTCGGTTCTCGCGCCAGTAATATCGCGTTAAGCGAGGCACGCGCGCAAGCGGTGGCGGAATATATGCAAAATGCGGGATTCGATACAACGCGTCTGGTGGTCACCGGTTATGGACCGGATCAACCGAAGGCTGATAATGCAACACCTGACGGACGTGCTAATAATCGCCGAATCGAATTTAACGTTGAAGAACGGAGCGAGTAGATGCAGTGGTTAATTGCCAATATGTGGATGGCCTTGGCGGCTGCCACAGTGCTCGGCCTGCTATTCGGCTTTTCGTTCCGCGGAATTATGGCGAGCAGTAAGATCCGTAAAGCCGAAGTTGAACGCGAAATCGCTAAAACTGAGCTGACGCAATCTAAGGCCGAAGTAGAGGCGCTCTACGCCGCGCAACGAAAATACAAAGAGTCGATTGACCAAGGGCCAAGCAGCATTCCTGCAGCTGACCTGCAGGAACGTGAAGGCCGGATCGCCGTACTGAGCGATGAATTGGCCTCTGCGCGTTCGGAACTAGAACAGCTGAAATCCGAGAGCAAAGACGACAATAACGTACTGGAAACCGCCGGTGCCGCGGTCGCAGGCGCCGTTGTTGGATCCGTCTTGTCCGATGATGACCAGAGTGAGCTCACGACATTGCGTGACCGGAATGCTTGGCTTGAAGACCGTGTGGGTCTTTTGGAAACCGATCTGGCAGAAGCCGCGATGGCGCCGGCAGCGGTGCCAAATTCGTCGCCCGTAAGTGCAGGACCCAATCCAGCAGATGAAAAGACACGCTGGCAGGCGGCTTACTTGCGGACTCGCGTCGATGCGTTGGAGGCGAAACTGGTCGCGCAAGGTGCTCCAGAATCAGTCGACGCACCGCCGACACCCGAACCCGAGCCCGTGCAAGAACCCGTAGCTGCGGTTGCTGCGAGTGAGCCGACAGTTGACGCGGCCGATGAAAAAGTGCGTTGGCAAGCCACTTACTTGCGCACACGCGTGGATGCGTTGGAGGCGAAATTGCTTGCGCAAGCTGAAGCTTCCCCGATCATCGATACTCCCACACCCGAAACTGAACCGACGCCAGAACCGGAAATCGACACCAGTGCGGTTGATGAAGAGTTGGCACAACTGCGCTGGCGCAATCGTTATTTGGAAGGTCGTCTCGCCTATTTCGAACAAGCGCCCGAAGAAGAAGCAGAGTCTCTGGAAGAGTCGGCATCGGCACCAGATGCGGAAATGGTTGAAAGCGCCTCCGATGATGTGGTTGCCGATATAGAGCCTGAGCCCGCGCCCGAGCCCGAAATTGAAGCAGAGGCTGACCCCGAGCCCGAATTGGTTGTTACGCCCGAAGCGGACTCCAAGGCGGAACCCATCGCAGAAGAAGAACCGGCTATTCACCCATCCGAAGCCATGCTGGCGGAATTGGATGGCAAACAACCGCGGCAAATCGAGCAGCCGAGCCATGGCGGCGACGATTTGACCAAGATTACTGGGATCGGGCCGCGTATCGCGGAAGTTCTAAACGGTCTCGGCATTTGGACGTTCGAGCAAATCTCTGAATGGAAACCTGAAAACGCCACTTGGATTGAAAATCACCTCTCGTTCAAAGGACGCGTGGGTCGAGAGAATTGGGTCGAACAATCCAAAGAGCTTCTGGTTGATGCCTGATCTGGACTTGATCTGGGGCTAACCCGGCCCTGAACCGGGACTGCGACCACGCTTCATCCGACATTCACGTGACCCGTGGCAGAAATAGTGTAAGCATTTGAACGTCCGCGCGTTTTGCGTCCGTTGCTTTTCGGGGGTAAACTTAGGGCGTATTGGGAGACAGGCAGATGAGCAAATTGCTGATTACAGATGAAATGATTGAAACCGGCGATCGAATTGATGCGCCAAGCGACTTTCTGGAGACCGCACCGCGTAAGCGCATGTCGCGCCGCGCGATCATACGCGGCCTCGCCTGTGGGACGATTATTCCGATTGTGACGGGGTGCTCGACCAATCCGGTGACGGGCGAGCAACAACTTATTCTACCTGGGTTCGACAATGCGTCGCTGGCGGCGATGTCTTCAACCGCTTGGTCTGAGATGAAGAAACAAACACCGCAAACCGGCGACAGTCGTTTACGGGGACGCGTTTTGACCACCTGGGACCGCACCGCCAAAGGCCGCTCGGCCGCGTTGAAAGAAAAGTACAATCAAGACGTCGCTTACGTGCCAAATGAGTGGGAAGTCGCAGTGTTTGACACCGATGATGTCAATGCGTTTGTGATGCCAGGCCAACAGGTGGGGGTCTATCGCGGGATTACCGAACTGACCGAGAATGATGACCAACTGGCTTCAATACTCGGCCACGAGGCGGGACACATCGATGGTCGCCACTCAGCGGCCAGAGCCTCTGCGACGGTTGCTGCGCAAGCGGCTATGGTGGCGGGTCAGATCGCCATCGCGCAATCCGATGAGCTCAAGCAGTATGGCGGTACATTGGCGGCGCTCGGCGGCGCAGCCATCCAGTTTGGCGTGTTATTGCCGTACAGCCGCAATCACGAGCTGCAGGCCGATAAACTCGGCGTCGATTACATGTACAAGGCCGGTTACGACGTCGCCCAAGCGCCGCGCTTGTGGGAACTGATGGACAAGAAAAGCGCCGGCAACCGTCCGCCTGAATTCATGTCCACGCACCCTGACCCAGGTAGGCGACGGAATGAGTTGATCAATTACATCAATGCGAATGGATACGCGTTTATCTGATCTGTCCGCAAGTTTGTGAAAAACCCGCCCAAAAGGGCGGGTTTTTTGTATCGATTGTTAGAGGCAGAACGTCAGTCGCGCGGCTTACACGCAACGTCTCGGAGCTCTGTTTCGGAGCCGGTCTCGCTATGAACCGCCATGCACATCCCATTTTTGATCACGAGGTCGAAATACGTAGGTAGAGCCGGGCTGCGATCATCGTTAGGAGAAAGGCGCGGTGGCAATACGGCCAGACGCGACGAGTTCGATAGGTCGGACACGCCTAACTCGATTTGAGCGCGGCCCATTGTATTCGCCATCGCTGTTTTCAAAGCGTCTAGGTTGGTTTCCGACGTATCCGCCAAAACAGCAGGGGTCGCATCTTCGCTGGCATGCTGACATCCACCCAGACCGACGGCCGCGAGCAAGATCGAGAGTGACGCTCTTACCATGGCAGAGTCAGATCCTTACTGTTCATCAAAACCTCTTCTTCCAAGCTTTGAGGCGATGTCGCAACTTCAGTCATGCCAGCTTTGGCGGCAACGACAACTTCCGTAGGTTTTTGCACGGGTGGGGACGGGCAGGTGCTGGTATCGCGATAGGTGAGGGCCGTCGCTAACATATTCTCCGCTGGATCGCCGAGTTCATTGTTAAAATCGTCCGAAACTGAGCATCCTGGAATTTTGACCCCGATGTTGGAATTCGCATTATTGGGTAGGAAACCGTCGGAATACTCGCCGAACCCTTTGTCATTAATCCCGCCAAACTGGATGGTATAATAAGTGATGCCGCAATTGTCGGTCGGGAAGAATCCATAGGGTTTGCCACACGTGCGTCCGCCAATCAGAATGACCTCAACATCAACGCCGCGTAAGCCGTTGATGACGGCCTCGCTGGCGCTGCATGTGCGCCCGGTCGAGAGAATGAACACGCGATTCAAGCTGAGGGCGTTGAGTGGCGCACCATTGGGGAGCGAAAAATCGAGACCGGTGCTATAAAAAGGTGTGGCGCCGACGGATCCGATCAACGGATTGAGCGGGTTATCGTTGATGACAAGTTCATCGAAGGTGCGGTTGTTTGTGCGCGTTGGGCCAGCCACCATATAGCCGAGTTGGGCTGCGACAGCCAGCAAGCCGCCGCCATTGTAGCGCAGGTCCAGGACGAGATCGCTCACGCCCTCATCGCGCATTTCCGTCATTGCGACCGCGATCGCTTCTTCTGAAGCGAATGGGCTGAACGTGTTGAACAAGATGTAGCCGACTTTACCGGTTGGCGTGTCGATGATCCGCGTACGGTTCACTGGCGCCGTGGAAATATCTTCGGATGTCATCGTAATGGTCCGTGTCGACGACGCGCCTGGGTCCTGCACAACAAATGTGTGGGTTTCACCGGAGGTTGCGGGAAACAAACCCGCATTAAGCGTGTTGATTGCAGCCTGGGATGAGGCGTTGACGAGATCAACACCGTCGACCTCTAAGATGCGCGTGCCGCGAACGAGGTTCGGTTGACCGCTGATCACGTCAGAGGATGGGGTATCCGCTTGCGTGTAACGAATACGAAAATCACGAGGCGGGGAGTTGGAAAAAACCACATAATTCAGACCATAGCTCGAGCTTGGCACGGATCGGCGCGATTCAAGATATTCTTCAGTGGTCTGCGAGAAATGGAATTGATCACGCGGTGTGCCAGAAGCCGTTACTGCGTTCGTTTTCAAAACATCGAAATAGTCGAGGCGATCATCGCCAACGCCGTTGATAAACGTATTGGGGTCCCGGTCGACAATTTCATTATTCCACAAATATGTCTCGTCGCTCCACGAGCGCAACCAGAACAGCTCGTCAATCAATTCGCCCTGAGTGTCGGGGAATGGATTGCCTTCAATATCGGTACCCGTGCGCGGCACAGCGCATTGGTCATGGAATTCACTCGACGACTCAAAAACGCCCTGATCCCAAGTGGGTGCCGAAGACGTTGGCGGCGGCGGCGGAGGAGGAGGTGGCGGCGGAGACACCGAAACCGGCGTGGTCGTTCCGCCTCCGCCACCTCCTCCGCCTCCACAGGCGGCCAATACCGCGCCGCCGGCAATCAAAGCTGTTGCTGTCGCGAGTTTTGTCCACTTCGACTTCGCCATTCGTTCCACACTCCAAAAGCAAATGGTTTTATAACTTGAATTGTATGTTTTATACGCACCATAAATCCGTAAATGCGCGCAAGACGATTTTACATTAATTCGCTGAATTGTGATCGCTTCGGCCTGTCCTGATCGCTTGACCGCGCCGTATCTAAGTGCTTTACGACCGTCTTCGCGCGCTTGCGCGAGCAAAAACCGTTTGTGGGAGGGGCCGCCAGCCCGAACCACGGACCCTCTAAACCCTGGCGTCTGGATCGAAAGACCACCAGACACCGCTTAATGCCAGAGAGGCTATCATGGCTAAGAAACTGCTGGGGCAGCTTAAGCTCCAGATTCCTGCCGGTGCTGCAAACCCATCGCCCCCTGTTGGTCCGGCGCTCGGTCAGCGCGGCATCAACATTATGGAATTCTGTAAGGCGTTTAACGCCAAAACAGAGAAGATGGAAAAAGGCCTGCCGCTGCCGGTCGTCATCGACTACTACCAAGACAAGTCCTTCACCTTCATCGTGAAGACGGCGCCTGCGTCTGTTTTGCTGCGTAAAGCCGCGAAACTGAAAAAGGGCAGCCAAGAGCCAGGTCGGACGGTTGCAGGTAAAGTGACCCGCGCGCAGTGCCGCGAAATCGCTGAAGCGAAAATGGTCGACCTGAACGCCAACGATCTCGATCAAGCAACCAAGATCATTGAGGGCTCTGCGCGCTCAATGGGTCTCGAAGTGGTGGAGTAAGAGCATGGCTGGAAAACGTTACCGCGCGGCTGCTGAAACCATTGAAGCAGAAACCGCTTATAGCGTCACTGACGCTGTGAAGTTGGTGAAGTCCAACGCGACATCCAAGTTCGACGAAACCGTTGAAATCGCCGTCAATCTCGGCGTTGACCCAAAATATGCGGACCAAATGGTGCGCGGCGTTGTCTCGCTGCCATCTGGCACCGGTAAAGACGTTCGCGTGGCTGTGTTTGCCCGCGATGCGAAAGCCGAAGAAGCCAAAGAAGCTGGCGCGGAAATCGTTGGTGCAGAAGACCTGATGGAAGAGATCCAAAACGGTAAGTCTGACTTCGACCGTGTGATTGCTTCGCCAGACATGATGTCTGTAGTTGGTCGTCTCGGTAAAATCCTCGGCCCACGTGGTCTGATGCCAAACCCGAAAGTCGGCACTGTGACGCCAAACGTTGGCCAAGCCGTCAAAGATGCCAAAGGTGGTTCGGTTGAGTTCCGGGTTGAGAAACTCGGCATTATCCATGCTGGCATCGGCAAAGCATCCTTCACCGAAGATGCGATCGAAAAGAACGTTCGCGCCTTTATCGACGCGCTTATGAAAGCGAAGCCATCTGGTGCCAAAGGCACTTATGTGAAGAAGATTGCGCTCAGCTCGACTATGGGCCCGGGTGTTGTTGTCGACACAGGCGATGCGATCGCAAGCTAAGTCGGCGACCAATTCAACTATCCAAAAGCCCGTCGGAAGCATCCGGCGGGCTTTTTCTGTTTGGGGGGGCACCGGCATCTCGTTTTGCTTTTGACGCAGATTGCGGCAAAGTAGGGCTGGGAGAAAAAACATGAAAAATAGAATCATCGGCCTGGCGCTCGTGGGCTGCATTGCAGCCTGCAGTCCTGAGGTCAGCGAGATTGAGCAAACCCCGATCACGGGAGACGGTGTGACGATCTATGCTGCGGATACGGTTGTAACCATGTCAGAGGAATCGGGCGACGCCATCGCGGTTCGAGACGGACGGATCGTGGCGGTTGGTGATTTTGATATGCTCGATGCACGCTTTGTTGGGGCGGAGGTCGATGAGACGTTTGCTGATAAAACCATCGTTCCGGGCCTGATTGACCCGCATATTCATATGGGTCTGTCATCCTTGCAATATGCGACACCACTGACCCCGCCTTGGCCGATGGCAACGCCGAACGGCATGGTGCGCGGCTTGCCGACCCGAGAAGCTTTCTTTGAACGTTTGGGCGAGATTGTCGGAGACGCCCCAGACGGCGAGCCTTTGATCGTCTATGGATTTCACAATTTGGTGCATGGTGATCTGGTCAAGGCAGATCTGGATGCTGTGACCAGCGACCGACCTTTGATCATTTGGCATTATTCTAGCCACGATTTCTATCTCAACTCTGCCGCGCTCGAATGGGCCGGCATAGATGCCAGTTTGCACGAGCAGTTCGAGGGCGTGGGCCTTGATGCGGACGGAGACCTGACCGGGCGGATCTATGAAGACGCTCTTCCCTCGCTGATGCATTCGATTGGGCCAATTTTGCTGGCCCCGGATCGCTTGGCGAAAGGGCTGGAAGGATTTTCGGACCTGCTGCGCGCTGGTGGAGTCACAACCGTTGCCGACTTAGGATATGGCATATTCACGCTGCCATTGGAGAATGCGAATATCAGCGGCAATTGGCGCTCGATCGAGCATGCCGGATACCGCCTCTATCTGGTGCCAGAGCATCGAGCCTTCACCGCCGCATTCGAAGACACGCGGGTGGACACGATTTTAAGTATGGTTTCCGGCGATATTCCGACACCTGCGCCCGTATTGCCGCAAGTGAAGTTCTTTACCGACGCGGCTTTCTATTCCCAGACCATGCGTGTGTCAGAGCCCGGCTATCTCAGCGGTCAATCGGCCGGCACGCAGGGGCTTTGGGTGTTAAAACCAGATGAAATCGCCCCAACCATTCAGCCTTATTGGGATGCGGGACTGGCGGTACGCATCCACTCCAATGGCGATGAAGCCCAATCGGCGACATTGGACGCATTGGCGCAATTACGCCCCTCAGCCCCGGAGCGTAAGTTTATTTTCGAGCATGCCGGATTGTTTTCGCCTGAACAGGTCACGCGGGCGGCCGAGCTCGGCGCAGGGATTTCTGCGGCCAGTCATTATGTCTTCTATCTCGGGCAAGCCTATCAATCGCCGCTCGGACCAGAACGCGGAAATTGGATCCTACCCTTGGCGAGTTTGAGTGCGGCAGACGTTCCGGTGACGCTACACTCGGATGCGCCGCTTGCCCCACCATTACCATTGCGGGCCGCGAGCGTGCATATGCTGCGTTCGACACGGGAAGGGGTTGAGCTGACGCCGTCAGAGAAACTTTCCGCATATGAAGCGTTAGAGTCGATTACAATTGACGCCGCTTACGCGCTCGGTCTGGAGGCTGAGTTGGGAAGCTTGGCGCCAGGCAAATTGGCGGATTTTACGATTCTCGGCGCGAACCCACTGGAGACAGCTGGTGACGACTGGCCTGAGATCGAAATCTGGGGCGTCGTGATTGAGGGCGAGAAGCGACCTTTGTGAACTTTTCTCGCTCATCCCCGCGCAGGCGGGGATCTGGTTTGGCGCGTTCTGGCCAAGATTGCCCGAGGTCCCCGCCTATGCGGGGATGAGCGAACAGGATTCCAAACTCCAAACCCCGCATTGCCAGCTTGGGTCAGACGGGCGATACGGGACTTTCGATTACCGCGCGATGCACCCTCAACCAAACCCGCAAACCCTCCTAAATCGGAAGAAATCTGAAATACTCTTGACTTTTCTGATTTTAGGGCTTGCGCGCCTCGGGATGAAAGGTTAAGGAACGCGGCTTGCGGGAGATTGGCGATTCGTCGATCTCCCGTTTCCTGTCCGAGACCATGGGTGGCTTCGTTTGAAGTGTAAATCCCCTGATAGACGGGGTGATGCAGGTTGGTCTGTGGCTCGCCACAGATTTAGACTGGTCTGCTGAGGCCCTGGGCAGGCGCTTGCGAAAGCGTCGAACGCTTTCGAAGGCAACCCCAGGTGTCCGGATGGTCCGGTCGCCTTGTTTGAAGGAGATCCGTAATGGATAGAGCCGGAAAAGCCGAAGCCATCAAAACGCTCGAAGGCGTTCTTGCTGACTCAGGCAGTGTCATCGTGGCACGCTATACCGGTCTTTCAGTTGCGGAGATGACTGAATTCCGTGGCAAACTGCGCGAGCAGGGTGCTTCAGCGAAAGTGGTCAAGAACCGTCTCTTTAAGAAAGCGCTTGATGGAAAAGGTGGCGACGCGGCTAGCTCGATGTTCGTTGACCAGACTGTCATTGCTTTCGCAGATGACCCTGTTGCGGCAGCAAAAGGCGCATCTGAGTTCGCTAAGGATAATGAGAAGCTCGTTATCATTGGTGGTCTCATGGGAGATGAAATTCTTGATGCGGCGGGCGTTACAGCGCTCTCCAAAATGCCATCTCGCGAGGAACAAATTGCAACTGTTGTTGCCCGTCTTTTGGGACAGGCAAGCCAACTGGGTCAGCGCCTCAACGCGCCTGGCCAAGGGCTCGCTGGCGCGATCAACGCCATCGGCGAGCAGGCAGCGGCATAAGGTCAATTCCACAGCAAAGACCAGCAAACACACATCAACCCGTAACAGGAAATCAGAAAAATGGCTGATATCGCAAAACTTGGTGAAGAGCTCCTCGGCCTCACCATTCTTGAAGCAAAAGAACTTAACGACTTTCTCGAAGAGCGTGGCATTAAAGCAGCGGCTGCGGTTGCAGTAGCTGGCCCAGCAGCTGGCGGCGACGCTGGCGGTGACGCAGCGGCTGAGAAAGACGAGTTTGACGTCATCCTGACGTCTGCCGGCGATAAGAAAATCAACGTGATTAAAGTTGTCCGCGAAGTCGTGGGCGGCCTTGGTCTGAAAGAAGCTAAAGAGCTCGTAGAAGGTGCTCCGAAGCCAATCAAAGAAGGCGTCGCAAAAGACGAAGCCGAAGAAATCAAGAAGAAGTTCGAAGAAGCTGGCGCAACCGTCGAGCTCAAGTAAGGCTTCTGCCCTCTGCGGAGGGTTGTAAAGTAAAGCGATCCGGTGTTTGCGCGAGGCGCCGTTTCGTCGAAATTAAGCGCGGCAAAGTCGTTCTGGCTTTGCCGCGTGCGCGCGTTCTAGGCGACACGCGGCTTCGGGCTCCGGCTCAGGCAGCACAAAACGGAAGACAAGATGGCACTCTCTTTCACTGAAAAGAAACGCATCCGCAAATCCTTCGGCAAAATTCCCGAAGCCATCGATATGCCAAACCTCATCGAGGTTCAGCGCTCCTCATATGAACACTTTCTGCAAATGCATACGCCGCAAGCAGAGCGGACCGATGATGGTCTGGGCGGCGTGTTCAAGTCCGTGTTCCCGATCATCGACTTTAACGAGCGCGCATCGCTCGAATATGTCTCTTATGAGTTCGAGCCGCCGAAATTCGACACAGAAGAATGTATGCAGCGTGACCTGACATACGCGGCGCCATTGAAAGTGCGCCTGCAATTGGTTGTGTTCGACATTGACGAAGACACTGGCGCTAAGTCGGTGAAAGAAGTCAAAGAACAAGAGGTCTATCTCGGTGATATCCCGCTGATGACCAATAAGGGTACGTTCATCGTGAACGGAACCGAGCGCGTAATCGTAAGCCAAATGCACCGGTCGCCAGGTGTGTTCTTCGATCACGACAAGGGCAAAACCCACTCTTCAGGCAAATTGCTGTTCGCCGCCCGGATCATTCCGTACCGTGGCTCGTGGCTCGATTTCGAGTTCGATGCGAAAGATATCCTGAATGTCCGGATCGACCGCAAGCGTAAACTGCCAGCCACGACGCTATTGATGGCGCTGGGGTATGACTCTGATCAGATCCTCGACATGTTCTACACCCATTCAATCTATCGGATGGACAAGAAGGGCTGGATCACCGGCTTTAATCCAGATGCGTGGAAAGGCGTGAAGCCAGCCTTCGATCTGGTCGACGCCAAGACCGGCAAAACCGTCGCGCCAGCGGATCGCAAAATCACCGCGCTCGCCCTGAAGCGGATTGCTGAAGGCGGCACGGAAGAGCTGCTGCTGCCGACGACCGCGCTGGAGAACAAATTTCTCGCACGTGACATCGTCAATCGTAAGACGGGCGAGATCTATGGCGAATCCGGCGATCTGCTCGAAGAAGAATTGCTGGCTGAACTGCGCGAACAGAAAATCAAAGCGATCGAAGTGCTCGACGTTGACGCGGGTGGCCGCGGCCCATGGCTGCGCAACACGCTGAAGGCCGACAAGAACGATACCCGCTTTGAGGCGCTGTCGGACATTTACCGTGTGATGCGTCCAGGTGAGCCACCAACCCAGGAAGCCGCGGATGCGCTGTTCAATCAGCTATTCTTTGACGGCGAGCGTTATGATCTCTCGGCGGTTGGCCGAGTGAAAATGAACACGCGTCTGAAAGTGGCCGTGTCTGGCTATGAGCCAGCCGAAGACACTGAGCGTACGCTGCGCAATGACGATATTGTCGGTGTTGCGAAAGTCATCCTCGACCTCAAGGATGGCAAAGGCGAAGTCGACGATATCGACAATCTCGGCAACCGCCGTGTCCGGTCTGTCGGTGAGCTGATGGAAAACAATTACCGCATCGGTCTGGTCCGCATGGAGCGGGCGATCAAAGAGCGTATGAGCTCTGTTGATATCGATACGGTCATGCCGAACGATCTGATCAATGCGAAGCCGGTTGTCGCCTCTGTGCGCGAATTCTTCGGCTCTTCGCAGCTGTCTCAGTTCATGGACCAAACCAACCCACTCTCAGAGATTACGCACAAGCGTCGTCTCTCAGCGCTTGGCCCTGGCGGTCTGACGCGTGAGCGTGCGGGCTTTGAGGTGCGCGACGTGCACCCGACCCATTATGGCCGGATCTGCCCGATTGAGACGCCGGAAGGTCCAAATATTGGCCTGATCAACTCGCTCGCCACCCATGCGCGGGTGAACAAGTATGGCTTTATCGAAAGCCCGTACCGTAAGGTCGAGAATGGTAAGCTGACCGACGAAGTCATCTATCTCTCTGCGATGGAAGAGCAGCTCTATAAAATTGCTCAGGCCAACACGCAGGTCACCGCCAAAGGTGAGTTGGTCAACGAATTCGCCAACGCTCGTGTCAACGGCGAAGCGATGCTCGTGCTCAAAGAGGACGTCCAGTATATGGACGTTTCGCCGAAACAGGTTGTTTCGGTCGCTGCGGCGCTCATTCCGTTCCTCGAGAACGATGACGCCAACCGCGCGCTGATGGGCTCGAACATGCAACGTCAGGCCGTGCCATTGGTGCAAACCGATGCGCCGCTGGTCGGGACCGGTATGGAAGCGGTTGTGGCCCGCGATAGCCGCGCGGCTGTTGTGGCCTCTCGCGCTGGTGTGATTGAGCAAGTCGACGGTGTTCGCATCGTTGTTCGTGCGACGGAAGATCTCGAAGGTAAGTCAGGCGTCGATATCTATCGTCTGTCCAAGTTCCGCCGCTCGAACCAGAATAGCTGCATCAACCAGCGCCCAATCGTGAAAGTGGGCGACGTGGTCAAGAAAGGCGACATCATTGCCGATGGTCCGTCGACGGACCTCGGTGAGCTGGCGCTTGGCCGTAACGTGCTCGTCGCGTTTATGCCTTGGAATGGCTATAACTTTGAGGACTCGATCCTGATCTCTGAGCGCATCGTGCGCGACGACGTCTACACATCGATCCACTTGGAAGAGTTTGAAATCGCTGCACGCGATACCAAGCTCGGCCCGGAAGAGATCACACGCGACATTCCAAATGTCGGTGAAGAAGCTCTGCGGAACCTGGACGAAGCCGGCATTGTTGCCGTGGGTGCTGAGGTCAAAGCAGGCGACATTCTCGTCGGTAAAGTGACGCCAAAAGGCGAAAGCCCGATGACGCCGGAAGAAAAGCTCCTCCGCGCGATCTTTGGTGAGAAAGCCTCTGACGTTCGTGATACCTCAAAGCGTGTTCCTCCGGGCGATGCTGGTACCGTTGTTGAAGTGCGTGTGTTTAACCGCCACGGCATCGACAAAGACCAACGCGCGCTGCAGATCGAGCGGGAGCAGATCGAACAGCTCCAAGAAGACAAGGATGACGAGCAGTCTATCCTTGAGCGCAACACCTATAACCGTCTGCGCGATGTTCTGACGGGCAAAGAAGCTGCGGCTGGGCCGAAAGGCTTCAAGACCGGCAAGATCACCGCCGGTGCGCTTGAAGAGCTCAGCGATCGCGACCTTTGGGAAATCGCTCTGAAGTCTGAAAAAGCTCAGGCCGAAATCGACGCGTTGCGCGAGCAGTTCGACGAAGCGATCCGCGAATTGGATGCGCGCTTCAACGACAAAGTCGACAAAGTTCAGCAAGGCGACGACCTGCCTCCAGGCGTGATGAAAGTCGTCAAAGTCTTCCTCGCTGTGAAGCGTAAGCTGCAGCCAGGCGACAAGATGGCCGGACGTCACGGCAACAAGGGTGTTATTTCTAAGATCAACCCGATCGAAGACATGCCCTTCCTGGAAGATGGAACGCCGGTTGATATCGTGCTGAACCCGCTCGGGGTGCCGTCACGAATGAATGTCGGACAGATTCTCGAAACCCACCTCGGGTGGGCGGCTGCCGGACTCGGTAAGTTGGTGACGGAGTCACTGGAAGAATGGCATGCCAGCAATGATGCGAAGCAGCTCAAGAAAACGCTGCAGACCGTCTATGGCAAAGATGAGCCGCTACCCGAGAGCGACGAAGAGTTGGTCGAACTTGCAGGCAACCTGAAGAAAGGTGTTCCGTTCGCGACGCCAGTCTTCGATGGTGCGCGTGAGCCGGACATTGTTGAGATGCTCGAACGTGCTGGCCTGGACGGGTCTGGTCAGTCGATCGTCTTTGACGGTCGCACCGGCGAGCAGTTCAAGCGTCCGGTTACGGTTGGGTACAAGTACCTTCTCAAACTGCACCACCTGGTCGACGAGAAGATCCACGCCCGTTCAACCGGACCATACTCTCTGGTCACGCAGCAGCCACTGGGCGGTAAAGCTCAGTTTGGTGGTCAGCGCTTCGGTGAGATGGAAGTCTGGGCCCTCGAGGCCTATGGCGCGGCGTACACACTGCAAGAAATGCTCACGGTTAAGTCGGATGATACTGCGGGCCGCGCAAAAGTGTACGAAGCCATTGTTCGCGGAGACGATACGTTCGAAGCCGGCCTTCCGGAAAGCTTCAACGTTCTGATCAAAGAGATGCGGTCGCTCGGACTGAATGTCGAGTTGATCGGAGATAATGACGGAGACTCAGTGGCAGCTGAATAGCCGTCACGCCTTGAATTAGGGCAGTAGAGTAAACAGGTTCAAAAGGTCGATTTTTCGGCGGGGAAATCGACCAAACCCTCCCAAGGAGTGGAAACATATGCGCCAAGATGTAGCCAG
>JBCCVQ010000002.1:0-389111 GCA_039194965.1 Pseudomonadota bacterium | reverse complement strand
GAATCTGTATTGGACGGCAGTCACGCGGCCATCAATGCAGTTTCATTGTTTACCTGGGTTTTCTCCTTCGGATTTTGTCTCTTCATGATCCTCGTTGCAATTCCGTTTGGCGCAGAGAGCTTTTTGGCTGGGGTCGGATACGTACTGATCGTTATCCTATGTGTTGTATTAATTCCGCTGGCGGTCTTAGCTGTCTTTGCCGCGGGTTATTTCGTCAACGCGACCGACGGTTATTATGCCACATGGACGATAATGGGACTTCCGATGGCATTGCTCGGCCTGTCGGGTCTTCTCGCTAACCCGACACACTATGTGATCATAATATTGGTTCCGCGATAATTGATGCGAGTTTATTGACCCAATGTCCGCTCCTGCCCCAAAGCAGGCGCCACTTTAGCAAGCAAAAAAAGAGACATCAGTCTCGCGCGATAGATCGACACAGCGTCACCATCGCAATGCCTCAGCCGAGTCCGAGCGCGTGCACTTTCGCGAACACGTGCCTTGTGGTTAATATCTCCCCTTATTCGAAACGTGGGGACGTCATGAAACATATTCTATCACTTATTGCCTTGTGCGCCGCAGGATTTGCGGGCGCGGGGGCTGCGCTCGCCGACGATGTCGAGGGCGTTCAGGAACATCCGATGATTGAACGGTATCCTGGACAAGAGATCCGATGGCAAAAGATAGAGAATTACATGCCCTATGAAGTGGCGGTCGGTCCTGTCACAGGATACCGAAAGATCGATGACTGGATCGAAACACAGGGCCGCGTCACCAGAACGTTCTATGCGCTCGAGGGCGAAGAGCGGACCTATTCTGAGGTTTATCTCAACTATCTGGAAGCGCTGAAGAGTCAGGATTTTGAGATTCTGGCTGAAGGTATCTCGCCGGATCGAAAAGGCTCAGAAACCGGATCAACAAACTGGATCACCGTCGCCTATGCCGCCAATCCGATCACCGAACAGGGACAGCAGAACAATCTGTTTGTTGGTACCTCTTCTTCCGGCGGCGCAGGATCCATCGTGGCGCGCAAAGAGCGGGCATCAGGAACGGCATATGTGGTGCTGACCGTCGAACAGCATTCAAGCGCGTACATTGGAGCTTTGATCGATATCATTGAAGTCGAAGCCGCAGAAACGGGCCTTGTCATCGTCGATGCTGAAGCGATCGGATCCGACATTACGGAATATGGCCGCGTCGTGCTGGACGGGGTGGTCTTCGACTTTGATAGCGCGAATCTGCTGCCTCAATCCGATGAGGCTCTGGCCAACATCGCGGCTTACTTGGATGCCAACCCAGATAAGGCGTTTTACGTTGTCGGGCATACAGATTCAGTTGGCACATTTAGCTACAATTACGGATTGTCTGGCGATCGCGCCCGTGCCGTCGCAGATGCCCTGAAAGATAATCACGGGATCGCGCACGAACGACTGGAGCCGCACGGCGTGGGCCCACTGGTTCCGGTATTTTCCAATTCCGAAGATGCGGGACGCGAGAAAAACCGTCGCGTGGAATTGGTAGAGCGGTGAAGATGAGCCGTTGAGCGCGCAAAACGAGACATCGCGAGTGCGGTGAGAAGATCAGCGAAAAGCGTTGCTGGGAATGTTCACTTGCTCGTCAAATCAGCCCCAGCTTGAACGCTGATTCAGCGCTCGCACGCAGCGCGTCCTCGGCAGAGATAAAGTCGATGCCCAAAACCTCTCTGGCTTTGGTACTATTATAGGAGCGTCGTCGCCCGAGATTAGGAAGTAACGACTTCAGTGCCGGGTTCGCCTCTGCGGCCCTTTTGATCTGCTCGTCAGGAATTTCGGTGTCAGGTAAGGTTCGGTCGGGATAGGCCTTGGCCAATACAGACCCAATTTCACTCAGCCAAAGCGCTTCATCTGAAACAATGAACCGCTCTCCGGCGGCTTTTGGACGGAGCATCGCCTCGATATGAGCTTTTGCCACATCCCGTACATCAACGATGGCCTGATGAATTCGCGGATACCCAGGCATTTTCCCACTAAGCGGTCGAACGACTGTGGCGAAAGAGGTTGAAACGTTCTTGCTTATTGCCGGCCCAAGAATTCCAACTGGATTAATGACGGTCAGCTCTAAGCCTTGTCCGTCGCTTTCGACAAAGTCCCAAGCGGCTCGTTCTGCCAGGGCCTTAGACTGGGCGTAGAATGAGGCACGCTCAGGGTCATCGAGTTTCGCCCAATGCGTCTCATCATAACCTGCATCTGGATATTCATTCCAACCTGTATCTACAGCGGCAACAGATGAGGTTAGGACCACACGCGTCACCCCTGCGTCTCTCGAAGCTTTTAGCACACGAAGCGCTCCGTCTTTGGCTGGTCCGATGAGTTCTTCCGCGCTTTTGGGCTGACCGGATGGGAACGGCGAGGCCACGTGCTGCACAAAGGTCACCCCTTCGACCGCATCCGCCCAACCATCGTCTGAATTGAGATCGGCGAGAACGAGTTCAATCGAGATTGGCTTGCCGGCATATTCGCAGAGCGCTCGCTGTAGACTGTCACCTTTTTCAAGGCTCCTTACCGTGCCGCGCACATCGAAGCCTCGTTCAATCAGTTGCAATATCAGGTGGGACGCGAGGAACCCGGTCGCACCCGTAACCAGAACTCTCGTCATAAACTGGATCCTCCCCAGACGTCGCTTGCGGACGCAACTTTACATGTACATTTGGAAGCGCAAACAAGAAAGCTGACTTCTGGATCGCGAGCAAGAGCAGACGTTGCGGCTATTTCCGGGAGCACGCCGGTGCGTGACTTTCCCGAGCCCAAGGTTTACGTCCGGAACCGGAGGCTCTCATGCGCAAGACTATTCTACCGGCAATCCTGTTTGCCTTGGCATCATGTGCCCCGATTGAGGATGGCGAGATGGCGAACCACAAAACAGATGACGAAAAAGAGCTGATTGTTCTGGCAGCACCGCCGGACGGTGACGCCTATTACGCGGATGTCCGCGGCGACATTTACGACTTCCACATTTCCTATGCGCGTCAGATCGCCAGCCGAGACAATGTCCTGATCCTGTCCGGATCGGATGACTATGATGCCTATGTCGATGAGCTTGGCGCCGACAAAGTCTTGAACGTCGAAATGCTGGACATTTGGATGCGTGATTTCAGCCCGCTGAATGCGATCAATCCAATCATGTTTCGTTATACAGCTGCGGGACAAGGCGGCAGGCGCAAGGGCCAGAGTGATGCGGATTATGTCCAAGAGGGCTTGGCGGACTTTATCGAAGCGGCGGCCGGAGAGTTTAGAGAGAGCGATCTGCTCAATGATGGCGGCAATTTTGTTGATGACTATGCTGGCAATGCCGTTCTCAGCCGCAAGTTTCTACGTGATAACAAGCTGAGTGAGGCCGAAGCGCGCAACCGCGTCAAACAAGCCACAGGCGTCAAACACGTGGCATTCATCGAAGCGGATGAGCAAGGCGGGTTAGAGCACGCAGACGGCGTCGTTGCTTTCATTGGTGAGAACACCTTGGTCATAAACGCCTATCCGGAAGATCCGGATTACGCCGCTGACCTGAAAGCTGATCTGGAAGCAGGATTACCAGGCGTCGTGCTGCATGAAATCGTTACCCCCTATGATGGCAGCCAGATTTATGATGAGCGCTTCGGGTCTGCATGTGGCCTCTACACCAATATGCTGGTGACCCCCTCACGGATCTATCTCCCGCAATTTGGTATCCCGGAAGATGCTGAGGCTTTAGCAAGCATCAGAAGTTGGACGGATCGAGACGTCGTTCCGGTGCAATCGAGCCAAGTGTGCAAGATGGGCGGCGGCGTGCGATGCATGTCATGGCAAACGCGCGGCGCGCTCGCGCAAGCTATCTTGGATTATGCGTCTCAGAAATAGCGGACTTTTGACAGGGTTTGGAACAAACCCGCCCCGAGAAACCCAGCCGCTAGTCGCATGCCCCACCTTTCGACCGCTCGCCCATGTACCGCGCCCATTCGGACTCCGTCAGATCGCGATTGGCGATGGCGCAGGCTTTTTCGATCAGGGTCTCCGGGGCGAGGTCCCAGAGGACGATGCCGCCCATATGCGCCGACAAAAGCCGGTCACCGGCATCATTGAAGGCAAGGCCTGTGCTGGTGATGAACCAGTCCGCAGTTGGCGGGCAGAGTTCAGCGCCGAACGGGAAGACCAAGTCTTTGTCAAAGAAGGTCACACACCCGGCGCCGCGCGAGAAGGCGAGAATGCCGGTTTGTTCATCCAGTGAGGCGCTGGCAGGAGCGCCGATGCCGGTCCCTTGCGCCAAGTTTGAAATGATTCTTCCGGCCTCCAGATCGAGATGGGTGAGCTCTTCACGGCCAAGCGCGTAAGCTTCCGCTGGCGATGTGCCGGCGAGAATTCTTGAACTGATCCGTGGCGGCTGTTCGGCAAAGGCGGCACAGGTCAACGCTGTGTCGCTGCGATCGCATTGCCAGATCGCGCCGTTGGAGGTCACCGCGAGCAGCCGTCGCGGGCTGAGGAGCGCGAGGTCGGTCAGTGACACCCCGAGATGATCGCTCTGCGCCAGCGTTTCGAATGTCACAGAATCGAGCAGGACCAGCTGCCCGTCGGCCGCGCTCACAGCGATGGCCGTACGGTCCGGCGACAGTGATGCGAGCGAGGTGTATCCGGCCTCAGCCAAAGGCGTGCTCAACTCGACAATATCGCGCGGCAGAGGCGGGGGTGGCGCGCCCTCGCCATCATCAGGCACAGCGGCAGGCGGCACGTCGGCATCCCGCGCGCCAGTCAGCTGCCGGACGAGCACGTCGAGCTCTGCCGTCGGCATGTCTTCCAGACTGCCTTCATGTAGTCGCCCGGCGCTGCGCATCCCAAGCCAGGCATCAAATGGTGCGGGCAGGGCGGCCAAGCGCGCATCGTCCGGCAAGTACAGCGTGTCGACGAGTTTCGGCGTCAGTTGCTTGGTCCAGCGGATCACTGCGTCATCGATACCCAGCGTGATAAAATGCGCCCCGTCAGGCTCAAACATCATCGCTTCGACCATTTTGGAATAACCAAATATCTCCGTCGCTGAAGCCTTGCCAGAGTCGAGATCGTAGACGCTAAGCGCTGTGTCGTTCCAGATCACCACATCTTCACCATCCGGCGAAAGCGCGGCTTTGCCAAACTCCATATTCCCCCAATTGACGGGGACTTCGTGAATGGCGTCAGTGCCTTGGTCAAAGTCGAGGCCAAACGTATACAAGCCGGTCGGCGTCGCGACGGCGACCATGTTCTGTTGCCGATTGTGCGCCATCAAGAACGCGTCCGGGATCTCACCAATGACGGTCTTGGAGTCGAAATCGATCGCCGCCGTGATTTTTTGATTGCCATTCGGGCGTGCGCCGACGACAAACCAATGTCGGCCATCCGTGGATGGGCCGATGCGCGTAATGTTGCGCATGTTTGGGACGGTATAGCTGTCGAGTGCAGCGCCGCGGACAAAATCCCAAATGTGCAGGTCCGCGCCGTTGGAAAAATACAATCGATCCGAAGCGTCGTTAAACTGGATGCAGCCATAGGGCGATTCAAGCGCTGTCTCGGCAATGGTTTCGCGTGTTTCAGGGTCTATTATTCGTACTGAGGTTTCCGTGTAATAAGCCAGACGCTGTCCATCCGGCGACAGAATGGCAGAGTTAGATCCGCCAACATCGACTGTTGTCACCCGTTCGCCACCAGGCATGCGGAAAATGTCCAGCACGCCCTCATCGCGTTTCGACGTGACGGCGAAGGTTTGTGTCGGCGCCGCGAAGGAGAGGGCGCAATCCTTATGGCTGAGCGCGCCGGACGCGACTTCACGCGACGCTCTCAAGAACCGATCAACATGCGACGCCTGGGCGAGCCCGCTAAACAATGCGGCGCGGGCTTCCATGGTCGGGGCGGTGTCGAAGGCTTCGACCGAGAGCAGCAATGACAGATCTAGATCACGCTGCTGTTCGGACGTGGCTTGCGCCGCCAGGGCGCGTGAGAAAGAGAGATTAGATTGCCGCGTTGCCTCATTGCGCTCTGCCAGAGCCGCATCGCGCTGTTGCAGCGCGAACAAGCCAAATCCCACAGCGACCAAGAAGAAGACCGCCGAAACCGCGGCGCCGATTAGACCCGTTTGGCGCACGGCCTTGGCCCGGGTCAGCGCTTTGCTTTTAAGGGTCGTGTCATATTCTGAGCTTTTGCCAAAGAATTCAGTGAGTTCTGCCGGAATGTCCTCATTCTTTGGGGTGTTCTTGGCGAAGTCCAGGGCTTCGGAAAGCATGTCATCGCGCAGCAGAATGGGGCTATCTTTCTTCTTCCCCCGGCGGGCCCAATTGGCGGCTTGGCGTTGATATTCGGTACACTGCCGTAGCCAATGTACATCTGTGCGCAGAGCTGTATCGAGCTCAATCAGGCCTTTGGTTTGGCTGGATCCAGGAACCGCCGGATTGTTCCAACAATGAATCCAGTCGATCCCGGCCAGCTTGTCCGGGGCGGAAATGCCTGGGGATAAATCGCTCAAGGTGACCACGAGGATGCGTTTTGACAGACGCGTGGCTTCCTCAATCTCCCACGCGCAGACATCAGATTGGGCAGATTCATCTGACAAGATGAACACAACCGTGTCACAGGCGAGGATCATTTCACCGAGACGGGCCTGAAAGTTCTCACCTTTAGAGATGCCGTGCCGGTCGAGCAGCACCTGATGGCTTTGGTTCGACAGATAAAGCTCTAACTCATCCGCAAAATGAACTTGCGCCCGCGAGTATGAGACGAACACCGTGAGTTGGTCGGTCTGTGTTGGCATATCTCGGGTCCCTCTTCCCACTGAGATCGCTGAAGAGCTTTAGTCTATACCTCAACCCCCACCTGGAACAAGAAATAGCGAAATGGCTTGAGGGGGCGCCAGCCGCATTGCGCGGGTGAGCCACTCGCAGGGCGTTGGTAGGAGGAATTCAGGTCCATTTGGCTTAAATCGAAAAAATCTTCGATTCTATGTCTCTGAAAATATTTGATTTTTAAAAATAATTACCGAAAAACGATATGTGGTTATTGAAAAACGATATGGGCTTTCCCAGGTTCTATCCATCGGCGGACACAAACACCCCTCTCAACCCCCGCCGATCAGACTTAAGTGTCTGAATTTAAAGAAAGAAAGAACCATGAACCCGCAAGTCCGCGAAATCGAGCAGACCCCAATCGCGGTCCCTAGCACCATCCCGACGACAGCGCCTGTCAACGCGCTCAAAATTGCCAAGCCTGTCATCGAAATCAAAGCGCCAGCTCCCGAAGTGAAAGAGGAAAGCGGCATAAGCATGTTGGACAAGCGGCGTCGGCGTCGTGCTCGATTGAGCAACCGCCACTAAGTTTCATAGCTCTATCTAAGAAAGGCCGTCTCCTCGCAGGTAGACGGCCTTTTCTTATGGGGGAAGGAGAGCACGTTTCGGGTCCGATGAGCGTCGCCCGCTTTATTCTTTTTGCTCTTGGATATAGCTTGGTGATGCACGACCACTTTTGTTCAGACCGGAGAATTCTGATGACTGACCGGACCGGCAACTCCCAAGCTGCGACATGTTGCGTACCGAAAAGTACGAAGATCCTATGAGCCCGCGTATATTGGCTGCGCTTCTCGCGGTCGTGGTGGTCGCCGCGTCTTGCGCGCTGCTTTCGAACCAGGTTGATGCGCCCGCCCAAGTTGGCGATGACTATCTTGCTCGCGAAGCGGCGTTCATGGACGCCGCCGATAGTTGCGGACCAGAATTTGTACAGGACAAACTCCCCGGCTCGCTGAAATCGGTCATCGAACCATTGGCAGACGGTCCGTTCCGGCCGGTCTGCGCCCGTCATGATGCCTGTTACCGGCTCGGAGAGAAAAGCCAGGCTTGGTGCGATGATCGCATGCGTGACGAAATGTTTGCGATCTGTGACACGGGTCAAGCCGGCGTCGCCTACCGCGTCCCTAGCGTCGGTGCGTCGCTCTGCAAGTTTCACGGCGGCATGTATTATCGGTTGATAAATTCAACCTTCGGAGGCGTTGCTTATGGCGGCGCGCCTGGCGGAGAGATCACGGCGCTCCGCACCCGCCGCATCGCAGACGCGATTGGCGAGGATGAAATCGAGATATGTGCGGATATTCTCAATCCGACGCTGCTCATGCAGGAATATGACTTAGAATTGCATAGCGAAACCGGGCAGATGATCGACCGGGAACCAGATTTGCACGAAGAAAACATCCGCGCCGGAGAAACCGAAACCCTGTGCGTCAGCACCAATTGGAAGGGCCGATGGGACGCTGAAAATGTCGGCGATCAGGTCTTCGTATCCTTGCGCGCCGACACCCCAGAGAGCTTCGCCTTCTGGAACGATATGGTGATCGTGGACAGCAAAGAGGTGGATGTTGGGGGCCCATAGTTTACACGCGCCGGGTTCGTGGCGGATGTTTGGGCTGAAGTCCCTTATCGGCGTTGCAGCGCGCGTAAATACCCTCACTAAGACATCACCATTGACCCAAGTTGATTGATCAGTCACGTTCTTCTTTGCGGAGGGTAAGTAATGAGCATTTTTCGATTTATACTCGTCAATTTATTCGCGATGTCGTTATTTTTCGAAGCGGTCGCGCAAGAGCAACCGGAAGAAGACGAGAGCAGGATTCAAGCGGTCGTTGTGACCGCTATGCGCGTCACACAAGGTGGGGCTCAAGATATCGAGTTTTTTCGAGAAACTGTTGCAAATGGAGCCATCCCGGCGCCTGGCGCAATCACCTCGGAAGGGTTGTTCTCCAGCCACGACATTGTCATTCCAAGCGCAAAAGACTGCCTGCAACTGTTCTGTCTGCAAGCGGAAGGCATGGCTGCCAACCTGATGTCGCGGCCTGAATTTGATGGCGTGATCGGACTCGGGTTTGCCACCAACATTGATCCCGATAATTGGCAACGCGACCCGATGACGATCGTTGCCGTGGTGGATAAATCCGGCTCTATGAATGGTCGGCCTTTAAGGCTGGCTAAAAAAGCAATGGTGGAGACGCTTGGCAACTTGAAATCCGGAGATCGGATGGGCGTTGTTGAGTATGGCGACACGGTGAATGTTGTTGTTCCCGTTTCTGATGTCGAAACATCCAGAGATAGTATTCGGGAAGGCATCAACGGAATAGTTTCTCGAGGATCAACCTATATGGAGGCAGGGCTGGAACTCGGCTTTGCAACCGCGTTTGACGCTCAAGAGGGTTTTGAGGGTACAACAAGGGTTGTGCTTTTCACGGACGAACAGCCGAATGTCGGCAAAACAGACTCAGAAAGCTTCATCGGGATGGCGCGCCGAGCCTCAAAAAAAGGGGTTGGCTTAACCACAATTGGCGTTTCTGCTCACTTCGGCGCCGAGCTTGCGAACAAGGTTTCAGCAGCTCGGGGCGGGAACCTTTTTTATCTATCGAGCGACGAAGACGTAGAGACTTATTTTGGGGCGGACTTTGATTTTCTGGTCAGCGAAATCGCGACCGATCTCGAAATGACCGTGCGCCCCGCGAGCGGCGCGTCCATAGATTTGGTCCTCGGGGTTCCTGGCGAAGCTATTGAGTATCGCTCGGATGGAAGCGTGACGATGACGGTTCCGAGCGTCTTTCTTTCTTCCAAAGGCGGCGCGCTCGTGCTTGGCGGATCTGGGTTTACTGAGACGACCGACCTGATGGCGGAAGTGTCTCTAAAGTACAAATCTGTGAAAGATAATATGCCGGGTGAAGATGCGATATCTGTTTTCCTTACAGATCACCAACCGAGCTCCGGTCTGAACCTCGCACATACACTCTTTGATGAATTCGGCGTGTTGCAGTCTGCTGCTCAGGCCAACACGTTCAGTGGTGACTTGGACCCCGCAATCGATTTGACACAGCGATTTCTGGAGCAGCTCTCGCAAATAGGCGACGAGGCATTAAATGACGAAGTTGTTCTGCTGAACAATGTACTGAACGTACTGCAATCTGGTGGACAGACATTCGTTCACCAGGAAGGATTCGTTGAGGATGAGGTTCTGCATGGTGTGTGGGAAATCGCGCGAGTTCGGAACACATCATCGTCTTTGTCGGGTAAATCGAGCATCGACCTACGACGTGGCGATTTGATCGCGTTCGATCTGCTGGAAGACATGTTCAACGCACAGCGCAAATCTGCAAAACGCGGTGAACCAGAGTTTGAGGTCGAATCCATCGGATTGGATGTTGATCAACGCAGCATCACGCTATGGAAGTCGAACATAATATTCAAATATCGATTTCTTGACGCAAAACTGGTCTTGGAACCCGTCGGAACGGATTTGCAAATCTGGTTGCAAAAACGGTCAGAGCAAGAATCGTAGCCACTGGCGCGCAAGCATCATTTCCGCGGAAGTCTTTTTTTAGACTGTGGGCTCAATTTGCGCTGATCCGAGCAATGCTCACCCATTCGCCACGCTGCGCTAGAACCCGCCCCCGGTCTTGAACCCGCCGCCGCCGCGTTTTCGGCGCGGGCTGGAGCGGCGGGAGGTGCCGCGGCCGCGGGTCGGGAAGCTGCCGCGTCGGCGGCCCATGCCGCCCATGCCATGGCGCAGCGCTTCTTCAGCGATGACCCCGATGACATCGTAGAGTTCGAATTCGTCGCGCGAGGCGCGTCCGCCAAACCCATTGCGCGTGCGTCTGTCTTTGCGCCGGACCGATTGATGGATTTGCTTGAGCGCGCGGCTCACCGACGCGCGGCCAGAGGCCAGGCTCTCTAGCGCGTCATCAAACAAGGCGATTTTGATCAGAGCGGCATCGCTATCGAAGCGCGCTTCCTTAAATCGGCGTCGTAACGCTTCAAACGCGCCCAGTTCTTCGCCGAGCCGGGTTGGGGCGTCGGAGACGCGTTCGGTTTCCAGCTCCAGCGACATTTCTTCGGTGCGCAATTCGACCAAATCGTCGACAATCTCATCATCGTCCAAAGTAACGGTTTCGGCGGCCAGTTTGCGCAAGTCCGGTATGCTCATATTCTGCAAGCCGCGCTCCAAGATGCGGCGCGCTTGTTTCGCTGGGCCTTCTTCGCCGATCAGCGTTTTGGCATGTTGTTCGGCTAAGACCGTATGCCGGGTTTCAGCCGAGACGATGTGTTCATCCACCGCCTCGATTTTCGTGCGCAGCTGTTCGGCTTGCGCTTCATCATCCGGAATACCCGCGGCGATGATGGCATCGCGCTCAGCCGCCTCTAGCGTAGTTTTGCTCAGCTCCGCCGCGTCGCGCGTGGCCTCGGCATGGTCGCCGAGCCAGTCCGTGATATCATTCAGGCGGGCGAAATTCGGCCGGGCACCTTGATACTTACACAGTTTCGCAACCCAACCGTCGAGCATTTTGAAAAGGCCGCCGCCTTTATACTCAGTTGTGCCAAATCCGCGGCGCCAGAGATATGAGAACAGGGGGTCACTGAGATAGGCATCGCTTTTCTCTTCGCGCTCATCGATGGCCACAGCGAGTTTCTGATCCGCGCGATCGGCAACCGCGTCTGCGTCTTCAAAAGCTTGAACGAGCTCGCGATAGGCGGCGTCATCTTTTAACTTGGCTTCGATATCGGCGAGCTTGGTTTCAATCTCAGTTCCCAGAACTTGGCGCTGATCGCTCAGATCGGCGCGCTCTGTTTCGAGATCGGATATTTTCTCCGAGGCGGACTCAAGCGTCTGGCGTTCCTCTTCGATATAGTCGGCATGAGTTTGCAACAGCTCTAATGCTTGGCGATGGAGCCGGTCGAGGTCTTCGATATCGGCTTGCTGGATCACGTCCAGTCGCATGTCCGCTAGGCGCTGCATCGCGCCGACGCGATGGCTTTGGATTTCAGCCAGGCGGCCTTCGATACTATCGGCCGCCTGGATGGCGTCATTCAAGCGATGCCGCAAGCGACTGAGCCGACGATCCAATTGTTCTAACGCGTCGCGTCCGGAGATCCATTTCGCCATGCTCACCACTCCAAAATGGCGCCGCCTGGCGTCGCGACAGAATAGGTGGGGGAGAGCGCGCCCGCGGATTTTGTGCCAATCACAGCGTTCTGGATGATCTGGTCGTCGCGCTTGTCTGAGGCGATGGCATTAAAGGCGCTTTCGCTGACCCTTTGACCCCAGCGCGTGACGCGTTTGGTCTGGCGGTCTTCTTCCGACTCGATTTGCACCTCGACCAGGCGTCCTGCTGGGTCGACAGCTTCGACGATGAGATAATAGTTGCGCGAATTCGGGGCGTCGTCCGGAATGCGGAAGATGCCGGAGCGCGGTTCGCCGGGGCCATAGACGACGCGTACGTCGAAGCTGACAGAGAGGTCGGTTTTCAGCTCGGTGAGGCTCGCAATCGCGGCCTCTGCTTTGGCCACGTCGCGCGCAGCAATCGCGGCTGCTCCATCTAAGCGATAGGTTTCAGCGAGCTGGTTTGCGGTTTGTGAGTCTGACATAGCGAGCGTGTCTTGGAACACGGTCTCAAGTTGAGACGGCAAGCTTTCACTCAGCACCCGTTCCAGTCGCGCTTCGCTTGCTTTGGCGGGTTGTACGACGCCCAACTGATAGGTCATCAGACCCGCCGCGAGCGCGGCCATGCCGCCGGCAATGGGTTTCCACCATCGTTCGCGTGAGACGTAGATTTTTGCCAACCGCACGCCAAGCGAAGGTTCCGGCGCTTTGTATTGAAAGCGCTGCTCTTCCAGCGCGCGGACGCCTTGCAGCAAGACCTCATCGGTCACGTCAATGCCTTGCGCGGCATAGATCTCGCGCAGGCGAGCAATCAATTGTTGCTCGCGGCCCTCTTGGTCCATTTCCTTTTGCAGGATGAGGTCGCGGTGGCGCAGCGTGTCGACCACATCCATCGCCACCAGGACTTCGTCCAGACTTCGTTTTTCAGCCGTCGCTGTCATTTCGACCTTACGCCGTTAGGGCCAAAGCGGCGCCATCTTGGACCAGTTTGGTCAGGCGCTGTTTGCCATCTTCCACCGCGTCACGGATCTCTTCGGAATTCTTGGTCGAGAGGTCGCGCATCTCCGCAATGATGATTTGTGATCGCTCTTGGAAATTGACCACACTGTCGACCAGCATTTTGACCGAGGCTGCCGAGACGGTCGGTCCATAGCCTGCGCGCGTCGCGGCTTCTTGCACTTCGCCGCCAATCTCAGCCAAGACTTCGAGGCTCTTATTGACGCCGTCTTTCATCGCTTCGAGCGTCTGCGTGCTTTCATGCAGGCCATGCATGCCGGTAAAGCTTGCGGTGAGGGCGGTCAGCACGACTTCATTGGTTGAGAAGAAGCTGACCGATTGACCATAGACCCGTTCTTTCGCCGTCGTGATTTGAACCAGGCGCGCCATGATGACTTCAGACGTGTTATACCCGATGGTCAGATTGTCGGAGAGATCTTTGGCAATCTGATAGCGTTTCTCTTCGGCTTGCAGTTCGCGCAGTTTCTCGTCGCGCGCCAATTCAACGCGGGCCCGTTCTGCGGCATCATCGCCGGTATAGGCGTTGAGCGCTTCGACCGCGGTGGTAACATCGCCGCGCGCCTGATCGAGCACGCCTTCGGCCGTGTTCAAGACTTCCAGCGCCAGCACTTCCGATTGTTTCATCGCCCCACGGAAATCGAGATAGGCTTCCAGAATATTGCGTTCACGCGCAATCTGATTGGCCGACTCGTCCTGGACTTCCAGATACAGGTCTTTGATCTTGCCAAACCGGCTGGCAATATCGCCGCGGGTCATTTTCATCCAGACATTCGACACCCGTTCCATGGTCGAGATTTTGCCATCGGCATATTGATCGACCAGAGATTTGGCATCGTCACGGATCGAGTCAAAAGCTTTGGTGATGCCTTCATAGCGCTGCGCAATGGTCATGTTGGAGACCTGCTCGCGCACCACATCATTGAACACACTGGCTTGGTCGAGCGTCCGAGCGATGGCGGCGACTTTGTCCGGCTCAAGCTCGGTGATCTGTTCGAGCAAGGCGACGACCGGGGCAGCGCTGCCATCATTGCTGTCTGGCAGCAGGCCCAAATCTCGCAGCCCTCCCATTGCTTTATCGAGATATTGCAAGGCGGTCGGGCTGGTCGTGGTCATGAGTGTCCTCCGAAAAGTTGATGAGTAAGGTTTAGTGCAGGGTGGGGCGATCCAAAAGGCCTGATTTAATCAGGCAACTGGTTTTCGCCCGGCTTTGGCGTGGCATTGCCGTTCGGCTTGACCGAGCCATCGCTCAGCGCTTGGCTGAGATCAGCATCTTTCAAGCCCAGCTCGCCAAGTAAGCTATCCAGCAGCGGCACCTGAGCGCGGTAGCGCAGCGCGGCATTCACTGCCTGGTCGGCGACATTACCATTGCCGACACCTTCGCCACTGTCCGAGCCGCCACCCATGCCGCCGAGGCCATCGACGTGCAGGATTTTGATGCCTTCGATTTGCTCCATCGGCTTGACTTGCTGCTCGATGATCGCAGGCAAAGCGGAAATCAGAGCTTGCTTGATCTGCATCGCAATCTGGTCGACCGACAGCACGTTGGCCGCTTCGTTGACCGCACGCTTACCGTCGGCTTCCACCGAATAAGTTGCGGCGAGGGCGTCAGCGCGGAGCTTCTCAGCTTGCGCGGCACCTTCGGCGGTGATCCGCTCACGCTGGGCTTCCGCTTCAGCTTCGATCCGAATGGCTTCAGCGCGGTCCGCGGCAGCGGCTTTCTCGGCCTCGGCCGCAACTTGGATCGCGATCGCAGCTTGTTCAGCGTCTTTGCGGGCATCGATCAGCTCAATCGCCATTTGACGATCGGCAATCTCGGTCTCGCGCGCTGTGGTAACTTCCTCCATGGCGCGGGCAGCGATGGCGCGGGCTTTGTCTGCCTCGGCTTCAGCTTCAGACTGGGCTCGAGACTTCTCAGCCACTGCAATGTCGCGCTCCTGGCGGGCCAGTTCGACAAGTTTCTCTCTTTCGACTTGGGCCGCTTCGACGGTTTGGCTCTTTTCGATTTCTTGCTGCTCAACTTCGCGCTTCGCTGCAATCGCGGATTCTTCGACTTTCTGAGTCGCTACAATCTTGGCTTGCTCCGCTTCACGCTCCCGCTCAGCTTGCTCTTTGGCGATTTCTGAGGCCTGCATGGCTTTGCGGATCTCAACTTCACGCTGCTGTGCGAGGCGAGCATATTCAGCGTCGCGTGAAATTTCGAGCTGTTGCTGTTCCGCATCCAGGTTCTTGCGCTGGATCTGAACTTCGGTCTCTTGTTCGATATCGTTACGCTTCTTACGACGCGCTTCGATTTCTTCGGTCAGCTTGGTCAGGCCTTCCGCGTCAAACGCGTTGTTCGGGTTGAAGTATTCTTTCGACGTTTGGTCGAGCCCGGTTAGCGAGACCGATTCCAATTCCAGACCGTTCTTCAAAATGTCTTCCGAAACGGCGGCTTGCACTTTTTGGACGAAGTTGACGCGTTGTTCGTGTAATTCTTCCATGGCCATTTCAGCCGCCACGGCGCGCAGAGCGTCGACGAATTTGCCTTCTACCAGCTCTTTCAAATCCTGCGGGCGCATCGTGCGCTGACCCAGCGTTTGGGCGGCGTCAGCGATGGCTTCGACGGTGGGTTGAACGCGGACATAGAATTCAGCCTGCACATCCACACGCATCCGATCACGCGTAATCAGAGCTTGTTCGGCATGCCGGCGCACTTCTAAGCGCAACGTGTTCATGTTCACTGGGATCACTTCATGCAGGATTGGGAAGACCAGCGCGCCGCCATTCATGATGACTTTTTGGCCGCCAAACCCGGTTCGGACGAAGGACACTTCTTTTGACGAGCGGCGATACAGCCGCGCAAAGACCATGCCGCAAATCAATAGGAATGCGAATGCCGCGATGGCGATGATGACGGGGAGTTCAAATATAGAATTCATAGTGCGTCCTTCCTGCTTATGAGTTGCCTAGTACTGGGTTTGTATTGATGACTGCTTGAAAAATTGAGCCAGATTTTTTGACTAATAAAACCTCATTTCCTTGAGCAAATTTTAGACCAGATTGGTCTGGTTCCACGAGGATGTAATGGGTGGTTCCATTGACATCTCGCAACTTGGCTTCGGCGGGTTTGCCTTGCTCGGCTTCCCCCCGAATAATCGTCGCCACGGCGCCAATAAAGGCGTTTCGGGAGACTGCGTCGGTTTCTTCCTTAGGCATGATCTTGGCGATGCTGAGCCCGAGATAACGGGTCGTCGGCAGAGCGATCATCAGCGCCGGAATGGCGACCAATATAGGCCAAATATAGAGTCCGAGCAGACCTTGGCTGGCTTCCTGAATGACCAGGCCTGACAGGCCAAAGCCGAGCAGAAACGCTGCCAACAGAATAAGCACCGGCACTTTACCGACGCAAAGCCAGGATAGGAACTGACTAAGCGGGCCTGCTGTCGGCATGTCTGGCATATCTGGGCCATCGACGTGTAAAGGACCGCCATCGCCGCCGAGTTCGGCGTCCATTTCGAAATCGGCATCTGCGTCGAGCTCGAAGTCCGGTAGAGCGCTATCGACCAGTCCCGAAAAGGCGACGCCGAATAGCAAGCCGACCAATTCCAAAGCCGCAATCAACCCAAGAACGATCAATGCCGCCGTGAACGGGAGTAATGCAGGGTGGAACAGCTCCATTTAGACTAGCCTTCTTCTCTCTTTGTCTCTGGCGCTGTCAGCGCCGCTTCATATTTGGCAAGCCGGTCTTCAAGGCTCGCATCAATCTCTTCTTTGTCTTCCATCAGCGCGATCAGCGCTTGCAGGTCTTCGGCCTCATCATCGAGGTCGAGAATGGCGTCAGCGGCGTCCGACCGCGCCGAAGCGTGGTCGACTTTGATCCGCAATATCTCGCGCGCGAGGCGTTCATCGCCGGCATCCAAAGCCGCGCTCGCCTGGGCATCGAAATCGCCGCGATCGGACTCTTCGGCCAACACTTGGAGCAGCCGATAGCGTTCCGCTTCCACGGCGCCGAGCCGCAATTTCAAGCGGCGGATGATTTCAGCGGATGACATGTCCTCAAGAGACGGTGCTGAGTCCTGCGACTCGACCTCTAAGAAGTCTACTAGGTTGTCTCTTATAGTGTTTTTTAGTCGCTCCAGGAGTGACCTTGCCATGCCCTCTGATCCTTTCTCTTATCGAATATCGGTATGAAAAGATCGCTGTTCAAGATCTGTTCATAAAAATATTTTGGATCAGAGGAGAAACCGTATTCGATCTATGAGTGTCAATCTTCTTTAGGTTCGCCGGGGAGCCGGTCAAAGTCGCGTTTCCACTGGATCGCAAGTTTAGGCCCAAGCTCTGGGTCGATTTCGGCATCCACTGCGACATTCTCCAGCGGGGTCCATTCTAAGGTCACGCCCGGCGCGCCGGTGACACCGGATTCAATCTCGAGATAGATATCATAGGCTAAATATTTGCCGGTCGACAGAGTCGCCCCGCCGCTTTCATCCAACCCGATATCTAAGCGATCGAGTCCGGTGGCGGCTTGCAGCTGTCCGACTAAGTTGAACGCATCCCCGCCTGCGAGTTGCGCCGCGGCTCCGGCGAGTTGAGCGGCTTGCAGCGGGCTAAGCTCACTCGGCGAGCGACCAAACAAGACACGAGACAGGATTTCGTCATCCGGGAGAGACGGACTAGAGCTGAGCGTAATTTCCGGATTCATCAGGGTCCCGGATAAAGAAATCGAAGACGTGATGTCGTCGCTGGTGCGATCTGCGCGCAGCGAGATCTGCGAGTCGACGGGGGCGCCGACGAAGCGGATGGCCCCTTCTGAGAAGCGAAAGCGGCGGCTGAGTAAGTCTGCTTCGCCGCGAATAAGCGTGGCGCGCCCGATCACGTTTGGTCGCCCGGGTGGACCGGTGACACGCGCATCGAGCCCCCATTCGGTATCGACGCCGGATCCAGACACAAAAATGCGCCGATCGGCGGAGACATCTAAGCGCAGCTCGATGGCTTCCCGAGTCGGCGCAGCGGGCGCTTCACTCTCGCCATTCTCTTGAAAATCGACATCCAGCGTCGTGTAACCCGCACCAGGTAGGCGTTCGAGATTGATCCGTGCTTGGTCAATCTCCAAGTCACCACTGATTTGAGTTCGCCGATTGCGCCGTTCCACCTCGGCCGTGCCGGACAATGACCCTGATACGTCGGAGCGTTTGAGGGCGTTCAGCCCGCTTAATGTCATCGTCACCGAGCCATTGCCATCGAAGCCATAAAGTCCACGTCCGGTGACACGCCCGCCATTGGCCCCGCGCGCGGAGACCTCATCGACATCGATGCCATCGGGACGCAGCTGCGCGGTCGCTGTGATGTCCTTGAGGTGGATGCCGGTATAGCCATCTTCGAACTCTGTGTTCTGCAGCGAGAAAGGTCCCTCGAACCGCCATGACGTGCCTGCGCCATTGCTAATGTCCAAATCCACATCGCCCGCGAGCCGCAAATTGGTCGGGGCGATCAAAGCCCAAATCGGTCCGAACGCGCCACGTCCTTTGACGGCCACCGGTATCGCCGCATCGGGGGCAATCCGAACGGAGCTGAGACTGTTTGCATGGATCAGCGGCGCGGTCAGACTGGCCATCAGATCGAGTCCCATATCGGCCTCATCTGTGTGCAATTCAGCGGCGAGTTGACTCGCGTCAATCTCGATTTGGAGGGCCAGATTGGTTTCGGCGGAATCAACAACCCCGCGCGCGAGATTGAGGATGGACGCAGACCCACCACCCGTCAGCTCACCATCTTCAAATCCAAGCGTGAACGCGCCATCCAATGTGCCGACCAATGATGGCCGCTCGAGCAGCGGCCCGATCTCTGACATTTTGAGACCGCTCAAGGCGAAAACCGCTGGCGATACGCCGCTCGCATCAAAGATCAGCGAAATATCGCCGCCGAACGCGGACATGCCACCCGCGAGGCGCAGGGTCGGAGTCATGCTGAGCGTGACCGGCGTGGTAATCAGAATAGACTTTCCCGCCAGTTCAGACCTACCGGACAATGTCAGGGTTTGGCTGCTCGCGTCTAAGCGAACCGGATGAATGCCAGCGATCGCTTGCGGCGTTCCGAGCAAAGGGAACTCCGCCTGATATTCAAGACCGCCTTCAAAGCTTGGCCAAGTGCCGCTCAATTTCAACTTAGTTTCATCGATATCGAGCGCGCCCATCTTTAAGTCGACGAGCGACACATCCGAGCTCAACTGCGTCGCCTCGTAGGACAGGGTGCCATTGACCGTTCCACCAATCGGGGAGGTTCCAGCGACCTCGAAGCGCAGCGTCGCGTCGCGCGGCGCGTTTGTGTTCACAGTGGCGTAACCTGAGGCCTGCAGGTCGGCCCAGGTGGCAAGGAGTTGGGTCAGGTCGATCTGGTCACCGCGTCGGTTGCCTTGAAGATTGAGCGTAAGCATCTCGCCGGAAAAGCGGGTTTGCGCCGAGGCGATGAAGGATGCGTCGCCATCCAGCGTGATCTCGGCAGAGAGGTTAGGTTGGCTAAATGTTTGGCCCGCCAAGGTCAGCGCTTCAGCCGCAGCATTGGTGGTTAGCCGCGGACCGGACATTGGCCCTGATATTTCAAACTCAGTGTCCAACCGCGATGCGGAAATAGAGGCCAAGGACACGGATGACATAGCGGCGCGTCCCGAGACATTGAGGGTGCTTCCGCTCAGGGCACCTGAAGCGGTTGCTTCGATCCGCTCATTATGAATGCGCCCGGATTGAAGGGCGATACCGGACGCCGTGCGGCGCGCCGTGAGCGAGAAATTGGCTCGGTCGCCGATCAAATTTCTGATCGCGCCCGCAGAGTCTGCCAAAGAGGCATGACCAGCGAGAGTCAGCGTAAGTTCAGAGAGTTTGGGACCATTTAGTGCAAGTTTCGTGTGGCTTGCTGCAATTTCGAGGATGGTCTTAGTTTCGATATCCGCGTTCAAAATAATCGGCCCGCCGACAACTACCGAACCGGCACCGACCGCGTCGAGCGACCGATTGTGAAGGTGAAACGTACCTGCCTGAAAGCGCCGTGGAGCAAACTCGTAAGCAGCGTTGAGATCGAGCGTCGAGGCGCCAGCGAACACCTCTTCCAGCGCGGAAGGAAGATCACTGACTTGCCTGACGCTTAACTGCCCGTCATAGCCCACCGCACCATCCAAAAAATCGATCCGCCCATCCGACTGAACGGTCTGCACCTGATACGATCCATAAGTCAGATTGGGCGCCTCCAACAGCCCATCAAAGGCGTGCATATCGTTCCGCAAATAGAGTGTGCCCCGGGCTGTAAACTGCGGCACAGACAAAGCTTGGAGCGATGTCAGCTTGCCCGCATCGATCGCGCGAACTGACAGATCCAAATTCTCGATCACAACTCCATTCAGGCTGGATTGAAGCGTACCGGAAAACACAGCGTCAAAACTGTCCGAACGGGCTGTGGCCTGCAATCGGTTCTCCGTCTCTACATATCCGTCAAAAGCAAGCGTTTCTCCTAATCGCGCGTGCAGCGGCGCTAAGAGCCCCAATTGATTGAGGGCGATCTCACCCTTGGCGGAGTTTTGCGTGTCAGAAAGGTCGATCTCCACATCCAACGCAGGGGCGCCGTCAACGGTTCCTGATGCGGCCAATTGCCATTTGTTCTGCACAGATGAGGACGTCATGTCGAATATCAGCGGGGCATCTTTTGGCGCACCGAGTAAAGTCGCGACGAGCCCGTTTGGGGCCGCCGAAAGCCTAACATCTCCGGCCAGGGGTACGGCGCCACCCCAAGCGAGATCGGCGCGGACCATGTCGCCATTTGGGGTCAAAGTGGAGAGATCCAGTTGTACACTGCCCTGCGCGGAAGTGGATTGCAGCGCCCCCGTCACCGCGTAGGATTGAGCCGGTCCCGCGACGCCGTCGGCTAAGCGAAATTGATCGAATTGGAGCGCCTCAAGCGTGTATCGATCGGCAAGGCTGCCGGATGAGGCTTGGCTTGGCGCCAAAACCGGGCGCCGCTCGACGTCGAGCGTTGTGGCCGAGACCGTGCGGATGTTCAGGTGGCGAGACACCAAGGCCAAAGGTCGCCATCCCAAATCGACATCAGATGCGGTTAGCCAAATACCGCTTTCGTCGCGGACGCGGAGGGTTCCGATGGAAACGCGCCCAAGCAAATCTCCGCGTAATCCATCGATCTCGATTGACTGCCCGCGGATGCTCATAGCTTCCAAGCGGGCCTCGACCATATTGCGAGCCATCGAAGACATTGCCAACAGACGCAGTGCCAAGACGATCAAGATCAGCGTCACAAACGCGCCAATTCCGATGCGCCGCCAAGTGCGCCAGGAAGGCCAGGTCTTGATCATTAGAAGGCCTGTCCGATGCTGACATATACCTGAATTGGATCGTCGCCATCGTCCGGATCAATCGGCGTCGCGAGATCGAGCCGGATCGGGCCGACCAAGGTGTCGTAGCGCACCCCAAAGCCGGCAGAGTAACGAATATCCTCGAAATCAACGCCCTGATCGGCGCTCACATTGGCACCGTCCAGAAACGCCACATAGCCCAGCGGTCCGTCGCGGCGCCAGCGCAATTCGCTTGAAATTTCAAGCAAGCCACGGCCACCGGTCGGGGTGCCGTCTGCGTCTTCTGGACCGACGGACTGATATTCGAAACCACGGGCGCTCCCACCGCCGCCAGCAAAGAAGCGTCGACTGACAGGTAAGTCGGACAGACTTGCGCCAAACACGAAGCCACTGCGAACCCGGGCCGCGGCAATGAATCGCTTGTTTTGATCTAATGGCTGAAACGCGCTGAGCTGACCGTTCAGCGCGAAGAACTGAGCTTGACGGTCCCCCAAAACCACCCCTGGCTCACCGCGCGCATCCACACGCCATCCAGTGGTCGCATCCAGAGGGTCATCGGCATAGTCCAAGCGCAGGCCGAGTGAGGTGCTGAGCGTTTGCTGATCTCTCTGTTCAAACGCATCTTCTTCGCGGGTAAATTCGCTACCTGCACCAATGGCATAAGTGAGACGGTCTGAGTGGCGCACTTCAAACGTTCCAGACACGGTGACGGCTTCGCGGTCAAACGCGTCAGTCTCGTCGCGTCCAAGTTCAGATGACAGCACAAGCGTGCGATCGAACCCGGTTATGTTAGGGATGCGCCAATCCACATTGAAAGACCGCTCCAAAGTCGCGAGCGTCATACTCCCCGTCAATGTGTCTCCGCGGCGGGTGGCGTTGCGACGCGTGAGGCTGGCGGCGAGGCCTGGTCCTTCGCTGGTGGAGTAACTGGTGCCGGTGGTGAGCGTGTATCGTGCGCGTTCTTCAAGCTGCACGATGACATCGCGGACTTCATCACCCTCGGGGAGGATGCGGCTCGGCGTTTCAGCCAGCTGTACGCTGACAAAGCGATAATTGCGGGTCGCGTTCAAGCGCCGGTTCAACGTCGCGAGTTTTTGCGGCGTGTAGAGCTCGTCTGTTTCGAATGGAATGAGGCGATTGAGAAAGGTACGGCGCGTTCGGGCTTGGCTGGGATAGACGACTTTACCAAGTCGGATACGGGGGCCAGGATCAATCCGATAAGTGACATTCAGCGTTCCGGCAGTCTGATCACCAATCACCACTCTTTCATCGGCGCGGGCATTGGCATAGCCAACGGCTTTCAGCGCGGCGACGAGTGCGGCTTCTTCGGCGAAAATGGTGTCCGGACGCGCCGGATCGCCGGGATTGAGTGTGCGAACGGAGTTTAGCGCCGTTTGTGCTTGTTCGGGCAATGGCGTCGTGCCGATGTCCACCGATATCTGTTCCAATGTAAACAGCGGGCCGGGCTCGACTTTGATCCGACAGATATGCGGTGGGCCAGCCTCAACGCTATAGGATACTTCCGGGGCGAAATAGCCGCGTGAGTTCAGATAATTCTCGGTTTTTCGGGCCGCATTGCGGGCCTGGCGGCGGGCCTCAAACAGCGTTTCGCTGGGCTCTGACGTGCGGATTTCTTGGCCTATGTCGGAGATGAGGCGGTCACTCGCGGTTTCGCTTTCCACGCGTAGGTCCGCAGCCAGCGCGGGCTGAACAGCCGCACAGATCGCGATTACGCCAAGAGAGAAGGGTCGAACCATGGTAAATCTTAAACGCTAAGCAAGGTAATAAAGGGTGCAAACCTCGGTCCAAGTTGCGGCGATTTTTGGATTATTCCTGCAATTTCGGTTGCACAATCCCAGAACGGCACAAGTAGAAGCTTCATTTGCCCCGTGTTTGCTTAAGGGAACACGCGATTTTCGGCCCTAACCGCTCTAATCAGCTTGAAGTCTGGCCGTGGCAAACTATTGCTCAGTCTATTGTATTTCACCAAGGCCGGGTAAGTGAATCAAACTTTTTCAGAATATTGGGCCGACTTTATCGGCGTGGGGCCTGCTGATCCCTTGGCTTTGACTTTGGCCGATGCGAGCACCGCGATAGAGCTCAAAACAGATGATCGACTGGTTCTAGACCGCGATCCAGCCGGGCCGGTTTTTCTGCTCATTAGTGGTGAATTGAAAGTCGTCAAACAGAGCCAGAACGGACACGAAATCTGGCTCGCAGAGTTTGGCGCTCCAGCCATAGTGGGCGAGTTGGCGGCGATTTTGGGCGCGCCGCGAACCTCAGATGTGATCGCAGATTCGTCGGTCACGGTTCTTAGCGTCCCTCGCGCCGTCTTTTCCGATGCCCTGAACACACACGTAAAACTATCCAATGCATTGAACATTGAACTTGCCAAACGGGTCAAAGCGACTTCGGAAAAACTGGCTGAGCTTTACTCCGTCTCGGTTATGGGGCGATTGCACTTCGAATTGGTCCGTCTCGGCACGCCAGATCCAAACGATGACGAAGTTTATCGTATTACGTCGGTGATCAATGTATCAGAAATGGCGGCGCGCATTCATGCTACGCGCGAGTCGACTTCCCGGGCGTTGAGCCGATTGAAACAAATGGGCATCGTCCGAATGGAAAATGGCGGCATGAAGGTGATTGCGCCACGCCTCGAATAAGCGCTTGGCTTATACGCCGATATCCAAGGACGGCGCGGCATAGAGTATGTCTCCGGGCTGAGTCGAAAAGTCTTGGCGGACCCAAAAACAGAACTTCAAATCCTGTTCAGCCGGCGTGTCGAGCTCCTCGCTAATATTGAGCGATAATGGCGACTGGATTCTCAAGCGCGGCTGCCCCTCGGCGAGGCCAACTCCGTGGAGTTTGTCTGTCCTCATCTTAACCGAAACGATCGCTTGATACGCGGCATTGTCGGCATTCTCGATGCTCGGAAACTGTTTGACCTGAAGCACTGGGAAATCGAGCTGCGGTGGTCGCAGCGAAGGGATTAGGGATCGAACTTCTGGGTCTTCTGGCGTTTCGTCCAGGCCCGACATGACTCGGTCCAGGTCGCAATCCGTACAGATTTGGACCTGGGAGTCGATTTTTAGGATTTCAACTTGCTCGGCCTCAACATCTGCGCCGAACGATTTGAAGGCGGATACTTTGACCGACAGACCATAATCCGCTGGATCATTTGACGCTCGGGCGATTTGGCCAAACATTTTCGGAAACCCAAAAATCTCTCGCCCGCCAGCGACCGCGGCAGGATCGTCGACGAACATATAGATCGGCACCCAATAGAGATTCCAATCTGACGCGCGATCCATGGGACCGGCATAGGCGAGGGCCCAAATCGAGATATCGGCTTCTGGGACGTAGCCCCACACACGCCCCGTCGGGTGACCCGACCGCATCTTTTTAACGAAGAGTGATGTCATCAATAGCCGCGACAGGACGCATTTCGCACGAAACTGCTCAGGAGCGACACGATTGATCGTGCGATCCAAGTAGGATTGGATCGCCCCGCGACTGGACTCCATCCAGCCGCCCTGAAGCAACGCATCTTCGCCAACATAAGGCGGTCGGCCGAACACTTTCAGCGTCGGGTCGATATATTTAGGCGGTCGCGCCATGGCGGCTCTCCTCCATTTCAGTCAAGGCAGTTTCGGCGAGCGTCTGTTCATAACGCATACCGATTTCAGAGGCCTTGCTTCTCGCTTCTAGGAACTGATTCTGCGCGGTGCGGCGGTCATGCCGGGATAAAGCAATGCGGCCTTCGACATAGTGCCGCCGCGGTTGAGCGAGTTCAAAAACTTGCGCATACCTTCTCAGTGCTTTTCTTCCGCCTCTAATCAATGCTTCGGACTCTTCGGGGCGATAGCCCGCTTGTTTGAGGGCGGCGCCGACCTGCGCTGGTGCAGCGATACCTTCCAAAGTGCTAAAGTTCGAAGGTGGGAGTTTTGCAGCGAAGCGCAGGGCATTGCGGGCATGTCGAAACGCCAAGGCTTGAGCGCCTTCCGCCAAGAAAATCTGCGCCAACACGCCTTCAATAATGCACACGGATTGATGATCACCTAAGCCGACCGCCAGCGCTCTGGCGTCCAGCGCCAAGGCCTTCGCCCCGACCATGTCGCCGGCGTACAATCTTGCCTCAGCCTTGGCGTAAGCGCCCCAGACGATGAATAGATGGTGGTCCTGTTCGCGCCCAACTGAGGCGACGTCTTCAAACCAATTAAGCGCGGTTTTCGTATCGCCTTGAAACAGCGCATTGAGACCCAACAGACATTGCACAACGCCGAGCATTTGCCGGTCATCGGTTTGGGCAATGGTATTGAGACAGGCGATCAGAGTGCGTTCAGCATCGTCCCAGTCACAACGCTTAGTTTTGAGCGTCGCTGCCGCACATCCGATCAAAGCCTGGCTGCGATACTCGCCTTGTGCATGCGCTTGCTGGATGAGCTTTTGGAACCGTTTGTCGACCGGCCACCGCAACAGGCCGAGCGCGTAATAGACGAAGCCCTGGCGTCTCGATTTGATTTCATAAGCCCCGTCAATGTCACTGCGATTGCGCCAACCGCGATAGATACCGGTGAGCATGAGGTTTGCGTTTCCGGCAAACTGACCAACTTCGGATTGTATGGTCGCTGCGCGCTGCAGGGCAGTACTTTTTTGAGGACCATTTTTGATCGTTTTGGCGATGGCATCGAAGTGATTCAGCGACTGTTTTGCTCGCCGCAGCTTGCCGATCCCCCAATTGGCAGTGGCATCCAAGGCGAGGCGGTCCAATTTGCGGATCGGTCTCTGACGCACCGCGCGCCGCGCCAACACATCGGCTTGATTGAGATGCGATACCGTTAAGCGATGCGCGCCCGCGCGGTCCGCACGATGGGCTGCACGTTCGAACCAAATCGAGGCCCGTAAGTCTTGGCCGGCCTGTTGCCAGTGTCGAGCGATCCGCGATGGAGACCCCTTGCCGACCGTGACCGAGCGTGCAATCGCGCTGTGCAGGTCGCGCTCAAAAGTCACCGGCAAATCGGCGACACCCCAGTCTGCAAGGATGTCATGAGCGGGGCGGTCGCCAGACTCATCCGCGGTCAGCCATCCGAGTCTGTTGAGCTCTTCCAAATGCGACATCGAGGCCCGAATATCGAAACGCGTGAGCAAAGCCTGTGCGCGCTCAAACGCGAGGGGCCAACGCCAAGCGCAGAATAAACGCCAGAGCGCTAGAGCGGGTTCACTCAAAACTCTCGCCCGAGCACTCAACAGGCTTTCGAGTCCCGACAAGGGGGCACCGGCATCTTCCGCATCTGAGGGGTCGGCATAGTGCAAAGCCGCTTGTGCGAGCCAAAATGGAACCCCTTGGCTTAGGGCGTAAATGGAGCGCTTGAGGTCAGGGCTTAGGCGGCCCGGCGCGAGGTGTTCGATCAACTCATTCGACCGGGCTTCGTTCAGCGCTTCAACGTCTATGCGCGTGTCTGAACTGAGATCGCCAATTTCTTCGCGCGATGAAATCAACAGGAGGCCCTGTTCTCGTTCGTTCTGAAGGCGGCGGATCAAGCGTTTACTGTCATCATCGCACCATTGCCAGTTTTCGATTATCACCAGAGGCGGCAGCCTTGATGCGAGCTCCGCCTGTCCGGCAGTCTCGAACACCACACTTGGCGGTACGTTGCAGGCTTCGGCCAGATCCTGAGCACTGCCAAAGGGGAGGTATCGACTGCCAGGCGTGACTTCCAAATTGACGCTCTCGCCCTGCGCCTCGCGCTGCAAGTTTTGAAGCAAGCTGGTTTTTCCGATTCCCGCGGCACCGATCACCGTAGCAATATGGCCTTGCGACAAGGACTCCTGATGGGCTTCGCGTAAGCATTGCTGTTCAAAGTCGCGCCCGATGAGTGTCTGAGATGACGATTCTGACGTGCGGTCCTCGGTCGAGGTGTCCTTCAGTGAGGGTGCCGTCTCGAGCGCCCGCGTCGCGATCAATTTTGCGGCCTCATTGATCGGCCGCCCAATCGTGATCGCCACGGATTGGTCTGCCAGCTGCGGGCGATATCGAAACACCGTCCCATATTTAGATGCGATATCCTGGGGTTTCACAAATGGCGCACGACCTGTGGATAGCGAATTGAGCAAAGCATCGCGTTCAGTTTTTTGTGTCGGTTGGCTGGGCGAAAGGATGATTACGATCAACAAGCCTTTATCGTCTTGAACGACATTATCGAATTCGGCGGAGTAAGCTGCACATATCTCTTTCCCACGCTCCAAAATACGCATCAATTGTTCTGGTTTTGCGCCTCGGCACGCCTCACTCGAAAGCGCGCGAACGACGATGGTCCATCGTTTTGTGACGGACGCAGTCGCCATGGCACTGTTGGCAAGGGAAGGCGGTGTTTCCGCAACGTGCTGGTCGACCTCCAGGTTTTCGGCGCGGCGGTTGAGCGCGGCGAACGCATCGCTGACCGCGGCGCCCCAAACGAGAGGGGGCATTCCCGTATCTGCCGCGATGTCCAGGATCCAGAAGTCACCCACAGCTTGCGCCGTTCGACAGGAGAGGTCGGTCGACGTTTCATGGCAAATACGCGCCGCCAAAGTTTGCAACTCACCGTCAGGTAAACGCCCTGACTCACCCGTCTGCCAAGCGATGAGCGCATCGCCAGCAAATCCACCGAATTGGATGCTTTGCGCCGCCAAGGCGCGCATCAATCTACCGAACAGGGCAGTGACCATTCGAGAGACTTGTTCCGTACCCGAGCGCGCATCCGACGCGATCCGGGCGTCAGTGAGCGCCGAGAACCCGACCAGATCAATGACATAGACCGTCCCCGACACCTTTGAGGCCTCGCGGGACGGCATTTGCGCCGACAGGGTCGTGGAGCTGTCAGCCAAAGTCAGTCTCTCCATAAACGCGAATGGACACCCCGGTCATCGCGCGGGCGCATTGGCGAGCGGTTGTGACGGCGCCTTCAACCCATCCAAGGTCGGTGCCGTTTCGCACCCAGTCCCCGCAAAGATACAGATTGGTGAAGCCGCTTTCATCGGTACGCAGACGATCATCTATTGTGCCCGCGCCCCCGAAGATATAGCGCTCACTCGGCTTGTGATTGAGCCGCGCGTATAGCGCGCGAGGGCTGACATCTTGTGACTTGATGCGCCAATTCGGCAGCACATCTTTGAAATGTTTCTTGAGCCATTTGAGGCTGGTGTCGCGCGGCGCCTCATCGGTGATAGGATAGGGGCCACAAAGCAGATGATGACCACGAAAATTCGATGCTTCTTCAAATGGCAAAAGATGGGTCATGTCGCTCCACGTGCTCAGCGGCAGGACATGGCCGGTGGAAATATGCGGCATCTTTCCCCAACCGAGTTCATCTGGCGTCTTTTTGGTCCACAATTGCGCCGAAACGGTCGGGCAAGACGACATCGCTGCAAGACATTTGCCCCAAGCCGGATCGACATCGACCAGCGGTTGGCAAATGTCGCGCAAGGCGGTTCCGGGGATGGCGAGAATGGCGACATCGAAGTCTTCGCCTGCGGTTAGGTGTTCTATCGGATCATTTGGGTCAGTATCGAACGGATCCTCAAAATCATCCGGGAACTTTGTTTGCCCAGGTGCCAGTTCGATTTGATCCATGCATGGACGAACAGGCCACGTGCGCAAGCCTTTTGGGGTTTCGATAATCGGGTCATACACGCCGCCCGCGTCGGATACCTTCGCTTGCTGACGGATTTCTACGCGAGCGATTTGCGTCTCGGAGGCATCAAGTTCTAACCGCGTAATCTGACTGAAAAACTCAAACTTGACGCCTTTGGATTTTAAGACGTCGTAGAACGGCTTGATGATGACGTCGCCCATGCCGCCATTGAAATGATAGAAAAAGCTCCCGACTTGGCTAAAGAACATGCGCATATAGCCGCGTAGGGCCGCCCCAGCTGCCATGTTCGGTTGGTTTGGGTCACCATCAATATAGCTGAAGGCATAATGGTAGCCGAGTTCGACAAAAGGCGATTTGACAACAAAGTTTGGCGCCCCGTGCCGGCGCATCCATTCGGTCGCATCTTCAGAATTGATGGCATCAAACCCGCGTGTGATCAGCCCGTCAGAGAGCATCCCCTTGAGGACATAGGCTCCGACTAGCCCGGCCGTCACAAGGTCGGCGACGGAGGGGTTATTCTCATGCTCTGACTCATACCAGGCTCTGGCGTCTTCCTCGGAAATATTGTTGAGCAAGGACTCGCATTCTTGGCTGATATGCGTGGCGCGGTCGGCCAAACAATTGGCGGCTTCTTGCATCTCTTCGTCAGAGACGGTGGCGTATAATTCCGTGTCGAGGAATTTCACGACATCGGAGATGTCGAACCAATGACGCAGAAAGCGCATGCCGAGCCCAATGACGCTGAGTCCACTGAAGGCGTTTTCCAGCAATTCTTGAACCCAACGGGCCAGGACTTTGATCATTCTCCCAATTGAGAGGTCTGGAATATCAATCCCTGGCTCACCGACAGGGTCGGGAAAGCGGACAGCAATTTTTCGCCAACCATACTTGAATCCGAAGAAGAGCTTCTCGTCGAACAGAACTGCGCCATTCATCGGGAGAAAGGCGTCGCCGATGGGTTGTGCATCGACATTTGGCAATTGGTTCCAGTCGCTATAGACCCGACGCAGCATTTCGAACGTATTGTGGTACCAGCCACCCAAGACATGCAGTCCGTGTTCTTCATTGCGAAATCCCATGCCGGGTTGATCATTGCGGCTTGAGGCGCATTTCCCACCGAGACGCCAGCCCATTTGATAGATCGTGATATCGAGGGCGTCGGCTTGGTCTAATCGTTTTAACTCATATGCCGCAGCCAAAGCGCTAATGCCGCCCCCAAGGATCGCGATTCTGGTCTTCATGAGTATTATTCAGTCTCACCCTTTTCCTGAACAAAGATAATACAGATCAAGGGTATCCTGGCAATTTGATTGAAATTCAAAAGTCGAATTTTACCCGATTTCAATCTTAACCTGAGACAAGTCGCGCTTGGGTCAATGCGTGGGATTCCGATGAAAAATACGATCAATGCGTTTCCAGATTCTGGCTGGTACACCGTTTTTTACGCTCTCGATGGGCAAATTGAGGAGTCCGATTGGCGCTCGCCGGTGACTAAGCCTTGGCTGAAGGGCCGGTTTGGGACCAAGACAGCGTTGGACGCAGACGGCGATCAAATCACTCAGCAAGGTTTTTGGGTCGCCATCGATCTCACGGTCGGGAAAAGTACCCGCGGCTATACGGTTGCCGACGCCCTGGCCAATGAAGCGGCGCCGACGAAATCGAAGCAAGTGATCATCGATGATGTGGATGGGGACGATTCAACATCCGGTTCGAGCTTGAACTTTAATCCTTACATTGCCGGCACGGCTCGCGATTTACCGGACCATATGAGCCTCAAGATCCACAAAGAGTTTTCGCTGAGCAAAGAGCATGGCGATTTGATCCTCAATGTGAACTTCATTGAAGAAGCAGGCGACGCAGTCAAAGTGAATCTCGTTGTCGACTTTGGTAATTCGCGCACCGTGGTTCTGGCGCTAGAGCAATCTGGCATTGAGAACGGGTTGTCTTCAGCCTGTCGCCCAATCGTTTTCCCGCGTCCAGGCACGGATCTCGATTCCCTGGATATGGACGCCTTGGATCTCGATGATGCGATCCCAGATAGCTGGTTCGCCCTGGTCGAAGGGGTCTTCAAACCTGAGCCAACGCGCAAATTATCTCAAGCGGTTGATCCGAAATTCCACAAACGGTCTTTGTTCGAGCGCCTTGCCAATACGTCTCGCCGCGATCGGGATCGTGAGATTTTCCAATCGTCGCACCAGTTTGCTAACGTATCGCCGGCTGCGATCGGCTATGCGGCGCGCCAAGCGTTGAGCAATATCGAGACAGAAGGTGGCGGCATGTCCTTCCTGTCTTCACCAAAAATGTATGTTTGGGACGACACGCCATTGGGCGCGAACGGACAAACCCATTGGACGATGCAAGTGCAGCCATGGCGCCGGTCAGAAGACGATGTTGCTTCCTTGGTGCCTTTGAAAGGCCCGATCTTCCGCTTCTTACCGAATGGCACAACCAAATGGTCGCTCGCCCATCGTGATGCAGAGCTCGGTGCCGAAATAGATCGCCGCGCCAATCATTCGCGCGCGGACAGCTTGATCTGGGTGGCCTTGTCCATTCTCGAGCAAGCGCAAGCGCAAATTCAATCGGAAGCCTGGCGCAAAGGCAACCAAATGTACTTGCGCCGCGAGCTTGGCGACATTTTGCTGAGCTATCCTGCCGGTTGGACCAAGGACGAAATCGAGATCTTCCGCGAAAAGTGGGAAATCGCGCGCGACATTTTCTTGTTGAGCCGGTTCGAAGATCCAAATGCGATTAAGGAAAGCGGTCACGCTCCAGAAATTCGCTTGGCGCTGGACGAAGCAGTCGCGCCACAATTGGCCGTCGTGTTCTCCGAAATTCACCATATGGGGGATAATGGTGAAAACTGGATCGAATTAATGGGTCGGGGCAAAGGTGCGGACGCACGCGTGCGTGTGATGACGCTGGATATTGGTGGCGGTACGACAGATACGTCGGTCATCGAATATTCGGACAAATTGCCAGGCGCCGGTGTCGATCTGGTTTGTAAGCTCTTATTCAAAGACTCCACCACGATCGCTGGTGACCGTTTGGCCAAAGACATCATCGAACGGGTCTTACTGCCGAAACTCGGCGAACCGTTCGCGGCCAAAGCCGAAGATCGTGAGAAATTCGAGCAATTCTTCTTGCGCCAAATCAAACGTGAAAGCGAACGCCAGCAGCGTCTGGTTTGCACGCGAACTGTGTTCATTCCAATCGCGTTGCAGATTCTGCGCAGTGTTTCGCGTGGCGATGAGGAAATTGTCTTGGATCTCGCCGACTCGGGCGCGGCCTTGAAGCAAATTGAAGTGCTTAACGCGCTGGGCGGCAAAGAAGGTCTGCCGCGAGACATCATCAATCCAGCTGAAAAGCTCGAGATTGAAATGGCGACCGTGGATAAAGTGATCAATGAGTGGTTCACGCATATCGCTGAAACCCATGCGCGTTATGCTGGCCTGTTTGATTGCGATCTGGTGATTTTGACCGGTAAGCCATCTGAATTGCCGCACGCAAAGCGGATCTTGTCTGAAAAATTGCCGCTTGATCCTGCACGGATCATCACAGCGAAAGGATATTTCGCGGGTGAATGGCTGCCGATTTCCGAGGAAGGCGTGATTGAAGACGCCAAATTGGTCACCGCGCTTGGGACGGTTGTTTATAACGCCATCGAGTCCGGCATGGTGCCAGGCTGGCGCATTCGCAGCTTTGTCGACGACGAGTATCGTTTGCAAAACCATTGGGGCCGAATTTCGGGCGGTCTGAAACCGTTCACTGACCGTGACATCATCCTGCAAGCGGGTGAGCTGGAAGGCGATACCCGGATGCTGACTGACAGCTTCATTGGCCGCACCCGGTTCCTGAACCACATGCTGCCCGAGCGGGTTTACAAGCTCGTGCTCAAATCTGGCAAGCAAGTCATGGTTGATGTCCGTTTCAAACGGTCATTGCCTCAGGCGGCTAATGATGAGTATGGCATCAGCGCAGAAGGTCTGACTTTGACGGGCGCCAAAGACGCTATCACCGGGAAGACGATTCCATTGGAAGAAATCTCGCTCAAGCTTTATTCAACGCCGCTGTCGGGTGAGCATTGGCAAGAATCTGGTCGGTTCGAAGTTCGCTGGTCGGCCTAGTGCCGACCGGGGATTTGACCAAAAAAATCTCCAAATAAGCGAATTGTCCCGCTCTTGGACTCTCTTTTGGCACGATGTTTGCTCCTTATTACCCGTGAGACGCGTAAACTAGGAGTGGTCTATGAGCGTGGAATTTATGATGGGCAAGCGACTTGCCGGGAATGCAATGTTTCGGTCGAATGCGGCAGAGGCTGTAGTTTCCGCGATCAATGAACGTTTGTTCGAAAGCAGCGATACGCTTTATCAACGCACACAGCTGAGTGATGTCAGCTATCGTTTGCGCCAGGCGTTTAGCTTTGAGCCAGAGATGTTGCCGCAACTGCCACTGCAACTGGGGCAGAACTATCACAAAGCCAGCGAGTATCTGGAAGACGCAATTCAAGCTTGGTTGGAAGGTGAAACCCTCGCCGATCTATTCGCTTATTTGCGCCTCGATGAGAACACAGCGATGGGCGTGCAGGAATTGCTCGTGGGCAGCGTACACGTGCAGGCATTGTCGGCATGGTTGTGCAATGAATTTGGCGAGCTGCGAACCTCCCGTCAGGCTTTGCATGCGCGTCGATACGTGGCGGTCAAACTGACGCGAGAAGCCATGTCAGCGATCCGCGACGCCGTGACAGAAACCGAAGAGTCACCGGCTCAACGTCAGGCGCAACTGGATATTTGGACTGATCTTGATTGCCCAATTCAAAACTCGCTTCACTATCGCACCGTGATTGCGCCAGTTTGTAATTGGTTGTTGCTGCTCGAGTCAGCACAGCAAGCGCAAGTGGTGGGTCTGCGTGCCGCAAATGAAGAGATGCCATTGGTTCATACGCCAATGTCTCCAGCAGTCTCTCCCGCGGCAAGCCATGTCACAGGATCCGCAGGCTCTGACTTCGTAGATATGTCAGTTCTTGGCAAACGCGCGCGGTCAGCCGGTTAAACCAGACCGCGCTCATGCGTCTATCGGTGGGGTCAGGCGCCTTGGCGCGCCAACCTCTCCCGAGTCGACGAGTAGTCATCAATCGTCGTTAATAATGTATCGGGTGAGGCATAGGGCGCGTAGAGATCGCCGTTCGGAGTGTAGACCACAGGCAGCGAAAGCCGCTCTGCTTCCAACGACAATTGGCTCTTCCAAAGGTCCGTCGTTTCCCGCCCTGACATAATCACCGCGTTTAGGCCGCTGAAAAAGTCATCGCGTAAACGCTCATCATGCCCGAGTGACATCCGCAAATCATAGCTCACGGTTGCCGTATCGATGTTTCGAATGAGCTCGCTCGCCCAGATGAAATCATCTTTATTCTCTTCCAAATAGCGCAGGTCGCCAGCGCTCTTCTGCAAAACATCACGGAAAAATTTGAGCGGCGCCTTTTTCAGCTGATGTTTCACGCCATAGGTGGCAAATTTTAACCCGGCAGAGGAAACGACGGTTTGGCGAAGCATACCCTGGAACCAATTAGGCCGAAACACACCCCAAATGTCCTGATTGAACATCGCATTCGAAAAGATTGCCAACTCGACTTCGGTGCTCAACTTTGCCAGGCGATAACACACTGGATTGGCGCTCCCCATACCGAGCAAGATGACTTGCTTGAGCTGCAATTGGTTTAGCAGCATGAGCAAAAGCGCAGCTTCTGCGGCGACGGTGGCGCCGGATTTGACCTGCGCGTCCTCGAGCAACACTTTTGGCAACGGTTTGGAACTTCCAAAGCCAGGGCGTTCGATGAAAATCACTTGATAGCCGGCATTCCACATTTGCTCTCGAAAGCTGAATGAGGGCGGCATCGGAAAATCTATGGAATTGACGATCACCAGCGAGCGTAGATCAGACACCGTCTCGCGATGGATGAGCACGCGTAGTTGAATGTCGCCCGCGCCAATTTGCAACAGGCGTGCGCCGCATGTCGGCTCGGTCGTCGACGGTTGAGACGGCTCGGGCTTGTAGACAGCCTCTATGTGTTTTCGAGCGCGTACGCCTCTCAAGGCTGAGTTCCTTACGTTCTTTCGCATCCGCGTGCTGTATCGGGCATCATAGAGCACTTTAAAAATGCGACCAACGAAGTACAACTCACGGTTTCGTTAGATCGCGTCAGCGTGCGGTGGTTATTGGGGAATGCGTCACGCCGATGTCAGCCGAATCAAGGGCGGACCGTCCGTAATCGAACCAATTTTCCAAATCGGTTCATCGGCTGAATCGAATGCTGCCCGGCACGCAAACCAAGCTTCTGAGGGGATGCAAGCCAGAAGCCCGCCGCATGTTTGCGGATCAAACAGCAAGTCGACGCGGTGGTCATTATCGCCTTCGATCCGCGCGTGTTGCGCTGCGTTGGCAGGATAAAGTGTTGAGCGGATACCCCGTTCGCTCAAACGGGCTGCACCCGGTAAAATCGGAACGCGATCTAAGTCGAGGTTTGCCGAAACGCCGGATGCATCGAGAATATTCAATAGATGCCCGGCGAGACCAAACCCCGTCACATCGGTCATCGCCGAAGCAACTCGCGCCAATTGCTGCGCTGCCTTGTCTTGTAATCGGCACATGCTGATCAGTGCTGATCGATAGTCATCGCCGTCGACACATTGCTGCATTTCAGCTGCCAAAAGAATGCCGGTGCCAATCGGTTTGGTCAGCACCAGGATATCGCCGACCTGTGCCCCCGATTGTGTGATTGGGTGTGTTGGGGTTGCGCCAACAATGGAATATCCAATCGTCAGTTCCGCACCGCTGCTGGTATGCCCGCCGGTAATCGAGACCCCGCAAGTGTTGAACACGGTGTTCGCCCCATGCATGATTTCAGCGAGCATTGCGCTTTGTTTATCGGGCGCAAGTGGCGGCAAGATGATGTTTGCTAGCACCGTTTTCGGCGCCGCCCCCATGGCCCAAATATCTCCTAGCGCATGTATCGCTGCCACTTTCGCGAGCATGAAGGGGTCAGCATTGAAGGCGCGTAAATGGTCGGTCGTAAAAACTTCGAACCCGGTCGCGGTTTCTACAATCGCAGCATCTTCGAGCGACAAAGGCGATGCGCCGTCTCCCGCTGCGTTCAAGCCATTTGTGAGTGCGCTATGTGAGATCTTGGCGCCGCACGCGCCGCAGGCCTTTTGATGGGCCTCAAACAGCGGTTCAACGCCTCGCGCGACATGTTCGGGAAGCTTCGGACGGGGCATTTCAACGGGATCGATGAACTGTTTCATGAAGGCGCGATCAATGCGGTCTTTCCACGTCCACATCCAAGGGCCCGAGAGCCCGATTCCCCACTTATCCGTGATCGCAGAACGCCGCCCTGTTGAGATCAGTTTCAGATAATCTCGTTGCGGGCGATAGGCGCGGCGATCGCCGGTTGAGAGCGCCGCTCGCAAATTCTGAAACAGCACCGGGGCTTGTCGAACCGCAAAGACGCCAGCCTTCGGACGGGGCGCATGGCTGAGATGCGCGCAATCGCCCGCAGCGAATACGTCCGGCGTGTTCACGGACTGAAGGTGTTCATCAACGACGATGTATCCGTCTTCCAAGGCGAGCGACGTGTCCGTGAGCCACGCATGCGGGCTCGCTCCGGCGGCGCTGATGACGAAGTCAGCGTTTGCGTCGATTTTCTCGAGACCGGAATTGGTGAGCAGCGATACGTCTGCCTGGTCCAGCTCTGCGATTAGCTCGCGCCGCGCTGTGCGATTGATCTCGCGCATCGGCTCATCCGTTGCCTCGATCAATTGAATGCGCGCTGCGGGTCGCCCAAGACTGCGCAACCGATATGCGATCGCGAGCGCCAGTTCGACGCCTGCCACGCCCGCGCCGATGACGGCAATGCTAGCGGCAAATTTCTCGCGTTCCACGCGCTCCACCAACGCGCTCCAAGCATCAGCAAATGGACCTAATGGCTTGGCGGGTAAGATTGGGGGTATCGCGGGAACCGGCTCAGGAATGTGAGATGAGATGCCGACATCAATCGACAAAACGTCATAGGGGATCGCAGGACGGTCTGCGAGTTGGACGGTTCTCGCGACCGAGTCGATGCCAATCGCCCGGTCAACGATCAGGCGCGCACCGGCCGCTCGCACCAGTCGAACCAGATCGATATCCAGGTCTTGGCGCTCATAATGCCCTGCGACAAAGCCAGGCAGCATGCCCGTATAAGGCGCTTTCACACCTGGATTGACCAACGTGACTTGCACGCCCGGCAAGGGTTGCATGGCCCATTTGCGCAACACCAAGGCATGCGTGTGACCACCGCCCAGCAGGATCAGGTCTCGTGTTATCGGGACAGGCGACATCATCGACAAGACGCGGCATTCCTTTGTTCAATCCGCATCAAATCATCCACCCGGTAAAATGCAATCAGCCCGATCATATGACCGGGCTGATCACGTTCGACAAGCGCGCTGACTAGTTTGTGAGCGCGTCGACCACTTGGTCATAGACCGCGGCGGCTTTGGCACGCATCTCATCATCCGTCGCATCTTGGATCGGATGGTCGACCAGCACAAAGCGGGCGTCGCTCATGCCTAAGGCGTCGCGCTGAGTGACAGCGGCATTGTGAAACTCGCTCGAAGCGATGGTTACGGCTGGCAGGCCCTGGATTTCAAACCAGACTGTGTCGTGCATACTGCACGTCGTACAAGACCCTCAGTCCGCCAATCCTTCGACAACGAAATCACATTCCGCTTTCATCTGCGCCCGTAAGTCGTCAGGGCAAGGTTTGGTGAAAGTTGGTTTGGCATAGCGCCGAACTTCAATCTCCGGCATTCGCTCACTTAGGAGACGTTCAAGCTCATCAAGCAGAATGTCACCGCGTGGTTTGCGAATGTCCATTAAACCGACCACCCCTGAGACCTGTCCTGAGCGCGGCGTGATTTGCCGGCTCACCGGGACAGTTTCGTCAGTAGGATCGAGAATTACTGTCATTCATCCTCCTTTTGCTAAACCTCTTCAATCTTGCGTGAGACCGATTGCGATCCCATCGGGCCCGTGACCCAACCATGATAGGCGCTGGAGAATTTCCCAGCGTCCGATCCGGCAACCACAATATGGATATGATCCGGCTTGGCAAATTTCGGCACCGGATTGTTGAGCTGCTCATCGCCAAGCTTGGCGGCGACAGCCCGCGTCATGCCAGCGCCTGAGATGTCATCGGCGACCATCTCTCGCAGCGGTCTTGTCGTCACTTCTTGGATACGCGCGCGCAAACGATCTTTCTCGTACATCCCGTCGCGCATGAGCGTATCGAGATGTTCAGGGCAAACCACAAGCAACGTATCGACAGGCATCATGTGATATTTCGGCAAGAAGAGTGACTCCAAGCCAAGCCCGAGCGTCCCCGCGATTTCATCCGGCACGCGAGATTCTTGGTCGACAATATGCACCGGCCCAGACGTCATTGCGAACAGTGTTACGACCGAGTCTTCGGCCTCAAAGCCACGTTCAACATGAAGCGGCGCCCAGGGCGAGCGATCTTCGCGCTCGGCAAAGCACATCGAGAATTTCATCGGATTTCCAAGCGTTGAACGATCGGTGCCACCTGGCATCGAGCCGCCAATGTTTCGGATGGCGAGCCGCACAGCCCGGCCAATCGTGGCGTTCGCGCGATTGCCTGTGCCGAGCGCCATCAAGCCACTATTCATTCCGATCCGATCACGGATCGGCCCATTGACCACCATGACGGGTGACGCGCCCATCGTCGTCGCCATCACGCCGTGAATGTTAAACTCATCCGTACACGCGGCTTCGATGGCTGCGATAATGACGGGCAAGTATTCCGGCTTACAGCCCGCCATGACAGCATTGATGGCAATCTTTTCAATCGTAGCGTCGCCCATGTTCGGCGGCATCTGTGCGATCACGTCTTTTGGCGAGCGTTTGGTGCCCGACAGCATCCGCAAGACGCGCTCCGGCGTTGGCGGAACAAGTGGAAGACCGTCAGAGAATCCCTGGTCGAACATAAACTCCCCCACGTCGTCAGCGCTCGCGATCTCGATCTTTCGCGCCCGGATTGGGCTATCATCTGCCTCAGCGCGTAAGCGGTCATTTATCTCCGGGTCGAGATGCTTTGAGCCGCATCCTGGCCGCCAATCGGGCAGGGCGTCCCAATCTATATTGGCGCTTTGAGTCTTCAGCGCGCCGGTCATCGCGCCGTCCAAGCTTTGCCATTCCGACTTCACGAAACCTTCAAAGTGGGTGTCCGCCGTTTCGCCAGTTGGGCACCAATAGATTGCCGGAACGATATTGAAATCATAAGCGAACGAGGTTTTCAGATCGGAATCATCGAGTATCGGAACCGAAAGCCCATGTCGGTCGCGCAAGATGATGCTGCCATCGGCGGACTGACTCACCATCCAGACATTCGCTGCCGCCCCGTGAGCTTTGTGCAGCGCTTCAAGGACGGGCGCGGCGAGGTTGCAGGTGTCGCAATCTTCTTTGGCAAAACAAAGCAGCGTGGGTTTTGCTGAGGGGAAGGAAAGGTCGCCACCGTCTAAGTCGGTCAATTTGAAACTCGGTAGCGTCGCCATCATTGCCTCTCTCTCGATTAGCGATGTTTGCGGAGATTCCGTCGCTTGTCCATGTCTGGCCTCGCGTCAGGCCCCGAGTCAGGCAAGTTGGCGGAGGCGGATGGGAATCGAACCCACCACACGCCGATGACGACGTGTCGCTGGTTTTGAAGACCAGGGAAGCCACCAGACTACAAACACCTCCAGGAGCGATAAGGTTTAGCGCTCGCGCGGCGCGCGGCAAGTCAGTCAAGCGCCTAAATACGGACGGCGCGCTTGTCTCCGCTGCGAACCGTTACGCCGACTTGGTCAAAGTGTTCGAGCAATGGCACAATTGTCTTCCGGTTGGTTTCCAATAACGCGCGCGCTTGGCCCGTGGTGAATAGGGTGCCATCGCCATATTCGGCTTTGAGAGATCGTTGAGCGGTTTTGATCACGTCCTGATGCAAAAGCAGGGTTTGCTTTAAGCTATGATTGTAGAGCGCGACGGCTCTGCCTTGCCAGATAAGCAACGCAATCGAGTCTGTCTGGTCCCGTGAGGGGTTTTCGAATAAGGTAGCGGGTCGTAGCGCCATGTTTCGCAAACGAGTTTCAAGCATTTGATGAGCGCGCTTTTGGTCTTCGGTCATGGCGGCTATTGGGTCATGCTGAGGAAGCGCAAACCCAGATTTCTCTCGCCGAACGCGGCCTGTTTCAGACAGTCGATGAAGCGCATGGGCTAAGAGATCTTCTGACGTCGGGCGCATGACGGTCTTAATCTCTTCGATTGGAATCGAGGGCCGCAGTGGACGGTCTGTGTGGTGACTTTCGAGAAGCGATTGCAGTTTCGACTCGACAGCTTGGATTTCGGTGCGACGAAAGATCGACCCTGTCGGCGTTTGCTCGAAGGCGCTGTCGATCAGAACGCTATTCAGATCACTCACTCTGTCTAAGACCGATACGTCCACAGCGCCCTTATCACGCGCGGCGAGTGCATGCGCGATTGCGCTTGGTGCGCCTGACTTGATTGCTCCGAGTAAAGTGACATGCGCGGGCTTGTTGCGGGTGATGAGCGTCGCATTGGGGTCGAGTATGGTCCCCCCCGCAATTGTCTCTCCTGATGCTGGGCGGCGGAGGACAAAGCGTTGTCCCGGATAGGCGGTTTGTTTGGTCGAAGCCTCAATTTGGCCGAATCTGCTTGTGTGACCGGGAGTTGGATATAGACGCACGCGCGCCGGGGCATGCGCTGTGCCGTGCAGCAGGATCACTTGCTCCATGTGTTTCAGCGGAGGATCGTTAGAGAACGCCACATCAAAACGATCACTTGCTGGATACAAATCCGGAGTTCGAAGGACATGGCCACGCGATATCTGATTCAGGTCGACGTCGCGCAGATTGACCGCAACTCGCGCCCCTATTGCTGCCATCTCTTGAGGTACACCGCAAACTTGCAGGCCGCGAATATGCGCTTCGAAACCGTCTGGACCAATGGCGACGACTTGGCCGGTATGCAATGCCTGCCCGCGCAACGTGCCTGTAACAACCGTGCCGACGCCTGAAACAGAGAAAACGCGATCGATCGGGAGGAAAAACCCTTTCAAATCGGGGGTTAGACTAAGCGATTGGCTGCGCTCAAACAAAGCACTGGCCAGCGCGCTTACCCCTTCATTGGTCGAACTCGAACATGCCTCGATGGCCACAAGCTCGAAATTGTTTTCAGCCAGAAAGTTTGAAACGTCCTGCCTGAGCTGGTCGACAGATTTTGCGCCCACGAGATCAGACTTGGTGATTGCGACAATCGCTGATGAGATACCGAACAGGCGCGCTATTCGAATGTGGTCGCGAGTCTGAGGCTGTATGCCATCGACGGCGCTGACCACGAGCAGGACTTTGTCCGCACCACTCACGCCCGACGCGGTCATTCGCACGAAGTCAGCGTGGCCGGGTGTGTCGATCAAATGAACGTAGCGATCACTTTGGCGCAAATGGGCAAACCCTAGCTCGATCGAGAGGCCACGTGCTTTTTCTGCTTTTAGAGTATCCGTCTCGATCCCCGTCAGAGCTTTGACCAAGCTGGTCTTACCGTGATCAATGTGGCCGATGACGGCAACCGTGGTGTGCCTCATGGCGCGCGTGCGGCGACAATAGAGGTCGCGACTTTGTCTAACTCATCATCGGAGACGGCGCGCATGTCTAAGAGGAATTGGCCTTTTGAGATGCGTCCAAGAACCGGCGTCGGTGCGCGGCGCAATTGGCGTGCGATTTGGTCCGGCGATGTGTCGCCGAACGTCAGCGCCACGGCAAAACTTGGTAGGTCTTGCTGGGGTAAAGACCCGCCGCCCGCGCGGGCAGTGGTGGAGACCACGACCGCACCAATGTCCGGATGAGCCGAAAGGCGCGCACTCAAATGAGCGGCGCGCGCATGTATCTGATCGGGGACTTCCGCCAAAGCCTGCAAGACCGGAATATTTTGAAACGGATTGTTCGGCGCACGATAGAGGTCCAGTGTCGCGTGTAAGGCGGCCAATGAGAGTTTGTCGATGCGAACCGCGCGCGCCATCGGATGGGCTTTAATCCGATCCACACAGTCGCGCCGACCGGCGATGATGCCAGCCTGCGGTCCGCCCAGAAGTTTATCGCCAGAGAAGGTGACGATATCGACACCTGCGCTCAAGACATCACGGACAATCGGCTCATCGGGGAGGCCGTATGCCGATAGATCGACCAAAACGCCACTGCCAAGATCCTCAACCAAAAGCGTATCTTCTTGGCGCGCCAATGCCGCCAACTCTTCTCGCTTGGGCGCTGAAGCAAAACCGACAACGGCATAATTGCTGGTATGGCTTTTGAGGAGAAGCGCGGTGTCCTCGCACATAGCGTTGGCATAGTCGCGCAGATGCGTCTTGTTGGTGGTGCCAACTTCTCGAAGAATGGCGCCGCTTTGCGCGATGACGTCTGGCATACGAAACGAGCCGCCAATCTCAACCATTTCACCGCGCGAGGCGATGATGGGTTTGCCGTGCCCGAGGGCCGTTAGGGTGGTTAAAATGGCCGCAGCGCAATTGTTAACCACCAAAGCGGCTTCAGCCCCCGTGAGGTGGCAAATTAGATCTTCAACATGCGCATGTCGCGATCCACGTTTCCCAGACTCAATATCGAGCTCAAGCGTGGAGTAATTCAACGCGACCTCTTGCATCGCGGCAATTGCTTCGGGCGCCAAACGCGCCCGACCGAGATTGGTATGGATAATTATCCCGGTAGCATTGATCACCGGCTGCAGGCTGTTCACGCGCGATTCCAAAAGGTGCGATCGCACGCTGCTCAGCATGGCGTCGATCGAGATATCCACATCACAGGCGGGATCGCCGGACACGATTTGATCGCGAGCGCTCTGCAGCTTGGCACGGACCGTGTCGGCAACATCATCATAACCGTACGTTGCGATGAGCGGCGCAGCACCATCGGAGTCTAGGATCGATTGTACTTTCGGCAGGCGTCTTAAGCGGTCTTGCATAGCGTATTGTTTTCAGAAGACCGGAAGGGGCGCAAGCTTGCCGTCGAGGCGTTACAAAGCCTGGCAGGTCTCGGCCACCTTAATCTCAGTCTCGCGCTTGCAAGACCGGCTCTCCATGTCGGTTTCACATGATGTGGCGGATGCGGCGATGCCCAGGAACTCCGCAGCACTTGCCATGGCGGTCCAATAGGCATCTTTGGCGTTGCGTACGTCTTCGTCCATAGATGGGTTACGAAGCAGTCCGGCATCGCCTTGCGCGACTTGTAGCTCACAGGCTTCTTGCAATGCCATACGTTTAAACGGGGTCTGGTTTTGCTCTGACAAAGAAAGTTGCGCCGCGTCATCGGCATATCCCGCCCAATTTGTTGAGACCTGTTGATCAAAGCCTTCAGACGCCGCAATGCTGCCAGCCCAATCGCCGGCGCTGGTCGCGGTCGAAAAAGCCTGTACTGCGGAAGAGCTATCGTTCAAGCGCCGAACGGCGAGCGCCATGCCGCAGAAATTGCCCTGACGAGAATCGATGCCAGAGCTGCCTAGGCTGAGACAGCTGGTGCTGGCTTTGTCAGCATAATTGAGAGTCTTTCCAGCCACCTCAGCAAACGCTTCATTGGATTGCCCGGGAATGGAAGTGAGGGCCTCTGACGCGGTCATTGCGGCGAACGTCCATGCTAGATTTAGCGTTGGATTGGCGGCTGAGTTGGACATGCCCGATTCTGCCACGCTGAGGAGATTGTTCAGTTTATTCACGCGAGATGCATCGCCGTTTGTACCCGCAGCTTCCGCTTTGACCGCATTGATTTGCATGACGGTCGCTTCTGGAGTGAGGCCATCAACGGTGGTGGTCGTGTTGGCACAAGCAGCGGCCAAAACGAGCCCAAGACCGGCGATTGTAATTTGCCTTAAATGTTTCATCCTTCAGCTCCTTGCGGTGGGACGGGTTGATAATAGACCTCTGGGGCGCCGGAGGGGGTTCGAACATGATCAAAGGCGAACGGATCGTCGAGCGTGCTCGACTCCATGGCTCTGCCTTTGCGCATGTTTTCAACAGCGCTCAGAATGGTCTCTGATGGAATGTTCGCTTGGCCGGTGGAAATGACGTCGCTCAGGAACCAGCGGAAGGCATAGATCCAATCTTGCGACGATAGCTGTTCGGTGCCTTGATTGACCGCCAATTGATTGAGTTGTTCGATAAATTGCGTCAACGCAGTTTGGCCTGCATCGGTTGCCAATTGCCGGGCATGCGACGTCGCCAAATCGAGCGTCGCAATCATCGCGTCAGCGAGGGTGCGTCCGAATAGAATTTGACCTGACTTGCGATTAAGTGGAGCTGCGCCATCGGCTTGGGCGGTTAGATTGCTTTGCGCGCTGGTTAGGACGCGCTGCACCAAAGCCACCGCAAGTGCATCTTCAGGGTCACTAACGTCCAAGCTGAACAGCGTCTCTGGGTTCGACATGGCGAGTGAGATGGCATGGGCGGAAACACGCTGCCAATCCGCACGACTTACCAGGCTGGCATGCTCATTGGCGACAAAAGCTGCGACCCCGCGCGCGATATTGACGACTTCCGGGTTCACATCGTCGCCGAGGATCATGCCGGGCGTCTCAGCCACTTGTTCGGCGACGAGGCCAACCAGGTCCAATATGAAAGTCTGTTCGGTCGGGCGGGACAGGATCGACATGTCCAATCCCTTGGCTTCAAAATGAGAAATGATCCCGTCCGCGATATGGCTAAGTATTTTTATCTGGACGAGCGCCCACGGTGAGTCCGTGCCGTCGAGGCGTTCTGCCATTTCCACGCTCAAGGCGCTGCGGGCTTCATCGACCAAATAGATGCGCGCATGTCGGCGGGTCATTTCCATCCCCATCTCGAAGATGGCTTGTGCGAATTGCGGTCGCGATTCCATGGTGGAGAGTGAATTCACTAAGCCAGACAGAAACTCGCGGCCGAGCTCAATATGCTGGCCCGACCCTCGCACAAACGCTTCGGGCGAGGCAGACACCGCGCGTAAAACGCCAGGGTAGGTGCGCACGAAGAAGCCCGGCGTGAACACTTTCGCAAGACCGCCCGAAACCGTTTCGGCGACCAGGCCTTCGAACAAGGCATCGGTGACGATTCCTGCAGCGCTTTCTTTTTCCGGATAATCGCCGTCGAAAATGTCACGACGATGCTCGTATACGGTTTGGATCATGCCCGTCGCGACCGGGCCGCGGAGCACTTGTCGAATCTTCATCAATCGCTGCGTTGCGTTGAGGTCCAGCCCAGCGTTTTCAGCATTCAGCTCACGGAACGGGCTAATGGCGGAGCGAACAAGCGCTTGCACGGACTCTTTGTCGGAGAACAATTCCGGTCGTGTTTCAGCGATATCCAAGCTGGTCGTGAGCAGCGCTTCTGCGATCCGGGCGCCGGCGCCTTTGGTGAAGGCGGTCTCAATGATCGTGCTTTGGTTACGTTCGATATGCGCGGCCAAACTATCTGAGATCGCGCCAACTATGGTCTGAGCCTGACCGCGCAAACCTAAGCGATGCGTGTGCGAGCTGATAAAATCCAAGGCCAACCCGCTCATTCGCAGGATCAACCAGGCCCGATCCCGCCGCCCAGCATCATTGTCGACCCATTGATGCAAGCGGTCGACGGATTGAAATTGTTCCAACTCGGCTTCCGCGACAGATGAGCTAAAGGTCGAATTCAGCACAAGGCAAAGCTGCTTCTGGCGCTCATGCGGCGCCTCGGGATCAATCAGCCGGCCAAAGTCACCCTGATCGAGGATGCAGTCGGCAAACTCGCTCAAAATGTGATTGTGCTCGCTATTAGGTCCCCAATTCTCTCCTTTCGATAATTGCTGGCGTGCAATTTCGAGCGGATTGCCAGCGGGCAGCGGCGCAAAGACAACGTCGAAATCAAACCGACTGGCGCGAGCTTCGGCAATGTTCTTCGCCGTCTCCAGAATACTGAACGCGGCTTTCACCGCGAACATGACACTCGTTATGCCTGTCATTTCGGTCGTCCTTCACCCAAATTTCTTGCCTGAAACTCACGTGGTTTCAGGCGGACGCTCCCCGCGTTTGATCCCCGGCAGCGCGTCTTCTAGTCGCCCGATATCGTCGGCATCGGCGAGTTCTGCGCTGACCATAACTTTATTGCGTCCAATCACGGTCAAGAAGCCCCGTTCTAAGTCTTCTGGGTCGCTTGAAGCCGCGGGGCGCACATCTGAGGCTTTGACCATAATTTGCGGCGCTCCGGCAGGCGTGTTGGTCGGTGCGGTCAAAGTTGCCCGCGCCGCAGGGATCGCCATGGCTGAGAGCCGGTTGAATATCTTGAACCAAAACGGTGCGCCCAGGCCGAGCAAGCCGCCCGCGACAATCACGCCGAGCGCCCACATCAGGAAGGATTGGAGATTGTTGCCGATCGCTGCAATGCGATGTCCGCGATAGCTGAACCAATAGCCCGTCGTGTCGACAATACCGGCTGGATTGGCGTTTTCCTGCTTTAAGAAATCAGCGAAACTCAACGCCCAGGTTTGATTGACCGTTTGTTGGCGGGTTTTGCCGCAGCGTTTGTCGAAATACTCATCCGCGCTAATTGCTTCTGCCTGCGTAATCATTTGGCGAGAAGAGGTTGTCGCAGGTGTATGCGAATACCCTTCGCAATGCGGAAACATCTTGCGCCCAATCGGGATGCCAAGTGCGCGTAAATCACCAGCAGCTTGTTGGATCGCGGGCGTCATCAGTGAGCTCGACTCGAGGTTTTGAGCGTCATCGCTGGCGACTTTTTGGACTAGGTTCAGTTTTTCTTGGTCCATCGCCAGTGTGAGGCGAGATGAAAGCGCCGCATTTGTGGATAGTTCTTTGTACACCGTGATGGCGTCGAAATTGATGAAGATCGCCACCGCCATGCCGACAATCACCGAAATCAGTTTGGCGCGGGACTGGAAATACTCCGACTGGGTTTCACCGAGGCGTTCATATTGATACGCCGCCGTAGTCAAAGCTTCGCGCAATTGACCTGGCTTGTGGCGCGCCAATGCGGCACCTTCATTGGTTTCCGCTAGGCTTTCAATAAATTGTAGGGTGGTCATCTTCTGACGGCGTGACGCGAATATGTGCCCAATCAGAGGCCAGTTGCGGATGTACCAGAATTTCAGGCTTTCAGACGGCGTTTTACGTGTGATCGAATCAGCAAAACTCTTGGCCGCGTCAGACGGCTTGTTGGATCGCGAACTGGCGGCTTTCTCATCGTCCGGCGTGTCGTTTGGTTGTAGGCTGGATAAGGTCTGGTCGTAAAACGCCCGGAGCATCTCATTCATGCCTGCGCTGCGCAGCGCCAGAACTTTTTGGAGACCTTCTACAATCACCGTCACCACGGTCGAATAGACCGCTACGATGGCGGCAAAAGCCGCAAGAGCCAATAGAAATGACATTGACAAAGTCCCGTATTGAGCGTGACCTACTCAAACAGTTTTTCGGCAAAATGCAACCAAGAAGCAGGCGCGAGGGACGAATGGAGTACTTCAAAGTGACGGCCAGAAGTGGCCTGAAGATTCGTGAGTTACCGACCGGCAGCAGCCGTGTTCTGGAAGCTATGCCGACAGGTATGCGGGTGCGCCGCCTGGATAAAACACTATGGAATGGCGACTGGTATAAGATTTTTGCGGAATTCTCCGATACCTATCAGGTTGAGGGCTATTCGCATCGCAAATTCTTGACGCCGATTGATGTGCCAAATTCTGAATTGGCGCATATTCATCCAGAGGAAGTGGCACCACCACCACCTCCTCCTCCTCCGCCGCCGCCACCTCCCGACGTTTATCGTGTGAATGCCAGCAGCTTGCGGATGCGTAAGGCACCGAGCACCAATAGCCAGATCGTCATGGATATGCCGCATGGTACTTTGGTGACAAAAATCGAAGACTCGAGCGCCATCGGCTGGTGGAAAATCTCGACCAAAGCAGGAAACCTGGTCGAAGAAGGCTTTGCGGCTTCGCAGTATCTCGTATCGATTGATCCGCCCCCAGCCCAGACGAATCGGCTCACAGATCTGACCAATATCGGTGAAGTGATCAAACGCATTCAACGGTTTGTCGGCGACTATGCAGACGCCCTAAACGCAGAGATGCTTCAGGTCTTGAATCAAGTCGTGGCGCATTATGAAATCGGCGCCAATCCGCGCCGTTTCTCACACTTTATGGCTCAGCTCGCACATGAGTCCGCGCATTTTTCGACGATGGAAGAAAACCTGAATTATAGCACCGAAGGATTGATGAAAATCTTTCCCAGCAAGTTCCGGGATGCTCAGGAAGCGGCGACTTATGCGCGCCAACCGGAAAAGATTGCCAATCGCGTCTACGCCAGCCGGATCGGCAATGGTGATGAGGCATCCGGAGACGGGTGGCGCTATCGTGGACGCGGCTTTATCCAACTCACGGGCCGCGCCAATTACCGCTCGATTGGGCAGCGCATTGGCTTGGATCTAGAGAGCAATCCGGATGTCGTCGCCTCTGATCCAGTGATCGCGCTTCAAGTCGCGGCAAATTACTGGGACAGTCGCAACCTCAACGAAGTTGCTGATACAGACGATATTTATAAGGTCACGCGCCTGATTAATGGCGGCCTGAACGGGATAGATGACCGAATTAAGCTGCTCGGTGTGGCGAAATCGATTTGGGGGGGATAGTCGAACATGCGCAAGGTCCAATTTAGAGAACATGCAACCCTGGCAAAGTTGGGGGCATTTCTCCGCTTGGACCGGTTCAAAATCGTGCATCCGAAATTCAATCCGGGTGAAATGAGCGGCGAACAGACCTTGGTCAATGTGCATCGTGGTGACGCCGTAGCGGGCATTCTGCACGTGGTCGGACAAGGCAAACAAACCTTGTTATTGGTTGAGCAGTTTCGCATGCCAACTCTAATCCATGCGGATACCGGTTTACCTGATCTCGACCGCGTGGATCGCGAGAAAGAGCATGCTGGGCGAATGCTGGAATTGATGGCGGGCATGCAGCAGCCAGGCGAACCTTGGCTCGAAGCGTTTCGGCGCGAGTGTGAAGAAGAGACAGGTCTGGTGCCGGACTATACCGATTTTATCGGCTCCTTCTATCCGTCGCCTGGCGCCTGTTCTGAACAGATTCACCTCTATTATGCCCGTTTCGATTGGCCGGATGACAAAGATTGGCCGGAAACCGAGCCGGATGACCAGCGCGGTCGCGGGGTCGAGACCGAGGATATTAGACGGCATGCCGTCAGCCCGCAGGAATTTTTGGATATGGTTGCGGATGGCGCCATCCTGGACGGCAAGTGTTTCGCGGCGGCTGAATGGATGCGGCGGCCGGAAAATTATGAACCACTATTTGGGCTGAAGACGCCCTAATTGAGATAAAGGTGGGGATCGGAAGATGACACTGAGCTCAAAACTTGAAGCGGGGCGGTGCGTGATTGTGACGACGCGCGAAAGCCGCTTGAAAAGCCAGATTGAGGCCTTGGAGGAACGGCTGAAAGCGTCCCACAAATTGGTCTTCAAGCATGCCTATCTGGAAGAGATTTTCCCGCAGTCAGACGCAGATCCTGATCAGTTCCAGGCGCTTGTGCATCAACTCATACATAGCCAATTGGCGATTGTTGATTTGTCGGTCACAGCCGATTCTTATTACGTGATGGGCGTGCGCCACGCGCTTAGCAATTCGCCAACCCTCATGTTGGCCCCGAACAGCAATGCCTCGACCGTGGCGAACTCGCGCTTCACGGAGTCTGAGCACAAATATTTCGATGTGTCCGACCCCAATTGGATGGATGGTCTGCCCGATGCTTTAAAGTATTTGGATCGGCCACAGCTGGCCGAGTATCAAAGTGATTTGCGGGCCACGCGCGCGTTTAAGGTATCCCCGCTGGAAACGCCGTTCGAACAGTCCAAACTGCATGAGAAGGCGTGGCAACTCAACGCCTCTGGAAACCCAGCAGAGAAGACAGCGGGCCCGAAAGTTGTGATCTGGGAATACCAGATACAGAACGCGACGGGCTTTGATGTGTGGGTGAACTCAGAAAACACTTATATGGAAATGGCGCGGTTCTGGGATCGCTCGGTTTCGGCCCAGATCCGCAAACTAGGCGCTGTGCGTCGCGGCGCTCTGGGCGCTATTCATTACAAGGATGCGCTTGGTCTCGCGCTCGCTGAAAAGGTTGGAACGCGCTCGCAAGTGCCAATTGGGGAAGTGTTCCTGACCCGAACTGACCCGGCCAGCTCTTTGCGCGGGTTGAACAAGGTCACTTATGTCGCGCATGTCGCTGCCGTGACCCCAAATAAGGTTGGCGATGGCTTTTCCTCGGGCGGCCAAATCGACCATTGTGTTCGGTCTGTCTTCGAAGCAATCGGCGATGAGCGACGACGTCAGCGCGGGCGCGGTTTGCGGTCCGTTTTGTTTCCGTTGATTGGTTCAGGAGATGGTGGCGCGCATCCGGCTTTTGTCGGGCACCAAATGGTGATCAGCCTCAGCAATCTGATCTCCAGCTATCTCGCCAATCCAAAATCAACTCCGCTCTTGGACAGAATAGAGACCATTGGGTTGATCGCTTACCAACCGTCTCATCTTGATTTCCTTCGCCGCGAACTCGCCAATAATGATTTTGTCGAGGTGCCGCATAGGAGCGGGGATCATGCTTAGACCGGTCCTGGACATGATTCGCCAGCTGATGCCGGCGGATGGGGAACTCAAATTTCTCAATCGCTTTCAGTACCGCGCGCTGAAACCGACTTGGCCTGTGGCGATTTCCATTCTGTTTCTTGCCTTGGCCTTTCTGGTCCCAGACCAAGGGCGCGCCATCATCAAATTTACCATCGACCGGGCCAGCGATCAGCTTGATACGAGCGTGATTGATAATCTCATTCTGATCGTCTTATTCGTACTGCACGGGGCGGTGATGATGTATATGGCTTTTATGCTCAGCGCGGTGACACGGCGCAGCCAGATGGATGCTCAAACCGACATTTATGAATCTTCGCGGCGTGATCCGGTCGATCCCAGCATTACGTTGCGATTGCGCTATGCCTATTGGTGCGGCGTGTTCTTACCCCTGTTATTTATGGGGATGGGCTTCTGGTTTCAGTATGGTCTGACCGATCCATGGTTTTGGGGAGTCGTGGCAATTGGCGCGGCCTTAGGAGCATTTTTTGCGTGGTGTGCGCAGCGTGGGCACCAAAGGATTGCCGATAGACGATCTGCGTTCAATCAGATGTCGACGAAACCCAGCATCCTGCAAAAACTGAAATACACGTTCTATAGCTTCATCCACTTCTGCATCGCGCCGGAACATCGCAATTCGCAGGCCGCGATCTCAGCTCTGTTCATCGTGCTGGGTATCCTGACCGTTTCGTCTTTTTTCGTGCCGGAATTTATCTTTCCGGGCGGGCCTTTAATGTTTTTTGTCTGCTTCATCGTGCTTCACTTGATCTATCGGCTCTCGAAAGACCGGGTCGTGCGCCTGCACCAAGGGCATACAGCGCGGTACATCATCATCGACCCAAATGTCGAATTATGGTTCCGGATCATTCGAGTGGTCGGTGTGATCTTCATTCCGCTGGTATTCTGGGTTCCATGGGTCGTGAACTTTCTCGGGCCGCTCGGGGTTGGCCTGTTTGGAACGCTATGGGGCACATTGTTCTTTTCAGCCTTGGTCGAAAGTTCGGCACGTCATGTCCGGGCCGATGAGGCGATCCTGCCAGACGATGAGAAATCGGCGTCCTGGGCTGGACGTCGCTGGGATGAATTCCAATCGATGCGTCGGTCTTACTCGACGAAATCCTGGTTCTTTCTGTTCCTGGTCGCATTGCTATTTGTCGAGCTGCTCGTCTCTTCATTAGAGGTCTTGGTGTTTGAACCACGCCCGACTTGGGACATGCTCATTTTCCTCGTATTGTTGGGCGTCTTCTTTTTTCGCAAGCACATTTGGGATAGCCGCGTAGAGTTTCGCTCGGCCGTCAATCAGTTGCCGTCCGCCTCGGTGCTCGCGCCGATCCTGCTGCTCGGATTGGGCGAAGCGCACCATATCCATCGCGTTGACGCGGAGCAGCAAGGCAGCCCCTTCGAAGCCCACCTTATGCAGGAGCATGCCAGCGCGTGGTTAGAGGCCCGCATGGCAAAGGCGCAATCGAACAATTCGCCCATTCCAGCGATTGTCATATTGGCAGAAGGCGGTGGAATCCGTGCCGGCGCACATGCTGGCTATTATCTCTCACAGCTTGACTCAGCCGTGATGCAACACTGTGCTGGCAACCAGCGAGACGAGGTGCTCTGCGCGCAAGGCGTGAACACACGGCTTCTGGATCACGTCTATTCCATCAATGGTGTGTCAGGCGGCGCAGTTGGATCGGCAGTCTATCTGGCTGCGGTCAAAGAAGAGTTGGCGCATGGGATGAGCGCGGAGAAACGCCATGAAGTGATCGACAAGACATTGCAGTCCGACTTTCTGTCGCCTTTGTTTGCAGGATTGTTCGGCAGCGATGCGCTCACCACGGTGTTTCCGGCACAGCTTTTCGATCGGGTCGCAGGCCTGTTGGACGCGGACAATACCGATGCGGTCGGCGATTTTTTCGAGCGGGGAATTTATGATCGCGCCGACTTTTTTGAGAACCGTTTAGCCAATGTTTTTGACCGAGCCATGAAAGAGGCTGTGTCGTCCGATCAGGCCCGCGTCGCGCGCGCGACAAAATCTCAGTGTCGTTCGCCAGTATCGGTGCGTGGGCAGAGAACCATGGACCAAACCTTGGAGAGTGTTGCGCGCTGTGCTGTGCGTCCGGCCACGAACGGTCAGCGCGATGATCCAGGGCCGATCGTGTTCTTCTCCACATTTTACGAAACCGGCGGTTATCAAATGGCCACGTCGAATGTTGATGTGTCTTCAGGCGCGTCAGGCGGGCTATCGCAAAACTGTGGTAGCGTGCCAGTGGTTCAACAGCTTATTGACTGGGTTGAACCCAATAAAAACGAAGTGCGTGAGCAGTGTCCCCGGCGTTCGAAAACGTTGCCATTGTCGACGGCAGCACACATGTCCGCGCGTTTCCCGGTCTCCAATCCGACCGGCGTGGTCGAAACACGCAACCATTATGGGCGGTGGAAACGCCACTATTTTGTCGATGGCGGGTACATGGACAATTCCGGCGCTCTCACCGCCATCCAATCCGTCGAAGCGTTACGTGAGGCCGCGAGAGGCAAGGCCCCCGTCAATGTCATCGTGTTGCATCTATACGCGCTCGGCATTCCAGATCAGGACGCATTTGAGAAAGACAGAGGACAGCGTGCCACGAAGCAAGGGGAGTTTACCAGTATTCCATCAGCGGTTTTGAAGGCGCGGGGCGCCGCCAGTCGCGCCCCAATCCGGCTGCTCTGCAACAGTTTACTCGACTATTCGAGCGGCGATCGCGGTGCGTCCGAATGTGACGAAATATTCGAGCGCCGGATCGTCACAGAAACCAGTCCCGTGAGCTTTACCAATCAGCGCTACTGCGAATCTGTTAACCGTCCAAAATACACGAATGGACCGCGATATCCGGTCGATCCCGACCGCAGCGCGATGATCAAGCTGAACGCGGCTGATGATAATGCGCCTTGGGAAACCGTTTTCGCGGGTCAGAACCCAATTGAAGCAGCGGCATGGATTCCTGTGCCTCTAGAAGTTGCGCGCAGCGATCGACAAAAAAATGCGATCACAGCGCTGCTCGGCTGGTCATTGTTGAAGTCGACCACAGAAAACATGAATGATGTGATGGAAGGTACGGCCGCCATTACGCTCGTCTCGCTGGCTGATTCGATCATCGGCCCAGATCACGGAATGGTGCGCGAATGGACCGTTCCGGTTGAGTTGCAAGATTGCAACGACGTGAGGTGAATCACTGAAGTGACATCGTTCGCAGACCGCCGTGCTGGCGCCGGGTCTGTGTTGAACAGAGTCGCTTTTTTACGAAGCTCGCGATTATCGCAAACCATCATCGCGAACAGCCACAAGGGATCGCGCGACACAGCTTTCAATTATCTAACATCCGTACCCGGATCGTTTGACATAAAAGTGCATCTTTTCCGTCACCAAACCGTTTTTTTATTGTCATCGATTTGTCGTGCGACCGGTGCATCTGCCCGCCATCTTCTTGGAGGGCAAAATGAATCGATTTTTTACCAGCTCGGCAATCATCGCTCTAATGGCGACCACCGTGGGAGCACACGCTCAGGTTTTGAGTGGTGCGGTTACTGACACAACCGGAACAGCGCCTCTGCAAGGCGCCATTGTATCCATCGTCGGAAGCAATCGCTCAACCAGTACAGACCGATTTGGTGAATACCGCTTCGCGAATCTGCCGGCGGGCGAATACACGGTGAATGTCTCTTATGTTGGCGCCGATGAAGTGTCGTCCACCATCACGATCCCAGCTTCGGGCGCGACGCTCGACTTCACGCTTGGCGGTAATGTTCGATATCTCGATAATGTGTTGGTGGTTGGTTCGGCGGCGGCACAAGCCGGCGCGATCAACCAACAGCGTGCAGCCGACAGCATCATTTCTGTTATTGATTCCGACGGGCTCGGCAACTTCCCGGACACCACAGTGGCGGACTCGTTGCAGCGTGTGCCTGGCCTTTCAATCGTCACTGACCAAGGGGAGGGGCGGTATGTGTCTATTCGAGGCATCAACACCGACTTAATCGCGGCATCGATCAATGGCGTGCGGACCCCGTCACCTGAAGATCGTCGCGGTGTCCTTCTTGATGGCGTGCCGTCTGACCTTCTGGACGGGATTGAAGTCCAAAAGTCGCTGACCCCTGACGTCGATGCAGACAGCCTCGGCGGCATCATCAATTTGAAGACGATCTCCGCCTTTGACCGCGATGGCCAGTTTGTCCGCGCGAAAGTTGAAGGGCGATGGAATGAAATCACCGAAGAGGTCTCGCCGAAAGCCACGCTGACCTATTCAAACGTCTTCAACGACGTTCTCGGCGTTGCGCTTTCGCTGAACTATCAGGATCTCCGCATTGAAGCGCACAATAATGAGATTGGTGAGTTCGGACAGGATGACACGACCGGCTTGTTCAGTCCGAATGATGACTTTGAAAACCGCTGGTACGACTTGACCCGCGAACGCATCGGCCTCGTCGCGAACTTCGACTGGCGGGTCAACGAGAACACTGATCTTTATCTTCGAACGCTGTTCAACGAGTACAAAGATGATGAGGTCCGAAACAAGTTCGAGCTTCGCAGTTTCGATGATTTCGAAGATGATGATGTGGTCACGCCGACGAGTACGAGTTTTGCCCTGGAAGAGATCGACGCGGAAGTGCGTCTGCGCGAAGAGGTTCGCACCATCCAAACCTTCGCTCTGGGCGGCGAGACGGATTGGAACGAATGGACATTCGATTATGAAGTTTCATACGCCTACGCAGAAGAAGATGACAGCAACAATCACGATGTCACTTTCCGGTCAGAAAACCTTCAAGACATCATCGCTGAGAACATCACGCTTGACTATAGCGCGCCAGAGAGACCGCGTCTGATTGCCAGCGATGCGTTTTTGGCTGAGGTCTATAACCCACAGAACTATTTCCTAGATTCGTTTGAGCGTGAATTCACAACCAATGAAGACACGGAGACGAGCGCAAAATTCAATGTCTCGAAAGAGAGTTTCGTAGGCGATATTCCAGTCACTTGGAAAGCGGGTGTCAAACTTCGCGATCGTGAGAAAGTGCGAGACGTCAATCTCACTTTTGAAGAAGATGGCGATTTGAATCTGGCGAACTTTGCCGCCGGGAACTTTATTGAAGGTTGGCGTCTCGGTGTGCCGCAGCCTGCTTGGCCGGATGCTGGTCTCACGGCCGCGTTGCGCGGTTCGTTCTCGGCAGATCAATTTGTCGAAGATGATAGCGTCATCGACAGTGCGATCGAAGATTACACAATCGAAGAGCAAATCCTCGCGGGCTATTTCCTCGGCAATTTCGACTTTGGCGCCACAACCGTTGTCGCTGGCGTTCGGGTTGAACAGACGGATGTGGACCTGACCGGCCAATTCTTGGACGAAAGTGACACAACTCAGTTTGATTTCGGGTCATTCGCCACTCGCAACGTATCCGATGATTACACAAACGTCCTTCCGAGTGTGAACATCAAGCATGAGTTTAATGATAAACTGATTGGGCGGGCTGCGTACTATGCTTCGCTGGTGCGACCCGGATTCGGTGAAATGGCCCCATTCGCGGTTCTCAATGATGACCGTGATGAAGTAGAATTGGGCAACCCCAACTTGGATCCGCTCGAAGCCGATAATTTTGATATCTCGATTGAATACTACCCAACTGAATTGTCGGTTGTCTCTTTCGGGTTGTTCTACAAAGACATCGAGAACGCGATTTACGGAGTTGAGTTCGACATCGCTGACGTGCCGAGTAGCGTGGACCTTTCCTTCTTGCCGGCCACTTTGCTGGATGGAGATGAGACCAATGACGAGATTGCCGATGTCGTGACCTTCATCAACGTTCCAAACACTGAATTGTTCGGCGCAGAAATCAACTATGTGCAAAGCTTGGAAGACTTGAACCCGGCGCTCGAGGGCTTCCTGATTTCAGCGAACCTGACGCTCACTGATTCAGAAAGCACGTTGCCGAACGGTCGCGAAGTGCGGTTCTTGAATCAGTCTGACACGGTCTGGAACCTGGCGCTTGGTTATGACCGAGGGCCTTGGGATTTGCGTGTTTCGGCAAACTTCCGCGGCAATAGTTTGGACGAACTGTTCGACACTGATCCAGGGGATGAGGTGCTCGACCGAACCATCGATGATCGCACCTTGATTGAGGCGTCGGCGAAATATGATGTGACCGATAATTTGCAGATCTATCTTGAGGGTAAGAATCTGACTGACGAGCCGGAATACTATTATTTTGGAAATGAAAACCGTCTTATGCAATATGACGAATTCGGCACCAGCTGGATCTTCGGGGCACGTTACACGTTCTAAGCCCGTTCACCTGATTGTCATTTGAGACCGGGACGGCGTCTATCGTCCCGGCCTCAGTTTCTTCTCAAACATTTGGAGTTCGTTCCATGTTTCGCTCACTCGCCATTTTCGCTCTTGGCCTTGGCATCACAGCCTGCGCGTCTGCGCCGGAGGTCCTGCCTTTTGAGATTCAATCTGTGACCCCATCAACAGAAACGGCTCCCATGATCGGCCGTGGCGACCGCGCCGACGATCCGGCGATTTGGGTCACCGACAGCGACGATCAGCCGTCTCTCATTCTTGGCACGAACAAGGATGAAGGCCTGCACGTTTACGGTCTCGACGGGACCGAACTGCAATTTCTAGATGTCGGCGCGATCAACAATGTCGATCTGCGCGGCCGCTATGGCGTGGCGAGCAATGATGAGACCAACGCGCTCTCTTGGTTCGTCATCTCCCGCAATGCTGCAGAGCCGGTTCTGCATATCGGCGATACGCCGGTGGAGACCATTGAACCTTATGGTGTGTGCCTCGGACAGGATGCGAACGGCCTTATCGCTGCGGTGACGTACAAAACGGGCCGCGTCGAATTTTGGCGGGCGGATCAAAGCAAAGACGCAGATATCAAGGCCACGCTGGAGCGGACGGTTCAGCTGCCATCGCAACTCGAAGGCTGTGTGTTTGATGACGCGCAGGGGCTCGTATTTATCGGCGAAGAAGCGTTTGGTCTTTGGGCGCTCGCCTATCGCGATGACGCGGCAGAGCCATATGTCGTCGACCGAATCGAAGATCAGAACGGCCTCGTCGCTGATGTTGAAGGCGTCAGCCTGTATTGGGCGCCCGATGGCGGTTTTATTATCGCCTCCGCACAAGAGGCTGACCGCTATGTCGTCTATGACCGTTTGCCACCGCATGCGCCGCGCGGAATATTCTCAATTTCGGCGAGCCGCGATGGCGCGATCGATGCCGTGACGCACACCGATGGACTAGACGTCGTGTCAGCGCCATTGCCCGGATATCCGAGTGGATTGCTTGTTGTCCAAGATGACGGGAACCCACGAAGCGGAGTCGATCAGAATTTCAAACTTATCGATTGGGCGGATGTGATGTCAGCGCTGGGACTGTTACCAGGTTAAGCGACTGAGGGCAGGCGCTGTTTGAACAGGTCCATGCATTCCGTCACAGGCATCGGCTTAAAATAGAGATAGCCCTGAACCAGCTTACAGCCGAAGCGCTCAACTTTGGTCAACTGACCTGGGGTCTCGACACCTTCGGCGACCACTTCAGCTCCGAGCGCCCGCGCGAGGTGGACGCTCGACCGCAGAACACCGGCATATTTGGGGTTATCCTCAATATGCTGGACGATGGATTTGTCGATCTTCAGGCGCTGAATCGGCAGTTCTGCCAGGCGCTGAATGTTCGAGTATCCGACGCCATAATCATCAAGCGCAATCCGGACACCTGCTTGATTGAGCGCCTCGAGATTCTCTCGAGCAATGACCATACTGGTCAGGCGCTCATTCTCAGTCACCTCGATCCAAACTTGATCCAGGCGAATGTCATGTGACTCGACTTGCCGCATCAAGATTCTCGCGAATCCTTCAGTCGCAAGATCCATTGGCGAGATATTAATCGAGACGCTTTCGATCAGGCCGTGGTTCAGAGCAGGAGAGATCTCAGCCAGCGCGATGTCGCGAATGGTTGAATCAACCTCCTGACCAATCCCAGACTCACGTGCAATGGCGAGAAACTCCATCGGATTTACCGGCCCGAGTTCTGAATGACTCCAACGGGCCAACGCTTCGACGGCTTTGATTTTGCGAAGGCCAGGTTCGACAATCGGTTGGAAGACGACGCTCAAATCCGCCTCATATTCACGCGACATCAGTGCCGATTGGATGGTTCGGCGGCGGCGAGCGATATCATCGATACGAGAATTATAGATGGTCACGCTGCCGCGGCCGCGGCGTTTCGCATCGAGCAAAGATGCCGATGCATTCCGGCGCAGCTCGCTCAGGTCTTGCGCATCAACCGGATACCTCGAAACGCCCACCGTGCCCGACACATTGATGACATGACCTTTGTGATTGATCGGATGATAGATAAATTCCTTCGATCGCGCGATGTCTTCAGTGATCTGGCGCAAGGAGTCGGTTTGTCCCCAATGATCGCTATCGACCAGAATGGCAAACTCATCGCCGCCGACACGGGCAGCAGAAAGAATGTTTGGCAGGCGCGCAACCCGGTATCCAACACGCCGTAGCACCGCATCACCGGTAATATGACCGTATCGATCATTGATGCCCTTAAAATCATCCAGATCGAATAGGATCAAAGTCAACGCATTGTGGGCGCCTTTCTTGGCATTCATCGCCTCTAGAATGTCTTTGTCGAAGCCGGTTCGATTGCGCAACCGCGTCAGCGGGTCGGTTTCTGCCGTGGCCCTGAGATCTGCGATGGCTTCGTTCACCGCACGATGAGCAGGCACAAAGATGATCAGCACCTCGAGCAATATCACCATGACAGCCACGATGAGCGTGATTTTTTGCAGCGTGTGCGCCCATTGAGCTTGGACTTGAACACGCGCCTCGAATGCAATGACCGCTTCATCCAACCGCTCCAAGACCTCTCCGGTTCCTTTAGCCTCTAACTCGTTCAAGAGCGCGAGTGGGTAGTCGGCACTCGGGATGTGCCGACCGAGGGAGATATAGTTGCGGACAATTTCATCCGTGGACGGTGTCCGAGACAAATATAGTCGACCCAAACTGGCTTCACTTGCGGCATCGGCCATAAGTGTTGTGTGCGCGGCTTCGAATTCATCGAGTGTTTCTGCCAAATTCGCCGCGGATTCCAGGTCACGCTTGGCGACATAAGTTTGCGCTAGCATGATCACTTTCTGAGACAAAAAGCGTTGATTGCTGCTCAGCTCAATCGTTGCGGCGTCTTTCTTTGCTTTTTGGAGTGCGTGGGACTCGATCAAGTGGCTGGCAAGCAAGAAAGCAAGGATGATGGAGAGCGCAATTCCATAGCGCTTCCACAAATGTCCTGGGTCTTGGCTCAACCGAAACAGCAAAATACACACTCCGTCTGCGGAGGTGAATACCACTCAAAGTAGAAAGTCTTTTGAATTTCGGAGCTTCGACTTCGCCGATGTTCGAAACATAGCATTAAGACTTTATAGTTTGAGCGGCCGGCGCGGTTTTACGCACGCTTGGTTTTGAGATGAAATGAAAACCTGAATTCAGGAAAATATAGGTGAAATAGAACCTACGGTTTGTTTCTCAATCTCCAAAACACGCTTGAATGAATCCCTCACAAAAAGGCGAGCGATGTAATCTGCTAAGTTCGGCCAACGGCCTTGATCCACCGTTTCACCGGCATGATAGAAATTGACGAATATACTGCCCGCTGTGAGGTCTGCGAGGTTGAGTGACTCGCCCATCAAGAAGGCGTGTCCGGACGCCAGCTGTGACTCCAAATAATCAAAGACTTTTGGCATATAGGCGAGCGCAGCATCGACCACAGCCTGGTCTGGCGCGGTGTTCTGGAAATTTGGGTTGATGAATTTCTGAACGAATAATGGCATTTCGACCTTCGAAAAGAAGGCTGTCGCCAGATAGTCGCAAAGCCAAAGCATCCACGCATGCTCCCACCCATCCTTCGGGATAAGGGCCGGATCCGGAGCTTTGTCTTCAAGCAACGTACAGGCCGCCAGCGAGTCAGGTAAGAAACGGCCATTGAACTCAAGCACTGGGATTTTACCAAGCGGGCTGATCTTCAAAAAATCCGGATCAGGTTCCCCCATCGGGACCACGGTTTTAAGCTCATAATCGAGTCCCTTTTCCTCGATGAACAAGACTAAGCGGCGGACCCATGGCGATAAAATTGTGCCGTGAACTTTCAATTGCATAAGACGTCCCTTTCTCGCTTTGCCCTAAGACCAGAGTGCGAATTTTGTGGTTGCAATATGAAACCACATAGGGTATGTGGTCCAATATTGCAACTAACTAAGTGTGCCGATGAAAACCAAATCCTTCTCCAACATGCAGTGCTCCATTGCCCGAACGCTCGAACATGTCGGGTCGTGGTGGTCCTTGCTGATTATCCGAGACGCGATGATGGGCGCCCGCCGATTCAAACACTTTCAAAAGTCGTTGGGCATTGCCAAGAACACGCTGACCAGCCGTTTAAACGAATTGGTGGAAGGCGAGATTATGGAACGCGTTCCAGCGACGGATGGTTCCAAATATGAAGAGTATCAGCTGACAGAACGAGGACGCGAACTAGCACCCGTCATTATCGCGCTGTCGCAATGGGGCGACAAATGGGTTGCGCATGAAGACGGCCCGTCAACCATCATTACCGACAAAGAATCCGGCGAGCGATTGCCGCGCGTTTGGCCGAGACGTGAGAATGGCGACCGGATGGAGCTCGGGGAAGTTGGCATGCGGCGAAACCCGAATGCACCACCCCCTCAGCATATGAAAATAAAGGAGGACATCTCATGATCCCATGTAATTGTGTCGTACAGGCAGGACAAATTTCTGCCGAGACGGAGGCCGCCTTGCAGGCCAATATCAGTGCCTTTACTGAGCGCGCTTTCGGGGCACCCGCTGAGTTCAGTTGGTTGGCTGTGCCGGAACGTAGCGGTTTTACAGCGGCCGCACCGAGTACCTCGTCGATCATTTCTCTGCGTGCCCCGCGCCCCGTCTCACCGGCGGAGCGCGAACCCTTGCTGAGAGAATTGTGCGGCATCTGGACCGAACAAACCAAGTGCTCACTGAATGAAATTGTCGGCGTCATTTCAGACCCCGTCGCAGAATAGGAGATACCATAATGCCACTCTATATGTGCAACGCTGCCAAAGGCGCGATCGATGATGCTGCGAAGCCAAAAATCGCTGCCGACATTACCCGCATCCACTGTGATGTGACCGGTGCGCCGCCGCAATTCGTCCATGCCTTTTTTGTCGAAGACTCGCCAGCGCAGCCGCTTGGCGATAAAAGCGCCATGCTGTTCGGCAGCATTCGGTCCGGGCGAAACGACGCTCAAAAAGCGCAGATCATCGAAGAAATGCGCGCGTCTGTTCATACCCATACTGGGATAGCGCTAGAAGATATCGGAATGATCACCGCAGACGTTCCCGCCAGCTGGGTGCTAGAAGGCGGAGAAATCATGCCCGAGCCCGGTGAAGAGGCCGAATGGCTCGCCAAACACGGGCACCACGCGCCGGCCGAATAGCCCGAGTCCAGCTTAGTTCGTTTCGGGTCGGGATGGCATTATTTGTCATCCCGACTTTCTTATTGAAGGTCCAAAATTCAGGCTGTCATCGTCTGCCGTTAGGGCAATCTTGGCGACCCCTACGTGAACTTGTGCAACTATGAGCGAAGCGGGTGATTTGCCCCCTGAATTGAGGATCGTTCATGGATTTAAGTCTGAGCCCAGAATATGAAGCCTTCCGCGATGAAGTTGCGTCTTTGCTCGCCGACAATCAAGACAAAGCCCCGACCCAAAATGACCGCGGGATGAAAAATCAAAAGCGGCTGGATTGGCAAAAATGGCTGATTGAACACGGCTTAGCCGCCCGTACGATTCCGCAAGACTATGGGGGGTATGGCGCTGAACCGGACATTCTGAAATCACGCATCATTGCCGAAGAATTTGCTCGTACGGGCCTGCCCAAAGGGATCGCCAATCAAGGCATTTCTATGCTGGTGCCAACGCTGCTTGAACTCGGAACCGAAGCGCAAAAGCAAGCCTATATCCGCCCGACTTTGCATGGCGAGATGGTTTGGTGCCAAGGCTATTCTGAACCGGGCGCTGGCTCAGACCTGGCATCACTTGCCACCAAGGGCGAGATTGACGGCGACGACTATATCATCAACGGCCAGAAGATTTGGACCTCAACCGCCAAGCAGGCCGATATGATCTTCTGTCTGGTGCGCACCGAACCGGATGCAAAAAAGCACCATGGTATTTCCTACCTGATCTTCTCGATGGACACGCCGGGCATCGAAATTCGTCCCTTGGTCGATATGACGATGAACGCCAATTTCAATGAAGTGTTCTTCACCGATGTCCGCGTGCCGCGTGATCAAATCGTGGGAGAGCCTGGAAAAGGATGGCAAGTCGCCAACGCGACGCTGACCCATGAACGTGGAATGCTCGGAGACCCGAACGCCGCCAAGACCCGACTGCTGGCGATTGCCGAGCTAATGCAACAAGAGACCATTAATGGCGAGCGGTTGATTGATAATCCTGTCTTCCGCGATCGCTTGATCACTCTCCAAGCCAGAGTCTACGCCATGCAGGCCAACGGTTTGCGGGTCATGAGTAGCCGCATCAAAGGCGAAAGCGCAGGCATGGCGGGGCTCATCATCAAGCTGCAAGGTTGTGAGCTGAACCATGAACTGGCCCGCTTAGCGATCGACGCGATGGGCGAGTTTGGTCTGCTTTATGGCGATACGCCTTACTTGCGCGACTTCGGCGCCTGGCAAGCCAAGTATATGTACGACCTCGGCCTGATCATTGGCGGCGGCACGGCGCAAATCCAGAAGAACATCATTTCAGAGCGCGGTCTCGGCATGCCGCGCGAACCGCGGCCAGCGGCAGTATAGGAGCGCAGGCTATGGAATTTGGATTGTCAGATGACCAACGTATGTTTCAGGACTCCATCAAAGGCTATTTGGATTCCGCGGCACCGCTCGATACGGTGCGAGAGGTCGCGGATGGTGGGCTTGCCAAAGGGCAGGATATTGTCAGTGGCCTCACCGAGCTGGGCTTAGATCAAGTCCTCGTACCAGAGCGCCATGGCGGCCTTGGGCTAGGGCTGTTGGACGCAGCGCTCATTCAAGAGGCGCTAGGGTCCGCCGTCGCGCCCGCAAACTTCCTTGCAACAGCGCTGGCGATTGTCGGGATCGAGAGCGTCGGCACAGATGTACAACAAAGCGAGTGGTTGCCAAAAATCGCTGCCGGCGAAGTCCGGTTCGGCCTCGCCATAGCTGAATATGTCGGCGCGAGAGAAGGCGCTGGCGTGACCGCATCCCACGGACTGCTTTCTGGCAAGTCTCTGTTCGCAATGGACACGCAAAACGCCACACACGTCCTTGTCGCAGACACCAATGGAAGCCTCCACATCGCAGCGATGAGTGAAGGCGTCGCGCGCTGTCCCCATGCCACGATAGATCGAACGCGCGATCTGGCGGAGCTCGTCTTTTCTGACACAGCCTCGGTCGCATTGACTGGCGAGAACAAGCCGGGCATCGCTGCGAACCGTGTGGTTCAAGCTGGCCGCCTCTTGCTTGCAGCGGACAGTGTGGGCGCAGCACAGACCATGCTGGATAAGGCGGTTGAGTACGCCAAAGAACGCAAACAGTTCAATCGCGTCATCGGTAGCTTCCAATCGGTCAAACACCTTTGCGCGGAGATGGCGGCGCACTTAGAGCCTGCACGCGCCTTGGTTTGGCACGCCGCGCATGCGGTGGACGAGAACATGGATGAAGCGGCCGTCATGGTCTGCTTGGCCAAATCCCACTTAGCGGAAATCGGAACGTTCATAGCCCGCACCTCGACCGAGGTACATGGCGGCATGGGCTTCACTGATCTGGTTGGCCTGCACTATTGGTTCAAACGCATCGGCGCCAATCGGCAATTGCTCGGCAGTCCCGAGCGCGTGCGTGAGGACGCGGCACGTCTGCAAGGTTGGGCATAAGCTCAATGACGTTTGGCGCGGGTTCAACGAGCCACAATGAGCCACAACGAGCCTCAATGAGTCTCAGCGAGGTTCGACGAGGCTCAGCGCACTAAGCGTTCCGCATGCCACGCGACGTGCTCGCCGATAAAGCTCGCGACAAAATAATAGGAATGATCGTAACCCGGTTGCGACCTGTATGTGACGCGCTGCCCATGATCGCGCGCCTCTTTCAAGAATAAAGCCGGGTCGAGCTGTTCTTGAAGGAACTGGTCGGCATCGCCTTGGTCGATGAGAACGTCGGCCTCCGAAGGCATCTCCTTGACCAGTTCGGTCGCATCATAAGCTTCCCAGGCCACTGAGACTGGACCGAGATAAGCTTCCAGCGCTTTCTGTCCCCAAGGCACGCGCGCCGGCGATAGGATTGGAGCAAAGGTCGAGCAGGTTTTGAACACGCTTGGATTTTTGAGATGCAATGTCAGCGCACCGTGTCCGCCCATTGAATGCCCCGTAATGCCTTGTCTGTTCATATCAGCTGGAAACTGTTCGCCGATCAGTGGGGACAGCTCATCGGTGATGTACTGGTCCATTTTGTAATGGGCGGCCCATGGCGCTTGCGTGGCTGTTAGATAAAACCCCGCACCTTGACCAAGATCATATCCTTCGTCATCCGCCACACCTTCGCCGCGTGGACTGGTGTCTGGCGCGATGATCATCAGGCCATGTTCTGCGGCATATTTCTGAATGCCCGATTTCTCCATCACATTGGCCCAAGAGCAGGTCAGCCCGGACAGGTACCATAGCACGGGCACAGGCCCGTCCTGCGCTTGCGGCGGTGCGTACACGGCAAACCGCATGGTGCCGTTTGTGACCGCACTCTCATGATCATACACGTTGAGCGTTCCGCCGAACGAAGCCCAACTGGAAACAGGGGTCAGGTTCATTTAATAGATCACAACGCTTCGAATGCTCTTGCCCTCATGCATCAGGTCGAAGGCCTTGTTGATGTCCTCGAGGCCCATGACATGCGTGATCATTGGGTCAATTTGGATTTTCTGATTCATATACCAATCAACAATCTTGGGCACGTCCGTCCGCCCCTTGGCACCGCCAAATGCGGTGCCTTTCCAGGTGCGTCCTGTCACCAATTGGAAGGGGCGTGTGGAAATTTCCTTGCCGGCTTCAGCGACGCCAATAATCACGCTCGTGCCCCAACCGCGATGACAGCACTCCAGCGCATCGCGCATGACATCGGTATTGCCGGTACAGTCAAAACTATAGTCGGCGCCGCCATCGGTTAACTCAACCAAATGGTCAACCAACGCGCCTTTGACTTTGCGTGGATTGACGAAATGGGTCATGCCGAATTTCTTGCCCCATGCCTCCTTGTCCGGATTTATGTCCACCCCAACGATCTTATCGGCACCCACCATTTTGGCACCTTGGATGACGTTCAAGCCTATGCCGCCCAGACCGAAGACAACGACGTTATCACCGGCTTGAACTTTCGCAGTGTTCGTCACCGCACCGACGCCTGTGGTGACACCGCACCCAACATAGCAGGTCTTATCGAATGGAGCGTCTTCACGAATCTTCGCCACCGCAATCTCGGGCAGAACGGTGAAATTGGAGAAGGTCGAGCAGCCCATATAATGATAGATCGTTTCGCCTTTATACGAAAAGCGCGAGGTGCCGTCTGGCATCAGCCCTTTGCCTTGAGTGGCTCTAATCGATGTGCACAGATTAGTCTTGCCCGACAGGCAGGCTTTGCACTGCCGACATTCCGGGATGTAAAGCGGAATGACGTGATCACCAGGCTGTACGCTGGTCACACCAGCGCCCACCTCACGCACTATTCCAGCGCCCTCATGGCCGAGGATGCTCGGAAAGATACCCTCGCTGTCAAATCCATCCAGTGTGTAAGCGTCTGTATGGCAGATTCCAGTTGCCATGATTTCGACCAGGACTTCGCCATCTTTTGGGCCTTCCAGATCGAGTTCGACGATTTCTAAGGGTTGTTTTGCCTCAAAGGCGACGGCTGCGCGTGTTTTCATATCGATCCTCCCAAGCAACCGGCTCGCGCACGAAGACTTTGTGCGCAAACCGACGCGACTGATGCATAATCTTATGCGTTCAGATTGGCGGGAGGGGAAGGGCAGATTCGGATTTCGTGACTAGTTGAGCATCTCCAGCGGATCTCGTGCATCAAGCCCGAGCGCGTCGCCCACGGCTTTGTAAGTCAAATGACCTTCGCAGACATTCAACCCGTTGCGCAAATGCGGGTCCTGCGTCAGCGCGGTTTTCCAGCCCAGCCGCGCTATGCGTTTGGCGTGCACCAAAGTGGCCGCATTGAGCGCATAAGTTGATGTGCGTGCAACAGCGCCGGGCATGTTCGCAACGCAATAGTGAATGACCCTATCGACAACATAAGTTGGATCATCATGCGTGGTCGGCCGCGACGTTTCAAAGCATCCGCCCTGATCGATCGCAACATCGACCAATACGCTTCCATTCTGCATATCAGATAGCATGTCCCGGGTGATCAGCTTCGGTGCCGCCGCGCCTGGAATAAGGACTGCACCAACCACCATGTCCGCAGTCTTGAGCAATTCATTCAACAATGCAGGCGTCGATCGCACAACGCGGGCTGCAGCGCCAAAGTGAGCCGATAGGCGCTCCATGACGCCATTGTCGCGTTCGAGAATGGTCACGTCAGCTTGCATGCCGACAGCCATTTGCGCGGCATTAAAGCCAACATCACCGCCGCCGATAATGATGACTTTCGCGGGCGCCACGCCGGGGACACCCCCGAGCAACACGCCGCGACCGCCTGCATTTTTTTGAAGGGCCGAGGCGCCCACTTGAATCGACAATCGGCCAGCGACTTGGCTCATCGGTTTCAGCAATGGCAGGTCACCGTCGTCGCTGGTCACAGTTTCATAAGCGATGCCAACCGCGCCCGAGGCAAGCAAGTCTTTGGTTTGTTCCGGATCGGGGGCGAGATGCAGATAGGTGTATAGGATCTGGCCTTTGCGAAGCATCGCACGTTCGCCGGCCTGGGGCTCTTTGACCTTGATGATCATCTCGGCACGGTCGAACACGTTTTGTGCGGTATCGACAATTTCCGCGCCGTGCTGGCGATAGACGTCGTCACTCGCGCCAATGCCGCTGCCAGCTTGGGTTTCGACCAGAACTGAATTGCCGTCTTGGACCAGTTCGGCGACGCTTTCCGGCGTCAGGCCTACGCGATACTCGTGATTCTTGATTTCCTTTGGAACGCCGATCAGCATTGTATCCTCCTCTATTTTGGCGAGAAGATAGCGCGTAATTGGGTGGAAGTGTTCTCAAAGTTACCAAGATTTATCCGCTTTGTCGGAAAAATTTCGACTTTCTGGACGATTTGAGGTAAAAGCTCGCGCATGGACTTAAAAGACCGAAGAATACTTGCAGAGCTACAGACCAACTGTCGGCGCCCCATCGCGGAGATCGCGGAGCAAATCGGAATGTCTCTGTCCGCGTGCGCACGACGTATCTCCCTGTTGGAAGAGCAAGGCTATATCGAAAGCTATGGCGCACGATTGAATGCTGATCGTCTCGGCTATGGCATGACCTTCTATGTGGAGGTCTCGCTGGATAACCAAACAGACGCGGCCTTGGCGGCATTCGAAAAGGCGGCCAGAAATCGTCCAGAGGTTTTGGAATGTCACTTAATGACGGGAAATGCCGACTATTTGGTGAAAGTCGCGGCGAGCGATACCAGCGATTATGAATCTATCTATCGCAAAGTGATTGCTGCCTTGCCGCATGTGAACCGTATTCAAAGTTCTCTGGTGATGAAAACAGTGAAGCCTTGGCTCGGATACCAAATCACGTAGATAAGGCGGGATAAGTTTCGGAGACCGTCTATGTCATTGATAAATATCAATTCGAAAATTGTCATTGCAGGCGCCGGAAGCATTGGGTGTTATGTCGGTGGGCGACTGCTGGACGCCGGTCGGGATGTGCATTTCTTGGCCCGCGACCGAATCAAACGAGAACTCGAAACGCAGGGTCTGACGCTCAGTGATTTCGAGAATGAAGCAGTGAACAAAACTGCCAGTGATTTGAATATTTCGACGTCCCCTGAGTGCTTTGCCGACGCAGACCTAATCCTGGTCACCGTCAAAAGCGGAGCAACGGCTGATATCGCTCACGATATCGAAAAGTTTGCGCCCGCCGGCGCGGTGATCGTGAGCCTACAAAATGGCGTTTCAAACGCAGACAAACTGCGCCAGGCCGTCGGCGCGCGCCAAGTGGTGGCCGGTATGGTGCCATTCAACGTCGTCCATATGGGCGATGGGCGGTTTCACCAAGGCACGTCCGGCGCCATCGTAATCGAGTCGGGTGTCACGGGTCTGCGCGACGTTCTGACGGCACCGCCGATTGAGGTCGAGGAAGCCGACAATATGCCAGCGGTGATGTGGGGGAAGCTTCTCCTGAATCTCAATAACGCCTTGAACGCGCTGTCGAATATGCCCTTACGCCAGCAGATTGAAGACCGGTCATGGCGCACATTGCTGGCGGATCAAATGGCCGAAACGCTTGGTATTTTGAATGCAGCAGGCATCAAGCCGAAATCAGCATTGCCGCTTCCGGTTGGGCTGTTGCCACATTTGATGCGTTTGCCGACGCCGATCTTTCGCGTGATCGCTGCACGGATGCTCGACATCGACCCACTGGCGCGGTCGTCTATGTGGGAAGACTTGCAGCGCGGGCGTTTGACAGAGATCGATGAGTTGCAAGGCGCCGTGATCGAACTGGCGGACAAGCACAATCAAAAAGCACCAATTTGCAACCGCGTCACCGCTTTAATCAAACAGGCTGAGGAAGCTCAGTCAGGGTCGCCCGCATGCAGCGTGGAGTCTATTCGCGCCGGGATCTGAGGCGGGCATTTAGGCGTCAAAATAAATTAGCACCTAGACTGCCACTTCATTGCGGGCCAATATCGCGTCCCGAGAGGGAGGGAGTTTCATGGCCCGCAGAATATGGCTGCTATTTGTCTGTGCTGTTGCTGGCGTCTTTACCGCTCAAGCGCAAGTCGTTGAGCGGCCGAACATCATCATCATCTTGATTGATGATGCAGCCCTCATGGATCTTGGAGCTTATGGCGGCGAGGCGCGAACGCCGAACATTGACGCTTTAGCGACACGCGGCGCGATGTTCTTGCAATATCGCACGTCGCCTTTGTGTTCACCGACCCGGGCGATGTTGCTAACGGGGCTCGACAATCACCTCACCGGGGTGGCGACGATCCCAGAAGTTTTGCCGAAAGAACATAAAGGCCAACCCGGCTATTCGATGGCGTTGGAACCCGGTGTCCTGACCCTCGCGGACCGGCTGGGAGCGGCTGGATATCGAACGCTGATGAGCGGCAAGTGGCACCTTGGAGAGACCGCCGACGAAATGCCGGACAAGCATGGGTTTCAGCGCTCATTCTCGCTCGCCGCGTCCGGCGCGGACAATTGGGACGACAAGTCTTACATGCCATACTATCACGACGCGCCCTGGTGGGAGGATGGCGAAGAAGTCGACTTGCCGGACGATTTTTATTCGTCTGAATTCATCGTCGATAAGATGATCGAATATCTGGCAGACACCGACGCGTCGAAGCCGTTCTTTGCTTACCTGCCATTTCAAGCCATCCACATTCCGGTTCAGGCGCCTGCCGAATTCACCGCCCATTATGATGGTGTCTACGATGATGGCTGGCACGCTTTACGGCAAAAGCGGTATGAAACTGCGCAGGATCTAGGCCTGATCGCACGCGGCGCACCGCTTGCCCCAATGCCGGCGACGTCCCGAAATTGGGACAGTCTGAGCGACGAAGAGCGCAACCGTTACATTGCGATGATGCAAGTCAATGCCGGCATGATGGAGGCGATGGACTTCCACATTGGCCGTTTCATCGATCATTTAAAGGCGGAAGGCCATTATGAGAATTCGATCTTCGTTGTCGCCTCCGATAATGGACCGGAGTTTAATCGCGGCGACAATGATTGGCGGTTAAATTTGTGGCGCGCTCTCAACGGCTACAATATCGACGCCGACCGCGCCGGGTTGCCGGGCAGTTGGGGTTTTATTGGTCCAGAATGGGCGAACGCAGCAGCTTCGCCGGGCGCGTTGTATAAGTTCTACGCGACTGAAGGTGGCATTCGATCACCGCTGATCATTGCCGGACCTGGCATCGCTGCGGCGACGATTGAGTCGCCGGCTATGGTGACAGATATCGCACCGACCGTGTTGGAATGGGTTGATGCCCCGGAGGCGCCAGGGACAGCCAAAGCGATGACCGGTCGCAGCCTGGCACCGGTTTTGCGCGGCGAGGTTGAGAGTGTTTATGCGTCGGATGATATCCGCGCCATCGAGGTCTCAGGAAATAGCGCGCTGTATAAAGGTGACTACAAAATTACCCGCAGCATGCCGCCGGTCGGAGACGCGAGGTGGCGTTTGTTCAACATGGTCGATGACCCAGGTGAAACGCAAGACTTGAGCGTGACAGAGCCAGGCGTACTAGCGGACATGCTGGCGTCTTACTCAGCTTATGCGGAGTCAGTTGGCGTGCTCGAAATGCCTGAAGGCTACAATTCGATGCAACAGGTCTTGAAGAATTCGACGGAGCGACTGCGCGAGCGCTATGGCTGGTTGTACGTCGTCATCGGGATTTTGTTCCTGGCGATTTTGTACGGCCTGTACCGAGGGGGACGTGCGGTGTGGCGGCGTGTCCAGGCATAACGAGCCATGACATCAAGACTAAACAATAGACGAGGGAGGCAAAAATGCGCGTCGTAAATCAGGTCACTCCGACTGACCCAAAACAAATTGAAGGCATGCAATTAGACGGGCCTGAGGGGCCTATCTTCATGGTCAATTTACTCAAGTTCAGAGACAAGGCGGCGTATGCGGATGGCCGCGAAACGGACCTGACGGGCCGCCAAGCGTACCAGCTCTACGGCATGGGCGTCGCTGGCCTGCTTCCTGAATATGGCGCACGGATTTGCTTCATTGGGGACGTCACCTTCCTTTCCCTCGGCGAGGTCGAGGATCTTTGGGACGAAGTCGCCATCGCTGCGTACCCAGACCGCAACGCATTGTTCCGAATGTCGTCATCACAGGAGTGGCAAGATCTATCTGTCCATCGCGCTGCGGGATTAGCCGGGCAACTCAACATTGAAACCGTCATGCCGGCGGCGGGAAAGGCGCTCCCTTGGATGGCGCTTCTGATGCAAGAGTTTGAACAATGATTTGGCTTCGACGCGGCGCTATCGCCCTGATCGGACTGTTGGTTATTGGCGTGATCGGGTTCAACGTCTTCAAGAAGCAAATTGCCGCGAATGTGTTCGAACGCGTGACAGACCGCCGGGTGGGCGTGGATTTTGCCGGGCAATTGCCAGATGGGTTGCATGTATATGTCTGCGGCGCCGGCTCTCCGATGCCAGACACAAGTCGTGCGGGCCCTTGTCTTGGAGTCTTGGCAGGCAATCGCGCCTATGTCTTCGATATTGGATCTGGCGGCACAAGAAATCTCGGCAGCATGAATTTCCCATTCGATCGATTGGAGCAAGTGTATCTCACCCATCTTCATTCGGACCATTTAGACGGATTAGGCGAACTCTTGGTCTTGTCATGGGTCGGAGGCGGGCGGTCCGAGCCGACACCTATTCTTGGTCCAACGGGCACCCAACGCGTCGTTGACGGGTTCAACATGGCCTATGACATCGACAGCACGTATCGAACCGCTCATCACGGCCCAGTCGTCGCCAATCCGAATGGTTTTGGCGGTGTCGCGACTGAAATTGTCTTGCCAGCCGGACCGGGTGGGAAGGCCGTTGTATTCGAAGACGAAGAACTGACCATCACGGCGATCCGCGTCGCGCATGCTCCTGTGGAGCCCGCCTTTGGGTATCGCATCGATTACAAGGATCGCGCGATCTCTATTAGTGGTGATACGATCTATGATGCTGGTTTCATCGCAGCGTCTCGTGACGTGGACGTCCTGCTCCACGAAGCGTTAGATCCAGAAATGGTCTCCACAATTGGAGCGCGATTGGCGGAGCGCGGCCAAACCAATGCGGCAACAATATTCTCTGACATTTTGGACTATCACGCGTCCCCCGAAGATGCTGCGCGCAGCGCCCGGGAAGCCAATGTGGATGAGTTGGTGCTCTATCACATTGTGCCGCCGCTGCCGGTGAAGATGCTGGAACTCGTATTCCTCGGCGATGCTCGGAGTGAGTTTGACGGGCCAATTACTGTTGGAGCTGACGGCCTAATGATCAGCTTGCCTGCGGGATCCGATCGGATTGAGAAACGGCAAGTGTTTTAATCGCTATTTGATATCAGCGGTGAGCGCGGACAGCGTCAGCTTTAGCGTCGCCTTGGCGTTCGGAACTGACAGGTGCTGATCCTCGCGCAATCTGCGCCATGTGGCGAAGGTCAAATTGACTTCAATAGCGGCGAATAAGATCCGGTTATCGCGAACCTTTTTGGGAAGTATGGACTTGAGAGACTCCCGCAGTAAGTGCACTTCACTCTTATACTGTTTGGCCAAAAAATCCGATTGAAAGCGGCGTAAAACCAACGCGACTTGCATGGGAAAGACGCGCTCGTAAATCTCGGCATTTCGGTCAGCCACTTCAAACAATCGCTCGCGCCAAGTGGTCGCTTCGAGTGGCGCCAACAACGCCGGCATGACGACGGATTTAAGCTCATCCGTCATCTCTTCAAAGATGCTCTCCATATCTTCAAAGTGGCGGAACACGGTCCGCAGGCCGACTTTGGCGCGGTCGGCAACTTCGACCGCCGTTGGCGCCATATTGCCCTCGCGCAAAAGTTCGAACATCGCCTCGATGATTTTTCGACGGCTGCGGTCGCTGCGTTGCCGACGACCATCTTGAGAATCGGCATGAAAAGCCGGCCAAGGGTTTTTCTTTCGCGGTGTCGCGCTGCTCATCAGTCTTGTTTTCGTTTGTTGTCCCATGCCCTAGTCGGTAATTGTTAAAACGATTTCAGAGGCTTCGAAAGAGGCTGGCCGCTAATTCGGCCAAATAATATACTCGTCCTCAACTGTCACAGTTTCAGCCAATGTTCTGTCAATGGCGATCGGGCTTTCGATCGTGTGTCTGTAGAGCGGCGGAACCGCATCGGCATGATGCGCAGCGAGCAGGGCTTGTAGCTCCGCCATTTTGTCTGGACGGGTCTCCGCGAGATTGTTTTGTTCAGTTGGATCAGTCGTGAGGTCGAACAGCCAGGATTGGTTCTGTCGCTCATTGACTTGCAGCTTCCAATCGCCAGCGCGCACGACTTTGTAAAATCCGGATTGCCAAAAAATGGCGTCGTCGGGACGTTGGATGAAGCCTTCGCCGGTCGCCTCCACCAAAATGTTGCGACCATCAATAACCCGGTCTGTTGGTAGATCTGCGCCAGCCGCTGCTGCAAGGGTTGGCAGCAAGTCTATATGCGCCACCGGCGTATCGATGACGGTGCCGGGCGTTACGCGCGCCGGCCATTTCACGAACATCGGGACCCGAATACCGCCTTCAAAAAGTGTGATCTTCCAACCTCGATACGGTGAATTGACGTCCGGTAGTCCCACATAGCCTGCGCCGCCATTATCGCTGCTCAGGACGATGATCGTGTTGTCCGCCAAGCCTTCGTCTTCCAGCTTTTGCATGACTCGGCCGACGCTGCGATCGAGGGCGTGAATCATCGCCGCGTAAACTCTAAGGCGGTGCGGCTGAATATCGCCGACAGCATCATAGTCAGCCTTGGTGGCTTGGAGCGGTGTATGCGGCGCCCAATGTGCAAGATATAGAAAGAATGGGCGGTTCTTGTTGGCTTCAATGACTTTTAGACTTTCATCCGTCCACCAGTCGGTGAGATAGCCACCGGGCTCAAACGGCTCGCCGCCATTAAACGAGGCGGCATATTGCATGGCCGCCCAAAGAAATTGATCAATAGGATCGAAATCAAGCTTGGCATTGACGCTGTTCGGGTCGTCTTCGGCCAAAAACAAACCGCTTTGCATCAGAAGGCTTTCATCGAAGCCTTGCGCTTGCGGCAGGAAATCATCGCGTCGCCCGAGATGCCATTTGCCGATATGGACAGTGTGATAGCCTTTGTCTTGCAGCAGTTCCGCGATGGTGATTTCTGAACCGGGTAGTCCTTGCTCTTCATAGGCAGGGTTCGCCGCCTCGGTTTGTTGATTGAATTGGATCTCTGGCATCACGCGGCCATCCATGGCGTTTCCAATCGTCGTAATCACACGCGCCATGCCGTTTGGTGTCGGCGTAAATTCAAACCCTGTACGCGTGGGGTAGCGACCGGTCATCAGCATTGCACGGGAAGGCGCGCACGTGCCGGTTCCTGAATATGACTGCGTGTAGATGGCGCCCTCGGAGGCCAATCTGTCGATATTCGGTGTCGGTACGCGACCATCCGCGACACCCCCGCCAAACGTGGAGAGATCATTGAAACCAAAATCATCCAGCAAGATGAACACGATATTCGGAGGTCGCTCTGAAATTGATGTTTCCGCAACATCAGGGCCGGATTGCCAAATGACCGGCTGATAAGGCGCGACCTCAACGTGATTTGCTTTTGCGCGATTTAGGACGACTTGCTTCAGGATGCTGGCTCGATTGAACCAAGCCAGCACAGCGGCGCTTACCAGAATTACAGTGCTGCCAATTAAAACCTTCTTCCACATTTTTGGCCCGTCCTATTCAAACAAAGCTTCGCAGCCCGTGCCGGCAAGCAAGGCGTCAACGGCACCGCGTTCATTATCGGATAGCGCGGCATGATCTTCGCGCAGCCAATGCAAACATTTTGCTTGGTACTTGAACACGGGCTGTGTCCAAGGCTGACCATCAATTTCCGTTTCGAAACTGTCTGCGCCATCCATAATTGCTTTCGCATTCGCAATCATTGCGGGGGCATAAGTCCGTCCGATTTCGTTCAAAAGCGGCGCCAACGCTTCGCGTGCGGTGTCCGCGTCGAACCAATCGTCATCTTTCGGTGCCAGGCCCGAGAGATCCTCCATAATATCTACCCATGCGCGCACGCGATAAGAGCCTTGCGTCGTCAGCGCCGCGGATGTGGGTTCAACCACAGCCAGTTGGGTCAATTGCCCAAATAGGGCGAAATCTGCAGAGCTCGGGCGGGCACCAAGGACAAAGCCTTGGCGTTCGAGGAGCGTGTCCAGAATTTCAATCAAGCGCGTATAAGACGCTTCGATCGTCGCGGCGGTCACGTCGTTTGAACCCACAACATAGAGCCGGTCGATTTGGCGTTTCGCGAAATGATCGGCGAATTGTTTGGCGCTCTCCGCGTCCACCGTATTGGTATTCCAATAAACCAGCAGGGGCGCCGCGTTACGCCAATCAGCTTCGTGCGCCCAACGAAAATGAAACATCGCTTTGGTCAGCCATTCATCAGCATAGTCTTCGATGAGCGCGTTTAGAAAATTCAAGACAGGATCGCGAGGGATCACTGATCGACCGGGATATTGGTCTTCAAGACGGCGGATGATCGGGGTGGAATCGGTCACTGGAACAAGTTCGCCATTCTCGCCATCTGGAAAATAGAAAGTCGGCAGCAGCGAAACCTTGGGGACCGGGTATTCTTCAGGGATATTGGAGCGCCCCCAATAAACTGAGAAGGGCAGATGCCGGTATCGCAAAACGCCGAGCATTTTTCTTGTATAGGGCGAGCCCGGTGCGCCGCTCAATTCCAGTCGATTTGGTGCTGACATGATCCGCAATTCCTCCCATTGCGAGTTTGGTAAATGGCACTTTGAATGTCAATATTGGAAAATGCCAAAGCGCAAAGTGTCATCAACTCAATCACGGTTCGCCTCGCGACAAGAAATGCCTCAGCGTGCTGACAAACCCATAGCGTGTCTTGTCGAGCGGACCCAATTTGACGAATAGGTCGCGTTGAATCTGGCGCTCGGTGGCGAATGCGAATAAGCCCTCCGGAGCGAGGGTCGTCACCGGGGCAGCCTGCGAAACAGTGTCGACCAATATGCCACTTGTATCTTTCTCATCAAAAGATATATCATTTGATGTCGGAGGTTGTTTTGGCGCGTACGCTATTTGACAAATTGTGGCAGACGCATCGGGTGTGTGACTCCGAGGGCGGTGCAGATCTATTGGCGATTGACCGGCTCCTCCTGCACGAGCGCACCGGCGGAGTCGCCCTGAAATCACTGGCAGAAAATGGTTATACTGTCCGTGATCCCTCACGGGTTATCGCCATCATGGATCATATTGTTTCCTTCAAGCGGGGGCGCGGACGCGATGATGCGCGTAGCCCTGGCGGCGAAACGTTCATCACTGAAACCCGCGAAATGGCTAAGGCGGCTGGCATCCATCTCATCGACACGGATAGCCGTGATCAAGGGATTGTGCACGTCACCGCGCCCGAGAAAGGGTTTGTTCTGCCGGGTTTCTCGATTGTCTGCCCGGACAGTCACACCTGCAGTCTCGGGGCGCTCGGAGCGTTGGCTTGGGGGATCGGATCTAGCGAAGCCGAGCATGTCATGGCAACGGGCGTATTGCGGGCAACCAAGCCGCCTCAAATGCGGGTGCATGTCGATGGGACATTGCCGGAAGGGTGTTCGGCAAAAGACATCGCACTTTATATGATTTCAAAATATGGCGCCGATGGTGGTCAAAGGTGCGCGATAGAGTTTAGCGGGCCTGCTGTTGAAGCGTTGTCGGTCGAAGGCCGGTTGACCTTGTGCAATATGGCGGTCGAATTTGCCGCCTTCTCCGCGGTGATCGCGCCAGATGACAAAGTGCTCGATTATGTCCGTCCGCGGGTGAGTGATGCAGTGAGCCTAGATCAGGCCTTGGCCCATTGGCGGACGCTAAAGACGGATGCGGACGCCAAGTTTGATCATGAAATTACCCTCGATGCGGCAGAGATTTCACCACAAATCAGTTGGGGAACGAGCCCCGAAGAAAGTTGCGCTGTGAACGACCTCGTTCCCGACCATGCGTCGGCCAAGGCTCTGTCATACATGGGATTGCAGGCCGCCCAAGCGATCAGTGGTTTGCCAGTCGATGGCGCCTTTATTGGGTCGTGTACCAACGGGCGCTTATCCGATTTGCAAACGGCAGCACGAATCTTGAAAGGGCGCCGCATCGCGTCCGGCGTCAGGGCTGTGTGTGTGCCAGGCTCGCAGGCCGTACGCCGCGAGGCCGAAGCGCTCGGCATTGATAAGATTTTTATCGCAGCTGGGTTCGAATGGGGCGAACCTGGTTGCGCCATGTGCTTCTATGCGGGCGGCGAAACCTTTCCACCGCAATCGCGGGTCGTGTCCTCGACCAACCGAAATTTTGAGGGCCGCCAAGGGCCAGGCGTACGCACGCATATCACCAATCCAGCCGTGGTTGCGGCGAGTGCGGTCGCAGGCAGAATTTGCGCGCCGTCCGACCTGCCGGCGAGATCAAAGGAATTGGTGGGATGAGGGAAAAACTGCTCACGCATACCGGTCGCAGCGCTGTCCTATTGCTCGACAATGTCGACACCGACCAGATCATCCCATCCCGCGAAATGAAACGCGTAGATCGTAAAGGATTGGGCGAGGGGTTATTTGCCGGGTGGCGCTACGCCGATGCGGGGGCGCGCGTCGAGGACCCCGAATTCGTGCTCAATCGCCAAGAACAGACCGGTACAACCATCCTGATTGCGGGTAAGAATTTTGGGTGCGGGTCGTCGCGTGAGCATGCGGCCTGGGCGCTCAACGAATACGGCATACGCGTCATTGTCGCCGAAAGTTTCGGTGAGATCTTTCATGGCAATTGTATTCGCAATGGGATCTTGCCCATCACCCTTTCGGCCGAAGATATTGCCACGCTCGCCAGTGTCACAGCGCCAGCGGATCTAACGGTCGATTTGGTCGCACAGACCGTCACATGTGCGGACTTGCCAGGTTGGCAACGAAATTTTGAAATCTCTGGATTCGCCAAAAAGCTACTGATGGAAGGGCTAGATCCCATCGCGTTGACCCTTACGGCGAATGACGAGATCGAGTCCTTTTTTAAGAAGGACGCCGTTCAGCGTCCGTGGGTCTATTCGGCTGCTTGAGTTGGCTGTTTCGACTGATGCACATCGATTAATCCGCGTTCGATCAAGCGGGCGATTTCGCCATCGCTGAGGCCTAGGCTAAGCAGAACCTCCTCGGAATGCGCGCCGATCTCAGGCGGATTGATGGTCAGACCAGGGCGTTCGCCATCAATGGCGATCGGCATGGCAGGCAGAGAAATATCGCCGCCTTCTGGGATCGTCATGTCGAGCAAACCACCGCTTTCAACCAAGTGTGGATCCGTTGCCAGATCTTCTGGCCGTTGAATTGGCGCGAACGGCAAACCGGTCGTTTCCAATTTCGCCATTAATTGGTCCTTGGTGAACGCCACGAATAACTCTCTTAACACTGGAATGATCTCGTCGCGCCGCGCGACGCGATCATTGTTGGCCGCAAGCGACGCATCTGCGGCCCAATCTGTCAGTTCAAATGCCTCGCAGAAGGCGCGCCATTGAGTGTCTGAGACCACGCCGACAAACACCTTCTCGTCATTCTTAACATCGAACACGTCATAGACGGCCCAGGCAGACACCCGCGCGGGCATCGGCGCCGCGGGCGTTCCGGTAACGGCATATTGAGCCATGTGCTGGCCGACCAGAAACACGGTTGTCTCGTAGAGCGATGCGCTGACGTGGCGGCCCTTGCCGGTCCGGGCACGGTCCTGCAGTGCGGCGAGGACGGCGATGGCGCCGAACATTCCACCCGTCACATCGATCACGCTACTGCCTGCGCGTAGAGGTCGCCCGGGAGGGCCCGTCATATACGCAAGGCCACCCATCATTTGCGCGACCTCATCCAAAGCGGTGCGGTGCGCATAAGGTCCGTCGAGAAAGCCTTTCTCCGAACAATAGATCAATCTGGGATTGCGTGCTGCCAAGGACGCGTAGTCGAAACCCAGCTTGTCCAGCGCACCAGGACGGAAGTTTTCGATGAACACGTCGGCTTGATCCACCAGCTTCAGCGCGATGTCTTTTCCCTCTGGAGATTTCAAATCTATTGCCAGGCTCTTTTTGTTTCGATTGTACATCGAGAAATAGCCGGCACCGGAACCGCGCAAGCGACGTGTCTTATCGCCGCCGACCGGTTCGACTTTGACCACGTCAGCGCCCAGATCGGCCAAGACCAATCCGGCCGCGGGGCCCATAACCATATGGGTAAACTCAACGACCTTGATTCCGGCAAGCAGGCCTGTTTCACTGATCATCTGTCTCTCCCGCGGGCAAAGTAAAGCACTTCTTTTCTTTCCTGCACATTTCTAATAGATATATCAATTGAAATTGATATATCATTTGATGAAAAGGTCACTCCCCTTACGGGCAAAAAGGCGAATGAGATGACAAAAAGCACTGTTTTGATCAGCGAAGTTGGACCGCGAGACGGGTTGCAAAATTGCAAAGCGATCATGCCAACCGAGCAGAAGAAAGCTTGGATATCAGCGCTTGCCGCGGCGGGGGTGAAGGAAATCGAAGTTGGGTCCTTCGTTTCGCCTAAGCTTCTACCGCAAATGGCGGATACGGGCGAAATTGTGCGCCATGCCGTCGGCATCGTCGGCCTCGAAGTGGCGGTTTTGGTGCCAAATATCAAAGGCGCACAGCTCGCGGTGGAGGCGGGGGCTCACAAAATCACTTTGCCGCTATCGGTGAGCGAAACGCATTCATTGCGCAACATTCGGCGTACGCATGACCAAGTGATCGAAGAGGCTGAGGCGATCTCAAAACTGCTATCGAGCATCCCTAAAGATCAGCGCCCGCATTTCGAGGGCTCTTTATCAACAGCCTTTGGATGTACACTCGAAGGCCCGATCGATGAAGCAGTCATCTTGCGCAATGCAGAACGGCTAATGGCGGCGGGATGTGATGAAGTCGGATTGTCCGATACAACCGGATATGGCGACCCCGTCTCGATGAAGCAACTCATTCGAGCTGTGAGATCTGTCGTCGGGGCTGAAAACCTAACCGGCGTCCATTTACACAATACCCGCGGCCTTGGTTTGGCAAACGTGCTTGCGGCCTATGATGAGGGGATTACGACATTTGACAGCTCGCTCGGTGGGCTAGGCGGATGCCCGACCGCGCCAGGTGCGAGCGGCAATGTCGTGACAGAGGATCTGGTCTTTATGTTCGAATCCATGGGGGTCGATACTGGCATTGATTTAGAGGCTTTGATGGCCACGCGCGATCTCGTTAGCGCGGCACTGCCAGATGAAGACTTATACGGTTTTACGCCAAGAGCTGGCCTGCCGCTTGGTTTCAAAGGGGCGCCGGTGCCGGCGGCCGCCGAGTAAGCCAAGCGGGGGGACGAGGGATTGCAGAACATACCTGCGTTGATCACACTGATCGTCTATTCTGGCGTATTGTTCGGGATTGGTCTCTGGGCGGCGCGGCGGGCGCGCTCGCAAGAAGACTTTCTGCTCGGCGGTCGAAACCTCGGCCCCTGGGTGGCGGGACTGGCTTATGCCGCATCAAGCTCGAGCGCGTGGGTGCTGCTTGGTTTTTCCGGGTTTGTTTATGTTGCCGGTCCGTCGGCGCTGTGGATGGTGCCGGGCATCATTGCTGGCTACGCGGCCGTTTGGCTATGGTCAGGTCATACGCTGCAATCAGCCAGCCGGGAAGCGAACCAGCTCACGCTGACCGAGTTTCTGACCCAATTTGCGGCGCCGAAATCGGCACGCTGGATTCGCATTGTTGCGTCAATACTCATCGCGATCTGTTTTTCCTTCTATGTTGCAGGCCAGTTTCAAGGCGCGGGCATCGCCATCAATGATCTGTTCGCCACCGGTTTTGCCCCGGGCGTGATCATCGGCGCTTTGGTGATTCTGGCTTACGTTTTTCTTGGCGGGTTTATGGCGGTTTCGATCACCGACACGATACAAGGACTATTAATGGCCTTGGTTGCGATCGTGCTGCCAGTGCTGGCTTTGTTAGAAGCGGGCGGGGTGGGCGGCCTGTCGAGGGCGCTGGCCGAAGCCCCTGAAGCCTATAGCGCCCCGTTTGGCACACGCGCTGGGTTTGCGGCGCTTGGCTTCGTCCTTGGACTGTCCGCAACGGGGTTTGGTGCCTTAGGACAGCCGCATCTTATTGCCTGGATTATGGCCACGAAAGATCGCTCTGCTCGGGTGAAAGGCGCGATTGTTGCGATGAGTTGGGCGACCATGGTGTTTGCGGGCATGGCTGTACTCGGCTTGTCCGGGCGCGCCATTTTTGGGGCCGATGCTGCGCCGGAAGCGGTGTTTTTCGAACTGGCAGATGATTTATTGCCAGGGATATTGGCGGGCATCGTGGCTGCGGCGACTTTGTCAGCGATCATGTCGACGGTCGACAGTCAGCTTCTGGTCGCAGGCGGCGCGGTCTCACACGATTTGGGTTTAGGCAAAGCGTTTGGCGAGCGCGAAGTTCTCGTCTCGCGATTGGCGATCATTGGCGTTTGCGTCGCAGCCGTGCTGCTCACTTTCTTTGCACCATCAAGTATTTTTGAGCGCATTCTATTCGCCTGGGTGGCGCTTGGGGCGGCGTTCGGACCGACCGTTGTGGCGCGCACGCTGGGAATGAAACCGAGCGGAGCTGTGGTGCTGACTGGGATGCTCGTCGGCTTCGGATTGGCCGTGGCGTATGAGCTGAATTGGATCGGAACAGGTCCAGGGGCCATGTGGAAGACGATCGCGCCATGGCTTGGGGCCTTTGTCGCCATGGCAAGCGTAGGGGCGATCAGAAAATCTCGCCCAATAGACGAATTGGGGCTTGGCGGGAGCGATTAACCGTGCCAGTTTAAATGATATATCATTTGGAGGTGGACCCCGTGAAACTGTTTTCGAAAATTGCTGCGATGGGCGCATCGCTGACCGCGTTAGCGGCCTGTGCTACGATTAGTCAGGCGCAAGAAGGGGCGACTCTCGACCCGAACGATGCCGCTGATTCGCTGACCATTATGCGTAAAATCATGTGCTCGACGGTTGATGACCAACCAGAAGTCTATTGGTGGCATGGTATCGCTCTATCACGCGTCACCGGTGAGCGTGATCGCCACGTTTTTGATGTTGAGGGGATGAACATTCGTGCTTGCTCAACGCTTCAGGACGATGAGAAAGGCACCGGCCTGCATTTGGTGTCGCGAGAAATCCTGCTCTATAAAGATCCAGAGACAGGCGAAGTGTTGTCGACTTGGGACAATCCATGGACGGGCGAAACCGTTGACGTCTTGCACGTCGCAAATGACCCAGTGAATTTCAAAATGTATGAAACCGGCCGGGACGGCTCGCCGCTCAAATGGGGCGGTGAGATCGGTGAAGACGGGACATGGTGGATGCGCAGCACTGTTCCGCTTTGGTATCCAAATCCGCTCGCCAGCGAATTCCAAAAAGAGATTGGCGGCACCTACCACGCGACGGAGATGTTCAACTTCTTCGGTCGCACAGACGACTTACTCGACCCAGAATCAGACTCTGCCAAAATCACCGTCGGTTGGGCCCGGATGGCCGAGTGGTTGCCATGGATGGACATGAACGGACGCCACGGCATGCTGTACATGCACACAGCGGGTTACAAGCTGGAAAGCTATGACCAACTTTCGGATACGATGAAAGCCGAAATTGCCACGCATTATCCAGAATATGCCAGCCCGCCTCCATCCGGCGACCCGCGGTCGAATATGACCAGCTGGAAATATTATAAGGGCATAAAAGACGGCTCGATTGCCGCGCCCGATCGCGGCGTGGAGTAATCAGGTTCTTCCGAGACAGCTTAAGGCCGGGATCATCAGATCCCGGCCTTTTCATTTCTAGAATGTATGACCATCATAGGATTGCCAATCCTTGGTGACGAAGCGCTCGTCGACCAATGTTCGCTGAAACAATCGGTCGGCTTTAAACCATTGCCAAACGCGGGCGCGCGCTTGTCCATCGTCAGAAATTTGGATCATCTCATAGAGGTATAAATCGGGCTCGCCGGTGCGGGTCCAATTCAACATGGTTGTTCGGTTGAAGTCATCCAGCGCGACGTCGCAGGCCCACCCATTGATGAATTCATTGTCCCACTTCAATCGCCCATTCTCGACCAAAGCTGGGAAGTCGCGCGTCTCTCGCTTGCCATCGGCCCACCGATAATGATTGGTTTGATGATAGGCGTGACCGGCTTCAGGAAAGCGGCAGATCAACCGCGACTCGTGAGAGTCGGTCAGCACACCTTCAGCGTCATAATGTCGATAGATACCCTCCCAAACGCCCTCATGGCGCGCCAAGAGAGGCATGATTTTTTTGAGTTCATTGGCTGTCATTCCATCCGCCATTGCCGGTTCCTTTCTGGGAAGTGTGTTTTTTTCGCCACGAGATACTGAGAAAATTTTCGCTTGGGCTGGTCAAAAGGCGAAATCGCTCTTAGACCGAACCTGAGGATAAAAGATATATCAATATGTCATTTGTGTCGACGAACACGATGACGCAGCGGGGAGACCTACATGTCCAAGACCTATTTGATGTTTGGCGCAGCGGCGATGGCGATGACGGCCTATAGCGCGCCAGCAATGGCGCAAGACGTTGTCGAAGAGGAAGCGGAGTCGCGCCAAGATGTGATCACGGTGACAGCTCGGAAGACCGAAGAAACCCTTCAGGAGACGCCGGTCGCGGTGTCCGTTGTGACAGCCGACGTGATCGACAATCTGTCTCTCACCGACCTATCAGACATTTCGAAACTTACGGCTGGCCTATCATTCGACAATGAGTTCGGACGTGATTCCAACCGTCCCGTCATTCGGGGACAAGCGAACATCCTTGGGGCGTCGGGCGTATCCTACTTTATCGACGGCGTTCGAATCTCGGGCGCGATTACCGACTATGACTTGAACGATATCGAGCGGATCGAAGTCGTCAAAGGCCCGCAAAGCGCGCTTTATGGCCGGAACACGTATTCGGGCGCAATCAACATCATCACGCGTTCTCCAACCGATGAAGCGAGCGCGCGCGCGTCGCTCGATTTGGGGGAGCATGGCCAACAGGACCTGAGCCTCGGCGTCAGTGGGCGGATCAATGACATGCTCGCCTTCGGCGTCAATTATCGCAACTATAACTATGATGGCGAACACACCAACTTGTTCGACGGTGAGCCTGTTGGCGACGAGAGCACGCAATCGATTTCTGGCGTTCTGTATTTCACGCCAAACGATGATTGGGATGTCCGCCTGCGGGCCTACCGGTCCGACAGCGATGACGGCCAGCCTGCGTTGTTTGCGACAACCGCGGACGAGAATAATTGCTTCTTCGACGATGGCGCTTTGTATGGCGGGCAGGGTCGGTATTTCTGTGGCACGGTTGCGCCACGCGAAATCAATACCGATTACCGCCTGCAAGTTGGACCAGACGCCGGCACCAAGATCGAGAATACGCAAGTCAGCTTGGCGATTAATGGCGACTTGAACGATCGATGGTCGATCACTTCGATCACCGGCTTCAACAAGCGCGATGTCAGTCAGCAAACAGATGGCGATTATTCGCCAACGCGTTTCCAGGCGACGAATTTTGTTCCGGGTGGTTTCCCGTTCAATATTCTCAGCTTTGTACCGTTCCAAGCGGTCTATGGTTATCCGACCAGTATCGCCGACTTCACCTTCGCCAATGCGAGCGAGGAAGAAGAGCTCTCGCAAGAGATCCGCTTGAATTATGAAGGCGACAATTTCCGCGCCCTTGTCGGCGCGTACTATCTCGACGGTGAGGAAATGAGCCGAGATGCGCGCATTCTACCACCAGGAGCTCAGGAATTAGCTGATGCAAACTTTGCCGCCGAACTGGCATCGCAGCAGGTGCTTTGCGGATTTAACCCAACCTGTGTGGCGATCGTCCCGTTTGGATCGTCTACGATTTCAGTCCCCGACGGCATGAGCACGTTCGATATCGAGAACACCGCTTTGTTCGGTCTCGTCTCCTATGACGTTACCGACACGGTTTCTGTGACCCTTGAAGGACGTTACGCTGAAGAAGATATCGAGCGAATGGTACCAGGTGATCCGAACCAGAGTGCCAGCTTCGACAATTTCGCTCCTCGGGCGACTGTCGATTGGCAGGTCACCCCTGATAATCTGCTCTATGCCGTTTATGCAGAAGGCCAAAAGCCGGGCGGGTTTAACTCGCTGGCAGCTGAGGAAGCAGGTCTCGGAACTTTCGACGAAGAGGAAGTGACATCGATTGAAATCGGCTCGAAGAATGTTTTCTTTGGGGGGCAACTGACCGCCAATCTGGCAGCCTATTTCAACGAAGTCGAAGGGTATCAGCTGACGCAGAATGTGCGGGTCAATGATACCAATACAACCTCGGCAACGGTCAATGCGGGGGATGCGGAAATTCTCGGTCTCGAGGCCGAATTCCGTCTGACACCAGATGCCATTGAAGGACTGACCGCGACCCTCAACTATGCGTGGACAGACACTGAGTTTACGGCTGGCCGAGACCAAAACGAAGGGGTTCTCCTCGACACCCTTGATGATGGTGAGGTTAACGGATCCGTTGGCTGTGAAATTCGTGAAGATCCTGCAGATCCGACATCGGAATGTCTGCAGAACGCATTCGGATCCATTGTCGGTCGCGAGATTCCGCGGACGGCAGAGCATCAGATTTTCTTCGACTTGGATTATCGCGGCGCCACAGGTTACGGCGAATGGGACTTTTTCGCCGGTGCCAACGTGTCTTATGAGTCGAGCAAGTTCTCGCAAGTTCACAACCAGGCTGAAACGGGGGACGCGACGCTGGTGGGTGCACGGATCGGGGTGACCAATGGCCAGCACACGCTACGCCTTTGGGGCCGCAATCTGACAGACGAGGATTCGTCTCCACTGGTGCTGCGCTATGCGGATGGCGGTGATAGCTTTAAGCGGAATTTTGTCGGCACATTGCGCCGTGGACCTCAGGTCGGCGTGACATTGAGCACTGAATTCTAAGATCCAATCTTCTCTGAAATCTCAGAGTGCAAAAACGGCGGATCCATCGATCCGCCGTTCTTTTTTTAAAAAAGGGGTATGGCCATGGTTCGACAATTCATCATCGCAGCAGGCGCTTTTTGCCTGTCTACATCCTGCGCGATTGCACAGGAATCAGAGGCTGAGATTCCAGGCTGGTTGAGCAAAGACTTTGCTGAACTGGTGGCGCATTTCGAAGGACAGTGGAACAATGACCGCCACGTCTTCTTCGCAGAAGACGCGGGCATGGACTTGTCGCCGATCGCGCCCCGACAGCACATTTCGATTACGCGCCAAGAAGAGGAAGGTGACGATGACGCCGTCGTCTTTCAAGCCGATCGAAGCGTCGATGGCGAAGCCTCAGGGCGCTTGTATCACGCCTTCTCGATCGCCGCGGACAAATCAGCAATCCTGCAAACCATGTCGCCCGCCCTTGGGGAAGATGAGGCGCCGGAGTGTAACGTTCAGTGGCGGCGCGACGGCGCTCAGTTCCAAGGACGGGCAAGTGGGGAAGGGTGCGAGGTCCTGTTTCCGCGGCCGGAAGGTGAGGGTGAACTGTCCGTGACGATGGCCCTGTCAGAAAAAGATTTTTGGGTGCGCTCCAGCCGCGGCGATGCGGTCACTGAAGCGCGTTTTCGCCAGGCCCGCCCGTTCGAATGCTGGACCGCGATATTGCGCGGCGCCAGTCATGGCGACTCTGGCGAAGGCATGGGTGACTGGGATTTCCGGCGCGGGGTAAGTTTGCATGATCAAGGCGGTGAAGCCGAACTGATGACCGATGAGGAGACGCCCCGCAGGATTCGCTTGAAACTGCGCAATGTTGATTGGCCTTACGGCACCAATCGCCCATCGCTTACGCTGTACATTATGGAAGGCGATAGCGACCGTGCGGTGTCATATGCATGGAATGAAGGGAATGCAGAACGGATCGGTATCAATCTGCGCTGGATCCAGGCGAGTTGCACGCACGCACCAGACGCTGATTAGATCGGCCTAGACTGGCAGCTCAGTCGTATTTTTCAGGCATTCCATCGCGAACGTCGCGCTGACATCTGCGACTTCGATCCGACTGATCAAGGATTTGTAGACGCGGTCATAATCGGCGACCGAGCTGACCGCGATTTTTAACATATAGTCGACTTCGCCGGCCATGCGATAAAACTCGATCACTTCTGGAATGCCGGTGACGGTCTTGGCGAACTTCGTCAACCAAGCCGATGAGTGGTCGTTGGTTCTGACGGCGACGAAGACGGTTTGCCCGATGCCAACTTTATCCGGATCACAAATCGCGACGCGCGCGCGGATGATTCCGGCTTCCTCCAATCGTTTCACCCGGCGCCAGCAAGTGTTCACCGAAACACTCAGTTTCGTCGCGATGGCTTCGAGAGGTATCGTTGAATCAGATTGTAGAATTTTCAAGATCTGGCGATCTGTATCATCATAATTTTCCATATCTATGCGATATACTAGAAATATTTCACATTATAAACCAGTTTCGCACGAATTTTCGTAATGATTTTTGACAATCTCTGAGCGATAACTTCGTGCAGGAGATTGATATGGCTTTTTCTGGTTTACTCCAAGTCGACTTTTGTGAGCAGACGCGCTTGTCCTCGTTGGCGGGAATGATCGGCCGCACGCCGCTTCTGGCCGTCCATTTGCGATGGAAAGGTGATCGCCGGGTGATCTTCGCCAAGGCCGAGCACTACAATCTCACCGGCAGTATCAAAGACCGAATGGCGCTGAACATATTGCGGTGCGCCTATGCGACTAAAGCCTTGAAACCCGGTGATATGATCGCCGAAGCCACCAGCGGAAATGCCGGCATTGCCATTGCTGCGCTCGGCCGCGCCCTCGGCCATACGGTGCGGATTTACATGCCGGACTGGATGAGCGACGAACGTAAATCGCTACTCCGATCACTGGGGGCAGACCTGCATTTGGTTTCGAGAGAAGAGGGCGGCTTTCTCGGCGCCATCGCGGCGACCGAGGCGCTTGCGGCCAGCCGCGACGACGTCTTCTTGCCACAACAATTTGCCAATTGCGAAAATTGCAACGCCCATGAAGCGACCACCGGCCCGGAGCTGCTCAGTCAGTTGGCCTCCATCAATTTGAATCCAGACGCGTTCATTGCAGGTGTCGGTACTGGCGGCACCGTAATGGGTGTTGGACGGGCACTTCGCCGTGCGGTGCCAAACGTCAAGATTCATCCATTGGAACCTGCCGAGTCGCCAACTTTGTCGACCGGCTACAAAACCGGCTCGCACCGCATTCAAGGCGTGTCGGACGATTTCATTCCATCTATCGTCAAACTCGACGAACTTGATTCCGTAATTTCTGTGAGCGATGGCGACGCCATTCTCATGGCACAGAAACTTGCTTCCGAGCTTGGGCTTGCTGTCGGCATATCCTCCGGCGCCAATCTGATTGGGGCTTTGGCCGTCCAAGACCAGCTCGGAAGTGAGGCGACCGTCGCAACCATATTCTGCGATGACAATAAGAAATATTTGTCGACCGATTTGGCGCGCGAGGAGACTGTGAAGCCTGGCTATATTTCGCCAGACATTGAGCTCATCGGCTTCGAAAGCATTCCTTATTCTGCGACCACACCGGCCGCCGCCTCTATAATGGCATAAGCAGCGCGCTCGCCAGATTCCATGGCGCCTTCCATGCCGGTATGCAGGAAGGATGTATGCTCCCCTGCAAAGTGTAGCCGCCCACTGGGCTCAGTAACGCGTTCGGCCCACGGCGCGATCTGTCCTGGCGCCCAATGCATATAGGCGCCGCCGCTGAGCGGCTGGTCTTCATCCCAACGCACGACTTCGTGAGCTTTCGCCTTGATGCCGCGGGTTGAGACCAGCGTTTGTTCGGCAAGCGCTTTCCAATCTTCATCGCCAGTCGACCGACGTGTGCCAATGCCATTGACCCAACAAGTTAGGGCGACGGTCTCACCGTCGCTATTGCGGACGGGGAAGACGCGTTCAATTGGTGTGTCAGTCCACATCATCAAGGGCAACTCATCTGTGGGACCTTGTTCGAGTTCGAGATGAACTTGCTGGATTTGGGTATATGGCATTTGCTCAATGATCGGACGGATCGGCGGGGCCGATTCCGGCAATTGCAAATCGAGCGTGCGCAATACCGGGAAGGGAAGCGTGCTAATCCCGAATGGGGCGCGATAGGTCTGCCCGCCAGCGCGCACTTCGACCCCAGAATGATCTGCGCGGATCGAGGACACCCTTGTGTCGAGCTTCAACGCGCCTTCGGCCAAGCTTGCCGCCATAGCTTCCGGCAACCGCTGCGACCCGCCTTCAATCTCCTCAGAGCCACCGCTGGAAGAATCGATCGCGAATAGGGTCAAACTTCGCCATAGATTGAGCATCGAGTAAGTGGTCAAATCATTTGCGTTCAAGGCGATGTTGCAGAGCACCCGCGCGGCTGGGTTAAATCCTGCGCGCTCTAAGAAGACATCGGCGCTGATATCATGCTCCGCACCGACTTCGCGCCAGGCATATTGGTCGATGAGTGGGTTTTCGCCTGCCGCCGCCATGAAAAGAGCTGTGTCAGGTGTCGCGCGTTTGAACGCTTCTGGGAATGGGTTTTCGGCAACATCTGCCCATTCGCGCGCATCAAATACTCTGTCATTGAACACCATGGCCTTGGCCCGGGAGCCACCTGGCGCGGGTGGCACCACATTGAGGCCGAGATCGATGGCGGATGACCGCACCCTTGCATAAGACTGCCCGACTTGTTGACCGCCCGCCTCCGGGCGCCCCGGCACGTGATCCAGCGTCTGCATCCGTCCGCCAATGCGCGTATCGGCTTCTAAGACAATCACTTTAAATCCGTCCGCTTCGAGCATGCGGGCGGCGTGGAGTCCGGCCAAGCCAGCGCCAAGAATCAGCACGTCCGCATCTTGCGAGCGGTGCACATTTGGGGTGCAGGCAGCGGTTAAAGCGAGACCGCTGGCGGTCACAAAACCACGTCTTGTCAGTTGCATGGCAGATTTTCCTCGACGCTCGCGTTAAAAGATATACCAATAGACAATAGGACGTTCGCTTCGCCAATAGCGAAATCGAGATTTTGGAGGAATTCATGGTACAAGACGGCGAGTTTAAACGCGGTTGGCCCGTTCTAGCCGCGGCCGCAGTAGGCGTTGGCCTCGGTCTGTCACCTCTGCCATTCTATACGATTGATGTAATGGTTGCGCCGCTCGGTGAGGAGTTTGGCTGGTCGCGAGGACAGATATTCAGCGCATTGGCCGTCTACACCTTGGGTGCCTTCTTTATGTCACCTGTCATCGGGTGGGTTGCGGAAAAGTTTGGTGCCCGGCGGGTTGCGCTCGTTTCAATCGTCACGTTCAGCCTGTCAATGATGGCGTTGTCGTTCAACACCGGCAACATGACACTGTATTTCTTTTTATGGTTTTTGCTCGCTGTCGGCGGGGTTGGAACACTACCCATCACCTTCACGCGCCCGGTCAATAACTGGTTCGATAAACGGCGCGGCATCGCCCTTGGCATAGCATTGATTGCGACTGGGATTTTTGGCGCCTTGGCAAAGAGCTTTGCACAACACATCGTCGATACTGCAGGTTGGCGGCAAGCGTATTTGATGCTCGGCATGCTTCCACTAATTATTGCTTTGCCGATGGCATATCTCAGTCTTCGCGATATCAATGATGAGCCTGGCCGGGATGCGTCGATCACGAAATATAAGCTACCCGTTTTGGGAATCTCTCTGCTCGGCACGATTTGGCTGATCTATACGGCGCTTCAGTTTGTCTGGCCCAAGTATCAAGAACTCGGCATGACTCTCCCAAATGCGATGGCATTCGCCTTTATGGTGATCGTGCTGATCCCGCCGATCGCGATGATGCTGCTTCCGATCGGCAAGGCCCCTCAAGTGAGCGAGAAGGGCGGACCGATCGACTTGCCAGGAATGACTTTAGGGGAGACCGTCAAAACTTGGCGCTTCTGGCTTCTGGCCATTTGTTTCGTTCCAATCTCTTATGCTTTGGGGGCGGTGATACCAAGTCTAGTTCCGCTACTAGGCAGCAAAGGGTTTGCGATTGGGGACGCCGTGCAGCTCGCCACTCTGACTGGACTAGCGGTTCTGCTTGGACGTTTAGTGGGTGGCTGGCTCATCGACCATTTCTGGGCGCCTGGTGTAGCTTTCGTATTCTTGGCGTCGCCAGCGATTGCACTGTGGCTTTTGACCGGCGAAGTGAACACGACGACGGCGACAATCGCGATTTTGATGATCGGGTTTGGCGCGGGCGTAGAATATGACTTTATGGCTTATCTCGTGTCGAAGTATTTTGGCATGAAGTCCTACTCAGCCATCTATGGGGCTCTGTATGGATTCTTTGCCGCTGGCGCAGGCTTTGGCCCGACCATCATGAACAATTTCGCGGACGCGCAAGGTTGGGACTGGACCTTGAGCAAATCTGCGATGCTATTGTTTGCGTTCACGGTGCCGATTCTATTCCTCGGCAGATATCAGTTCGGTTCGATCAATTCTGAAGACGCCATCGCCAAAGCCGAAGAAACGGCTGAAGCTGGCCATGCTTAAGACGCGTCGAGCTTCGCCAGAACCAAGTCAGCCGTGTCCTTCGGAAAGGCATCCATAAAGCCATAACCCCATTGCGGGCATTCCACGATCTCGCCATTGCGCATCAGGCCTTCGGCGCGGCGTGTGCATTCGGTGAGATCGTCGACCGGATTGAGCAAAGTGATGCGATGCGGCAGCTGGCTCAGCGCCTCATCAAACGGCTTGCCCCAGGCGAAGGCGGCAACGTGGCCCCATTCATACGCTTCGCCGCCCATCATGTTCATATACATGGAGCGGTCCATCATCTCGAGCGTCTGTCCGGGGCCTTGGCGCTCAATGATCCGCTCCCAGCTGATTTTGAACCGCGTGTGAGCTTGATCGAGTGGAATAGGCGTGAACATGTCTTGGAACATTTCACGCTCTTCATCCGTCAGGATCGCGGCCGATATCATCGCAATCGCATGGACGCGCTCACCCCGTTGGATAGCCATTTCCGCCGCGACTTTTGCGCCGGTGTGATTGCCGAACAAGTCGACCTGTTCAAGGCCTAGCGAATCGACCACGCGCCACATCTCTTCCGCATACATCGGGATGGTCGTCGCGGCTTCCGAAGGCGCCGGGTCAGACATGCCATATCCCGGATAGTCCGGCGCGATAACCGTGCGGTCGCGCGAGGCCTCACGCATGAATGTGTCGAACTCCAAGCCAGACTTGGGGCTTTGATGCAAACAGATCAGCGGCGGTTTGCCGGCGCGGGCCCGTGCTTCCGAGATGCGGAAATGGATTTGGCCGTGCGCGCCATCGATATAGGCTTTGCGGACGCTCATACCTGTTCCGGGGCGACGGTGACCACCGCCTTCCCTCTATTCTTGCCATTCATCAGCCGTTCGAACAGGGCGGGCGCATGTTCCAAGCCTTCGGCGCGATCTTCCGCGAATTTCAGCTGGCCGCTGGCGAGCCACGGCGCAGCTTCGGCAACATATTCGTCCCAGCGCGGATAGAAGTCATAGACGACCAGTCCATGCAATTGCGCTCGCTTGCCGATAATCAGGCCCGCATTCAAGGGATGCTGGCTTTGTGTCTCGGTATGGTACGCATCGACCAATCCACACAGCACGCCACGGGCATAGGTTCGCGCATGGGTCAGCGCCAGCATCGCCATGTCCGCAGACACGTTTTCAAAGAAGACCGAAAGCCCATCGGGCAGGGCTTCTGCAAGCTGGTCGCGCCAGCCATCCGCCTTATAATCGATACAAGCGTCGAAACCGTAAGTGTCCGTGACCAGAGCGCACTTTTCCGGACCACCCGCAATCCCGACGACGCGCGAGGCGCCTTTAATCTTGGCGATCTGGCCCACGGTGCCGCCAACCGGCCCGGCTGCCGCGTCGACCAGAACTGTGTCGCCTGTGCCAACTTTCGCCAATTGCGTAATCCCGGACCACGCGGTCAGACCCGGCATGCCGAGCACACCGGCATGGGCCGCCAATGGCGCAACACTTGGCTCGACCTTGCGAGCATGCTCAGCCGGTAAAGCGAGGATTTCCTGCCAGCCGCCTTCCATCGCGTGGACCCAGTCGCCTTCGCCAAAATTCGCGGCGCGGCTTTCAATCACTTGGCCAACAATCGCGCCAGGAACGGCCCCTTGCATCGGCACGGGCGGTGCTTCGCCCATGTGGCGTCCTCGCAGGCGAGAGCCGACATAAGGGTCGAGCGACAAGTGAACCACGCGGACCAGGATTCCGCCTTCCTGACAGGTCGGGCGTTCCGCATCGATGATGGCGAAATCGTCTGCAACCGGCTTGTGATCGACTGCATGTTTGAGAGTGCCGAGTTTCATGGTTTATCCTTCAACCATTTCTATCAATGTTCCGTCGGGGTCTTTCAGGACACCAACGCGTTTGCCTTTATAGATCGCGCCCTCCTGCTCGGTTGGCGGCGTCAGCCAGGGACCAGGTAGGGCGTCAAAGTCGGGATGATACAATGTTCCGATCGCGCACCCGGGGACCAACATCCCCTCATAGTGCGGGCGTTTGGTCGCCGCGTCTGGATACTGATCGAGCTCGAGGAATACGTCCTTCTTATGGATCAAAGTGCAGATCCGGTGTAGCTCATCCAGCGGTGTGCCATAGGCTTTGGCAATCATCGTGTACGGGATTTCCATATCCCGTCCGAAATCGAGCCCGCATGTCTCCTGCATCCAAGCCGAACTGCGCGCCATGTCGGAGCAGCCCATGACGAGAATAAACAGTTTATCGATCAGGCTACCGGCGCGCGGCAGATTGTATTCCGGAAGATCATCATTGATCTGCGTTAGATAGACAATTTCCTCATCCGGGCCTTTGACTTGCATCGGATGGATCGCATCTAAGCCAGGAATTTTGTTGGGTGGACCGATGATTTCAAACGGGCTGTCGAGCATACGCGCATTCACCGTCATCACGTCTTGAACGCATATCTCAATCGCATTCCAGCCATAGGACCGTAGCGCCTTGAAGCCGTCGACTGTGGGTTGCTCGACAAATCGCAAAAAGATATCCGCGCCGGAGCTCGGTTGCATCACCGCATAGGGTCGGCCTGCTGAGGCAGGCGTCTGCCAACTGGCCGCCAAAGCCTCGCTGATCGTGCCTTGTTCGACCACCGAATAGTCGAAATACCGCGTATAGAGATCGCGTGTGCGTTGCAGGTCAGAAACCGTCACTGTGGCGGCGCGCAGAAGTTTCATTCAATTTAGCCCTTTGCATTGCTCGAAAAAGAGCGGCATAAGAAAAGATATATCATTTGTTTTGGCTGCGGCTAGCACCTTGAGGAGAAAAGATGATGAGCGCCTATATGATTGTCTTCGCCAAGATCCATGACCGGGAGCGATTCATCAATGAATACGGGATGCCCACCGCCAAATTAATTGGCGAGTTTGGTGGCGAATATCTGGTGCGCGGGCCCGGCGTCGAATCGCTGGAAGGGGGATTGTTCGACGGGACAAGCGCGGTGATTTCGAAATGGCCAAGCAAAGAGGCGATCAAAACCTTTTGGAACAGTGAGGCCTATGCCAAACTCAAACAAGCGCGTCAGGCTTGGGCCGAAGCGAATGTGATGATCGTAGAAGGATAGAGGAATGAGACCCGCACTTTGCCTGGTTAGCGCTGTAGTCTTGGTTGGCTGTCAGACGGTTCAGCCGGATCAAGTCCATCAGGAAGTCATTGTGGAAACTGAAGACACGGTGATGTTGTCGCAAGCGGGCCAATCCAAACCGAGCTTGGACGGCGCGACAATCATTGCCTTGGCCCACGAAGCCGCGGGCGGCGACACATTTGTCGAGCCGGGTGCCCTCTTCCTGTCAGGGCATAATATCATTTATAGCCGCGATGGTGGGGCGCGAACCTGGGACCGCTACGCCATGTGGCGGGTCTTTGCCGACGAGAAGGCCGACGCGCACGCCGCCAACGGCAAAGTTCGGATCGAAGCTTGGCAAGGAGACAAGCTGGCCATGCTGCTCAGCTTTGATGGTGAGGCCACTTACAATCAAAGCGGTCGCATGGAAGATCAATCGGCCAATGCGATGTGGAGCAATAATTTCGGCTTTGGCGCCATTCGTAACGCCCTGGACGATGGTTGGAAGCAAGAGCGTCGAGCCGATCGTACCATTGATGGCAAGTCGGCTTACATGGTTCAACTCACGGACCCCTCTGGCGGCAAGACCCTGTTCGGGTTCGACCGTGGATCGATGCAAATTCTCTATGTCGGTTTCGACACCCCGCGCGGGTGGCACGAGCGGCGCTATTCCGACTATTTCTCAAAGCCCGGGACAGACTGGCAACAAGCCGGACGAGTACGCCTCTATTATGATGGCGTCTTGGCCAATGAAGCGGTGTGGACTGATTTTGAAATTGGTGGGACTTATGAAGACGACACCTTCGTCATCTCACTAGCCCCGGCGAAACCGAGTTTCGACTAAAACGGCTTCACCGCGCCGAAGAAGGCTGTGGTCAGGATCAGCACCCAATACATGTAAGCCACGTTGCGGCCGAGCTGGATCGACTTTTTCAGCTTGGTTTCAACTTCAGGATTTGGGCCGGCGGCGAGAACCGGGAACATTTTCTGCCACTCATGCATAATCAATCGCAGGATCACGCCGATGATCAGCGCCGTGCCATAGGTTAGTATCTTGGCTGAGAACCAAAGTTGGCCTTCGCCCCCGGCAAACGGACCGTTGCCTGACAGGGACATTAGCGATGTGATCAACAGTGTCGGGATAAGAATGTAGCGCGTCCAGTCTTCAATATCCGACAGCGGCTTGAACCAAGCCGTGCCGCGTTTCGCGAACGCGCCCCAAGTGATCGCCATCCAGACAATCCAGATCAGCCACATTGCCACAAGCCAGCCGCCTCCATAGGGCTGGACGCCCCAGAGATATCCCATGTGCAGTCCGAGTGGCAGAAGACTGATAATCCCCGTCCGCGCCATGATGTCGATGCGATAGGCGGTTTCCATATGGCGTTGGCGTTCTTCCAACGGCAAAGCGGGGTTCACAACCTTATAGGATGTCTGGAACACACCCCATTCACCGCCCAGCCAATAGACCATGGCAACGATGTGCAACCAACGCAGGATGGCCAATTCGTTGGCCGCCAAAAACTCTCCCATGCTCGCCTCCCGTTCGAGAATGATTTAAATGATATATCATTTAAAAATGCGGGCGTGTCTAGTCTTTCTTGGCCGGTTTGACTCGCGGCCAAATGTACATCTCTCCAGAGGCGTTGCCGAACAGCAATTCGCGCTCGAGCGTGTAACCGCGTTCCAACTGGCCGATGGAGGTCGCTGTGATTTTGGTGCGCGATTCGATCCGCCGTTGATCGCCGCGCTTTCCTGTAATGACGCAGCGTTCAGGGTCGATCCAACTTGTATAGCCTGCCTCAATTGGCGACCAGACCGTGTAGCAATCGTCTGAGAGCGGATCGGTGATCTCCACAATGCCTGTGGCCAATCCCGAAGGGTCTTCCATTAATGTCGCCGCAATTTCATTGTCCGCGACGCGATGGGCCTGCATGCGGTTTTCGGTGCGGGTTGGGCTTTCATCGAACAGATAAACGAGCTGGCGATAGAACTGTCCCTCCGGTCCATCATGGCGCATTTCGGCATACATGGCATGGCGGGTGCCGATGGGCGGGGTAATGTTGCGTACTCGCATGTAGATCGGCCGCCCTTCGCGCGCGCCGCCTTCCGCATTCGAGAAATAGTCACCGCTGAGCAAGCGTGCGATTTCTTGCAGCTCGACATCAAGTTGAGAGAAGTCCGGCTGTTTCAAATTGACGGTCGGGCCTTTGTCATCGACGCCGAAAACAAGATTTCCATCGCCATCAACGCCGCGATCATTGAGCAGCAAAGCATCGCGCCGAAGCGTCAAAGTCTCTTCGAGAAAAACCTGCGTTTCAAAACGCGTGGAGTAATAGGAGCAGGCTTTCGGTTTGAGATAGCCGTCAAACTGCTCGTTTCCGCGTTGCCAATATACTTCGCAGCCAGGCTTTAACACGAAATCGTCTGCGTTCAGCGCGGCTTGGCGGTCGGCGCTTAGGTGAATATCGGTCAATTGGGCCGGATCGTTCGGCGTGTAGATCGTCAACCGAACCGCATTCTCGTCGGGATCGGGTTCGAATGAATAGATGCGCTGACGATAGAGATCTGATGGATCATGATGTTGGTATTGTTGCGCATAGAGTTGCCGGCCTGGAATACCAGGAATGCTGACCGGATAGAATGTATGATTCAAATGCCGGTGGCGAAGCGCTGGTTCTAAGTCAGCGGCCCGCTCGGATTCGACCTGGGCGTAATTGTCATAGACGCCCGGGAACCAAGACAACATCTCGTCGAGAGCCTGGTTTAACTCTTGAGGGTTCGATTCTTGGGGCGCTGTTTGACACGCCCCAAGCGCAAGGCTCAGCCCGAGGGCTGCGCGTCGCAACCACCTCACTCGTCAACCTTGGCGAATTCGTCCGCCACATCTTCGCTCGAGTCTTCTTTGCCGCGGGCAATCGCCTCTCGGTCTTGTTGCAAGATGCGTAGACAGCGGGCGATATATTCTTGCATCCAATAGCCGCGTTCGTCGGCGTCGTCCTTAGATGGTTCGAACGTCTCAATCGCATCGCGCGTCACCACGCCGTCGCGATCCAGAAGTCGCTCCACGGTATCAAGGCGTTCACGAATGACGGCGACCTCTTGCATCAGCGCCAGCGTAATGTTCATCACCCGCTCGGTGTCCGGGTTATCGAGGAACCAAGGACGTTTGCCTTTCGCTTTCGCGCCAGCCAGTTTGAGCGGATCGAGTGTTGCTGTGTTCATCTCTATGCCTCCTTGCGCGCGCCAATGACGTGCCAGGCGGCCTTGCGGCCATAATCTTCTTGTTCGGTATCTTCCGCCGCCTCGGGGAAAACATCCGGATCGACCACGGCCGCGACACCGCCGTGGATTAGGCTTTCGCGGTCGAAGCCGGCGGTTTCCATCCAGGCGTCCAAATCCACTTCGTGCATTTTGGTCCAGAAGGGTTCGTTATTGTAGAACGCATCCCAATCGCGCATCGCCTGTTCGAACAGGGGCATATCGTCAGAGTATTGCGGCTGCTCGACATGTAGCACGATGCCGCCAGGCTTGAGCAGACGCTGAGTCTCAGCAAAGATCATCGGCATCGTTTTGTAGCTGGTCTCGTGCAGGAACATCGTCGACTGCACCCAGTCAAAACTTTCATCCTCAAACATGTCTTTCAGATCCGAGACGTCGCCTTGAATGAAGGTGACATTCTCAATTCCCATCGTTTTGGCGCGGGCCAAGCCATAGCGCAGCATGGGCGCACCAGCATCGACCGCAATGACCTCAGCGTCCGGGAAGGCAGCAGCAATGGGAAGGACATTGTGGCCCAACCCGGCGCCGAGATCGAGAATTCGTTTTGGTTTGAAATCTGGCAGGTTCTGTTGCACCCATTGGGCGACGGCGACGCCGCCGCCATCATTGAACCGCCCAAGCATACCGCCTGTCGTGGCGAAGATGCCGGCATCATAATTGGCCGGGCCGGTCACATCGCCGGGCACCAATTCAGTGTGATAGGAGCCGGGCATGCAGTGATGGTCGATCGCATCGGTCGATCGCGGTTGTTTAAAATCTGGGTCTAGAACCAGGCGAGAATCGCCTTCTGTGAGGCTGCGAACTTTGCCGTTTAACTCATCGGCCTGGCGAAGCGTGACCCATCGTCCCGCTTGTTGGCGGGTTTCCATCGTCGCGCGGCGCATCGCTGACCACCATTGAAACATTGGGTCTTGGACCAGATCCTTGCGCACTTCGTGACGCGATTTGTAAGCGCCTTTTTGGGTTTTCTTGCGTGCCGGTTCAATACGGGCATCGAAAGCTTCGGCGACCCCCGGCATGACTTTGGTCGACAAATGCCGGTTCATCTGAGCCAGGAAATTGAACCGCGCGATCTCGTCATGGCTGGTTTCAGGGTAGACACCATGTCGTCCGACGACGCGGTAATCGGGTGGGCCATCATATTCGATGGGGTCTGGACGGGCGTCGCGTTCCGTATCGGCCATGCTAGTCTCCTTTTCCCTTCACAAAATGACGCGGTTTCGCGACACTTTCAACGTGAGGGCTATGCAATTTCTCCAAAAGATATATCATTTGAAAAAATAAGCCATAGGGAAGGTTCCTGATATGAGTACCAAGATTGTCGCACTGTTCAATTTAAAGCCTGGTGTCAGCGTCGCCGATTATGAGGCTTGGGCAAAAAGCAAAGACATTCCAACGGTGAACGGCTTGCAGTCGGTTGATGAGTTCGCCGTGTTCAAAGCCACCGGCCTGCTCGGCTCCGATGACAAACCGCCTTATGCCTATATCGAAACGATTGATGTGAATGACATGGAGGCCTTTGGCGGCGACGTTTCAACCGAAACCATGCAAGCCATTGCCGGGGAGTTCCAAGCCATGGCCGATGACCTGGTCTTCATCATGACAGACAAGCTCGGCTAGGGGGCTTTGATGGGAAGATTTAGCGGAAAAACCGCCGTCATTACCGGGTCCGGCCGTCGCAAAGGACTGGGCGAAGCGATTGCCAAACGCCTGGCTGAAGACGGCGCGAACATCGTCATTTCAGATATCGGTGCGCCGCGCGATGAAGCGACAGGGGCCGAACATATCGGTTCCACCGACGAAATGGAATCGATTGCTGACGACATGCGCGCGCTGGGTGTGCAGGCTTCAACCAAAGTCTGTGACGTGCGGTCTTTGGAAGACGTGCGCGGTCTTGCGCGCCACGCGGTAGAAGCGCACGGCAGTCTCGATATTTGGGTCAACAATGCCGGCATCGGCTATATTATGAAGCCCCTCCTAGAGGTCAGCGAAGCGGAATGGCGGGCGGTGATCGACGTCAATTTGACCGGCGCCTTTTTCGGCGTGAAAGCCGCAGCTGAAACCATGGTTGAACAAGGCAATGGCGGTCGGATCATCAATATTGCCTCTCAAGCGGCAAAGTCGGGATTCCCGCATGCACAGGCCTACACCTCGTCTAAACACGGTCTTGTTGGACTTGCCCGGTCAGCCGCGGTCGAGCTCGGCGAACACAAGATTACCGTCAACAATGTCTGCCCGAACCATGTCACGACAGGCCTCGGCGCTTGGCAGAATGAGTATTTTTCCAAAGTGGTCGGTGCGGCTTCGGTCGAAGATTATCTCGAAGCCATGGCGGCGCGAATTCCCATGGGGCGCCCTGGATTGCCAGAAGACACTGCAAATGCTGTGGCCTTCCTTTGCTCCGAAGAGGCCAACTATATCACCGCTGAAAGCATGAATGTCTCAGGCGGGGAGGAACCACACTAATGGCGCTGCCATCTGATCCTGCGCCAAAAGGCTTCACCTGGCCAAATGGGGCGAAACTGGCGCTCTCAATTGTCGTCAATGTCGAAGAGGGCGCAGAACGCCGCATCGACGAAGGTGACAAACGCCCAGAACCCGTCGACGAACTTGGCGCTGTGCCGGGCAAGCCGATCCGTATCCACGGCAATGAAAGCAATTACCAATACGGCATCAATCGCGGCGCCCCACGAATTTTGAAAATTCTCGACAAAGCCAGCGTCAATGCAACTTGGACGGTCTGTGGCCAAGCCTTACAAAAAGCCCCATGGCTCGGCGAGGCGATTGTCGCGCGCGGCGACGAGCCTTGCAATCACGGTCATAAATGGGCGTTCACCGCGTTCATGGATGAAGACGAAGAATCCGCCTTCATCCAGAAGGGTACAGCGTCGATTGAGGAGACCTGTGGGCGTCGTCCGGTCGGTTGGCTGTCGCGATATCTGCACACTGACATCACGCGCCGGATCCTGAAAGAGCAGGGCTATCTCTATCATATGGACGACTATTCGGATGATTTTCCCTATTGGGCGGATGTCGAGATGAAAGATGGCTCCAGCACGCCAATGGTAATCCTGCCATACGCGATCGATTCCAATGACATGAAGTTCTGGCTGAGCCCGAGTTTCACGCCCGATATGTGGCTCGCTTACGCCAAGAATACGTTCAATTGGTTGCTGCGGGAATCGCAAGAAGAGGGTGCACGCATGATGTCGCTCGGACTGCACTTGCGGATCATTGGGCGGCCTGGGCGGATCGATGCGTTCCAGCATTTTCTCGACCACGTCAAAGCCCACAAAGACGTCTGGATCGCAACAAGAGAACAGATTGCGGAACACTTCGCCGCGCATGTGAAACCTGGAGGGGCATCATGAAACCGATTTGGATGGCTGGACTAGCCGCGTTCAGCCTGACTGGCTGTGTCATCATTGATACGGACGGTCCAGCAGACGATTTTGAGCGTGCGATTGTACAAGTCGACGCCGAAGAAGCTGAAGTTGAGCGCGTCGACGAAACACCGGAGATTGTCGTCAATCCGCTAGATTTGCGGCGCACAACTTTGGTGGTGCGCGACATCGAAAAATCGCTCGCGCTGTATCGCGACGCACTCGGAATGACGGTCGAGTATGATCAAGAACTCACCTCGCCTGGACTCGCCGTGCGGCATGGCGCCGATGGCGAAAACCGATCACGCCTGGTTTTGTTGAAAGCCAATGACGGCTTCATCGGGATGCTTGGTCTCTGGCAATTCCTCGATCAAACAGAGAAGGACCTGGCCGAGCCGGATCCAGCTGACTTCACGCCTGGCGAAATCGTGCTCTTGTTCAACTCCAAAACTTTGGACGTGACGTTCCCGGCCGCTGCTGCGGCGCCCGGCGTGACCATTATCGGCGAGCCCAAAGAGCGCCGCTATCCGTCACCGGCAGGCGACATTGTGGTCATGGTGTCAATGTTGGTCGACAATGACGGTCATACGATTGAGCTCAATCAAATTGTTTCAGATCCACGCCAATGACCCGGCTTGCTCCGCTTTCAATTGATGGGGTGGATCCAGAAACCCGCCTCATGATTGAGAATGCCGAGGCGCTCATGGGCTTTGTTCCAAATGATGCCTTGGTCATGGCGCGTCACCCGGCGCTAACCAAAGCCATGTGGGGTTTGGTAGCGGCCGTTTATGGGCCGGGCAGCGTCGACAATGGCTTGAAGCGCTTGATCGGCGAGGCGGCAAGCAAGGCGGCGGGCTGTTTCTATTGCTCCGCGCATGCCGCGCATGGCGCGCGAGAACAAGGCGTTGCGCAAGAGAAAATCGATGCTGTTTGGAGTTTCGAGGATAGCCCTTTGTTTGACGAGGCAGAGCGGGCGGCCATCAATCTCGCGATGAAGGCCGGCATCGTGCCGAACGAAACAACCGACGCGGACTTTGAGCGATTGCGGGCCCATTTCTCGGAAACGGAAATCACTGAGATTGTCGCAGTGATTGCAATGTTCGGATTTCTCAACCGCTGGAACACGACGCTCGGCACAGCGTTAGAGCCCGTGCCGATGGCGACCGTCGAAGCTCTGTTGTGACCAAGCCCGATCCACTCCTGCCACGCATTGATGCGGCCGAAATGCCCGATGATGTCCGCGGGATGTTTGACGCCTCTATGGCATTGCGGGACGAGGCGACTTTTTTTGAGGTCATGGCCAATAGTCCCGACCTCCTACGGTGGTACATAAACGACTTCTATGGTGGGGTCTTCCGATCGGGTCGCGTTCCGCAGGCGGCTCTAGAAGTTTTACGGCTGCGCCTGTCGGTTCAGCACGGATGCAAATTCTGCAACCAGGGGAACCGCATCTCTGCGCAAGAGGCGGGTTTATCCGATATAGAGATCGACGCACTGTTCAGTGATGATTTTTCTAAACTCCGATCCGGGTTGCAGGCCGTGGCGGAGCTGTCAGACACGCTCATGCTGACCAATGCGCATGGCGAGCTGAGCGCCGATCTCTACGCAAAACTCTGCGCTCACTACTCGCCCGCTCAAATCGTCGAACTGGGGATGATAGGCGGAATGCTCAGCGGTGTGGCGAAATTTCTCTTCGCTTTCGATCTCGTGGAGCGTGAAGCAAGCTGTCCTTTTCCACAGCGCGACAAAAACTCCGTTTGACCTCGGTAAGGGTTCGACCTAATTTGTCCGGACAAATCTGGATTGCTTATGTCGACCACTTTCAAATCTCTTCTCTTCGTGCCGGGATCGCGCCCCGAGCGCTTTGATAAAGCCGCCGCCAGTGGAGCGGATACGATCATCATCGATCTTGAAGACGCGGTCTTGCCCGAGAACAAAACCGAAGCCCGCGCCGCCGCGCTAGGATGGCTGGCGCATCGCGGCGACCAAAAAGCCGGTATTCGCATCAACAGCCCAAGGACGGCGGAGGGCTGCGCTGATATTGCGGCCTTGGCCGTGTCGGGTTGCACGCCGGACTTCGTCATGGTGCCGAAAGCGGAAACGGGAGTCGACATGGAGATTGTCGGTGATGCGCTTGGACAGGGCGCCGATCTTATCGCTGTGATCGAAAGTGGTCGCGGACTGCGTCGAGCGTTCGACATTGCCAAACAATCGAGCGCAGGCGTGCTGTTCGGCGGCGCTGATTATAGCGCCAGTCTGGGCGCTGACCTGGCCAATTGGGATGCGATGATTGTCGCCCGCGGAACGATTGCTGGCGCTTGCGGCGCGGCAGGTGTGCCCGCTTATGATGTTCCATATTTGGATGTGAAAGATGCAAACGGTCTCGACGCCGCCACCCGCCAAGCGAAAGCAATGGGGTTTGCCGGTCGTGCCTGCATTCATCCCAGCCAAGTTGAAACCGTCAACGCGGTGTTTCTGCCCACGCCGGAAGAAATTCTAGAAGCGCGTGCCATCATCAAAGCCTTAGAAGACAGCCAAGGCGGCGCCGCTTTGCACAATGGAAAACTCATCGACCGCCCGATCATTCTGGCGGCGAATAGAACCCTCGCCAAGGCTGGCGAAGAGAGAGGATAATATGGTTCAGAATTGGAAAGAAGTCGGTCCCAATCGATATCGTGAGACGTTTGGGCGTTACTTTGAGGATTTCAAGGAAGGCGACATTTACGAGCACCGTCCTGGGAAGACCGTGACAGAGTATGACAATCACTCATTCACATTGCTCACCCTCAACACACATCCCATGCACTTCGACTCTGAGTTTGCAGCCGCATCAGAGTTTAAAAAGAACCTTGTCGTTTCGCCTTACACATTGGCCTTGCTGATCGGCATGAGCGTCACCGATTGCTCTCAAAAAGCGATCGCAAATCTCGGCATGGATGAGGTAAAATTCACTGCGCCAGTATTTGCGGGCGATACGCTCTACGGTGAAAGCGAAGTGCTCGGCAAACGCGAAAGCAAGTCGCGCCCCGGCCAAGGTATCGTGACCATTGTCACCCGCGGCTACAATCAAGACGGCACGATGGTGTGCACGTTCAAACGCAACATGTTGATCCCATCTCGCGGCCAAGCGGTCGAAGACAAGGTTGGGAATTACTAGGAGGCCGACATGGCAGACACGGCAGTAATGACTGATGAGGCGGCTGAAGAAGAACGCCTCATGCTCGATGCGATCGAGAAATGGCTCGAACAAAAGGTGCGCCCAGTCGCGATGGAGCTCGAGCACGCCAATGAATATCCGATGGATTTGGTTGAGGATATGAAAGAACTCGGCCTGTTCGGCGCTCTGATTGAGCCTGAATATGGCGGTCTTGGTTTGAGCGCATCGCTCTACGCTAAGATTGTTACACTGATCTCGGAAGAGTGGATGTCGCTCACGGGAATCTTCAACTCGCATTTGATGATGGCGCAAATTGTTCAGCGATTTGGAACTGACAAGCAGAAAGAATATTGGTTGCCGAAGTTTGCCAGCGGTGAGTTACGGGGCGGTTTGGCTCTGACCGAACCAAATGCCGGTACAGATCTGCAAGCCCTCACCACACGCGCCACCCGCGTCGGCGACAAGTATGTGATTGAAGGCGCCAAGACTTGGATTTCCAACTCGATTGAAGGCCAGTGTGTAGCGCTTCTCTGCAAGACCGACCCCGGCGCGGAACCGCGCTACAAAGGCATGTCGATGCTGATCACGCAGACGAAGAACCCGGAGACTATGGAAGATCTGCCCGGCGTCACCAACGGCAACAAACTGCAAAAGCTGGGCTATAAAGGTATCGATAGCGGCGAGCTCATTTACACCGGTTATGAGTGCGACGCAGAGCTTAGTCTGGTCGGCGGCGAAGAGGGCAAAGGCTTCTTCATGGCGACAGGCGGATTAGAGATCGGTCGGATCAATATTGCCGCGCGGTCTGTCGGGATTGCCCGACGGGCGTTGAAAGAAAGCGTCGCTTACGCGCAAACCCGCCAAACGATGGGTAAACCGATTTGCGAGCACCAGGCGATCCAACTCAAACTAGGCGAAATGGGCGCCAAGACCCGAGCCGCCGAACTCTTGGTTGCCGACGCCGCGCGGGCCTATGACACGGGCGCGCGGGTCGACATGGAAGCGGGCATGGCGAAGTTTTTTGCTTCTGAAACCGCTGTCGAAGTCGCCACCGAAGCGATGCGCATCCATGGCGGCTATGGTTATTCAAAAGAATATGTCATCGAACGCCTCTACCGAGATGCGCCGCTTATGTGTATCGGCGAAGGCACCAATGAGATGCAGCGCATCATTATCGCCAAGCAACTCGTGAAGCGGAACCCAGTCTAATGACCAGGCTGCCGCTTGAAGGGATTCGTATCCTCTCTGTTGAGCAATATGGAGCAGGTCCGTACGGCACGATGCTGCTCGCCGACCTCGGTGCGGAGGTCATCAAGATTGAAGACCCGTCCCGGGGTGGCGATGTCTCGCGTTCGGTCGGACCTTATATGTTGGGGGAGGGCGATAGCGAATTTTTCCAAACCTTCTCACTCGGCAAAAAGTCCGTCACACTTGATCTAAAATCTGACGTCGGGCGGCGGCAGTTTGCGGCACTTGTGCGAGTTTCAGACGCAGTTGCGAACAATTTGCGCGGCGATCAGCCGGACAAATTGGGCCTGACTTATGAGCATCTAAAAAGCGTGAATCCCAAAATCGTATGCGCGCACTTATCCGCCTATGGGCGAAAGTCCGAGCGAGCTGCATGGCCAGGCTATGACTATTTGATGCAAGCCGAAGCGGGATTCATGTCGATGACGGGAGAGCCCGATGGTCCGCCCGTGCGGTTCGGTTTGTCCATGGTGGATTTCCATACTGGCAGCCAAATGGCGACGGCCTTGTTGGCGGGATTGCTCGGGGCCAGCCGGACGGGCGAAGGCTGCGATGTCGATGTTTGTCTGTTCGACACAGCCTTGCATCAATTGTCCTATCCGGCGACTTGGTATCTCAACCAAGGCCATGTCACAGGTCGTCTCCCGCGTGGTGCTCATCCATCGATTGCGCCAAGCCAGTTGGTCAAAACCAAAGACGGATGGGGTTTGCTGATGTGTCAGACGCCAAAGTTCTGGACTTTATGGTGCGAGTTAACGGGAGCGCCACTCGGTGACGATCCGCGGTTTGCCACGGTACCATCGCGACGAGAAAACTTGGCTGAACTTAGCAACGCGGTTGATCAAGTTATGATGACCAAGGCAACGTCTGAGTGGGTTGAGATTTTTGGCGGTGCTGTTCCTTTCGCACCAGTGCTTGATATCGGGGAGGCGCTCGATAGCGCATATGTTGCGCATGTTGAAATGACGACACGCGTTGAGCACCCAGCCACGACCGAGGGTGTTCGAACATTAGCTTCGCCATTCCGGATCAATGGCGAGCGACCGCCTCTCACGCGTGCACCGAGAATGGGAGAGCATAGCGAAGTGCTTCTCAAACAGGAGACACCTGTATGAAGCTTGAAGGCGTAAAAGTACTCGACTTATCCGCGTTCTTGCCCGGACCGCATATGACGATGATGATGGCAGACCATGGTGCGGACGTGATCATGGTTGAGCCTGCAAATGGCACCGGCGAGCCGACCCGTGTCATCGGTGAAACGACCTCCGATGGCGTCTCGGTCTGGTTTCGGAATATCGCACGCGGCAAGCGTAGCCTAAAGCTTAACCTTAAAGACCCCGACGGATTAGACCTATTCTTGCGGCTTGCAGAAACGGCAGACGTTGTTGTTGAAGCGTTCCGGCCGGGCGTCGTAAAACGACTAGGCGTTGACTATGAAGCCGTCGCAGCCCGTAACCCTAGCGTTGTGTACTGTTCCATATCCGCCTTCGGGCAGAAATCGTCCCTGGCCAAAAAACCGGCGCACGATACCGCGGTTCAGGCCTTGGCTGGCCTTACCGATCTTGCGCGCGGGAACGACGACAAACCGGCTCTACCCAATGTGCCATTTGCCGATGCCAGTGCGTCCCTGATGGCGCTCTCTGCGATCCTGATGGCTTTGTATCGTCGCACGCAAACCGGACGAGGCGATTACATCGATCTCGCCATGTACGATGCGGCAATTGCTTGGACCCCGAATGTCCTTGGTCCCACGTTTGGCGAGAATCGCCCGCCCGAACCGAAACAGATGCGCAGTTTTGGCGGCTCCGCTTTGACCAATTTGTACGAGACATCCGATGGCGAATATCTCTCATTCGCCGGGCCGGAGATTAAGTTTGCCACCAATTTGTTGACGGCGTTGGGACGCGAGGATTTGATCGAGGTGGCAAAACTACCGCCGGGTCCCGCACAGGCTCCTTTACGGTCTTTTTTCGCGGAGACTTTCAAAACCAAAACCCTGGCCGACTGGCAAGCTTTCCTGCAGCCCATCGACTGCGCTTGGGCGTGGGTGCGAAGCTTAAAGGAAGCGTTCGATGACCCCTTCACAAGAGAGCGGGGCATGGTCTTCACCGATAGCGAAGGTAACCGCCACGTAGGCCCACCGATAAAATTTCAAAATGAGCCACCGCAACCCAATCCAGTTGTGCCTGCGTTTGGTGAGCACAGTGTGGAATTAGCGAAATCGGTCGGCTTGAATCAGGCAACCATCGCCGAGTTGAAAGCGAAGGGGACGATATGAGTATGCAAAAATTTCCCGCACACCGGGCGCATCTTGGTGTCTGGCAAGGCACGTATCGGCATATCGACTTGCAGGCACAGCAAGAAGACCTCATCCAATCGCACGTGGTGTGTGAGTTTCCTGAGCATGGAGAGGTGTTCTACCGCCAAACAATTAACCTCAAGCATGCTGATGGCAGCGAAACCAATGCGGGATTTGACGGCGTCGATCGCGGCGATCACTTATGGTTCGATACCCCGACGTTTATAGGGAAAAGCTGGGAGACCGAGGATGGTGTGGTTTTGCTCAATCTACAGCGCAAAGACGAACCCGGCGCCCACTTTGTCGAAGTGATCATCATGGGCGAAGGTGGCACCCACCGCGCCCGGACGTGGCATTGGTTCAAAGATGGCCAGCTGTATCGTCGAACTCTATGTGATGAGCAGCGCGTGAGCTAACGGTTGGTACGGTCCAGCCGCATCTCGTAAGCAAACCGCCCAGCGGGGTGCAAACTCTCAGAGAGCAATAAGATTTCGCCGCTGCCATCGCGATATCGCCGGACGGTCCGCAACGCGGGATATCCAGGCGTGACATTCAGACGTTCGGCTTGGCTTTGATTGAGGCCGACCGCCTCCATACGCTGCACAACGCGCTCAACACTGACGCCGCGATTGGCCTCAATCCACTCCGAGATCGAGCCGGTAAGGGATTCGATGATCGAGGTCTCCGGCGCGACATCCGCACGAATGTAGACGGCGGTGATAGCTTGCGGTGGTTGATCTGAAACCCGCCGAAACCCGATCAATTGGACATAGTCACCTGTGAGGCCGAGACGATCCAACGTATCCTGATCGGCTTTCTGCGAGACAGTGATTTCGAAATGTGCATCGCGGGCGTATTGCAAAATAGAGTCGAAGTCGCCGATAGGTTGAGCGAAGGCGGGTGTGCCGCGGGCTGCGACCACTGTACCGGCGCCGCGTCGTCGCTCGATTAAGCCGTCATCGGTGAGAATCCGCAGCGCATCTCGCGCGGTATGGCGTGACACTTTGTGGGTTTCACAAATTTCCATTTCCGTGGGCAGCGCATCGCCCGCTTTGTATTTTCCTGACGTGATGGCTTTGCGAAACAGTTCGGCCAATTGCCGATATCGAGGTTGAGATACTGCCATCTACAGGCCCTTTCGAATCGTGTGCCAGTCAGCGGCGAGTTGGTCTTGAAATTTTGGATCTGCAATTGAAATGATTGCATTGGCGCGGGCGTCGATTGATGTGTGTCGAAGATCTGCGATTCCGTGCTCGGTGACCACCGTATCGACATCGGCGCGCGCAATCGAGGTCGCGTTCTGCGGCAGTCGCGGCACGATCCGACTCAATGTGCCTTTCCGCGCGGTCGATGCAAGCGCGAGGATGGCGCGTCCGCCATCTGATTCTTTTGCACCTCGCAAAAAGTCGACGAGACCGCCTGTGCCGGAGATTTGGCGACCATTTATAAACTCCGCATTTGCCTGGCCAAAAAGGTCGACCTCAATGCAAGAATTAATCGCTTTGAACTTTGGAATATCGGCAAGGGTTGTGATCGCGTGTGTATATGTCACAGGGGCAAACAGTATACGGTCATCCTCAACAACGCGTTCATAAAGCGTATCCGTGCCAATCGCGACACCGGTTGTCACTGCACCATAGTCGCTCTGAACGGCGTCGCTGTCCAACAGATCGATAAGCGGGTTAGAGACCATACCAGCATGAATCCGCAGGTCTTTGTGCGATCTAAGCGCTTTGAGAACGGCTTGTTGAACATTGCCGAGGCCGAACTGGAGCGTATCGCCGGGCGCGCAGAGACTCGCAATTTGGGTCCCAATCTGGGCGAATGTGTCTGGCAGGTCCGCCTCGCGAACTTGAATGAGGCGATGGTCAGATTCCGCGACCATTTCGAAACGTTCCAATGGGATTTTGGGTCCATTTCTAGGGGCGCGCAAATTTGGGTTGATAATTGCCAGGAGCGGGATGTCGCTACGTGATATGGGTAAAGTCGAGAAGTCCGCGGACGCGCCCAAGCTAACCCTATCAGCTTCGTCAGGAGGGCTGACCATAACCACGCCGCCATCGATTGGCGTCTCTGACAGCCAACGCGTACTTTGCGAATAGCTGAGGGGGAGAAAACGCGTGTCACCCGACTCGAATGATGGACGCAAAGCCGGCGAAATAAAAATGCTTTCAGCACTGGCATCTGGGTGAAGGCTCGCCCAGTCAGTTGCATTCACACCAGGAATCCAGATGCCGAGAAAAGTAAGACCTGCGGCTAAGTCAGGTTTGGATCGGAATGCCTCGGCGATGCCAAGACACTCGCCGCTGCAACCCGCAACATAAAATCGCGCCTTATCGGGCAGCCTTGCTCGAAATTCGGCAAGAGCATTGAGGAGGGATGGGGTCGTCATTTTTTTCCCGTGGCGCAACTTTCGGGTTCACTCAACCACAAACTTTGTGTAAGCACCAGAATATGTCCGGACAAATTTCGGAAATACCCGTTCTGACAAAGCTCTCAGAGCAATTGTCTAAGCCCGTTGCTGCTGAGGATTTGCGGCGGGCGCGCTGGCATTTGCTCGATTGGCTGGGCTGCGCTGTGGCGGGTTCACGCGAACCGGCTGGCATCGCGTTGCGCGCGCGCTCATCGGTCACTCCGCTTGACGAGGCGTTTGCGTGGGGTGGGCTCGGCAATATCCTCGAAATGGACGATGTCGATAAACGTGCACTTCTTCATCCTGGACCAAGCATTGTGCCCGCGGCAATTGCAGTCGCAGCAGAACGCGATGTTGAGATGGTTGAACTCCTGAGCGCCATTGTACGCGGATATGATGCGACCATTCGATTGGGTCGCGCGGTTGGCGCCGGTCATTACGCACTCTGGCACTCGACGGGCACCTGCGGGGGAATAGGAGCCACTGTTGCGGCAGCGAGTATTCTTGGCTTGAGCACGCGTCAAACAGCCCATGCCATGGCCCTCGCGATAAGCCAGTCGGCTGGCCTTTGGCACACGCGCCACGACAGTCAAAGCATGGGGAAACAGTTGCACACCGCGGTCGCCGCGCGCGCGGGGGTCGACGCGGCGCAAATGGCCAGTTTTGGTTTTACAGGTCCGCTGCGAATCCTGGAGGGTGAGCAAGGATTCTTTGCTGCTATGTGTCCAGATGGCGATGCGCAGGCGATCCTAAGAGAATCCGCCAACGGATGGTGCATTCACGACGTCAGTTTCAAACCATGGCCTGCTTGCCGTCATGCCCACGCGGCGATCGATGCGGCGATCGCTCTGCGCGATGATATCGACCTCGACATTGACGACTCTATCCGAGTCTCAACCTACGCAGATGCGTTGAAGTTTTGCGACCGCCCCGATCCACAAACCGTTATCGAAGCCAAATTCTCTTTACAGCACTCGGTCGCCGTCAGCGTGCTCAGAGGGAAGCCTCGTCTCGAAGATTTTTCAATCGAGGCTGTCCAAGACCCTCAGGTTCGTGCCCTGCGGGCACGAGTGGAGGTTGAAGAAGGTCCTGAATTTGAGGATCGATATCCCGCTCGTTTCGGTGCGGAAGTCGCGTTCGGGGGGCGATCCTGCGTTGCGAACGATGCACTCGGCGACCCTGAGAACCCTGTATCCGTAGATCAAATTTGCGCCAAGGCAGAAAGCCTATTGATGGCGGGCGGGGTCACGGATGTGCAGGCCCGCGACGTGATCTCATTTGTCCAAACGTCAAACGCGAACACTCGAATTTTGGCAGACTTTCTCCGCGAGGTTATGGCATGACGAATATGGTGGACGCATTTGTTGCGCATGGATTGAACACACAAATTGAAGACCTTTCGGAAGCAGCGATCAGGGCGGTCAAAACCTACCTTCTAGATACTTTGGGCGTTGGGATCGCAGGTGCCGCGGCACCGCTCACAAAGGCCGTCAGGCGGTCTGCAAACCAATGGGCTGATCAGGGGGCCGCGCATATCTGGGGGAGAGATGCGACCTCAACCACGCCAGCGAACGCAGCGTTCGTAAACGGATTTCAGATTCACTGCCAGGAATATGATTGCGTTCACGAACCCGCGGTCGTGCATCCATTGGCGACCATCTTGTCTGCACTCATGGCAGAATGCGACGCGCAATCAAATGTTAGCGGTCAAGAGCTTGCTGTGGCGCTCGCTGTGGCGGTAGATCTGGCCGCGGGAATTGGCGTCAGTGTAACCAGCCCGATAAAGTTCTTCCGCCCCGCCAATGCCGGGATATTTGGGGCAACGCTCGGCATCGCGCGCCTACGAAATTTCTCAACGGAACAAGCCAAAGACGCGCTGGGTTACGCGCTGGCTTTCAATTCAGGCACGATGCAGGCGCATGTGGAAGGAAAACCGGCACTCCCAATTCAGATTGGAAATGCCGCGCGTGGCGCGATCATGGCGTGTGATCTTGCGGAACAAGGGATGCCCGGGCCCCACCATAGTCTGGAAGGTCCGTTCGGTTATTTCGCCCTGTTCGAGGACGCATTTGATACCAGCGCTGTGATCGCTGATCTAGGCAAAGTCTGGCGTATTGCCGAAGTCAGCCACAAACCCTTTCCGACGGGGCGTGCGGCGCAGGGTGGCATCGTCTTGATGCAGAAGCTTCGTGGGCAAGGCGTTCAAGCGTCGGAAGTTGAAAAACTCATATTGACGGCTCCGCCACTTATCCACCGATTGGTGGGGCGTCCCGCGACGGATGATATGTCCGTCAACTATGCGCGGCTTTGCTTTCAGTATTCAGGGGCCGTGGCCCTGATGAAGGGCGGCGTCGGGTTAACTGACTTTACCGAGACGTGCTTGCGCGACGCTAAAACGTTGGCTCTGGGCGCGCGGATACAAGTTGTCGATGATGGCACGCCGAATCCCGCTGCGTTCGTACCTCAACTGGCGACGGCGTACCTAAAAGATGGACGAAAAGTCGAAGCGCGAATCGATACTCTATATGGATCGCCGAGCGATCCGATGAGCCACGAAGCGCACCTGGAAAAATTTCACAAATGTGTCGCGTTCGGATTTGGCAATGAACAGCCAAACCTGGCCCGGCGCATGATCGCACTCACTGACTCATTAGAGGCCATGCCAGACGTTTCTGTCCTGAGCCGCCTCGCCGCCGGACTGGAGGCCTGACTATGGCAGGACAACACAATACCTATTTCAACAGCGTTGATTGGACAGCTTTGCAAAAAGACCATCCGATCGGCGATGAATTCATCACATTCGCGAAGCAAAGCGCTGACGAAATTCGTGCCCACCAAGAAGTTCTATTCGCGCGCTGCGTCGCGCGAGCGTGGGCGACACCGTTCTATCAAAAACTCTGGGGTGATGCTGGCATAGAGCCAGGCGACATCAAAGGATTGGAGACGCTCGCTCAGCTGCCAGTGTTCGACAAATCCGATATCATGGAGAGCATCGCCCGAACGCCGCCCCTTGGCGACTTTGCCGGCTTTGAAGGATACCCTGATGGGCGTCCGCCTGTCATTATGCACACAACGTCCGGCACCACTGGCACGCCGCAAGTATTGCTCTTTGGTGCGAAGAGCCGAGAGGCGCAAAACTTACTTCTCGGACGGCTCTACCGCTTTCAAGGATTGCGGCCAGATGATGTGGTTCACTCTGTTTACGGACACGGGATGATCAATGGGGGGCATTATGTGCGAGAGAGCGTGATCCACTGGACCAGCGCGATCTTTATGTCGGCGGGTACCGGCGTCGAAACACGGTCTGTCCGCCAAGTCGAGTTGATGCGGGACTTTGGCGCGACGGTGATTGTTGGCTTCGCGGACTATATCAAAAAGCTCGCACGCGTTGCCGTTGAGCAAGGCATCGATCCGGTCAAAGATCTCAAGATACGAATGGTTTCCGGACATCTCGGTCGAGAGGACAAACAGAGTCTCTCTGAGAGTTGGGGCGGCGTCGAATGCTATGACTGGTACGGCGTTGGCGACACCGGATGTATAGCCGGGGAAGGTCCGGACCGAGATGGCCTTTACGTGATGGAAGACGCACAATTCTTGGAAGTTTGCGATATCGATTCTGGACTACCGGTCGCGGATGGAGAGCAAGGCGATATGGTATGCACATGCCTCTACAAGGATGACATCTACCCAATCATTCGCTTCAACACACATGATGTGACCAAAGTAAAAACAGGATCGTCATCACTCGGCCTCAATTTTAAGCGGATCGAAGGCTTCTTGGGACGATCCGATAATATGGTGAAGATCCGCGGCATCAATATTTTCCCACAAGCCATGGGACCTCTGCTTGAGGAAGTCGGCAGCTTTGCCGGTGAGTTTATTTGCAAGGCTGAGCGAGATGCAGCCGGACGCGATGAGTTCATCGTTTGCGCCGAAGTGAATGGGCCGCGTTCTGATGACGAGGCGGCCAAGTATAAAGCGCTTCTAAAGCAAAAAATTGGTATCGATTGCGGCGTCGAATTATCTGAGCCGGGCGGGCTTGCTGCGCTGACGCAAACGGAAGTACGGCAAAAACCAATCCGCCTGATTGATGAGCGGTTCAAGTGATGCGTCCGGATTATCGAGCGCGTATCGCGAAGTTAAATCCGAAGCTGAACGCCTATGTCGATCTGACAAGCGACCGGCAAGGGGACGGGTTAAGTTGGGCCGCAAAATCCAACATCGCCGTCAAGGGATTGCCTTGGACGGCCGGCTGCGCGGCCTATCGAGATCGAATCGCGGGTGAAGATGCAGAGGTCATCGCCCGAATTCGCCAGAGGGGTGGCACAATCCTCGGCACGGTGAATATGCACGAAGGCGCTCTAGGCGCGACCACGGACAATGAAGCCTACGGTCGAACGCTCAATCCGTGGCAGAAAGGCTTCACGCCCGGAGGGTCGTCGGGTGGTTCGGGTGCCGTAGTAGCTGCGGGTCTCTGCGATGTCGCGCTTGGCACAGATACGATGGGCAGTGTTCGGATCCCAGCGGCTTATTGCGGGGTGCAAGGCCACAAACCGACCACCGGGTTGGTCTCTGAGGACGGTGTTGTACCGCTTTCCACCACGTTGGATCATGTTGGACCTTTGGCACGCGATGTCGAGACGCTGTGGATCGCCATGCACACCCTAGCGGGGTGGTCCAGTGAAGCTGTTCTTGAGCCAATGGCGCTGAGCGGGTTGAGAGTTGCGGTTTGGACGGGGCAGGGCGACGTGACACTGACGCCCTCCGTTGAGGCAGGCATCTATTTGGTCGAAAACGCACTGAAGGAGGCAGGTGCGACCGTGTCGTCGTTTGTGCCGCCCGTTTATAAGTATAGTCAATCGCGTCGTGCAGGCTTGCTGGTCTCTGAAATGGAAGGTGCGAAAGAGCATGGCGTCACGTTAGATGGAGCGCGGCCGGACGGCTTAAGCGATACATTTTACAGCCTCCTGCATTGGGGGGTGCGGCAATCGAAAGAGAGGGTAGAAGCGGCTTACGCACATATTCGCGACGTCCAAAATGCTGCTTCGAGCGTTTGGAACGATTTCGACTTTGTGGTTGCGCCGACGGCGCCGCAAGAAGCCTTCGCGTTTGATGCTGACATTCCTGCAAATCAAGCAGACTTTACGGCCTGGGCGGATTTTGCTCGGTTGCCAGCAACCGCACTTTTTTGCGGGTTCGGCGATACGGGGTTGCCATTGTCCGTGCAGGTTATTGGGCCGGAAGGCCGGGATCGCGAAACCTTGCGTGTAGCCGCCGCGCTCGAGGCCGTGTTCGGTCGACCGCCAATGCCGCCCGGATATGAGTGGTGATTATTTGAACGTGAAATTCGGCGGGCGTTTCTCCAAAAAGGCTTTGTAACCGTCTTGAAAATCCTCATTCGAAAAGCCCTCAAGGAACATTTCGACCGCCTCGGGGGTTGTATCCGTCCATCCAGACTGAAGTCCTTTAATCATGCGCTTCGTCGCTCGCGTGGACCATTGTGAAATCGCGGCGATATCGCTGGCGAAACTGCGAGCGTCGGCCAAAGCCACGTCGTCTTCGGTCAGTCTATCAATCAGCCTCATGTCCTTGGCTTCCGTCGCAGCGAAGATACGACCTGTGAACAAGATGTCTTTGGTCGCGCCGGGGCCGATGGTTTCGAGAAGGCGTCGTGTGTCCCCAGCTGGGTAGACCAATCCGAGCTTACCGGGCGTGACCCCAAATTTGGACCTGGCGCTTGCCACTCGTAGGTCGCAGGCCATTGCGAGGCTCACGCCACCTCCAACACACGCACCTTCAATGGCGGCGATGGTCGGTTTGGGGCACGCCTCAACCGCATTCAATGCTGCAGCGATGGTTTCGCCTGAGGCTTTGGCAGAGTCTTTCGTGGCATAGATTTGCTCGAACTCGGAGATGTCAGCACCAGCGGTAAACGCGCCAGAATTACCGCCATGAATCAGAATAACTTTTACCGCGGAATGCGCGACGGCCTGATCCACCAGGTCCGGAATTGCCGCCCACATATCCACAGATAGCGCATTGCGCTTTTCAGGTTTGTTTAACACGATTTCCGCGAATGGTGGGGCGATGTCTAAGCGAATAGCTTGGGTCAATTTGCATCCTCAGCGAACGCTCCGATTGGAACAGGTGCGCCTGTATTGGCAATTAAGGCCTTGCGACGCAAGAAGCGTTGAAATCCAGCCGGTCCCATGCGGCTCCCGCCCATGCCGGAGAGTTTGAAACTGTGTTTCTCAGCTTCATGGAAGAGCGCCGTGAGCGCGGCGTCATTCAACGACACGCCGCCCGCCTCGATTCGGCGGCCTACGCGCTCTGCTTCTTCCAACGTCCCCGCGAAGACTGCAGCTGAGAGTCCAAACTCCGTATCATTGGCGAGCGCAATGGCTTCGGCTTCAGTATCAAATGCCATGATGGGCAAAATTGGTCCAAACGTCTCTTCGCGCATCACCAGCATCTCATGCGTGGTGTCGGCGAGAATGGTTGGTAGCAACCACTTGCCGCCGCCATGTGTTTCAACCCGGCCGCCCGTTAAGACCCGGGCGCCCTTGGATACCGCATCATCAATATGGCGCTGCAACGTCTCTGCCTGTTGATCAAAGATGATCGGGCCGAGATGACCGCGACCGATGTCAGGCCAGTTTAGGGAGACAGTTTTGGCTTTCTCGGTCAGGCGGTCTAAGAATTCGTCATGAATTTTGCGCGCCACGTAGATGCGCTCAATCGACTGGCAGGCTTGTCCAGTCGACAGGACCGATCCGCGCAAGGCCGCATCCGTGGCCTTATCCAAGTCGGCGCTTTCGAGCACGACAAGAGGGTCCTTGCCACCCAGCTCGAGAAAGGCAGGGATCATATTTCCTGCGGCCAGCGCAGCGACTTTCCGGCCAGTTGCGACGGAGCCGGTGAAACAGACCGCATCGACATGATCGATCAGTGCAGCGCCAGTCATGCCATCGCCTTGAACAAACGTCAGAACGTCCGCCAGGCCAGCGTCTTCAACCGCCGCCATGACAGGTTCCACAAATCGCGGCGTAACCTCCGAAGGTTTTATCATCACTGTGCATCCAGCGAGCAGGGCTGGAATTGTGTCGATCATCGAAAGGGTCAGCGGAAAGTTCCAAGGACTGATCACGCCGACCAGCGCATAAGGTACAAATTGTGGGGCATGGCGAATGGCCGGATTATTACGTCCGTCGGTCCAACCGCTCGGCAACAGGTGCGGTGCTTGCGCGAGCCAACCGAAAATTGCGCCGATCACACCATCGACTTCGCGCGCAGCAATGGCTTGGCGACCCGTGTCCACGCTCAGCCGTTCCGCGATGGAGGTGTGGTGCCGGGTAAGTGCGTCGGATAGCTCCCCGAGTTTGGCCATACGCCCATCAAGACCTAGCGATTGCCAGTCCTGACCTGCGGCGCGCAAACGATTGCTCGTGCGTTCAATGTCTTGCCGACTTGCCGCTTCAAAGTTGAAGTCCAATTGTCCGGTTCGCGGATCACGCGCATGAAGCTGCGTCATAATTATCCTAGTCCTAAAGCGCCGGGATTGACGATGCCTTTGTCGTCCACGGCGCTTTTTATCGCTTCCACCAATTTCCATGTCGTCTCTTCGCGACCCTCCTTGTAGGGATAGGTCCGGCCAATTTGGAAATGCGCGCCGCCTCTTCGAGTGAACACATCGAGCACCACTTCGCGGGCCTTTTGGACCACGGCAGTGGCTTCCGGATTGGCGTCGTGGCGCTTAACCTTTTTCATCCAGTCCGTGCCGACCGTGTGCTCGTGAATCGGCCAGATTTCCTCTGGCCATAAAAACACAGGTTCGATGAGATAGCCTGTTGTGCCAAGACTGGTAATCAGGAAGCCGGTGAGAATGTCGTGTTTTTCAAGTTCGTCAGACATGGCGTCAAACCCGGCTTCAATTTCGGCCCAGGTTGCAGCACCTTCGGAAACCGGCACAATACCGTGAATGGGCACCCAACGCTCACCTTGCGGGCCGAGAATATTGTTCATCGGACCGAACGGATTGGCGCGGATAATTTTGGGAATTGAGTTTTCGATTTCTTTGCCGCCGAGTTTTGAGGCAATGTCTCGGAGGACTTGAATATCTTCTTTTACACCAGCGGCTGAGCGGCCTTCGACGCAAACGTGAAGCGAGTAATCCACATCATCCATAAATCCGCGTCCGGCCAGAGCCACCTTCGCCCCTTCTTTCAAGCCCTTTAAGAACGAACCTTGGCTTTTCATGACATTTGTCAGCGCCTTGGCATCAGCGACCAAGTTCGCACGGGCCAGTCTGACTTTTGTGAGATTGGGGTCAAACCCGAAAATTTCACAAGCGATATCCTCGCGCATCATTTGCGCCATGGCGTTGGCGCAAGCGTCTCTGGATTTGAACTCGAAGGTCGCGGTTTCTTCTGCTTTCGGTAGGGGGATCAATCGGAATGTCGCTTCGGCTTTATAACCGAGTGCACCCGCATCGCCGCAGAAAAGGCCCGTCAGATCAGGTCCATAGTAGCGCCAGAACGGCTTGCCATTCTTCGTGCCGCCAGTTCCGGTGCGGACAAGAGTGCCGTCGGCTAGCACCACGCTGATCGACAGCAAGCTCTCACCCGTCGTGCCATATTTGCCGGCGCCGAAGAATGCATTGTTTTGAGAGAGCCCGCCGCCAATTGTCGATCCTATGCCGGATAACGGTCCCCAAAACGGCGTGCGGACACCGAGTGGTTTTAGAGCCTCATAAAGCTGTGCCCAGGTGACACCTGCTTGGACGGTGACGTACATGTCTTCGGTGTTGATCTCGATGATCTCGGTCAGTTTCGACATGTCTAGAATGCCGACATTCGCTCGGTCGGGCGTGTAGCCTTTGGTATAGGAATAGCCGCCGCCGCGTGGGTTGAGAGAAATGCCGCGTTCATATGCGCCGCGGACCGCGATTTGCATCTCGTCAAGTGTTTTTGGTGTTGCCACGAATGCGGCGGTATCGCCTTTCGCCCAAATGTCCTGGCTCATAAACTCCCGGTCGGCGGTATCGTCTGTCAGACCGTTTTCGCCGAGTTTTTGTTTCAGGACGCCGGACAGGTCGGCAGCGGATTTTAGATCGTCAGCCATAGCTTAAGAGTCTCCTAGAATGTGGTCGGCGTCCAGAGGCCGAGAAAAGCAGCGATAAGTAGAAGTGCCCAAATTCCCATGACGAGAGGGCGTGCGCGATTGAGTGTGCGTGCCAGATCGGTTTCCGCGATCTCGGAATTGGTACCGGCCAAGCCCGCTAGCGCTGGTCCGAGTGGTTTGAGAACGACCCGGATGTACAGGCCGAGCGCAATACAGCCAGCAAGGGCGAGCATTTTGAGCGCAAGAAAGAGCGGAAGCGCGATGGAGCCCGAAAGTGCCATCACGCCAATGATGGCCAGAACCAGGATTAGGCCATAACGGGTTGCTGTATCGGCTCGCTTAATCCAAGTCGCCGGGGCGCCGTGATCTAAATGAAGTTTCCAGGCCAAGGCCAGCCAGATGAGAGAGGCTAAAGTGATCGCACCGATCGTGGGCCATCCCAGGGCCAACCATCCCTTGCTCTCCGCCAGAAGCAAGCCGGTAGGTAAAGCTAGGATCAGGGCCGTTCGAGGGGCCATATCGACATCGCCAACAATTTTAGCGGCCATCAAGCGGCGATCCGCCGAGACATTTGGTTGGGTCAGAAAATGACTTGTATAAAACGCGCCAAGGTCGCCGCCCAACCAATAGACGAAGACCAAAACATGTAAGAGCGCAAATAGGGCCTGATCCAGCAAACCAATTCCTCCTGATTTAAATGATATATCATTTAAATCAGGTCTGGCGAGGGTCAGATTGTCACTTTTCGGTGGTCCAGTCGGTTTCTGCCGCATTACTGCGGTTTAAACGCATGTGATATTCGAACCGATCGGCGCGATAATGCGCGGTGATGTCTTGCACTGGGCGGCCTTTTGCATCGCGCATAACACGGTGGATGCGCAGGAGCGGAGACCCCGGCGCGACGCCGAGATTGACCGCGACAGCCGGTTCGGCGGACGTGGCGGTAATGGTTTGCTCGGCCTCTACAGGCGCGTGTCCCGCTTGTTCCAGCAGCTTAATCAAAGACTCGCTGGCCAATTGCGCGTCGTCATAGCCCTCTGATACATCATAGGGAATGTACGTGACGAGGTAAGAGAACGGTTCTCCATCTAAACGGCGCAGGCGCACAATACGCTGAACGCTGGTGACTTTTGCTTTGAGCTCAAGGGCTTCAGCGATTGCCGGACTGGCCGTTCCCACCGTGCAATCCAGCAATTGAACTTCGGTTTCGACGCCCATGCGGGTCAAACCGTCAATCATCGTTTCGAAACTGCCTTTGACGGTCGGCGCCGCGACATCATAAATGACCACTGTTCCGATTCCGCGCTGGCGCCGAACTAGGCCCGCCACTGCCAGCTCGTTCATGGCGCGCTTCACCGTAATGCGCGAAACGCCGAGGGCTTGTGTGAGGTCTTGTTCTGCGGGCAGTCGATCATTCAGTGCCATCGTGCCATCCATGATCCGCGCGCGCAGCAAATCATAGATCTGCTGGTACAGTGGGATACCCGCCGATTCATCAATATCGGCTGGGGTGAAGGTCAAGGTCGCGGTATCTGGCATGGGTCCAATCCGTCTTGGTTTTGTTCGGTCTATCCTTGTTGGGTGCAAACTCCAAGCCATGGACGGAATTGAGCGGTGCGACCGAATTGCTGATTGATCCTATCTCGCATACACGTGTAAAAGATATATCAATTCAATCTTGGAGGTTTTCTTGGCGCGTTCATATTTACTTGCAGTGGCGTCGACCGTCGTTTTGATGTCCTGTGCAACCTCGGTTGCAGAGACCGAATCGGCTCCTGAAGTCACCGAAGCTGCAACAGGCGCGGATGTTCTGAAAGTCTGGGTGGACGCGCGGGCCGGTACCGGTGAGCCTGTACACTGGGTGTCCGAAGGCGGCATTTATGCCTATCCGTCTGGCGAGCAATTGTTCGGGATGATCGGCTTCGACAGTTCGACCGTGATCTGGCCGGAAAATCCGGGCGACAAAGTCATTCACCTGACCCGTAAGACGTTTGCTTATACCGATGCCGAAACCGGCGAAGTGATTACCGAGTATAATGGCCAGACCGTTGAGCCGATTGCATATCCGTATCAGATGATTGAGTACCGCTATGAGAACGGTCGGATTTACGGCGATGTTACGCAAGGTACTGGTGACCGTGTTCGCAAAATCATCTCGGAAGACGGTATCGCTGCCAGACCAATTGGCGACACATGGGCCTTCACGGCGTCTGTCTTTCTCGATTTCCCACTGCCAACGGGCACGCAATATCAAGCCTGGGAGAATTATGACTTCTTCATCAATCCTGAAGGTAGTGTCGAAGAACCGCATCAGATGAGCTGGCAACGCTATGGCGCGCTACCGGCTTGGGCTGGCGGTGAGCAGGCAATTTATCACCTCCTTTCACATCGCGTCGAAAGCCAGGACGAGATGCCGCCCGCTTTGCTGGCGTGGGCGCAAGAGAATAAGCCGCAATGGCTGTCCCCGCCCATGGACCTCGCTGAAATCGAAGCGATTCAGCAAGGTGACCCTAGCACTGGATTTGGTGGTTAGCCGATCGTCGGCTGGTCGAGCTCAATCAACTCATACCAGGTGGCCATATAGCCGCCGACACCGCCTTGGACGAAGATGAAGTCATCCTTGGTGACCCACATGTCATAGGCCGGGTGATGGGTGCCGCCCATCCCCGGACCTTCATCATCGACATAGCGGAAGTGAAAGCAGTCGAACGTGCCCGCTTCGACCGTGACGGATTCCTCGCCGACATATTCGAGGCCGATATTGACTTCAGAAATGATCGGCGGCGTGGCGCCGCGATGATCCGGCGAAGGGAGGAAGACGCGGACATTGCGCCGAGTTGGTCCGCCCGACCGGTCAATGACACGGCACATCTGGGCATCGCCAATGATCGGGTGGGTTCCGAAGCCGTCGAATGTACCCCGCGTGTCAACGCGTTGGGATAGGCGCCCGATGGATGGACCATAGCTCTCGCATTCAATTGTGCCGGACCTTGCATCGTTCAAGTCAAACCGAAACCAACCGGAGCCCATAAACTCGTCTCCAATGGTCAACCGGACATGGCAATCCATCGGATTGAAATTTTCGTCGGTGGAGTAGACGATGTCACGCATTACCGTTGGGTCCGGGTCATGGATTTCGCAATGCGCCCGCACTGTCATTTTGCCATCGCTGTGATGTGTGATGTTGAAGATCTCGTCACCGCGAACTTGGTCCAGCATTTCCGGCTTTTTGGAGGTATAGCGAATCCGGCCGCGGATGCGACGATGTTTCATGCGGTCGGTCATGCGTTTAGGCCTTTCGAAAGGTCTTCGGCTGGACCGCCCGCTGCGCGATGGGCGATAGCTGCGGCGCTCTCCCAGATTTTACCGCCTATATATTGACCGATGGAGTTGGAGAACTCGTTATAAGTAATGGTCTGATACATACCGCAAGTGATGTAAGGATCGCCCTCCATAAGGGCCTGTGCGTCAGCGAGATCATCGGCGAGCACCAAGAAAACAGAGCCGACCAGAGCGTCACCACCTGGCTCACGAATAGGGCCAGCGGTGACGTATCGTGTCCAGTGTTTCTCAACATGATCGAGATGGCCCTTTAGGTGCGTGGCCCGCGGTTCGGCGCTATCAGCACCGTCCTTGCAAATGACCAAGAAGCAGGTCTTTTCAAGCCGCGGCACGAATGGGGGGTGGTCTGGAAGATTGGGCATTTTTAGAAGCTCCTATTTCAAGACACCGCTCGCAACTAAGCGGTCGATCACCGCTTGTTGTTGAGCAATGGCATCTTTGCGTTCGATCATTTGCGCATCTGGCGTGCGATTGGCTGGCGCGTGATTGGCTTGTCCATAGGCACTGGCAAAGGCGGTATTGGGCAGGCGTGAGAGGGTGTTGGTCATCCCGGTTTTGCGGCGGGTCTCTCGCAACGCGACAATATCCAGGACAGCATTGGCGTTAATCGTCTCACCTTGATTGGCTTCAGCGAGGGAGCGTCCATACCAATCGAGCACAATCGACATGCCATCAGTTGAAGCAGATGGGACAGGCGTACCGACAATCTCTGCGCTATTCGCCGAGACCACGTAAGCGATGTTTTCGATTGCGCGAGCCTTCTTTGTGATGTGTTTCGGCGTCAAGGTCGGAGCTCCGACCTCGCTGGTTGGATGGCAGAATATTTCGGCGCCCTTGAAGGCCTGCATGCGCGCAATCTCTGGGTATAGTATCTCTTCGCTGGCGATGGTTCCGAGCGTGCCGATCTCTGTTTCTGCGACCGGGAAGACCGCATCCGTGCCATAGATGTCGAGATATTGATCCCAGACATCATATGGGCTCGGCGTATAAAGCGAGATCATTCGGCGGTAGCGCAAAACCGTGTCACCGGTCGGACCATAAATGACATTGGATTGAAAATAGAGGTCCGGGAAATTCGGATCATTCTCATAGTGATTAGAGCAGAGATAAATCCCAAAGGTTTGTGCTAATCCGGCGAGCTTTTCGGGAAACGCTCCGTCCATCGGAATGGCGGCTTTGTCTTGCCAGACCTCGCGAGTTTCGCCGAGCGGAAACCCAGTCATCCAATATTCCGGCAAGACGACCAGTTTGACGTCATAGCCATTGAAGCCTTTCAAGAAGCCTTTAGCCGCTCCGATCTGACCTCGCACGCGATTGATCGCGCGATCCATGCGGGCGTGGGCGTCTTCAATCGAGGAATCCTGATTGACCGCATCGCAAACAGTTTGAAGAGCAAGAGCGGTATAACGCATAGATGAAGATCCTTGAGCAAGTGCCGGCGCCGCGATCGCCGCGGCGCCGGTGCCGAGCAGAAATGCGCGGCGATTCATTCTTTAGCCCCTTTGAATGCGTTACAACTCTCCGTCGCGGGGGCGAGCTTGAGGCCGTCCAGTCCGGTGAGGGCGTCCAGTACGCGTCGCACGGCATGGATGCGAAACGGCTGACCCAATATGTAGGGTGTCATTGTAAACGCAAAGGCGGACGCCCCTTCTTTATCGAAGCACGCAACGTGATAGTGGGCGGCCTCAATAATCTGATCGGCCCATTCATCCTCAGATTGAGACCGATCCAGTAGAAGTTTGAAATCGCCGAGCTCGCCATAGTGTGGCAACGCCCATATTGCGTTTGACGCAGTCTTAAATGCTAGAGGGCGCTGGTCGGCTTCCCAATCGAGGCAGACTTCAAAACCAGATTTGGCCAAGAGGTCGAGCGTCCGATAGCTCTGATTGCGTGCGGGACTCATCCAAGCCTTGGCGTTCGGGAACGCCGCGCGCGTCTGTGTAATCCAGTCCTGTTCGTCTGACTCGCTGAGGTCCGCATGATGAATGTGGGCGGTCGAAACGCCGTGCGCGGCGATCTCATGCCCTCGGGATTCGATCGCTTCCATCAAAGGGGGATAGCGCCGCGCGATTTCAGCATTAACGGCGAAAGTGGCTTTGATGCCGCGCTGATCGAATTCGCGCAGCAGACGGTAAACGCCAACCCGGTTGCCATAATCACGTGTCGTGAAATGCCGTAGGTCCGGATAGGGCGTTTTCATCGCGCCTGGGTGTTTGAACGGCGCGTTGGGTGGATTGAGTGGGAAGAACTCAATCGGGACAATAATCGTCGCGACGGATTTTGAACCGTCTTTCAGCGTCAAAGGAGTCCGGCGGTCTGCCGGGGCCCAGTCATAGTGCGGGTTGTCAAAACCTGGGCGGCGATGCGGATAGATCAGATAGTCATCAGGCAGGGGCAAAACCGGTCCCTCCTGTAGCAACACCGCGCGTGCGAATGTCGGCGACCGTCTGGTCCCAATATTGATTGCGATAGAATTCCGCGATTTCTGCGCCGGTTGTGAACCAGACATCATCGCGGTGGGCGCAAATGTGTTTCAACGCTTCCTCAAACACGCGGATGCGATGCGGTTGGCTGACTAGGTAGGCGTGCAGCGGAATACACATCACTGTGCCGGAGCGCGCGCCTTCTTCCAACAACTGATCGAAATGTCGGATCAGCAAATCGGTATATCGTTGCGGGCTCCAACCTTGGACGGAATAGGTGATGACGTCATTCACTTCCAAGGAGTATGGCATCGACACCAGTTTGCCAGTCTCTGTCTTAATCGGCTGCGGTTGGTCGTCCTGGAACAGATCGCACGTGTACCAAAAATCATGTTCGGCGATGAGGTCTAAGGTTCGCTCCGTATGCGTGAGAGCCGGCGCCAAATACCCGCGAATGCGTTTGCCTGTGGCCTGTTCGACCGTGCGAATAGAGTCTTCCAGCACCGCCCGCTCTTGGGTTTCATCCATGCCATAGGAATAGCGCGTATTATAAATTCCATGGGAGAAAAACTCCCAGTTTCGGGCATTTACGGCTTCGATAATTTCCGGGTGGTGATCGACTAAACCAATCGACAGCGAGATCGACCCCCGCAGGTCATACTTGTCGAACAGATCCATCATCCGCCAATGTCCCACCGTGTTCCCCCAAGTGCGTTGAGAATAAGCGACGACATCTGGATTGCCGCGAGGCCAGCCTGGGCGTTTATCATTGTGCGGTGGCTCGAACTCATAGTATTCGATGTTCGGCGCAATCCAGAAGGCCAGCTTCTTGCCGCCGGGCCAGACGATTTTTGGCCGGTCTTCATATGGCCAATAGTCGTAGAGGTTCGGATCAGCGTGCATCAGTTTTGATACCTCGCAATGGCCTCATGCACCTCGCTTACGGGGACGACGTCGGCATATTTGATCAGCAGGTCGGTCAGATTGGCGAAGTGGTAGCTTTCATGTTTGTCTGCGACGCACTCGATCGGGACGATCGTCCGATAGCCATGGCTCAAACTGTCGACGGCGGTGGCCCGGACACAGCCGCTGGTCGAGCCGCCCGTGACGACCACGGTGTCGGCTTTGTGCCAGGTCAGAAAACTTTGCAGGGGTGTCTCAAAGAAGGCGGAGGGCATGCGCTTGGTATACACCGCGTCGACGGTGTCATCGATCGTGACGCGATCATCGAAGGCGTGGCGTTCTGAGTCGTATTTGATGTTCTGCAGGCTGTCTGGTGTGTCGGTGCGCGTACCCCAAACTCCTGCATCTGCGCCGTTAGCCATATAAGCAACATGCGTCCAGACGACTGGCAATCCCTTGCCCCGGGCAGCTTTCGATATCGCATCAATATGCTCCATCTGACGCGGGTCGGTAATGTAGCCGGTCTTCGGGAAGAGATCAGGGCGCGTGTAAGACTTTTGTGGGTCGACATTCACGATCGCCAATTTCTCGCCAAACCCAAACCGGGCCCGCGCGGGATTGGCGCGAACCTCTTCAAAGATCTCGCGTGCGGTTTTGCCTGAAGTGACCATGGTGGGCTGAGAGAGATCGTGCGCCATTGTTTTTCCGCTTGTGTTTGTATTTTCTTCAAATGATATATCTTTTTAGACATGTCCAGCCAATCGGAGGAAATCATGAAAGGATTTATCGCGGGGAGCGTCTTGGGTCTATGCAGTGGCATTGGGATCGCCGCTTGCGTCGGCTTGCCAGTTCAAGAGGCGAACAGTGAACCGGCAGCCCCGGAGCCACCTGCCTACATGATTGTCCTGGGCGAAGTGTTCGATCGCCCTGCCTTTATGGAGGGATACGCTTCAAAACTGGGTCCACTCTATGCTGAGCATGGCGGCCGCTATTTGGCTCTCGGGGGAGGACCAGGGATCGAGGTGTTGGAAGGAGAATATGCCCCGCCAAGTTATGTTCTCAGCACTTGGCCAAACGCCCAGGCCGCACGCGATTTTTGGAATAGCGAGGCCTATGACGTTCTGCGTCGCGCGCGCATCGACAATGCATGGGGCGACTTCGATGTTTTGCTGATCCAAGGGCTCCCGGTCACGGTGGAGTGAGACAATTTTGTCACACGGCTCTCGCAAATGACCGGACAAATCTCGCTATTATTTTAAAAAGGTATATCATTTGAATTGGGAGAAGCGATCCACCCGATTTTTGAGGAGATTTCGGATATGAAAAAGACACTGATTTGCGCCACTGCGATAGCGGCTTTGTCGACTGCGTTTGGCGCCTCGGCGCTCGCACAAGATGCGGACGAAGATAGTGCACGGCGCCTAGGGACGGTGAATGTCACGGCGCAACGCGTTGAAGAAAACTTGCAGGATGTGCCTGTCGCTGTAACAGCACTTTCGTCTGAGCAACTTGAAGATAAGCAAGTGCTCAATATCCGAGACCTCACCGCGCAGGTCCCAAACATCAATATTGCAACCAATACCGGAACCGCGAGTGCCGCCAGGATCTTCTTGCGCGGTGTCGGCGAGGACGAAAGCCGCGGCGCGGTTGACCAAGCCGTCGGTATCTATGTTGATGGCGTCTATATCGGACGCTCTGTCGGCTCGCTATTTGATGTGGTTGATTTGGAGTCTCTAGAAGTACTCCGCGGACCACAAGGAACTCTGTATGGCCGAAACACAATCGGTGGCGCGATCAAGCTGACCCCTGTGAAACCACAATTTGAGAATAGTGGAAAACTGAGCGCGACGCTTGGGAACTTCAATCGCCAAGAGTTTAAAGCAACCGGCAATGTCGCGTTCTCAGACCAAACCGCGTTTCGCTTGACGGCGTTCTCTCGCACTCGCGACGGGTTTCATGAGCTGCGTCCGAATGGTCCATTGGTATCAAATGCCCGCGATGATGTCGGCGCCCTGGATACGCTGGCTCTCAGGGCATCGTTCTTACATGAATTCGACAATGACTGGAGCGTTCTGATTGCCGTTGATCACACAGATGATAACTCAGACCCGATTCCAGATTCTGCCGCGCCGGGGAACGACGCGGATAATGACATTTTCACCATCGAGCCGCTACCTGGCACCACGTGTCCTGCAACCGGGTTGTTACCACTCGGATGTTTCTCAGCCTATTCGCAAGAATTGCAAAGCACCGGCGTTATGGCGCGGGTCGAGGGCAAGTTTGGTGCATTGGATTTTACCTCAATCTCGGCCTATCGTGAGCTCGAAGATGAACTTAGCACGCGCATTGGTTTCCCATACTTGCAGGAAACCGATCAGGATCAGTTTAGCCAAGAATTCACGATCGGACAGACGGGTCAGGGAGCGTTGGATTGGATCGCCGGGCTTTATTTCTTCCAAGAGGATATCTCTTTGGACACGGTCTTCATTTTCCCGTTCGCAATCGACTCCACAACTGAATCCCTGGCGGTGTTTGGTCAGGGTACGTACGCCGTCAATGATCAGCTCTCGATTACGGCTGGATTGCGTGGCACGATGGAAGACAAAGACTTCGATGGTGTTGGGCCGTTTGGGTTCGCCCGTACGGACGACGCCGAATTTGAGAATGTCAGCTATACGATTGGCGCGGATTATCGCTTCAACGATGACATTCTCGGTTATGCGAAATACTCAACTGGCTTCAAATCCGGCGGTTGGTCGCCAGATGCATTTAGTGGCACAGCGGTCTTCTTGCCAGTAGATGAGGAAACCCTCGATTCATTCGAAGTCGGAATCAAGTCCGATTGGAATGACACGGTTCGTTTGAATGTTGCCGCCTTCTTCAACCAGTATGAAGGCCTCCAGATTGGCGCGACAGTTCCAGGCCTAGGGTTCACCCGCTTCAACGTCGATGAAACCGAAATCTCGGGCATCGAAGTCGAAGGTGTCTGGCAAGTGACTGACAATTTCCAGATCAACGGTAATCTCGGTTTGCTGAATGCAGAGTACACATCTTTGACCGGCGATCAGGCGCGCGGTTTGACCAATAATGGTGCTGGATGTCCGGCTGGTGTTGACCCAGCAGTCGACAGTCAGGTCATCTCTTGTGCGTTAGGGCTCGAGCTGAAAAACGCGCCAGAATACAAAGCAACGATTGGTGCGCTTTACACGCAACCGATCTATCAGGGCGAGCTCATTCTGTCCGCTGATGCCAGCTTTGAGGATGATACATGGAGCTTGGTCGCAAACTCACCGGCGCATGCCTTTGTCGAGATTGATACGCTGATCAATGCGCGTCTGAAATATGCAGATGACCGCGGCTGGTCGGTTGCTGTGTTTGGACGCAACCTCACAGATGAAGAGTATTACCGCGCCGCATCTGCGAGTTCCTTCACGACCTATGCGTCTCCGCCATTGGAGTATGGCATCGAAGTCGGCGTTGAGTTCTAATCCGGTGAGAGATCTTCTCACGCGATTGGCAGCCCCAGTGTTCGCACTGGGGCTGTTTGCGTCTTGCCAGAGCGTTTCAGTGCCGCCTGAGCAGATAAGCGTCACACCCGCGCCAGACCCGCTTCCCGCGCCGGTAACCACTCAGCCCTGGTTGATGGCGACGGCCAGCGTGTCGGATCTTGAACAAACCGCACGTTTCTTTCGAGAGATTGGCGGCTATGAAACTGTCTTTGAAGGTCCCTTAGACCCGTCGGAATTGCGGGCACTGGGCTTGCCGAATGACGCAAGCGGCGAAGTCCGCACGCTTCGCGCACCTAGGAGCGATTCTGGATATGTCCGATTGGTGCGTTTCGACAATGCCGGGCGCAAAGCCCCAACGCGGCCAGGCGCACGCGCGTGGGACACAGGCTGCTTTTGGTCCTTCATGGTCCGCGCCAATGACTTAGAGGCGGTTTATGATGATGCGATCGCCATGGGGTGGGGCACTGAAACGCCAATTGCACCATTATCGTTTAATGGATCAGAGTTGAACATTGTCGTGTTCAAAGGTCCGGATGGATTGCAAGTCCAAGCCTATGAACGCCTCAACCGTCCAATCCCTGAAGGGTTCACAGATTTCGAGCGTCTCAGTCGCCCGTTCAACATCATGCAAATGACGCGCGATCGTGAAGCCGTACGGCTCCTTATGGAAGACGTCCTGGGTTTCGAGCGGGTTTGGTATGGCACGCCTTATGTTGACGACGAGCCCACGCTGATGCCGCTCGGCATTCCACAGAATTTGACGACCAGTGTCCCGTACAAAGCCGGGATTTTTACACCGCAGACGCAGAGCCTCTATGGACGAATGGAATATATCGAAATCGATGGCTTAGATGGCTTTGATTACACAGACCGCTGTCGGGCACCGAACCTAGGATGGTTGTCGGTGACTTATCCGGTGGATGTTGCCGATCGTGCAAAGCAGATGATCGAAGCGCGCGGTTGGGCGATTGAGCAAGATGTTTATGCAAGCACTCGTCCGTCATTCGGTGCACTTCGCGTCTTTTCGATCAAAGCACCTGATGGTGCGATGATCGAGTTCGCGGAGCGCACACAAGAGTAGGGATGCGCGATGAAAAAATTGGTATCAGGATTGGTTCTGTTCGGATGCGTTCTTGCCTCTGCTTGTGCAAACCAGGTGATCGCTGAGTTTGATCCATTGGCGATCGAAGCGGAGACGACAAAACGTCTATTCGTAGACGGAAATTACGGCCAAGTGCACGTGCGTGTCGCCACGCCGCCCACCAAGACTGAGCGCGCGCCGCTGTTTCTGCTCCATCCCTCACCATACTCGTCGGCCTTCTTCCTCGATTTTATGGAAGAGATGTCGAACGATCGATGGGTCATCGCGATCGATACGCCAGGCTTTGGGGACTCGGATCGACCGGATCAGCCACCAAGCATCGCAGACTATGCGGACAATGCAGCGCGAGTTTTAGACGAACTGGGCGTCAGCGAGCCGGTTGATGTCCTCGGGTATCACACAGGGACACTGATCGCTGCCGAACTTGCCATCCGCCAACCGGATCGCGTGCGTCGATTGGTGCTCCCCGGCGTCCCCTATTTTACCGGCGAGGCGCAGCGCGAGGCGTTTGAAACATACGCCAAACCCGACACGCTCGACGCTTCGGGGGATCACCATGACAGTAAATGGGCGTTCGCCAGTGGGGGCTTAAGCCACGGCATGAGCCTGGAACGCGCTCAGGAGCACTTTGCGGATCTGGTGCAAGCCATGCCCGAAAGCGGGCACGCTTATTATGGCGTCTTCTCATATCGTGGCGAAACGCAGTTTCCGAAACTTTCGAAGCCGAGCTTGTTCATTGCACCAGAAGGGAGCTTGTTCAACGAAACGCAGGCCGCTCAAACGATCACTCCGAACAGTGAACTCGTCATACTCTCGGAGTACCCTAACAGTGTCTTCGATATCGGGATCCCATTCATCGCGCAAATCACTCGAGATTTCTTGGATGAATAACCAGCGCTATTTCAAAACTTGATCGACTGTACGGGCGGTTTTTTCCGCGTTGTCGTCGAGCACGGAGCGTTCGATGCTCAATATTTCAATCAGCTCTGCATCGGGAATGAGCCGCGCTGCGCGCCGCGATGGCTCTAGCAATGATGATTGCGTCGCGATTATGGTTGTGTTGCCGCTGAGTTGCGAAAAACTTCGCTCTACATCGTAAGTGAAAGCGGCATGAAAAGTGGCATTCATACGCGGTCCGTTCCCAACAGTGTCGGCGAACATTGCGAGGCTATGGGCCAGCGGTTGCGTGTCTAAGCGTTTGGTCACGGCCATATCCCAAGCCTTCGCCACACTCCCAAGCTCGCCGGAGAGTTCGAATGGCGCGCCGACCATGGGCAAGTATTTGGCGCGTGTCTCGGGATCGAAGGCGGGGACATCGATCAAGACTGTTTGCGCCACGCGCTCTGGCTTCTGCCGTTTAATCTCAGCCGCCACGAGGCAGCCGGAATGAAAGCCGAGGATGTTGATTGGTTGGTCGCCGGACAAGTCATCGATCACAGCCAACATAGAATGGACATAGGATTCAATAGAGGGTGTCACGCCATCACCATCTGAGCCAGCTTGCCCAGGATAGTCGGGCGCGATCACACGCCGATGCTTTGCCAGATGTGGCATGATGGTTTGATAGGCGATCGAGCCAAACGGCGCCGGTGAGAAGCAATAAAGGTCAGGTTCAGACGCATCGACCCGCGCGTCTAACAAACGCCAATGTACCTGCCCCTCAGGACCGTCAGAATAGCCTTTGCGGATCGTCACGATGTTGCGCTCTCAGTTGGTGTATCGCCATCCATTCGATTCATCTGCGCGACATAGAGGCGGTAAATGACGGGAAGGAGCAGGATAGGTAGGATGCCGTACATCACAGGCACGACGGCGACGGCAAGGTTGAGATTGTCCTCGCCAAACACCCGCGACGACAACATTCCGACCGTTGGAAATCCAAGCCAAAGGCCCGCCATCGAGATGGCCATGTAGTACAGCGCCACGACCTGGCCTCGAATCTGGGCTGGGGTAATCAGCAACAAAGCAGTGACGCCGACGCCGGAAACCATGCCTATTCCAACCGTGTTGACACATAGTACTGCATACGCGGTCCACCCGGTGGGCATGAACATCGCGATCACTCCGGTAGGAACCATGATCACTAGACCCGCAGCCATGATTCGAAACGGAGCGTCGCGCATCCCGGCTTGAGTCCAGCGATCCGATAGATAGCCCCAGAGCAAGATATTGGCGGGCCCAATGATTAAGAGCGCCGTGGCGTTGACGATGGCGTAATACTCCGTCTCCCACCCCCAAACGCGTTTAAAGGTCGATGCCAAAAAGCCTTGGCTGTAGGCGATGATCGTCATCACGCAAACAATTGAGACAAAGCCAAGATAGGTGCCCCAGTGTTTGAAAACGTATCCCAAGGCGTCGCCGACATTGTTTCCCTTCAGACTATTGTCTTCGACGGTCGTGAGGCGGCGTTCAGGTTCTTGGATAAAGAAAAACCAAGCCGCGACGAGAAGGCCTGGCAGACCGATCATGAAAAACGCCATCTGCCAGGGCGCCAGCAATCCAACAAACGGGACTTCTATCCCTTGTGTCGTCTTGGCCCAGATAAGTATGGCGCCACCCAGAAATCCTGCGACGCTGGCGCCGACCACCAACGCCATCGTATAAAAGGCGATTGGCTTGCCACGCTCCTCCGGTGGGAAACTGTCGCCAATCATTGAAAACGCGGCAGGGCTCAGCGTGGCTTCACCCGCGCCGACGCTTAGTCGCGCCATAAACATTTGCCAGAAGTTCTGTGCAACTCCTGAAAACGCTGTCGCCAAGGACCAAAACGCGACCCCAATGCTGACCAGCCAAGTTCGACGCACGCGATCAACTAACCATCCGATGAAAAGACCTGAAGTCGCATAAACGATCGAAAACGCAGGGCCGAGAATGAGACCGATCTGTTCATCGCTGAGGTTCAAGTCAGCTTTGATCGGCTCGATCAAGAGTTCAATAATTTTGCGATCCGCATAGCTGAATACGTACGCGACGGTGAGCGCGATAACCAGGATCCAGCCTTTGCTCGCGGGGGGATAAGGCTTCGCTTCAGTTGTTGTCGTATGGGTCATTTCGTCCCCTGCAGAATCGTGTAGATCACCACCAAATTATCGTCGAAATCGACAATGCCGATCTCTCGCCCAATCCGCCCGTCATTGGTTTCTAAGCGCTCCTCGGGATAGACTGTCAGTCCTAAATGCTGCGCCCCGGCTATGATCGCGTCTGGATCCGCAACATCTAACACAATGGCGCTTCGCCGAGGCGGCGGAACAGGCGGCAATGGGATGCCTTTAATCTCGGTCAGGGCCATGACGCGCACTTGGTCAAGCGTTGAAAGCGTGCAAAAACCGAGTTCAGCTCCTTCGGGAATATTGAACACTGGGATAGAGTAGCTGTCCGGATTGTGACCCTTCTGATAAGCGACTTCAAATCCAAGCACGTCGCGATAAAAGCGCAGCGCGCGCTCGAGATCAGCAACCACGAAATTCCCGCGTTGAAATCTCACAAAGGGTTTTTCGTTCATGATCGTTTCCTTCAATTCCACTCGGTAGGTTCACCGCGCACTTTGCAGATCTGTTTGCCAGCATTGGCACCGGTGTAGAGGCCAGCGAGCGCCGCCGGCATATGTTCAAATCCGTCCGTGATTTGTTCGACGGGTTTTACCTGACCTGATTTGATCCATTCCGCGATCTCATCCATCGCGCGATCCCAGTCGGCGAGATGGTTATAAACAAAGAAGCCGCGCATCTGACTGTCTGTTCGACGCAACCGTGTATAATTGGGCAGTGCGTACGGCGCGGTTTCTGTGTATTCGCTGATCGACCCGCAGAGCACGATTCTGGCACGCGGGTTTAAGTGATCCATGGCGGCGTTCAGGATCTCGCCGCCAACATTGTCAAAATAGATATTCAGCCCGTTAGGCAATGCGTTTTGTAAAGCCGCGGCGATATCTTCGCTTTTATAGTCGATCGTTTGGATGCAACCCAGCTGTCGTGCAAGCCCGCACTTTGCTGGTCCCCCGGCAATACCGACAACCTCGCAGCCTGAAACATTAGCGGCAAACTGGATGACCAAAGACCCAACACCGCCAACTGCGCCAGAAACCAAAACGCGATCGCCCGGGGTTGGTGCGCCGACTGTGTAGAATCCGGCCCAGGCAGACAGGCCGGTCATTCCGAGTGCGCCTAGTCCCAACGAAGCCGGCAGCTCATTGCGCGGCATGATGCGGAACTTTTCCGCCGGGGTCATCGACGAAACTTTGTAAGTCTGCCATCCAATTTGGCCTTGTACGACTTGACCTTCTTGCCATTCTGGATGGCGCGATTTGACGATCTGGGCGACGCCTCGTCCATGAACGACGTCGCCAATGTTCAAAGGCGCTTCGCCCGCAAAAGACTCACCGCTCATATAATCGCGCATCACTGGCGCGAGACTGAGATAGAGCGTTTTTAGCAGCACCTCACCAGAGGCCAGTTCCGGGAGCGGACGTTCTCGCCAGGCGAAGTCCTCGGCGCGAACATTGCCCTTTGGGCGGCCCGCAATGGTCCATTGCTGCTGTAGCTCGTCGTCGACAGCGTGTTTACGGGCGAGAGCCTCAAACGTCTCCATCGCACGGATCAATCGTGGACTTTGACGATTTGATTGACTTCAAAAAAGTAACCGTCGAGATCCCAGAACGAGCAGCCAATCATGTCTTTGACCTTGCCATCGGCGCCCGTGACCGACCATTCGCGCGGCTCGCAATGGATGCGACTGCCCAAAGAACGAGCCCGCTCCAAGGCGCCGCGCGCGTCTTGTGAGGCGACAACGAAAACTGGGGCGCCAAACTTGATTTCGGTGGGCAGTTCTTCGGGCGCGTCCATTTTCGGATCGAGCCATTCCAATAGGCCTATCATACCAATGAGGTCGTGATTGGCTTTCAGGATGATCAAACGCGTCTGGTCACCCTTTTTTCCAGCGGCGAGTTGCTCGCCTGATAAGGTGAACGGCGTATCCATCCACCGATCCATGCCAAACACTTGCTCATACCATTCAGCGGCTCGATCGCCGTCCCGAACCAATAGAGTGGTGCGTTTTATGTCGTCCGCCAATTGATATATCCTTTGCGTGTATTCCTTGTTCTAACTGCAAAGTCGTGGCGTTGTGAAGGGGTGATTTTCGAGAGCGTTAGCTGGTGCCAGCGCAGGTCGCAAAACGCGCAGCGCCGCCGGGGCGGTCCGTGCAGAGACGGAACCGATCCCGACGGCGCAAGGGAAGAATGCGCGTCAGACCTATCTGAGCGCGATCGCCTCTAAAGACGCGGTGGAGCGTACTTGGTCAGAACGATGCCGTCGACGGCAGATACATATTCATCAATCGTCGGTGTCCGTCCGAGAATGGTCGAGAGGACAACCACAGGGGTCGATGCCAACAATGACTCGCCCTTTTTCTCGTCGCTATCGGCCACCACCCGGCCTTGGAAGAGGCGGGTCGAGGTGGCCATGACAGTATCGCCTTTTTCCGCCTTCTCTTGGTTGCCCATGCACAGGTTACAGCCCGGACGCTCGAGATACATGATGTTCTCATATTCCGTCCGTGCAGTGTTCTTCGGAGCGTCATCGTCAAACTCAAAGCCGGAATACTTTTGCAGCACTTCCCAGTCGCCTTCTTCCTTGAGTTCATCGACAATGTTGTAAGTCGGCGGAGCGACAACCAGCGGCGCTTTAAACTCGACCGCTCCGTTTTGGGCTTCAATGTTCTTGAGCATTTGTGAGATGATCTTCATATCGCCTTTGTGCACCATGCATGAGCCTACAAAGCCAAGATCAACCGGCTTGGTGCCTTCATAGTAAGAGATTGGCCGGATCGTGTCGTGCGTATACCGGCGCGAAACGTCGTCATTATTGACGTCTGGGTCGGCGATCATTGGCTCATTGATCTTGTCCAGATCAACGGTGAATTCCGCGACATATTTGGCATTGCCGTCTGGTGTCAGCGGAGGTCTCTCGCCAGAGCGAATTTCCGCGATCCGCTGATCCGCTTTTGCAATCAGGCCTTTCAGGACGCCTGTATCATTGTCCATGCCTTTATCGATCATGATGCCGATACGGCTCTTGGCAATCTCGAGCGATTGGATCAGCGTGTCAGGCTCTGAAATACAGATCGAAGCCTTTGCCTTCATCTCGGCTGTCCAGTCGGTGAACGTAAAGGCTTGGTCGGCCAGAAGCGTCCCGATATGGACCTCAATGATCCGACCTTGGAACACGTTCTCGCCATTGAACTCATCAAGCATTTGCGCTTGCGTCGCGTGCACCACGTCACGAAAATCCATGTGGTCTTTGAGTGAGCCTTTGAACGTCACTTTCACCGACTCCGGAATAGGCATGGTGGCTTCTCCGGTCGCCAAAGCCAGTCCAACCGTGCCAGAGTCCGCGCCAAAGGCGACGCCCTTAGACATGCGGGTGTGAGAGTCACCGCCGATGATGACGTCCCAATCATCCACGGTGATATCATTCAGCACTTTGTGGATGACGTCCGTCATTGGGTGATACTCGCCCTTCGGGTCGCGGCCCGTGATCAAGCCGAACTTATTCATGAAGCTCATAAGTTTCGGCGTATTGCGTTGAGCCTTGAGGTCCCAAACAGAGGCGGTGTGACAGCCAGACTGATAAGCCCCATCAACCGTAGGAGAAATGACCGTCGCGGCCATCATTTCCAGTTCTTGCGAGGTCATCAAGCCGGTTGTGTCCTGTGAACCGACAATGTTGACCTTCACGCGCACGTCAGATCCCGCGTGCAGCGTTTTACCGGGCGCGACGCCGACCGCGTTTCGATTGAAGATCTTCTCAACAGCGGTCAGACCCTGGTCTTGATGAGAGATTTCTTTCGCCGTGGCATAAACGCTCGGCGCCTCAACGCCGAGAATCGCTGCAGCCGTTGTTTGCAGCTTCTTGCCGAATACGACGGCATATGAGCCGCCCGCTTTCATGAATTCTACTTTTTGCGGGGTCAAAGCGTTGGAAATATCGACCAATTCTTGGCTGCCATCTTCATTGTAGAGCTTTTTGGTCTTGGTATTGATGGTCAGGACAGTGCCTGTGTCGACGGAATAAAGCTGTTCCAAAACGGGTTCGCCGTCTTCGTCGGTCACCGGTGCACCATTGTGATTCAGTTGGCGGGCCCAGTTTTGCAAATCAACCCCGATCCCTCCGGTCACGCCGACAGTGGTGTAGAAAATCGGCGAAATGCCGTTCGTCCCACCGACGACAGGCGCGATGTTGATGAACGGGACGTATGGGCTCGCTTGGACCCCGGTCCACAGCGCGACATTGTTCACACCAGACATCCGCGAAGAGCCAACGCCCATCGTCCCTTTTTCAGCGACCAGCATGACACGTTTGTCAGGGTGTTGGGCTTGTAACGCTTTCAGAGCGTTCTGCTTGTCCTGATCATGTTCGAACAGGCATTTGCCGTGCAATTCACGATCCGAGCGCGAGTGTGCGTCCTTGCCAGGAGACAGGAGATCGGTTGAAACATCACCAACAGCGACGACGAAGGTGACGACTTTGATCTCTTCTTCGATGTCGGGAAGCTGTGTGAAAAAATCAGCGCGGGCGTAGCTTTCTAGGATATCTGTCGCAATTGCATGGCCAGCTTTGTGCGCGTTTTCGAGGCGGTCGGTATCGGCTTCGTACAAGAATACTTGTGTTTTGAGGACTTTTGCCGCCTCGGCAGCCGTTGCCGCATCATCGCCGAGTGCCAGATCGAGCAACACATCGATCGAAGGACCGCCTTTCATGTGGGAGAGCAGTTCGAAGGCATACGCTGGCGTGATCTCAGCTACAGATTCTGTGCCCAGGATGATGTCTTTCAAGAACTTCGCCTTCACACCCGCAGCACTCGTTGTGCCTGGCAAGGTATTGTAGATAAAGAAGTTCAAAGACTGTTCGCGATGTTGATGCTCGGTGTCTTTGATTTGAGCGATCAATTCAGCGACTAAAGGAGCATCTTCGATCGGCTTAGGATGAAGTCCATCTTTTTTGCGGGCTTCGATTTGTTCGAGATAGTCTGTGTAAAGGCTCATATTTCCTGCATCCCTAAATAGTGTCACTTCTCGCCGGTCGGCAGCGCTCTAACGGTCGCGCCTGTCATCAGCGAACTCAGCGTTCATGTATTTAAGCTGCGGGACGGTTGCAAGCCAAATAGAGCGGTTGAATGGTCGCAACGGGCGGCATTTTAGGGCGATTGTCCGGAATACGCTCTGAATCTAACCCAATTGGGCGGTTCGCCCGGCTTTTGGACTGAATGAACAGATTTGCTTCGCTGTGCGGTTTGCACTTACGAAATAGGCATCGAGCGGGTGATCTGCTCGGCGCCTCGTCCTGGATTATGCTCGATTAACTAGGTCGTTTAGACGCGCTCTTTAGAACGTCGGAACAGGGTTCTCGTTACGCCTTTATAAAGTGATTGTAGATCGTCCATGATGTCGGACATCATATCGTCAATTCCATCGCCACTGCGTTTCGACGCGGCCACGTTAGGGGGGGGCATTTTGCTCGAGGATGGTCGAACCGTTGCGTTCGGACGCGGGTGAGCCGCGCGCTTCAGAGTCTGTTTCGGAGTTGCTAGAAGGCGGTCATGTGCTGATTTGAGCGCCGCAAATTGCTTCGCAGCGCGAGCCGGGTCCGAAAGATTGCTATCAGGGTGATATTTACGCGCAAGGCGACGGTAGGCTGCACGAATATCGGCAGCGCTGGCGCCTTCGGGGATCCCGAGAATGCGGTAATCACTCGCGTTCATAAGATATTCATTATCGTAAAAGGGCATTAAAGAGAAGTTTAATTGGCAGCGACACCGAATATGTCGCTGCCAAGTCTTCGTTTGGGATCAGTTTTTGTTGTAACCCGTGGTTTAGTAGCGGTTTTTCGCGAAAATCACTTCCATGATCTTGCGCGCTTCTTCAGGCTTGAGGGCCATTTTCTCGACCAAGGCATCGAGCAGGTCGCGTTCCTTCTCAGCCAAGTCGCCATCGGACAAGACGATATCAACGCAGTGCGCAAACAGGGATTGATGCATATCGCTGGGCAATATTGCGCAAGCTTCCGATAGGAAATCATGCCGGGTCCGAATGCGATCCATAGCGTCAATGTTGAGCTGTGTGAGCGAATTCTGGGTCTGGCCGCGCATCGTGCTGCACCGTTTCACCAATGACCGCACATATTCCAACTCTTCTTCGGTGGCGACGCCATCCGCGTAGACCGCAGCGACCAAAATGGTCAGATAGGCCAGCGGGATGGTCCAATCGTTTTGAGTGTTCATTGTGAGGTTTTCATACAAGTCGACGGGCTTACCGTCTCCTGTCCCACCCGCTTCTGCGGGGGCCGGCGTTGGCGTTGCGATCTCGCCAAAAATCATTCCAATAGTACTCATTGTCTTACCACTTTCATTGTGTCGCCTGCTTCATCGTTCAACATTTCGTGCAGGGCATTCTGGCCTTATTCGTTTGCTCGATAAACTAACAGTTTTGTACAGGGTTGGGGTCAAATGGGTTCTTGCGAACACAATTTGCGAGCTGTGGGGGATCGACATCCGCAATCGCGCGCGCGGTGTCGAGGTCCAAGAAGATCTGGTCATAGGTGGCAATGTCAGATTCCAGACGTTGAGTGACTTCAGTGATCCACACAGAAGGGCTTAATGCTTCGTCAAACGTCCAAGGTTGCGGTGTACGGGCGAAGATTTCTTCTTGGTTCGGCACGGCGTAGGCTGGGTTTCGGTGCAGCTCGATATTGCGTTGCAGCTTCTCTTTGACTTGCTCGAGTTGGATTTCCAAGTTGGCCACGTTGCGATAGCGCTGGAATTCTTTGTGCTCAGCGCGGATGAGGTTGATTTCATTCTCCAGACCATCAGCGCGGGCATTCGCTTCGCGGTTGCTGGCTTGGGCGTCCGAAATCTGCTTAGCGGCATCGGCTTTGTTTTGGGCGATTTGGCTATTGGCATAAGCAAAGCCAGCCAAGCCCATGAAGATTGAAGTAACCAAGGCAACAAAGGCGATAATCGCCATTAATTGCGCGCGCGATCGCCCTTTGCGCATTTGATCCCGGTCATTCTCAGCTTCCGTCACTTTCTTTTCAGCATCAATGACCCGCTGTGATAGCGCTTCGGATGGTTGAAAGATAAGGTTGGCTGATTCACTAATTTCCATGTCTGTCATTTCTGCGTCCTCCAATTGTCGGCTTTCTGCGCGCACAGGCGGTCAGAGTGTTGGCTTAGAATTCGTTGCATAGATACAAACCATAAGTTTCGAAGAATGGTCCGAATGTAGCAAGCTCTGCGGAGCTCGGGATTGGTGTTTGCTCGCCCACTGGCGTGCCGCAAGCGCGCGACAATAGACCGCCAAACTTGGCAACACCGGCAAGATCCAGCGGCGCCGTTACGCCGGGCCAGTTGATCGTCTGTGCCTCGGCTTCTCCCATGCTTTGGGCAGATTGGAACGCTTGTTCGGCGGTGCGGAAAATCGTCAAGGCAGTAGGCGTGTCGATGCGCGTGATTTGCGCTTCGCGGAACTGCATCATTGCTTGCAGCAGGGCGCCATCTGGCGAGGCGCGATCATGTTCGCAGTAGCGTTTACCGCTAGCGAAGCTCTCTTCGCCGAGCAGCAAGTGGGCGCGGCAGGCTTGGTGATGGTATTTCGCCTTCGTCGAGTCTGCGAGGACTGCAGACTCCGCCCATTCCACAGCCGCTGAAGCCGACCATTGGCCAGAGCCGCTGGATTTGTCCGACTCGTTTCGGCTTAAATAGTAATTCGCCTTAGCGTTCTCTGCTGCAAAGTCCGGGTTTCCTTCCGCCTGAAGTTTTGCGGCGAGAAGACTGGTTTCAGCCGCTGTCGACCGTCCACGCTTATAATAATAAACCCCAATCGCGAGTTCTGGGCGCGGGGATTCCGCATAGGCCGCTGCTGCGTCTTCATAGAGTTTTTCGGCTTCGCGCGTGACGGCATTTGGGTTTTTGTCCGCTTCGATTTTGGCCAGGCGGAGCAAGGCGTTCATTGCGCCTTCCCCAACCCCACTCGTCGACGAAGCAGCGAGGATATCTCCCGCTTCGTCATTGCGATTGGCTTCCAATAGGAGCGTTACGTAAGACTGCACGGCGGCATCCGAATGCGGGCCAGTGCCGTTCGCCCATGACCCGTCAAACGCGCTAAGACCGGCGGTCAGAAGCGCTGCTTTGTCTTGTCCGGCGCATTCAGCATCGCCTTCCCAGAGCCCAGCATAAGCGATGCCCACACCATCTTGAGCGCTGGTGGTCTTTTCTGCGGAGAGGGCGGGTCCAGACGCGGACAGCGCCGTTTTGTAACCGGCGGCCGCATTGCACAGATCGGCCATGCGCCCAGCACCATCAGCCGCGCCCCGCAGACCAGCGCTTTGCATATGCGCATTTCCGAGCTGATAATTCAGCGTGGCTAAGGGATAAGTCGCTTGCGAGGCGTATCCGGCTGACTGAATGGCCTGGGTCAGGAATCCAACAGCCTGGCGCGGCGCAGTCGTAGAGTCTGCATCCTTAAGAACTCGCTTGGCGTGCAGTAATGCAACTTTCGAGAGTTCATTTGCAGCTTGGGATTGGTCGGCTGAGCCTGCTGGCGCCGTGGAAATCACGGTTCTAAGTTTTTGGATGGCACGCTCGACGCCACCATTGTCGCCCTCGAGTTCTGCCAGGCGGCTGGCGCCGCGTGCGTTTAGAAGCCGGACGGCATTGATTTGCGTGAGGGCGTTGGCATCGCCGGTGTTCAGAGCAGACCGGAAGACGCTGCCTTCACTGGCGCCGAACAAGGCCTCGGCATCTCGCAAACATTGCGCTTGGCCGCCACAAGACGCAGCGGCGCTGTCTTCCGCTGCCAATCCGCGCTCCGTTTTGGCGCTGATTTGCAAGATGGCGCGGCTCATTTTGTAGGCGTTTATGGCGCCTGCATCGACGCCCGAAAGGCCATTCAGGCGCGAATCGCTCAACGCATCGGTCGACAATTTCGCGGCGGAGTCGGATTTGGCGTACAACGCCGCAGCTTGTGACGCGTCGGATGAGCGTTCGGCCAATCCAGCAAACAGTTTTGCAGCATTATGCGCTGCATTGGCGGATTGAAGCTGGGTTGTATTTGCGTCCGGCGATTGTCCAATCTGCAAACATTGCTCTGCGAGCGTTGCCGCATTGGGGACCGTAGCGGACACCGATACGGCGAATTGGGTACAGTCTCCAACCGAGGATAACTGAGACGAGACGGGGATGGGCTGCGGTGTGCTTGTGCAACTAACCGCGCCGATCGCCAGTATGCCTAGGCCGAGTTGCTTGACGCCGAAGCGGCCAGGATTCCAGGATTTAATCCCCATTTTTTATGTCCCCTTGAACAAATTGCGTTTCCCTGCGGCTATGGTTAACAATACATTAACAGCCGCGCAATCTGAAATTCCTAAAAGGTGGATTCAACCCTATGGTACAACAATTGGCGCAAGAACTGGCCGACAAGCCGCTCCTATGGGGACCAGAGCGGGTATTAGAGCTGCACGAAGATTTTGACGATTATCTCGCGCAAATTAGGCGGGCAAGGACACGAACATTGGTCTATTTCGGACTGGCGCTGTTACTGACCATCGCGCTCAGCATTATTTGTCTGACCGTGATGGGCGGCGTTCGAATCTATCCTCTCACGAATTTTGCCTGGCTGGCAGATCCGGGCAATGCGCTCGATTTGGTGTTGTTGCCGTTCAACATCGTTCTCGCGAGTGTCGCGCGTTATTGGTACTTGCGCCAGGACAAGCTGATGACGCTCCTGACACAGGCGATGGTGATCGAACGCGAGAATGAGATGGCCATTCGCTTGCTCTTAAATAAGCGAAACAACAAGTAAGTCGTCGGGGGACGTGGTACTATGAAGGTTCAAAAGACGGTATCTGACATCTGGCACGAAGTGCGCGAGGAACAAAGACGGTTCAATAAGATTGTCCGTTACCTTGTGGGAGCGTTGATTGTCGCGTTCATCTTGGCTGGCATTGCGGCGATCCAATCCTGGCTGAAATTCAATGATTTGAGCGGGTCCTATCAAGTTCAGATTGACCGCACGATTGCCCAAGAAGCGATTATGCGGACCGACGCCAATCGTGAGCGCCAGAATATGAAGCTGGAGCTGCTAGAGTTGCGCGAGACGATCAGCCAGCAACGAGAATATGCCGACATCCCGCGCCAAGTGGATCGCGCCCTGTCATCGCGCAGCAATCGCAGCGAAATCGAGTCCATCGAAGAAGTGGTCGCGATGGCGGTGGAAGAGGCGGAGAACTCGGCACTTGGAAAACCGCTGAATACATCAACCGCGTATCTATTGGACGCCGTCTTGCAACAGCTACTTGATGATAGCGATGAAGATCTCCAGGGACTGGTCGGTCCGGATGAGCGACAATTATTGAAGGCCGCTCAGAAGACTTGGATCGACTCTTCCTCAGATGAGGTGGGGGACATCTGGTTCGATTTTTCCCAGCAAGCAACCAGTGATCGCATGAAGGGCGTGGCGCTGGCGGGTCTCGGTTTGTACTATTATGATGTGTCGCAAGGCGCTGAGCTTGGATTGAGCTGGGATGGGGGGTGTAGTGAAGCGGTTCGCTTGATCGAAGAAGCCAGTAGTCTTCAAGTCAATTCCTCAACTTTGGCGCTGCGCAAAGGCGAGTGTCTGCGTAAGAATGGCGATAAGTTGCGGGCCTTCAAGGAGTTCTTCAGTGCGCTGCAGCAGCAATCTCCTGATGATCCGATCCACGAACGCCGCTTGGCGGCTCATGGGGCTGGAACCACTTTAATTGCGTTGGAAGTGGCGTCAGAAAGCGACGAACTCATCGCCCGCCAAATAGAGGGATTTACACAACAGCTAGAAGCGCTGCCTCTGATCGCGAATGCGGAACTGGCGGCTGAGCAGTTGTCTGAACAATCACCGCGTATCTTAGAGCAAGCGCTGGTGCTGCTCGAGCACGCGGCAGACTTGCGCGAACTGCGCGGTGAGGGGAAGATTGGCGAAATCTATACGCGTGAGAATATCGGCTTCATCTATGTCCGCCAAAAAAATTGGGACACCGCAATCAAACATGCGCGAGAGATCGATCAAGATATGGCCTTGGGCTGGAACCTCACAGTGCTCATCATCGCCCTAGAAGAGCAGGCCAATCGCTTGCAAGAAGAGGGACAGCGTTCGGTCGCGCGCCGCTTACAAGACGAAGCCCGCAAAGCGAGAGAGAAAATCGCGCTGTTGGAGCCGGGGCGCTTAGATCGTGAGGAAATCGAGAAACTCCTGGGGGACGCCTATACCGGCGAAGTCGAAACGATTTATCGCTCCATGCAAAACAACCAAATGGTCGGGGGCAATTAGCGCCGCTGAGCCGCGAAGCCTCTGCTTTCTAACCAAACCACGTCACCTTGGGTTACGGTTGCAAGCCACAACCGAAAGCTGCTTGATGCCGTTAAATATCTTTTAGTGCACAATCAATTCTAAGGAGGAAATCTTGGCTCAAGACGACACGCAAAAGGCAGTACTGGTTGAACGGCGGGGACGGATTATGGTGATCACGCTCAACCGTCCAGATGCGATGAACGCAATCAATGGCGCGCTTTCAAACGGACTTTGGGACGCCATTCAAGAATTGAACTCCGATCCGAACCTCACCGCAGGCGTGTTGACCGGCAATGGCCGTGGTTTCTGCTCGGGGATGGACTTGAAAGCCTTCGCGCGGGGCGAAGACATCGGCCCGTTCGGGAAGTTTATCCGGGCCGGGTCAGACAAACCGTTGATCGGCGCGATCGAGGGGTTTGCGATTGCTGGCGGCTGTGAAATGGCGCTGACCTGCGATCTGTTGGTGGCGGCTAAAGGTGCGAAGATTGGTATTCGCGAAGTGAAGGTTGGCTTGTTTGCCGCTGCCGGTGGTTTGTTCCGTCTGCCAAGCCGCGTAGGATACGCCAAGGCAATGGAAATGGCGATTACCGGTGATCCGATCACGGCAGAGGAAGCGCTTGATGCCGGGATGATCAGTTCATTGACCGAGCCAGGCGGTGCCCTGGAAGCCGCGCTCGCACTCGCCGAACGCGTCGTCAAGAATGCGCCTCTGGCCGTTGCCGCATCGAAGAAACTTGTCCGCGCTTCGGCGCAAGGATTTGATGAGCCGACGCTTTGGAAGATGCAAGAACCTTTTCAGAAAGAGGTGTTCACGTCGAACGATGCCAAAGAAGGACCAAGAGCGTTCGCTGAGAAGCGTGAACCCAATTGGACCGGGACTTAAGCGCTTTGCACCGGTGAAAATTCTAGAATCGTGCCTCGGACGTCGCGTGGCACGATTACGGACTCACGAGCGTCATCGCATTCGGCACGCTCGACTCTAGTTGCTCCAAGCTTAGTCCGCTGCGAACCATAATCCGCAAGCCGATATAGACCGACACCAAAGTTCGCGCTGTGGTCAGGATACTGGCCTCGTCGTGCGCTGGTCTCAGCTCTGCGATGGGGTGGGCGAGCGCGCGCGTAAGGGATTCAAATCCACGCTTTACTTGCTGTTTTGTTGCCGGATCCAAATCGGCTTGATCGGCTGAAGCGTTGCATAGAAAGCAGCCCGTTCGGTCATCCAATCGGGCTGCATCAAGCGGCGCGTTCAAGAAAGCTTCCACCCGGTGCAATGCCGGTCGACTGGTGTCGTTCAGCGCCCGCGCGGCACCCACCACGACATCTTCATGATATTGCGTCAGCGCTTTCAAATAGAGGGCGCGTTTGTCGCCAAAAGCGGCATAGAGGCTGGCTTTTTGGAGCCCCGTTTCGCGCATAATCGCAGACAGCGATACGCCTTCATAACCACCTTTCCAGAACAATTTCATGATCTTGCGGAGCATCTCTGTGTCGTCAAACTCGCGCGGACGACCGGGGGCATTTCGATCACGCATCTGTGATTTCCTATATTATTGACCTATCGGTCTGTAATTCATATTTGTCCAGCGTCGGACGCAATCCGGCTCCGGTGAACCCAATTCAAGACCGAACGGTCAATATTTATAAGGAAGCCCAGAATGTCAACCACAGAATCCCTTTTTGCAGGCCGTTCCGCCGAAGATTTGGCGGCGACCGCTGACAAAGTAACAGCCGTTGGCCAGACCAGCTTACGGTTTTCAATTGCTGGCGTGCTTGGCTGGATCGGAGCGATGAAATTTACCGCTTATGAGGCCGGCGCAATTGAAGGCTTAGTGGCGTCAAGTCCTTTTACGAGCTGGCTGTACAGCGTCACCAGCGTGCAAGGCGCCTCCAATCTGATCGGGTCGATCGAGATTTTGACGGCCTTCGCCATTATCGCAGGGGTTAAGTTTGCCCGTGTCGGGTTTCTGGGAGCAGTGGCTGCGGCGTTCACCTTCCTGCTGACGCTCAGCTTTTTGTTCACGGCACCCGGTTGGGAGCAAAGTCTAGGCGGATTTCCAGCCCTCTCCGTGGTTCCCGGTCAATTCCTGCTGAAAGATGCTGTGCTGCTGGCGGGCGCGTTGTTCTTGGCTGGACATGAACTCAGACGAATCGCCAATGGTTCCTAACCCTTCACCCTGTAGCTCGGTTCCCGGTCTGCAGGGGCCCAGAAAGGAGATCACTATGCCCCACATCTTGCTGTACACGATGGGTCATTGCCCATTCTGCCGTCGCGCCAAAGCTTTGCTTCGCGAGAAAGGCGTGACCGAGTGGGAGGAGTACGATCTAGAAATCGTCCCGAACCGCCGCGCTGAGATGATCAAAAAATCAGGCGGTCGCAAAACCGTACCGCAAATATTCATCGGAGACATTCATGTCGGCGGCGCCGACGATCTGTTCAACCTCGATGCCGCTGGCGGTCTGGATCCGCTGTTGGGTCGCTGAACTAAAGAATCACAAGAGAGAAAATCCCATGGAACAAGAAAACCTAACCCATTTGAACACGCTTCTAGACATGCTCGCTGAAGGTCAGTTTGTCCAAGGCATGGAACGTTACTTCGATGCGAACGTCACCATTCAGGAAGTCGGGCAGTCGCCAAAGTCTGGACGTGATCGCAACATCGCCGTCGAAAAAGAACTGCTCGCAGGTGTCTCGGAATTTATTCAATACACCGCGCACTCTAAAGGTGCGGGAGGTGACAAGACCTTCTATGAGGCGACCATGGAGTTTAAGACCACCGAGGGTCAGCATGTCGTTCAAAATCAAGCCGTAGTGACGACTTGGAAGAATGGCAAAATTGTTGACGAGCGGTATTATCACAACAACGCTTGAGACGCCTGGCGGAGTTCAAAAAATCGTGCCCGCTCCTGCTGTCCTGAGGATGGTGAGTGGGCGCAACCTTGATCGGGCATGCTTATTGTTCGATCACTGATAGCGATCTTTACGAAGGCAATCCCCGATGGCTCTTTCAATCCGCGGCGCTGGCGCCCTGTTAGTGCGCATTCCAACCGCGCTGTTTCCGATCGCGCTTGGTTTGGCGGGTTTGGGCGGCGCCATTCGCATAGCCGTCCAGCCGCTAAGCCTGGACTTGCTTTCTGGTTTGGGGTTCGGGCTCCTGATCGCAGCCAGCATTGTGTTGGCGCTGGATGTTGTGCTCTATCTCGTCAAACTCATGCGGGACCGCCAAGCTGTGGCCGACGATATCTCGATGGCCACCCGAGCGAACTTGTTGGCCCCAGGCTTCATGGCGGCCATGGTCATTGGCGGAACACTCACACCGCTATGGCCAAGTGGGCAGGTGCTCTGGTTGGTCGCGAGTGTAGGGCACCTAATAATGTTGTTTGGGTTTGTTGGCTTGTGGTTGACCCATGATTACGCGCCGAGTGATCTTAACCCAACTTGGTTCCTTCCAGCCGCTGGGATCATGACATCGGCAATGACCTGGCCAAACTACGGACCCATCGCCTTCCCAATTTTGACATTGGGGATTGGCGCGATGTTATGGCTAATGTTGGTGCCGCTGGTGTTTCGACGACTGGTGTTTGAGCCGGCCGTCGCTCCAGAACTCCGACCAACGCTATTCATCATCGCCGCTCCTTTCGGATTGCTCGCTGGAGCTCTTTTAACGGTGCTTCCAAACGTGGGCTGGCATGGACCGTTCTTGCTATTGAGCGGCGGCGCGTTCTTTATCTTGGCGCTCGTTTTACAAATTCGGTTCGTCTTCGGAGCGGGCATGACGTTGAGCTGGTGGGCCACCACATTTCCCGTGGCGACGGTCGCCGCCGGTTTGCTGCGGGTGTCAGATGTGGCGGGTGCATTCGCTCTATATGCTGGCGCCGCATTGTTGCTGCTCGCCTGTCTGACAACGACAATTGCATTCATCGCCACGATCCGTGCTGCATGGTGTACGTGTGCGAAAACTGTTTCACGAACGGAAGCGCAGATCGAAGCAATGCAAGGCGGACATTAACCCAAATGGCTGACTAGATGCCGCGTCTTGTGGTGAGATACGTGGCAAAGCTGGCGAGCCAGTGGCTTCCGGAATAGTGTTCAGCTGAGACCGACGCGATGCCGACCTCGCGGTGTAAATCTGCAGACGCCTGCAAGGCTGCAATACGCGGATCATTTTCTGGGAGGGCGCTGGCAATGCCTTCCAAGGCCCAGGCTCTCGACAAGTTTACCCCATCAAGGTGAACGAGCTTTCCATCAGACGGGTCGAGGACGATTCCCGGCGCTAACCAATCGCCTGATCCATCGGTTGGAATGTCGGGTAGAAACGCCGACAGCCAATCCGCGAAGTCTGTCTCAGAGAGGACTCGTCGCATCAAATCGGCTTCCATAAAACAAGGCGAAAGAAAATCTTCTCCAGACGGCTCATAAGCCAGCGGACAATTCACATCGCTTTGATAGAACGCCACGGACTTATCCATCAGAGCCCGTTCCAACTCCGAGTTTTCAACGGTGCGAGCATAGTCCAGCATCAAACCAAATGCGAAGGCCGACTGATTGTGCGTTCCCAATCGGATGGGGTAGGACAGTTTTGGCAACCACGATAAGACTTGCGCGACGATGGCGTCTTCGAGCGGACGCAAAATTTCGCGCCACTCGGTCAGTTGCGGGTCATCGCTTTCCTCGAGCTCTGCAACCAATTGAAGGTACCATGCGATGCCATAGGGGCGTTCGAATGAAGCGCGACCGGGTCCGCGATAATAGGCGAGTTCGCCTGCCAGTTTTTCTGACGTGAAACTCGTCGCCAATGCGGCCCGGATCTCTGCGCTCAAAACGCTGTCAGGCTGCGTGGTGAGAATTCGCGAGAGCAACCAATGACCATGAACAGAAGAGTGCCAGTCATAGCAGCCATAGAAAATTGGCGTCAGGTCGCGCGGGGCTTTGGCGTCTTCAGCAGATTGCAGAACATGGGCAATTTTGTTGGGATATTCGCGGTGCACGCAATCAAGCGCGAGGACGGCAAATCGATCTTCAAGAGTTTGCGGGGGCGGGCGCGTGGATATCGTCTCTGGCGGCATTTCTGAATCTCCACTTTCTGATCCGGCAGAGCAAGCGGCCAGTGCGACCAGGCTAAGGCAGCAAATCAAGTGTCTCACCGATGCATTCTCCGATTCAGATGATCCTTCGGCAAAGTGCTAATGCGAGCGATACGGCTCCGCAAGTTCGAGTCGTCGCCCACTCTCTCCCCCGAACACGTGCTTGCCTCGACGTTATGGCTTCCCCTGATAGGTTCATCTTTTACGCCTTTAGCCAGGGAAGAACGAAGGCGCGACATGCACTATAAAGAACTCCAAGCAGCCCGTGAAAAGCTGACCGGCCCTGGCGGCGATTTTGAGATCATCGAGACCGAGATCCTGGGGCAACGTATGCGTGATTATAAAAATCGACCGAACAGCGTCCGCGAGGTTTGGCTATCTACGACGCAATTCGCGGAGCGCGATTACTTGGTCTACCAGGACGAACGGATCACGTATGCTGAAGCCCACCGGATAGTGAACAGCGTCGCAGGTTGGTTGTTTGAGCAAGGTGTACGTCCTGGCGACCGGGTCGCTATTGCGATGCGCAACTATCCCGAATGGATGCTAATCTATTGGGCGTGTGCGGCAGTCGGTGTCGCGGTGGTTGGGATGAATGCTTGGTGGACCGAACCGGAGATGGCGTACGGCATCAATGATGCAGAACCGAAATTCGTGTTTGTCGACAAAGAGCGATTGACGCGGATCCACAACAATCCAGAGATCAAATCTCCGCCGCGCTTGATTACGGTCCGCGTGGACGAAGCGCTTGCTGGCGCGACGGATTGGCGTGAAATCATTAGCACGGATCGCGCCCTACCGTCTGTCGAGATCGATCCTGATAGCGATGCCTGCATTTTTTATACATCTGGCACGACGGGGTTTCCCAAAGGTGCACAACTGACCCATCGCGGCTGCGTCGCTAACCTGATTAATCTGCAATATGCAGCGGTCTCGGCCATGCTAGCTGTGCAGTCGGCCACTGGCGTTGAGCCGCCAGCAGTTCTTCCCATTCCGGTGGCGTTGATCACGACACCTTTGTTTCACGTAACCGCGAACAATTGCGGTGCTTATCGTGTGACCGCAGCGGGCGGGACTTTGGTGCTGATGTATCGCTGGGATCCTGGCGAAGCGCTACGATTGATAGAGCGGGAGCGAGTAACGTCCGCGGGAGGTGTTCCAGTTATGGGGCGCGAGCTGATCAATCATCCTGACTTTGCCCAGACAGACACGTCTAGCTTGTTGGCAATCTCCTGCGGCGGCGCTCAAGTGCCGCCCGATCAGGTTCAACAGATTGATGATCAGCTTGAAGTCGCGCGCCCAGGCACCGGATACGGCATGACCGAAACATGCGGGATCATCACCTCTGTTGGCGGTGATTTTTTTGTCGATAAGCCAGACTCTGCCGGACCTGCGATGCCGAATTTTGAGGTCAAATGCGTCAATGATGCTGGAGAAGACGTCCGGCAAGGCGAGCTTGGCGAGATTTGGGTGCGTGGCTCCTCTGTCATCAAAGGCTATATCAACCGTCCGGAGGCGACCGCGGAGTCAATCACCGACGGCTGGCTACATACGGGCGATATTGGGCGTGTGGATGAGAATGGCTTTCTGTATCTCGTTGATCGAAAAAAGGACATGGTCCTGCGGGGTGGAGAGAATATCTACTGTGTGGAAGTCGAAGCCGCCATCTATCATCACGACGCTATTGCTGAATGCTGCGTGTTTGGCGTGCCGGACGAACGGTTGGGCGAAGAAGTTGGGGTTGCAATTTATCTCAAGCCAGGCACTTCGCTTTCTGTGGACGCGCTCAAGGCGCACTGCGCAGAACGCTTAGCGAAGTTCAAAATTCCAACTCATGTCTGGTTCAGCGACACACCTTTCCCGCGTAATGCGAGCGGAAAGTTCCTCAAGAAAGATGTTCGAGCAGGCCTGATTGAAACGGCCTGATTCAGCGCGGCCTCTTTATCGACCCCCAATTGGAGTGTTAGCCCTAAGGCATGCGCTTACGACAAATCGAAGTTTTTTACGCGGTCTACTCAGCCGGCTCTATCAGCAAGGCGGGGGAGTTGCTGGGCGTGTCTCAACCTGCGATCTCAAAGGTCATTCGGCATACTGAGGATCAGCTTGGGTATAAACTGTTCGACCGTGTCTCAAGCGGAATCGTGCCCACGCAAGAAGCGATTGAGCTGTTCGAAAGTGCCGCGAAAGTCTTTGCCGAGGTCAATCGGTTTCGCGGACGGGCCAACAGCATGTCGCATGGCTTAGACAAACCGCTTCGCATCGCCTTAGCGCCGAGTATCGGTCTCTCGGCGGGGCCAGCCGCGATCGCAAAATTCGCCGCTAAGTTCCCGGATATCAGTGTCGAGGTGGAGACATTTCACTATGACGAGGCCGTCGGGGCATTGCGCGCCGAACAAACAGATATTGCGATTGCCTATCAGCCCTTCCCAAGAGAGGGTCTGCGGATTTTGCCGATGCGGGATGCAAAGTTTGTCTGTGTCACACCCAAGGGGCATTGGCCGGGCCGGAAGGGTCGAATTGGAATCGAAGATCTGGTGGGTGAAGCGCTCATTTCGCTAAATGTGGATGCACCGCTCGGACATTTGCTCAATAGCCATTTGGAAAATGTGTCAGAATTGCAACAGTCGCAACGAATTACGGTGAACACCTATTATATTGCCCGCATGCTCGTGGCGAGTGGCGCAGGGCTCGCCGTGGTAGATGAGTTCGCCGCGCATGGCCCCACGTCTGAGGGGGTCGATGTTTACGAATTCGACGAGAGTATGGGGCTTTCGATTGGGGCGATTGTGAGAGAGAATTATGCGATTTCGCAGTATGAAAACGCGTTCCTTGATGAGCTGAAACATCAGCTCGCATCCGTTGCAATCTCCAATGATCACTGAGCGTTCTGGGTTGTTCGAAAGCGCTGATAGCGTTTCTTCAAAATAGCAGTGGAGCGAAGATTACCAGGGCTGGACCCAGGCGCTGGGGGATGTCGAACGCTCGGTTGAAACGAGCTCGAACTCAACATGAGTTGAGACGGTGCCTCATTCCCTCAGTCGGCGGGTCCTACGTCTCAGCACCACACTGCGTGCATAACCACAGGTTATATCGTTGGCATAAAAAGCAATTTGGCACGCTTACAGGAGCGTGAAACTTTTCAGATTGGAGAACGGCATGTCGGAGGAACATACAAGTGCAACTCTCATCTACAATTAGAACACTTTTGCTGGGAACAACCTGCCTCGGAATGATGGCAAGCCCAGCACTGGCGCAAACGGCGGGCGAGGCGGACAATACCGATGCCGACACGCGCGAACTCGACAAGGTCGTGGTCGTTGGCTCGCAAATCGTTGGATCGGATATCGCTGGCGCGCTTCCTGTAACGGTTCTAAACGTCGACGATATCGACGTGACTGGCGCGGGAAGCGGCGACGAGCTTTTGCGGGCGATCCCGCAAGTCGGAGACATCATCTTCTCTGAAGCGGAGTTCACCGGCGTAAACGGGGCGCGCGGCGATATAGGCTCGATCAATTTGCGTGGCATTGGTACGGGCAATACGTTGGTTTTGCTCAATGGCCGCCGTCTGGTGCTTCACCCAGGCACGCAGGTCGAAGACTTTGTCCCGGTTAACACCGTCAACTCTCAATCGCTCCCTGTGACGGGCATTCAGCGCCTTGAAGTTCTGCGTGATGGCGCGGCGGCGATTTACGGCACAGATGCAGTTGCCGGTGTGATCAACACCATTACACAAGATGATTTCGAAGGGTTGGAAGCGAGCCTTCGTTACGGCGGCTCAGAAAACACCGATCTACGCGAGCTTACGGGCACGCTAAAATGGGGTAAGAATTTCAACGATGATCGAACCAATGTTTCGATCTTCGCAAACATCCTAGATCGCGAGGGTTTCTCGGCGCTTCAGCTTCGCAATTCGAGCACTGAAGACCTCCGGACCTTCTTTGAAGGCACGCCTTTCGAAGGCGATACGCAGCTGCGCAACCTTTCAACGCAAACGCAGTGGGCGGAATTCCGATCGCTTGAAGGCGCCATCGCCGCCATTGGCGACGATGACTTCCACATTCAACCAAACACATTTGCTGGGTGTCTGGTCGATCTCGGCAACGGCGTTTGCGCCGATAATGGTGGATCAATTGATACCGCATTGCGTCTAGACCGTGCGCGTTATCGGGAATTGGTCGGAAATACCGAACGCCAAAACCTGATGGCCTTCGTGAATCATGAATTTTTAAATGGCGTAGAATTCTTTGGTGAAGCGACTTACTATCACGCAGATTATAATCGCGAACGTGAGGCCGCACAGATGCTGTCGAGCGGTCGCTTCGCGGTTGATGCGAACGCTTTTTACAATCCGTTCGGCGTCGACCTCGAGATCCGGGACTATCGCCCGCTAGATGTTGGTCCTCGCCGGGTTGATGTCGAGAATGACAGCTTCCGTCTCTTGGGCGGACTGCGTGGCGACTGGGGCAATTGGAACTGGGAAACAGCTCTGCTCCACTCTGAAGCCGAAACCACCGACGTAACCAACCGGGTGAGCAACACGCTCTTCCAGCAGGCCATCAACGGAACCACCGCTGACGCGTATAATATCTTCGCGGGCGGCAATGTCACTGATACGAACGCGCCTGGCACGTTCAACAATCAGTCGATCATTAGCAGCTTCATTGTGCCTGTCTCTCGCGTCGGTGAGACCTCGCTCACGCTTGCGGACTTCAAGCTCTCTAGCGGTTCTATTTACGAACTACCCGCGGGCGGCTTGGGGATCGCATTGGGTGCCGAGTTTCGACGTCAAGAATTCACCGATGATCGTGATGCGCGTTTGGACGGGACGATCGTGTTTACGGACTCCGTGACAGGGAACGTCATTCCAAGTGACATTATGGGTTCAAGCCCAACGCCTGATACGAATGGTGACCGTGACGTGTTCTCGGCCTTTGCGGAATTGGCTGTCCCGTTGGTCAGCGAAGATATGAACATCCCGCTGGTTCACAGCTTGGACGCTCAACTCGCTATACGCGCTGAAGATTACTCTGATGTGGGGAGTGTTGCGAAGCCTAAAGTTGCCCTGTCATGGTACCCGCATCCAGACTTCCAAATCCGGGCCGCATATTCGCAAGGCTTCCGGGCGCCAAACCTGGAACAAATCAACGCAAATGGTATTCGCCGTGTAAATGGTGGGCGCGAAGATTGGATCGTTTGCGAAGCCACCGCACGCGCAAACGGAACCCCGTTCGATGTTGGCGACTGTGATGGCAATTCCGTTGAGAGTGTGCGCTCAGGTGGTCCTGACCTTCAGCCAGAAGAGAATGATAACATCTCTATCGGGCTGGTTTATCAACCTTCCTTCGTCGACGATCTGACATTCACGCTCGATTGGTGGCGGATTGAGCAAGAAGACGTGGTCGGTATTTTCGGTGATCAGAACCAGATCTCGCTGGATTATGTTTTGCGTCTGCAAGGCAGCTCAAACCCGAACGTGGTTCGGGCGGCGCCGACCGCTGACGAGATCGCGCTTTACACCGCGGCTGGTCTGACTCCAGCGGGTGAAATTATCGAAGTTGCAGATCAGTATGTGAACCTCAACCTTCGTGAATTTGAGGGCGTTGATATCGGCGTGAACTGGGGCTTGGACACGGATGCGTTCGGGGATTTCACATTCAAGGTGAACGCCGCTTATCTCCAAGAGGCATTCCAAGAACCTGGAGCAGACGGTGCAGCAATCATTGCAGCAGTTGAGTCTGGACTGGCAAACGCCGCGGTAGATGTGCCCGGCTCGCAAGACCGCGTGCAGCAAAATGGTCGCCCTGAGTGGCGCGGCAATGCAAGCATGATCTGGCGCAATGGGTCTTGGGGGGCTGGTCTCTTCTACAACTATGTTGGCGAAGTGATCGACACATCTGTCACCGGACCAGGTGGTGAGATTTTCGAGGTCGACCCATTCGAAACGGTCAGCTTGTACGGCCAATACACTTTCGAAGAATGGCTTGGTGGTGACACGCGTATCCGACTCGGGGCGCGGAACATCACCGATGAAGAGCCACCGCTCGCCGACGAGTTTGCCAGCGGATACTTCCCAAGCCTTCACTCAAACCGTGGACGCTATTGGTATGTGGACATCCGTAAGGAGTTCTAACGACGGTCCAAACTGTCAGGTCGACTTAATCAATCCTTCCTTAGGTCGACCTGAGCTTTATTGCAGCTTAGGTCGCGTTCAGCACAAAATCTGTTCGATTTTAGCCGCGATTCCTCCCGGCTGGACGATCGAACCAGACCTCACGGCCTAAGCTGCAAGCTTCTTTCTACCTTCGCTAATTCATGGAAACGGATGAGTTATGTCCACGCCTGAACAACGACTTGCAGACCTCGGGATTGCGCTTCCAGAGCCGCTCAAGCCGGTCGCAAATTTCGTCCCATTCGTGCAGACGGGAAGTCTTCTTTTCATTTCCGGGCAAGTCGCAGCGGCATCTGATGGGCGGATCACTGGACGACTTGGCGAGGACATGGATCTGGACGGTGGGTACGCCGCCGCACGGTATTGTGGGATCAATCTGATTGCCCAGTGCAAAAGCGCCGTGGGCGACTTGTCTAAGATTACGCGAGTCGTGAAGCTTGGTGGCTTCGTCAACGCCGCGCCAGATTTTGTCGATATTCCAAAAGTCATAAACGGTTGTTCGGACTTGATGGTCGACGTGTTTGCCGATGCTGGACGGCATGCCCGGTTTGCAGTCGGAGCCTCATCATTGCCAGGAGGTGTCGCGGTTGAGGTCGACGGCGTGTTTGAGATTGCGGTCAACTGAACTGACGATCGAACAGAGGAAACAGGATCAGAGAGGAAGCGGTGATTGAGATTCAGAGTGTCACTTAGGCAGAGTTTCACTTTATAGCAGACGCCGCGCAAATGAGATGAAAATAGCAGTGATCGGGGCGGGTGTTGTTGGGGTCACCACGGCCTACAAACTTGCAAAACAAGGTCACGAAGTTTCCGTTTTCGATCGTGAACCTGGCGCCGCTATGGAAAGCAGTTTCGCTAATGGCGGCCAGTTGTCTTACGGGTTTGCTTCGCCGATGGGAGCACCCAGTTTGATTGGCAAAATTCCCTCTATCTTGATGGGGGCAGATCCGGCCTTCCGCCTGCCGTCAGTGATCACCACTGACTTCCTTGGTTGGTCGCTGCAATTTCTAAATCGTTGCCTACCAACCGCGTCAAAGAAAGACGCTAAACGGCTTTCGAAATTGGCGGCTGCGTCGGGTCAAGCCTTTCATGAAATTCTCGATGATGTCTCTCTCTCGTTTGGTCACCGCCGCGCCAGCAAGCTGGTTCTGATGAAGTCCGCATCCGATTTGGACAAAGCGCGCAAGGCGCAGAACGGAAATGAAGAGTCGTGCCCAAAAAAGGTCCTAAACTGGGATGAGTGTCTCTCTATGGAGCCCGCTCTGCAACAGTACACCGGCGATTGCGCCGGAGGCATATGGGTCGAACATGACGAAGTCGGCGATGCAGCCGCTTTCTCAGAGCAATTGGTCGAGCATTGCCGCACAGAGTTTGGAGTCAGCTTTCATTTCAATGAAGATGTCACCAAAGTGGTTCGAGGGAAATCGGGCGTGAGCGCGATCTCGCTGTCCGCAAGCGGTGAGCATGCGTGCGACGCAGTAGTCGTCTGCACCGGGGTTGCCGGAACAAAACTCCTCAGGGAATTGGACATTAAACTGCCAATCTATCCGGTCGTGGGTTACTCATTGACCGCCCCAGTTGGAGCGCGTCCTCCTGAGGTGGCGATCACCGATGCAGGGTATAAGATTGTTTTCTCGAGAATCGGCGATCAAATTCGCATTGCAGGTTTCGCTGATTTTGGCATTGCCAGCGAGGAGCGGCGTCGACAGCGCGTCCAAGAATTGATCAAGACGGCGCGCACTTTGATCCCAGATATCGCGGACTATTCATCGATCAAATCAACCTGGATCGGCGCGCGCCCTGCGACCCCGAGCAGTCTTCCCATTGTGCGCGCGGCTAAAGTGTCGGGTGTTTACCTCAATATGGGGCACGGCATGTTCGGTTGGACGCTCTCTGCAGGTGCCGCACAGACATTGAGCGAGCTGATCGGGCCCGCGTCGCAATATTCTCAAGCCGCCTAGAGCGAGGTCCCCGCATGCGCATTCTTCTATTACTTCCGCTTCTAAGCCTGGCAGCGAGTTGCGTCGTTCCACCGACACCTGAGCCCCAGAGTGAATGGGTTGAAGGCGCTTATTGCGAGACGGGGGTCTTTAAAGTCGACGTTGATTTCTCCGGCGCAAATATGGCGGCGTGTGACATTCTTGATGAGCGGACCATCGCGATCGATCTGAAACCTGAAGATGTGCCGATCAATGCAAGTCCCTGGTATGCGGTTCGCTTAACGCCATTCCAAGCGGGCAATGTCAAAGTTGTGCTTCGATACGAAGAGCATCCGCACCGGTATAAGCCGAAGATCAGTTACGATACTCAGACGTGGGTGGTGTTGCCGGAACACACGGTGGCAGTTCAATCCGCGGGATACGAAGTGAGTGTGGGACTCACGCTTGATGATCAGCCACTATTTTTGGCCGGGCAAGAGCTGATCACAAACCAAGTTCATGACGCTTGGATGGACGAGCATCTTGCGTATGCGCATGTTGACGGCCGCGTGATTGGGCAATCGATTGAGGCGCGACCGATTAGATTGCTTGAGACCAATGATAATCTCGAAGCCGCGAAGGCGATAATGCTGGTCGGGCGTCAACATCCACCCGAGATCACCGGCGCGCTTGCGATGAAGAGTTTTACCGATGAATTGTTGAGCGAGAGTGAGTTAGCGCGTGCCTTCCGTGCCCGATTTAAACTCTATATGATTCCAAATTTGAACCCGGATGGTGTGGAGCACGGGCATTGGCGACACAATCTCGGTGGACTCGACTTAAACCGCGATTGGGGACCCTTTACACAGCCTGAAACGCAAGCCGCAAAGTCGATCATCGATCTCATAGATGAAGACGACCTAACGGTGTTTCTCGACTTTCACTCAACGCGTCGCAACATTTTCTACACCCAGCCGATTGGTCTCGATGGCACCGAGTACGGGTTCACCGCACAGTGGCTCGCGCGTGCCGGGGATCGGTTAGATGGCTATCCCTTTGATCGGCAAGGCGCACACAATGTCGATTTGCCAACGTCGAAAACTTATATTTTCGAACGCTTCGGCGTTCCAGCCATAACCTACGAACTGGGTGACGAAACGGACCGAACACAGATCGCTCAAACCGCTCGTGTTTTCGCTCAGGAAATGATGTCGCTTTTGTTGGAACAAGAGGCGTCATGAGCTGGAAAGCTTCTCTCTTCTTTGTATTCGGTCTGACCGGGTCAGCGTGTCAGCCGGCGGCGGTCGAACCGACCTATTACGACTTGCAGATATCGGGTGGCTTGGTTTTTGATGGCATTGCAAGCGAAGGGGTGGAGTTAGATGTATTCGTCCATGAGGGGCGGATCGCTCGTGTCGCACCCGGGTTCGATGACACTCACGTCGGACGTGCGGTCATAGACGCGACCGGTCTCGTTGTTGCGCCTGGCTTTATCGACCCGCACACGCACACGACTTCGGATGTACTATTCAGTGATACGAAGAAACGTTTGGAAGGCTATCTAACGCAAGGTGTAACCACGGTGGTCTCTGGCAATGATGGCCAAGGCCCGACAGACATCGCGGGAACTCTGCAGGCGGTCGATGTGCGCGGCGTGGGTCCAAACTTCGGCCTGTTCACAGGCCATGGAAGCATCCGCGCCGAGGTGCTGGGGCGAGAGAACCGACCACCGGACGAAGCTGAACTTGATCAAATGCGATCACTGACTCGCCGCGCGATAGAAGATGGCGCATTCGGCCTTTCAGCCGGCTTGTATTACGCACCCGCCTCATATGCCAGCACCGAAGAGGTCATCGCACTCGCCAAAATCGCCGGCGAGTATGGTGCAATCTATGATACCCACATTCGAGACGAGAGCAGTTATTCCGTCGGGCTATTGGCGGCTGTTGATGAAGCGATCGAGATTAGCCGTCAGAGCAGCGCGCCGCTTCATCTTGCGCACATCAAAGCGCTCGGCGTAGATGTTTGGGGATATAGCGAAGCTGTCATCGCAGCGGTCGAAGCGGCTCAAGCTGAAGGCCTGCAAGTCACTGCTGATCAATATCCCTGGTCCGCGTCAGGCACCCGTATTTCAAATGCGCTCATTCCGAACTGGGCAAAAGCCGATTCCGATGCGGCGATGAATGCGCGTCTGCGGGACCCCGCAAATCAAGAGCGGTTGGTGACGGAGATAACGGAGAACTTACGCAAACGCGGTGGGCCGGACGCAATTTTGCTGGTCGCCCGAGCAGGGGATTTACCAAGCCAAACGCTGAGTGTTGAAGCGCAACAGCGGGGTGTTGATCCGGTCGTCGCCGCAATTCAAATCGTCCTTGAGGGCGATTCCCGTATCGCGTCATTCAACATGCAAGACAATGATATTGAGAATTTCATGGTTCAACCTTGGGTCGTCACAAGTTCGGACGGCACCAATGGACATCCTCGAAAGTATGCGAGTTTTCCGCGTAAGTATCGCACTTATGTTGTTGAAAAACAGGTGGTTAGATTGGCGGATTTCATCAATCGCAGCACAAGTCAAACCGCCGATATCCTCTCTTTGTGTGATCGCGGTCGATTGCAATCGGGCAAGATTGCGGACATCGTAATTTTTGATCCAGACCGCTTTGGTCCTGTGGCAGATTTCTCCAACCCAGCTTTGCTGTCCGAAGGTGTCGTTCATCTGTTTGTCAATGGACAAGCGGCGATCAGCGAAGGTGTTTTGGCCGAGGGCTTGTTTGGGCAATCCATTCGCCGGGGGGCGTGTGACCAAGAACAGGAGCAACCCTCATGAGTTTGGAAAACTATACTGCTTTAGCCGCCTGGATGGGCCGGTATTCGAGTGAGCGTACTTGCGTGTCACCCGATGTCGCATCGACACCAGAAGGGCGCGCCGCGTTGGCTGCGCTCAATGAACTCGCCGAGCTCCTAAAGCGCGGTGATGTGAAAGCGATGGAGGAGTTGTTCAAGCTGCGCCAACGCGATGAGTGGCTTCGCAAAAACCATTGCGCGGATGATGACACAGAAGAGTTTTACGACATCCCGCAAACGGATTGATAGCAATAAGATTGGGAGGCGCCAGTGCTTGCAAATTGGTTTAAGATAACGCTCTGGAAGAGAATACTTGGCGCCTTGGTGCTCGGGCTCATTGTCGGATTGATATGGGGCGAGGGCGCCAACTCCATCCGCTGGATGGGCGATATCTTCGTGCGGGCGATCCGGATGCTCGTCGTACCATTGATCTTCACCACGCTGGTCGCGGGCGTGGTGGCCATGGGAGATGCACGCCGGTTGGGGTCGATCGGCATAAAGGCGTTCGCGCTCTATCTTGGCACCACCGCTCTGGCGATCACCATTGGTTTGATTTTTGGCACCGTGTTCCAGCCAGGAGTCGGCGTGGATCTGTCCGGGGCCGAGGCCCAAACTCTCTCCACCGCGACCACGCTCGGCGAGCGCCTGATCGGCATGATCCCGATCAATCCCATCCAAGCGCTCGCAGAGGGTAACATTCTTGCGGTGATCATCTTCGCCATTCTGATTGGTATTGGCATCATCATGGTCGGAGATGAGGCCAAGGTGCTCCGCGACGTGTTCAATGCCGGGGCCGAGGTGATGCTGAAGTTGACTTTTATTGTCATGGAGCTCGCGCCATTCGGCGTGTTCGCCTTGATCGCCTGGGTTGCCGGAACGCAGGGCGCCGAGACACTGTTCAAAGTGGTGACCTTGGCCGCGGCGGTCTACCTCGCGTGTATCGCGCACATCGTCTTCGTTCAGTTTGGTATGGTGAAGTTGCTCGCCCGTATGCGGGTTTTGCCATTCGCGCGCGGCGCCGTGGACCCGCAATTGCTGGCTTATTCAACCTCCTCAAGCGCTGCGACCCTTCCGGCGACAATGGCGGCGGCCGAAGAGAATCTCGGCATCGGTGTTCCGGTTCGCTCCTCCGTGCTTCCGCTCGGCGCGACGGTGAACATGGACGGCACTGCGCTGTATGTCGGGATCGTCGCATTGTTCTCTGCGCAAGCATTCGGCGTGCCGCTGGAGCTGAGTGACTATTTCATCATTGGATTGACGACGACGCTAGTCTCTATCGGCACGGCATCTGTGCCTTCGGCCTCGCTCTTCTTACTCGCGGCAGTGTTGACCTCCATTGGTATCTCAGCTGAGCAAACGGCAATCATCGTCGGGTTCATTTTGCCGTTCGATCGCGTCCTCGACATGATGCGCACCGTGGTCAATGTGACGGGCGATCTCGCGGTGGCGACCGTCGTGGCGAAATCAGAAGGGGAGCTCGATGAGGAGGAGTACAATGCTGCGCCAGATTTTTAGCGTTCTCTGCTTGGCTAGCGTTCTTCCGCTCGCAGCGTGCCAATCCAGCGCGGCGCCAGCCCTGCCGGAGCCCTGGCTCGAAGGACGTGTGGTCGATGTTAGGGGTGCGCCGCTTCAAGCGCAGCTTCAGATCGGAGCGCAGACGTTCGAAACAGATGCACAGGGCCGCTTTTCGATTTCCCCGGAGATGGGTTCGGTGTACCGAATTGAGTTCTCCGCCGATAATTATTACCCGATGCTGCAGACGTTTAGCCATGCCGAACTGTCGGAACGGTCGACGCTGAACGATGTTGCGCTCGTGGCGCGCAAGCCGGGCCGCACTCTGTTTGTGTTCGGCGGTGACGTGATGATCGGGCGGCGGTTTTACACGCCGCATGACGGAGAGCCGATATTGGTTCGCCCAGGGTCCGTTTTGGCAGACTCCAAGGCGTTGCTTGCGGAGATGAAGCCATATCTCGAGCGCGCCGACTATGCTTCCATCAATCTCGAAACGCAGATCTTCAACGACCCACCAAGCGCGGCCGCACCCAAATCGGTGACGTTTTATTCAGCTCCGGAAACGCTGGAGGCGATTGAGTGGGCGGGCGTCGACTATGTCGCGCTCGGAAACAACCACACTTACGATTTCCTGGAACCGGGACTGGACGCGACGATGGAGCATCTGCGCGCGAGTTCGCTCGACTATTCCGGCGCTGGAAAAGTCGAGGCGCAAGCTCTTGAGGCGCATCGCGAACAGCTCGGCGCGTCGCAATATGACTTTCTGAGCTATGTCGGTTGGCCAGCTGGTCCGCCAACGCAATCCGCGGATGCTGAGAAGGGCGGGGCAGCGCTGGGGACCGAAGAGAACCTTCTCTCGACCACACTAAAAAGCGTTAGAGATGGGGGTATTCCGATTCTGCAATTTCATGGAGGTCTTGAATATGTGGAAGAGCCAACGCTCTCTATGGAGACCAAACTGAAGCGGGCCGTCGATCAGGGCGCTGCGATGGTGATCGGCCACCATCCGCACGTCGTTCAAGGCTTGGAACTCTATGAGGGAAAGCTTATCGCTTGGTCTTTGGGGAATTTCTTATTCGACCAGTATTTCTATTCTGCGCAGTCCGCAGCAATGCTCTACGTCTGGATGGACGGCGATCAATTTTATCACGCTGAAACCGTTCCGATTTATATCAAAGGCTATCACCCGACGCCAGCAATGGGGGCGATGAGAGCGCAAATCAATCAGCGCCTGTTTAAACTCTCAAAGAAGCGCAACACGCGCCTATATCTGTCTGGCGGCCATCTGGCGCTTCATTCGGGAAACGCCGATAGCTTCAGTTCGCCGGTCATAAGGCCCGCTATCGACTGCGAAGGCGCAGAGTCGCGTCGGGGCAAAGGTCTGTTGGCGCGCGGAGATTTTGACAGTTATGACCTATTCGATGCGCCAGATCGCTCTTGGCTAGATCTCGATCCTCGTATCACACTGACGGCGAATGAGCCGAAACCTTGGGACAAGGCGCTCTCTGTGAAACTCGCGCCGAACAATGCAATCACTACCGGCATGCGAAAGTTCACCAGGGTTTTCTCGAAAGGTACGCCGATGTCTGTGAGGGCAGATCTCGCGGCATCGGCACCCGCAACGGTGCGAACTTATTTGCAAGTCAGAGCCGATGGGCAGGGATTGTTCGATGCGTTAGAGACTGGAAAGACGACGTTGCTTGCGACGAGTCAGGTTCCGCCTGGGGAGCCGTTTAAGCTCGATATCGATTTCGACAGTCCACGTGTTCGCGCGCGCTCAATTCGCATTCTTCTGGAAATTGAATCCGAGCGCACGTCGACGGAAATTGAGATCGACAATTTTGAGCTCATCGAATGGGAGACCCCGTTTGGACCATCTGATATGGAGAATTGCTCGTCAGTTCGCCGGGACTGATCATCCCAGGCTAAACGGCACGACGCGGCGTTGATGTGGATTCACATTGAGCTTTCTTTGCAGCGGCGGAACGGAGCGCTGATGACAGTTCTCGCGTTCACATAATCGGCAAGATACGCCAATCGGCTCAAACTGGGTCGCATCATTGATGCTAAGGCCGTCTGAGTAAACGACCTTTTCCGCGTGTGCGATATCACAGCCCAATGCGAGCGCATATTTGCGCGTCGGTGTCCCGAACCCGCCAGAGCGCTTCGACACCGCGATCGCCAAGCAGAGATACTGCGCACCATCTGGGGTTTCCGCGAGCTGGCGAATGATTTCTCCACGGGTCTCGAACGCGCGGTGCACATTCCACAACGGGCAGGCGGATCCAAAACGCGCGAATTGTAGCTTGGTGGCGCTATGCCGTTTGGTGATGTTGCCGGCTTGGTCGACGCGCGCGAAGAAAAATGGCAGGCCTTTGGCGCCCGGTTTCTGCAGCGTGGATAGACGGTGGGCAACTTGTTCGATGCTTGCATCAAACCGCTCACACAGCAGATCGAGATCATGCCTTAAGTCGCGCGCCGCGTTCAAAAACCGAGTGTAAGGCAAGGCCACAGCGCCAGCAAAATAATTGGCAAGACTGAGTGTTGCAATGTTCCTTGCGTCGATGGATCCAAAGTTCGCGCCGGAGATGATTTTCTCAATCGCAGCTTTCTGTTCAATTTGAGCGATATGGTGTGCGAGCTGGAAGCACTGACTGCTACGATCGAGGTGGGGGTTTAGGCGGATCGTGTTGGCGGCGGGATCAAAACTACGCATCGTATCCGCATCGTCCTGGTGTGTCGCGATCACTGAGGTTTGATGCTGCTTTAGGAGATAAGCTCGCAAACTCTCTAACAGGTCATCACCCTCAAACGACATGGCGAGGGCTTCTCCCGCCCGGTCCAACTCATCGATATAATTATCGCGATAATGAAAGAAATCCCGGACTTCATTATAAGGGGTTAGGCCCGAGCTTTGATCATCCACAACGTGACCGAGTTCAGCGATTTTCTCTGAGTTGCGTCGCAAAGCTTGATGAACTGAAATGAGCGCTCTCGCGACTTCCGGCGCATTCGCTGCGACTAGCTTTAACTCCTGCAGGCCAGGCGTATCGAAGTCGATGGACGGGTCTGCGAAAACTTCTTTGAGGTCGATAAGAATCCGATCGGCATCACTATCGGAGAGGCTAGATACATCGACGGAGAACTGTTCGGCCAAACTGATGAGAACCGAGGCGGTTATATGCCTTTGATTGTTCTCGATTTGGTTGAGATAGCTCGTGGAGATTCCAAGTGTGTCGGCGAACTTTGCTTGGGTCAGGTTGTGCTGATTGCGAATATTCCGGATCTTCCGGCCGACAAATAGCTTTTTCTTTTGAGACATGGTTCACAATTTTGCAAAAAAGGATTTGCAATTATGCAAACATATTTCTTGTGCCTTTTCAACACTTCAGTTTTCCAGTCGTTCCGTTACGGAATTTTCCGATAGGGAAGCTCGTTGTCCATGCGCCCACAATTGCGCGAGCTATGAACCCACGTTCGTCGCCTGCTATGGAGAGGAAACTATGTCACTAAACATCTGCTCACGCAAAGAAGGCCGGACGGGTCGAATTGCGCTGAACCGCAAAGCTTCGCAACACCGCTTGAATTTGCCAATGTGCGAGGAGTTAATACGACTTCTATCGCAGTGGGAGCACGACAGTTCAGTCGAGGTGATCATTCTAGAACACATTGATGGCAGTCGTGGCTTTTGCTCTGGAAGTGATCTCACGATGTTGGCGTCGATCGGGCGTGTTCAAGACGGTCGGGTCGAAACATATTTAGCGACATTGTATAATCTGTGCAGTCTCATCGCACGCTACTCGAAGCCAATTGTGACCATTATAGATGGCGTGGTGAAAAGCAGCGGCATTGGACTGGCGGTCAACGGAACCTATCGGGTTGCGACGGAGCGAACTGTATTGTCTTTCCCTGACACGGCGTATGGCTTCGTTCCAGACGCGGGCGCGACACTCTATTTGTCTAAGCTTCCGAATGAACTCGGTACATGGCTTGCCCTCACCGGCGAACGGCTGAGCGGTGAAGCTGTTGCGGCGAGTGGGTTGGCGACACACTTTTGTCCATCACAGAACATCGCAGCACTTAAGCGAGCTCTGCAAAATGATGGGGTCGCGGCACTTGAGGCTTATCGCTCTCATTACGATCCGAGCCAAATTGAGCACTTTGAAGAGATCGGGGACCTGTTCAAAGGAAACTGTGCTACTGAGCTGGCCTATGGGCTTCAATCATCGGGAACTTGGGCGAAAACGCAGGCGACCAAAATTCTCGCGAAGTCTCCATTGTCGACAAAAATTACATTGCGGCAAATCCGTACGGGGCAATATCTTGAATCGATCAATGAGGCTTTGAAGATTGAGTACAGACTAACCTCCCGTCTCGCCAAAACGCACAACTTCCGAGAAGGGGTACGCGCCACATTGGTCGAAATGGATTTCTGTCCGGATTGGCAGCCAGCGTCGTTGCGTTCCGTCACTTATGATCGCGTCGCGAAATTCTTTACGCCATTCGGTATTGAAGATCTCGTATTGGAGCCTGCACAGCGGGTTGAATTGCGTGACTTCGCGGCCATCAATTCTTGAACGGATGACCCGGCGCGATGATTAAAGTTGCGAGGTGTTCACTTCTTGCTTCAGCAAGACTCGACCCGTGAGTTCCAAGGTCGCCTCGTTCACCATCATGTGCTGAGTGGCGACATGAATGTCTCTAAAGTGACGCTGTAATGGGCTTTTGCTGTATACAGAACTGCCGCCGGCAATGGTGTAAAGATCGGTTACGATGTCGGCACAGGTTTGGACCGCATGGGTCAAGGAAAGCCTCAATTCCATGCGACTTTCGACCGAAGGCTCGCCTTCGCCTTGAGCTTCGTCCCAGCAATTTCCGATGGTATCGAACACAAACAATCGCGCCGACCGCAGCCGTGCTTGAACGCGAGCAATGTTGATCTGAACAGCTGATCTTTGTGCCAAGGATCGTCGACTGCCTTGCGGCTTTTTTGCCGTCGCTAACTCAATGACATGGTTCAAACTGGATTTGGCAATTCCGAGCGCAACCGCGGCAATGCCAATTGCCAGTAGGCCAAAGTAAGGAAACCGAAAAATCGGTTGATCGGTACGTCGGGCGTCGGTCGCGATCATCCGTTCTTCGGCCAAGAACAAGTTCTCGACTTGGAAATCCGTCGAGCCGGTGCCTTTTAGGCCACTGACATGCCACGTATCCAGCAATTCCAACTCTTCGCGGTGGATCAGGAAACTGACATGTCTGGGGGTCCCGTCCGGCAGGGTTTCTAAAGATCCGTCTTCTAATTGAATGAACGCGCCAGCGGTTAAGTACTGGCAGTTTGGACTGCCGGAGCCCCATTGCCATCGCCCGTTCAATTGAAACCCGGGTACGCCATCTCGAACGGTCCTGGTGGCGCGCCCCATTGGGGCAAACACGCCTGCCATGAAGGCGCTTCGGTCCGCGGCAATTGCTTTGCCCAAGTCGCCCTTTAGGTCAGCAATGCTGAAGGCTGACATATTACCAATGAACATGACCCAAGCGGATGAGGCATCGGCTTGGGCGATGTACTCCACCACTTCCGCAAAATCCTTTGGCTGGGCGCCGAGGCCGCCAAATTCCACCGGATTACACATGCGGTACAACCCGGTTTCGGCGATACGATCAACCAGGTCCTGAGACACATGTCCTTGCGTTTCAAATTCAGTTGCTCGTTCAGCGATTTCAGCGAAAAACGGGCGGGCCAAGTCTAAGGATGGAGTATTCAAACGTGCCTCGTCGATCTCAAAATTGGCGGGTATTTCGTCCACTTGTGAGCGTATTCTATTCCCAACGCTCCTCTCGGTTTTGAATAGCAGAACGGTTCTGCCGCTCCAAGAGGGCACCCGGCGTCAGGTCCATCCGAACGCTAGTCTGGATCCACCGATCCTTGATACTGAATAAGGATGTTCTCCAAACGCCGACTGATCATGGTGGTGTTTCGGATCATCTCAATTTTTGGCCAAGTTACACGCCGTCCGTCTTCATACAGACGCATCGCATCCGCTAACGAGATTTGGGACAAAATCTTCCTTGGGTCCATGATCTTTTGAGACGGCAGGATGTTGATATCCGCTGTGTATTGCTGAAGCGCGACGGAATAGAAGATATGATTCATCGAGCCTATGGTACCAAAATACTTGGACATGGAGCGGACAAAGGGCTGGGTCGCGCGAAGATTTGCTTTTAAAACTTCATCGGCCCATTTTCTGGCAATTTGAATGGGCGGAATGGCTTTCGATTGATCCCGCAAACTCCATAGAATGGCCGGGTTCGTCATACTGGCGATGAAGTGATTGATGCCGTGCAGGCGACCCAAACGGCGAGCCGGTAGGTCATCTGTGATCGACCCATCAATCCATTTAAGCTCGGGCAAGTAGGGCTTGCGCTCACCATTATGATCTTTGGAGGCAAGGGTCACAGATGGAAACACTCCTGGGACGGAACATGAGGCCAGAACGGCTTCGCGCAAAAACACATGCGGGGTCGTTATCGCGTTGAGTAAGCGCGATTTCTGATAGGTCTGGTCTGAAGCGACCGAAATACTGATGCTCAATCCTGAAACTTCATAAGCCTCTTCGAATGTCAGATCGGGGATCAAGTTATTGATGAGGTCGGCCAATTGCTTGGCGCGGAAGGGACGAGGAACGAGGCCGTTGCTGGTGATGCTCGATGAAATAACGTCATGAACGGAGCTCAGAGACTCTGCGGAAAGACGCGATGATAATTCATCTGGTGGGCATGAACCGATAAGCCCGGCCACAATCGCGCCGCCGCTTGAACCGGAGACAACCTTTGGCAGCAGGTTCTCGTCGTGCAGCGCACTGACCACACCAAAATGAAATGGCGTTCTTGATCCGGCACCACTGAGCATGAGCGCCGTGCGCCCATAGCAATGACTTGCTCGACGAAAGAACGCCATCCGCTCTTCAAATGGAATGACGTGGTCTTCGACGTCTGCGATATAGTCGAGTGCACGCGTGACTTCTAATGTGTACTCTTCGATCAGATGCTTGGTTCCAAACAGGCACTGATTGTACAGGCGAGGATTGGCAATCCCACCGAGATTGCCGTGGATTCCCTCATTAAGCGCGAACAGCACTTCCTGCGCGTCGCCATTCTCGCGCTCGGCCCGTAGGACGTCCAATCGCTCGCGGATCCGTTTGTGATCGTATCGCGAATCGGCCTCATCGCCACGCCAAGCAATTTGCCCTGACTTTTCATCTAGGGATTGAGCGAGATGGGCCCATTCTTGATAGTTTTTCGCACGTTCTAAGTCGCGACGTTTGACAGTGTTCGATATCGTGTTGGTCATCATTTCCTCGAAGAGGGGCATTATCCGCAGATTTCTCTTGCAAAATCAACGCCTATCGCGTGAGCAATTCATCAAAATGAGGCGCTCTCAGAGGATTGTTTTGAGGTCAGAGCCTGTTCAAAGCCCGTGTGTGCGCTCTTAAACTCAATGCATTGCGCGTTGTGAGCAAGCTGCTTTTGGCGTTACCGCCCCGGTCGTTCTCTTTTCTCGAACACACCAACAACTTGATCTGTAACTTGTAGGCCCTGCGCCGCGCGCAACTCTGCGCAATCCGTGGTGATGAAAACGACGACATCGCCGCCTGAGTGTCGAAACGTCCACGGCGCGATGGCGTCGACTTTGAGCGGAACGATGCCGCCAAACCCGTGAAGGCCAGTCGCGCGGTAGTACATTCTGTTGGGACTGAGCAGCCCGAACTGATGCGCTCGGGACTCATCGCCGCTCAGATACCAAAGTCCATCGAAGGATGCCCGCATGAATTCTGGACTCGGATCGTCCGGCAGCAGTTGCGGGTTTTGCGACAGCGTCGCACATGGTCCGGATACGGTGTGGCTTGCGACCTCTGCGCTTGCAACCGGTGCTGACTGGCATGCGCCGAGCTGTGTAAGCCAGCTCAACGCGACCAGCAAGAACGGAGAGATAGGGCGCACCGTCATATGTCTGCGCAAACAATGTCACCCGTGTTCGGATCTTCCGCATAATTTTGACAATCCGCCAATGGATCATCCTCTTCCACGGGAGCAATGGCCGTGCGCTCACCATACGGCACGAGTTGATAAGTGGCTGGGCCAAGCGCGCCTTGGACGGTGACGTCCAGGCTACCACTGGCATTTGGCACAATGGTCGCTTTGCCCATGAGCGGAAGATCATCGGCGACATATGCGCCACCGGAGGTTTGAGAGATGTTCTGCATCACGACCATATCCGGTTGAACCTTAAGCGTGAACATATGCAGCCACGGATCCACGGCATAAGCGCGCCCCTGGTCGATGCGGATCTTTTTACCGATTGTGGAGATGGTCCAAACACCGTCGATTGCCATTTCCTCTGTGGCTGGGACCGCTGCCTTATTCGGTAGGAAGGCTTGGAATTGTGGTATGCCCGCGGCTTGCATGGCCATCTCTCCAGCTGAACCGGCAGCCAAGGCCGTACCGGTGGCGCACCCTCCTAAAGAAAGTAGTCCAGTTGCGGCAAGAGCGCCCGCGGCGAATGTGGTTTTCATCGGCTTGGCCAACATGTGATCTCCCTCAGTGTGATGTTGGGAAGATGGTGAAATTGACCGCCGAAACCTATGGGGGCGATTACCCATTCTCTCCGATCAGATTGGGTAGTCGCCCCCATACGCAGGAAGAGTAGGGTGTGAGACGCTCTCGCTGGGATCAACCGCCTGATTTTAGGCGCACAACCAGGGAGACAGACGCGTGTTTCGTATCCATCTTGGCTTAATTGGCTTGTTAAAGTTCATCGCCCTCGGACTGGTGGCAATGTTCATTTTCTCGGGGACAGCCGATGCTAAACCATCCGACAAATGTAGCGCCGAAGGGCAAAAACCATGTCCGGCTTGGTATAAAGGACCAGTCTGCGACCCAGGTTTGGGAACCTTTAGCGGCAAATGCCGCAAATGCGGAAAGCATGGTCAGCGGCAGTGCCCGGCGATTGAACGCGGGCGTCAATGTCAGAAGGGCCTCAAGAAGATTGATGGAAAGTGTTGGCGATCTTGTGGGGGTAATGGCCAAATCGCCTGTCCGAAAATATATCTTGGCTATCCGTGCAAAGGCTCAACGGAACCGGACTCGCGAAACATCTGTCGGCCGTGTGGGGGAAATGGGCAGAAAGCTTGCCGAGCGCTGAAAGCGGGGGAACAATGTCGCGCTGGATTGGACAAGGATTCCAAAGGCGTTTGCCGACCTTGCGGCGGCGACGGCGAGATGGCCTGCTCTGTGATCAAAGCAGGGACAATATGTGAGCCTGGCCTGGGAAAATTCGATGGTGTTTGCCGCCCCTGCGGGCAGCGCGGACAGCGGGCTTGTCCTGCCATTGAACAAGGGCGCCAATGCGAAGCTTGGACCACGAAGCGGGATGGCATCTGCCAGCCATGCGGCATGGAGAACGGCCCTGCATGCCGGGTGACCGACAAGGGTAAGCCCTGCCAGGACGGACTAAAGCGCAAGTTGAAGGGCATCTGCGTGGTCAGCGTCGAAGAAGCGACACGGCGTGCGGCCATGGCACAACTGGATAGCACTGGCGCTGATACGTTCGTCTCTGCCTTCAATTTCACTCAAGATGTCGAGGGCAATGAGTCTCTAACCAGTCAGCTGGAAGAAGAGGATGCCAGCGCAATCTCAGGCAGCGAAGCGCAAGCAGCTTGCGGTGTTGATGAGAAGAATACGGGAAAGCGGTCTCAAACTTGGACCGTTAGTGTTGGGGCCAGCGTCAAAGCTGGCGTCGGCGTAGAAGGTGAAGCCGGCGTTGCGATCCCGTGTGACCGAGAAACCGACGGCGACTTGTTCAATTTCGCGGACGATGAGAAATTGTTCAAATGGTTCGCGAGCAGTGCGTTCAGCCTGCAGCTCGCTGCTGGCGCTGAAGGTGCGGTCACGGTTGGTTGGTGGCTCGGTGAAATGGACGAACTGCGCGGCAAGTCGCATGGCTGGACCGTAGATTTGACGGACCTGACTGGCCCAAGCGGCAAACTTAAGGACATCAAAATCAAGAAAGTTGGCGTCTCGGCTTCGATTACATGGTGGTTCGAGCGCCGGGACGAAGATGGCGACGGCAAAGATGATGAGGTGGGCCCTTATCAAGGCTTCACCATCACGATTGCTGGCGGCAAAACCGCGGGGCTGGGCTCAGGCTATCGCGCCGCCACGACCACGCAAGTGTGTTCATATGATATGGATTGCGCTCTACATGAATGGGTGGGCGACGGCGAAACCATTGTCGTGACCCACCGCGACAAACATCGCATCTTGGTCGATATGAATGGCGAATCCGGGATCAAATTTGTCCGTGACACGTTGCTGGATAAACGAGACTATAAGCGGGTCGACGAGGATGATGAGGATGAAGTCCTGGAGCGTATTTGCTTCAGGAGTAATTTCACTCGCTTGATGTATCTCGACGGCAGCGGAAACTGCGACCGGGGTAAAGAGCTGCGCATCAACTCGAGCGCTTCGGAGAGCTCGAGCAGCGCTTCCTCCACGCGGTCCAACCGTCCGTTGAGTGAGCGACCACCCCTTCGGGCAAAGCCTGTAAGCAGTACTGGATTCCTTGCTGGAGCTTGGGAGCCAGAGAAGGGCCAAGCAGGTCAGACATATCAGATCGTCAAGCATGAAACGTCACGCTATATCTTGATCAAGCTGCCCGCGAACAACCGGATTGTCAGGTTCGATACGGTCGGGGCCGGCGATCGTAAGTGGCAAAATGCCGACTACGGAACAATTCAACGCGTCGGTAATCAGAAGCTTGTTTGGAACCGCAAAGATAGCGGCCGTACCGGCATCATCGTCTTGCTGAGAAAGTAAGGCGGGCGGTTTTCCCGAGATCCGTCTCCCCGCGAGGCCGCGTCCTTTCCCGTTTATCTTTTCGCCTTATCCCCAGTGAGAAGAAACGGGCCAGGATGCGGCCTTTGCGGTGTTAGCTTTGGTCCGGCGCGTCGGAAAGAGGCAGCGTCAAAGTCGCGATCGTGCCTTCACCAATGGTAGAGGTGATGTCGAATTCTCCACCCAGCTGGTCCATCGTGTCTTGAACGATCGCCAATCCCAAGCCAGAGCCTGAGGAAGTATCGCCTTTCACACCGGATTGGAGGAATGAAGTAAGTTGCGCGGTTGTCATGCCTTCACCAGAGTCTCTGACTTCGATTTGAATGACATCAGCGCGAAACGCTACGGTAACGCGGATTTCACCCTCTTGCGTGTGTCGAATACTGTTTGAGACCAAGTTGCTCACGGCGCGCATCGTCAATAGTGGATCGACCAAACAATCCTCAGTTACATTTTCGATATAGGTCAGATCCAGGCCTTTCTTATGCGCATCCTCGGCAAACATCGCCACCACAGAGCTCAGAATCAGCGATAAGGGAACGTCCTCCTTGTCGACGGCGGGTGCTGTCGCGACCTGTGAGTTGGGTAGATTTTGAGTTGCCAAAGCCTCTAGGTAATCAAACGCCTCTGCCAGAGCTTGCCCTTTCTCCATACTCTTCGGGTCGACCGAAGCGACAGAGGCTTTCAGCGATGTGAGAGGTTGCAAAATATCGTGGCTGACCGTCTGCAAGCGGTCGCGAAGTTCACCGGCCCGGTCTCGTGCACGCTGGTAGTCCGTCTGGCTTTGCTGCAAAGCTTCACTCAGTCGCAAGCGTTCGCGCGTGGCTTCTAGGTCGGCCTTGAGCGCTGCATCGCGTTCCCTGCGAATACCAAAGACGTGCTGCGCAATCGCGGTTGCGAACGCAATAATTTCGATGTTCACCAGCCATCTGAGCGTGAACGGAATGCCGCCAAAGGGGAACCCAAACGTTTCGTCCATGACCATATAAATCGATGCCATGGTGAGAAGCACAGCACTGAGAGAAAACGCGGTGCCTCCATTTTCTCGATTGAGAACAGCCCAAATGCCGACATAAGCGTGCAAGGCCAAACTACTGACTCGCGCCGTGAGGGCCATCGGCACAAACACGTCTCGGGCGGGTACGCCAATCAGGAAGTGGAAAGCGGCGAAAGCAAAGATCGCATTGATCGCCCAGATGCTGACGCGATCAAGCCGCGGTGCCTTGGTTTTGAGATCAAAAATGTTTCGACTGATGAGCAGTATCGCGCCGTAATTGATCAAGTATAGCGTATCGGTCAGTCTCGCGGTCATCGCCGTCTTAGTTGGGACAACTAATTGATCGATATAGCCCTCGACGGACCAGATCGATAGCAAGCTCGATAAAAGGAAAAAACCGAAGCTCAAACTTAAGCGCCAGCCGGTCAGCCACCAGGTCAACAGGATCAGAAAGAAGGTCGCCCCGATCAGGCCGTATGACATCGAAGCCCAGAACACCTCATGTTTGTCAGCGCGTTCAAATGCCTCCGGGCTGGCAAGGCGCATCGGCAAAACTGAGTTATAGATGCCGCGATATCGGACATAGAGTGTCGTGCGCTCATTTGCGGCTAAGGTCGCGTCGGTGACCAGGATGCGATGATTGACTGGCCGTTCGCTGAACGGTGCTTCGTAGGAATAATCCAATATCGTCTGAACCGTGTCGCCATTATCAGGCGATAAGAACATCTGCATTTGCTTAAATGCAACGCGGCGCGTGTCGAAGCGGACCGTAAGAGGGCGGTCAGTGAGATTCTCGAGCTCAGCGCGGATCCATATGGGCTGCGATATCGCGCCAAAGCCGATGTACCGGGTTTCAAGTTTTTCCCAGTCCGTTCGAGTCGCGACGTCTTTGACGGACAAGGGCCCCGCGGTTTCAATTAAGCCTTCACCATATTCACCGAGAAACTTGCTCGCCATGCCCTCAACGGGAAGTTCAATAACACCCTGATTTGGCGGGTAAACCGGCTCACGGGTCGCAAGACCGAAACAGGTGAAGAAGGCAAATAGAAATACCCCAACGAGAACTAAGATCGTTTTGAGGCGATCGGCGGGGACGAACGATGAGAAGGGGGTCGGAACGGTCATGATACAGACTGTCTGACTCCCTTACGGGAATTCCAATGGGGTGGGATACCCAATCGCGCTCACGCGCCTCATAGTTGGGTCTGCTGATCGAGCAGCCCTTCTTTGAGGGCATATGCAATGAGTTCCGCAAGTGAGCCAACGCCCAGTTTATCCATCAAGCTAGCGCGGTGCTTTTCCACTGTGCGACTGCTTATATTGAGGCGCTCACCAATGCTGGTGTTCTGATGTCCCATAGCCAGTAAAGAGAGGACTTCGCGTTCGCGATCGGTGAGTGCGACGGCTTCGGTTGCGCGTTCCAGAATTTCTAGCGCGCCTTCAGCGATGAAACGCCCACCTGACATCACCGTCTCGAAACAAGTTTTCATTTCGTCGGTCGAACATGATTTGAGCAAAATACCTTCAACTTCGGCGTCAAGCCACGTTGAGAGGATGCCGGCTGATGTGAACCCCGTGAGCAAGACGATCGCGGTCTGTTTGCTCCATCGCCGTGTCTCGGCCAGGACCTCGATCCCTTTGGCATAGGGCATTGCCGAATCCAGAACCAATAAGTTGGGTTGATGTGTTTTGATGGCGGCGATTGCGGCCAATCCATCGGAGACTTCAGCAACGATTTCGGCCCCGCGAATTTGCTCAAACACTTGCTTGGTGCCGTCGCGAACAATGCCATGATCATCAGCGATCACAATCCGGCATGTCACTTCATGATTCATCTCTGTCCCTCGTCGCCCCCAATCGCGCGTCGTAGTTTTCTGGTCAAAATAGGCCTATGAATCAAGCAGAAAGAGGGGGTGCCGACACGATTTTCTCAATATGCGAAATGGCGATCTTTAGGCCTGCACTTGCCCCATTTATGGGTTCGGAGGTTTGCTGTGTGCCGGCTTTCGTTAGGCCAAGTCCTACATATTCATGACAGACAAAGATTGCCGGGTACTTTGGAGCGACACATGTCCCGCCTTGGTTTGAAAATGCGCCGTCAGCTCATCTAGAGGCTTTCGGACGGCTGAATGCGGGGCGTCGACGCGTGTGAGCAGAGCGTTCAAATGTGCTGAATGTGGCGACCCGATTTCTAACTCCATCAAACGCCCGCCTTGCGGCGTTGAGACCGAAGGGTGCTCGGTCTGCTGCCAATCGATAAAAAATGGCAGCAATCCATTGTGATTGTGTAGCGTCAAAAACAGCAAGGTCCATTCAAGACGATGCCCCTGAGGCGTTACGCGTTGAGACGGGATCGGGCCGAGCGAGGTAACTTGATCATGCATCTCTTCCACGTGGAGCTCGACTCTCGACAGATCAGAGGTTCTAAGAACCCAAGTGACCAAGCCCGGCGCCTTGAGCTCTGCCAAGCGTGCCCCGATACTGCCTGAGGCCGGATTGTCTGGCGCCATAATCTCTAAATAGAGATTGGGCCCTAAGCCGAGCAACGCATTACAAGTGCCGATGCCAGGGTGTGACCCGCCTGGCGACGGCGCAATGCCGAATAGGTTTTCAATTGTCGCGCAGCCGTGATCGAGATCCGGCGTCCCCCATACCAAGTGATCGAGCGCGAGCGTCATTTGCGCAGAATAGAAGCGTATAACCAAACCGTCTAATGGGGGCTCGTTAGCGGGACTAGACAGCCGATCCAATTACGGTTCAGCTAGCGAGTGCAAGACGGAGGTGTAAATGAGGACGATTCTGATCGCAGTAGCCGGTATGTTCGCGTTAGTAAGTTGCGCGGAAAGCGCGGATGTTTCGCTCTCAAAGAGCTGCAATGCGGTGATGTCAGACCCAGATGTGCAGCGCGATATCGTAGAAGCGAACGTATCTCTCGAAGACTATTGCGCCTGTGCAAGCCAGCAAATCTTGGCCCTTCCAGATGCCCAGCGCGACACAACAATATTGGCACTTGAAACGATGGAAACTCTGATGGCCGAAAATAATGGCTCAACGGAAGCCGCGTTTCGAGCTTTGTCAGACGCCGGACGAGCGGATGATGCCAGCGCCGAGGCTGTCGCGGCTTATGAAAGTGTCGATGAATTGGGCGAGCAACTGGAAGATGTTTTAGATGCGATGCGCGAAGCTGGCGGTGTGTGCCCGGCCTAATTCGCCGTTGGCGAATGTGACGAAGTGCCGAGATATTTCGCTCGCGGGCGGATCGGTTTCTTGCTTAGTGATTGTTCAATTGCGTGCGCGATCCAGCCGACCATTCGACCCGCAGCGAAGATGAGGAACGGGGCGTCATCTGGAAGCCGTAGGTGAAGGCACAGGGCTGCCAACGCCATGTCGATGTTTGCGGGTTTTTCCGTCGCCCGTTCAGCGCGTTTGATGATGCGTTTGAGCGTAGGGTCCAAAGGCATCCAGCGTAAAAGTGCTTTCGCCCGCGGGTCGCCGGCCGGGTAGAGCGCGTGACCTACGGCCGGAATGGCGCCGTTCCACCCGTTCTCGATTGGGGACGAGTTTGTCTCTTCAGTGTGAAGAGATAGGCGCAGGAATGACAGGGCCTGCGCCGCAGCTTCGCCATGTCGTGGGCCCGTCAATGTCGCATACCCGGACAAAGCGCTGGCTGCCAAAGAAGCTCCTGTAGAGGCGGTCACCCGTGCGGCAAAGGAAGACGGATTAAGCTCATGGTCTGCGACCAAGACCAATGTTCGGCGCAACAAGTCGGCGCCGTTTGGGTCGAGGTTCCAAAACCGCGCCAATCGTTGATGAAACAGGCCGCGTCCTTGATAGCCGCAGATCGCATCGCTGTAGCCGAGCAACATTTCAGTGCCTAGCTCCACAAGTCGCTGTCGGTTCACGCGATCTATGGTGGGTTCATGAGCGGCGCGAGCGGCGAGATAATTGAATGCGCGTGCTTTGCCGGATGTGTTCGAGAATGACGAATTGGTTGATGTCGGAGGTCTAAGTGGTTCGCATTGCCAGAGAAGTGCGGCAGCGTCTTCGATGGTGGCTTGTTTCGCGAATTTTATAGCGTCAACACCGCGATAAATCAGCCGCCCGTTTTGTACGGTGGTGAGTCGTGTTTCCATGACGGGGTCGCCCCAGGCAATCGCTGCAGACGCAATATCAGATCGTGATCGACCCCGCCGGCGTCGCCTGACGAGGCGGTCGATATCTGCTTCAGAATACAGGCTCGAGCGCGGATCGTGCGGATGCGTCTGCGCTGAGATTTGCCCACGACTGACATAGGCATAAAGCGTTTGCGCTTTGACGCCGAGCTTGTGCAATGCTGCTTCTCGTTCCAACCAAGACATATGTTGATTATATTGATCAAGATTGACGTTGTCCAATTTGCTCCTGACATTACGGGAAACAGACAGGAGCAGATTATGGATTCAGGATTAGAAAATGTCGTCGCCGCTGAAACCACACTTTCAGATGTTAAAGGAGATATTGGAGAGCTGATCATCAAAGGCTGGTATGTCGAGAAACTCGCAGCTTCCATGGCGTACGAGGATGTCGCGCATTTGCTATGGTCGTCCGCTTTTGAGACGCTTCCGACAACGCAGATTCTTGGGAAACGCTTTGGCGAGGCTCGGGCTGAAGCATTTCTCAATCTCCCAAAGACCGACCCAACCAAAAGTATCATCCAGTTTTTGAGAATGGGATGGGCAGCAGAACAAGACGATGAAAGCTTGGAAACGGCGATTAAGCTCGCGTCGGGCGGGCTCGTTTTCACCGCCGCCGCCGTTCGCACAGCGAGCGGGCGTGCGCCCATCGCACCAGATCCCAGCCTATCTTCGTCCGCGGATTTTCTTCGCATGATCACCGGCAAGACGCCAGACGCAGATAAAGCGAGAGCGCTTGACGCTTATCTGGTGACCATTTGCGATCATGGTCTGAACGCATCAACCTTTGCCGCGCGCGTGGTATCGTCGACCCGTGCAGGTCTAACATCTGCCGTGATGGGTGGATTGTCCGCGCTCAAAGGGCCTCTACACGGCGGCGCCCCTGGGCCAGTGCTGGATATGTTTGATGAAATCGGAGAGGTTGAGCGGGCCGAGGCTTGGATTGATGCCGCGTTGGCAAGAGGCGACCGTTTGATGGGGTTCGGACACCGCGTATATCGCGCACGCGACCCGCGTGCCGATGCATTAAAGAGCGCGGCAGGGCGTCTCCCAGGCACCGCGGGTCGGATCGCTTTTGCGGAGCATATCGAGCGGGAAGTCTTGGGCAAACTGCGCCACAAATATCCGAACCGCCCGCTCGAAACCAATGTCGAATTCTATACGGCTATCTTGTTAGAAGCGTTGGAGATTCCGCGTGAAGCGTTCACGTCAGTCTTCGCTTGCGGACGGGTTCTTGGTTGGATTGCCCATGCAAAAGAACAAATCTCGGAAGGCCGAATCGTTCGTCCAAAATCGGTCTATCGCGGACCAGTGCCCGAACTGGAAGAGGCGTGATGGTTTCGCGTGGTCGTCACTCGTCCTGAATGATGTATAAAATTGAGCTTCGATTCATCGACCAACACCGTTCGTCGCTGGTTCGGCAGATGGGCATCTCCTGCCCAAATGAAACAATCTCGACGTCGCCATAAGGATTGAGCGTTTCTCTAATCGTGCGAAGTCGATCTGCCGCGATTTGCTCTGACAAGTTAGGGTCTCCACGGTGAACCAGGAGAAACTTTGCCTCGCGCGCGCGTTCGACCAAGAGTTGGTCAAGCGTCTCTTCAATACGTTCCGAAATGGCATCAATGGGACTGTAACCCGCGTCTTCTAAGCTGTTCTCATCCTCGTCCTCAAATAAGGGCCGACCGAATACTGTTATCGGAAGTTCTGGAGTGTTAGGAATGTAAGGCTTCTTGCGATTTTCATCATCTTCCTCAAGGCCGCCGCCTTCTTCTGTGTCCCGCCGGAGAACGGGGTAATCAACGACAATCATCCTAGGCGTTCGGAGCGGCTGGATTGCTGGATCGCTTAGGCGATCAGGTCCGCCACTGAAGACAACGACAAAGTCCGTCGGGTCGTCGCCTTCATAGCGATCCTCGTCATGCAGTGGGAAGTCGCGCGCTACGATGGCTTTTGTGCCATCTGGAAACCATTGCTCCGCAAGCGGATTGTGATCTTTGTCCATGACTTGCGACCCCGAACCCCAAAGCTGGCCCAGTGTGTTCGGGCAGCCATAGCGTCGCGTGTCCGCTTGTGCGCCTGCAGCGTCCCCGACTAAGGCACTTTCTGAGGCGCTACGCACTTCTTTAGCGCCGTCCTCAACCTTTTGTCCGTCTTTCGCGTTTCCGCAGTCCTTGTTTTCTTCACCCATGGGCGTGTAGCCATACTCGAGTGAGAACAAGGTCACGTAAGGCGTCACATACGCATCTATGATGGGAAAGTAGTTTTCACCTTGGAAGATGAAATAGTGGTGATCCCATTCGCCTATATCAGGGGCGTCTGGCCATGGATCTGACGACAGCTCTTCCTCGTCCTCGGCGCGTTGCTCTTCCGTTGCGCGATTGTCTGCGGACGCAGCGAACACTTCGAGTAAGCGCCGCGCAGCTTGATAAGATGGATCGTCGGCATAGTCTTCGCTGGTCTCTGAAGGCGGCTCGTTCGATTGCGCGATCGCGCATGGGGTAGCGTGAACAGCGGTCAATATTGATGCGGCGAGTGCCAGTTGGGTGCGATGTTTCATCTTAATTCCCCTGTCCCAAGAGGTCGGAGAGGCCGCCGAGACCATTTGAGAGGTCAGGGCCTTGGGTGATGGTGGCTGTTTCATGCCGGCGGTAGTTTTCTGAAACACCCTCATCATAAGTGACCGATGTTGCCGTGACCTCCGTGCCCATGACGCTTTGTTCCAGCATCAAGCCGTCGCTCGTGAGGCAGGCCGATCCCATCATTGACGATGAGTACACATTGCAGGTCAGTCCAATCACAGTCTTGGTTTGACCGGTCGGGCTCATGCCCATGGCAGTTAAGAAGGCATCGGATACCGTATCAGACCCTGATTGTGCGACGGCATCGGCAATCCCCTGATACATCGGATTGACGGTCTGCGTCGCCGTATTGGTGTCGGTATTAATGGCGTAAATTGTGTCGCCAATCGTCACCGTGAAAGTCGACTGGGTCTGGCTGAAACCAGCCATTCCGATTGTCGTTTCGGCGATTTCATATTGCTCATAGCCGAAATCACGATGGCAGCGTGTCGAAGTTCCCGACTGCATCTGCCCGCTTTGCTCATAGTCGATGCAAACAGCCTCAACCGGATGGAGCTGGGGGGTGTTTGGGTTGGCGACGGCTACCGGAAGAGTAAGAACGACGCCAATCGCCAGAGCCAGTGTTTTGGTGGTCATTTTGAACGCTCCATTATCTGTCTTTATTCACCGCGCAAGCGGAGCACGACTTCGGTGCGCTCACCTGCAACAATCTCAATCTCTTGCGGTTCGATATCGCCGGCATAACTGTGGCCTTCGACGCGATAGCGCCCGGGAAGGAACTTGCGGACGTCACCTGGGCGAAGAATGCCGCCAATAATTCGTTGGCCATCCAACGCATAAGCCGATCCCCGGTCGGGCGTGCGCAGATAGTTTTCCGACTCGGCATAGGTCATCACCAATTCACCAAGCGGCTTCGGCGTCAGCATTACGTCCAGGCTTTCGCCAGACACGATCTCTATTTCCGGACGATCAAAAAAGCCGTCATTGTCAAATCCTTCGACCGCATAGCGGCCAGGTTTGACCGGAATAGCTCGGCCTGGTCTGGAGTAATCGCTGTTGCCTCGATCGAGGGATACAAGGAGCGCTCGGTTCGGCAATTTTTCCCTGGCATAATTCGTCAGAGTGTCGGCAAAACTTATGGTCACAAATCCAGCTTCGACCGGTACCTCGATAACTTGCTCATCTTCAGAAATCTCGATTTCGACCCCATCGATTGGCAGGTTTTGATCATTCGAACGATGTTGGTAGATTCCAGGTCGGGCCTCGGAAAAGCGCGAATATGTGCTGTAGACTTTCTCTCCGTCCTGCCAAAGCTCGCCATTGCGTTTGAAGGTCTCGCCATTTGGCAGTCGATAGACAATCATAAACCGAACGGTCTTGTTGAGCTCAAAAACGAGTTCGGTGTCCGTATCCTCGCTTAAAGTTTCGCGCAGAGTAAGTTTATTGTCCGCATTCGGCTCAGCCCTGAATTCATATTCGCCTGGCGCGGCGAGAGCTTCATCCTTGGCGCGGAAGGTGAACACCTCTTCGCCATTCTGCCAGGCCGATACATTTGACCCTGGATGGACCTCACCATCTTCGATGAATTTTGCGGTGACGCGCGCCGGCGCTTCGACCAGAACATCAACACGTGTGTCACCGATGGATTCTACGCTAACGGTTTGCCGAACGGGTCGATACACGCTGCCATCTCTTAGCAGGGGTCCGATGAGCAACTCATACTCTCCAGGACCCTCAACAACGTTTCGACCATAGCCAATACTTGTTGCATCGCCGACCTTGTCGCCATTCAACAGAATCTCGCCGCCTATGCGATATTCACGGTCGTTTGTATCATGGGCACGAATGACAATCGCATGCGTTTGCGCGGGATCGATGGGAGACGGGTCGCTGGCGGTTTCAATGGTCTCGGCAACTTGGCCTAACGCGTCTTCAAATCCCTCGCTCGACTCGGCATCGAAATAGGTGCCGCCAGATTCATCGGCGATGCAGGTCATCGCGGTGCGTTCCATTTCGTTCAGTCCGACCCCAACCACATGGACGCGGATATTGACGTTGCTCGCTTTCCATTCGCGCATCAACTCGCATGGGTCTGCATCGCAGGTTTCGATGCCATCACTGATCAGCAAGATATCACCAGATGCGCCGTTAAAGTCCTTGAGACCTTCCTGTAGACTATAGGTGATTGGCGTCTTGCCGGTCGGTCGCGCGGTGCTCAACGTCTCTGTTATGGCCGGACGAACAGTTTCAAGCGTTCCAAAATCACTGATAAGCTCAGAGTCTCGACAGTCTCCCGGCTGACGATGCCCATACGCGCGATAGCCAACTTCGCGTCCACCAAACCCTGAGTCCAATGCGTTCGAGAGCGCTGTGATACCAGCTTCGTATTTGCGTGTGCCATCGGCGAACGCACCCCACATAGAGTTCGACCAGTCATGCACAACCATCACCTTTGGAGCAGCGATTGTTTCTGTTGTGAGGGTTTCTTCGGTGGCTGAGTCTTGCGCGTGCATGGAGACGGCCATGCTTGCCGCACTCACCAATAGTATAGACGCGAGAATTGACTGACGAACATGCATCGTGACGGTCCCCTTTATACCAGCACGTTGTGGAAATAGTTGTGCAGGGGAGTTTCGAGAGGCTTGTTCAAAAAAGCTAGCTGTACAGATGCACTAGTCCGTCGCGGCCTAGTGCATCCGTTCTAATTGAGACTCGCCGCCGGGTCTGTTCACTTTGAGACAGGGACAACCAGGAGGAACACCTATGCGATACATGATTGCAACCGCGCTGGGCGGGATCATTTCCGCCGGCATTTTCGCGATGCCGGCTTCAGCGTCTTACATGCAGAAGTGCAACAAGCTTATCTCGACATGGTCCGCGTGCCAGGAAACGGGTGCGGCCTGTAAAGCCGAACAAAAAGCGATTGAGGTAGAATGTAAGTGTCACGTTCAAAAAGGTGATGACTGGAAGCTGGTCAATGCGGCGGTCGAGAAAGATGACGTTTGCGGGCATCCGCCCGAAGACATTATCTTACCGCCCCCACCACCTCCGCCGCCAACGATCGTGCGGCAGCCACCGAACCCCGCTGGAGGCGGTGATAAAAAGGGTGCTGCCGGAGAGAAGGGCAAAGATGAAGGGCAACCGCATAAATAGAGACGAAACGCTCGGATGTGATAAGGTAGATCAGTTCATTTTCGATCGGTGGGGGGACAGCGATATGAAAATCTTACTGGTCGACGATCACCCTGTGTTTCGCAACGGTATGATGACCATGCTCAGCAATCTGTTCGAAGGCGCAGAAATTGTTGAAGCCGGGGATGCAGCCATCTTGAACCAGGAAATGAGCGCTGAGATCAAACCCGATCTCGTATTGCTCGACCTTATCTTTCCGGGCTTTGACGCGCCGCGAGACTTTCCGGGCTTGCGGCGCGCTTTGCCGTTAACGCCTATAGTGGTGGTTTCGATGATATCAGACAGTTCTCTGATCGAAGACGTCATGGGCGCGGGTGCGAATGGGTTTGTTTCCAAGTCGGCTCGACCAGACGATATTTCCGCGGCCTTTTTAGCTATTATGGAAGGCGAGTCGGTGATCTTGCGCGCCTCGCACGAAACGATGCCTCACCCAATAAGTGAGGACGCCCTGAGCGCGCTAACCAATCGGCAGATCGAAGTGTTACGCTATATTTGCAAAGGAATGTCCAACAAAGAAATCGCGCGGGAATTAGAGATTTCGCCGTTTACGGTTCGCATCCATGTCTCGGCATTATTGAAGTCGCTCGGTGTGGCGACCCGCTCCGCCGCGGCTTCCTATGCGGCTTCACGCGGCTTCGTTTGACTGGGTCAACGAATTGAGTAGTGCGGACCGCAATTGCGCGGGACGGATGGGTTTGTGCAAAAGCGGAATTGCAAGTTCGTCGGCGGCTGACCGCAACTGTTTGGATGTGTTTCCAGAAATCATGACTGCGGCAACATTTGGGTCTTTTGCGCGCAGCGTTTTCATCACATCGATTCCCGAGACATCTACACTTAGCTCATAGTCGCATATCAGCACATCAAACCGCGCGTCCAAGACCGTCCGCCAGTCTTGCGACACTTGCACGTTGCAGCCCCACCGCTCTAGCAATAGTTTTGTCGCTTCGAGCGTATCAGCATCATCGTCCAGAACGAAGAGCGACGCACCAGTCACCAGGCCAGGCATCGTTGGTTTGGCGCGTTCCGACTTTTTATCATGTTCAATTTCAGCGCGCTCAAATCCGCGGATTGAAAACACTGATCCTTGATTTGGCTTCGAAGAGAGATGAACCGACAAGCCCAATCGATCTGCAACCCGTTTGACAATGGACAGTCCCAGTCCAAGGCCCGGAGCGGACTCTGAACCCATGCGAACCGCGTCGAGACGCGTGAATTCGGAGAAGACGCGTTTCTGATCTGCCACGGCGATCCCGGCACCATTATCGACGACATCGATAGAGACTTGGCCACCACGACGCCGACAGCCAATGATCACGGTTCCTCCCTCAGTATGTCTGATCGCGTTAGAAATGAGGTTCTGTAACATTCTGCGCGTCAACACGGGGTCGGCGCGAACGCCGAGTGTGCTGGACATGACGCGAAGCTTCACATTGCAAGCTTCCGCGACCAACGCGAAGTCGCGCGCGACTTCTCGAATAATATCGGTGGGTCGAAACACTTGATTTCGGACATTAATGCCCCCCGTATCGAGCAGAGTAACGTCCAACAAGCTATCAAACAGCTTCGTCAGAACATCGAGCGACTGACGCACGCGTGCGATGATCCGTTCCTCCTCAGCCTTGGATTTTGCTTCGGGCAGCGACTCTATGAACAGATTAATCGCATGCAGGGGTTGGCGGAGATCATGGCTGGCTTGTGCCAGGAATCTCGACTTGGAGAGATTGGCTTCTTCGGCTTCCGCTTTTGCCTGTTCGATCTCAACGGCTTGTGCTTGCAGATCTTTCAATAGGCCGTCTTTTTCGATTTGTAGCTTAAACGCACGCAGCATGAAGTCATTGATCTTACGCGCAAGCGAAACCAGAACGATGATATAGGCAAAGATCAATCCGCCTGAAATCAGCGCGGTGCTACTTGGCTCAAACAGGTATCGAACAGCAAGGGGCGTCATCCCGGGTATGATCGACGCATAACAGGTTTGAAGGCGCATGCCCTGTGTGCCTACGGCACTGAGCGACATTCCGCCCATCACGAAGGTCAGAAAGAGTTGTTTGGCCGGCTCTCCTGCTGGGAATAAGCAGAAGCCCGCAAAGCCCCACATGCCGCCAACAATTATCGCGGAGACGTCAAACTGGCGTCGGATGCTGACAAATTCAGCGTCGCTCCAATCGTCTTTTGCATGGCGCGTGGCGAGCAGCATTTGAAACACGATTGCAGCGCTGATCAAAACAAAGAAGAAGATACCGCGCCACGTCGGTACTGAACCCGCCATGACAAAAACCACGAGCCCGGCCACGAAAATATGCATCGCACTCGCGATCAGATTGCGCTCCAGCAACATCCGTAGCGCGTGGCGGTCGAGTCTTAGGTCTGTCTGCGTCAGCGACGGCGCGAGTTTCAGCATTGCCGGCAAATAGTCTCTTATTCCAAATGATTGCTATGCCATGGAAAGGGGCCGTCCGTCTAATCCGAGCTGGACGATGGCCATGCGCGCCCGACCCGCGTTCAAGCTTGAATGAGCGACTTGGCCATTGCAGCGTACTTTGCTGCTTGTTTTCGATTGCCCGCATTTGCCTCGACCTGAGCCAGAGTGGTGTAGGGAAGGGCGAGTTTAGGGTCCAAGCGGATCGATGATTCACAGGCTTCACGCGCGCCCGCATCATCGCCTTGGGCGAGGCAAATGACCGATCTTAGAAACAACCAAATGGCGTGGCCCGGATAGTTCGGACTAATCCGTATAGCCTTGTCGATGAGCGGCAATCCAGCGTCTGGCTCTTCAAGCTGCGTATTCGCCCAAGCCAGCGCCGCATAGCCTTGGGCATTTGACGGATCCAATTCGACGGCGCGCTCGAGCAGGGGTTTGCCACGCAAGGGTTCGCCAATATCGCAATAAGCGCAGCCAGACCAACCAAGCACAGAAGATCGATGCGGGTCTTTTTCGAGACCTTCTGCAGCCAGATCCATCACTTCGGGTTTGATCTCCTCTGGCGACTTATCCAACAGCCCCCACGGCGCAACCAGACCCTTTACCAGAGCTTGCATGCTGATTGCCGGTGCGAAATCTGGATCAACCTTACGCGCGGTTTCCAGGTGCCCAATCACACGCGACATCGTCGAACGATTCCAGCCCCGTCGCTCCATCAGTATTTGCGACTGCTTCATATGAAAATAGGCGCTGGGGTCTGTCGCCGCATCCTGCTCGAGGCGCCGAATTTCAGCCAAATCTATTTCGGATCCTAACGCATTTGCGATCTCGAAAATCAACAGGTTCTGTAAATCAAGCAATTCGGATCGCCGCCGATCAAAAGTAAGAGCGGCGATGACGAGACCGGAGGCGCTATCGACAATCTTTGCTGAGATCCGGATCATCTCACCCGAAGGTCGCACCGATCCGGCAATCACGTAACCGACGCCAATGTCGCGTCCCAATGCTTCGGGGTGCTCTGGGCTGGCGGGTTGTTTGAGGGCGCCGAGGCGTGAAATCACTTCGAATCCTGGCATCCTCGCAAGTTGGCTCGTGAGGTCCTCGTGAATCGCATCGCATAAGATAACGCCTTCTGGATTGGCGTCCAAACTGCGAAATGGGAGAACCATGAGCGAAGTTTGTGGGTGCTCTCTGGTGACGACAAGTCCGGGGCGTGTATCGCTCTGAGGCTGCGTGTTGTTTGCTTCTTCCGATGATGGGGTCAAGGCGCCGACAAACCGAAACCCAATACCATGAACGGTTTTTATGAAAGCCTGACGACGGCCATCGTCGCCCAAAGCCTTTCGCGCCGACTTGATACGACTTGAGACGGCCCAGTCGGACACAAACCGGCCCTTCCAGACTTGTTCGACAATCTCGTCTTTAGAGACGACCCGGTCATTATTTTCGATAAGAAGATTCAGCACATCGAAGACTTGCGGTTCGATTGGCACCATCATGCCAGCTTGGCGCAACTCTCGGCAATCTCGATCGAGCTCGAATTCGGCAAATCTCTGAACCATGATCGTACACGTATAAGTACAAATCCTGCGTTCATCAAATCGAAGCAGGATCGATACGGGAAAAGTAGGTGATACGGGCGATTGGGGATGAATCGCCCGTATTCTTTGACGCTAGCATATCGCATAGGCCGCGTATGCGCTGGGCCCAACAAAAGCGATCGTCACAAAAGCGGCCAAGTAAAGCGCTTGAAATGTAGTTCGAAAGGTTTGCATGTTCATCTCCATAAATGTGGTTGTCGTTCAGCAGCCCTTGCCACCGGCGATGAATAGACATTGCAGGAAACGCGACGCGCACGCTTGAAGACGATTTGGAGATGTTTTGAAGATTTTGGGGACAAATCAAAATCTATCGATATTATAAGGGCATGCGCTACCAATTCGGTGAGTTTTATCTGTGTTCAGAGACGTTTGAATTGCGAAGTTCAGCGGGATTGGTCTCAATTGAGCCGCAAGTGTTCAACTTACTCGTACACCTGTTGGAGCATCGGGATCGAGTGATTTCGAAAGAAGAGTTGATCGAAGCCATCTGGGATGGACGGTTCGTTTCAGATTGGACCGTATCGAGTCGCATCAAGTCGGCACGAAAGGCGCTTGGAGATGATGGGCGGACGCAGAAATACATCAAAACCGTCCACGGTCGCGGCGTTCGGTTCATTGCTAATGTGACTTCTCTCGCCAATGACGAGTCTGAAGCAGAAGTCTTAGTGCCCGCCGCCAGTTCGGGTGCGAGTGAGTTTGTGTTCCAAGATATTCGCTTTTGCCACAGCCAGGATGGGACCAAAATCGCCTATGCCAAAGCAGGTGAGGGGCAGCCCCTGGTGAAGACCGCCAATTGGCTCAACCACCTAGAATTCGATTGGCAAAGTCCGGTCTGGAGCCATTTCTTCAGCGACATCATGAAGGGACGGACATTGTTTCGCTATGATGCGCGCGGTAATGGTCTGTCAGACTGGGACGTCAGCGATTTCTCATTCGAGCGGCAAGTCGAAGACCTCGAAGCCGTCGTCGAAGCAACGGGCCTGGACCGGTTCCCGCTTTTCGGCATTTCGCAAGGCTGTGCAATCAGCGTTGCCTACGCCGCAAAATATCCGGAACGGGTCACCAAACTCATTCTTCTAGGCGGATATGCGCGCGGTTGGCGGTTGTCCGGTTCAGACAAAATGCTGGAAGAGGGCGAGGCGATGATGACGCTCATTCGCTCTGGATGGGGGCGTAACAATGCCGCCTTCCGGCAAATGTTCACGACTCTGTTCATGCCCGACGCGCCATCGGAAAATAAGGACTGGTTCAACGAGCTGCAGCGCATGACGACATCATCTGAAAATGCCGCGAACCTCCTCGACGCGCTCGGTAATGTGGATGTTCGTCCTTACCTCGCAGACGTGAAAGCTACCACATTGGTCGTTCACTGTCGCGGCGATGTCCGGGTACCGCTGACCGCGGCTCAAGAGCTTGCGGCGGGTATCCCGGGTGCCCGGTTCATGACGCTGGAGAGCAATAATCATTTAATGCCGAAATCTGACCCCGCTTGGTCAAAATTCTCCGCAGCGATGACGGCGTTTTTGAGCGAGTGAAGGCGAATTGTCGATCTGCATGAGCTGATCTGCAAAGATCTAGGTGAATATAATTACGTTAAAAAACCGGGTCTTGTGAGGTCATAAATTCAAAACCAAGAAATCTCCAAGAAATCTCCAAACGGTCTTCAAGCTCTCATTCTGCGGCTTGGTTAGGTCTGTCTTCGTCGAAACCGACACCTCGTCTGAATTCTACACACGGAGACAAAAATGACACAGACACAAGCCACCCCTGAGCAATTGAACGGCGTGAATGTCGCTGCACTTCTAGGCGCACGAGAGGCCCTTGAAAACGCACCAGAGGCCGCCGAGTTTACATGGAAAGCCACGAGCGAGTGGCAAAATGGCGCGCACACTCGCATGGAAATGAATGGCTTTTTCGGCCTCGGTGAAGAGCATGCGCGTAACAAGACCTTCGCCATCGATAGCGATCATCCGGAAGTGTTCGCGGCGACCGACGTGGCGCCAACTCCAGTTGAGATTGTTTTGGCGGGTCTGGCGGGATGCCTCACGGCGGGTATCGCATCCGTTGCGGAAAATCGCGGGATTAAGCTGCGGTCCGTTAAAGCCTCGCTCGAAGGCGATATGAACCTTTACGGAATTCTTGGTGTCGACAGCAATGTTCGCAACGGCTTCCGCGCGGTTCGCGTCCGCTATGACATCGATGCTGATGCCAGCGAAGAAGATATCGCGGCTCTGGTCGCGCAATCGCAAAAGCGCTCGGCCGTCTTCGACATCATCACCAATCCAACCAACGTCTTCGTGACGGTGGCCTAATTTTCCTCCCAAACTTTGGAGTGAGTCCTATGCGTGACATCTCAACCCTCATTATCGGTGCAGGACAGGCTGGCTTGGCCATGAGCCATTGTCTGAGCCAACGTTCAGTCGAACACGTTTTGCTAGAGCGAGGTCAGGTTGCCAATTCCTGGAGCACGGAACGCTGGGACTCACTTCGTCTTTTAACCCCTAATTGGCAGAGCCGGTTGCCCGGTTTCGCCTATACGGGCGACCAGCCCGACGGTTATCGGAACATGGCGCAAACCGTGGATTTCCTCGCATCCTATGCGCAGCAAATCACGGCGCCCGTCGAGACTGATACACGCGTGCTCAGCGTCGAGCCCATGGCAAACGGATACATGGTAAGAACAGATCGCGGTGATTGGACGTGCCGATCCGTGGTGATCGCAACAGGCGCCTGCAATATCGCAAACGTGCCATCTTGTGCCGCAGATTTGCCGGCGGGCGTCACCTCGATGACACCGTTAGAATACCGCAATCCCGCCCAGCTCTCAGACGGCAACGTTTTGGTGGTCGGCGCGTCCGCGACCGGCGTTCAACTTGCCAGTGAGCTGCGACGCTCAGGCCGACAAGTCACACTTGCCACCGGAGAACACGTCCGCGCCCCGCGAACCTATCGTGGTCGCGATATTAAGTGGTGGATGGATCAGACCGGTATTCTGGACATGACGCTGGCAGAGGTCGATGACATCAAACGAGCGCGGGGCGTCCCGTCATTGCAACTGATTGGCAGCCCGACAAAAGAAACGATTAGCCTCAACGCGTTGCAAGCGATCGGTGTTCAGATCGCCGGGCGCGTGATGGGTATGACCGAGACAGACGTGCAGTTCTCCGGGTCTTTGCCGAATGTCTGTAGTTTGGCCGATCTGAAAATGAACCGCCTCTTGAAACAGATCGATGAGTGGATCGAAACGCACGCATCGAACGAGATGATCGAGCCGAGTTATCGGCTTCGGAACACCATTGTCCCGAAGGATCCGCTGTTGCGCCTGAATCTAAAGCAAGCCGGGATTGAGACCGTCATTTGGGCCACAGGGTTTAAGCCAGATTACTCATGGCTGAACGTCCCTGTCCTCACACCGCGCGGTGAACTGCGCCACGATGGCGGCGTTGTCGATGCGCCAGGCATGTATGTTCTCGGCTTACCATTCTTGCGTCGGCGCAAGTCTAGTTTGATCGATGGCGTCGGCGACGATGCCCGCGATCTCGCCACTCACCTTTCCGCTTACCTCAATGGGACGCTCGCTGCAGCGGCCTGATCCAAACTCTTCCGGAGACCTATCATGAATTCGCAATCCATCATCAAATCCGCGCTCGAACGGTCGGTGAAAACCGTCACCCTCAAACCTGCGCGTGGACAACGCACCTATACCAATACGGCCATTGTCGAGGCTGGCACAGTCTGCCGAACGGTGGAGAATGATCAAGAGATCATCCTCGATGTCGGCAAAGCCATGGGCGGCGAGGATCTCGGACCGTCACCGAGTACGATGTTACGCGCCGCTTTCAGCAGCTGCCTCGCCATCGGCATCAAGCTGTGGGCTTCGCGAGATGATGTGCCGATCGACAAAATCACAGTCGTCGTCGACACCGACGTCGATGCGCGCGGCCAACTCGGAGTTTGCGATCGCGTCACGCCAGGCTTTGGCACCATCGCCATCTCGATTTCCGTTCAGTCCGATGCGGCCCCAGCCGCCATCGAACGGGTGATCGAAAAATCTCTTCACCACAGTCCGCTTATGGACGTGTTCTGCAACTCACAGCGGGTGGAGACCGCGCTGGCCATCAGCGCGCCCATCGCTGCATAAAACCAACTTAGAGGATCAAGACAATGCAAGCCAAACTCCAAAGACGTATCCAACGCTATGGTTGGGATAAAGCCGTGGACCACTATGATAATGGATGGCGCGAGAGCCTCCGCGATGCGCAGGAACGCCTGCTAGATCTCGCCGCCGCTCAGCCGAAAGAACATGTCCTCGATATCGCGAGTGGCACGGGTCTCGTGACGTTTCCGCTCGCCGATGCCGTGAGTAGAAGCGGCCGGGTCGTTGCCACCGACATCTCGCAGAAAATGGTCGACTATGTCTCCCGACAAGCCAGTCAAAGAGGCTACACTCAGATCGATGCGTTTCGGGCAGATGCTGAATCGCTCGGCGATCTGGAAGATGGTCAGTTTGATCTCATCACCTGTGCCCTCGGCTTAATGTATGTACCGGAGCCCTTAGAGGCGATGAAACATGTCACGCGATTGCTGAAGCCCGGCGGACGGGCAGTGTTTGCGGTTTGGGGCGCTCGCAAGAATTGTGGCTGGGCTGATATTTTTCCGATCGTCGATGCGCGGGTTGAAACGGATGTCTGTCCGATGTTTTTCCGTCTTGGCACAGGCAGTGTTATGGCAATGGAAATGGAACAGGCTGGACTTCAGGCGATCGACGAGATTCGGTTTCAAACCAATCTGCCTTACGCCTCAGACGAAGCGGCCATCGAAGCCGCTTTTATAGGCGGTCCCGTTGCACTGGCCTATGACCGGTTCGACCCGGACACTCGCGCGTCGGCGCATTCGGAATACCTGAACTCGATCGCACCCTTTCGGTCGGCCGGCGGTTACCAAATCCCAGGCGAATTTGTGATTTGTCGAGGCGAGAGGCCTGCCTAAAACGTGGTTAAATGTGAAGCGCGTGCCCAAGCCCTTTCAGGGCCGCTTCTTGAACCGCTTCGCCTTGAGTCGGGTGGGCGTGAATGGTGTCTGCAATGTCTTCCAGTCGCGCGCCCATCTCGATGGCGAGCCCAAAGCCTGAAGCGAGTTCGGCACACCCTTTGCCGACCGCTTGGATGCCCAGCACCAAATGATTGTCCTTTCGCGCCACGATACGAACAAACCCGTCGGTGCGTTCAATCGCGAGAGAGCGACCATTGGCGGCCAGCGGGAACATGGACGTGATGACGTCAATTGACTCAGCCTTTGCTTCATCAGGTGAAAGTCCAGCGGTGACGATTTCTGGGTCAGTGAAGCAAATGGCTGGGATAACGGCTTTGTCCCATACGCGGGATTTGCCAGAGATGATTTCCGCAACCATCTCGCCTTGCGCCATGGCGCGATGAGCAAGCATCGGTTCGCCAGTAACATCGCCAATGGCGTAAACGCCGTTCATCGCGGTTCGGCAACGATCATCAATCTTGATGAATGGTCCGTCCATATCGAGGACTAGATTTTCTAAGCCCAAGCGCTCTGTGTTCGGGGACCGTCCGACAGTAACCAGGACTTTCTCGGCCGGAATCTCAATGGTTCCGCCTTCGCTGGTCTTGCCCTGCAAGACACCATCGCTGAACCCGGCAGCGTCTGTACCCACGTGCACGTCAATGTTCAAAGCCTTCAATCGGGCGAGCACAGGTTTGGTCAACGCATCGTCATATATCGGCAGAACGCGATCTTCGCGTTCGACGATGCTGACTTTCGCGCCGAGCTTCGCATAAGCCATTCCCAGCTCGAGACCAATGTATCCAGCGCCAATAACGGCGAGCGTTTTGGGAAACTCGCTGAGCGCAAGGGCTTCGGTTGATGAGATGATGTCGCCGCCGAAGGGCAGGTGGGGGAGCTTGGTCGACTTTGAACCGCTGGCGATGCAAATGCTTTCAGCACTAATCTTGAGCTCGCCGTCATCGGTTTTGACCGAAACGGTCTTGCCATCAATAAAGCTTGCCCATCCGGTGACCGTTCGAACTTTCGCCTTTTTGAGCAACCCGCCAACGCCGGTGGTGAGTTGCTTGACCACGCCGTCTTTCCATTTGATCGTCTGCGCAAAATCGATCTTGGGTTTCGAATGACTGATACCGAGCGCGTTCTTCGAGGCGTGCGATGTCGACGCTGCAAATTCGTCAGCAGCATGGATCAAGGCTTTCGATGGAATGCACCCGACATTCAAGCAGGTGCCGCCAAGCGCTTCACCATCAACGATAATCGTATCTAGGCCGAGTTGACCGGCGCGAATGGCCGTGACGTACCCGCCTGGACCGGCCCCAATCACTAGAAGCTTGCAGGAAAGATCTGACATTTAGTCCTCGATAAAAATGGTCGCCGGGCTTTCGAGCAGGCTTTTGATTCGTTGAATGAACACGGCAGCATCCCAGCCATCAATCACGCGGTGATCGAAGCTGGACGACAGGTTCATCATTTTGCGTGGGATGAATTCGCCATCTTTCCAGACCGGCATGATGCGGATTTTGTTGACGCCAATAATTGCCACTTCCGGATGGTTGATCACCGGCGTGGTGACCACACCGCCCATCTTGCCAAGCGAGGTGATGGTGATGGTCGATCCCGACAATTCCTCTCGCGATGCCGTACCGTTTTTAGCGGCTTCTGATAGGCGAACGAGCTCCGCTGCACAGGATCGCAAATTCAGTGTTTCGACATGGCGCACCACCGGGACCACGAGACCAGCACCTGTCTGTGCTGCAATCCCCATATGGATGCCGCCATATTGTTGGATGACACCCGAGGCATCGTCGAACCGCGAATTGAGCAAAGGTTGATCTTCAATCGCCCGCGCCATTGCCCGCATCAAGAATGGCAGGATCGTCATTCGTGGCTGATCTGGTTTGGTGTCCGCATTAAGCTGCGCCCGGAGGTCTTCTAGCGCCGTCACATCGATTTCTTCGACATAGGTTATGTGCGGAATTGAGGATTTGGCGCGCACCATTTGCTCGGCAATCTTGCGCCGCAAGCCGACCAGTTTGATGTCTTTGACGGAGGTGTCCGGGGCGCGGCCGTGACTGCCATTACCGTTGCGGGCATGGCCATTGAGGTAGGCATCCAAGTCTTCGTGACCAATCCGGCCGGCCGGCCCTGACCCAGGAACCGTGCGCAAATCGACGCCAGCCTCCATCGCGCGCCGACGAACCGAAGGCGCCGCCAAGGGTTTTTGCCCCGCAAGGGGGGCGGCACGAACCATCGGGGTGGGAGCCGGCGCAACTGGCGCGGGGGGTGGAGCAACTTGCTCAGGCGCTGCGGCGGGGGCGGGTTCTGGTTCCGCCGCGACGGGTAAATCGTCGCCAGGTTTGACGTTGCCGTCGCCCGCGACTTCCATGCGGATAATGGCCGCGCCGATCGCAACTGTGTCGCCGACCTCAGCGCCAAGCCAAGTGATTTTGCCATCCGTGGGCGCTGGGATTTCTACGGTCGCCTTATCGGTCATCACCGCGGCCAGGATATCATCCTCGCGAACTTGCGCGCCGACTTCGACCGCCCATTCGACCAGTTCGGCTTCTGCAACGCCTTCGCCGATATCGGGCATTTTGATCAGATGTTCGCCCATTATGCTGGCTCCATCGCTTTTTTGAGGGCATCGCCGACCCTTTTCGGGCCGGGGAAATAGTCCCATTCCTGCGCGTGCGGATACGGCGTGTCATAACCTGTGACCCGCGTCGGCGGAGATTCGAGATGATAGAAACAATGATTGGCGACGAGCGTGACGAGCTCCGCTCCAAAGCCGCACGTGCGCGTGGCCTCGTGCACCACGACACACCGACCGGTCTTCTTGACCGAAGCGGTAATCGTATCCAAGTCGACGGGTACGATCGAACGTAGATCGATAATTTCCGCATCAATGCCCGACTCTTCGGCTGCCGCCAGCGCGACGTGCACCATCGTTCCGTAAGCAATCACAGTGACTTCATTTCCGGGGCGGCGAATGGCGGCTTCGCCGAGCGGCACAGTATAATGACCGTCTGGAACCTCGCCGAGGTCATGCTTCGACCAGGGTGTGACGGGGCGATCATGATGGCCGTCAAACGGCCCATTATAAAGCCGCTTGGGCTCTAGGAAGATCACCGGATCGTCGTCTTCGATTGATGCAATCAGCATACCCTTCGCATCATATGGGTTGGACGGGATAACCGTCTTCAAACCTGCGACATGCGCGAACAAGGCTTCTGGACTTTGCGAGTGTGTTTGACCGCCAAAAATCCCGCCGCCAGTTGGCATTCGGATGGTCAGCGGTGAGGTGAAATCACCGTCTGAGCGATAACGAATGCGTGCGGCCTCAGATACGATCTGATCATAGGCCGGATACACATAGTCCGCGAACTGGATTTCGATACATGGGCGCAAGCCATAGGCGGCCATGCCAATGGCCGTGCCGACAATGCCGCTTTCATTGATCGGCGCATCGAAGCAGCGATGGCGTCCATACTTTTCTTGCAGACCTTTGGTGCAGCGGAACACGCCGCCAAAATAGCCAACATCTTCGCCAAACACGACAACGCCTTTGTCGCGCTCCATGCAGACATCATGGGCGTCGCGAATGGCTTCGATCATCGTCATATGAGTCATTATACACCTGCCTCTCTGCGCTGACGGATCAGGTGGCTTGGAAGCGTTTTATAGACGTCTTCAAACATGTCCTTGGTGCTCGGATGCGGACCATCGTTCAAAGTGCCATTGGCTTCGGCACGTTTCTGCGTCGCGATGACGTCACTCTCGATTTCGGCGACGGTCTGTTCGTGGCGTTCTTCCGACCACCAGCCTTTCGTGATGAGGTGCTGTTTGAGCCGCTCAATTGGGTCTCCCAATGGCCAGGACCCCGACTCGCCTTTCGGACGGTAACTCGAAGGATCATCTGACGTCGAATGCGGGCCCGCACGATAAGTCACGTGCTCGATCAAGGTCGGTCCGCGCCCGAGCTCCGCCCGTTCAACCGCCCATTTCGCAGCGGCATAAACCGCCAAATAGTCATTGCCGTCGACGCGCAAGGACGGAATACCAAAGCCAAGCCCGCGCGCAGCAAATGTCGCTGAGCGTCCGCGCGCGATGCCTTGGAAGGTTGAGATCGCCCACTGATTGTTGACGATGTTCAAGACCACGGGGGCACGGAAGGTCGACGCAAACACCATCGCTGAATAGAAGTCAGATTCAGCTGTCGCTCCGTCACCGATCCAGCCAGCAGCAATCTTAGTGTCATTCTCGATCGCCGATGCCATAGCCCAGCCGACGGCTTGGACGAATTGCGTGCCGAGATTGCCTGAGATCGAGAAGAAGCCATATTCCTTGGATGAATACATGATCGGCAATTGGCGACCATTCAACGGATCCGCCGAGTTCGAATAGATCTGGTTCATCATGTCTTCGAGCGGATATCCGGCGCTGATCAATAGACCTTGCTGGCGATAGGTCGGGAAGTTCATGTCGCCTTTGCGCAGCGCCGCTTGGAAGGCACAGGCGATGGCCTCTTCGCCAAGCGCTTGCACGTAGAAGCTGGTCTTGCCCTGTCGCTGCGCCGTTAGCATACGGGCATCAAAGGCGCGGACGGTAAGCATGTCGCGCAAACCCTTCAGCGCGGCATCTTGATCCAGATCCGGCGCCCAGGGGCCGACGGCGTTGCCGTCATCATCCAGGACACGAATGATGTCATAGGCGAGGAAGTCGATATCCTTGGCGGTAGAATCTGTCGGCGGGCGTTCCGTGGAGCCGGCTGCGGGAATCTCAAAATCACTGAAATCTGGCGTGTCACCCGGACGGCATTCGGGCTCAGGGACATGAAGTTCAAACGCTGTTTTCTTCGTCATTTATTTAGGTGCTCACTGGTCAAAAAGTATGACTTGTTCGATGATTTGGAAGGAACAATCAGAATCATAACATGTTGCCCGGCTTCTGGCATGAAGGGGCTAAAAAGGGAAGGTTTTTTTTGTTGCAACGGGATTATCAAGGGGCAAAAAATAACTCAATAGAAATCTAATGTGAAATATATTTGCAATAATGGGGCCGAATGCGTGAATGTGTTTCTTCGCGAACCTTGAGTGATAGCGCCGGGGTAGGGCGAATTGCAGCCGCCGCTTCTGCCAGCGAATTCAACACATATTGCGCGGAACTTGTTGCATTTGGTCGCCGCGTATCTCTAAGCTTGGCGCGAACAGAGACTTAACCGCGATCACGAAGGAGCCGCCGCAATGGGAACCCGAAACTATAATGGCTTGGAGCTCGACCAACCCGGGCGTGGACGAATTTACAATTCCGTTCTGGAGACCATTGCCAATACACCGCTCGTTCGGATTCCTCGGATTAGCGAAGAAGAAAAACTCGATTGTGAGCTGCTGCTAAAGCTCGAATTCTTCAACCCTCTGGCCAGCGTCAAAGACCGGATCGCGGTCGGCATGATCACAGCCTTGGAACAGGCCGGCAAGATCGGGCCAGGCACCACGCTGGTGGAGCCGACATCCGGAAATACGGGCATCGGGCTGGCATTTGTTGCGGCGGCAAAAGGCTACCGCTTGATATTGACGATGCCGGAGTCAATGTCGATTGAGCGACGCAAGATGTTATCGATTCTTGGAGCGGAGCTGGTTCTAACACCGAAGGAGGAGGGCTTAGGCGGCACCCTTAAGAAGGCCGATGAGCTGCTTGAAAGTATCGAAGGCGCCGTCATGCCGAGCCAGTTCTCCAATCCCGCAAATCCAGCGATCCATGAAGCGACAACGGCAGAGGAAATCTGGACCGATACTAACGGCGCGGTGGATGCTGTTGTGTCGGGTGTCGGAACAGGTGGAACCTTCTCCGGGTGCGCGCGCGTTCTGAAATCGCGCAAGCCGGGATTGAAGATGTTCGCGGTCGAACCAGAGGGCAGTCCAGTCCTATCTGGCGGCGAGGGTGGTCCACACATGATCCAGGGGATCGGGCCAGGCTTTGTGCCCGACAATATGTCACCAGATCTGATGGATGAAGCGATCAAAGTTTCAAATGAAGCTGCATTCGAAGCCGCGAGACGGTTGGCAAGAACCGAAGGAATTCCCGTGGGCATTTCTTCAGGTGCGGCTCTGACCGCAGGTTTGACGGTCGCCAAGCGCCCTGAAATGTCAGGCAAGACGATTGTGGTGATCATTCCGTCATTTGCAGAGCGATATTTGTCGACGGCACTGTTCGAGGAGGGCTAAGTCATCGCGGCTGCGAGCGCCGAGTTGGCGACGCGCTAGCTTGGTTAAACGCGATGATTGGACGTGAATCTGGTGCCCGGTGCGGGCGGCGTTGATGGAGCGCCAGCGAAGCATTGAGCTTTAGACATCCAATCGATCGCGACGCTGCCCTGAACATTCAGATCTGTATCCGCGACGTTGCGCGTTTGAGTGACGACTTGGCAGAACGCCTCCGCCGCACCCGTTATCCGCTCTGTGGGATTGTCATCACCGTACGTCCAAATGGCACCTGAAGGCGCCGTCAATTGAAGATACGGCATCGGCCCCGGCGGATCTTCATTGCGGGTTTTATAAGTCCAACCGAACGTGTTCACCCCGAGCACGACAATATTTTGAATTCGGTCCTCGTTCTGGCGTTCAACTCCAAGCTGGTCATAGACTTCTTGACCATGCGCCCAAGTTTCCATCAGGCGCGCCGTGATCGACGACCGCGCGCTCATATCAGGACCGGCCCATTTCAGGCGGGCTTTGGGATCGGCGTTCGCGAACACATCCGCCGTCTGATCGACGCCGGCATTCCAGGCGTCTAAAAGATCGCGCCCACCCATGCCGTTTAATTGTTCAGACTCGTAACCCCGCATGCCGCCTTGATGCGCGCCAACGCCTTTCAAGTGCTGCAGGAGTGCGTCTTGATCTGTCAGTTGGAATGCCGCCATTTGATTCCAAAAGTGCAAATGTTGGAGAACGGCGTTGATGGACCAATTTTTGAACTGGGTCGGCGCATCGAACTGTTCAGTATCGGCGCAGTCCAATAGCGCGAAAAGGGCTTTGCTTTCAGCGCGAAAGTCTGCGGCTTGTTGCATGTTCTTCCCCTGCAATCATTGTGATTTGAATCCATAGAACGATTGATGATCATCAACAAAGACGGAGCGAATTGCCAGACTGGTCGTCGCGTTACCCGTGACCGCGCGCGATCCTCGGATTAGACCTTCATCTTCACAGGCAAGTCCGCTGACAAATTCGTTGCTCTGACTAAGGCCGTACCGACCGATAGAGTTCTGGGAGAATGTAAGACATGAGTGCATTTGATAATGTCGTAATTTGTGAGCCGTTGAGGACGCCCGTTGGGGCGTTTGGCGGCGCCTTCAAATCGGTTCCGGCGCATCATCTGGCAACGCGCGTGGTGGCGGAACTTCTCGAACGCACCCATCTGCCTGGAGCGGCGGTGGATGATGTTGTGTTCGCCAATTGCTATCCGACCATGGATGCACCGGCCTTGGGTCGCGTTGTGGCTTTGGACGCAGGCCTGCCTGTGACTGCCGGTGGATTACAACTCGACCGGCGGTGCGGCTCAGGATTGCAAGCGGTCATTTATGCCGCGATGACGGTCGCCACGGGCGGCGCTGACCTGATCATTGCGGGCGGCGCGGAGAGCATGAGCCGCGCACCCTTCTATTCTTCTGAGATCAGATGGGGCGTGAACGCGCCCAACATCCAACTTGAAGATGCGTTGGGACGAGGACGCGTCACCGCGGGCGGTGAGCGCTATCCGGTGCAAGGGGGAATGATTGAAACCGCCGAGAATCTTCGCAAACAGTATGGGATTTCTCGAGACGCTCAAGACCATCTCGCCGCGCGATCTCAAGCGCGTGCAGGGGCAGCGATGGAAGGCGGTGTCTTCTCGGAAGAGATTGTTCCAGTCACCGTCAAAGGCCGCAAAAGCGATACAGTTGTTGACACGGATGAACACCCGCGTCCTGGAACGACAGTCGAAAAACTATCAACGCTTCGACCGATCATGGGGCGGATAGACCCAGAGGCCACTGTGACGGCAGGCAATGCCTCAGGACAGAATGACGGAGCGGCCGCCTGTATTATCGCTTCTCGCGAGGCCGCATCGAAATATAACCTCAAACCGATTGGTCGGATGGTCAGCTGGGCTTTGGCGGGCGTGCAGCCAGAAACTATGGGGATTGGGCCTGTACCCGCGACTCAGAAAGCGCTCGACCGCGCTGAGCTTAGCCTGACCGATATGGATCTCATTGAGTTGAACGAGGCATTTGCATCGCAGGTGCTCGCCTGCACGCAACAACTTGGGCTCACAGACGAAGACCATGCGCGCGTCAACGTGCATGGCTCCGGTATCTCACTCGGGCATCCGGTCGGAGCGACCGGTGTGCGTATCCTCACCACTCTGCTGAGAGAAATGTCGCGTCGCGACGCCAGATACGGACTGGAAACCATGTGTATTGGTGGTGGGCAGGGGCTGGCCGCGGTGTTCGAGCGAGTTTGAGCGTCGACCCCAATCTCATTGCAGCCGTGCGACAATTTCATTCTGAAAAAAGTCGTCAGCATTTTGGTGCATTTGAGGTGTGTTGAAATCGATATTCGTGAACACCGCAGTGATGCCAAACTCCGGCAGAACGAACACGCGATTGCCGCCATTGCCTGACATGGTCGCGGCAAAATAAGCCGCGCCGTCGACTTCGTATGGCAGCAGCCACCAAAGGTATCCATAGGAGTATGATGTGTTTGCAATGACCGCTTGCGGTGAAGTGGATCGCACGGACCACTCTGCCGAGAAAACTCGGTTCTTGCCCACAAGACCATTCCGTCGTTGTAATTCCCCCAGTTTTCCCAACGCATGCGTCGAAAGCTCTAAACCTCCACCAAGGTGGACGCGCCCTGATCCACTTTCTTGCCATTTGAAATCACTGAGTTCTAGGGGGGCAAAGATGCTGCGCTCAGCATAGTCGGTGAAGGGTTCGCCGGCAGCCCGTGTCACGATTTCTCCAAGTACTTGAACTCCGGCTGTGCAATAGCTGAATGCGCGCCCGTGTTCAGAACGTTCCGGCGTGTCTTTCCAGGCAGGAAATCCGCGGATAGGGAGCCCCCAAAAGAAGCTCTCCCAATCTTCAACCAGATACATGCGCTCTTCGTTTCCGTTGGAGAATTGGTTCCAGTCGTCGCACTCCATTGAACTGCTCATTGTGAGCAGGTCCTCGATCGTGATGTCGAACTTTCGCGGATCCGGGTTTTGAAACGGTGCGAGTTCGGAGAAGTGCGCCGCCGCCGGGATTTGGAGATCAAGCAAGCCATCTGTGACCGCCGCGCCAACGACCATTCCAGTCAATGTTTTTGTCACCGAGCGCGTATTGTGCAGGCTGTCTTCATTGGCGCCGTTATAATAGCGTTCAAATTCAATTTCGCCGTCCGTAAGGATCAGGACGCTGGTGACCGTGCCATAGGTTTCCGATTGTACCGCGTTATCAAGCTCGGACGTGGTTCGGTTCGACCAATCCATTGTTTCAGCGTCCGCCAGCCCCGCCAAAAATGTTGTCGCTATAATCCATCCAAAAACACTTCTCATCGAACGATCCTTTGTTACTCTGGCTCTAGCTGCACAAGGAATTGCGCGATGTCGCGAGAAGCTTGGTGAAGTTTTGTGAAGGCCGTTTCAGCTTAAGGTAAAGAGTATTGAAATCAGAAACTTACCGCGTGAAGGACTTGGTTGTAGACATCAATGCTCGTACCGTTCGACGCGGGGAGGAGTTGTTGAATGTCAGGGAACTCTCCTTCGATTTGTTGGCATTTCTGCTGCGCCGGTGGCCAGAAACAGTTTCGCTGCAAGACGCGGCAGATCAAGTTTGGCGGCAAAACCACCTCTCTGAAGCCACCCTTACCAAGCGGGTGGCCTTGCTTCGTCGCGCGCTAGGAGACAGCGCGGCAATGCCGCGATATGTGCGGAAAGTTCGCGGCGTTGGCTACGTGATGATCCCTGAGGTTCATCATTGGGAAGACCCCTCAACAGCGAACCCTCTGAGTTGGTTCGCGCCAAAGGTCGCGATCGGTGCGTTTGCGATAACCGCTCTGCTCGGAACTGGATACTTTTCGTTAAGTCACAATAGTCCATCGGCACCTTCCGAACGTGAGCTGATTGCTGGCGTGTCTGACTTTCAGTTGTCGAGAGCAAGAGATTTGTTGAGACTTCATCAGCCCGCTGAGACCGACCTTGCCATCGAATTATTGGAGCAGATCATTGCGCGGGACGAAGCGTCGCCGGATGCCGAGCTCGCATTGAGTTTCGCGTATTCGACGAGAGCGACCAAATTTCGAGCGGAGCAAAATGATATTGGCCGCGCAGAGAAATTGGCGCGACGTCTTATTGGGACGGATTTAAACTCCAGTGGTGCCTGGCACGCACTTGCATATGCTTTAGATGCGCAAGGCCGAGTCGATGGAGCGATTGCGGCCTATGAACAGGCTTTTACACTCGATCAAAACGATGTGGCGGCGATGTCGAGCGCGGCTTATTTGTTTAGAATTCGCGGACGTCTGCATGATGCGCTTGAGCTGGAAGCCATGGCGATGACATCAGAACGTGCCTCGATTTACGCACCGGTTCAGATCGCTACAACGCTTAGTCTGTTGGACCACGAAGCAGCCGACGAATGGTGGTATAGGGCTTTAGCTGCGGGACCTAATCAGTTGGTTGTTCTCACCGCACGCATGGAATTCGAACTCTACCAAGATAATCCGAGCGCGGCCTTGTTGATTTTGGAACGCGCTCCTGAAGTGCTGCAATCAATGCCTGAGGCGCTGCGTCTTCAAGGGCGCGCTTTGTTAAAGCTTGGGCGCCTGAACGAGGCTCAATTGGCGTTTAACCGCGCCGGTTCAGACGCATGGCTGGAAACGGCTATGATGAGTATCAATGCAGGGGAGCCGACCAAATACACAGAGCTTTTCGAACGCCTCGATCAAATGATGCTTGAGGGCGACAGCTGGCCGGAACTGAGAATTCGGTCCGCCGAACTGCATGCCGCTGTCGGAAACTACGACGAAGCTGTGCGGTTGATATCGCGCGCGATTGATTTGGGGTGGCGCGATTGGAATTATGTACAGACGTCTCCTTTTCTCGAACCGCTCTCTACATCGCAAAAACTTGCCCAGCTTGGAGAACGGATAAACCACGAAGTTGATGCTCAAAAGCGCTTAGTATTGGCGTCGAACAATCATAATCTGCGGTCGCTTCTGGCGCCGGACGAGTCGCTCCGACAGCCGGCGGATTAGGCGATCAGCCCGGTGAATTTTGGGGTCTTACGCGCTCGACTAGAGCAAAACTATGAGTGCGAGCGCTGCGTTGAGACTCATCAGGACAAAGTCGATAACAAAGATTTGTAGCATCACGCCCGTGAACACGTTCCACAATCCATCACCCTTGCGGTTTTTCAGGGCCATAGGCACATTCCCGAAAAACTGGGATCCGTGTGCGAGGGCATTGAAACTCAACATCAGGGAGAGTTGCGCATCTGTCTCAAGTCCCGCGACGTTGAAGAATAGGCACACGTTCAAGACCGAAAGGGCGAAATTAAATCCGCCCATAAAACGACCAGATTCCACCACTGCCGCAAAGGCTGAGTTTTGGCGGTCTTCGCGGATGGGCACCATCACTTTGGCAAAGACGTCGCGGCGGACGTAGAACGCAACAAAGCCCATTCCGTACCAAATTGCATTGGCCAGGAATGCCACGCTGATCGTCGTTTCGAGCATTGCTTGTTTCTTTCTGAGAATAAGTTGGTGTCTATGACATGCCTGTCGATCTGTCCGACGTTATGGGTATTTGTACCTGATGTCTGCTGCGCTCGCAAAAATGCTGAGAATGCAATCTGCGCAACTTAGTATGCAATAAACGCAATGGTCGCCCGCGTATTCGCTGGTAAGCTCATCTGACATGTTTCGGAGGGCCCCATGCGGATCAGTTTGTTTTGTTTGAGCGCGTTGGCGCTTTCAGCCTGCCAACCTGCCTTGGACGGAAACTCGACCGATTTAGAACAATCGGTGTCCAGCATTGCGGTCGATATGGACGACGTTCGAGCCTTCAAACCGGGGCTCAACCATTTTTACTTTGAAGGATGGGCCGACGAACGCCTTCCTGTATGGGTCTACATTCCGGACGGTGTTGACGTAAGCGATGCGCCCATTCTGATTATGATGCACGGCGCCAAGCGCGGCGCCGCCCGGTATCTTTCAGAATGGGATCAATATGCTGAACGCGATGGCTTCATCATTATTGCGCCGGAGTTTACGCGTGACGCCTTTCCCGGTTCCGCAGGTTACAATTTGGGCAACCGAGTGCCGCGCGGTGCAGACACGGTGATAGATCAGGCTTCGTGGACGTTTAGCGCGATCGAACCGCTCTTTGACCATGTTCTCGATGCGCTTGATAGTGCGCAAACGGGGTACACGCTTTATGGTCATTCTGCTGGATCGCAGTTCACGCATCGATACATGTATTTCAATCCAAACGCGCGTGCGAAACGCTATCTCGCCGCCAATGCTGGATGGTACACATTTCCAGACCTTGAGATTGAATATCCGGTCGGATTGGGCGGCTTAGGTTGGACCGACGAGGATTTGAAACGGATGCTCGAACAAGATCTCTTTATCCTGATTGGTGACCAAGATAATGATCCCAATCATGAGAGCCTTAAACGAGATGATGGAGTTCACCTCCAAGGCGCACATCGGTTTGCCCGCGGGCAGCACTTCTATCAGAAGGGCAAATCCGAAGCCGAACGAATAGGCGCTGACTTTGGGTGGCGATTGCGCGTCGCAGAAGGGGTGGCGCATTCCAATGGCGGGATGGCCGCCGCCGCGGTTGATCTCGTCAAATAGCGTCTCGACCCTTAGCTCAGTTGATGATTGGAATGAAGGCTGACAGGGTCCAGTCTTCGGCCCAGCATGCTGGTATGAGAGATGTGGTGCTGTTCGCGCTTGAACAGGTGAAGCCTTGCCTCTGGATGGATGGTGAATGCCTCGACGAACGCCTCATCTTCGAACAATATGGCGACCCCGTCTTCGACCCCAAAGGCTGGGACAGCGGTTGGTTCAGTATTCATCAATTCGGCCAGCGTCTCGCGGCGTTCAGCTTTTGCGTCATAGTGAGCGCACACCGCGCCCTTCAAGAGCCCGATCCCTTTAAGGGGTTGGATATTGGTTTTGATAGAATCGCTGATGCACCAGTCAAAGAGCATGCTGATCCCTGCGCTGGCACCGGCAATCAGCGTGCCCTGTTGATACGCTTTTGTCAGGGCCGCCGTGACGTCCCATTCTTTCAGCAACGCGATCAGATTGCGGGTCACGCCGCCATCAATGAAGACGGCGTTCACATTGTCGAAATAGGCATTCGCGTCGCCGGTCTTCATCGCGTACATATCTAAACTTGTCGGCTGGAAGCCTGCGCGTTTCGCGAGGTCGAAAAAATCGGCAATGCGTTCGGGTCGATCGCCCTTTGCTGCGCCGATATAGCAGATGGTGGGAAGAGCTGTTTTGTCTGCAATCGTGTGCTTCCGAATGAGATCGGCGAGCAAGGGGGCTTCCTGCGGCGACACAAACACTGATTTTGAATCGCTAATGCCTAATATGCGACGTGAGACACTCATGCCGGCGCCGCCATTTGCATGAGATATGCGCAAAGTATGGCGCCATATGTTCCCAATGCGTATCCGAGGACGGCGAGAAGCACGCCGACTGGAGCAAGCGATGGATGGAAGGCCGCGGCCAATACCGGCGCGGAGGCAGCCCCTCCAACATTGGCTTTGCTGCCAACCGCAATAAAGAAAAACGGCGCACGGATCAGCTTCGCAACCATGAATAAGAGGATGGTATGAAACAGCATCCAAATGATGCCGACGAGGAATAAAAGAGGTTTCTCAGCGATCTGAAAGACATCCATTTTCGTTCCGATAATAGCGACCAAAAGAAAGATAAAAACGGTTCCGATTTTTGACGCGCCCGCGCCCTCTAATTCGCGAAGTCGGGTGAAGCTCATCCCCAAACCCAAGGTTGTTGCCGTGACCACGATCCAAAAGAAGTGATTGCTCAAAATTGAGCCTGATAGAGAGGGCACCGCCAATGCTGCGTTGGCGCACAAGGTGGCGACCAGATGCGAAGCGCCAACTCCGCCGAAGGCGATCGCCAAGAGTTTCATAAAATCTTCTGTTGATGCGGTGCGTTCCATCTGCGCGCTGTAATTGATCATCTTGTCTCGCAAAGTCGCGATTGCAGATGTGTCAGCTTTGAGCCAACGATCGATGGGATCAGGATTGCCGGCACCGTACAATAGGAATGCCATCCAAATATTGGCCACGACAATGTCGACGGCGACCATGGCGGCATATTTTTCGGGGTTGTAGCCATAAATCTCGAGCATGGCTGTTTGGTTGGCGCCGCCGCCAATCCAGCTCCCGGCAACCGTTGCCAACCCGCGCCAAACCGCTTCAATCCCTTCGCCACCGACGGTCTCAGGGCTGAAGCTGGCAACGATCATGACGGCGATCGGTCCGCCGATCACAATTCCGACCGTGGCCGTGAAGAACATAATCAACGCTTTCGGACCGAGCCCAATAATCGCCTTAAGATCGATACTCATCGTCAAAAGGATGAGCGAGGCAGGCAAGAAATAGTCCTTCGCGATGGGCCAAAGTTGGCTGCCATCAGACGAAATCAAGCCGAAGCTATTCATCAAAGATGGGATCAGATAGCAGAGCAAAATGATCGGAATGAACGTGTAGAACTTGTTCCAAAATCCGCCGAGGCTTCGCGTATAAAACAGCACACCTAGAGTCGTGGCGAGCAACCCGAACACGACAGCGTCATTGGTGATTAGGGGGGATGTCATTTCAGCCTGCTCTTATTGGTTTGCGTCAGTCATTCGATGGACGAGCCGAACTTTCATCCAGTGTCCAACCATCCTCTTCATGCTCGTCGGCGAAAGCGTTCTTGGGGAGGTCAAACTCATGTTTATCCGCCTGAAGCCATCGCGCATACCAAGCAAGTTCTGTGTTGATTTTAAACAGCTGGTGTGCCGGCTTTCGGAAATTGTGCGGTTCCCCCGGGGCTTGATAAAGTTTCGTCTCGGTACCGGTCTCCTGAACACCGCGAAACATTAGGATCGATTGGGTGGGCGGCACACGCACATCGCGTTCGCCGACAAAAAACAATGTTGGAGTGGTGACTTTCCAAACGTCTTTGAGCGGAGAGTCGGCAAGGTATTGGTCGCGCGGCGCGTCTTTCTCCCATGGTGATCCGCCAAACATGAAATCCCGGCCGCGCCGAACATCGCTCTCACCGTGCATAGAAATCCAATCCGCCGCGCCAGCGCCGGAAGAGGCCGCTTTGAAACGATCGGTTTCAGTGATCAGCCTATTGACCATGTGACCACCGGCGCTCCAGCCCATTTTGATGAGGCGATCAGGATCTGCGAGCCCGCGTTCGATGAGCGCATCAATGCCATCCATCACATCAAGATGTGCGTTGCGGAAATAGCCGCCAAACATATCGCGCATGAAGGCGTCACCATAGCCCGTGCCGCCGCGATGATTGGGCAGGAAGATCATATAACCCTGCGCTGCAAGCACAGGCACATAGCGGGAGGTATTCCAAGATCCGAATTGCGACGAGCTCCGTGGCCCGCCATGGGTCGTTGTCACAAGTGGGTAGCGGGTCCCGTCTTCATAACCGAGCGGATAGACAAGCAGGCCTTCGATCAGCGTCCCATCGCGCGCCGTCCATGTCACGGCTTCTTGGCGAGGGAGCAGAAACTTATCCTGCCAGTTTGCATATTCTTCGGTCAGTGGCTCAAACCCGCTCGCGCCAGCGCGCCAGATATAGAGTTCACCTGGATTTCCAGCATCGGTAATTTTTGCCGTGTGTGCATTCTGGATCGGATCGTAGCGCCAGTCGCTAATAACTTGATCCCCATGGGTCAGCGCGGTGAGCGTATTGGCCTTTACGTCATATCGATAGAGTGCTGTGCGTAGACCCGTATTACCGAGTATGAAAAGCCCTTTGCCGCTCTGGTCCCATTCAACCTCCAGCGCTTCAAATGCCATATCGCTTAGCAACCGCCGCGGCTTTTTGCCTTTGCGTTGAATGAAGACTTTGTCTTCATAGTATGGCTCGCCATCCTGATTGACGGTCGCAATGTAGGCGATTGAGCGATTGTCGGGCGATAGACGGACCGTTCCTTCAGCATAATCATTGCTTGTCCAAGCGCGATCATCGCCAGTTTCGAGATTGTGCACATGGACTTCTCTTAGGTATCCTGAATTGAGCCTCTGATCCGGCGCACGCGAGTAGATCAGACGCGTCCCGTCGCGCGAGAGGGACGCGGCGCGAACGGTAAAATCTCCAGAGATGATGGCTTTGCTTTGTTCGGTGGCGAGGTCGAAATACCAAATCTCGCGATCCTTCGGCTCGTCAAACGCCTGGATCTCCCAAGCGTCCTTAATCGCTTTCTCGCCAGTCGCAGGCGCGTCCTCTTCTTCTGTTCCAAAAAAGAAACCCGACCCATCGCGGGCCCAGATGACAAATCCGATCCCTGCTTCATGGTCGGTGAGCTGCTCTGACTGTCCGTTATCAATGTTAAAAAAGTAGGCCTGGCGATCGCGCTGCCCCACCGGGCGACGAAGATAGATGTATCCCGAACTATCTGGATGCCACGATATGCTGCCGACGGTCAGCGTGTCGCGCTTAGGCTTTGGCACGGGCAAGCGTTCGCCGGTTTCAAGCTCGATCATTCGATAGCGATCGATCTTTTCGTTCTTTGACCACAGGGTGCTCGAGCGCTGGTACATCAAATATGCACCATCGGGCGAAAGCGATGGATTGTTGAGATGATGGATGCTGAGAAAGTCTCGCGGGCTCATGCCCTCAGCTGTGTCTTCTGAAAATGCCAAGGGCGCCGATAGGAGAAATGAGAGAACGATCAAAAAGAAAGCGCGGGTCATCAGCAACCAATCCAGGTTCAAGCGGTTAAAAGAAGAGGGTGGGGTGAGCCTGCGGGAGGATGCAGGCTCACCGAGGTGCACGTCTAATGCGCTTTAGAAGCGGATCCGCGTGCCAACGAAGAACTCGCGTCCGACAACATCATTCAACGGCGTGATGATGTTCAGCGAGCTACCATTGTCGAGGCCGGTTGGAACGATCGGGCCTAGGTCATCGAACAAATTGTTGACGCCGCCATAGATCCGGTACTGATTATCTTCGCCCCAAGTGTACGATATGAAGATGCGATGGAAATCTTGGCCATCAACTTCAAAGAAGCGGTCATCATCCGGGCTCGGATCGTTCAGCAAGTCATCAACGCCGCCGCCGATAAAGGTGGCAGTGTAGCTGGCCACAAATCCGTCGAGCGCGTAGCGCAACCGTAGACGCCATTCATCCTCGCCATCGCCAATTTCGCCCAGTGGCGAGGTTGTCAATTGCGTTCCGCCAATGCCGGTGAAGGTTACTTCCTGATCGAGATAGTGCGTGTAGCGGAAGTCAGCATTGAAATCGCCAGGTACGCTCGGGAGTTCAAAATCATAAAGCGCGCTGACATCAATACCAGCAACCTTCTCTTCATTCAGGTTCTCTTGGAAGTTGATCACTTCTGTGACTTCGCCCGTAACAGGGTTTCGCGTGATGACATCGCAGAACTTATTGTTCGGGAAGTCAGCCGACGAGTAACACAAATCAACCGTGTTTTGTGTTGAGATTGAAGTAATCGCGTCCTCGATTTCGATTTGATAATAATCAGCGATCAGTGTCAGATTAGGAATGAAGCTCGGCTCATAAACCACACCAATGGTGAACGTATCAGCTGTTTCCTCTTTCACGTTCGGGTTACCAGAGTTCGGTCCGTTGACTGAAGACGGGGCATCAAATCCATCTGCCGGATCAAACAGCTCAGGATCTGCGAAATATGCTTGGATGCCTCCTTCTGACAGGCAGTTTGCAGAAACGATAGATAAGTCGGCATTCTCGCCGCCGTCTCCATCGGGTTGATTGATGCCAGTGCCATCGGGTTGCAACCCTTCGCAGGGGTCGGCCAAGCTATCCGAATCTTGTCGTGGAGGAGAGAACAGTTCGGTGAGGCTCGGCGCCCGTTGCGAACGTGAGTATTGCGTCCGGAACCGAAGATCTTCAATTGGCGCCCAAACAGCTCCGATATTGTACGAGAAGATGGTGCCGATTGTATTATAGTCACCGACCCGCGCAGCAGCTTGCAGGTTCAATTGATCACGCAAAATCGGAACATCAACCTCCGCGAAGCCTTCAACGACGTCATAGTCTGACGTCACGCTCGGAAATACAGCGAGCGATGTGACATTAATATCGTCGGTTGTTGGATCCCCATCCAAGCCGCCAACTTGATCGCCATCGGGATCACCGATCGTATCTTGTTCTTCGCGGCGGAATTCTGCACCAGCCGCAAACTGCACATCACCTGCCGGAACTTCGAACAGGTCGCCTGAAATGAATCCACCCGCGGTGTATTGGATGCGCTCCTGCGTGGCATAGCCATTATAGCGAATATAGTCTGCAGCTGCCGTTGTGATCGTGCCTTCGCCAAAAATGTTGATCGGAACACAGCCAGCGGCGCGTGCCGCCTCATCCACACATTGGAATCCACCATTGCCATCGCTTTCAATATCGAGTGCGCGCTGGGCGTTGAGGTGATTATACTCGTTCGGGTTATACTGATGCTGTTCGAACTTGCCGTAGGTCGCATAGAGCTCCCAATCAAAATTCTCGGTCAACTGACCTTTTAAGTCGGCAATTGTGCGTAAGGTGCGACGATTGTTCTGACGCTGTTGTTCGCCAAGCTCAACAAGACGCCGATTGAACGAAACGGAACCGGATCGCGTTTCTTCTACTTCCGGCGGAATGAACGGATGATCAGATGCGATATTGCCAATTGTCGAGTCGCTGAACAGGCCGAACGAATCCGAGCCGTTAAGCGTCTCAAATCCATTAGCCGTGACGCTATCGATCTCCGAATACATGACCGTCACGCTACCTTCGAGTTCCGGAGAAAACTCATAGCTCGATGTCAGCGCAGCATTGAAAAGCTCGCGTGAGCCGTTCAGCGCGCGTCCAGGACGGAAGTTCCAACCATCAAAGTCGGTATAGAAATCTGAGCCTGCAGGACGGTTGCTCGGACGCAAGGATTGGTCGTTGAACCACTGACCATCTACGAACCAGGCATCGCCTTCAAAAGTGCCGCCTGGCGTTGAGCTACTAAATGATGGAACGAAGCAGTGGCGGTCTGTGTCGACGCCACCACATCCTGGAAGATTGATCTCGCCCGTCCAGCCATCGCTTCCGGTGGAGGGGATAGGATCGTCAAACTCGACGGCCAAGATCGACTCTGGACGCGATTCATCTGCTCGGATCATCTGTTCATCGCGATAGCTCAGCGCAAATAGGAAATATCCTTTGTCATCGGCAAAGTTTTGGCCGACTCGACCATTGAGGCGAAGTTCCTGACCACCGCTGGCCTCCGGGCTGCTATATCGCCCGTCAAACTCGAAGCCATTGAAGTCATCTTCCAGAAGGAAGTTCGCAACACCGGCAATGGCGTCAGATCCGTAAATCGCTGAGGCACCGCCTGTGGTGACTTCAGTTCGTTCGACGAAGCCAATCGGCAAAGTCGAAAGTGAGACGCGGTCGGCATTGCCTGAGTTGGACACCGCGCGCTTGCCATTGATCAGAACCAGTGTTCGATCGTCACCTAATCGACGAAGATTGATCGTCGAAAGGCCGCTGGTTTGAATGAAGAAATTTGAATTGGTCGGAGAGACAGATTCAGAAACACCTGGAAGCTGAACCAAGGCTTCAGCAAGATCGGTGGTGCCAATCTCTTCGAGATCTGCTGCGCCGAACGTCTGCAGAGGGATCGAGGATTGCGCATTGGTGCGTTGGAGACGCGTTCCCGTGACCACGATTTTGTCTTGTTCAAGGGTCTCGTCGGTGTCACCGCCTGCCTCGGTTGTGATCACGCTATCGTCTGGGGTGTCTTGAGCCGACGCGATGCCGTTTGCCGCAAACGCCGTTAGAATTGCGCCGCTCGCCGCACTCAACAATTTGAACTTCAACGGTTTCAAGTTAGCCTCCATGTTACACTTGTTTCCTCATGGGGCAGTCAGATCGATTACCGACTTGACATCAAATTCGAAATTCGAAAGTGTTGATGCGCAATTTGCAATGCGTTGAATTAGGGACATTTTTTTGGAACTGAAATGGTTAGAGGACCTGGTGAGTGTTGTCGAAAAGGGACACTTTGCGCGGGCCGCCGAAGCGAGAAACATCACCCAGTCTGCATTTAGTCGCCGTATTAAAGCGCTCGAAATGTGGGCGGGCACGGAGTTACTGGACCGGTCGCAGCACCCTGTGACGCTGACATCGGCCGGGCGAAATTTTATATCGCATGCTCAGGATATCATTCGACTCGCGAATGAGGCGCGGAACGAAACCATGGGGTTTTCACGACTCGCCGAAACCGGTGTGACCATTGCGTGTCTTCACACGTTGGCACTGTTTCGCATACCGGCAATGGTGGCCGATCTAAAAGCGTCCATAGGCAAGGTCGAAGCGACGGTCATCGCCGAGACGCGAACCGTCGAAGAATACCTAGAGAGTCTTTATAGCGGTGCCAGCGACTTCTTTATTTGTTATCGCCATCCGGCATTTTCATTCGATATCGATCTCAATCAGTTTCCGCGATTGGACATCGGATCCGACCGAGTTTTGCCGTACATCAGACGCGAAGACTATTCAGACGACTTGTTGAATAAAACCGGGCCAACAATCCCGTATCTCGAATATGCGGGTACGTCGTTTATGTCCCGCGTGGTCGACCATACGGTCAGGCAGACGCCATTTCGGAAGCGGCTAAAATCAGTCTATCGCGGAACCCTCGCGGAGAGCCTCTGTACCGCCGCGATTAGCGGTCTCGGTATGGCCTGGTTGCCAGAGAGTGTGGTGGCTTCTAACCCACGCTCGGATGCACTTCGTTGTGTTTCGGTAGAAGCCCCGGAGCATATGCAAATCAGTATTTTCAGTGCGGCCAATAATCGCCGTCCAATCGTTCAGAAAATTCTGACGCATCTGCGCGAACAAGGCGCGGCGTAATGCTTCCGATCCCATTTGGAAGACGCTGAATTCCAGCGCGTCTCCAGCATCGCTTTGCTTAAATCCTAAAATTTGTTTTTCAAACTTTGTAAAACTCGACAGGCGATACTTAGAGAAACTCAGACAATGTTTGATAGTTGTATTGATCTGGGTTTAGCGGGCTGGTTGCATGCACTTGCGTTTATTTCGGTGGGACGATTGGAGAAATGAGAGTGGCCAAGCGGCTGCGATCTTTTCTGCATGTCTATTACCCCTCATCGCGATTTTTGGGTCGATTATCGATTTGGACCGTCAGGCGTCTCATCAAGAGTCGCTTCAAAATGCCGTGGATATCGTCGCCGTTTCCACGGCACGGTATGCGTTGGAGAGCCATGCAGATGATGGTGAACTCAGCACTCTCGCACGCGAGTCACTGAATGAGCAGATTGAAGCTTTTCCGCGATTGGAACTAGACCGCGTGGACTTCCAACGAGACGGACAAACGATTAGCGTAACCGTAGATGGCGCAATGCGCACGGGCGTTATGCGTATGGTCGGACGAGATGCGTTGCGGCTAGAGAGCGAAGCCTCTGCGGAGTTTGGCAAGCCAGTGGCGGCCGAGATCGCTCTGGTGCTCGATACATCTTACTCGATGCGTGGCGCGCGCCTAGCGGCCGTCCAGGATGCAGCTGCGGACATGGTTGATACCCTGATTGATGCGAACCCAGATACGCTCAAAGTGTCGATCGTGCCTTTTGCAACTTATGTAAATGTTGGCACGCACAATCGTGGACAGCCTTGGCTTCAGGTCGAAGCGGATCAATCTGGAGAAACCAGCAACTGCGCGATCAAGCCATCTTGGTATGAGCGTAATTGTGATCGCGAGCGGTATGCATGCGAGCGAGACGGAGAGCAAAGAATTTGTTTCCGGTGGAATTGCCGTTCTGCCGCTTTGAAAAACGCCCCTAAGATTTGCCAGGCCACTGCGTGGCAAGCGCAATGGCACGGTTGTGTGAAATCGCGTCGGAAGCCGTATAATCTTCAAGATACAAATTATGCAGACCAGCCGATCGTCGGAATTGTCACACAAAGTGCAGACCTGTGCCCGACTGAAATCCAGCCGCTCACCAATGATCCAGATCTGTTGAAGCGAACCATAACGGCTCTAAAGCCAGATCAGGAAACCTATATCGCGTCGGGGCTGATCTGGGGTTTGCGGACGCTTTCGAATGCTGCGCCGTTCGACCAAGCGACGCCGTATGCGGACCCGCTATCGCGTCGCGGACGCAAAGCGCTGGTCTTGATGTCGGACGGGGCCAATACGCGATCGCCGAATGCCGCGGGCTATCACTCCGAGGGCAATCGCAACGTTGCCAACAAATTTACTCGCAAAGTCTGCGACAAAATCAAAGCGCAAGGCATCGAGATCTATACGATTGCGTACGAGTTGGAAGATTCGAAAACCAAAGAATTGCTACAGGAATGCGCCTCGCATTTGACCTACTATTTTGATGCGTCCGACGCAGAGGCGCTCAATCGCGCCTTCAAAACCGTTAGTGCCTATTTCAGCAATGTATCATTGGTACATAAAGGGGGGCGTGAGTATGAATAAATCCGATCTTCGTCGCCCTAAGGCTCAACAAAGTCTGCCGATGGATTCGCGAAGCGCAGTCTTGCGCTTGGTTGATAGACTTGTCGGCGTTCGCTCGCATTGGTCAGAGGCGAGGCAACGCAAGATGCGCTTGCTCGCGATCATCTGCCTAGCCTTCATGCCCCTTCTGCCAATTATGATTGGCGTGCCTGATTTTACAGCGAGCGGACTCGTCGAGAGCATCACAATGATCGCCCTGTTTAGCGCGCCCATACTCCTTTTCTCGGCAATCCGCCTAACCAATTTCGAGGCGACATTGGGGTTTGTTTACGGAGGGTATCTGTTATTCATGATTGGACATGTGCCGCTCCTGCAAGGGAATCCCGAGCATTTTTCTTTGTTCGCACTGGCCCTCATTCCTCTTATTCTAGGCTTTACGACGAGCGCGAGCGCTTGCGCCATTGGAACGTTTTGCGTGCTGGCTCTGAACTATGGGATAATCGTCAGCGGATTTGCGCAACATGACAGCGTCTCTCAGACGGGGCTGACACTGATTGCTTATTCGAGCGCGGCGGCCATGATTTGCGGGCTATTGGTCTATTACTTTACCAGCCTTGCCCAGAAGGAAAGTGCTGATCTGAGCCAGGACAATGCGCGGATCCGAACGATGGCGCTGACCGATCCATTGACCCGGCTCTGGAACCGGCGTGCATTCCAGATGGATGTCGTTCAACTCAGCGTTCAATATAAAAGTGATGCGCGCCCGGCTCTGTTTATTCTGGATTTGGATGCGTTTAAGCAGATCAATGATACGCATGGGCATGATGCGGGTGACCAAGTCCTGATTGTTTTTTCGCGGCGTTTGAAGGCGATGATCGGTCCTGGGTTCAAAGTTTACCGGTTGGGTGGGGACGAGTTCGCAATCCTTTGCCCGAACGGTCAGGAGGTTTCGGACTTACAGGCGCTTGGCGCAAAAATCGCCGCCCTGACGGATGACCCGATCGAATCTCAAAATACAATTTTGGAGTTTGATGTTTCAATCGGCGTTGCGCTATCGGATGGATCTTCGAAATCAATTCAAAGCCTGTATCAGCAAGCCGATATGGCGGCCTTCGTTGCCAAGGAAAAGAGCGGATCAGCTTGCATCGTGTTCGATCAAATGTTGGACAGCCGTGCCAACAGAAAATTTGAAGTCGAGCAGGCGTTAAAATCAGCAATCGAGTTCCGAGCCATCAATGTGGCCTTCCAACCTCAAGTCGACTTACGCACCGGTGCAATCACCGCGTACGAAGCCCTGGCGAGATGGAAAGACCCGGCGCTTGGAAGCGTATCGCCGGGCGAGTTTGTTGAAATCGCCGAGGAAACGTCTTTGGTCAAAGTGCTGGACCGTTTGATCATCTCCAAGGCTTTGCTCAACGCGGGGACTTGGCTGAAAGACCATCAGCGCGTTTCTGTGAACGCGTCCGCACGATCTCTGAGCTCAAGCGAGTTCGCGAACTTTGTCATCAAACAAGTCGAATTTAGCGGACTGAACCCTCACCAGGTCGAAGTCGAGATCACTGAAACCTCATTGATCCAAGATTGGGATAAGTCGAAACAAACCGTCGACGCCTTGCGTGCGGCGGGTGTGAGGATCGTGCTCGATGATTTCGGCGTTGGGTATTCATCTTTGTCCTATCTCGTTGAGTTTCCAGTTCAAAAAATCAAGTTCGATCGCTCTTTCCTCCTCAAAGCGAACGATGAATCCGGCGTTCTGGTGATGCAATCTATTGCGGATCTTGCCAATCGTATGGGCGTCGATCTTGTGGCTGAGGGTGTTGAGACCGTAGATCAGTTAAAACTGCTCAAAAGCATCAATTGTTTCACCGGGCAGGGCTATTTGCTGAGCCGTCCGATATCAGCGGATAAAATGGTTGAGCACGCACGCACGCTGCGCGTCGCAGCTTGATCTGTGGTGCGTAAATTCCAGAACAGGCAAAATTCGTTTGGGATTTTTAGTCGTTCCCGGTTTGACGCCAGACTAACCGGCGTAGCCGAGTGAGTTGCGCGCATATTGAAGCCCTCACTCCAATCTATCGATAGCGGAGCTTCATTGTATTCTTGCACTGTCAGGATATGATTATCGAATGGCTAAGGACTCAATCGGTCAGTTGAACACGTGCGCCAAAGTTCGGCTGCATCAGCTTGAGCCATTTTTGGCATCAGCGGCAGAGAATGGCGTCAATGTCGAACAGGTCCTCGCAAGCATCGGTATTCACGATGGCATGCGCGGTGTCACGTCTAGCGCGATGATTGATCTTATCGACTATTTTCGTCTGCAGCGCGGAATTGGCAGGACGTTGGATGATTTCACATCGCATCTGTCGGAACGACGATTGAAGTATAAGACGGGCACGTTTCTAGTCTCGACCATTCAAGAAGCGCAAACGCTTCAAGATGCTATCAACAGCACGTGCGACCACTACAATATGCTTCACGGAGACGATTATAACTCGGCCATCGTGCGCGAAGGACTGCTTTACTTGACCATCAACGATGCAGAGTTTCCGTATCGATTTAAAGACTCTGAGGAATTGAAACTTCTGGTGGGTGATTGCCTCGCAATCAAAACGCATTGCACGTTGGACAGCCTGACGCATGGCCAAGCCTCAAGAGCGTTGCACCACGTAAGGCTGAAACGCAAACGTAATATCGACGATAGCCCTCAGAACAGTTTCTGGGACGTCCCGGTAAGATATGGCGGCACCGCGTATGAGCTTGTATATGATTTTGAAGAAGCGTGCGCTAAAGTTCCTGAAGTCAGAAATGTCGATTTTAGTGCGGACGGCGTCCTTACACGAGTGATTGCGTATTTGGAGGCCCGGACCGAGCATCAATCCAGTTCGAGCATACAAAGCCGCGTTCTGGAACTAATTCTGGGCGGTCATGTCAGCCAGACCACTGTCGCGATTGAACTCGGCATGAGCGTGGCCACGCTGCGTCGCAGGCTGAGCGAAGAGGGATGCACTTTTAGAAATTTGGTGACCGATGTGACGCTCGACCAAGCGGATCGTATGTTGCGACGTGGCCATTCCGTGGTTCAAGTTTCTGCCGCCTTGAACTATTCAGATATGCGGGCGTTTATTCGGGCGTATAAGAAAGGCCGAGGCCAAACACCGGCTGCGTATCTGAAATCCCTGAAACTGGAAAACGTTGAAAACGCGTGAGCGAAAGTGTTCATTCTGTTTGACGCAAAGTGTCGTATTTGGCGCGCCTGAGTTCCGTAACCTCCCATCAAAATAAAATTCCAACGGGAGGATATTATGAAGTTCGCACTTTCTACTGCGTCACGACTCTGTCTCGCATCGGCAGTGTCATTTGGCTTGGGATATGCGCCCAGCTTTGCGCAAGATGCTGAAGATGAGCCTGAAGCAAAGCGGTTGGGGCAAGTCACCGTCACGGCGCAACGGCGTGAACAAAATCTTCAAGACGTGCCACTCTCAGTGTCTGCATTCAGCGCAGAACGGTTAGAAGCGACGGGCGCGGTCGACATTACGACGATCCAGCGCTCGACGCCAAACGCGACGATCGAAGTGGCGCGCGGATCCAACTCAACTTTGATCGCCTTCATTCGCGGCGTGGGTCAACAAGATCCGCTTTGGGGATTCGAGCCGGGCGTCGGTCTATACGTCGATGATGTCTATGTTGCCCGTCCGCAAGGCGCGATCCTCGACATCTTTGACATCGACCGGATTGAAGTTCTCCGCGGACCTCAGGGCACGCTTTATGGACGCAATACAATCGGCGGTGCAATCAAGTACGTTACAAAACGACTTGGTGATGAGCCTGACTTAAATGCCAAGCTTAATGTCGGCACGTTTAGTCAGCTTGATGCGGTCGTTTCTGGGTCGATGCCACTTGGCGAAACATTCGCGGTCGGAGGAGCGATCGCAAAGTATAATCGCGACGGGTTTGGTGAGAACCTAAACACCGGTGCTGAACACTATGATAAGGATGTGCTCGCTTATCGGCTGAGTGCAGAGTGGCAGCCATCGAGTGACCTGTTCTTCCGGCTTGCCTATGATCGCTCGGAAGACGATTCCAATGCGAAGCATGGACATCGCTTATTGCCGAGCGCAGATGGCGCGCTTGCCGTCACAAGCGATGTTTTCGACACCCGCGCGGGCATTGGCGACGATAACTCGGTGGAAACTGAGGGCTATTCTCTGACCGGAGAGTGGACGGTCAACTCTAACGTAACCTTGAAATCCATCACGGCGTACCGTGAAGGCTCAACGGCGACGCCGATCGACTTTGATGCGCTTCCGCAGAACGACTTTGATGTCCCGGCGACCTATCAGGACGATCAGTTTAGCCAAGAGTTTCAGTTATTGTATTCTGGCGACAGACTGTCTGGCGTCGCGGGCGTATACTATTTGGACGGCAATGCGAGTGGTGACTTTGATGTTATCCTCGGTGGCCTTGGTGTCACAGTGTATCAATCCGGTGACCAACAGAAAGAGAATTTCTCGGTCTATGGTGATTTTACCTATGACATAAATGACCAGTGGAGTTTGTCAGTTGGCGGGCGTTATACTCAAGACGACACCACAGCCGACGTACTTCGCGAACTTTGGCTTGGCGCTGGGTCTGGGTCGTTCGACTCTTCCAATACGACCTCTGCTTTATTGGCAACCCAAACGAATTTCCAAGGCCTGACGCGAGAAGATGAAGAGTTCACGCCGCGGGTTTCCCTGTCATATCAACCCACCGATGATCTCAATATTTACGCGACCTATGCACAAGGTTTCAAAGCCGGTGGATTTGATCCGCGCGCCCGGGCCGACTTGGATCCGTTGGGTCTATCAGAGCAGGGCTTCGGACCAGAATCCGTAGACAGCTATGAAGTCGGCTTCAAAGGGTCTTTCTTCGACGATACGCTTCAACTCAATACGGCGATATTCTTCGCAGAATATACGGACCAGCAAATCACCGTTCAAAACGGTGCAGATTCTGATGGGGATGGCACCAACGACACATTCGTTTCGTCTGTGTTTAACGCCGGTGCATCAGAATATACCGGACTGGAACTTGAGGGGACATGGTACATTTCTGACGCGTTCACTCTGTTCGGCAATCTTGGCTTCATTGATGCCGAGATCACCGAGATTATCTCAGCCGACGTCAACATTGCCGATCAGTTTGTGACCCAGAACACGCCGGAGCTGCAAGGCCAAGTATCGCTCAATTATACCAATGAGCTCGGGCCCGATCGCGGAGAAATCTCAATCACTGGAGCGCTCTCCTACCGTGATGAGTATTTCTTGTTCAACGTGGAAAACCCGGGCTTCCCGGCCGGGCAAAGCGCCGTGTTTCCAGCCGGCGGTCCAGCGCTTGATCCGGACGCATACACGCTTGCAGACTTGAGCATTGTTTGGACTTCACCAAGCGAGAAATACACGCTCGGTCTGCATGGTCGTAACCTAACGGATGAAGAGTACCGGGTTGCGGCGTACAATTTTGTAACGCCAAGTCAGCTCGGCGTGGATGGGGCGTACTCGGCTTTTTATGGCGCGCCTACGACCGTCACCGCATCGCTGACGATCGACTTCTAACGATTATTGTTTCGTATGATCAGCTGGCCAACGGGGTCATTCCTGCGCCAGCTGATCGACTGGATCGCCGTACAGGCTGTTGCTGATTGCTTCGAGTTGAAATGACTTCTACGACTTCCTCCGATACGCCTTCGGGCATTAGATCAACCGATCAGTCGCGCACTTATGTTTTGATCATTTTGACGCTGGTCTATACGTTTAATCACATTGATCGACAGATCTTAGTGATCTTACTCGAACCGATTAAAGCAGATCTCAATCTTAGCGACGGCCAGCTGGGCCTTCTGTCAGGGCTCGCATTCGCGGCCTTCTACGCGACGTTGGGTATTCCAATTGCTATGTGGGCGGACCGCGGCGATCGGCGCTCGATCATTGCGCTTGCACTGACCATCTGGTCGGGAATGACGGCGATATCGGGATTTGCTCAGAATTTTTGGCACTTATTATTAGCGCGGATGGGGGTCGGCGTTGGCGAGGCGGGCGGAACCCCGCCCGCGACATCTATGATTTCTGATCTTTACGCACCACATGAGCGTGCCACTGCGCTGGGCATCTACACGACAGGAATCGGCTTGGGGATACTAGCCGGGTTCATCATGGGGGGCTACGTCTACGAAGCCTATGGTTGGCGCGTCGCTTTCTTTGTCGCAGGTGTTCCGGGGCTTATTTTGGCGCTCCTAGTTAGGTTCACATTGAAAGAGCCAGTTCGCGGCGCGATTGAGCAACGCGATGATGAGCAGACCGCGCCAACGCTTCCAGAGACTCTTAAGTTCGTGGCCGGGCAGTCTTCTTTTCTATGGCTCCTCTTAGGCTGCAGTCTGATCTGTGTCTCCGCCAACGGTTTCTTGGTGTTTACGTCGAGCCATTTGCAAAGAACCTATGAGGTTGGCCCTGGCGCAGTCGCAGCCCCACTTGGCGTACTTATCGGAGGGGTGGGGGGTGTCGGCGCCGTTGTCCTTGGCTTGATCTGTGACCGTCTATCCCAAAAGAATCTGATGTGGAGGCCGCTCATCATCGCCATTTGCGCGGCTGCTGCGCTGCCTTTTGCTTGGATGTTTTTGCAAGCCGAAACCATAATGGGGGCTTATCTATGGAACATCGTGCCTAGCTTTATCGGATTGGTTTACGCGAGTATCGCCTACACCGCCTCGCAAGAATTGGTCGGTTTGAGGATGCGCGCATTCGCTGCCGCGTTTATGTTGCTGTGCTTAACTCTAATCGGAATTGGAGGCGGTCCAACCATCGTTGGCGTCCTAAGTGATCAATTGGCACAAGCGGGGAGTGCAACACCGTTGAAGACTGCCCTCGAGTTCATGTTACTCCTAAACGCGGTAAGCATATTTGCTCTGATCATGTCAGCTCGAACGTATTCGCGTGACGCAGAACGGGCCGCGACGGCGTCATGAAACCGAATGACATATTTTACACATCTCAAGATGGTCTGAGACTGTACGCGAAAGAGTACGGAGATCGAAAAGCTCCGATCCCTGCGATCTGCATGCATGGTCTGACCCGCAATCATAAAGACTTCGAGCCGATGATAGCATCTCTGGGAGATGGCCATAGATTCATCAGCGTGGATGTTCGCGGCCGGGGTCTCTCGGAAAGGACAGAGAACCCGGAACTGTACAACCCGGTTCAGTACGCTGAGGATATGATCGCGCTTCTTGATCATCTCGGATTAAAAAAAGTTGTTCTGATCGGGACGTCCATGGGCGGGTTGATCTCAATGTTCATCATGAACAAAGCGCCCGAACGTATCACAGGCGTGATATTGAATGATGTCGGCCCGGTGGTCGAACGCGCGGGATTGGAGCGGATCTCCGAATACGCGTCAAAACGTTCAGTTTACGCAGATTGGAACGAGGCGGCTCAAGCTATCGCAGAGACACAGCGCGTTGCGTTTCCAGAATACGCTGATGACGACTGGCTGGCTTTCGCAGCGCGGACGTATTGCGAGCAAGACGGTGGTGGCATCGTGCCCGACTTTGATCCTAACATCATGAACGCCTTCACCACCAAACCTCCCAGCCGGTTCGCTAAATTCGCGATGTGGCGACTCTTTGGAAAACTCAAATCCACACCGCTATTGATTATTCGCGGCGAAAACTCTGATGTGTTCTCTGCGAAGACCGCGAAGATGATGCATCATCGTCATCGCAATAGTCGGCTTGTCACTGTGCCCGGCCGCGGACACGCGCCAATGTTGGATGAAGCCGAAGCCGTAAGAGCCATCGCCGAGTTTCTATCTCTCCATTTGAGTGGATCGGTCGAAAACGCAGTTAAGAATAGTCCGGGCGACGTGGTGCTAACGTGAGTTAAACGCCAACCTTGTTGCGCTTGAGCGGACATCCAACCGGCTGTTGGACGACCGACCGCAGATCGCCGAGCCTCAGACGTGAGCGCAATCGGGCCGACTGACGAAAGCTGAACTCCCAGCAAGATGCAGACCTTGAGCTGCGTCTTGCTGGGAGGAGATTATAAGGTGTGGGCGATAAAATGGGGATCAACTTCGATCTTCAAGCAATGCCCATAAACCGCTCTCTAATCGCAATTTTTGACACAAACGGTTTCATGTTTGACCTCGCCGCCGCAGCTTTGGTAGCACGCATTGTAGGACGAGACGCACGTCTTGTAGTTGGGTTGCATTCTTCGCGAGCAGGCTTGCTCGCTAGTGGTTCTGAATGTATCGCAATTCCCCGTCATCGAACCTGACATGCAAATTTTGTAATCATCTTTGGCACGCTGCATACAGGCTGGGTATTCCGAACGCGCATGGTCTTCTTGTCTGGAACGACAAATCTGATCGCTTGTTTGACAACTGGCGACGCACGTCGCGCCTTGAGTCGTCGCAGGCGCGACATAGGACGTACTGGTTCGGTATTGTGGCCCGGTTTCGCAAGCGGTCAGACCGGCAAAGACGAAAACGGCAACGGATTGTAAGATACGGCGATTGAGTGTGGACATGAGTTGAGCCTTTCAGAGCAACGAGACTTTGGTGGGTCTATTGGCGAAGCAGCAACCGCGCTGAAAATCGATCACGCCATTTCACAAAGTCGGTTTTGCAAAGGTCGACCTCCGTCAAACCGCCTGCTACGTTCAGAGGATGACAAGTTCACCTGAATTAACAGGACTTTTGAAAAACTGGGGCAGTGGGGACAAAGCCGCTGGGGACGAATTAACGCCGCTCATCTATGATGAATTGCACAAACGGGCCGAGCGATTGTTCAGAGGAGAGAACGCCGCTCATACGCTTCAGCCGACCGCCTTGGTTCATGAAGCCTACGCCAAGTTGATCAAGGTTGATATCGACTGGCAAGACCGCGCGCACTTCTTTGCTTTGGCGGCGCGGATGATGAAACGGCTACTCATCAATCACGCCAATGCGCGCCTCGCGGCGAAGCGGGGTGGCGACGCGATAAAGGTCACTCTGTTTGATGATCAAGTCGCAAGCGCGGACCCCGATAGCGATTTGCTCGACTTAGCCGCCGCCCTCAAGAAGCTTGAGGCCCACGATGCCCGCAAAGCCGAGCTTGTTGAGATGAAGTATTTCGGTGGCATGACAACCGAGGAAATTTCCGCCGTCACAAACCTGTCTGTCGCGACCATTGGACGTGATCTTAGGTTCGCGCGTGCGTGGTTGAAGGATCAATTATCCGAAGGCGCATGATCGAATTGAGCGCGTTCTGTTGCTTGCGAAAGAGAAGGAAATTTTCATGGCAACGGATCCGTTCAAAATCATCGAACAGGCTTTCGCCCACGCATCGGACTTAACCGGCGATGCGAAGATTGCGTTTCTCAAGCGGTTTAAAAAGACGCATCCTGACCTTATTGATCAGCTCGAACGGCTTTTGGACTCGGACCGGGAGTCCGGCAAAACGTTTTCCGGCTCCGTCGAAGCGGCGATCAAAGCCGCGACCGAAGACCCCGGTGATCATTGGTTGGGGCGACAGCTCGGGGTTTGGAAACTCTCCAGGCGCTTAGGGTCTGGCGGGATGGGAGCTGTCTTTCTTGCATCAAGATCGGACGATGAGTTTCAACAGACCGCAGCCGTCAAAATCATGGGCAGTCAGCTGCTGAACGCCGATGCGTCGAGCCGCTTTCGCGCTGAGCGGCAAATACTTTCAAATCTCAATCATCCCAACATTGCCTCGCTGATCGATGGCGGCACCACGGATGAAGACTTGCCATATTTGGTGATGGAATATGTCGATGGCGCCCGCATCGATGTCCATTGTGATTCTAACGGACTTTCTATTCGCGAGCGATTGAGTCTGTTTGTTGAAGTGTGCGATGCGATTGATTACGCGCACCGCAACTTGGTGGTGCATCGGGATTTGAAGCCGAGCAACATTTTGGTGCCACGGACCGGCACGCCCAAGTTGCTCGATTTCGGGATCGCAAAACTCCTGGATCCCGATCAATTGGAATTAACTGCGCCGCAGACCAGCGACGACGCGCGCGCCATGACCCCAGAATATGCCAGTCCTGAACAAGTGCGAGGCGAACCCGTCTCCGTCGCGTCCGATGTCTATGCCTTGGGTGTGCTGCTGTTTCGGCTACTGACCGGGCATTCGCCCTATGATGCTTCATTGACCACGCGCCACGAGATAGAGAGCGCAATATTGGGGTCTGCCCCCAGACGTCCCAGCGATGTGGTGACCAGCGCATCCTCGGAAGCCGCATCGCTGCAGCTTTCGAAGTCCAATCCGGAGCTGCCTTTGAAAAAGCTTCGTCAGCGTCTGGCAGGCGATCTCGACAATATTGTTCTAAAATGCCTGCAGAAAGAACCAGAGCGTCGTTATGCAACCGCGCGGGAACTCGCCTCGGACATTGATCGATTTTTGGACGGACGTGCGGTTTTGGCGCGCGGAGATAGCTGGGCGTATCGAGCAAAGAAGTTCCTCACGCGAAATGCCCGGCCTGTTGCCGCGGGTGTCGCAGTTATCGCCACGATCGTGGCGCTCGTCGGTTTTTACACGGTCCGCCTCGCGGATGAGCGTGACAAGGCCCAACTCGCAGCGGCCGAAGCGACAGAGGTGTCTGACTTCATCAGAGATGTGTTCTTTAGTGCTGCTCCGAGGATCGCACAGGGGCGAGACGTCACCGCTCTGGACCTGCTGGAACAGGCCGAGGCGCAGATTGACGAAATGTCTGAGCAGCCTTTGCTTCAAGGGCGCCTGATGACTTTGATCGGTTCAAGTCTGAATGGCTTGGGCGAATATGAAAAATCAGCCGTCCTGTTGTCGCGCGCGGTCGACAATATTGAGCCGTTCGCAGCCGACAATGTGGATGACATGGTGTCTGCCCTCGGACGCTTGGCAGAGGCTCAGCGAAACAGTGGAGATTTTGAGCCCTCTCTTGAAAATCGCCGCCGCGCGTTGGCTTTGTCACGAGAAGCGTACGGAGATGCTCATTACGAGAATGCCGCTTTCCACAATATGATCGGCGCCACACTATCTGAAACCGGACGATGTGATGAGGCGATTCCTGAATATCAGCGGGCGACGGAGATCCTCAAGGACGCACCGGAAGACTACGCCGCTTTGAAATTGAGCGCACAGGCGACTCAAGCCGTCTGTTTTGACTCGCTCGGTCGATATGCTGAAGCTGAGGCGGTCAATCGCTCGATTATCCCCGAAATGGAACGGGTTTCGGGCGAGCTCCATCCCAATACCATCAATCAATACAGCAATTTGGGATTGGTCCTGGCGCGGCAGTGGAAACTAGAAGAAGCGATTGAGCATTTCGAAATCGCCGTAGAACGAGGCAACATCGTTTGGCCTGCAGGCAATAGGTTTCGAGCCACGCACAAACACTATCTATCCATCATGTTGGGGCGTGCGGGCGACTTCGAAAAGGCGCTAGAACTACAACGCGAAATCGCAGCTTCGACATTAGAGTTCGACGGTCCCGACAGCATTTCTTATGCGATCCGGCTATACGGTTCCGGGTCCTTATCCGCTTCAAATGGCGATCTAGTGGCTGCCGAACGCTATTTTCGCGAAGCCGCTGAACTCGCTGACAGCATCTACGGTGATGATGGCGCCTATACGATCATGAGCCGAATCTATCTCGCGCGTTCGCTGAGACAGCAAGGTCAATGGGAGCAAGCCGAGGACATGCTGGGCAAAGTCGCCCCGCATATCGATCGAATTGGTGTGGATCACCAGGTCAATTTTAATCTGGAGCGGGCCAGCCTCCTGTCGCAAACGGATCGTGGTGAGCAAGCAGTGACGTATTTGGACGCCGTCATGTCTCTCAGACAGGGCACGCCCGAGCGTGATCCATCTTGGGCGCAGCCATTGACGCAAATGGCGTCTGCTTATCGGCATATGGGAGCGCTCGAACGCGCAAAAGACCTGTCGGAGCGTGCCCACCGGATCGGGCAGGAGGGGCTTCCGAACGAAAACTGGATCGCAGCTCTGGCCACGGCTGAGTACGCCAGAGTTCTGGCTGAGCTCGACGAAAGCGCTGCTTCTCAACCATTGGCGAAAGCTGCACGTAACGCGCTCTTGTCGACCTTTGGCCCCGACGATTATCGGGTGGCGCAACTGTCTTCCATTTTGAACGATCCCTAGTTTTTTTGATCCCCGTGATCGAATTCGGCTCGGGATCTTGCTCTCCATAATAACCATGCAGGATCGTTTTTTTTTGATCCGCGAAACTATGGAGGACGTAAGTGACACGAACCGTTTCAAAGACATTGAAGATACCTCTGCTTATCGGATTGGCTTGGTCGACGAGCGCGTGCATCTCAGCCAGTGCGCCCAAGACTGAAGCCGGTTTGATTGGCGAAGCGATGTATGCACCTCAACCTTGGGTGAACAGCACCCCCGTGAACATCACCGCGCGCGTGAGCGCGATTCAGGGGGCGTTAAGTGCGGTGCAATCGGCCAGTCATTCTTATGTTCAATATCAAGTTGCTCAGGCAGACGCGTTTAATCGCAGGCAAGCGCGGAAAGCGGCGTTGGAAAGCCAGCAATACTATGCGCGTTTAAAAGCTGAAGAAGATCGCTTGCGAGCCATTCGTGAACGCCAAGCAGCGATGCGGCCGGTCGGAAAACCTGTCCCGATATCGATCGTCGCTGGACGCGCTCCCAAAATGGCGGACTATGCGGGCGATATTGGTGATGCGGTGATGGGGTACGCCAAATCTATGCGCGGTTGGATTGCGGCAGGGCATCCAGCCTACGAGTATTCAAGCGATTATAAACCGCCGGCACCAAAGCCTCGCGTCAAGAAGAAGTGAGATAAAAACAATGCGTAATTTATTGTCCATTGGACTCGCAGGTCTTTTCGTTACGGCCTTAAGTGGCTGCGCCAATCCGATGCACTCTGCATGGGCCTACAAACCTCTCTATGATGTTGAGAGCGGTGCTTTTGAGCCTTCACCTAAGAAAGTCGATTATCGAGAGTTCGACTCCATCAATGGCCTTGCTGCGGCAGAAGTAGACCTTCATCGAGAAGGTTACGTCATGATTGGATATGTCAACATGCTCAGCCCGCAACTCACTTTTGTTGGGCGCGGTGGCGCAAAGAAATGGGGAAGTAGTATCGGCGCGAGCCATGCCCTCCACACGTTTGGTGGTGGCCATTATCTCGCAACTTACTGGGCCAAACCAAAACATCTGCCGCTTGGAGCGTTTTACTCTGATGATGTTCCCGACGATGCACGCGTCGCTGTTGAGCGGGTTTTTGATCACACGTCTGCGGTGATTGTGGATGTCGTCGCCTTGGAAAGTCCCGCCTATGAAGCCGGTATGCAGCCTGGCGATTTGATCTTGGAGGTGAACGAACAAACCCTGGAATCAAGCGAACAGCTAAGTTCGTTGCTACGAGAATTGTCGGGACAGCAAGTCACGCTCACAGTCTGGTCGATGTTGGAAGGCGAACCCCGCGCCGTGGACGTCTTGCTGAACTAGGGCGGCGCATGACCGTCTAGATCGGTCGACAAACACTTTATCAGGCCGTGCGTCCGCAAGCGAACGAAATTCGAATGAGTTGTCGGGGACGTTTATCCGGCCAGCGCGGTTTTCAGATATTTCTCACGATTCACGCTCGAGCGACGGCGAGCTTCCTCGATGGCTTGCTGTTCGGACGCCACAAGTAAGGCTTCGATCAGTCGTGAGAAGTGATACCGCATGGCATTGCGCGCGTCTTCTGGGTTTCGGTCGCGCAGGGCGTCCAGAATAGCTGCATGTTCGTCAACACGGTGAGATGAATCTTCCACACAAACGGCTGAATAGACTTTTCGAACCTCAGTCAGTTCTGTCCGCATACGCCAAAGATTTTCCATGATGTGTACATTCGCGGCATTGCCTGTCGCTTTGGCGATGAGCATGTGAAATTCGCGGTCGGCATCATCGCCGTCCGGAGAATCGTGATCCGCATTTGCCATTCGCTCGATCGTGCGCTCCAGGTCGGAAATTTGCTCATCCGTGATGACCCGCGCCGCAAGCGCAGCGGACTCAGACTCGAATATCAGCCGGGTTTGAGTCAGTTCAAATGCGCTGACATCAGGCAGCCGTCCAAAATTCGACGCGTTAGGCTCGCGAACATATACACCTGACCCGACTTTGATTTCGACGTGACCAAGGGCTTCTAAAGAAATCTCGGCTTCGCGGATAACCACGCGGCTAACTTCGAACCGATCCGCGAGTTCGCGTTCGCCTGGCAAGCGCGTTCCTGGCGGATAAGACCCTGAAGTGATCATCTCCAGGATCCTGTTGGCAACCTTTTGATACAAGCGTTGTTCGGCCATGCGATGGTCCCAATTTTTCTGTCATTTTCCTATAGCATCCGAATCTTACCAAATTGTCCTACCAATTCAAGTGAGATCCGGATGCCGGAGGAAAGTGCTTTAGAATCGGCCCCTTAGACCAAAGAAGATACGTGGACCGTAATCGTTGACCTCGTAGAGATCATCATTTGTGAACGCATATTGTTCTTTTGGTGCACTGCCCAAATTGATGGCTTCGACCGAGAGACGAATATTATCGTTCACATTGTACGACGCGCGGGCTTCCCAGACCCCGACATCACCAACGAAGCGCAACCGCGTGCCGTCAGAAACGAAGGGTTGGAAATACTCGTCGCGATATTTGTAGGTGACCGACACGTCGAAGTCATTATAGCCCCAGAAGGCTTGCGCAGAGAGCGTGTTCTCCGAAAGACCTGGCAGGCCGCCTGGATCGAGAATGCCATCTGCAATCTGATCGATCGAACCGTTCAGCTGGACGACGAATTGGTCACCGTAGCGGCTGTCTTCAAACTCGAAGTCTGAGTCGACGTAGTTGTAGCTGAGCCTACCACCGAGCCCGCTCCAGAGCCCTGGAAGGTAGCTCATCGTGTGGGCCGCAGTCACTTCCAGGCCGTACAGCTCGCTGGTATCATCGCTGGTTTGTGGCAGTGCGATCGGCAGGGTCAGGTTCTGACCGTTAAAGCTGTAAGTCTCTTGTTGGATCGTATTGGCAAATCCACCTTGGAAAGACTTGTAATAGCCGCTGAACGCCAGGATGGTGTCGTCATTTGGATACCATTCAAAGCCAGCGTCGAAGTTCCAAGACATCAATGGGTCGAAGGCTGGGTTGCCGTTACCACTGACATTGGTGATCAGATCAGCCAAGCTTGTAATCGGGTCGGCATCATCATCATCCGTGGCGAATGAGAACGACCGGCCAAATCCCATATCGGCTGGGTCTGGACGTGACATGGCGCGGAAAACACCGAGTCGAACCAGCATGTCTGGGGCCACTTCAACAATCGCGATCGCGCTTGGAAGGAACTCCGTATAATCGTGCGACGCTGAAACCGGTACCAGGTCACCAAAACTTGCCGACAGTTCGCCATCGGTGTCCGTGATGATGATCTCAGGGCGATAGCCTGTCGCTTCGACTTCTGTCTGAACGACGCGGGCACCGATATTACCTGAGACGGGGAAGTTGCCGATCGTCGTCTCATAATTGGCCATCATGTAGAACGCATTGGTCGTTTCTTTAACATCAACCGTTCGCGTGTTCTCTTCGATCAAGCCTGGAATTGCGCTGTTGAAGGCGTTCAGAGCAGAGTCAAAGCTGTTCTCACTGGCATTCGGATCGGTGAGGAAAGCATTGATGGTTGCGAGAAGTCCGTTCAATTGACCCGTGGCGGTCTCTGCCACGCATCGCGCATCAAATGTTGCCCACGAGTTCGTAGAGCTGATCACGTTGCCATCATCATCGATGTTGGTGATCAGGTTTCCTGGACGTTGTGACTCCAGGAAGTTGTTGCCTTCTCTGAACGCCCGGTAACAGGCTTCATTTGTGTTTGCGATGATGCCGACCAGATCATCCTGAAGTGTCAGGAAGCGCGGGTCGGTGTCGTAGAGATCATCATCGGAGTCATCAATGACTTCGCGATTGTTGACAGTCAGCTCGCCATCATTCTCGATCTCGAACGAGAAGCGACCACTGCTGGCCTGGAGTGGATTGCCTGAGTCGGCACCGCCTGGCAGCTCAAGATAATCTTGCTCAGCGATACGGAAGCCCGCTTCGACGTTGGTGAAGAAGCCATCCAACTCATAATCCGCGTCAAAACGAAGTGCGTTAATGGTGTTCTCGCGGAACACATCATTATCGATGCGAACCCGCAAGCGATCGACATAATTGGTCCGATCGTTGACATCGAACTCTTCATCATAAAGCCGATAAACCGGCACGTCGCCGCCGCGCAGGTCATATTCGATGACCGGCGAGATGTCCGATTGAATTCGGAATTCCCAAGCGCGTTCCGTCCGTTCCGTGTTTGAGTGCGAGAGGTCAACCGCGACTGTGAGGCGTTCATTAACTTCGTGCTCAACGCTCAGACCGCCGCCGAGATAAGTCTCAACGCGCTGCCAGTCGCCGCCTTGGACTTCGATCGAGTTGTCGGTGATGGCGCGTAAGATGCCGCCATTGCCATTGGTGATCAAAGAATCGAGGCTGGTTGTGCTCGTGCCGGCAACGTTCAGCGACGTGTCGTTGCGTCGTCCGCCATTGAAGGTCAAATCTGTGCGCAACTCTTCTTGGCTGCGTTCTGACCATTGCATGTCGAAATTGATGTCCCAGCGGTCATTTGGTTGCCATTGCAGCTGACCAAAAAATGCATCGCGGGTGTCATGGGTGTCATTCTGGCGATAGTGACGTTGCGAAGGCGCGAACACGAATGGGATGCCAGCATCGAAGGCCAAGCCGGTGTCAGGATTGATTGTGGTATTGACGCCTTCAACCGTGCCACGATCGGTCAGGCCGCTTTGTCCGGCGCTATTGGTGGCGGAGCTATCGTTGACGTCGTCACAGTCATCGTCACGTTCTGGGTTGTTTGAGAAACCCGTGACATCCTCGCCATTGTCATCTTGCGTGATCGCGAACGCGCTGTTCGTGATCAGACATGCTGGGCGAGAATTAGAGGTTGGTCCGGTTTGTCGGCTTTCAGCTTCCGGCTGCGAAATATCTGAGCGTTGCAGACCGATTGAAACACCAATCTCACCGAGTTCATCCAGATTGAATTGGTCGACATAGCTGAGCGTTCCGCGATATCCGAGGTCGCCTGCCATTGAGTCGTCAATGTTCTGTTGATCGGGGTTATAATTGCCCTTGATGTCGAATTGGAAGCGCTGCTTGCCAAAGTCGAGTGGCCGCAGGGTTTCGAGTTGGATCTGACCGGCAACACCGCCTTCAATTTGGCTGGCATCTTGGGTTTTGAAGACCGCGAGCTTGTTGATCAGCTCGGATGGGAATTGTGAGAAATTCACCGAGCGATCGCCTGAGCCGTTGGTCGCAGCACGACCGTTGACCACTGTGGACGAAAGATAAGGCCCGAGACCGCGAATCGAGACTTCGGTCGCGCCACCATTCTCACGGTGCGAGGCAACGCCGGTGACGTTTTCAAGCGCTTCACCAATCGACAGAGCGGGGATATCGCCGATCTCATCGGCTGAAAGACCATCGACGATTTGAGTGTTGGACCGCTTCAGCGCGATCGAGTCTTGAATGACCTGGCGCGTGCCGGTGATGGTGATCACATCGAGTTCACGTGTCTCTTCCGTGTCCGGCGTCACCTCAGCTACATCTTCCTGCGCCAATGCGACGCTAGAGAGCGGCAATGCGGCTGCGCTTAGCAGCAATAACCGTGACAAATTTGTAGGTGCGCGACCTGCTTTACGCCAGCGAGATTGACTAGCCATTCTTTCCTCCCTCAAGGTTTTTTTGTCTTCGATACACCGAAGATCTCACCGTAGGGCTAGCATCACATCATCAAGTGTCAACAAATCGGACTAAGAAAAGTGCGTTAATTGGTCATACCAAAAGGGGATTTTGGTAAAATTGTTGCCATTATATCACACTTGTGGGCGATATTGTGCCTGAGCGCGCTAATATAAAATGGAAATTGGTATGCGTTAGTGGTTGACAAGTGGTTCGATCTGAATAGCGTAAATGTAGAGCTCATCCAAAAGAGCGACTCGGGAGGAATGAATGAGGGTCTTGGTGATTGCGGCAATTGCTGCGCTAACTACCATGGGCGCGTGTTCCACGCCGCCATTCGCTGCGGTCGAGGACGCGTCCAAGCCGGGCGAGCCGCTACGAAAAATCGTCGTCGAGACTCAGGATGAGTATGCGGCCGCGATGAAACTGGTGCAGCCCGGGGACATGATTGTCCTCGCAAATGGCACCTGGCGCGATTTCGATTTGGTGCTCGAGGCGGAGGGAACTGCCGAGAACCCAATCTATCTGGTCGCAGAAGAGCCGGGCAAAGTGGTGCTGAGCGGACAATCCAGCCTGCGTATGGGCGGGCAATATCTGATCGTCTCGGGCCTCGTCTTCCGAGATGGCTATACGCCTCGCAACGAAGTCATCAGCTTCCGACGCGATAGCGATACTTTGGCGTTCAACTCACGCGTCACCCGGACTGTGATTGAAAACTATAACAATCCGGATCGGGCACAGCGCGATACTTGGGTGGTGATGTATGGTCAGAACAATGAGTTCGACCACAATCATCTCTCCGGTAAGCTCAATTCTGGACCCACCATGACGGTGCGCCTCAACACCGAAGACAGCCAAAACAACAATCATCGAATCCATCACAACTATTTCGGGCCGCGCCCGGTCTTTGGGTCGAATGGCGGGGAGACACTGCGCATTGGCACCAGCCATTATTCTCTGACCACATCCGGAACGCTCGTCGAAAACAACTATTTCGATCGTTGCAGCGGCGAGGTGGAAATCATTTCGAACAAGTCTGGCAGCAATGTCTATCGCGGCAACACATTCTATCAATCACGTGGCACGCTGACACTGCGCCATGGCAATGACACGTTGGTTGAGAGCAATCTCTTCGACGGTAATAACGCACCCTATACAGGCGGCGTTCGCGTGATCAATGCGCGCCAGACTGTCCGCAACAACATGTTTCGAAACCTAAATGGTGAACGCTTTTCTGGTGCGCTCGTGGTCATGAATGGCGTCCCGAACTCACCCATCAATCGCTACCACCAAGTTGATGGTGCGGTCATCGAGCAGAATAGCTTCGATCAGGTCGGCACGATTGAGCTGGGCGAGGGATCTGACGCCGAGCGTAGTGCGGTGCCGATCAACTCAGCGTTTCGAAACAATCTGGTCATCGGCAGTGGCACTGAAACCCCGTTCAATCTTTACGATGATATGAGCGGCATATCGTTCGAAGAGAATTTCACCAACTTCATACCGCCGGCAGCCCTGACGTCTGGGTTTTCAGTCCTGAGCGGGGCCGAGCAAGCGCCAAGCATGATTGGAGCTTCCGGATCGTTTGGTGTTGCGCGCTCAGACACCGGTGTGCCGTGGTACCCTAAGCCGAGCGCAGACTCGCCGTTCGGGACAGGCAAGACCATTGAGATTGGGCCCGGCGAGAATAAACTCGCTGAAGCGCTGCTTACCGCCGAGGCCGGCGATGAGATTGTCCTCGCACCCGGCGCATATAATGAAGCCAAGTCGATCAATCTTCAGATTCCGCTGACCATCCGCGCTGCCGAGACCGGAACAGTGGATTTGAGTTTCGAGCGTCGCAATCTGTTCCTTCTCTCATCGACTGGCGGCTTGAAGCTATCGGGTCTCCGCGTCTCCGGGCGGGCAGCCCCAGACGCCGTCGGCAACAGCTTCATCGCCTCGACGGCGCGAGGTGGCACAGGCAATCATGTGGTTGAGCTGACCGATATGGTGTTTGCTGATTTCGTCGTGAATCGCGGTTTCTCTGTACTCTCGGCGGCGAAGGGCACTTTCTTCGATCGGGTTGAAGTCCGGGACTCCAAATTCAAGAATATTTCTGGCGTTGCCTTCAAGTTTGATGCCGAGACGGATGATTATGGTATCTACAATGTCGAGTATCTGATCGTCCAAGACAGTGAATTCGAAGGCGTTCGTGGTCAGGTTGCCTCGATATATCGAGGTGGACGCGACGAAAGCACTTTCGGGCCTCACGCATTCATCTCTGACTCAGTCTTCAAGGATGTGGGGGGAGGTAGTTTGCCAGTCGCCGTCCTGCACGGTGTTCAGAATATGAGTCTCGAGCGTAACACGTTCAATCAAACCGCACCGGCGGAGCTGGTCATTACGACGGGCAAGCCCAAGGTCTCTGTATCGAGCAATACGGACGCGTCGGGTAGCGCTGTTGACGCCTTGATTACGAAGGACTTGCGACCATGAGAATGTCGGCTCTCTTTGCTGGCGCTTGCCTGAGCTTTGTGGTCGGTTGCACGACCCAAAGCGCGCCTGCGCAGGAGCAGGGCGATGGGGTGGACCTGAGCCTGGCTGAACCGCAACAGACCGGTTTCGATGCGGTCATGGAAAACCTGGCAGCACAGGTCGACGCACGATTGGCGCACGGTATTCCTGTCCCGGTTCCGCGCGACGCCGGCGGCGGGTATACGCACGAGCAGCACAAACAAAACGCCAAGACGATTTATGAAGCGGGATTGCTTTTCCAATATGGTGGAGCGCCGAAATATCGCGATGCGGTTCGAGATATTCTGTTCGATTACGCGGACTTATATCCCACTCTTGGGATTCATCCTGAGCAAAGAAGTTCAAACAAGGGCAAACTGTTTTGGCAGGGCCTGAACGAAGCCTGGTGGCTGGTCTACGTGATCCAAGGCTATGAAGTCGTCCGCAACGACTTGAGCGAAGCGGGCCGGGCGCGGATCGAAAGCGGCGTGATCGAACCCATGGCTGACTTTTTGTCGACCGGCTCTCCGCAGACGTTTGATCGCATCCATAACCACGCGACTTGGGCGACCACCGCGGTCGGGATGACGGGATATGTCCTGGGTCAGCCCGAGCGGGTTCAGCAAGCATTGTATGGACTCGATAAATCTGGCGAAGCTGGATTCCTAAAGCAATTGGACGAGTTGTTCTCTCCGGACGGCTATTATGCAGAAGGTCCGTATTACCAACGTTATGCGCTGATGCCGTTCGTCCTGTTCAGCCAGGCGATTGATCGCAATGAGCCAGAGCGCGAAATCTTCGAGCACCGCGACGGAATCGTCCTGAAGGCTATTCGTTCCACGCTCGAGCAAAGCTATGCGGGACGTTTCTTCCCCATCAATGACGCCATTCGCGAGAAAGGGATCAACACGGTCGAGCTGAAATATGGGCTCGCGATTGCTTATGAGCGCACAGGTGATGCGGACCTGTTAGGAGCAATTCAATTGCAAAACGGGGTCGTTCCCACGCCCGGCGGACAAGCTGCGCTCGAGGCCATTACCGCGGGCAAGGCCAAGCCATTTGTGTTCACGAGTAAGCAATTCCGCGATGGGCCTCAAGGGGATCAAGGTGCGCTTGTAGTGCTCCGTTCTGGTCCGGATAGTGACAGTGCAGCCGTGGTGATGAAAGCGACGACGCAGGGTCTTGGTCACGGGCATCACGATAAGCTGGGTCTGCTGTATTACGATAATGGCGATGAAATCGTCGCCGATTATGGCGCCGCGCGTTTCCTCAATGTTGAAGCTAAAAATGGTGGGCGGTACCTCCCCGAGAATGAGACTTGGGCCAAACAAACGGTTGCGCACAATGCGCTGGTCGTTGATCAAACCAGCCACTTTGGCGGGAATTGGCGCGAAGCTCAGAAACACGCGCCCACCGTGATCGAGTTTGGTGACCGCGATGGCATTCAAGTGGCCTTTGCGGAAATCTCGACAGCTTATGACGATGTGCACTTGCAGCGTATGATCGCGATCATGCCTGGCGCCAACGGACGGGAATATATCATCGACCTCATGCGCGGGCTGGGCACCGGGACGCAGGACGCAACGCGGACGTTTGATTTACCCGTGCATTTCAAAGGCCAACTCATCGAGACGAGTTTCGGCATGACCCATGCGACGAACCGTCTTGAACCGCTCGGGGATCAAAACGGATATCAGCATCTTTGGCGCCGCAGCGAGTCCGAGCCACTCAACGGCGTGCAGAATGCGTCTTGGTTGCTTGGCGATCAGTTTTATACGCTGACCTTTGCGTCGGATCAGTCTGTCTCGGCGTACTTTACTGAACTTGGCGCGAATGATCCGAACCACAATTTACGTCACGAGCAGGCCTTGATGCTTCGAACATCCGGTCACTCCGTGAACTATGTCTCGATCTATGAGCGCCACGGTCGATATGATTCCGATGAAGAAGTGACCGTGTTCGATGGATCATCCATCGAAGACATCGAGATCACAAATGAAAATGAAATCACCTCTGTGACGATTACGCCCATCGAAGGGGATGCCGTCACGTTCCGTCTGGCGGCAAGCGGCGCGACGCGCGCACCATTGCAGATCGAACGACACAACAGTCCAGATACAATAACAGAACAACCCGGGGAGGGTAGCCAATGAGCGATGTCATCACGCACGAAGACCTGTTCAAATACAGTCCGAAATCCGAGGCAGAGGTCGTTGGCCCTGGCCTGAAACGCCTCCTCTTGGGGCATGATGAGCATTTGATGCTGGTCAAGGTCTGGTTCGAGAAAGGCGCTGTTGGCGAAGTGCACGCGCACCCGCACTCACAAGGTAGCTACGTCATCGATGGCGTTTTCGAAGTGCAGGTTGACGGCAAGACTCAGGTGCTTGGCCCTGGCGGATCGTTTTTTGTTCCGTCTGGCGCGGACCATGGCGCCGTATGCCTCGAAGAGGGGATATTGCTCGATGTGTTCAGTCCGGCGCGTCGCGACTTTCTCGAACCAGAGGAGGGCTGAGCCATGACCTTTAAAGGATTGAGATGGTGGGTGGTCAGCCTCGTCGCGCTCGCGACGGTGATCAACTATATTGACCGGCAATCGCTGAATGTCTTGTGGCCGACCGCGTTTGAAGAACTGTTTCCCGAAATGACGTTCGATGAGCGCAAGGCGGTCTACGGCACCGTGTCCTTGGTCTTTATTCTGGCCTATGCATTCGGCCAGGCAATATTCGGGAAGATCTTCGACTGGATCGGTACCCGAATGGGCTTTGTGCTTTCGATCGGGGTCTGGTCACTGGCAACGGCAGCTCACGCATTCGCGCGAGGATTGGTGTCCTTCAGCATTTTTCGAGGTCTTCTTGGCGTCGCTGAGGCAGGCAACTGGCCGGGTGCGACGAAAGCCAATGCTGAGTGGTTTCCGACCAAGGAGCGAGCCCTGGCGCAAGGTATCTTCAATTCAGGCGCGGCGATCGGCGGTATCATTTCGATTCCGCTGATTGGCTTTCTGGCAGTATTTCTCAGCTGGCAGATGATCTTCGTGCTGATCGGTCTCATCGGCCTGCTCTGGCTCGTGCCCTGGCTGATCATCGTCAAGGGGCCACCAAGTTCACATGCCTGGCTGTCCCCCGAGGAGAGAGAGTACATTCTTTCGGGGCAGGAAAATCAGGATATTGATGACGACGGAAATCCAGATGAAGGTTACAACCCTGGCACGCTGGAAATCCTTTCACGCAAAGAAAGCTGGGGCATCATCATCGCCTCTGCTGCGATCGACCCGATCTGGTGGTTATTCGTATTCTGGATCCCGAGCTATCTGATCGAAGTCTATCAGATGGATGTCAAAGGCATCGCGATTTATGGCTGGGTACCTTATGTCGGCGCGATGTTCGGCGCCTGGTTCGGAGGGCTTCTGGCGCAGAACCGATTGAGTTCCGGGTGGAGCGTCAACGCAACGCGCAAACTGACCATCACATTAGGCTGTTTGATCATGCTGCCGGCTCTGCTCGCCATGGCTAATCCAGGTAGTCCGACCATCGCGGTCTTGATCATGGCCGTAATCCTGTTTGGCTTCCAGACGGCAATCGGCAATGTCCAGACCCTGCCAAGTGACTTCTTCGGCGGAAAGAGTGTTGGCACGCTGGCTGGGTTCGCCGGCATGGCGGCTAAGCTCGGCGCTGCTGGGCTCTCAACCTACCTTATTCCATGGCTGACCACGGGCGGCAATTACACGCCGGCCTTCGTGGTCGGCGCCGCGCTCGCAGTGATCGCCATGGCCGCGGTCTGGCTGCTGTGCGGAAAGATTGAACCCCTCAAACCAAAAACTGCGCTCGCCGCATAAATCAAAAAGAAATTCGACAGAATTAGGAGCCACAAATATGTCAAAGCCAGTCATTGGTTTCATTGGTCTCGGACTAATGGGCGGGAACATGGTGGAGAACCTGCAAAAACGCGGGTACCACGTGAACGTCATGGATCTCAATAAGGAGGCGGTCGCCGCCGTGGTTGCGCGCGGCAATGCCACGGAAATGAGTTCCCCTGGCGAGCTTGCTGCAAATAGCGATATCGTCGAGCTTTGTGTCACTACCTCGGAAGTGGTCGAAAAACTGGTCTATAGTGATGACGGCATTCTTGCCGGGATCAGACCCGGCTCTGTTCTGATCGATTTCGGCACGTCTATTCCAGCCTCGACCCAGCGGATTGGCGCCGACCTCGCCGCGCAAGGGGCCGGAATGCTTGATGCGCCGCTCGGACGTACACCAGCGCACGCGAAAGATGGCTTGCTCAACATTATGGCGGCGGGCGATAAAGCCACGTTCGACAAGTATGAGCCGGTTTTGAAAGAGCAGGGGGAGAATGTCTTCTATCTCGGCAAACTCGGGTCCGGACACGTCACCAAACTGATCAATAATTTTATGGGAATGACTACTGTCACGGCGATGTCTCAAGCCTTCGCCGCGGCTGAGCTTGCGGGCGTCGACCGGGCTCAATTGTATGACATTATGTCTGCGGGGCCTTCGAATTCGCCATTCATGAAATTCTGCAAGAATTACGCGGTCGATGGCGTGAGCGATCTCGGATTTTCGATGAATAATGCCAATAAGGATCTGCGATACTTCGTGCAGATGATGTCGGATCTCGGTACGCGGTCCTTGGTTGCGGAAGGCACATCCACCAGTCTGCAGGCAGCGGTCGATGGCGGCATGGGCGCCGGAAATGTTCCTGAAATCTATGACTATTTCGTCGATTTGAAAGCATAAGCGATTTGCAAACGCGGTGGGGCCGCTTTGGTGGCTCTGACGCAAACTGAAATAGTAACAATCCCATTGTTTGGGCTAACGTCACGCACCCTGATCGGTCGTCGGCGCTCTGCCTGATCATCAATATGGTTCTGCAAGGGGGGCTCGTATCCTATGACAGCACTTGAACAAACACCTGTCGTTCCGCTCATTCAATCTGAGGCGCCGGCCACAGCTGTCCGAATTGCGGAGGCTTTGAAAGCCGGTGGTTTGACCACTCTGGAAGTGGTCTGGCGAACCGATGCAGCCATGGATTGTGTCGAAGCCATTCGCCGCGACGTATCGGGTGTGCGGGTTGGCGCCGGCACGGTGTTGAGCCCGGCGCAAGTCAAAGAGGCGCAGGCCCGCGGGGCAGAATTTATCGTGTCGCCGGGTTTGCATGTCGGTGTCGTCGAAACCTGCCAAGATCTCAACTTAGATATCTATCCCGGCATCGCGACCCCGAGCGAGGTCCAACTTGCGACCAATCTCGGGCTTGAGACGGTGAAGTTTTTCCCCGCCGCATTGAATGGCGGGCCGCCTATGTTGAAGGCGCTGAGCTCTGTCTTTCGCACAATGAAATTTATGCCAACCGGCGGCGTCTCAGCCGCCAACCTGGCATCTTATCTCGAACTGCCTTCGGTCGTCGCGTGCGGCGGCAGTTGGCTAACCCCAAACAAAGAGATCGAAGCCGGTAGTTTTGATGCGATCACTGCGCTCGCAGAAGAAGCTGTTTCGATCGCCCGCACCATTCGAACAAGCATTTAGGAGTATCCAAATGGCGGAATTTTTGTCGTTCGGCGAAATCATGTTGCGACTAAAAACCGTTGGCACAGAACGGTTTTTCCAGTCACCAAGTTTTGAAGCCACATTTGGTGGCGGCGAAGCCAATGTCGCGGTCGCACTTAGCAATTACGGGTTCTCGTCCGGATTCATTTCAGCGCTTCCTGATAATGATATTGGCCTGTCTGCGATCCGCGAGCTCAACAGGTATGGCGTCGACACGTCGCGTGTGCGACGCAGTGGCGACCGGGTCGGCATCTACTATCTTGAAGCTGGCGCCAATCAGCGGCCATCTAAAGTGGTTTATGACCGCGCCCATTCCGCGATCAGCGAATGCGGGCCAGGCGATTTTGATTGGGACAAGGTCCTGGCCGGCGCGAAATGGCTGCACATTACCGGGATTACGCCCGCGCTCAGTCAATCGGCGGCGGACTTGAGTCTTGAATGCGTGAAGAAGGCGCAAGAGCTCGGCGTGACCGTGTCTTGCGATTTCAATTTCCGCGGCAAGCTTTGGAAATACGGCAAGACCGCGCCTGAAGTGATGACGGAGCTGGTGAAATATGTCGATGTCGGCATTGCCAATGAGGAAGACTGTCAGAAGTCACTCGGCGTGAGCGTCGATGTCGACGTCGAAGCCGGCCATTTGGACACGGCCAAGTATGAAGCTCTATCTGAAAAGATGCTGGAGCTTTATCCCGGCATGTCGACCATCGCGATCACGCTGCGCGAAAGCATCAGCGCGTCTCACAATGGCTGGTCTGCCTGTTTGCGCGACAAGAGCGGGTTTAAGCTCAGCCGTCGCTATGACATCACGCACATTGTTGATCGCGTCGGCGGGGGGGACAGTTTTGCGTCGGCCCTGATCTATGGCCTCAATGCCTATGAAGATCGTCAACAATCTCTCGAATTCGCGGTCGCAGCGTCTTGTCTCAAACACTCAATCCTTGGCGACTTCAATCGTGTGAGCGTGGATGAGGTTGAGAAGCTGATGTCGGGCGATGGCTCTGGACGCGTGCAGCGATAAACCCGCGGGGGACGCTCTTCGAGCCATTTTGCGGGATCGAGAACTTGTCTGGTTCGCGTGCAACCTGAGTTGATACGTGATTTGTTTTTCGAATAGACGCCCCCATGGGACGGTCCCTCATGGAAGATGCGCCAATGCCGATCCGGATGAGCAGCGCGGATTCCGCTGACACTATTTTCGAACCTGCTGGCGCAGTAGACGAATTTGCGTTTTACGCGTTTCTCAATTCGCGCTTGCGTAGCAAATAGCCAATGATCCCGCAGGCAAGGATCCCGACATTTCCAACGAAATCGATCAACATGAACGAAGTGAACATCTTCACTTCGAAAACGAAATACCAATTGAACACAAAGAACGGGATTGATCCAAATAGTCCGAAAACCAGAAATGTCCGCGGCGAAAAGTTTGAGAGCGCGATAACACACGCAACCAAGACCGCTTGCGCTCCGAAACATCCCATGAGCAGAGCAGATGTCGACGAAAGATGCTGATACTCGGATCTTAAAACGAGCCGCTCCACGCTGTGCGGTGCGAGCACGCACCAGGCTCCGAGAAGCGCAAAAATCGATGCGAGGCCATATTGGATATGCTTCGATGTCATCACAGTCCTCTCGATCACACTTCTACCCATGAGTCCCGGCGCAGTCTCAGCAGAGCTCGAAATGGCTTGTATACGTGCCTTGTCGGCGCCACAGTCAGAACACTTGGACGTCGTCATCTTCGCTGCAGCGCATCGAGCGGTGCACACAAAACGCGATGCGACGCGGCAACTTCATCCAGAACACGTCGACAGTGTCGCACATACTTTTCGCGATGGATTTGTAGATCGATCATTCCCGCGAGCCGCTTGTGCATCGGATGCCAGCGATCAAAGTCGAGCCCAAATCGCCTGAACACCTGAAATGGCAAGGCTTGCGAAACAAGTATCGCGTTGAGCAGACCTTGAGCGGTTCCGGTGACTTGCCAGGTCTTGCGGTCCTTTTGCATCAAGGCATTTTGATCGACCACATAGAATGGCACCTTCTCTAGATTCCCCGAGAAGAGAAGGTGAGTCAAAAAGTAGGCCGAGACGCTCGACAGGAAGTTGAACGATGCTCTGGATGTCACCGAGAGGATTTTTCCCCCAGGCGAGAGCAAAGGCGGTTCCTCCTTATCGTGACGAAAAACGTAGCCAGAGCAATTCACGATGACTGAACCGGCGTCGATCGGCTTCGACGGCCCGGATCTGAATCGCATTTCGGGTCCGTTTGCCGTATCCACGACATCCTCAAGATAGTCATAGATGATCTCTTGTGTTTCAGCCCCGATGCGTGCGCTTTCGGATTCCGACATGATACCAAACAGAAAATGATCTCCGCGATTACCTGGGCTGACAGAGTATGTCGTTCGAAAGTGCTCAAACACGTCGTCAGCATTTGAACCGTCAAATCGCATTGCGATATCAATCGTCGTTTTCAGGTTCGATGTGCCATTGAAATAGCGCCGAAGGCCCGTTGGGAAAAACTGATCTCTGTTGGTGAACAAGGTCCCTTTACCGGCAATTAGAGATACCGGGCCGGAGTCAGGATCCTCCGCCGCCATGAGGACCGTGTCCATGCCGGTTTTGCCGCCGCCGACAACGTAAATCGCTCGGTCTTTCAAAGACAATCCGGATAGGGATTGCGGCGCGGTGCTCGTGACCGCATTAGAAGAGGGGCTGAGCGGGGCAATTTCGGGAACATTCAACCCCTTCGCATCGATCACCTGTTTCGCGAAAACGCGCTCGGTTGCGGTCTGAGTGCCAGCCGCCGCGAGTGTTATCTCGGCGACGGTTCCATCCTCAAGCGTTGTTTCGCTGAGCTGAACCACGTCCCGTTGCCAATATTTTTCAATCGAGAACCCACGTTCAATCACCTCCAAACAGTGCGCGAGATGCGTTCGAACTTCAGCGGCGTTTGCAAGATAGTTTCGTGGCTTTGAGATTTGCCACGGAATGTCACCTGCGGTGAACATCTCGTGCGGTTGATGCAGTCGAACATAATCATAGGTAGCGTTCCACATTCCGCCGGCTTGACCGTGACGATCGATAAGAGCGACCTTCGCCGACGCCGGTAGATACTGTTTCGCGACAAAAAGTGCGTTCAGCCCGGCAATCCCGGCGCCAATCACGCAGAGGTCGTAAGTGTTTTCGCTATTCATATCGCCAGTCAGCACAAAGTCGGTGCCGAACCAAGATGTGAATCCTCGATCATTTTTCGAGGTTTCGTGTTTCCGATCGATCTCTCGAACCTGAGGCACCTAAACCTGGCTGCATGATCTCAAGCGCCCATGTCGGTTCTTGCTCGCAGCTCGGAAGCTGCGGTTAGCTAAATGCGAACCCGTCTCTGACTATATGTCCCAGATTAAGGCGCGATCCAAATCGGTGATGACCAAGCGCGTTCCTGTAAGGTTAGCGGTAAAGCAGGGTTGGGTGTTGTTCCGGCGCGGACCGCGTCCCAAGTGCTCCATCGACACGTTGGGTTCTCTAAGACTCGGACATAATAGGCGGAGGTCCGGCTCGCGTCATACGTCGGGTCTTGCCACAGCGCTTTTAGCTCTCCGACGCCGGCGCCGGGTGTCGTCGAACAATCGCTCGTATCAACCGACGCGCCATTGTCAGCGCAGCGATGCGTTTCGGAATCCGGTGCGCTTCCATCAGAGCAAGCGACATCGTACACGGCTTCTTTCGCAACGCCTTCTTCCGCCCATACTTTGACAATCTGTAGTCTTTGGAGTGGCGCAGAGTTCGGGTCTCGAACGGCCCAGGCGAGCAGTGTTGGCGTGTCCTCGTCGGAGACTGTCAGGTTGCCGCCCATGGCGACGCCGCTCGCATAGGCTTGATCCAGCAGATCGGGGGCGTCCAATATGCCTTCGCTATAATCGCCAGCGAATAAACGAACTTTCAACCGCGGCCCTGTGGTACCGAAAGTCTCGCGCTTACGCATGCCGTCGAACAAATCCTCGCGCGTATTTGCTTCTGCCCAGACGCCGACCAAACCAGAAGCACTAAACTTAGAGCCTGTGAGGATGCTCCGGTTGGTGGTGGCTGGCACGTCGCTCCAGTCCGAATATCCATCCGGCGGCACCGAGCTCCTTTGTTGCGGACTTGCGCCGTCGGTGGGAAACTTGCCCCAATGATTTTCTTCGCTCAGCGTCGCGGCAGCGATATGCGTATCGCTCGAGCCGATGAACCCAAATTCGTAAGGGTTAGCCCCGAGTTCATCAGCCAGGGCGATCCCGCGCGCCAATGATGGGCGGATGAAGTCGCCGAGGTTCGGTGTAGACTTTGCGCTGCTGCCAATGAGATAATCATAGTGTTCGAAATCCGCCCACTCATCAGTAGGAGAAAAATTGGGATGGGTTTCCGAGGTGCCCTTAATTTGGGTGATTTCGACGAGCGGCTCGTTCCGCAAACGGGTCAGCGCATAAACCTCTGTGAGGGGTTCGCCGTCATAGGTCTGTAGTGCAAACATTTCGCCGTTGGAGCCGTTCGAGTTATGCGGAATCGCAAGGGAATCTATTCCCGTCTCGCGCTGCGCATCCATCCAGGTCCACAAATCTTCCGGATTGGTTGAGTCGAGTGTCGAGAAAATCTGCTCGGGTGCTCGGTCGCGAAAGATAACATTGCGGTGGAGGTTGGCGGCCGACCCTTGCTCCTGGCTAACAATTGTCATCGCCGTGAACTCGTAACCCGCAAAGGTGGTAAACTCGCCGGGGGTGTAGTGGCGCTCCGCAGCATCGATTGTTTGCGCCCAGATCTGATTCATGTGGCTCTGATCGCGAATCTCTTCGATGGGCTGACCGAGTACAAATGACGCCCCGATATTCCCGAAGGTTTCAGCGGAGGCTGCTGCATCGTCGCCAAAGGCAGCTTGCGCCGTCAGGGTTCTCGAAAGCGGATGATTTGGATCATCCATGAAAGGAATAACCCCGAGATATTCACCATGGTCGGTGACAGCGAGGAAGTCGAGCGGCGGCCCATCGAGTTGAATGTCATAGCCGGCATCGTGCGGGATCTTCTCGCCTTTAGCGAAACGATAGGCATCGTCTGGTGTGCGGCGCGTGGCGAAGATGTAAGCGTCGAAACTGTTTTGGGTATGGACGTGCAGGTCGCCGAAATAGGCATTCTTGGTTGGCGAGCGCTCGATCGCGCTTTCGGTCGCGCTTTCGATCTCGGTGACCAGAGGTGTTTCAGTCTGATCGACTGCCTCGTTCGGCGCGCTACAAGCCGCGACCGCGATGCCCATGAGTGCGACGACACTTACATATTTCATCATAATCTCCCGTTTCCTTCCCGGTCACAGGGTGCGCCGTATCTCCCGGATTGTCCATATTCCGCAAGGTGAGCCTGTCACTCGTTATGAGGAGATGGCACTTAACCAATCGGCTAGGTTCTGTCCGTCGAATGCGAACCCGTCTCCAGCCGTGTGTGGGGCCGGGGTCTTATCCAGTCAGAAGCCGACGCAATATTTGTCGCTCATTCGTCCTCAGGCAACGCATAGGCAATGACATATCCGCCTTGGCCATCCTTGATGCTGCGTGAGTCTGTATAGGTTCCATTTGCGGGGTCACGCGGGTAACGCCAACTGGGGTTTGGGACCGTCGCAACAATGTATTGCCGGCCAGACTCCTCAGACAAGTAACTCATAGGAGTCGCCTGGCCGTTACCTGGCAGATCGGCAGACCATTCGACTTTTCCCGTCCGCACATTGAAGGCACGGATGGTGCTGTCCATTGTTGAGCTCAAGAATGTCAGGCCGCCTCGTGTGGTCATGGTTCCGGCGCGGATTGGTGTGCCGACCTGAAAGGGCAAACCCATGCGCCATCCGAACGGCCCAGACTGTTTCATGCTGCCCACGGGGCGGCTCCAGAGCAGTTCATTAGTGTTCAGATCGATGACGGCAATGCGAGACCAAGGCGGCTCAAAACAAGGTACCTGTGTGTTGCCGAGGATGGGGTAAACGAAGCGCGACATGAAGGGTAGGGGCAGACCATAATACTTGACCCGGGCATGATCATAAGGATTGCTTGGATCAGGATCTCGCGGCTCCGGAATTGGCGCGTCTGGATCCATTCTAACCGCGGGGTGGTCTGCTCCGAGCATCAGTGCGGCCTGCGGTCCGGCTTCGGAAACCTGTGTCGGTGTGACCAGTACCAGGCGACTGGCGAGCATCATCGGCGAGGCCACCAATAAGCCATTGTCGGCATCGACCGAGACACTTCCCCAGTTAAAGCCACCGAAATTCGCAGGATAGTAGAGGCTGCCGCCGCCGGGCGCCGGCGGGGTCAAATGGCCTTCATACTTCATTGTGCGATACTCGATCCGGCACAAAAGCTGATCGAGCGGCGTTAGCCCCCACATGTCTTTTTCATATCGATACGGCCTGAAGTTTGGCAGCGATGAGAAGGGCTGTGTCGGGGACAAATAGTCTCCGGCAATCTCGGCCTGTGGCACTGGGCGCTCTTCGATCGGATGCACGGGCGTGCCATCTCTTCGGTCTAGCAAGAAGATTTCACCGCGCTTCGTGGGCACCGCGACCGACGGAACCATCTGGCCGTCTTTCTCGACATCAACGAGGACAGGCTGCGCTGGCACATCATAGTCCCAAATGTCGTGATGGACGGTCTGGAATTTCCATGCAGCCGCTCCGGTTCCGGCATCGATCGCGACGACCGCCGCGGACCATTCTTCATCGAAGTCTCGGCGTGCGCCGCCAAACCAATCAGGATTGGCATTTCCCGTAGGTGCATAGATCAGATCAAGCTCCGGATCATAGCTCATGATCGACCAGACATTTGGGGTGCCGGGCGTGTAGGTTTCACCTGCGGCAGGTTCACCATAGTATCCCGGATTTCCAACATCCCACGCCCAGGCGAACTCACCCGTGATGGCGTCGAACGCGCGCACGACGCCGGATGGCAGGCCGAGTTTTTGAGAGTCATTGACGAGCCCGCCAACAACAAAGACGTCATCTGCCACCAGTGGCGGAGACGTCACATAATATTCGTTTGGCGTGTGACGGCTGAGGCCTTTGCGAAGATCGATCGACCCGCCATTGCCGAAGTCGGAACAAGGCTCGCCCGTATCGGCGTTAATCGCGAGCATGCGCGCGTCGATCGTGCCCATGACCAATCGTTTTTTGCACTGGCCAGCGTAGCTGGTGGGAGCTTCATAATAGCTCAGGCCGCGGCACGTTTTGGCATATTGGTGGTTCGCAGCAGGCTCAGACTTGGAATCATATCGCCAGAGTTCAGTTCCCGAATCCGCGTCGAGGGCGATGACGATATTTCGGGCTGTGCATATGAATAGTTGATCCCCAATTTGGATGGGAGTCATTTTGAAATCGTCTTCAATTCCAGTTCGAAAACGCCACACTTCCTGCAGTTCGCCAACCGTTTCAGTGTTGATCTGATCAAGCTCCGCGAACCGTGTGCCGCCATCAGAGTTGCCATACTGGCGCCAGTCGGAAACCGGCGCGCGTTCGGCAATCTGTCGCTCGCTTCCAGTTCCATGGCGCGAATAGCCTTGCAGGCTGGAAACGACCAGAAGCGCGAAACCTGCCAGGAGCGGGGCTGCGATGAGTGTCTGATATCGCGGCAATGCCTCGGGGTAACGCTTAAACAGCGTCCCGCGATACCAAGGCATCAAAAACCACAGGCCGACGCCAAGCCAAGCCGCGAGGCGAGGCAGCAAGGCCATGAAGTCGAGGCCAGACTCAAGCACTGCCCAGAGTAGTGTAACGATCAATATTCCTGCATAGATTTTTGGAGCGAGAATATGCCGTCTGATCATCATCACCGTGACGACGAGTGTCGCGATTCCGGCGGCCAGATAGTACCACGAGCCGCCTAGATAAACGAGCGCGCCACCCCCGAGCGTCAGGAGCAATCCAACGATCGTCAGAAACACGATGAAGACCCAGTGTACTATTCGGTTTGCCATGCTCGTTCTCCTGCCGCGCCGATCGGGCGGACCTTGTCAGTTACATTGGATGAATCGTATGCCCGCCATCCATCACGATGCCTTGCCCAGTGATGAAATCACTTTGTTTGGAGGCCAGAAAGACAGCGATGCCTTCCATATCTTCCAGTTCTCCAATACGTCCGATCGCGGACCGGCGCCGGGCTGCGTCCTGGAACGCCTGGCTGGTATTCAGAGACATTTCCGTTTCGATGAAACCTGGCAGAATGGCATTTACGCGAATACCCGCCCGTCCGAGCTCTAGCGCAAGGGCTTGGACGAGTCCGACAACCGCTGCTTTCGTTGTGGAGTAACCCGCCGCGCCGCCCGTCCCCAGTATCGCGGCGACGGATGAGGTTACGATCAGACGACCACCTTCACCACGCTCAAGCATGTGCTCACTGATAGGCGCCCAAGTCTGAACCACGCTCATCAGGTTCAAGTCGATTGTATCGAGCCATGTCTGACGGCTTGTTTGATGCGATAGCCCACGAAAACCACCGCCTCCGGCATTCGCAAAGCAAGAGTCAATCTTTCCAAATCGTGCGATCGTGCCTTCGAAGGCAGCAGCGATCTGGTCTTCTTGCGTCACATCACAAGAATACGCATCAGCCTCGCCGCCAATCGATGTCAATTCGTCGACGGCTGCTTTGTTCTTATCCGCGTTGCGCCCCCAAATGGCGACCTTTGCGCCGGATTTTACAAGGCCTTTTGCATAGGCGAGACCGAGGCCGCCATTGCCGCCAGTGACGACGGCAACACTGTCATTTAGATCAAACATTTCTTGTCCTAAGTTCCATTTCCAGAAAAATTTTGTGATGAGACGAGCGCGTCTGCTGGCGCGGTCTGGAGTCCAATGATGTTGCCGTCAGGATCACGTCCAAACACGATTTCCCCGCCATCCATTGTCTCACGATCGGTTTCAATCGCACCGCCCGCTTCAACGAACTTCGCGACCGCAGCGTCGAGGTCCTGAACGTCGAACACAATCATATTGTAGCCAACCGCATCGACGGGGCGAGGCGTTGAAGGTGCTTGTGTCGGATGACTTACATATTGGAACATTTCCAGCTCCAGATTGCGAATCTGGAACCAGGCCATTCTAATCTTCGAGCCTTCAAGCCCCGACACGCCATCGGTTTTTTCGTTGCCAATTCCGTTCTTGCCAGCAACGCGCCGCGGGTTTGGCTGATCCAGCAATACCGAATAGAAGTCGACGAGCCGATCGATATCCGGCGTTGCCAAAGAGACGTGGCGGATACGATATTGATTCTCTGGCGGTTCCGGGAGGTTCAACTTTTCGATGTCGACATGCTCAACTTCAATGACGGCCCCATCCAAATCTTTGACGTAGCCGTAATAGACGGGGTTGCGAGCGCTGAGCTGGATGAGGTCTGGGGCTCCGATAATCTCGGCGCCATTGCTCAAGAATGATTGATAAGTCTCGGTCGACGCGGCGACCTGATAACAAATATGCGCAATGCCAGGACCTTGAACGGGGACCGGTTCAGAGGAGGAGAAGGACCGATTATCGGTAAACTGCATTAGGCGAACCTGTGCGTTGACCGATCGCAGCATCCTCGTATTTGCGACCACACCGTCGCGACCGGCGAGCGCATCTAATGCCGGGCTGTTCTCCAATTGGCTGCGGTCAACTTCAGACAGGTCAGCCGAGCGATAGAAGTCTGACGACTGGTCGAGATCACTGACCGACATGCCGACATAGTTCACGCCCTTAATGACGGACTCTGGATTAAGCTGTTTCGGCTCGGCTCTGCCGCAAGCGGTGATGGCAAGCGCAAGGCCGGCGGCAATCAGAACGGTCTTCATAGTCTTTCCTCCAGATTTTCGCTCGAATTGAGCGCTTGGCACTGGTGACCAGCAAATATTCATCGCACGGCAAGCGCGAGTGATGGTCATCAGGGCTGTCGAGACGTGTATCCCAACAGCAACAATCCAGAGCTTATTATAGGGCTTTGGAAAAATAACAAGAGTCAACCCTTGTTATTTGAACATGTTCAATGCAATTAAGTGCACTTAGAGTCCATTAAGGGCCGTCGTACATCCTTGGGAGGAACATTAAGTATGTCGAAGAAAACCAATAGAATCGCGCGTCAGGCGCTGATGATGAGCGTTAGCGTATCGCTCATGGGTGCATTTGCTGCGCAAGCTCAAACAAGTGATGCGGATGCTGACGAAGCTCGCAAGTTGGACAAAGTCGTCGTTTCATCAACCAAGCGGGAACAAACGCTCCAAGATACGCCGATCGCAGTATCAGTGGTCAGTGGTGAAACGCTGCAGCGCGCTGAAATCCTCGATGTCCTAGATCTCCAGTCGATTGTGCCGTCATTGCGCGTCAGCCCATCCGTCTCTCAGCTCGGTACGTCATTCTCGATCCGCGGCTTTGGGAGCGCCTCGAACAATGCTGGGATTGAGCCATCGGTTGGGGTCTTCGTTGATGGCATCTATCGATCGCGAACTCCAGCGGCGCTGTCAGATTTTACAAACATCGAACGGATCGAAGTGCTGCGCGGTCCACAGTCTACCTTGTTCGGCAAGAACGCGTCCGTGGGGGTGGTTTCGATTTTGACGAAGGCTCCGGAATTTGAGTCAGGGGGCTCTGCCTCGTTCACCTATGCCAACAACAATACGATCCGATTGGCCGGCGATTTCACCGGACCGATTAGCGACAAGGTCGCGTTCCGATTGTCTGGCTCCTACAATAAGGGCGACGGTTACGCCGAGAATTTGGCGACCGGAAACGATGTGAACGACCGCAACCGGTGGGGCATTCAGGGGCAACTTCTGTTCACGCCTTCAGATGATCTGAGTGTTAGGCTCATGGCTGACTATGACGAGATCGATGAAGTATGTTGCATACAGACCAACGTCGTTGCAGGCGCGACGACACGCGGGTTGATCGCAGCGCTTGGGGATATCGTTATCGAAGATCCGTTCTCCTATGAGTATTATGCGAACTTTGACCCGACGAATGAAATCAATAATGGCGGCCTCTCAGTGCACGTGGATAAAGAGTTTGGCTTTGCTGATTTCACGTCGATCACGTCATACCGCGAAAGCGATACGGCTGCGGACTTCGACATCGATCAATCGACAGGTGATATTCTCAACAGTTTTAACTCCGGTGGCAGTGAGACGTTCACCCAGGAATTCAGACTGACGTCTAACGCCCAGGATGCGACCGTCGACTGGCTGGTCGGTGCGTACTTTTTCGACGAGACGATCAGTTTCCCGGGCGGGTTGGCGTTCGGCGCGGACACCCGGACCTTCTTCGATGTCGCGTCGGGAGGTGGGTTCGCCGCGCTCGAGGGTATCCTTGGATTGCCTGTCGGAACCTTTCGTCAGGACGGAGAGCGCGTTCTCGAGCTGCGCGGACAAGACAATACATCCTGGTCGCTGTTCGGTACGGCTGATTGGCACCTTACCGACCAACTCACGGCAACTGTCGGGCTTGGCTACATCTATGACGAGAAAGACGCGTTCGTAACGCAGATCAACGATGATGCGTTTTCTCAGATTGATCTCGTTGCGCTCGGATTTGGTCTCGGGCTCGCGGGAGCAGGGGTGGACCCGACCGACGCGGCTGCGGTGGCAGCTTTTGCGGCAGCGAATCCGACCGCGTTCGCGGCGATTCAGGCCGGCGCGCAGAACCCGGCCACAAATCCAGCGCTCGCATTGGCACCGTTGCAAACCTTGCCACAAACACTGGCTATCCCAAATGCCGTTGAAGACGGTCACTCTGAAGATGATGAGCTGACATATAGCCTGCGCTTGGCTTACGATTTCAACGACAACCTGAACATCTATGCGTCGTATGCCACCGGTTTCAAAGCAACCGCATGGAACTTGTCGCGTGATTCCCGGCCTTCGCCTGCTGATTTTATTCCCGGGTCACCGGTAACCAATCCAGCCTCATCGCCCATCCGAGATGCGGGTCTGGCGATTCCCAACCTGAGAACAGGTAGCCGGTTTGCGGGACCTGAAACGTCTGAAGTGATCGAGCTCGGACTAAAGGCCGACTTCGACACGTTCACCGCAAACGTTGCGATTTTTGAGCAGTCGGTTGAGGATTTCCAAACCAATGTTCTCACCGGAACCTCCGGACGGATTCTCGCCAATGCTGACAAACAATCGTCCACCGGGTTCGAGATTGAGACCACTTGGTCGCCGATCGATAATCTGATCTTGTCGTTTGCAGGGACATTCCTCGACGCGGAGTATGATAGCTTCCCGGACTCAGCTTTTGGTGACCTGACGGGACGAACGCCGGCGGGTATCCCAGATATATCGACGTCGACAGCGTTCCAGTATTCATTCGACGTCAATGGGCTGGACTCATTCGTGCGCGCAGATTGGCAGCATTCAGAAGGCGCTGCGTATTCCGACAATTCTGCGCTTCAGGATTTCATCGGCTTTACAAGGGATTTCGATCTCGTGAACGCGTCCGCTGGGTTCAATACTCAAAACGGTATCAGCGTCAGCGTTTGGGGTCGAAACATATTTGACGAAGAGTATTTCAACAGCGTCTTTACGCCCCTGTTCGAAAGCACGTCTCTGGCAGGTTTCCCGAACCAACCCGCAACTTACGGTGTGACAGTCCGCAAGACGTTCTAACTCCTCCACAACTCTCGACCGGAACACTGACCCGTCAGTGTTCCGGTCTTCTTTTATCCTGGATTGAAACTTTTACGGCGCGCAAGATAATTGTTGCGAGCGTTCAGAACCGCGCCCAGAATCATAGACACGGTGAGGTCTTCCAACTCATCGCGATCGATGTCTCCTCGTAAGAGATATTCGCCCGCTGATGCTGGGAGGCCGTAGGATACTTCCGTGATGGCTTTGGCGAAGTCCAGCGGCATGTCAAAATGCTCCATGACCAGCTTCGCCATATAGTCGACACTCGACTGTCGGTCATAATATGTCGGATCGCGACCATTGGATACGCTCGGTTCTGCTTGCAGCCGCTCGATGACCTGTCCGTGGCGTTCGATATATTTCAGATATTCGTGTGTGATGCCGCGGACCATCTCTTCGTAGGATTTCGCCTTTTGCGCGGCGAGGTATTGCTGGTGTCGCAGTCCTTTGAGCTCGCGTTCGTAGAGTTCCTTTAAGAGGTCCGAGACGCCGTCGAAATAGTTGTAAATCAGCGATTTGCTGACGCCAGCTTCCCGTGCAATTCGTTCGAGCGTCAGTCCAGCGATACCTTCACTGACGACCAACTCTGCAGCATGGTCTAACAGCATTCCCCGGCGGATCTCGGGACTAAATCGCTTGCGCTGGGGTTTATCTGAAACGGTCATGCCTCACGATTACTACAGAGATCCTTACAATTCCATTCTTGCGGTGCAACAAGGGTATGGTGAGTGAGTGCGACGTGTCAGAGGGTTTCGAGTGCCCGCCGCGCGCAAGCTATTGAAATATCTGCATACATTGGTGGCTTGAGGTCAATCTCGGACCTTGTATGATGCCGAACATGGCAAGAACACAAGCGACCCCTGAGCAAAAAGAAGAAGTGCGACGCGTCATCAGGCGCGCCGCAGCGGATATCTACAATAGCGGTGGACAGAACGCGATTTCGGTCCGCGCAATCGCCCAAAAAGCAGGCGTGTCGGTGGGTACGGTGTACACTTACTTCGGAAGCCTGAGAGGCTTGGTTGAGTCACTCTGGACCGGTCCGGTAGAGCGCGCGGATGAAACTTTGCGGTCGGTCGCTGCGAGCGTCGCAAATCCAACGGAACGGTTGCGAGCTCTGATGATGGCCTACGTGAACTTCTCGCGCGAAAACCTCGACATCTATCGCGGCGTCTTTCTATTTGTGCGGCCACTCGACAAGATTGAAAGCGATCGCAAACCGGCAGCGGAAGCGACCTTTCCTGCGTTGCTGCAACAAGCCATTGAAGATGGTCAAAGCCAGGGTGTTTTTAAATCGGGAGACCCCGCCGAACTCGCAATGGTTCTCTGGGGCGGATTGCACGGTTGTATCGCGCTTCCGAACAATTTCGGAACGTTGCAATTCTCCGACCCGGATGGGGTTTGTGAGCGGATGGTCGATTTGATGGTAGGCTCTATCAAAGCCTGATCCGGCATCCCAATATGACGGACGTCTTTTTACGCTCGCTGCGAGTTCAGCGCCATGCGCTTTTCGACTTTGTGCATACGAAATTGATAATCGAATTTTATCGCGCGCAGTGCTCGGAAAGCCGTTGACTTACCACCAGCATGCCTCATAGTTTGAACGTGTTCAAAATAAAATATTATGGAACACATCTCATGGGAGGAATGCATGCGATTTCAGCGTTTTGGAGCGTCGGATTGGGCGCACGGTCAGGCGGCCAATGCTGGCTCGGGTCTGAGCTAAGTGAGCGATCCACATCTGAAGTTTCGCACAATATTGCAGTTCGGAACGATTGCATTCCCGCTGGGCATGATCGGATTGCCCATCGCGATTTATCTGGCGCCGCTCTATTCAGGACAGTTAGGCGTAGGCCTCGGAATAGTGGGCGTTGCGCTGATCGGGACGCGTCTGCTCGATTTCGTGACGGACCCTCTGATTGGCGTGCTGAGCGACCGTTGGCGTCCGTCGATTGGCCGCAGACGGGTTTGGCTTATCATCGGCACTCTGACCCTCGGTGGCGGCATATACATGCTGTTTTGTCCGCCGGACGGCGTCAACGCCGTGTACTTTGTGCTCGCGGTTTCATTCGCTTATTTCGGACTGACAACGCTCCGATTGCCTTACACTGCGTGGGCTGCCGAACTATCCCCCGACTACCATGTGCGGACGCGAATAAGCTCGACAACGCAATTCTTCGGGATCTTCGGATTGATCGCGTCGACCTTGGTGCCGACTTACATGATCGCCCAGTACAATGCCTCGCCGATAGAGATCATGCGGATCATCGGCTATATCATTATCATCTTGTTGCCGATCACCTCAGCGGTCGTTTTCTTCACCGTTCCTGAGCCGGATGCGCCGCCAAAAACGACAAAGTTCAATCTACTCGCAGCAGGCAAAATGCTGATTGCGAACGGTCCCTTTGTTCGATTGACGCTGGCGACATTGATCGCGACTTTGGGGGAAGCATTTCGTCAATCGACCACAGTGTTCTTCGCGCGCGATGTCGTCGGTTTGGTGAACATTGGTCAGGTCTATTTCTTCTATTTCGCCGCGGGTCTGCTAACGGTTCCTGCTTGGACTTGGCTCGCCGGCCGTATCGAGAAACACCGAGCGCTAGCTTTGTCTCTGGTCATTGTCGCGATCACCAATGCGCTCATGGTCTTTCTATCCCAAGGGCAGGTGGTTGAGTTCTACATATTGTTTGTCGCAAAGGGGATGTGCTTTGGCGGCGTGGTCGTGTTGCCATATGCGATGATCGCGGACACGGTGGATATCGACACCGCCGACACGCTCGATCGTCAACAAGGCTTGTTCTATTCAGTCGAGGCGATGGTGCAAAAGCTGGGCACGGCAGTCGGTGCAGGTGTTCCACTCATTCTGTTGGCGATGGTCGGCTATAACGCGGCCGGTGAAACCGATCCGGCGGCACTCAGGTCTCTGTCATTGATCTATAGCCTGTTGCCGTCCTTGTTCGTCTTGATCGGCGCTTACATGATTTGGGGATACTCGCTCACCGAAGCGAAACAGAAGGCGTTGAGGCGCGAGATTTCCGAGAAGCAAGCCGGCGTGGAGAGTGGCTAAGCCTCGCCGGCTGGGTTGCAGCTCCGACTAAACGATGACTTCAATGAGGCGCGGCCCAGTTTGATGCATGGCCTCAGCGAACTGTTCACGAAACGCCTGGATGGTTTCGGCGCGTGTCGCAGAAACGCCCATCCCGTCCGCGAGCTTGACCCAATCAAGATGCGGGTTGCTCAGATCAAGTTGTGAAAGCGCTTTCGGACCAGGCGCACCGACCCCGACTCGGTCAAACTCGATTTGAAGGATTGAATACGCGCGATTGGAGAAGATGACTGTGGTCACATCCAGGTTTTCTCGCGCGAGCGTCCACAGAGATTGCAGTGTGTACATTGCGCCGCCGTCGCCGTGCAGACAAACAACTTTGCGATCGGGACATGCGACGGCTGCGCCGACCGCAACAGGTAGGCCTTGGCCAATACTGCCGCCCGTCACGGAAAGCCAGTCATGCGGCGCGGCGGTCGCGGTTGCCAGTGCTGGACCCAATCCTGATGTATTGGCTTCATCAGATATGATGGCGTTCTCGGGAAGCAGATGCGCGATGACTTTTCCAATTGCGAACTGATCGAAGTCATCTGAATCAGCGGGTAGTTCGGTTTGCAATGTTGTGAATTGGGTCGGCGCATCGGGTGCGCCCAACATATCGGCCAGGGCTTTTAGGGCTTCAGCCGAGTTTTCATGTGGATGCGACAAATAAATGATTTCGCATCCCTCTGGCGTCAGCCAGCTCGCTTTCTCCGGATAGGCAAAAAACGAGACCGGTGGCTTGGTGCCGGCGATAATCATCGTCTCGACACCTTGCAGCTCCGCTTCGATCATCTCGCCGAAATAGGGAAGTGGTTGGATCGACACGCGACCGGCCCCGCGCTCTCGTCTCGCGGTGGATGTTGGGCATAGCAGCCTTGCCCCGCTTGCCTCTGCAACTCTGCCCGCCTGCAATTGGCCATTCCCCCAAAGAGCATCGGCGCCAACAAGCAGGACCGACTTGTTGCTTGCCTTGAGTGCATGGGCGGCACGTTCAATGGCAGCCGGGTTGGCCGCGGCCAGTTGAGGGCGGGGAAGGGGCGGTGCGGGCGCTAAGGCCTGGTTCCAGGCGGTATCCGCCGGAAGGATAAGCGTCGCAATCTGCCCTTGGCCTTGCATCGACGCGGCAACTGCTCGAGCACCATCTGCAGCGACGGTCTGTGCGGTCATGCTGGAATGGATCCAACCTGAGACGGGGCTCGCGAACCCTTGAATATCCGATGCCAACGGGGCGTCATATTGCGCGTGATACGTCGCGTGGTCGCCGACAATGTTCACAATCGGAGTCGAGGCGCGACGGGCATTGTGAAGATTGGCAAGACCGTTTGCCAATCCAGGTCCCAGGTGCAGCAGAGTTGCCGCAGGCATACCTTTCATTCGGCCATATCCGTCAGCCGCACCTGTTGCAACGCCCTCAAACAAACAGAGGATCGTATTCATGCCCTCGATCTTGTCGGTCGCCGCAACGAAGTGCATCTCCGACGTGCCGGGATTTGAAAAGCAAGTGTCGACGCCGGATTGCACCAGGGTTGCGACGAGGCTTTCTGCGCCGTTCATGAGCGACCTCCTTGGTCCGTGTAGAATTTAGTCATTTTGGAGTGATCTGTACTCGCCACCAAAGTACAGGAGCGGTTCGTCGGTTGGGTCGTAAGTGCAGCTAAGGACTTGCCCGATAAATATGGTGTGGTCGCCATAGTCCATTTGGCTGTGTTTGAGGCATTCGATCCGTGCGAGTGCATCGTCGAGCAACGGGGTGTTCGTTTCGGATACATTCCAATCCGTCCCGTCGAAGCGATCGATGCCTTTGGTCGCGAACCGGACTGACGTGTCTCTTTGAGCCGACTTAAGTACATTGACTGCGAAATGCTCTGTATCGGAAAACGCGTCCACACAGCCAAGCGCCTTACCAAGACATACTAGGATCAAAGGTGGATCCAGAGAAACAGACGTAAAGGAATTGGCCGTGACGCCGATCGGGACAGTCTCACTCATCGTCGTGACGATGGTGACACCGGTCGCGAAGCGACCAGCTGCGGCGCGGAAAGCCAAAGTGTCGGACTTGTTTGCATCTCCAAATTTGTAGGAGCGGGTCAACGAATGAAGCGTCATGGATCGATTTTGTGTTTGAAAGCGGCGCGCAAAGACCCACAGACCTAAGCGCATTACTAAGCGAGCCCGACACGAATGCCGGGCTCGAATTGGGCGCGTCTCGGTTAGATGCCGTACAAGTTTTTCACATTATCAAATGTGATTTTGCGTCTGACGTCTTCCGGATACTCCTTGAACATCTCATCGAGCACATCGCCGGAGCAGGGGAAGGTCGAATCCGTGTGCGGATAATCTGAACCCCAAAGCAAGTTGTCGACCCCGATAATGTCCCGGGTTCTGAGTGCTGGATGATCGTCTTCAATGGTCGCGTAGAACTGACGCCGCCATGTCTCGAAAACAACCGGCTCGTACGGAATTCCGCTTGGGTCCTTTCCGTATTCGCGCTGCCAGGCTTGATCCAACCGGTCGAGGAAATGTGCGATCCAGCCTGCGTTGAATTCGGCAAGCACAAACTTCACATTCGGGAAGCGCCTACAAACCCCACGCACCATCAAGTCGATAAGCGACTCGTGGATTAGCGCATGCGAGTTGGCGTAAAGCGCGAGATTATCCCGCATCGCCGCTTTGATGACCCATTCGGGTGTTTCCGAGAAACACGCGACGTGCATTGAGATCGGCGTGCCGGACTCTTCTGCAAGTGCCCATATTGGATCATAAATTTCATCAAAGTAGCGCGTTCCCGGAGGGGCGTTGGAGGGGATGATGACGCCCTTGTAACCGAGCTTCAAAACACGCTTGAATTCTTCAAGCGCAGCTTTCGGATCCTGAACGGGGAGGGCGGCAAGTCCATAGAGGCGTCCCTTCGATACGGCGCAGTGATCGTGCAACCAATCATTGTAGTTTTTCTCCAGCGCCACGAGGAGTTCCGGGTTGGGTGTTTTGAACATCGGAAAATAGCCGGGATAAAGAACTTCGGCGGAGACGCCATCAACATCCTGATCTTCCCCGCGCCGCGCGCCGTCTTTCAATCCTGGACGGATCGCGTCGTAGCCACCTTTCACATAAGCGACGATCTCCGGATCTGTCAGCGCGCCGGCCTTAGGCTTCTTGCCGCGCTTGCGCTCGATCGGTCCTTCTTTATCCAGCCGAGATGCGGCGAGAGACATGAATGCGATGTTGGCGCCCTGATCGCCGGGCTTGTTCGGGATCATGATTGCATCGCCACCGATTGGGGTTTTCACCACCCGTGGTGCGTCATCGCCAAATTTCTCTGCCAGCCCGGCAAAGACTTCCGGGCCTTCAACGACGTGGGAGTCGGCTGAAATGGCTTCCATGTTTATTCCTCCAGTCACTAGTTTTATAAATTGAACACGTTCAAGTTATGAAACTAGTGACACCTAGAGTCAACGTTGGAGCTCAAAAAAAGTCGGGCAAAGACTTAAATCACCATCCCACCATCGACGCGAATAACCTGGCCTGTGACGTATCCGGCTTTGTCGGACGCAAGCCATGCAACAGCATTGGCGATATCCTCAGCACTTCCCCATCTGCCTTCGAGCGGGAGCATCGAGCGCATGCTATCCATCGTTTTCTCTCGGTCGACACCAGCATCAAACGCCGTCTTCCACATGCCGTCATCGATCACGCCAGGTGCCACTGCGTTGATCCGTACACCGCTGCGGCCAAGATCGAGCGAGGCGTTGCGCGTAAACGAATTCACGGCGCCCTTTGAAGTGGAGTAGGCGACTTGACCAACGATGCCCGCGTACGCGGAGACCGATGAAATGTTCACAACATTTCCGCGAGCTTTGATTAGCGCTGGTGTGAGTTCGCTGGTCAGCAAAATGAGATTACGTACGTTGATGTCCAATACATAGTCTAGCAAGTCGGCAGAGACCGCGCCCATCCGGTTGCGTCCTCCGACCCCAGCATTATTCACGAGAATATCAATGGAGTCGCTCACCTTCAGGATAGACTCAGCGAGCGTCTTCGCGCTCTCCGGCTGAGCTAAATCTGCTTCTATGGTGACCGGGTCATTCGGAAGCTCGGCGGCAAGTTCCTCCAGCTTGTCGAGGCTTCTGGCGACGAGAATGAGCCGCGCGCCGTCTGCGGCAAGCGAACGCGCGATGGCGGCGCCTAACCCTCGGCTCGCGCCCGTGACAATCGCCGTCTTTCCTGAAAAATCATAAGTCATGTATTTCTGCTCCGTTCGCACCACAATGGCGTGCATTAAGAATGAACGCCTTCAATCTAGGGTGATGAGCGGACATGTGTCAATAAATTGAACTGGTTCAATTTATATGATAGGCGGACACGAATCTTCAGCGCCGGAGCGAAAATTGAAACTCACGAAACTCAAAATCGCCGCCTTGATTGCGGTTGGCGTCCTGGCAATTATGGCCCTCGGAGTCTTAACCTGGTCCAATGCTTCAATTCGGGTGAATATCGAAAAGCCCGATCCTGCGGTCCTTGTTGCGAACGAGCTTGCAAGAGACGATATCCGTTACGTAGAAGGGTATGTGGGGGAGGCGGGCACGCGCATCCACTATGTGTCCGCCGGCGAAGGTGAGCCGATCATATTTGCGCATGGCTTTCCATCTTACTGGTTCACCATGTTCACGCTGATGGAAGAGTTTAAATCCGAGTATCGGGTGATCGCGTTTGATGGGCTGGGGACTGGTCGCTCCGATGCACCAAGCGCGGTTGATGCTTACAAGGTTGAAGCTTTAACCGGTGCGATCGACCTCTTGATGGCAGAGTTGGATTTGGATCAGGCGCACCTTGTCGGTCATGATTGGGGCGCTACGTTGGTAACGGGATATGCCCGGGCAAATCCCTCCAAAGTGAAATCGGTGACGACGATCGCAGCACTGCCGCACAATATTATCGTTTCCCGCGCGGCACGTGACCCCGAACATCGGGAGCTATTTTCCTATGCCGAATATTTCTCACGCGCCAATCCGGTGCTGATTATGGCGCTCGGCGTGAAAGACCAGGTTTGGGAAACCAGTTACGCTGACCTGGAAGCGCGCCAGCTCATCTCAGGTCCTTACGCTGAGCGTCTGAGAAAGGATATTGGCAATCCGAGGCGCCTGGATCGGTTTATTCATTGGTACCGTGCGAACATGCTCAAGTTTGATGATCTGAAAAACGATGACTTCTGGCCCGACCGCGCAATACGCCTGAAAGTGCCGACCATCCTGATCTACGGCGACGAAGATATTGTTGTGACGGACGCCCTCGTTGAAGACTTTAGAAGTCAAACCGATGAGTTGGATGTGATTAAACTCGAAGGCGTCGGGCATCGACCGCACTTTGAGCAAGCAGAAACCGTCGTCACGGCGATCGAGGATCTAATCGCGCGCGCGTCAGCCGACGATTAGCGCCCAGCGGAGGAACAATGACGATTTCCAATAAGGGGACCAGCGAATGTTAGAACGGCTCATATCGCGCTGACTGTGTGCCGGTGCTGTCGGTCTAATGCAAACCCGTCTGCAAAATCGTTTGGACTAATGGTTCTTTTCCAACCAGGCGTTCGCGCTTTCGGCAAGCTCAGAGTTTCTTGAGGATCCGGAGGACGCACCTGTGTTCGTTTCTATCGAAGCGAACCTCTTGTGAAAGGTGATCAAACCGATAAAGTGCAGCGGCCCGCCGAGGTATATCAAGTCTCGGCGGACCTATGCATCGGGCAGATATCGCGACGGGGAAGACCGACATTGCGCTATCTCGCTCGGGCATACACACACCGGATGAAATTTGAGGATAAAATCCAGCGCGTGCTTTTTTGGGCATAAAGCGTATCCGGCGTGCGAACGACGGTGCCTGAGCCTGTATCTCAGATTTTCAAGATAATCATATGTATGTCAATAGTAAACAAACGTGTTTGAGGTTTTTTGGTTGATTCAGCCCGTGACATGCCGAAACCCGAAGCGTGTGCGAACCGCATCAATCAAGTAGCTCAGTCCTTGTTCAGAAATTCTGTAATCGCTTCAGCGCTCGCGCGGGGCGCTTCAAACAACATAAAGACGCCAGAGTTTTCGATAACGACTCGTTCGGAGTTTGGGAGAATATCGAGCAAAGTTTCCTGATCGGAAACGAAAGGGTCATTCTCCGCCTGCATTAAGAGAATCGGCTTGTTCTTTATCGCCTTGAGCGCGGGTCTGCGGTCAAATCTTAACACACCATAGTGCGCATCATACGGCCGAACGCGGACTGTGACATTGTTCATATAGGCAAGTAAGACCTCACCGGGTTCGGAATTAGGCATGTAATTGGTGAAGCGATCCCAGGCCTCGCTCAGCGAAACACCATCCCGATCGATCCGGTTCATTTCGTCCAATCCAAGATTGTCAGAGAACTCTTGTACGGCCTCCATGTCTTTGACGCCGCTCGTGCCGGACAGAATGATTTTGTCCACCCGGTGCGGATGTTTCCAGGCAATGTTCATGGCCAGGAGCGCACCGCCATGGTTTCCAAAGATATGGGCTTTTTCGATTTCCAGGTGATCCAGAACAGCCAATGCGCTTTGTGTATAATCGTCGGTTAGGAATTCGCGGGTTGGGTCATCAGACATTCCATGACCAGGCCAATCGAAGCTGACCAAACGAAACTGGCCAGACATGTGCGCCACGAGGCCGGCATTCTCTTCGGATGAGGACCCCGCCTGATGAAACAGTAGTAGGGCTGGGCCTTCTCCCGCCTCCCAGTAGTGAATTTGCCCTTCCGGTGTGTTGACATAGCCTTGCTTTATCATCGGATTGGAAGTCGTTTTTAGAACGACCCCGTGTGCCGGAGTCTCGGCTAGCCTGTCGTTCGAGAGCGCCGGGTCGGTAGGTTCGGAATCGGCATAGGAAGCGCACGCCGCCGTCAAAGTGGCGCAAGCTGCAATTAAAACAGTCGGTCTCATCTGATGCTCCGTATTACGTTTGGGATTCGATGACTTCGATCGTAAATCCGTCTGGATCGACGATTTGCAAATATCGTCCGCCCTTGTGGAAGTCCGTATCCGAGTTTTCGGGACCCCATTTCACTTCGCATCCAAAAGCCGTCGCGCGACGATAGACTTCGTCTGCATCACTGGTTTCGAATGTCCACATGACGATGCCTCTATGGGGCGGTCCAAGCGAAGGCGCTGGTCCAAACTTCGTGGCTTCTCCATGGTCCATGAGAACGACATAGCCCGAAGCACTGCCGGGCGCGAATCCCTGAATGAAGCGTTCGACCGTCCCCTCAGGCATATTGATGGCCGATCGCTCGCCCACCGTGAATTCGACGTCACGGCGAATCTCGAATCCAAGCACGGTCTCAAAGAAAGAAAGTACTCGCGAAGTCTCGGTCACGCATCGCGCCGAGTATGCCGGGCCGCCAAGACCAGTCTCGTCATCCACTGGGCCGACCGGAACGAAAATGTCTGGTCTCTTCACGCCCATTACGAATACACCATCTGGCGCTTTGTAGACGATCTCGGCTGAGGTGTATGTCTCACCGGTTGGCGCGGTAAAGTCCATTTCCTTCACGCCGATCGTGGTTTCGACGCCTAACGCCCGCATCCACGTTTCATGGGCATAAAGATCATTGATCGGAAAGCTCAGCGTCGCGCCACCTTTGTAGAGGCCTTCATGCGCCGGACGCACACGGGGCGTATCGCGCTCGAGCTGGATTACGCGAACATCGACATTCGCGCCAGATCCGGATTTGCCAAAACGTGCATACTGCCACTGTTCGCTCGGCTCGAAGCCAAGATAGCGATTTAGTCCTGCTTGCGAATCTGGATTTGGGGATCGCCATCCCGTGAATGCCAATCCGTATCCTTCGCAGAGTATCGTTTCCATCATGTCTTTATCAGACGTGATGATGGTCACCGTCTGAAGTGGCTTCACCAATGCGTCTTCGGCGGCTGATTTCGGAATAAAAATATCTTCCATTTTCTGCTCCCAATTTGATGGCTAAGGCGTATCGACGAGGAGTACTTCGGCGTCAGCCAATCCATCGCGGAGCTGCTTGACCTGCGCGTATTCAGGAGAGTTCCAAAACGCCTTCGCGGCGTCTTTACTGGGCCATTTTGAAATCGCGATCGATCCGTAGCCTTCAAGATTGCCCTCAAGCAATTCGGCGCCCGGTGCGACGATGACATATTCGCCACCATACTGCTCAACGACTTTCGGAACCGCCTGACCATATCCCGAAACAAAGCGGTCTCGATCGTGAATTTTGCAGGCGATAATCATATAGGCACTCATGTGACAGATTCCTTATTCGAGGTGGACTGTTGCGTTTGCTCGATGCAAGCGAGCTGTGCGCGATACGCGCGATAAGTTCGGGGAATGAAAATCAGCGGGATCGTTCCGAAAATGACCGGCAGCACCGCGATGGCATATTTGACATTGTCTTCGCCAAACACATTGGTCGACAAGAATCCAACACCGGTTGGTCCCAGGAAGAGACCGGAGAGACTGATCGCCATATAATAGAGTGCGACGACCTGGCCGCGGATTTGGGCGGGTGTGATGGCGAGAACACTGGTAACCGCCATAGCCGATACAATGCCGATTCCTGCTGTATTCACGAACAAGATGACGAATGCCAATTCCGCACTTGGCATCAGAAGTGGAAGAATGGCGGTTGGTAACATTATGAGATAACCAATCACTACCAATCGGAGCGGCGCGTGCGCGATGCCAGCCCGCGACCACCGGTCGGATAAGACACCACTCAAAAATACAGCGGCGGGCCCCGCGGCCAGCAATACCAAGCCATTGACCAGAGCGTATTTCTCAGCCGGCCAACCCCATGTCCGCTCGAACGCCGGCGCCATGAAATACTGGCTGTAGGCGATAATGGTCATAACGCAGGCGAGTGAAACGAACCCGGCATATGTCCCAAAATTTTGACCAACATATTTGATCGCATCGGATACCCCGTTCTGAAGGTTGCCTGACGGATCGATGGCCAACGTCCGGCGCGCCGGTTCTTTGATGGCGAAGAAACAAAATGCGAGAAGGAGCCCCGGAAGTCCTACGATAAAGAACGTCATCTGCCACGGCGCCACAGCCCCAACAATTGGCAGGCTGATCAAGGGGCTTGATTTTGCCCAGGTAAGGACGGCACTGCCTACGAGGGCCGCAATGCCGCCGCCTAAAGATAGTGCTGCGACATAGATCGCGACAGGTTTGCCGCGCCGCTCCGGCGGGAAGCTGTCGGAAATCATGGACATCGCCGCTGGACTAAGCGTGGCTTCGCCAATTCCGACGCTCATTCGAGCGAAGAATAAGTGCCAGAATCCACGCGCCAGTCCAGAAACGGCAGTCGCTAAAGACCAGACAAAGACACCAGCAGCGACAATCCATGTGCGCCGCTTGCGATCGACTAACCAGCCGAGCGGTAAGCCAATCGTGGCATAGAAAATCGCGAAAGCAGGTCCAATAAGCCAGCCAATCTGTTCATCTGTTAAAGACAGATCGCGCTTAATCGGCTCAATGAGCAGGCCCAAAATGGCGCGATCTACATAGCTGAAAATGTACGCAACAGTCAGCAACCCGACCATCAGCCACGCTGTCGAGGAACGCGGATAAGGGGAAACGTCATGGGTTGGCTGAGCGTGAGTCATGATCGAATCTAGGTCCCCCGTCTTGTGCTCATCGCACAGTTTTTTCGACGAGAACCTTGCGTGGGTACCGATCAGTTACCCACAAGCGCTCATTGTTGGGTCCGCGGATCAAGAGCTCCGAACGTGATCCGTCTGCTCTTTGTTCAGATGGAGAGATGATGTGGTATCCAAGTGTTCTGACTTGCCGCTCAACCGCCCTCACATCCTCGACCACAAACATAAGCATGACGGCGCCGGGCTCGGCGCCACTTGACTGGAGTGGGGGGTGAGCCGCCCGAGAAGTGCCTTCCGGATCTATGATTTGTGCAAGACCGATATAGCCCGCATTGAGTTGCGCCGCGCTGTCAGTCTCTGTGCGGAGGATCACCAAACGAATAGCTTGATCATCCAGCAGTCCAGAAAAAGCTGAAAGTCGGGGATCGGTTTTTCCTTGCCGATCAACCACGACTTTCATGCCAAAAATATCTCTGTAGAGCGTCAAGCTCTCGTCCATATTCGCGACCGTGATGCCGGCGCGGGAGTAGAGGGCGCTTGTGATGTCGGGCGGAGATTCTGGCCAGAACGGCTCAGCCGCTTCATGCGTTGTGCAAGCCGTGGCCAACGCAGCCAGTGCTAAAAGGCCAAACCTTAGACGCTGACTATTTCGCGGCAGCATAATCGACCTCGATCGAGTCTACGGCTTCAGCATCCAAAAAAGACTGGATGACCTGCCACACATCTTCGGCGTTACTTTCGAGGAAGCCCTGACCCCAATCGGGGCGATCGACCATATCACCATTCTGCAAATAGCGCTGCGTTCGCGGCGTCATTTCATAGAGATCGTCATTTGGATTGAGGAGCTTGATCGAGTGCTGAAGCGAGGCGATCACGTCCGGAAAGATGGCATTATACTCAAACACGGCATGATGGCCCCATTCATAGCCTTCACCGCCACGAAGCATCTCAGCGAAACTGACGGCCATCATCTCATACGACATGCTGGGTCCGCGATTTTTGATCAATAGATTCCAAAGATGTTGGAGGCGTGTGCCTTGATCATCGAGCGGGATCGGCGAAAAAACCGAACGCAATTGATCGAGTTCTTCAGGATGAAGAACGGCCGCCGAAGACAACACGATCTTGCGAACATCATTTGGTCTTTGATAGGCAACTTCAACGGCGAGTTTGGCGCCTGCATGAATGCCAAATAAGTCGACACTGCCATGCGTGTCCAACAAGTCGAGCATATCAATCGCTTGCCAAATCGCGCTCGCATAATCCTGGGCCGAGATTGGATGTGGCGGCGGTGAAGATTCACCGTAACCCGGAAAATCCGGTGCTATGACGAGCCGATCGCTCGGTGTGACGGAAAGAAGTCGCTCAAAATTTCTTCCCGATTGTGGAAACATATGCAGGCAAACGAGCGGGTGAGTTTTCGCCGAACGCAAGCCCGATTGCCGATAGTGGATTTGCCCGTATTGGCCATCCAAGAATGCTCGCTTCGGCACCGACATACACTGCTCCTCTGCCGCCTCTGACTTTCAGGTGTGAAGTCATTTGAAAGCAGAATGGGTGTACGATCTTGAGGCTTATGCGTCAAGCTATGTTTATCAAAAATAAAAGAGAGTTTATGCCGCTTGCGGTTTCTTTTTATTCAATACAGGCACGCGATGCGTGCGTGAGAGCCGCGTAAGTGTCTTGCGATGTTTGGATTCATTTGCTCGAATTCGATCGGTGGGTCCGACCACGCCGACCACCATAACGGCACCCGAAACGGGTGACTTGATCGGCATGCAGACCGCGCTGATCCCGCGAACGAAGAAGTCATAACCTGCGACAGTGGGTTGCTCCGCCAGTTCGGCTTCGACTTGTGCAATCAATTCCTTTTCACGGGCGCCGTATAGTGCCGGGTCTTCCTTAACGATGAGATCCATGGTTTCCCGGCGTGTCTCTTCATCAAGGCAGGTCAATGCCGTAATGCCCGTCAGTGACTGTGTAAGGGGCATCAACGTGCCAACCTTAACGCTCACGCCGACGGGGTGATGTCCCTCCAGGCCGTGCACAATTTTGACTTGTGTATCGACCCTTTGGCTCAAGTTAACTGTCTCCAGCGTTTCATCATTAAGCGCGCTGACAAGCTCGAGCACGTTTGCATCGCGGTCGAGATACTCTTCAGCCCATTCCAGTAATCCAATAAAGGCGCGCGACGGGGTATAGCTCCAGGTTGGTGGATCAAAATCGGCATATCCAAGTTCATGCATGCTTTTCAGAAGGGCATGCGCACTCATCAACGGATAATTTAGCCGCTTTGAGATTTCTTTCGCGGCGAGCGGTCGCCGCTCCTGTTCAAACAGTTCTAAAATCTCGAACACGCGACGAACGGACTTGATCACTTTGTCGGTCACGGGGACCTCCTGATTTTGACTCGATCTCGATATCACAAATTACTTAATGCAATTGTTGTGCAGGAATAGAGACCTTGCAATATTTCGAGCGTCATTCTGCCGGTTCCACCGAGACATATTCGTAAAGCTGTACCCGAATTCCATTTGGGTCGAGAACTGTGATCGTTTCTGACTTCCCTGTTTCTGATAGCGCGCGTGGCGCCACGACCTTCACATTGTTTGAAATGATTTGAGCATAGATGGCGTCAAGGTTTGTAACCTCAAAAGCCATTACAAGCTCGCCCGCTTTTGGTGCTCGGGTGGGGTCTTCGCTGAGTCCAATAGGCCCCGCGTCTGAGATGCCGACAAAGTTCAATCCGGGAAAATTGGGATTGGCCTCAGAAAACTCCGCGGGAACCAAAACGATATATTCGAGCGCAGTCCCGGCCGGCACGCCGAACACTGAGGTTGTCGCTTCTGAGTCAATCACACGACGACCGCGTTCTCTATAACCAAGCAAAGAGGTGTAGAAATGAACCGAAGCGTGGAGATTTCTCGTTACAAACGCAGTTCCCGAGATATGGGCTGTTATATCGTTCGAGGATTGGGGTGTCTCGCCGTGAGCGCATGCCGTCAATGCCGCTGTAACAATTGTAGCTGCGAGTGTTTGGATCATACGCATCGATCTAATCCTCCTATTGGGTCTCCGCCAGCAGATAGGCAATAACAGCTTCGCGATCGGCCGGGCGTCGTAAACCAGCATAAGCCATTACATTGCCTTCGATAAATTGATCAGGGCGCTCGAGCCATGGGTCGAGCGTTTCTGCGTCCCAAACGATATTCGATTCAAGTAGAGGGTCAGAGTACCCAAATCCTTCGGCGCCGCCGGCTTGGCGTCCAAACAGTCCGTACAGATTTGGACCGGTGAGGTGGGCGTCGCCTTCTTTCAGCGTGTGACAGGATCGGCATTGGAACCAAACAATCCGGCCGCGCTTGAGTACCGGGTCGTCGACCGCAGCCGGAGGTGTAGCGGAAACACTTTCTGCTACGGGTTCCGTGACTATCGTTGCTTCGTTCGAGTTTGTATCAACGGTCTCGACCTCGGTCGGAGTGGCGGCTTCCTGCGCATCCTCGGTCGCGCCACATGCGCCGAGAGCCATCAGTGCAGCGATGAGAGTGAGATGTTTGTACATGCGAAGTGTCCTTTAAGGGTAATGTATTCGATCCGTTCGGTGGGCTATATCGATTTTGGTTTTTGGTAGTCTTCTGGCGACTCGAGTGAGCCGGGGAAAACGGCATTCACAGAGCGAATGAATTCAGGCCGCAAATCGGTAGCGGACGCGTGTTTGCGCCCGGTTGATTGCCACAGCGTTCGTCCCGGAATGTCGCCCATATTCATCCAGCGCATCCACGGAGAGTGACCTGTCCAAGCTTGGCGCATCGAAACACTGGTGAGGGTCGGGTCATTAAGCTCATCAGCAGAGGTCAGAAAGTGTTCCCATTCACCTCCTCCGACGCCGCTCGCGTATTTTACCAAGAGTTCTAGACTCAGAGACACATCATTTCCTTCCTGCGTCCATGGCAATATGAGTGGTCGATCGATCAGGTAAGCCTCGCCTGAGTATTCCGGCATTTGTTGCCCCCGGTCCGGGGTCATATCCCAAGCAAAGGGGCGAGTCAGAATGGGTGAGACTTCATTGGTTTTTCCGGTGAAGGGGTTCTGGAACTGCGTGATCAGAGCGCCCGTATCTAAGTCTTTGTAAAAAGCCCAATCGCGGGTCATCATTTCATACCCCGCGTCATTCTTGGTGAATTTCATGCGCCGAACACCCTCAACCGCGAGTATTGGCATTGGCATCTCGCCGTCGCGGATTGCAAAAATGCGACCTTGAGCTGACAACCAAGTCGCAGAGCCGTTTAGATCCCCCATGACTTTGACAAGGCCGGACAGGTTATCTTCGGGCTTCATGAAATCGAATAGGTTTGGGTGATTGGCATTGTTCCTGCCCAGGGATGTTGTGCTCCCGCAGCCACCGAGAATCGTAAGGCCACCCGCTCCAACTAGTACGTTTCGTCGACTTGGTCTCATTTACGGAGCTCCAACGCTATTCGTTCAAAAAGGGCAGGTGAGGTGTCGACCTCACCTGCAGGTTCGTCATCGGCCCGGGCGCGCACGACGACCGGAGGAGAGCTTGGAGTCTCACTGGCAACGCACGGCGTAGAATTCACCGTTTGGGAGAGGCAGAGCGAGGTCCAAACTCTGTCTCTATATGCCTCGGACACACCAAAAAGGTCAACATACATATTCAAAATATAATCAGATATATATCTATGATTGACTTATCTGGGCTCGTTGTTAGGGTGAAATTTAACCGAATTGGAGTGTAGCGATGACCCGCAAACAGACCAAAATGAGCGGACTAAATCTATCTCGCAGGAGCGTGTTGGCATTGGGCTCTGCGGCAACGATTAGTGCGCATATTCCCGCTATCGCGCAAGATACAAAAATCTATGACGCGATCGTTATTGGCGCCGGACTTTCTGGTCTGCACGCAGCGATGATCCTGGAAGAGGCCGGGATGAGCGTGCTCACCCTTGAGGGGCGCGATCGATTGGGTGGCCGCGTCTACACATTGATGGGTGTTCCTGGGGAACCGGAAGCAGCGGGTGAGATTATTGGTCAGAATTACGCGCGGATGATCCATCGTTCAAAAACACTGGGTCTGAACTTGATAGACCCGGATCGGATCGGCGCCAGCGCGGCCAAGTATTTCCGAATTCGCGGGGAGGATATCACGCGGGACGATTGGGCGTCGCACAAGTATAATCCACTGTCGGGGGATGACCGTCAGCTGTTACCGGATCGTTACCTCTGGGAGCTGTCGCATCGGAATAACCCTTTATCGGATCGCCCGCTCGATGATTGGCTAAAGCCAGAGTTTCACCAGTTTGATATTCCGCAGTCGCGATATCTGCGCGAGGTGTTGGGGCTGGATGAAGAAACTATTCGATTGATGGATGTGACCGTGCATACAGATCGGATGGAAAACACGTCAGCCCTTCACGAGTTACGGCGTTATGCTGTTGGGGAGTTTAACAATAAGGTTGCCGCACTGAAGCCGGATGAGCCGGCATGGATGCAAATTGAAGGTGGGAATTCGCGTTTGCCCGAGGCCATGGCGAACAATCTCGCGAATGGCGTTCGCTTGAACAAGACAATTTATGCAATCGAAGATGATGGCAACATGGTGACGTTGCATTGTCTTGATGGCACCAAGTATCGTGCCCGGCACGTCGTCTGTTCCATCCCGTACCCGCTGATGCGGCAGATGATTTTCGAACCCGGCTTACCATTCCGGATGGAGCGCGCCGTCGCAGAGATCGACTATGGAGTCTCGATCCAGGTGCACTTTGCGATCAAGCAGAATTTCTGGGAGAAAGATGGTCTACCACCGAGCATCTGGAGTGATGAGTCATTCGAGCGATTTGCCGTGCTGAATCGCGGGCCAGGGGGCACGCCGTCTTCAGCCATCGCATTCGTCAATGGTAACCAGGCCTTCAAGTATGACTATATGACCGACGCAGAAGCCGGTGCGTACACACTGCGCGAACTGATCAAGATCAGACCTTCATTGGAAGGTGCGATAGAGCCTATCCTCGTGCAGTCCTGCCATCGCGATGTTCATGGTGCCGGCGATTGGATTTTCTGGCGACCGGGTCAAATCAAAGACTACGCGCCACACATGCGAGAGCCACATGGTAGAATCCACTTCGCTGGCGAACACACGGCCGTCATGGAACGGGGCATGGAAGGCGCTTTTGAAAGCGGTGAACGTGCCGCATTCGACATTCTAACATTGTAGGACTTCAAGGATGAAATCGATCTTTCAGACGTCGGCGGCCGCTCTTGCTGTCGGCATGAGCTTCAGCCTCGGTGGCGCTGCTGCGGACACCGCTTCCGATCCGAACGCACGCGACTTGCTGATTCTCGCGGATTGGTTCCAAGGTGAGTTCGACAATGAAGAACAACTTTGGTTCGAAAACGACCCCCGCTCGAACACGCCGGAAGCCGATCGTCACCAACGGGTCCATACGATTCATGAACGCATAAACGCGCCGCAATTCGGCGAACATGTTTTCTATGTCGAAGAGTATGTTGACCATGATCCGACCAAAATCATCCGCCAACGTATTGTGATTTTTGAATCAGATTTGGAACGAAGCGAAATCAGGATGCGACAGGGTTTCTTCGCAAATGCAGAGTCTCTTGTTGGCGCGCATAATAAGTCGGAGGTCTTTGAGTCCCTGACCAATGAAGATGTCTTCTTCATTGATACGTGTGATGTATTCTGGCGACGGGTCGCGGACCAGTTTGAAGGCGAGATGGATGACAAAGCCTGCGTCTTCGGTGATGGCGATAAGCGGCGTTACTCAGTTCACAATCTGACGCTCTCGGCTTCTAAATACTGGCGCGAAGATTTGACCTATCTGGTCGCGGACAATTCGTTCTACACCGGGACCAAGCCTGGCCATCCGACCGAAATGCGTCGTGCCGATCGCTTCATTTGTGACATCACCTTCCGGACGGAGGATGGCGCTCAAGCGTTCGAGGATTTGTCCATTCACACACAAGGCGGGACGATTGACGTAGTCCGAGAATCCGACGGCAAACCGATCAGTCTGATGATCCGACAGAAAGAGTATCCGTATTATTCGGAACGCCCGGATTTCATGTTTTTCTCAGTGCGTGAGACAGGCCAGTATCGGTCAATCGCATATAGCGTGACTGACACGGACGCGCGCCGCATTGGGATAAATACCGCTGGCATAGGCGCGCACTGTCATCGCGAAGGATACGAGTTTCGAGAGTCGCTGGAATTGCTGGATACCATTAAATAAGGGTTTCCCTTGGGCGCTGTTGCGCGACCTCCTGCTTGCCGTCTGCTTTCAAAGCTTGGAATCGTAATCGCACAAAAAAGAACCCCCGAAGGATTTCCTTCGGGGGTTCGCTTCGAACGGTCTTGCGACGCTTTTAGAAGTTCGCGCTGATGCGGACACCGTACTCGCTGCGGTCTCTGAGGCCGATCAGGAAGTCGAATGGTCTGGCGCCATTTGTTCGCGTGACAACAGACCCCAAATCGGTCGATCGAACCGCTGCGATCGGAGAGTCGCTGTCGGACAAGTTTAGTCCGAATGCTTCTACGCGATAGCGGTCATTGCGAACGCCCACACGCAGATTGTGGATCATCGCGACGTCGGTCCGAGCGAGATTTACTTCGCTGGCATATCTATGATCCTGGTAGGAGTTGTCATTGCGGATATACCAAGTCCAGCCATTCTCCAACTGGTCTTCGTATAGCCAGGAGAATGAGCCAGTTAGTTGTGGTGCGCGCTCGGCTTCGTTGCCTGAAATGTCGGCGCGCCCAAAGACCCGAAGCGCATTTGCGGATTCGAAATCCGTGAACGTCGCATCAGTGTAAGACAAAGACGCATCCAGCGTGAGGTTCTCAATTGGGCTCCAAACACCTTCGATTTCGAGACCGTAAATCTCGGAGCGACCGATGTTCAAGAACTGAGTGATGAAATCATCGGTGCCGTCTGTCAGGGTCACCTGAGTGGTGTCACGATAAGTTTGTTCCGTGCGATCCATGTAATAGGCAGCCGCAGCCACGAAACCACTGCCATCAGCAAAGTCCCGTTTCACGCCTATTTCGGTGTTTTTGAGCACTTCTTCGTCAAAGGTTTCAGACGAGAAGGGTTGGATGGCACGAACCAATGCTTGGTCGGCATCGCTCAGCTCAATCAGATCGGTATTAAACCCGCCAGGCAGGTTGCCTTCCGAATAGCTGACATAGATAAGCGTCTGATTGTCCGGCTGATAGTTCAAGATTACCCTTGGCAGGAAGCTATCAAATGTTGCCGAGTCGGCACCCTCGGTTATGTCGTCTTCTTGAAAGCGACCTTCCACGGCGATGCCCAATTTGTCCGTCAGCTGATAATCCAAACTGCCGAAGATACCGATGGTTTCAATTTGGTTTTCGGTCAGGTTGCTGCCATTGCCGAATAGAAAGCCACCCAGCGTTCCGAAGCCGCCGCTTGAGTTGAATTCCTGGTCGAAATAGTTAGCGCCGATTGACCAATCCAACCGATCACCAAGAGCGGTTCCGGCGAGACGGACTTCCTGGCTGAAGTCTTTGAACTCACGACTATTGAACGAAATGAACGCTGGCGGACCAAGGTTATTGCCTTCGCCGACCCGCAATTGGTTGACTTCTTCCTCATTCAATCCGGTGATAGAACTGATCGTGAGTCCGGTGTTCGGAATTTCATAGGTGAACTGGCCACTCAAACGCAAACTTTTACGATCCAAGCCAAAGCCTTTGTCTGCTCGGCGTGCATTTGAGCCATTAACTGGTGTTTCAAGATTGCCCAATGCTGTCAGCAAGCCATCCGATGCAATGGTTGGAATGTTTGGATCCGGGCTTGGCAGTTCACCACAGAAGAATGCTTCTTCGCCACCGAGCGGTCCGCGCTGTCCTGGTACGACACTTGGAAAGTTCGGTTCTGTTTCGAAAGCAGTTGGTCCGCAATTGAGCAGGTCTTGGCCGACAATGCCGACCGCTGGCGACCCGTCATCGTTTTCAAAATAGTTGACCCGAAGTTTCGCGTCGAAATTGTTGGACGGCGTAATGAATAATGTGCCCGCGATCGACCAGGTTTCTTCATCACCTGTGCTCCCGCCATCGGCTGTGCTGTCATAGTGCCCTTCTTTGTCGCGGAAGTTTGCGCTCAGGCGCCCTTTCAACCAATCGCCGATCAATGGGCCCTCAATGCCACCGGAGATTTCGTACAGGCTGCGGGAGGTTGCGCTTGCCGAAATATCCGCTCTCAATTCGTCGCCCGGCGTACGCGTGATGAAATTGATTGCGCCACCAAACGTGCTGCGGCCAAAGAATGCCGACTGCGGCCCTTTAATCGCTTCGATACGTTCGATATCATTGAAATTGATGCCTTGAACACCGTTTGCGACGAAGACGCCGTCAATGAAAACCGAAGCCGTTTGGCGAGTTGGGTTGGCCGTGTTTGTGGTTACACCGCGAAAGCGTGGAACGTTGTCGAGACGGCCTGTGGTCGTGCCGAACGATTCATAAGTAAAGCCGGGTGTGAAATCTTGCAGGTCTACAAGGTCAGTCAGGCCCAGGTCTTCGATCTTCGCGGCGTCAAATGCCGTCACTGCGACAGGAATATCGAGAATGGACTCTTCTTGTTTCCTTGATGTGACCGTGATTGTGTTCAGCGTTCGCGCTTCGTCTGCAGTGTCATCCTGATCTTGAGCGATCGCAGAAAAGCTCGTCGACAGAGCCATGGCACCTTGCAGAGCGAAGGCGAGCGCTGATGTCTTGAGTAGAATTTTTTTCGACATTTCAGGTTTCCTCCATATGTGTCGCGGGCTCGGAACGGTGGCCATTTTTGAGTGAGTTCCATCCGTCGCCATACCCGCCCAGAACGGGCAATTGATATATCCTTTAGGAATCACCCCGCGTCAACAGCATATTCATATGAATATAATCCGTAAATAAGTATGCGCCATATTTGTCACATTGAACCAGCGGAATTTGAGATCTTCGCCCGCCAGATTTTTGCAATCCGCTTACTCATTTGAATGTGAGGCGGCGCTTCCGCAGCAAAAGATACGCGCGGTCGGTTACAAATAGCGCGGGAGTGCGGTCATGTTTGGCTGGAGGATGACGCGAACCACGCGTGCGAAGCACTGTGCCTTTTCGCGCGCGTGTGGAATCGCATCACATTCCAAGCGCGCATCAACCAAATCACCATTGCGTGCGAGGCCCCAAGCCAAATCCCGCTTCGCGGCGCTCAACATGGAACTAGAAGACCCAAGTGGCATGTCAGGTACATTCGCAAGCCATGACCGGGCGATTTGAAACCTTCCAGCAAATGCCGCGGACCCGACAATTTCATAATAGGAATACCCCTTGGTCTGCGGACTTTCTATCTTAGACGCCAAGGTGTCGGCTGCGATGAGGATGGCGATCGCATCTTGTTGCAGGCCGGCGTCTGCTTTGCGGGTGGCGATACGGCTCGTTGCGCGGGCCATCTCATTTTGCTTTTCCGCGGTGCGCGCGACAGTCACGGCCTCGTCGAAATACGCGTCTGCTAAATCAGATACGCCGGCCAGATGATAAGAATAGCCGATGTCGCGGAGCGCAGCGGCAATAAAGTATCCACTGTCCTGGGCGCGTGCGATGCTGTCTGCGGCTCCGAGCAACGCTTCTGCCAGCTCGTCACGATCAGCTGCGTAAGCTGCTCTCGCGACATCTGATCGAGCCATCGCCTGGTAATAGCTGATGCTCATCGTGATGGCCTCAAGGGCAATCGCGCTACGTTCAAAATCGCCGTCTTTGGCGAATTGATTAGCCAGTTTCCGCAAGCTCACCGCTTTGTAATTCTCTTCTCGAGCATTTGTTTGCGGAAGATCCAGCCCCGCTTGAAGCGCTTCGGCTTTGTTGCCATGAACGGCCTTTACGACAACGTGCTTTGCCAACAGATCGTCTTGACGTCCTGCGTCACTCAGATCGGCAATGCGTATGATCTCATTGGCCAAATTGAGGGCCTCGTCAGTCGGCTTAAAGTCAGCCAGCCCGACCATGGCTTCCACCAAGACCGCGCCGCGTCGATCCGAGTCTTCAATTTGAGTGCTACGCGACAGAGCTTGCTGATACAGATCAAATGCGGATTGACTCTGATCCGCCGTGTCAAAAGCGATTGCCAATTCTATCGCGCCACTGCTCCATGCAAACGGATCTTCGGTCGCATTCAAGGTCGCTTGCCCACTTTGAAGAAAACAAGTGACAGAGACACTCGCAGTCGTGCAGGGAAGGGCTGTTGAATGGTTTGGTGATGTGGTGCACGACGCGAGCGTGATCAGCATGCTTCCGACCAACATGAGCAAGCCCTTCATCGACATCTCCGCTATACCAGTTCTGCAACCGCAAAAGCGGCGCGTTCCCCTGACTCCATCGCTGCCTCCATGCCGCGATTGGCGAAGGCGGTATGTTCTCCCGCAAAGTGGATACGACCGGCGGGGGCTGCAACGTGACGACCCAACCGGGTCAATTGACCCGGCCGCCAGGCAGCATAGGCGCCGCCCGCAAATGGATCCAATTGCCACGACCAGAATTTGACGAACTGCAAGGCGCCTTTAGTGGCCGGGCGAATTTGCGCGAGATAGTTCAAGATGTATTGGCTCGACAATTCCGGTCCAAGACGATCGAGGTGATTTGCGACGCGGTCATTCGCGAAGGCAATGAAGCTGGTTATGTCTTCAGGATTGGCTGGGTCGTTTCTGAGAGCCATAAACCGAGCGGTCGGTCCGTCGGTCCACATCGATGGCGGCAGGCCATCATCATCCCAAAATTTCCGGGTCGGAACGAAATGTAAGTGGGTCACATTTGTATACCCAACCGTGCGAATGGCTTCGCGTTGGGCTGGGTGTGCCGGTGCATCAAGTTTGATCAGACGGAGTGCCGATAGCGGCGCTGTGACGATAACGAACTTGGCTTTCGCGACTCGGCCATCCGTTAAGTGAACTTCAGCATGGTCTTGTTCATGACGAATACCCCGCACCCTGGCGCCGAAGTGAATATCGCTTTTGACGAAACTTGCCATGCCTTCAGGAATTCGCTGATTTCCGCCCTTACCGGCAAAGGGAGAACCTGGCATCCTGTTGCTGCTGCCAAGCCGCCCGAATGCGATAATGTGTTGCATCATCAAAGCGGACAATCCGTGTGGGCCAGCCTCGTCGCCATAGCTCATATTGGTACCGGCGGCGAGCCGGATGGCTTCCGGAGAAAACCCGCGCTCTTGGAAAAACTGATACGTTGAAATGTCGAAAGCGCTGAACTTGGGATCCGTTACTTCAATGGTCGATTTAAGCGGGTTGTCCTCCGCATAAAGGGCGTATTGAACATACCAGGGCAGGCTGTCTCGATAAGGCTCTGGCATCGGGTTCAATCGATGTGTGCCCCATTCATCAAACCCGATATGGGTCCCGGAAATATTCATCATGGAAATTTCTGGAACTGGCACGGTGCGACGTCGCTCAGGTCCCAGCGCGATGCCGTATCTTTCAGCCGCGCCGAGCAGACGACCGTAAATGCTACCAATGCCGCTGCCACCAGCTTCGGGGGCGCCGGGGACATCGTCCATGGTGTAGAGTCGTCCACCAACCCGTTCGCGCCCTTCCAAAAGGGTAACGGAGAGTCCCATTTCTTCCAATAATAGGGTCGAATACAGCCCTGCGAGACCGGCTCCTACCACAATAACATCTGAGTCGGTGAATGGGATCGCACCAGCGCTTGAAGAACTGGATGCGGACGGTGCGAGACTGGTTGAGGCCTTGGAGCATGCGGCAAGGCCGGCGGCAATTCCAGTCGTCAGAATGGTTCGTCTGTTCAGCACGGTAACGTCTGGCTCCATGATTTGAATGCGGGTGCAGATGGATCTCTGCATTTGGTGAGTTGGCCTTGCAAAAGATATATCAATTAGTATGAATGGTAAATCTACATTGATCAAGCCTAGCTAATTTCGGCCGGGGCGGACGAAAAATATGAGGAAGAACTATGCTGGTTGCTGCTTCAAAGACTCCTGTTCGGTTTGCGATTTTCGGTATGGGATGTGTCGGCTTAAGTGCCTGTGAGACCGCACCCGCAGTCATCGACGATGCGTCGCTGACCGGGACACAAATCGCCGAGAACGTAATGGCCTGGTGGCCTGGTGATTATAGTAATGCTGCGCAAATCACGGCGCTCAGAGAAGACGGCGCACCAATTTGGCGCCAAGGGCAATATGAGGACGGACAAGCCTTTGGAGGGCATTTGCCTGTCAGTTCATATTATCGCGGGGTTGAAATGCCAGCCTTCGGGGACCGCGTCCTTTACCTTGAAGAGTTCACATTTGATGACAATCCTTATCGACAAAGGATCTACACAATTTCGGTTGATGAAGCAGATCAGGTGCGCGTGAAATTATGGTATTTCCCGGACAAAACCACTTATGCCGGAGCGTGGCAGGATCTTGATATGATTGCTACCCTCACGCCCGAAGATATGTCGCCCTTGCCGGATAATTGTGACCTGCTTGTATCAGAAACAGATGACGGCCGATTGCACATGATGATGCCCAAGGATCAATGCAAATTCGGCGAGAGTATTTTTGACTATCAAGTTAGTTTGAGTGCAAGTGACTTCTGGTTTCGGGATCGCATTGTGAATGCGGAAACCATGGAGGTGACAATGACTGCAGGCAGCTTCACATATCATAAGCTCGATCGTTTGTCGGATTGACCGCCTGGGGCAGATGATACGGAGCGGCATCACCTTAACGTCTATCGTGCTTCTGATGACGGTCCTGGCGGTCGCATGTGCGCCCGAACAAGATCCGTTTGACGTAGTAATCGAAAATGTCACCGTGATCGATGCGATTGACGGATCCCGTGCCCATCAGGATGTCGTGATAGACGATGGCGAAATCATATCGGTCCACACCCACGACCCAGAAGGGCAGGTCGCCGCTAAGCTTTCAATCGATGGACACGGCAAATTTCTCATCCCCGGCCTTTGGGATGCGCATGTCCATTTGACCTATTTGGACGGTCTCGATCATACGGTTTTCTTTCCGCTTTCGATCGCGCACGGCGTAACGTCATTGCGAGATACGGGTGGACATATTGATCAGCTCGCAACCGCGCGGGCGACCGCGGCATCGGATCCGATGGCGCCAGATTTATACGTGTCCGGCCCCCTCATTGATGGTCCTCTGCGTGTCTATGCGGGACAGACACCGTTCAATCCTGACATCTCAGTCGGCGTTGCATCGGCTGAAGAGGCACGTGCCATGGTCGATGCGCTAGTCGACGCCGAAGTCGACTTTATCAAAGCCTATGAAATGCTATCTGAGCCAACGTTCAAAGCGCTAGTGTCTTATGCGACTGAACGTGGATTGCCGGTATCCGCGCACGTTCCTTTATCAATGACGTCGCAAGATGCCGCAAAAAGCGGCGTCGGTGACATGCAGCATTTGCGCAATCTCGAACTGAGTTGTGGTCCTGATCCAGAGCGTTTGTCAGAGGCACGCCGACAGATGCTGGCAGCAAATGACGCGCCGGAGCCAGCCGCTTTGAGGCGCAAGATACACGGCGCGCAAAGAGGCCTCGCAATTGCCAGCATGAGGGAAGGCTCGTGCGAACAGCTTATATCAACGCTCGCGACATCCGGCGTGGCGCAAACGCCCACGCTTACGATTAGCCGTTTCCAAACGCATGGATTGTATGGCGATGCGGATTATCGCGCGTCATTTGATCTAATCCCGAAATCCATCGGCGAAGGATGGAAGCAACGATCTTTACAGTTTGCTTCCCCAACGCGCGACTCCGCCGCGCTGGCCTATGATGATTGGTTGACAGCTCTGATCCCGCGACTCGTAGAAGGCGGAGTGTCGATCATGGCTGGAACCGATGCTCCTATTGGGTTTTTGATTCCGGGCGCGAGTTTGCATCAAGAGCTATACCTGCTTGTTGAGACGGGCATGAGTCCACTCCAAGCCATCGGTGCCGCAACGATCGAGCCGGCGCGCTTTTTCGGCCTCGAGTCGGAAATGGGAACCATTGCGGAAGGGCGCGTGGCCAATTTGGTTTTGCTGGGCGCCGACCCTTTAGCGGACATTCGAAATATTGAAACGATCGAAATCGTGTTCAAGCGCGGGCGGGCGATTGATCGGGTTGCTATTGAGCAATTGTTGCGGAACGTTCAAGATCTGCCGACAATCAATGATTAGCTGTTCTCAATCTGGGTGCTAAGCGGAGACCGCCATTTCCCAAATATTGAGTTATTGAGTTTTGCGCGGAATGGGTGGCGGTGTCGTCAGTCTAACGCGAACTAGCCTCCAACATCGTACAGAGGAGGGGCCTTTATTCGGCCAGAAGTTTGCGCCAATTGCAGAGAGCGGCATTGACCCAAGCTAAAGCCGGGCGGTTAAAGCTCACTTTCCGCTGATAATGCCCTATCGCCTCATTGCGGGAAGGGGCGAATTTTCTAGGATTCGAGTTGCGGCGTCATCAGTGAGCGCCTCTATGAAGCGCTTAGCAGTCTCGATGTCCCCAGCGGTGAATTCTCGCAATACGTTGCGAAGGCGATCGACAAAATAAGTTTGAACCTCCTGGTGTTTTCGCTCGCCTTTGGGACTGAGATCGACCACCTTCTGGCGGGCATCATTGGTATTGCCTTTGTGCGCGACCAGACCTTCGCTTTCCAAGGATGCAATAATCCGACTGACATTGCTTTTGTGGATCCCGAGTTCGTCGGCAATATGTGAAACTGTGACCGGGGCGTTATTGGCGATATAGTCCAACACGTAGCATTCATTGACGCGCAATCCGAACAGGCAGGCAACGTTGGGATCACGGAATGTATAAAGCCGGGCGTATGATTGCAGCTGATTGTACAGCTCAATGTAATTCTCTTTGGATGCCATCGCATCTGTCTCCAATTTCTGACCCCGCTTCCGAGATATTCAATAGTATATAGTTGCGCAACGCAACAAATGTGTTAAATGGTTGCGCAACGCAACGAGTTGACGCGCAGGAGGTGTGATGAGGTTCAAGGGCGCTTTGATTGCCATGTGGTTGATCATCATCGGCGGCTGTGTGTCGTCAGGCACGGCAGAAGATTTTCAAACCGGCTCAGGATTGGTCGAACGATACTTAATCGAATTCAACCAACATGACGTAGACGGAATGCGCGACTTCTGGGCTGACGACATCGAATGGGTCGATGTGTCGGGAGACAGTATCGTTGTCATTTCAGACTCTGCAAACGAACTCGCAGAAATGATGATTGGGTATTTTTCTGATCATCCAGATGTTCAATCTAGCACTGAAATCGTGCTCCAGTCGGGCAAATCTTTGGCGTTCGTCGAAACAGCTACTTGGACTCAAAGCGGTGAAGTTCAATCGCAGGAAGCCTTGGCATTTTACCAACTCAATGATGGGAAAATCTCGCGTTTTTGGTACCTGGCGTCAGAATGAGAAATCAGCGCATGCATAAAAGTAGGATTGGTGAAATCACCATAGACTGCCAGACCCAAGATCTAAAATCGGCTGTTGTATTCTGGTCGGCAGCTTTAGGGTATCATGCGGTCGCGTTCGAAGATCACTATCGGTTTGATGTTCTCGGTGATGATATTGCGATCAATCTGCAGTCAGTGTCGCACCCCTCAAGAGTTCATATTGATCTGGAAACCGACAATATCGACCGCGAAGTCGAACGTCTCGAAAGGCTCGGTGCTCGCCTTGTCCGTCGAGCCCGCCGATGGACCGTTATGACGACACCGACCGGTCACGGCATTTGTGTCTGCCAACCGTCTCGCGCTGAGTTCCAGCAACGCGCAAATCATTGGCCATGAGATCGACGCGCCATACGCCACTCGAGCCTGAGGATTGGGAATCGTTTGAGCGTCTCCTGGTTAGATTAGCTTCAGAAGCGCGCCACGCATTAGAGCATATAGGAGAGAAGCCAGTTTGGCAGCGCCCACCGCAATCCGTGCGCGATGCCTTCAATTCAAACCTGCCAATACACGGTGAAGGCATTGACGCTGTCTATGACCAGTTCAAACAAGATCTTGAACCGTTTGTCGTTGGTAACCGGCATCCCAATTATCTTGGTTGGGTGATCGGAAGCGGCATTCCTGCTTCGATGATCGGCGATTGGCTGGCGGCGCTGGTCAACAGCGTTCCAACGCTATTTGACGATTCCAGTGCCCTGACTGAGCTGCAAGTGCTGAATTGGATCAAACAGCTGGTCGGGATGCCCGCTGATTGCAGCGCCATTTTAACGACCGGTGTGTCGGAAAGCACGCTGATTGCGCTGCGTGTGGCAACCTATGCGGCGCTTGGAGACTCGATTAGACTCAATGGCGTTGCTCACGCGGCGCACAAGCCAGTATTCTACATCTCAGACGAAACCCATGATTGTGCGCGAAAAGCGATCCAGATTCTCGGTTTTGGATCGATGCACATCCGCGTGCTCAAAACCGATCCAGACTTTTCGATGCGTGCCAGCGATCTCGCAGCCGCGATCCAAGAAGACCTGGCAGCCGGGCGTATACCAGTAGCGGTGATTGCCACCATCGGGACAGTCAATACCGGCGCTTGCGACGACATCAGCGCCATCGCTGATATTTGTTCCGATCATGATGTGTGGCTGCATGTTGACGGCGCATTCGGAATCTGGAGCGCGATCACCTCGGTCAAAAATCATCTGACCTCAGGCATCGAACGGGCAGATTCGCTCGTCTTCGATCTACATAAGTGGATGTACCAGACCTATGATGTCGGATGCGCGATCATTCAGGACCTTGAGCTGCACAGAAAAGCCCTCGAAACCCACGCGGATTATCTCGCACCGCTGCCCGGCAGCGTGCGGGACGGACCTGCAGATTTGTGCAGCTTGTCGATCCAATTGTCGCGCGGATTCAAAGCCCTCAAGATCTGGTTTTCGCTGAAGTCGGAAGGCGTCGAGGCGTTCGCCAGCGCCATCGAGCGCAATCTCGAGCTTGCGCACGAGATGACAGAATTAGTCAATGCCTCTCCTGACTTGGAACTTTTGGCACCTACCAATCTCCACATCGTCAATTTGCGATTCATACGCGAGATGGCCAGCCCAGCATCACTGAACGCCTGCAATGAACATATCGTCCGCCAACTCCAGGTAGACGGCATTGCGGTGCCGTCATCGACCATGATCAATGGTAAGTTCTCGATCCGGGTCTGCTTCTCAAATCATCGAGCCAACCGTAGCCACGTCGATCTTGTCGTATCGGCGATCGAACAGGCGGGACACGATTATTATGCGTGAGGGGGGCTGGGCAGACTTATGGCAGGCACTGACAGCTACGTTGCTGATCTTCTCCGCGACGTTGTCCGCGTGCGTCTCCAATCAAGCTGACCGGCCATTGCAAGATGAAGCGCGGGCGTGGAACGTGGTTTCGACCGTCCTGGACCTGGCCGACACTCAGTGTTTCACAGAACTGGAACAGCTTCATGCGCGATCTGTGATCACCGACTACACATCGCTTTGGGGCGGCGAGCCGCGGGGGTTATCCAATCATCAGGTGGCGGCAGCTTGGGCCGGCTTTTTACCGGGTTTTGACGCCACTCTTCATCGGCTCACGAACGAAACGATGGAAACCACAGATGGCGGCATTCATGTGCGAGCGGATGTCGAGGCCATGCACTGGCTGGAGGGTGAGTATTGGTGGCTCGCTGGGGTTTATGACGTCGACTTGATACAGGCTCCGGACGGGCATTGGGTGATAACGCATTGGGTGTTCACTCTGACGGACGAGCGAGGTGATCGGCGATTGGTCGATGAAGCTGAGCGCCGTGCAGGCCGAACGCCTCACAATTGCGTCATTCGTCGAGAAACCCTCGACAAGGCGGACCGAATAGATTGAACCTAACATGACCGATATTATGCCTCAAAGATGTGACCTATGACCCACCTCTCTTCACCCACCGCACATCGAATGAGCATACCGCTCATCGCGTCTTGTTTGCTCGCGGCTTGCGCCACTGCCGCACCAAGGCCCGCGGCGCTCGAACACAGCATCGTACTCGACTCAGGCGCTGGTCTTTCAGAGCATGGCGGCGTGTCGCGAGGTGTAGCCTGGGGTGATTTTGATGGCGACGGTTTCCCCGACCTGGCCATCGCCAACACAGAAGGCGGGCATGTTTTCGTGTATCGTAATCAGCGGGGCCAGACGTTTCAGCGCATTGAGTCCGGTGATGTTTGGGAGGTCACTGCCGACGCCCAGGGCGTGGTCTGGACCGACGTCAACAATGATGGATGGCTCGACCTTTTCGTCACCGCCGAGAACGGGCGTAATCTCCTTTTCGTCAATGATGGTAAGGGTGGTTTGCACGACACCGACGGCGGCGCGCTGACACAGGATGTGACACAGAGCACGCAGTCGTGCTGGGCCGACATCAACCGAGACGGATGGCTGGACGCCTACGTCGTCAATGCGGATTATCAACCAGACCGGCTTTACATCAATCAAGGGGACAGCCAGTTCGTCGTGACGCCCGGTCCCTGGAGCCGGCATGAAAATCATGGACGAAGCTGCGCCTTCGCGGACCCAAACCTGGATGGCTATCCCGACCTCTACGTCACGAATGCCTATTCGGAAGAAAGTGGATCGCGGAGGGTGACCTCAAATGCGTTTTATCTCAACGGAGTTGACGGGTTTAACGGTGTCACGAGTGGGGAGGTCGTGCACTTTACGGGGTATAGCTATGGCGTGTCCTGGTTTGATGCGGATCAAGATGGAGATGAAGATCTGTTCGTTTCAAATATCAGTCGATACGAACCGAACTGGTACTTCGAAAACGTCGGAGATGGGCATTTCTTTCCTAACTGGGGTATCGCGATGATGCGCCATCGACCCGGGCCGGTGAAGGGACATGTCTGGGCCGATTTTGACAATGATGGCGACACGGATTTGTTTCTCGCCGAAGGCCATGGAGGGGCTCGGCCAGAGCACGCGCCATTCGACAATCGCAACAGCTACTTTGAGAACACCGAGGGCTCTTATGCTGTCGTCGATAAGGGGGCTCTGACTGAGGACGCCCGCATCTCTGCGGGGGCGGCAGCGGCGGACGTTGACTTAGATGGCGACCTCGACCTGGTAATCGCAAACTGGGCTGGCGATGACTTAAACAACGAGTTTTATCGCAACCACGCCGCCGGAAACTGGGTGTCAATTCGATTGCAAGGCACGAGTTCTAATCGCCTTGGCGTTGGCGCGCAGGTAAAGCTCGAAACCGCAAGCGACACGCACCGGACCCAATACAAGTCTCTGTGGTTGAACAATGGATATGCAAGCATGAGCGAACCGGTCCTGCATTTCGGTTTAGAGGCGGCGACGCAGATCGAGCGCCTAACCATTTCATGGCCGTCTGGTCGAGTTGATACACATGAAGAAGTCGATGCGAACCAGCATTATACAGCGATCGAATCCGACGACTTGGTGATGGATACGAAATGATACGCGCTCCACGTTCCGCTCTCGGCATCGCATTATTGGTGCTGTCGGCATGTGGTCACATCGCACCTCCTTCGCATCAGCCGAGCGGTGCGAATTGCTCAATTGATGGCTGGCAGAAAGCTTGGGAGGCTCGAGCCGACTTCCAGAGTCCGGAGAGCGCGGCGATAGCAACGGAAAACGGCACGATCTTCGTCTCGAACGTCAACGGCTATGCACGCAATGGCAAAGGCTTCATTAGCCGTCTATCCATGACGGGCGATGTCCTCGACCTGCATTGGATGAACGGCCTAAACGCACCGACTGGATTGCGCGTGGAGGACGAAACACTGTGGGTGGTGGACTACGACCGCGTCGTGAAAATCAATATTCCGGACCGAGCTATTGACCGAGTCTACACCGCTCCGGACGACGATCCGCTCCTGAATGATCTGTTTGTTACCGATGATGGTACCGTGTTTGTGACGGGGTCGGCATCTAGGACGGTTTACCAATTGTTGGATGATGAGCTCACTGTGTGGCGCCGCGAGCCCGACCTGTTAAGAGACGCAAACGGGATCGCAGTCGACTCCGATCACGTCTACGTTGCCGGATATGCCCTGGTCGCCATCGATCGATCGGACTTGAGTATTACGCGCATCGGCGTGCCGAGAGATCTGTTCGATTTTGAAGGGGTTTTGTTGGATGGGCGTGGTGGTTGGTTGGTGTCGAGAATAGGAAACCATCCGCTCGTTGCCCTGAACAAAAACGGTCGCGCGACCCCGTTATTCTCAGGTGAGAGATATGTTGCTGATTTCGACGCTGTAGAAGACTTCATCGTCGCGCCTATTTCTACCGATAAGGTCGCAGGATTTTCGAACCGTCGCTGTTCAGCTGATCCGAGGCGTGGATCAAGCTGATACTTGTTTCAACGGTCTATCGATCTTGGGTGGAGATCAGCTCGTCACTGAACTTCTGTGCCGGTGCTGTCGGTCTAATGCAAACTGGTCTCCACCATCGCACGGAGTAGGGGCTCTTATGCTGCCAGAAGTTGGCGCCATTCTGCGAGGGTGGCGTTTCTCATCGATTTGAATGTCTGTCGGTGGTTGATATGGCGGTCTAAGTTGAAGTGATTGTGGAACGAGGCGTGGGTCGAAACGAATTTCTGCAAGTTCGACATTCGCCTGAACCTCGACATCGCTCGCTCTCTTCGCCTGAAGGGTAGGTGGCTATTCTCGGCGCGGTTATCGAGATGGCGACCGACCTCCTGGCGGTCGTCCATTCCAATCTCTTTCATGGCCGCGCCATAAGACCGAAGTCGGTCCGTGATCACTGCTCTTGGCAATCCATATCGCTTCATGGCTTTCTTCAAAAACTTAAGCGCTGTGGATTTATCCCGGGTCTTGGTGACGTAGCTCTCTAAAACTTCACCCTCGTGATCGACGGCGCGCCATAGGTAATGTTGGACGCCATTGATCTTCACGAAGACCTCGTCCAAGTGCCACTGCCATTGGGTATGCTGGCGCATGTAGGATGCCCGCTTTGTTCTGATCTTTCTGGCGAAGATCGGGCAAAAGCGATCGACCCAGAGCCTCACGCTCTCATGGCAAACATCGATGCCGCGTTCGTGGAGTAGGTCTTCGACGTTGCGCAGTGACAGAGGAAATCGGACATACATCATAACCGCAAGCTGGATGATCTCAGGTGATGTCTTGAAATAGCGAAACGGATTCTGGCTCATCCAATTCGGTTAGATCGATTCAGATCCTTCGGGCAGGGCGGTTTCCGCTGACAATTCCTCACTTTCCGCTGACAACTTCGTTTTCGAGAAGAATTCCAAGTAGGTTGTTGACACTTTGCATTGCGATTTGCTGATGTAAGATCCAGCAGGCGTGCTGGGGAGCTTTTATGATCGATCAATCAGACGATAGTCAGCTGAAATTTCAGTTGAAACGCTTTTTGTTCATCGTTCTGAATGAAGAGAAAGATGATCCGGCGATTTCAGTCGTACGTTCCGAGTTGGCTAAAGAACTCACTGACGCTGTAAAAAGTGGATTCCGGGGCGAAACAATTATTCAAGCCATGACCGAAGGCGTCCGTGACGCCTTCAAAGCGGAAGAAATCCAACAAGATCTGTCGGCAGCCATAAGGCCATCGATAAACTCAGCCGCAGTGTCCATCCTGGAGAAAGTCTTTAACAATGAGCAGTCGCCTATGGTGGAGCTATTCGCTCGGATCCACCGTACGTCTGAAGCGATCGGCACGGATTTGAAATCTGTGAGCGCCAAGTTGGATGCGCAAAAGAACCATGGCGTCGCTGCGGAAGTCGAGTTGCGAGTTACAAATCTTATGAAAGCGCATTTGGGAGGGATCGAGAGCGCAATCCACGAATTGTCGAACAGGATTGTCGAAGTGTCGGCACAAGATCCGTTGTTTGAATCACACTCAACGCAGTCATCGATCCAAAAGCCAACCAATACAGATCAAGTTGGCTCGCAAGGGGCGTTTCATCCGCCCGCCCCTCCAGCTGCAAAAAACCGTGAAAGAAAATCTGGCCTGTTACAACATTGGCCGGCCGTGGCGGCTGGAATTTTCGGTCTGATTGGGGGGATTAGCATACTGCTGTTGCTTCAGATTTCGAACAAGCTTGACGGTCTCCGAAATCAACAACCGCGTTCTTCCGTCGTGTCCAGCCTGCCATCAGAACAGCAGCCATCCGCGTCACGGATGGAAGAGAGTCGACCTCTCGATGCAGCAAGTGGGTTTCAAACACCAGCGGTGCCAGAATCCGCGTCGATCGGACTTGCTCGATTTGGCATCGCTCAAAGCGCAAAAATTCTGGCCGCGGACTACCCGAATGCGCGCCTGACGGATTGCGAATCTGATCTCGCCCCCTGTGACCCCGCGCGACTTTGGCCGCGCAATGAGGCACTGAACAACGACGATCTGATTTCAGATAAGGCACATTATGCGCAAGGCGCAATTCAGGGGCTGATGGATTTAGATTTTTGTACGCTTCCGGAAGATCTCAGCGAGGATTTTGCAATCGACGGAAATTTTGGACCAGACAGCATTCGGCTATCAGAGGCCTTCTTTTCATGCGCCGCTGTTCGGGGCGAAATCGACGTTGAGCGATGTGATGCGAACACAAGCATTTCAGAGACCATAAATTGCCTCGTGCAACCATATCCAGACACGGATTGGTCGTTTCAAAGTGACAAGGATGCAAACCAGTTCTTTCTGGTCTGGTTATTGGGCTATCGCCATGTCTTCTAGTCCAGACGCAATAAAGCGTCCGATATGTCTCTTGGGCTCCAATGCCGAGGGACGAAATCATCGGTTTATCTCTGAATTCCCTGCTAAGTCATTCACTGATGCTGAACGCGACTTTTTGGGGCATTTCAGCCTGTCTGTTTACGCGACTTTTATTGAACAACGCGATGTAACTTTGCCCATGGAATTCGTGTCGATGTTTCCGCTTGAGGAGGGGCTGGAAAAGGCGTGGGCGCTAGCCGTGACCCAGATTTCGGCCTGGAGCGCCACGGGCTTGCATGCCCGAACCTTGGTTGTGAAACTCAGTACAGCAGACATCCGAAGCGGCCATACATGGCTTCTAAAACTCACCGAGGGGCTCTCGAGACGTTTGATCGATCAGCAGGACCGATTGGTAGAGAGTTTCCGCCTTCCTGCGCAAACAAACAAGTACCGCATTGAGCAAGCGCTGTTGCGAGTCGCGGCGCGGCGGGTTGGCAAGGCAATTGGAGTCATCTGTGAAGGAGGAGAATCTCGACGACGAGAGCTGACACTTCAGTTGTTCGATGCAAATCTGATCCTATTTGGAGTCGCGACCGCGATCACCACTTCTCCGCTTCATATTGCAGGACAATCCTGGAAACTGATTAGCCGAATTGTAGTACGCCATCTGGAATCGGGCACGAAGGCATCTGCCGGTTTCATTCCAGTCGGACATGACAATACGGTTCCGAATCTGAAATTGGACGACGAGACGCTCGCATGGCTGGATATTTGCAACCGTTTCGCGTTACTCAAACTCCGACAGAACCAGCTGCTGGCGAACCCAAAGCCAATATCTCTCGAGCGAGAAATCGCGGAAATTATCTGGAACATTTCGAGCTTTCCCCAGGCGTCGATAAGCGCTGCATTAACGAATATTTGCGCGGCCTTTCCGGACGTCGGCACCGAAGCTGTGGAGCGAGCGCTTCGGACGCTCAACGATCAGGCAAGTTCCGCCAGCTTGCGGGGTGAGGCTCGCAAAGTATATGCAGCATTCATCGAAGATATGCGGCGAAGCAAGATCAAGGAGAAAATTGGCGGAACCAATGTATTGGCCCAAACCGATTGTAAGGCGCAAGTGTTCTCGACATTGAGCCAAATGGTTGGAGGCAACGTGTTCGATGCACAAAGTGTAGTTTCACTCGTTACAATGGGGCTCGAAGTGTTTAGCGATAGATATGAAGCTAGAATGGCTGACGGGGACAATTATGACGAGTGAATCTGAAGATTCTAAGTCTAGTAAAGACAAAAAAAACGACGACGCTTCTGAGAATGAGGCGCCCAATGCTGTTAACGAAGCAGATGAGGATCAGTCCGAGGGTGAGTCTCCACTTCCGAACCTGGCCGGTGTCATCAATTTGGGATGGTTGAAGGATGGCGAACAGGACGAGGAAGCAGATACGCGCGAAGAGTCAGAACTGCCACGGCATTCCGAAAAAATTGAAGAAGAAACAAGCGACGATTCTACGCCAGGAGAAACGGTGGGAAAATCACCGGAAGAAAGCGCGCCGCAGGCGGACGCGTCTGTTCATGAGCAACCAGAACCAGATGAAATTGAACATCAGGACGCTCAGCCCGAGCCGGCTGAAGCGCCATCCGTCACAACAGGATTTCGAGGATTGCCGTTAACGGCGATACTCGAACAGAACGACAAGAGTTCAACAAAAGTAACCGAACCGCAAAACGATGAACACGGTGTAGAAGAAGACGTGCCGCCGAAGGACATCGATCCTGTCGATGCTGATGACGATGACGCCTATAGCGAAGACTTGGACGACGGTGGAAGGGAGGGTGCCGAGCAGAAGTTTCAGTCCCTCGACGAAGAAGCTGAACGAATTGAGCGAGAACGTCGAAAGCACCCTGGGATTCCGATCATCCTTTTATTTGGACTGTCAGGAAGCGGCAAGTCGACATTGGCGTACCGATTGCAAAATCAGGCATACGAAGAAGGATTGTCGATCGATCAGGAAGTTTGGGCCGACGACAATAATGAACAACTTGAATTCGCAAGCGGAACTGTGCGCGTGCGGGCGCATTATTTCAAAGGGTCAGGCGCGGGAAAAGACGCTGATGCGGTGCTCGGAGAACAGTTTTTTCTCGTCGATTTTCCAGGCGAACTTTGGGAGCTCGCGGTTCAAAAGGGCGGGGTTACTCGAACAGATCCGCGGGTCTTGAAGCTTCTCGCCCAAGCCAATGGGTATATTTTTGCGCTCGAGGCTCCAAAGATTATCAGCATTCCCGGACGGGCAAGTTCGATCTCAAGCGAGTATCGATCTCTGTTCAAAAGTCTGGCGCGAATTACGGATATTGACGCGCGATTGAGTTATGCTCTGTCGCAGACAGATGATGTGGATGCGGCAGTGGCTGAGGTGGCTCCGAACTTGAATCAGGAATCGGGAACAAATATCAAAACGCCAAAGCCGATTTTTGTGGCGCTGACTAAGGCGGATGTGACCTGTGAAGCATTTTTGTCAGCGTTCATTGAAAAGTGCAAAAGCCGAAACGTCGACCTGCCGCAGCAACTTTGGATCGATTGGGTCGATTACATCGAAACAAAACGGCGTGGGGAGTACAAGGTCGAAGTCGGGCCCAGCGCCTTGCTGGTCTCTTATGAAAAGGAGATCGAGGAAATTCTCGCTGACGAAAAACTCGGTTCAGCGTTCTCCACCAGCGCGGCGCAAACAATTTCGGCCCTAAAATATCCAACATATGGCGTGTTGGAAAATGCGCCTGTTTTGTTCGCTCAACTCTGCAAAAATGTGGAAAATCTGAGTTTCGATTTCGTTTCTCCGTTTGACGGTCTACCTGTTCCAGAACCCGAACCAGCGGACAATAATGATCAATCGAATGAAAACACGGGCGGGAAGAGCGACGAGAAAGAGAAACCCAAGGCGCCGATCCCGGATGAGGGCCTTAGTCATTTCGGTGTGAAAGGTAACGTCACGCGATTGCGCAACGCTGCCCGCAAACATGCTTCAAGCGGGCGGATGCAATCAATTCTCCGCCGATTGTTGCGGCCCGATCAGAGCATCTCGCCGATTGGCTTGTGGATCTCCAGTAGCGAAGATCCAAAGGCCATGGAACGATCGAGGGACAGAGCAAATCCGGAGTTTGGCGCCAATTGGAAACGGAGAATTTTGGCACTCTCGATTGGGCTAAAAAACGGTCTGACACCGCTCGGATTGCGGAACCGGCTCTGGCGACCGGCTTTGGCGTCGATTTTGCCCCTAGTGCTTCTCGTCGCGATCGCCATCGGTGTCAATGTGATTGGGGCGAACTCCCATTCGGGCCTTGTTCGGATCGAAAATCGAACTCTGAGTTTAAGTGAGGTCGTACCGAACAATTTGCTTGCAGAATTCAGCTCCAAGCCAGAGCTCGGTTGGCTCGCGCCAAATAGAACATTGCGACCTTGGCGCCAAATCCCTGAAACCGGAATCTCGCGTTTGGTTGACCCATCAACGCCACGCGAACGCGCAGAGTGTAACCGCGGGAGAATCCTGTGTCGGACCGGTGAACAAGGCGCTCTAAGTTTCCTTGATGATCTCGAACGCGCAGGTGGCGCGATCGGTTATCAGGCTGGTTTCTCTCAATTCGAACCAAGTGCAACGGTGAAATCCTTGCGAGATCAAATCAATGCACCCGGCAACGACACGAAGAATGGAATAGGGAACACTGAGACTTTCCGCCCTTATCATCTCGGCTTGTTGAATTTGTGGCTCGAAGAACGCAGCACAGCCAAATCCAACTTTGAATCTGTGAAGGGAAGCATCGACGATCTGACGCAATACCCTTTTGGCAAAATCTCAATCGATGGTTCACTCTCCAAGGAAGAACAGGCTCGGTTGCTGTTAGGGCAATTAACGACCATTATTTCAACGAACGAGTTTAATGACGCGCAAGCTGAGACCGCGCGAAATATCACGCGCACGATGGGATTGCACGCGGCGACGTTGAACGCGCTAGGGCTTATCGCGCTAGAAGAAAATGACGCCTCAAGTGCGAAAGATTTCTTTGCCAATGCTGCGTTTCTAACCTCTTATGCCAGCGATCCCGACATGGTATTTTTGACGGATCAGGTACCCTGGATCGAATCGATTCAAACAAACGCGCTTGTGACCGTGAATCACTCAGAAGTCCGCACCAACTGGATTTTGGCGAATCTATTGAGTGCGCATGCGGCGATGGACAGAAGCAACGACAATGTGAGCCCAGATTTGATGAACCAAGCTCTCGAAGCGTTCGAGGCGCTCATCCGATCGACTCCTGATGCAAGGCGCGACGACGCTTATGTGGCCGCGTTTGTAAATTCTCAAATATTACGGGCCATGGGCGCGGAAACGTCCAATGACACGTCCAAGGATGGAGAACTGCACGTCGCCCCCCTTTTGGAAAGCACATTTTTCGCGCGTGGTGAAATTGGTCGCGATGCTGCGCACAAACTGGCCGTCGCTCGATTGGTTATGGGTGAAAACGACATCGGACGGGGCGCGAGTGGTCTGGCGGAGCGCATGGATGAGAGCCTTACGGCGCTCAAAGTGGAGTTTGCACAGTCCGTGAAAGCAAAGTTCAATGCATCTCGCGCGAACCTTGGCGCCAGCCTTTTTTCGGGATTTGAGGCGAATACTCTTGATGATCTGAGTTCCGAAGAACGGAGGGAGTTCTCGACCTTCCAGAAAACGCTGAAGTCGAAAGTTGGAAAGCTCATCGTTGACGAGGCAATCGAAACTTATCCGACGACGATCGGAGATTCCGAGGAAACTTATCTCAAGCGAGTTCGGACGGAGGCGACCTGGCTCAACTGGCGCCAGAAAGTGTTGCTGATGACTTATCCGCTATTTGGGATGAGTTTTCCGCTCTTGTTTGTTTTTACAGCGATTATTCTTTTGACTTCCATTTGGTTGTTCTATTTTCTGTGGCGGCTGATGGCGCGTTATGATGACAAGATTGTATCTAAGCATTGGAGTGACGCTAAAGCTTGATCGCCCAGTGCGGCGCCAAATGGGGATGGTGATCTGATGGTAGGAATCATCGCGGGCATAATCGTGCCGGTCTGCATGATTGTTGTTACTTTCGTGTTCCTGCGTGCGGCGCTCATCAAGTCCGCTCCAAGTCGGGAAACGATTACTATTTGCCTGTTGCTACTGTTGTTGATGGTGACATTCCCTGTCTTGAATGTAAGCGGTCCGATCATTGACGCCGCCAGCCAAACCAATTCCTCAGTAAGTGACCACAGGCGGGTCAAGGGGAAAATGCGTGCGGATGATCTCAGGATCAATCTGAGAGGGTTCACGGTTATGCCTGAACTGATCGAAGCGTTTACAATTGGTGGCGACAGCGAGACCGATTGGTTGTTTGTCAGCGGAGTGACCAGTCAGCTCATTCAGTTCGAAACGGTTGATAACGAAGGAGGTGACGGGGTCCCGCGAGTAAAAATGATCGCACGCATGCCGATCACCGGAAATGGCAGTTTGGTGAGCGTCGAACGCACCGCGCGGTTCAACAAGCAACGGCGTTTTTTAGGGGTCGAGACTGTCGACCCTGAGCAGGTGTTTTGTCTCGATTGCACGTCGGAGAATGAAGAGAAAAGTGAACGGTGTATAGTTGGCCTGAACGAGGATCAATCAACCTTCACCTACCAGCGGAATGCCGTTGATCTGCCAAAGTTTCCGAAACGTTCAGACCGAATGTTGTCCTTTGTCGAATACACGCCGCAGCAGCGCGTTTATAGCCTTCGTACCTTTGCCAGACCGCTTGATAATGCAGACATTCCTACGGCTTGTGAGGGGAGCGATGATGCGTCGCATGCTGGCGACCTTTTGTCGGGCATTGTTTTTTATGAGAGCCGTTCCAGTGATCGAATGAGTGCCGCCATGATGCCACCAGCTGCGGGCGCAGTCGGCATCGAAGACCGATCTCCTGCAGAGCGCGAGTTGATTGCGGGCGGTGATGCAGTGCGCGTGCGGCTTTATCGCGTGCGCTATGCGGAACGCGGGGGCGATATTGAAATCGATCCGGAAGAAGATTTGTTCGAGAGTATCGCTGAGCGCCGTAGCTTTATCATTCGCTTGAACGCGGATGGAGCTCTAAGCATCCGATTGGATACGCCTGAGAGCATGCAAATTAAAGCAGAGAATATCGCCAATACACTAAACGAGAAACGCGCAGTGTCGACGGATCGACCTGCCCTTTTCTTCGTCTTCGATAGCACCGGATTGTTTGAGCAACAGGCCGAAATCACGGACGCGCTGATCTCATTTCGAGTTATGGGCGCACCGTTGGCGCGTTATACGCTGGGCAAAGTCAATTTGCCGCTGACTAAGAATGGTGCCGAGTTTCAGGACGCTTTCTTGATACCGCGCCGCGCAGTCCGCGGGAACAATCGAGAGAATATCGGGTGGGGAGAGGAATTTTCCCTCGGGCAAAGCGCCCAGGCGCAATTTGTTGTTCAACGGTTGGATCGGTTCGCCGGGCTTTCGGCCATCAGCTTCACTCTGTTGATCGGCGGCATCGTGCTGATGTGCTGGATGCTTTGGTTTGGGAATGCAGTGCCGCTGCCGTCAGCATTTATTGCGGTCGCGCTGGGCGCTCAAGTCATGCTTGGACTGAGAATTCTGGTGAGTTTGTCTGGGGAGTATATAGATCCGGCGGTCAGTGGCACGTCTCCTTCTGCAATTCTCATCTTTACCTGCATTCCGATTATCCTGCGCCAGTTTGTGGGTGCGCGAATGACAATTTCTCAGTCTTTCGCGGCGGGATTCATTGCCTTCCTGGTATTGTTGACATTGCGAAATGTAACCAGCATCGGCCTCATCGGGAACGCCATGTTTGGGCTAGCGATAATCGCATTGGCAGTGCGCTGGTTGCCGCTCAAGTTTGAGCGCTGGCCATCATATTGGACACACGCCTCTGAATTCTTACGGCGTTTAATTGAACGACGCTTGGGCGTCGCTCGGTTCGCGTCATGGGCTCAACAAAAACGGAAGAGCGGCATCGCGAGATTGGAAACAGCGAGTCCATATTTCGCATTCGTGTTCGACATTTGGCGGCGAATATCCTGGCCCTTCGCATTCTCAGCGATTTCGATCGCGCTTCTCATGTTGAGCATTCGCCTCGTCATGTCAGCGCTTTCCTGGAAGGAAGCCATTCCGCTGTTTGGCGAGCGATTCTCAAATTCAATCTGGTATATCCCGATCGCGATCTTGGTACTTACTTACTTCTTGAGAAAGAATGATGCTTCCCCGGAACAGGCAAACGCATTCTCCTTGCAGTTCATGTTTGCGGGTCTGTTGGGAATTCTGTTTGTCGCTCCGGCAATTTTGATCAATGATTTTGGAATCGTGATTTTCGCTCTGGGGACGCTGTTTGCGCTTTGTCTTCGCGGCCTGACCGGGCAATCAAAACGCGGATTGCTGCACTTAGCCATTCATTTTGCCGTCAGTTTCGCACTGAGTTGGAGCATCGTCAGCTATAGCCTTGGCGGGTGGGATGTGATCTCGATGGTGACGTCTGGTGTCGCTATCCTAACGGGGATTGTCTACGTTCTCTGGCCTGAACGAATCTTGGGCGAAGAGGACTATCCATACGAAACAAAACGGGCGCGATGGGGCATTCCTTTTGTCGCGATCGCTGCCTTGCTTTTGGCATTTAACGTTCCCACAGTGACCACGAGCCCTCCACAGTCGGGTGATGTTGCGCTCGATCAACAAATGTCGCAGCGCGGAAACAGTCTTCGGTTGCTGTTTATTCTGGACCCAGATCGTATGCAGGATTTTGGCACGGCTGAATCTGCTAGATTGAGCGCTGCGCTGGCCCATTATGCGGATTATACAGATTGTCCCAATTATGATCGAATCCGGTGCCGTTTATTCGGACAGAGTTTCCTTGGTATTCCGAAACCCACCGAACTCTTGGCCGTGCATATGGATGACAATGTCAGCGCAGTACACTTGACCGCGCAATTTGGGCGTCTGGCAGCACTGGGAATGATTCTGATGCTTTTTTCGATCGCTGCGTTCACTGCGGTCATGGTGGGGAAGAGGCGCGAAGAGCCGCCGGATTCCGACCACTCGTCGTCCTCCCTCCGAGCTCTGGAAGGTCTGTTGACGCGAAACAGCGTGCACCTGATATGGACGGTCGCTTTTGTGGCGCTTTATATGGTTCTTGCGAACTATAGAATTGTGCCTTTCACCGGGCAGAACATCTTCTTCCTGTCAGCTGCTTCCGGAAGCGATGCGATCTTTGGATTGGTGACGTTTGCTCTGATCGCGCTCGGACTGAGAGAGGATGACAATGACATCAAATGATCCACCGGCCGAATCGCTGGAACGACCTAACACGTCTGACACAGACGCTATCGCTACATGGGCAAAATGGCCGATTATACTCGCATTCGGATTTCTAGTTCTAATTGTGTTCGTCTATCAACGCGAAAAACCGGCCGATCGAGTGTTTTCCGCGAGCGGATATACAAATGCGATCAACCGGTACGTCATAGATTATCTGCGCTTCAACCCCGCGCCTGAAGGAGACGAGAGGGTTGTCGATTTGAGTGCTGAAGCGGCGGACAACGATACGATCTGGCGGTTCTACAAGAACTCGTATTTGCGAGGCGATATCGAAGCAAACGACCCTAAACTGTGGGTGATTTCAAACCAGAGTGTCCGCGGTATCGATGAGAACGCTCATAATATCCCTCTCCCAATTCGGAGCACAGCCAAATGGGAAGGGGACGTGTTTTTCAATGCTAACTCACCCATCAAGGGTGAGTTGATTGGTGGACGACTGGATCGACAGCTCTTGCAAGTTCTTCCAGTCGACGAGTTTGGCGACGCTGATGCAATCAGACGAGAGAATGTCTCGATCGCTGTGTCTGCGTCGCCTCCGCGTCCCGCAAATATTTTCAACCTCGAAGCCCCCAATCGTGGCGTTGTAGCGCGGCTTTCCATGATCGGAGATGCCATCGTTGTAAATCAGCGTACGAGCGATATTGCGATATATGTGGACGGTCGAGAGATCGGTCAAGGCGGGTATCAGATCTTGCCCGCGGGATCTGAACTGCTGATCGAAAGCCAGTCTGGCTTGCCTACGATTTATACCAGCCTGGGCACCAAAGGAACATCAAACACCTTGTCTGTCTACAAATCGTTGCTGGGGCGCAGTCACGATGATCGATTGGAGAAATTTACGCGCACCTTCGTCAATGAGATGGATCGATTGCTGAGCGCCCGTGAAGAAGGTCGGACTATCCGAAGTGAGCGCATAAACGAGCTGCAACGATTGAACGTCGAAGTCACCCTGAATCCGGATTTTCATGTCGATTTACAGACGCAGATGCGTACCCTTATGGAGGAGATTTTCGCAGAATCTCACGCGCGAGAAACGCCCACGCCCGCCAGTATCACCGTCATGGACGCCTTGAGCGGAGATATCCTGGCGCTCGCCAGTTATACTGTGCCGGAACATTTGGAGGATCAGCTCAGCGATCGTTTGAGCGTCAATCAGAATTTCGTCAACTATCCGATCGGTTCGGTCGCCAAACCGTTAATTGGCGCGGCTGTTTTGGAAACATTTCCCAGCCTAGCAGACCTACAAATTCGCCATGATCTAACGTTTGATGACGACGTTCCGCCAAACCGCATTGTTCGCAGCGTCGCTGGCTTCGATTTCGAGCAACAATCGGACCTCGGCATCGGAGGCGGTGGAGATTTAGATTGGGTGAACTATTCAGACTTCGTCAAATATTCCTCGAACGCATATGCAGCGGCCTTGATGATTTTTGCGATGAGTGAGGATCCGGTCAATGGTGAGCGAGTGGGGGAAGAAACGATTACCGATTACGTTCTCAACGGCGACGAGCTGACATCCAATTACGCGCAAACGCCGAGCAGATTTCCAAAGCGATTGTTCGATGAAGAAGGCGTATTCGATGTTGAGGTCTCGACTCAATTGAATTGGGCAAACGAGCTGCAATCGCTGTATGACATCAATATAAATCTTGTTCGTCAGAGTGGAACCGAAAGCACGATCAATGATCCGCGCTACCAGAAAGACGTCTGGAAGCGGTTTTTCGAATCGATTGAAGAGATTGATCGCGAGCTTTTGATAGGTCAGAAATATGCGTTCCGGAAATTGTCGCCAGAGCAGGTTTCTTTGAATCTCAACAATGCGAACAGCATACGTAGCGACCTCATATCCATCATCATCGGAGCCGGGCAGTCGCGTTGGAGCGGCGTCAAGGTGGCTGAATCTTACGCCAGACTTGTAACGTCCAGGAAGGTCCGAGCTTCGTTGGTGGCGGATCCTGATTTCGAACTGGATACGAGGATACGAGCCAATCCGAATTGTGCCAACAGCGTTGATCCGGAGATTGGCCGAGCGGCTGATGGTGAATTGTGCGATGATACGCGTCGCGTGACAATGCGTGGTCTTTATGGTGTTGCCAATGAGTCCGGCGGCACCGCGTATGGAGCACAATTATTGCGCGCTCAGATTGGCCTCGCTCGAAACAATCTGGACGGTCAGTATTTCTGTTTGTTTTCAAAGACCGGAACGCCGCAGCTTTCGCAATCCGTGCGTCGACGCATTGACCGAGCGACAACGGCGCTGGGCGCCCTCACCCTGACGGGTACTGACCAACCGGTGCTTGCCGTTCAGTATTCCGATACACCTGGCTCGGATGGCGCTGCGACGATCGAGGTTCATGTCGCGCCCGGTCGCGATCCCATACGCGCGAACCACGCCAACTATATTGAAACGCTCACTAGCGAGTTCGCAGCGAACGATGCGATTGCGCGGCGTCTGGAACTGGCCGGCGTGTCACCGAGAGAGATGGCGAGACATTTGCGGCGATACAATGTCGCTCGGACATCGGGCGAACGCGAGGGGATCTTGCTTATACAAGAAGGCGTAGCGCAAGGGCGCGGGGCATCGGTCAGTGAGCGCGATCGGATTTTCGGGAAATCATTCGCTTTTGTGGCGGCAATCTACGAAAGAGGCGTCGAAGAAGGACCGCCAACCCTAACAGAAACGAACCGGTTTTGCCGGGATCGCTCGTACGCGCATATGCCCGTCCAAGCCTATGCGGTTGCTGTTAATGTTCCGGTTCAGCTGCCATCCGGCGATCGGTTGGCCAATAATCTCGGCGCCCTGGCGTTACGCCTTATACGAGAGGAGTATTTCTGAGATGCCGCGGAAAAAGCCTCCAAAACCGCCTCCGTTGCGAGCGTCCGACAATTCAGCGTCGGGCGCAGCAGCGCGGTTGACGCGGGCGCAATGGGGCCCGATCGCTGCCATCGCATCTGCATCGCTGGTGGGGCTGGCATTTGTGCGAACACTCTCTGCACTCGATCCAGCATCGACCGTCACAGAGCAGGCGAAGTCTGTTGAACCAACAGAGTTTATTATCGTTGACACGTCGTCCATCCCTCTGAATGAAGATGGCGTTTTGCCGACCTGGCGCGAGTATTTTGCTAGCAATTTTATCCAGATGGAGTATCTGGAGACATCTATCGCCCGGTACAATCTGGACGAAAGGAAATCCGTCGGTATGAACAGTTTGCTCCCGCAGGATACCCAAATCAAAGTCTATGTTCGTCAGGACCTGGATCTGCTCGAAGAGTGAATGCGAAGCACTCTGGTCGGTGCTGTCAGTCCAATGCGAACCCGTCTCCAGCTGCGTTAGAGTGAGTTTGTTTTTGCCATCAACCATCGCAAATTGGGCAGGGTGTAATTCCGTTCGATGCAGAACCGGCTGACCGACTTTTCGCACCGGAAGATTCTAACCAGCGGTTGTCAACCCTTCGATACGTAAAGTCGGTGCGTTCATGGCGCCGCGAAACTCAAGGTCATTTGCTGGCGCGGCGGGCAGAAACATGTCCAATAGACTGCCGGCAATCGTGGCCCCTCTGAAGGGTTGTGACAATTCTCCATTCTCGATGATAAATCCATAGCGTTGGTCTGCAATGCTAGTTTCTCTGTATCGAAAACATGGTGACCGCCTTTGTCCAATAGGCACCACTTCCCGATATCATCGGCTATGAGCCCCGCGTTTCGGACGTAGCTCTCAGTCAGGAGGAAGGGCGTTGTGTGGTTCATAGGACCTGCTTCGGCTGAGTCGCGGTCAATCGCGAGATAATCTCCTTCGCGAGCAAAAGAAGACATTAGCTGAGTGGCTTAAGTCGCCCTAAACCAGACTCTGGTTTGATAACGGCTGATCGACGATAGTCGAAAAAAAATTGCCGGATCTCCCAAGACTGGGACCGACGTACTTAGATCAATGAAATCTTGTAATTTCGAAGACCTCTTTTTGGTTACTTAAGCGAACGTCCACAGAGAAATACTCTTGGTTTTGATACGTATTTAGAAACCGCCGCATATCTGCTGCGGCTTGAGCGTTGGGAGACGCATGGCTGCGTAATTCGATGACCCTACCATCCTGACTGGAAATTTTGATGCTAAGCGTGACATCGGTCTTGTGGGACATGCTGGTCGGTTCATCTGGGCGCATGCTGCGATCAAGCCATGTGCATTGTCCGGGTTCCAGCGAGATTTGCCCGGAGTCGAACGCGGATTCGCCGCGTTCAAAAGCAATGCCAATTCTAGGATGCCCGTCTCCCCAAGCCGTAATATACATGCTCATATCTCCGCCCTTGCGGCAGTAAAGAGGATAGCTTTGCTGCGCCATCGCTTGGGCCGCGGCGCTGATAAAGGCGAGCATCGCAATCAACGCGCATTTGAACCCATATGATAACACTGTTTGACCTCGTTTGATAAAGTGCGCCGAGTTCATCGAGATCGCGCCGCCCGTTCACTGACGATCATCCAATTCTGATCTTCCGTATCGGCACACCGATATACGGATGTGGTGCCCCCGTCACGGTGTTCCCGGCCGTGCAAGTTGAGGCAGCGACCGGTCGACTGGCTTCGGAGCCTAATTTGGCCCGGAGCCTCGTTTGTTTGACGCCATTGTTGGTCTACGTGATTTCCGCATTCAACCATATCGACACGGCCACCGTCTCGGTTTTGTGACGACGCCCTCACATTTGCACAATAGTCGAGTAGAGAGTGACGGATGCGGTAGGTGCCTGAGCCGACCTCATCCAAATGCCATTTTTGTTGTTCTGGTGTGCCCCCCGAACGTGAGAACTGGCACTCTTCAACCGCCAGGCGGAGATCTAATTCAGAAGATGTACCGCCCCTTGAGGGCACCAGACACTTTCCTGATGCAACGTTCTGCACGTATATCATTGGTCCGGTCGGCTGTCTGAGCGGCGCGGGACGGGCCGCGCTGTTCCGCGTGCTGGCGATGCAAATCTCCGCTTCAATAGGGTGTAAAATGGCCGCTTCGTGCTTGCCTTGCGCGGCGATACTGGTTGTCCCGCCATACGGGCCCGTCATGGATTTTGTCCACGTATTCAACCCGTCTGCATCAACAGTTCCGTTTACATGCGTGAGCGCGTAAGTGTTAGCATCACCACAGGAGGTTGGGGGTGGATTGGTAAATTCCGGAAGCTCAAATGTGAGTTCAAATTTTGCGGTTCCACCTCTGTCGCAAACTCGCTGCCGCACACAGTCCAGCTCCCGCGTAGTGATTGTCACCGTAGCTGTGGGACTGAATTCAAAACGCTTATTGGAAATGTGAATCCAGAGATCATGATCATGCGCCCCACCGCTAAGCACAACTTTATCGTTCGGATTGATAGAAAGGTAGCCCGTGCCGCCTCGCGTGCCCTGATGTGTCATCAAATAGCGAGACTCAGTTGAGTGCATATCGAACTGATCACCAGCCTCGAGCCTGACTGTGACGGAGTGAAGCTCGCCTTGCTCGGCTCCATCTCCTGTCGTCATAACGAGTAGCGAATCGAGATTACGCACTTCAATCCGGTACACATCTTCGGCCGAGCCGAGCGTTTGATTGTTCGCGGTTGTCTGTGCAGTCGCTAAAAGACTAAAGGCGAAGACAATCGGCAAGATGATCGTTGCCACGATGGAAAAGCGTTTCGGGTAAGTCATTCTAGTTGCTCCATCATCTTGAGTCTGTCTCATGAACGAGTCTCGCATCGGCCTGGTCGATGAGCTGCCATGACTGATCCGGGGAATTGGCGCAGGAATAGACTGACGTGCGTCCGCCATCGCGATTCTCACGCCCGCCGTGAACATTGAGACATTTTCCGCTCGCCACATTCTGAAACCGAACAGCGCCATTTTCAGCCTGTACCTTTTTCCAGAGCTGGTCAGGGTGGCTGGAACATCCGACAAGCTTGACCGATCCACCTTCTCGATTATCTGATGACGACCGCAAATTCAGACACATGTCAGTGACTGTGTTCTTTATTGAATAGCGGTCATCGCCCCTCTGAATAAGTTGCCATTTCTGGGCCGTCGCGCTCGCAGGGCTGACGTTTAAACGGCAGCTATCAATGGATGCGGCCGCGTCATCTGCGTTTTGCTCGGTCCGCGGCGGTGACAGGCACCGATTAGATGTGACATTGCGCAAGAAGGCTGTTTGCGTGTCGTTATTGACGCTGGTGATACAAACCTGACCACGCGTGGGTCGTATGATTACACCTTCTGCGCTGCGCTGAATTATATTGGATTTGAGAGCGCGGTTGGCAGAACTCGAGCTATATTCAGATCGTCCTGGTAAGCCGATGACCTGCACTTTGTCGTCAATACGCGTGAGTCGGTACGTGTTTGTTGGACCGCACACCGCAGGGGGAGGCGTGTCGTAAGCCGGCAGTTCGATACGCAAGCCCCATAGCCCGCGATTGCCTCTGTTGCACACTCTCTCCCGCAGGCAATCCAGTTCACGTGTGGCGACTTCCAGCAAGACGGTCGTCGGATAACGTTCGGCTGAACGAATAGATCGATTATCCTGGCGATGAAGCCAAAGATTTGCAGGCTCCCGCCGTCTCCGCCGTTCCAATGAAACGATATCTCCAACATCGACTTCAAGATAAGCGGTATTTCCGCCTCTGCGCTTCGTCTTGTTGTAAATCCCAGTCACAGGAACCGTATAAGAATGCGAAGTCGAGTCGCCAGTCAGTCGAATAACGACCTCATGCAATTCTCCAGACGATTCTGGATCTCCGTCTTGGCGGACCTGAAATGTATCAAGACCCGTCACTTCAACTTTATAGATGTTGTCTCCGCCATTGAGCGTTTGCTGCGTCGTGGTGTATTCCCCTGCATTCGCAGCACCCGCCAGAGCGCAACCCAGAAACAGTGCGCCGCTGTAAATCATCGGTTTTATGAAAAACATGAAGTGCTCCTTTCGCAGTTAAACCTTATTGCAGACGCTGCAGCAGGTTTTTGATGTAGGCCTCGGCGAGGTCATCGTAGTCGGGGTCAGGCCCAAGCACTGTGACGCCGACGATGCCCTCGGGGTGCAGCGCGAAGAGGTTCGTGGATTTCTGGCGTCCGTAATCCTCATGCTTGATCAATGCAGGAACTTCGAACCCGGAAACATCCTCGAATCCTTTGGCAGCCATCTTCTCAAAGTTCGTCGTGTCGCCTTCGAAAAAGTTGGTCTGTACTTCTATCGTCTCGGTCCCGCTCTTTGGCGTAACCGCATAAGTGCAATAATGGCCACTTCGTCTGGAGCTGCGATGGCTGTCCGCATCGATCAGCGCCGCAACCTCGCTCTCGGTCCATACCGTGCAGGGATCAAATGCCGGCAAAATGGAATGGGTTTGCCGCTCAATTGACGGAGCCCCGGGCCTAGATCCAGCGATCTCTTCAGCGACCGCTCTCAGTCCTTCAAGACTGGCTTCCACACCGGTTGTACGGATGAAGACCAGCTCGTCTGATTGCTCAAAGGAGTAGGCATAAGGCCTTGGGTCGTATTCCTTCCAAGTGGTATCCAGCAGTAGCGTCGCATTCGTTCCCGGACCGGATTGTGGACGCAATTCCGGGGGATTATCAAAATTGTAGACTCGCTCAGTCACGGGCTCGGCATTCTCTAGCGATTCAATGCGCACGCTAATTTCAAAACCGGAATTATAGTTCCAGATACATGCCTGGTTCGAAACTTCGCGGCGAATGAATGTCTTCTCGGTCTTTATCGCGCCCAGGGCAGTCTCATCGATGAGCCATGGACATGGACCGGTTGCTGTTTCGACAGGTTCAAGGCGCCCGAATACTGCATCAGCGTCGAGCGGCGCAAGTGTAAGACTCGCAGGCTGTGTTCCGCCCGATGCACTGAATGCGTTCTGGTTATCATCACTCGATGCCAGTGTAATGTCTGGGGTGCCAGCGTCGCTTGCGTCTGACGATGCACCGCAGCCGGCTGCTAAAACCGCAAGACTAAGAACAACATGGCCTAAATATTTCATTTCAACATCCTTGTTCGATAAGCGCCTTAAGCCCCGTGCAAATCACCACGAGACAAATCGCAGCCGCCGCCCACTCTCTTCCGTCTCTTCTGTAAAGACCTGCATCCCAAACGGCTCACCTGATATGATGGCTCCGATGATGTAAGTGGCATGCAGGTTGAAATCGGCCTTTGTGCGATGAAACGCGCTACTATCGAGCGTGATCGTCTGCCAGCTTCTAACGCCGCGTGACTGCCCTCCCTGACCGTAGAATTTGGTGCCCGCTAAAATCAGCTTGCCTCTTATGCTTTGAAACTCTTCTTCGGAGGTCCAAGGCACGATAATGACGGTCGGCTCAGTATCTCGGACCCTTCGGTCACGCCAGCGGCATTCGCCAGCTTTTGGAGGTTTGCGCTGGGCCGTATTCTCTTCCGCACCCCGCGAGAACCTGACAAATATTCCTTCCCGCCGGATCATGAAATACATGTCCACCGAATCTCGGTTGCCTGCATGCGCAGGCATACACCGCAATTCATATGTTCGCGGCGTTTTTGATTGTGCGTTAGCGGTGGGAAACGAACTGAAAATTATAGCGAAGGCCAATACGGTAAAAGTCGTCAGTCCCAATTTTTGGGTGGGTCTGTGAAACAACATGTTCAACCACATCATCGGTCTCCTCAATTGTGGACCGGCGACACGAACCAATTGGACACTCGTTTACGCAATGCAACTTTATGAGCCGGCATGCTTCACCCTCACAGAGTGTAAGCAAAACGCTATTCCCCATATGGGGTATGCCATCAAAAACTCTGGGTGGCGCTGAGATCATCTGCGTTGACCAATGTTTGGCTATCTTTCATGGATAAAAGCTAGGAGTGACGGTCCGGAAATTGACGAACGAGAGATCTTACAGCACAGACTCAATCCTGATTGACGCGCTATATTCTGCTGCGTTGAACCCAAATGCTTATGTTGAATTCACGCGCATCTGGGAAGAAAGGATAATGTCGCTGGTCGTCGATGGAGCGACTTCAACGCTGACAGCTGAGGCCCAAAAACTCGACCTTGTTCGGCATTTCCGGCGTGCTTTGCAAATGTTCGAGAGTTATAAGCTCTCAAGACAAACCAGTGTCAGGTCATTCCTGGATAATCGGAACCACGCTGCAGCGCTGATAAGCGAAAATGGGTCGATACACGCATCCAATCTCTTGTTTGATCGCTTAATAGAGGCGGATGGGATTGATAATGTCTTCACCGCCCTCACTCCATTAAATACCGAAGGCACGCTGTCACTTGAGGAGGTCCTGCGAAACGGAAACGGCGGTGCTGCGGCAATACATCATGCAGATGATGGCGCTCGCTCAATGCTTCTGATTGAAGCCATTGACCAACATGGCTTTTCTGAAAACCCAGAGGACATCGCATATCTGATCAAATCGTGTCACGCAGATTGGAACAAGCAGGCAAATGTGTTTTTGCAAAACACATTCGGACTGACGCCAACAGAATCGACCATTGCGGAACTTTTGTACAATGGCCTGCGCAGTGTTGATATCGCCAATCAGCGGGGGCGCACAAAAGGTACAATCAGAAAGCAGATCAAAGCGATTTTGCAGAAGATTGGAGTAAGGGATCAAGCTGAATTGGTCAGTACGCTCGCAGGGCTACTCCACGTATTTGATGCAGCGCCCGATCGAAAATTTGAAGGCCGCTCCCTCGTTTGGAGCAATGGAGCGTTCCACAAGTTTAACCTCTTAGAAGTTCCGAACAAAGGAGTGCTTCAGTATCATGAGTATGGCAAACCAGACGGAGACCCGTTCGTGTTCATCCATGGACACACGTCCTCAGCTGAACCGGGTGCAGAATTAGTCCGCGCCTGTGCCAAGGAAGGCCTTCGGATGATCGCCCCTTGTAAACCGGGTATAGGCCGATCGACGATTACAAACTCTGAAACAGAATTTCGTGCAGAGGACTTTTTAGACATCTGTATGGCTTTGGTCCGACATCTTGGGCTCGATGCGCCTGTTATTGCAGGTCATGGCATGTCTGGCCTGTATGCAATTAAAGCAGCCGCAGCGTATCCGGGAGTTTTCTCCTCAGCCGCCCTTTATGATACCGGTCCGCCCCTGATTCATGAGAGCCAGTTCAGTGAAATGCCGCCCAAAAGCAGGCAGATTTTTTGGACAGCGAAAGAGACACCGGAGTTACTCTATGCCCCCTTTGCCTTCGCTGCGGAAGCATTTGTTTCAAGCGATGAGGGAGAACGTCTGTTCATGCAAACTCAATTTGAAGAATCCGGGCATGATACCGAGATACTTAAACAGCCAGAGATTTACCGAAGTGCCCGTAAAGCGATGGCAAATTTTATAGGGACTCCAAAGCGGTCAGTGGATGAGCTCCGAATGTGGGTCAGCAATTGGTCAGAAGACCTGAAGTTTGCGCTCGGGCATCTACCGGTCGTGTTCGTGCATAGCGAGTATCACGATTGGCTTCCTGCTCAGATGGTGGAGCAATATGCCCATCGGTATCGACGAGCTCGCTGCCAAATTTTGCCGGGCGTTGCCCAACTTTTCTTATTTGAACGACCGGACTTGTTCGCAGAAAGTGCCCGACAGGTTCTAGATAATGGAACCACCGTCTAATTATTGCATTGCTTAGTTTGTGAGGAGCATCGCTTCAAGGTGACAGCGAAATCCAATGTCCAATTGTACATATATTGAACAGCAAGGGTTGTAGAGACCCTGGTCCTGTCTATCGGTGCTTCCGGCGAGCAGCCTAAATTCGCCCCGTCGCAGACACTCATATTTCTCTTACACTGGCAATGAGGGATCGGTAACTGAGTGGCTGAAGGTGGGCAGCCCCGCTAGCTGCGGTACTGCTCCTCGGGATTTGCCGAGCGCAGGTTCGAATCCTGTCCTTTCCTCATTCTTTGCACAAAGCACCCTCATGAGGGCGTTCTCGCCGAGAGGCTCAAATTCGCCCCACAACAGTTCCTCGCCAGTTCTGAATGGCGAGCAAAAGAAGAGGTGCTATCAGTCTAATACGAACCAGTCTTCAGCAGCGTTTGGGGTAGGGGGCCTTATCCAGCCAGAAGCCCGCATCATTCAGAGAGGGCAGTTAAGTCTCACTTCCCCCGACAATTCCCAGGTAACGTTTTGAAACGGCAAAATGTGGACTTGGTCATCCAAGTTGATCGGATTGATTCAAATCGTCCGGGCAGGGGCGTGTCGCCTGACAAATCCCTATTGAGCCCATTTTGCAACACTCAGGGCTGAAATTGACTTCGAATGCGAGGCGCAACGGAAATGCATCTTGCATTCGAAGTCAAAAGATGCATTCGTGAGATATTAGGATTAATACCTAGGGAGGAAATTCATGCCTAATCGTTCGACCGTAACCCGGCTTTTACTAAGCACCTCAGCGGCGATTGCGATGACATCGACCGTGTCGCTCGCTTTGGCGCAAGATGATTCGGAAATCGCAGACAGCGAGAAAAAGCTCGGTGTGATCACAGTAACCGCCGAGAAACGGTCTGAGAGCACTCAGGATGTCGGTCAGTCGATTCAGGCGTTTGACGAGGCGGGCCTCGAGCGCGCTGGCGTAGACGATGTGTCTCGTCTCGATCAGATCGTTTCCGGTGTGAATTTCGCATTCGTTGGTAATGATGCAAAATTCAACGTACGCGGTGCGAACTCCACCAACACATTTGGCGATGTGTCCTCAATCGTCGGTACATTTGTCGATGGCGTTTATCAGCCACGTGCCTCAATGCAGTCCCGAGGCTTCTTTGATGTGCAGCGCCTCGAATTCCTGAAAGGACCGCAAGGCACTCTATATGGCCGCAACACGTTTGCTGGCGCCTTGAACCTTTATTCCAACGCACCCGATTTATCCGGTTTCAGCGCTGGTGTCGAAGCTGGTTATGAGCGTTTCAATACACGCCGTGTTGAGGGATTTGCGAACGTGCCATTGGCAGAGAATTTTGGCGTTCGGGTCGCGGCGTTCACCGAAACAGGTGATGGATACATCGAAAACAGCGCCGGACACAATCTGGGCGCGCCGGATGATCTTGGTATTCGCGTCAGCGCCTTGTGGGAGCCAACTGCGGATCTCGATGTTCTCGCCCGCTACTCGAACGTTACTGAGCGCGGCGTCGAGGCTGGTCTGTTTGGTTACACTTTTGTTTGTCGCAATGTGACGGCGCAAGGGCTGACGGATCCACTTGGAACATCCCAGGATTGTGCGAACCCTCTCCAAGGCTCCAGCGGCGCCCCGAGCGCGGATCAGTTGGGTCCATATGAGGTCGCTCAGGATTTTGCACCGGAAGGTGATCTTGAGCAGAACCAATTCTCGCTCGAAGTGAATTATGATGCCGGACCTGTCACGATCAAGTCGATTACGGCGTACACCGATTTCAAAAACCTGCTTGGGTTTGACGGTGATTTCAGCCCGACCGGACACACCCGGTTCTGGTTTAACGAAGAGAATGAAAGCTTCTCACAAGAGTTCTTGTTCGCATCCGACTATGACAGTCCATTGCAGTGGACAGCAGGTGCTTACTATTCTGAAGATGAGAGCTTCTTTAGCTTTGCTCTGATCGATCAAACTGCTGAAATTGCAAACCGTCCGAACGTTATTGGGCCGGGTGGCGCCACTTTCCCGCTGCTGATCGGCACACCGATCGCTTCAAATGATTTCGTCATTCCAGGCGGTGAATTTGCGGATGTCGGCGTTCGCGAAGTCGAGTATTTCGGCATCTTCGGTCAAGCCGAGTGGTCTTTGACAGATCAATTGCGGATCACCGGTGGATTGCGGTTCAATGATGAAAGCCGAACGCTGGTAGGAGCCGGTAGTAACTTTACCGGCGACACAAATGGAAACGGAACAACCGACCCTGTCGTATCGTTCACGCAGCAAGTGTTGAACAATCCGATGCCGCAATCAGTTCCGAACAATCCGAACACTGTCTTTTTGCTTAATCCAAACTCTACCGACGCAATCCGCGGAGATGTGAGCTTCGACAATGTCAGCTGGCGCCTGGGCGCAGAGTATGACCTGAATGACGAAATCTTGCTCTACGCGAATGCCGCAACGGGCTTTCTGTCTGGCGCAATTGCTAACAATGGCAGTGCCACAGACGAGCAAGAGAGCCAGGTCATCGAAGTCGGCTTCAAGTCGAACCTGATGAGCAATACTTTGCTGCTGAACGGTGCAGTTCACGTCACTGAATACACCAACCTGCTGCGTCAGGTTCAGGAGATTATTGGTGGTGTCGCCATCACATCATCAGACAATGGCGGTCAGATTGATGCTTGGGGTGTTGAACTTGAAGCGACTTATTTTCCTGTCGAGAACTTACGACTCAGCGGTACGCTTGCTTATCTCAGCTCCGAGTTTGGCGACGGCTTCTTCCAAGGCAACCCGTATCAACTGTTTGGTGGGCAGGTCGTGCCGTCTATCGATGTCTCGGGTGAAACAACGCCTTGGTCTCCGGAACTGACATTCAATGTTTCTGGTGACTATACAATCGACCTTGGCGAGAAAGGAACGCTGACCCCAGGTATTTCGTTCTACTATAGCGACGACTATTTCACTTCAAACCTGTACTCACCTGATCCGAACCAATTGCAGGATAGTTACACGAAAACTGACCTGCGCGTACGTTGGGAGGCGGTCTCTGGCGATTACTCGGTTGAAGCATTCGTCGAAAACCTTGAGGACGAAGCAGTGCTTGCACGAGGAAACAACAACTCTAGCGATGTTGTGCAAACCGGATATCTCTATCCACAAAACTATGGTGTTCGTCTTAAGGCTCGCTTCTAAACGATCCTCCTAGGGTAGAACCCGAATCTTTTGACAAAGTTGGGGGAGAAGTCTTGATGACTTTCTCCCCCAATTTCTTTCACGCAATTGGAGCAGAGTAGGGCGGGCGATAGAATGGAATCTTTTGGGACCTTAAACTGGGCGATCGTGGCGACTTATCTGGTCGGTAATTTGTTGCTCGGCTATGCGATGAGCCGCAAAGTCAAAACCGCCGCGGACTACCAGATTGGCGATCGTTCGGCGCCATGGTGGGCCATCGGAATTTCGGTTGTAGCGACTTATGTGAGTGCTTTGTCGTTCTTGGGTGGCCCGGCATGGGCCTATGGCGATGGCATGGCAGCGCTCGCCATTCATATAAACTATCCGCTTGTCATCTTCGTCGTCGTCGTTCTATTCCTGCCATTCTTCTACAATAGCGGCGTTGCTTCGATTTATGAGTATCTGGAGCAAAGGTTTGGCGTCACCACGCGCACGGTGATGTCAGCGATTTTCCTTCTCACACAGACCATTACGACCGCTTCCATCCTCACGGCGACGGCTGTTGTGATCACCTTCGCCACCGGGATAGATGTGAGTATCGCCATTATTGGCATGACGCTGGTCGTGCTTGTTTACACGATGATGGGCGGCATGAATGCCGTGATCTGGACTGATGTCCTCCAGGGCGTCATCCTGTTTGTTGGGGCTGGGATCGTGTTGTGGGGCCTGCTTGGCGAAGTGAGCCCGCTTTCGGGCGCACTTGAGACGTTGGCCAGTGATGGCAAGCTCAACCCGATCCGAACGGAACTCGATTTTTCAGTCGCACCGACAGTTTGGGCAGGGGTCTTGGCCATGACCTTGTTCCACATCACAGTCTACGGAACCAACCAGATGATGGTGCAGCGGGCGCTTGCCGCAAAGTCTCTTGGGGACGCCAAGAAGTCTTATCTGATGATGGGCTTTGCAGCCTTCTTCATCTATTTCCTGTTCTTCTTTATCGGAGCGCTGCTCTATGTGCACTTCAAGGGCGTGCCGTTTGAGCAACCAAATGAGATTATTCTGGTCTTCGCTCAAACCTTAGCCATCCCTGGTTTGATGGGGATACTCGCTGCCGCAGTATTGTCCGCGTCCATGTCGAGTCTGTCATCGGCACTGAACTCGCTTGCGACAATCTCAGTGACTGATTTCTATCAGCGGTTCTTCAAGAAAGAAGCGAGCACCGCGCATTTCCTTGGCGCATCGCGCATCTTTACGATTGTCTGGGCCATGCTCGCCATTCCGGTAGCGTTTGCCTTTATTAATAGCGGCGGCTCCATCCTCGAACGCCTCAGCCAGGTTGCATCGTACTTTGTCGGTGCCAAGCTCGCCATGTTTGGGCTCGGCTTCTTATCCAAACACACCACTGAGCGCGGATTGCTCGTCGGTGTCGTTGCCGGATTCCTTGGCTTGTATGCCATCGTTGCGGGTGTGCCTTTCTTTGGGCTCGAGCCTGCGAATGTCGCATGGCCGTGGTATGTGGTAATCGGTGGCGCAATCAACATCGCGGTTTCATGGACGGCGAGTGTGCTACTCGATGGATTTCAATCTGAGTGGCATGAGCAAACAGTGGTCGGTCAAATCCGTCGGTTCAAGGAACAAGGATTGGCAGAGAAACAAAACGGCTGGTATCTGGTGCCCGGACGGATTGATCACGTTGCATGGTATTTGCTTGCATTCTTCGCGGTGATCATCCTTTTCCTTGCTTGGTTCGGAACTCTTGGCGGGTAGAATTGACGCGCAAACAATTTTCAATTTGCATTCGAATGCAAAACTGCTAGAGATCGCTCCATACTAAGGAGATAGCTATGGCGCGTTGGCTCAAAGAAGGCATTGATCCCGACATCAAACAGAAGGCCGATGCGCAAGTGCGCAAGACGGTTGAAGATATTCTCGAAGATATTGACGCGCGGGGCGACGCTGCCGTGCGCGATCTATCTGAGAAGTTCGATAAGTGGAGCCCAGAAAGCTATCGCCTTTCACGTGAAGAGATCGACGCGTGTTACAAAGAGCTCGACGGACAGGCGATCAGTGACATTCGTTTTGCTCAGGAGCAGGTCCGCAATTTCGCGCAGATCCAGAAAGATGCCTTGCGAGATGTCGAAGTTGAGACGCTGCCCGGTGTCACGCTTGGCCACAAGAATGTGCCTGTAAACTCCGTCGGTTGCTATATCCCTGGTGGCAAGTATCCGCTCATCGCATCAGCGCATATGAGCGTCGTGACCGCGAAAGTAGCGGGTGTCCCGCGGATCATCGCAACGGCGCCCCCTTTTGAAGGGCGTCCGCATCCGGCGATTGTTGTCGCAATGGATATGGCTGGGGCTGACGAGATCTATTCTCTAGGCGGAGTTCAAGGCATCGGCGCCATGGCAATCGGGACTGAAACCATCGCGCCGGTCGATATGATTGTCGGACCGGGCAACGCCTATGTCGCGGAAGCGAAGCGGCAATTGTTTGGACGCGTCGGTATTGACCTGTTCGCAGGTCCAACTGAGACCCTCATCATTGCCGATGAAACCGTGGATGAAGATTTCTGCGCCGCTGACCTGTTAGGGCAGGCGGAGCATGGGCCAACGTCGCCGGCTATCCTTCTGACTAACTCAGAAGGGCTTGCTCAGAGAACGATAGCCGCTGTGGATCGCCAACTGGAATGGTTGCCAACCGCAGACATTGCGGGTGAAGCCTGGCGCGAATACGGCCAGGTCATCGTCTGCGACTCATACGAAGAAATGGTCCAGGTTGCTGACGACATCGCCTCTGAACATGTCCAGGTTATGACTAAGGACCCGGACTATTTCCTCGACAATATGACCAATTACGGCGCCTTGTTCCTGGGCCAGGAAACGAATGTCTCATATGGCGACAAAGTCATCGGCACCAACCACACTTTGCCAACGATGAAAGCCGCCCGCTATACAGGTGGCCTTTGGGTTGGTAAGTTCATCAAGACTTGCACCTTCCAACGCGCGACGCGGGAAGCATCTGTAATGGTTGGGGAATATTGTTCGCGTCTTTGCGCTTTAGAAGGGTTTGCAGGTCATAAAGAACAGGCAGATATCCGTGTGAGACGCTATGGCCAACAACCCGCCGAAAAAGAATCCGTCTGAAGCAGACGATAATGTCATTCCGTTGATCAAAGGTCGGCGGGCGACATCATATGATGTTGCGCGTCTGGCCGGCGTTTCGCAGTCCGCTGTATCGCGATGCTTCAAACCTGGCGCAAGCATCTCTGGTAAGATGCGCGAACGGGTAATGAAAGCAGCGAAGGAATTGGAATATCAACCCAACGCAATTGCCCGTGGTCTGATCACGCAGCGATCCAATCTTGTCGCCGTATTGGTTTCTGGGCGGTTGAATCTCTACTATCCGGAAGTGCTGTTCAAGATCACCGAAGAGCTATCTTCCGCCGGATTACGCGCCTTATTGTTCACTGTCGACAATGAAGAAGATACGGAAATGGTGATTGAGCAGGCCTGGCAATTTCAGGTCGACGGTGTGATTTCGGCCTCACATATGTCGCAGGAACAATACAAGGTCCTGGAAAAACGGCAGATCCCCGTTGTGTTCTTCAACCGATATTTTGCTGATCACCCGAATACGGTCGTGTATTGTGATCCCGCTGAGCAAGTGAATGAGCTGCTTGAACAATTACAGACTCTGGGGCACCGCAGAGCTGCGATAATCACCGGGCCTTCAGAAAATATGGTTAGCCGGGAACGCACAAGAATGGTCGAAGACAGCCTGGCGAAATTTGGAATCGAAACGGTTGCGCAAGCACAGGGCGATTTCACATATGAAAGCGGCGCCGCCGGACTGCAGGATATCAAATCCCAAGCGAAGGACCTGCCGAGTCTGGTGATTTGCGTCAACGACATGATGGCAATGGGTTGTATGGATGAGGCGCAATCTGTGCTCGGTATTTCTGTGCCCGACGAACTCTCTATTATTGGCTTTGATGGCATCGGAATGGGACAGTTTGCGAGCTATGAATTGACGACAATCCGTCAGCCAATTGGTCGGATGTCGGAAGCGGCCGTGAAGATGATTACAGACCGGGTCGAACGACCAGATCAATCGCACGAAAAGCGCGTGTTCGAAGGCGCGGTAATTCCGGGCGGATCTATTGCTCGCGCGCCCACATAAGCGTATGACTTCGAATGCATATTCGGAGTGAAACGACATGGAAATGAGCAAGGATCGAATTCTAACAACCCACGTTGGGAGCTTGCCGCGATCGAAACAGGTCACTGATTTGGTCTTTGCGCATGAGGCCGGAGAAAGCATCGATGAGAAGACATTCGATTCTATTATTTCCAGCGCCGTAGCGGATACGGTCGCGCGCCAGCGGCAATCATCCGTCGATGTGGTCAGCGATGGTGAGATGAGCAAAATCTCTTACGCCACATATATCAAGGACCGCATCACCGGGTTTGATGGCGATAGCCCTCGGCGCGCACCTGCGGACCTTGAAGAATTTCCAGGATTTCTCGAACGGCAGGCAAAGGGCGGGGGGACGCCGACTTACCGACGGCCGAAATGCGTCGGTGAGATCAAGGTCAAAAGCATGGCGCCGCTCGAAGCTGATCTGAAACACTTTTCAGCTGCGCTCGATGGAGCAGGGCATAGCGAGAGCTTCATGAATGCAGCGAGCCCAGGCGTGATCGCGCTGTTCCAACCAAATGAGCACTACGCGACGCAAGATGAGTATCTTGAAGCATTGGCGGAAGCCATGCGTCCAGAATACGAAGCGATTGTAGAGGCAGGGCATATCCTACAACTCGATACGCCGGACCTGGGTCTTGGTCGGCACATGATGTTCAAGGACCAACCACTTGAAGATTATCACCGCCTTGCGAGCCAGCATGTTGAGGTGCTCAACCATGCGCTTCGAAATGTGCCAGGCGATCGCGTGCGGATGCATATTTGCTGGGGAAATTATGAAGGCCCACACCACTGCGATGCACCGATGGAGGAGGTGTTGCCTGTGGCGCTGAAAGCGAAGCCGCAAGCGCTGCTTTTTGAGAATGCCAATCCGCGCCACGGGCATGAATGGACAGCATTCGCGGAAGCCGAACAGCGCGGTGAGTTGAAGGACAAAATACTCATCCCCGGCGTCATCGATTCGACCACAAATTTCATTGAGCACCCTGAACTCGTGGCGCAGCGTATTGAGCGATTTACCGGTATTGTCGGCAAGGAACGTGTCATCGCGGGCACCGATTGCGGCTTCTCGACTTTTGCTGGTTTTGGCGCCGTGGACGAAGATATTGTCTATGCCAAGCTGAAAACGCTCGCTGAAGGCGCAGAGCTCGCTTCAAGCAGGCTATGGTCATGACATTAAAGGCGGACCTGCGTGCGCAAAAACCTTTGATCGGGACGTTTTTGAAAACGCCTTCGGCCATGGTGTGCGAGGTTCTGGGAAGGAGTGATTTGGACCTGGTTTGCATCGATGCGGAGCATTCTCCATTTGATCGCCGCGATATCAACGATTGCGTGCTGGCGCTCAATCATGTCGGCAAGCCAAGTCTCGTGCGCGTGCCTGCGAACCGGTCTGAGTATATCCTCAATGCTCTTGATTGCGGTGCTACGGGCGTCTTGGTGCCTCACGTGATCACAGGTGATGATGCGCGAGCGCTTGCAGGTGATGCGCACTTTGGTGCAGGGCGCGGTTATGCGGGCTCGACGCGGGCGGCAGGATATGGCGCGCGCAAAATGGGAGAGCATAAATCCAAAAGCGCTGAGGCAACGGTGATTGTCGCGCAAATCGAAGACGCCGAAGCCTTGCAACATCTAGATGAAATGTTCGCCGTCGATGCAATTGATGCCTTCTTTATCGGCAGGGCGGATTTATCCGTCTCCCTCGGCGCAGACGGACCGAACGATCCCGCCGTGATTGAGGCGGTGGAAATGATCTGTGCGAAAGGGAAGGCTGCGGGTGTTACGATTGGCATGTTCACAGCTAATCTCGAAGAATTACCAAAGTGGCGATCAGCCGGGACAAGCCTGTTTTTGCTTGGCTCCGATCACGGGTTCATGCTGTCTGGCGCAGCTGAGTTGACGGCCAAAGTTCGCGCGCATTTCTAGATTTTGTAAAAGGTCTCGGCGACAGTCCGGAACATGGCGTCACGCTCCTCAGGCGCGTAAGTTTCGCAGATTTTGAGATAAGCCCCCATGGTTTCCTCATAGCTCGCATAGAGCTTGTCGACTGGAAAGTTTGATCCAAAAGCGCAGCGCTCAGGGCTAAAGATTTCGATGACCCTGTGAACGAGGGCGGCGATGCTGTCCTGCGTCCAGCCATGGTCAAACATGCCGAACCCTGAGATCTTGCAAATCAGGTTAGGCAGCGCGGCGAGCGCTTGCAGCCCTTGTTTCCATTCGCTGATGCTCTCTGGATCAAACGCACTGAGCGAGCCGCAATGACAAACAGCGACCTTTAGGTCTGGGACGTCGGAGAATACTGAAGCAGCGGATTGCATGAGTGGCGGTGTGAGTTGAAGATCGAAAGACAATCCTTTTTCCGCGAGGGCTTTGAGTCCTCGTTTAAACCGCGGCTCGTTCAAAAGACCCGATGAGCCCGTCTTGCGATCTTCTTCAGCGCTGCGCCCGATGATTTGCCTCACGCCTCTCACGGCCACGTGCGCCGCATGCGCGTCCAGATCGTCTGAAACAGACTCCAGAGTGAGGTCGCAAAACGGGATGATTGCGGTCGGCAATTCGTATTGGTTCGATTGGCTCTGCAGCCAGGCCGTTTCGTTCAAGCTATCGTCGGCTTCTACGCCGACTTGGATATGGACCGACTTTTTAACGGGCAGGGCACCGAAATCTGCCCTCAAGTCCCCAACATGGTAGTTTTTCCGAATAGGAGCAGGGTCGCCAAAAAAACGAACGACGCCGCGTTCTGCCAACCAGGTATGTCGACACGCCTCAAGGTCCCAAAGATGGTGATGCGCATCGACGATATAAGGCAGCTTATCCACGCTCATATCTCGCTGAAGCAATTTGTCGGCGCAAGGCAATGTCATCCCAGATGGTGACTTGTTCACGCACTCGGCCATTCATGATCCGGAATTGCGACACGCCAAGAATGTAAATCGGCGCATCGCTAGGACCGCCGTAACGGCCTGCGCCGCGATGTGTCCCAGTCGCAGTCCAGCGGACAGAGACATCGCGCGTGTCGCCGAGATATGGGATTTCGGCCACGTGATCGATGGCAAGCGTCAAATCGGGAAACGCTTTTAATAGGCCAACGCACCAGCGAGCGACTTGATCCGGCCCATAGAGAGACACATCACCCGGATATTGCGCAGCCACTCTAAAATCATAGTTTGCCTTAAGCGCGTCCTCGTTGGCACCAGAAAAGCTGGCGCGAAGTGCGCCGACGGCAATCTTGGATGTTTCGGTCAGGGCGTCTGTCCAGCCGTCACCATTTAGCGTTGCCGCCCGGTTTTCAGCGTGAAACTCAATCAGGCTGAAACTGTTTACCTTATCGGTTTGAGCTTGTTCCTTGGCAATCCGATCTGGATCGAAACCAAGCTGCATAACCGCAGCGAGATTGTCCCGCACCAGCCACTCCTCGATGACTTTATTGCCCTTGCACAGGCATTCGGCAATGGTCAGGATTCTGATCCGGCGTCCTGTCACCGGACCAAACTCGCTCGGGCCTTCATTGGTCATTTTTGAGGTGATCAGGTGGGACGAGTAGAATGCGCCGTCACCTTCATCTGACCAGATCACATTATCAGCATCCAATCGCCGATCCGGAAACGCTTTCAATGTTGCCCAGGTATTCTCGACGACGGTTTGAGCGCCGACTATGTCACCGGCCATCGTATGAATAGCGCAGTCCTCGGCGTACCAGTCGAGGCATTTATCCACGGCTCGGTCATGCCAGATCCGTTCGGTGATGCGAATGATATAATGTGGGAAGTCGACGAACTCGTCGTCAAACCCAGGAAGCTCCATTCGGCGCTCGGGTCCTGGGGACATCATGTCGGCAATATCTGACGTTGCGACGTGCGTGATCGGTTGTTTGCTCATGAATTTCTCTATTGCGCGGTCCAGCCGCCATCGACGACCAGTGAGTGTCCGGTGATCATTTTACCTGCAGGCCCGCACAAATACAGGACCGCCTGGGCGATGTCGTCAGTGTTTGCAACTGTGCCCAGCGGTATCATGCGTTTCACGAACGCCGAGAATTCCGGATCATCAAGCATCGGCTTGGTCATCGGTGTCTCGACAAAAGTTGGCGCCACAGAGTTTACACGGATACCGCGCGGTGCGAGCTCGACTGCCATGGCCTTAGTGAGCCCTTCGATTGCGTGTTTGGTCATGCAGTAAACGGTGCGATTGGGCGAGCCAACATGCCCCATTTGAGAACTGATATGCACAATGCGTCCGTCGGCGGGCATGACCTTCAATGCCTCCCTGGAGACGCGATAGGTCGTACGAACATTGAGATCGAGCATCAGGTCAAGCACTTCATCGGTTATTTCGTCCATTGGTTTCGGGACGTTCGTGCCGACATTGTTGACGAGAATATCAATCTTGTCTTGAGCGCCAAGGAAGGTGAGCAGTTCATCTGAAGAAGCATCGCCCTCCCAGGGAATGCAGCGGTCTGCGCACGTGACGACCAACTCGTCCAGTGCTTCGGACGGCCGCGCGATCGGAATGATCTCAGCGCCTTCTGCATGCAAGACTTCACAGATGGCGCGGCCAATACCGCGGCTTGCTCCGGTGATAACGGCGCGCTTCCCGGATAGGCTCTGGCTCATGTCCACTCTACTGTCGGAGCCTCGTCGCCGCCGCGGACGGCGACCAAACGAGTGGCCGTGTCATGAGCATTGGTGAGACTGCGGCGTGACCCTACAGGGAACGTGATGGTGTCGCCTGCGGTCAGAATGGTCTTTTCGTCATCGATCGTGACAATCACCTTTCCGAACTGAACGAAATAGACATCGGCGATGTTCAAGCTGTGAGATGGGATGGCCGCGCTCGGAGCGATTTCGATCTCACTTAATGTGAATCCGTGTGCCCAGTCGACGGGCTTTGGTCCGATTAATTGGGATTCCGAAACGCCAGTTAGTTGGTTGAAGGCGCCAAAACTTGCACTTGTTCCGGCTCGGATCACACAGGCTTCCAATTCTGCATTGGAGAATACATCAAGCGCTGCGATTTGTGCGTCACTCGTGACCGGCATCGGGCGTTTTCCAGCCGGTATCGTTTCGCCCTTATTGGTATCGATCAGCATGCCGTCTTCAAGGAGGATCAAACCATAGTCTTTGGCCATGTCGAAAACTTTCGGCGCCCAAAGAACACGGCCGGGATCATCCCCGCCGAGCACCGCCCATAGATAGCCGGTGTCTTCTCCGACATTTGTAAAGCCTCGAAAGACATTGGTCGGAATGGAGATCATATCGCCAGGCGAGAGGCAGATTTGTGCATCATCGGCATGCTCACCAAGGTCAAATCGCCATTGGCCCGCATGGACGTAAAATACCTCAACTGTGTCGTGACTGTGCTGTGAGTTGGTACAGTGAGGCGGTTGCCTTGCACCGCCGATATTGAAGCCGTGCGGTTCGGCAATGTGGACATGTTGATTGGGATTCTCCGAAACCCCAGGTCCAATGATCGTAAAATTTTCTTTCTTATCTGAACCGGGCGTTCGAGTGTCGATAAAGGCATCTAAGCAGGGCGCGAGATCAGCATAGCGAACGATGCGATCTTCTAGTCCCTGGCGGGCTGGCGCGATGGTCTCAGACATAGGTATTCATCCTTTTCTGAGGTCATGCTTACTCAAATTGCATTCGAAGTCAATTTGACTTTTTGACCAGCTTCAAAGCACAATTTCCGCTCTTCGTGGTGTGTGCTGGCGCGTGCTCCAACAGGTCCAGCAATGCGGCCGAAACGATATCGGGTTGCTCCAGAGTTGAAATGTGACCACAGGCATCAATGACGGTGAGTTTTGCCTGGGCGATGCGGTCAGCGATCTCGCGATGACGGTCTACGGGGCAAACGGTATCTTCTGCACCAGCCAACAAAAGCGTCGGGCAGTGGATTTGATCGACTTGTTCGAGATAAGAGCGCCGAATCGTCAGCGCCATCGTTTGGCGACAGAACACATCCTCGCCCAATCCAACGCCCATGCTTTCGAGGATCTGAAGCCGATCATCAGTGCGATTGATCGGGGCCAGATATTGCGGTTTGAGTTCTTCCCGAAGGACGAGATCGAGTTCGCCAGCAGCCACGCGGCCGAGCTGCTTCTTTCTCGCAATGCCTGCAGCGTCGGCTCTCGCAGTCGTGTTGAGAAGCGCTAGATGTGTAATTCGCCCGGGGGCTTGGCGATAAAGCTCGAGCGCCACGATGCCGCCCATGGACAGTCCAATCGCCGCAAATTTCTTCGGGGCGATCTTGAGAACTTGTTCAGCCATGCGTTCAATTGAGCAGGCCTGGGTCAGGTCCGCGAAGGCGCACGCGACGCCAGCTCGCGAGAGGGTTTGGATTTGCGGCATGAACAGCCGCTCGTCACACATAAAGCCAGGTAGGAAGACTGCAGACTGCGCGGGCATTTCGACTAATCCAGATGCGTCAACGGCCGAGAGCGGGCGTTTATATGCGGCGCAATTGCGCCAGCCGATCGAGCACATCCAATCCTTGTTGTTTGAGATAGAAAGGAAGGTCGATGAAGACCCAGTTTTCTGCGAGCTTGTCTCCCTCGCGGCGATAGACATCGACCACACGCATCTCGCTCGATGTCGCCGCTGCAGGCAGGCCGAGGAAGCCCCCAGTGTTGCGATTGGTTAAGTTCGACCACCCGAAGAAGCCGCCATAGTTTCCTTCGGCAATTCTGGCCACGTGGCCATTATAAGTTTTGTCTTGAAGATTGAGTCGGAATGGATGCTGGTGTTGTTCCTGGTATCGCGCGATTGTGTAGCTCGCTCCAATTCCGCATGGTCCGTACCAGGTCATGTTATCGTGCCATGTTCGTGCGAGCAGCTCAGGCGGACATTTCTCACCGTTCCGGTGATTGATTGAATCAAGGTCGGCGATCATACGGTTCATCAAGTCGATGGTGGCCTGCGTCTCGGCTTCATCTTTTTCAGCACTCACGATGCCGTCATGCGTGCGGGGGCCGGGATAGATAAAGTAAGATCCGGTCATAGGCGGCAGGGGATAAGCACCCGCTTCGTGCATCAAACCGATGAGATCAAAGAACAGGGCGCTTTCAACGATCTTTCCGTCTCGGACACTCATAAACTCGGCATAACGCAGGTGCGCGAGGCGGCCGGTATGCGGAATACCCAGCCAGTCTGAATCAAACAGACCGACGAAGTGGCCCATGCTGCAGGTCCATACAGTGTCTCCACCGTCAACATCATTGTGACCGGCAAAGAACACATCTTCACGCCGTTGCAGGCTCTTAAACGCGGCGCGCAGCGGTAACCAGAATTCTTCAACAACTCTGTCGATATCCGACTTTTCATAGAAGGGGTGCATGCCGCGCCACGAAAACTCGCTGCTCAGAGCGTTGCACCCGTGGCTGAGCATCTGGGCGTCTGGCGCATTGTCAAACGCATCCATATGCGCTCGCACAATTGATTTGGCCTCTGTTATTGTCGTCATGTCACCCTCATTCGAGCTTAGGTCTAGCGTGTTTGACTTCGAATGCAATCCTGTTATCCATCCGATTTGACATTGCACTAATCGGCAAGATTTGAGTGTAATTGTAACAACGCCAAAACTTCAGGACACTCATTGAAATGCAAGCTGCCGAATTGAAAGAGATTGTGAAGCCGTTCCGCGATGTGGCAGAGACCGCGGACGAAGCCAGCATTCGAGATCGCTTAACTAAATTGATCTCGCCCTTTGCTTCGATTCATATGTGTCATCCATTCGGTACACTGGCCGGGCCAGATGCCTTGGTCGACGACTGTTATCGACCGCTTTTGAGCGCGTTCGCCGATCTTGAGCGCCGAGACATGATCGTGATGGCGGGCACCACGCCTGAAGGCCAGGACTGGGTCGGCATGATGGGCAATTATATGGGAACGTTTACGGCGCCGTTTCTAGACATTCCACCGACCGGCCATCTGGCGCATATGCGTTACCACGAGTTCTTTCGGATTGAAGGCGGCAAAGTTGTCGAAGTCCAAACGATCTGGGACATCCCTGAGCTCATGATGCAAGCACGAGCTTGGCCCATGGCGCCGCAATTGGGCGCGTTTCTATGCACGCCCGCGCCGATGAGTGGGGACGGCTTGTCGGTGAGCGGCAACGGAGATGTGGCGCACCAGCACGTGGTGAATATGCTCGATGATTTGTGCAAACACCCCGGCGATCCTGATCCCAAAGTGATGAACCTTGAGGCTTACTGGCATCCGCGCTTCAATTGGTATGGACCGGCCGGCATCGGCACCGGACGCGGCATTTCTGGCTTTCGTAATTGGCACCAAATCCCGTTCTTGAGAGCGATGCCGGATCGCAAGCTCGACGCCATGGGCGAGCTGCTATCGCATTGGCTCGGAGAAGGCGATTATGTTTGCGAAACCGGGTGGCCAAATATGCGTCTCACGCTGTCCAATGATGGCTGGATGGGGATCGCGCCAGCGAACAAGGAAGTGCTGCTTCGCAGCCTGGATTTCTGGCGACTTGAAAATGGCATGATCCGCGAAAACTGGGTTCTGGTCGATCTACTAGATCTCTACGCACAAGTCGGCGTCGATGTCCTGGGGCGCATGCGCGAGTTCAACAAGGCGCGCGGACTATCGCCGATCGAAATTCCGTCGGGCTTGGAATGATCGTTCCAAACAGTCAGTCACTTTATTGATGCCTCAGACCAAATGGTGCTGTCAGTCTAATGCGAACCAGTCTCCAGCAGCGAACGGGGTAGGGGCTCTTATCCTGCCAGAAGTTGGCGCCATTCTGAGAGGGTGGCTTTTCGCATCGATTTAAACGTTGAGCGGTGGTTGATGTGGCGGTCCAGATTGAAGTGATTGTGGAACGAGGCGTGGATCGAAACGAATCTCTGTAGACTGCTCATCCTTCGAAATCTCGACATTGCCCGCTCTCTTCGCCGGAAGGGCGGATAGCTATTCTCGGCCCGGTTATTGAGGTGACGACCGACCTCCTGGCGGTCTTTGTTTCCAATCTCTTTCAGCGCTGCTCCCGTAAGAGCGAAGCCGGTCGGTGATGACGAGTTTAGGCGCACCGTACCGTTTCATGGATTTCTTCAGAAAGGTAATTGCAGCTTGCTTATCCCGGGATTTGGTGACGTAGCTCTCCAGCACTTCTCAATCGTGGTCGACGGCACGCCAGAGATAGAGCAGGACGCCATTGATCTTCACGAAGACCTCGTCCAAGTGCCACTGCCAATGAGTTTGTTGGCGCATGTAGGAGGGTCGCTTCGTTCGGATCTTACCCGCGCAGATTGGACCAAATCGATCAACCCACATCCGAACGCTTTCATAGCAAATATCTATCCCGCGCTCATGCAGCAGGTCTTCGACATTACGGAGTGAAAGCGGGAAACGGACAGACATCATCACCGCAACTTGGAGGATCTCTGGCGATTTTTTGAAATAGCGAAACGGATTCTGCGTCATTAAACCACGCTAGAGCAGGGCGGTTAAAGCACACTTTCCGCTGACAATTCCCCGCTCGCAGGTCATTAGAACTCGGTCACGGTGCGCGGGAACATAGACTGAAAGCCCTCGGCGTATTTGGCAGGAATGCCACCAGCTTGGCCGCCGGAGTTGCGGCGGAAGTGGTTGGCTCTGTTTTCTGCTACGTTCGTGTAGAAATCCCAGAGATGCTCCTGACCTTGCATGCATTCGATCGCCGCTCGTTTGTCTTCCCAGACCTCCGTTATGTCTAGGAAAACATCCGGCTTCCAGTTCATCTGCTCTGTTTGATGCGGTTCGAACAAGTAGAGTTGGGGGGCCCCAAGAACTTTCTCGCCAGGGTTATGTCCCCAAGCTTGAGCCATCATACGACACTCGAGCACCCATTTTGTCGTGTTCATATGATCTACATTGTAGGGATCCCAAAGCGAATGACTCATCATCCATGACGGTTGAACCCGACGTATGATTTCGACCAGTCGGTCTTTGGAGGCGCGATCCATCTCGATTGGATAATCGCCGAGATCCATAAATTCTATCTCGGTAGCATTCAGTGCCGCCGCCGCCGCCCTGGCTTCTTTCTCCCGTTCTGCTTTGACCGCTTCCAGGGTCCAGTTTCCCTGTTTCCAAAGTTTTGCACTTTCGCCGCGTTCGCCAAATGTGAGGCAAACAATGGTGACTTCCCAACCAAGTTTCTGGTGTAGCGCGATTGCCCCTCCGCAGCGCCAGACAAAATCGGCGGCATGTGCGCTAATCACCAATGCAGTTTTTTTGTCGGCCAAAGATCACTCCCTTTTTTGTAATTTATATGGTGGGTGAACTATCTTTGCGACTTAAAAATCCAACGCATGCATTAAGTAGAGGTTATAGTGAACGATTTCAGATGAGTGACGTCGATTCAAGCGTTGCGGGCTGGATGAGCGTTATTTGGTGATTTTCAAGCTATTCCAAGAACTGAAATTCCGAAACCAAAATGCGATTGAATTCAGATTATCTGAGTTAGTATGATGCACCAGTTCCAGCTCGTTATTAGCACAGCTAGAGGCGGGCATGTCACTAATTTTGGAATACAAATTGAGCGGAGAACGCATGAAACTTATCCTATTGGCGATGTTTTGTATTTCGCTTAGTGGCGTTAACTTGCAGGCGGAAGAGTACGATCCGCGCACAAATCCAGCGCCGCCTGTGCGTCCAATCGACAAGCCGGGGCTGGATCTGATTTTTCCGAAAGCCTTCGTCACAACGATGCTGACGGGGGAAGACACCAATGGCGAGTTTACAGGCGCGGTCGAGCACATTCGTCCAGGATATTATGGGCCGCCACATCTTCATTATGAGAAAAGTGAAACGCTCATCATGATGGAAGGGACGATACATGTGCGCGTCTCTGATGAAGATTATGTTCTCACAGAAGGGCAGTGGCTCTACATTCCGCCTGGAAATGTTCACAGCGTGAAATCTGCTGGTACGACCGCCAAGTTTATTCTGCTTTATAGTCCAGCAGGAACGCTTCCCACATCAAGCTCCGGCGCGAATGACGAATGCGATCGCTCCAGTCTGACGGATGAGAACTTCGCAGACCCTCCGTTTATGATCGACTGGTACCAGAAGTGTACACCAGATTTTCATATGGTGCCTGAGGCAGGGTATCCGTTCGATCCACCCGTAACGGAGTGAGCTTCATCAAACCAAAAACATGCTAGTGATAGGCCAGAGAGTCGGCTTGAACTTGCGCGAACCAAAACAGTGTTTTTGTTCGCGCTCCTTTTTTACATCTTATCCCAATTGTGCTCGCGCATAAATTCTTCCATCGTTTGGAGGTCAGGATAGTCCCGTCTTAAGGTGGCGAGATCTGCTTCTAAACGAGATTCATTGTACCACTTCCAGGCCTCAAGAACGGGCGGCGGAATATTGTAATCACTCGCCCAATCTTCCCATGTGATTTTCGTATAAGGGACGGGGCGTCCCATCACTCGCGAGAAAATGTCAGCGAGCTCCGGGTTGGTCATCTCATCACCGACAATATTGATCGCGCGGTTTGTCCATTGATCTGGATCGAGAAGGGCTCTTGCCGCAAATCCACCAATGTCCTTGCAAGCGATAAACTGCCTCAGGAAGTCTTCATCTCGCGGGTCCCCAATCCCAATCGTTAGGACCGCTTCTCTCCAACGCGTGTGAAAGTTCTCCATAAGGTCGACCGACCGAATAATAGTCCAAGGTGTTTTAACACGCTCCCGAATATAGGCCTCGGTCTGTTGTTTCGGGACCTTCTCATATCCAACATCTGGATCGGCAGACAGATAAGAGAGGTATACGATTTGCTTGACGCCTTTTGCTTCAGCCGCATCGAAAACGGCTTTGGCGCAGCGCGCGTCGTCATAGCCAAGAGAAGAAGGCGTCACTAAGAAAACGCCATCTATGCCCTCCATGGCTGCCTCAATCGCGTCCGGATCGTCAAAACTCGCAAACCGCATTTCAACGCCTGTTTCGGCGAGGGCTTTCGATTTGGCACTATCTAGGTCTCTGGTCGTGCCGAAGACTTGAAAACCTGCCTCTTGAAAGACGCGTGCAGTCGCCGGGCCGACCATGCCTGTCGCACCGTAGATCAGTACCGATTTTATTTTCTGCATTTTGGTATTTCCTGAATTCTGGCCACGTCGAGCTTTTCCAGTTTCGTCGTGTTCTTTGGTTGTTTGAGCTCTTCAGCGCGGGGGAGGGCGAGGCTGCTACCTAGATGCGAGTAAGTCGCGTCGAACGCGAAGCATGCGGGTCGCTATACGAATCTCTAAGAGGAAGAAGATAAGCGCGAGAATGAGCGTCGCCATTGTTGCTACGAACAATGAAGCAACCAAGCCAGAAACATCGACGCGAATAAATTCTTCAGTGAACAGAGCTACGATAACCAGGCAAACCAGCAGTACTGCCAGCGTAGACAGTGTTATGGACCGATGGATCAATGTCATGCGCCGATCTAATAGGTGCAGTTCGTTCTGCTCTTCAGAATTTGGTGAGCGGTCGGGGTCTTCAAGAAATTGCTGTTCGAACCTGCGATAGCGTTGATAGATGAGTTTGAGGCGATTCAGGAGGACACTCAGGATCCCTCCGATGCCGGCAATCAAGAAGACTGGCGCAACGGCGAGTTGAATGATCCTCGCAATTTCAGCCTCAAACCCAGGCATCACTCACTCTCTTAAGACTCTGACGTCTTTGCCCGGCAGCTATGAATGAGCTCGACCATTTCCTCGCTGGCTTCGCCCGGTGCGGGTAGTCCCTTCGCCACCGTGACTTCTGCGCGAAGCGCTTCGTTCTCGGCCATGCCAGCACTCAGGCAATCGCAGACCGCCTTGGGGTCTTTTTCTGGGGCGCCGGCTTTCTCAGAGGCTTCCGTCACTTGCGCAATACACTGCGCCATTCTGCCTTCAGCGGTGTCGGCCATCTGTGCGCTTGCAGGAAGCAAGAAAGCACCTGCAGCGAGCAATAATAGAAGAGGTTTCATTGTGAGACTCCTGATTAAGAATTCAATTGATCTTCAAGTGTTTTGAGTGTGCGATAGCAGGGCAAGACATTCGCGATAGACGCGCGAGGCTCCTCGCCTGAGCGAATGCAGTTTAGAAAGTCGCGATCTTGTATTTCGATCCCGTTGGTTGAGACATCGACACTGGAAACATCGATGGGGTCGTCATTGCCGGTGATCAGTTCGTCATACCTGGCGATATAGGTCCCGGTGTCGCCGATGTAACGGAAGAATGTTCCAAGCGGTCCGTCATTGTTAAATGACAAGGCCAGGGTCAAAAGCTTTCCAGAGACGGTTTGCAATTGGATCGACATATCCATAGCGATGCCAAGCTCGGGGTGTTTTGGTCCTTGCATCACACTTGCTTTTTCTATCGTTTCACCGGTCTGATATTGAAACAGATCGACGCTGTGTGCGGCGTGATGCCAAAGCAAATGGTCGGTCCAGTCTCGATGTTCACCCAGCGCATTTGTGTTCGTGCGACGAAAGAAGAAGGTTTGAACATCCATGTGTTGGATCGAAAACGCGCCGCTTCGCACCTGTTGATGGATCCACTGATGCGACGGATTGTATCTGCGCGTGTGGCCGATCATGCAGACCAGTCCTGTTTGAGATTGTTTGGCGGCGAGTCGTTCTACATCGGGCCAATTGTCGCCCGCGGGAATTTCTACTGCGACATGTTTCCCGGCATCCAAACACTCCAGCGCCTGCATTGAATGGAGCGCTGTGGGGGAAGTCAGGATGGCGGCGGCGACACCGTCCCTTCGAAGCGCAGCTGCCAGCTCAACATCTGTATCTCTAATTCCAAACCTATCGGCGAGGGCGCGTGACCTGGCCGGATCAGGGCCGACGATCGAAACAATCTCAGCTCCATCAATATTTGAAAGAGCCTCAAGGTGTTTCGCACCAAACGCGCCAGGACCGACCAGGATCAGCTTCATGCTCAAGCCTCTTCAGGCCAATAAAGCCGCATCGGATTATCAACGAGCAACTTCTGCTGAAGGTCCTGTGTCGGCGCAATTCGCGGAATCATGTCCACCAACCATGCGTCATCAGGCATATGAGATTTTAAGTTAGGGTGGGGCCAATCTGTACCCCACAAAACGCGGTCAGGTGCGGACTCAATGACGGCCTCGGAGAAAGGAACAAAGTCATCGTAAGTAGGCGGGCCCGTAACAGACAAACGCTCTGGGCAAGTCACTTTCGTATAGACGTGCGAGAGCTGAGTTAATTCTAGAAAGCGTTTGAAATCTGGGTGATCGACCAATCTCTCAAGGTCTGGTCGTCCCATATGATCGATCACCACTGGTACCGGCATGCCCGCGATAAAGTCGAAAAGACCGTGGAGGTCCGGCGCCTCGAAATAGATCACGATGTGCCAGCCAAGCGGTTTGATCCGGTTGGATAGATCTTGAAGGTCTCCAGGAGGAATGGGGTCTACCAAGCGCTTTACAAAATTGAATCGAAGCCCTTTCAAACCACCCGTGTTTAAGTGCTCAAGTTCATCGTCAGTTATGGATGGTTTAGCGGAGCCAATGCCTTTGGCTCTTCCGTTTGAGTGGGCGATGGCGTCGATCACCGCCCGGTTGTCCGAGCCGTGGCAAGTCGCTTGAACCAGGACATTGCGCGAAAACCCAAGATGGTCTCGCAAAGCCCACAGTTTTTCCTTGCCCGCGTCGCACGGTGTGTATTTACGTTCCGGGGCAAATGGGAATTCATCGCCTGGTCCAAACACGTGGCAGTGAGCATCCACTGCGCCCGAAGGGGGACGAAAGCGCGGCTTCGTAGGGTTAGGATGAAAGTCCAACCAGCCTGGTGTTTTTTGAAATTGTGAGGACACGTTTCGTGCCTCCTATTCGCTTGTTCATACTTCAGATTCAAAAGGCGACGATTGATCGGGATTATACAACCGCCTCCCGGTTCAAATTGTCATGCCGCATTGTCCTTGTTTCGAGGCGCAGCGATTTCGACTAGGGCGTCCAACAGCGCTTCCAGACTAGGTAGCCTTTCAAGTTCTGGATAAGCCTTGGCCCAGTCCTGACGAGCAATTGTGGCAAGGCTCATATCTGCGCTCAAACCGGTTGCCGAGACCGTATTTGCGACCTCTCTCATTTCTTCAGCACGACGTCCTCCATGAACGAGCGTCCGCTCAATCATATACTGCGAAAGGTCTCGCCAATCGGGGCCCGGGAGTAAGTCTTCCAGTGAGCTCAGAACCGTATCTTCAACGCCATACGCACGCGCCGCAATGAGGGACTCTGAAACAAGCGCTTCTATGCCTTTGATCATCACCGAGCGGCACATTTTTGCCGCGGACGCTTTTCCATACTCATCTGAGAAGACACTTAGGTCATCAAATCCAACAGATTGGCCAATACTCACGAATGCAGAAGCATAAGGCCCGCCAATCAAGATAGGTGACGCCATGCGCTTGGTTGGGACGGGGCTCATAACGGCGCCTTCGACGTAGCGCCCCCCAGATTGATTGATGAGGTTTGCCGTCCTTGCTTTAGTATCCGGAGAAGCGGAGTTCAGGTCTAAGAACCAGCTGTTTGGCTTGAGATCCCCGGCAACCGACCGAGCGGCCACTTCGGTGTTTTCTGCCGTCACTGCGGAAACGATAAGATCACACGAACGGCCCAATTCGATTGGCTTGGGGCAGCGCAGCACCTTCTCGTTTTCTTTAAGTGCGCCCGACGGACTGCTGCCCGCATTAGAAAATTGCAGATCAAACGCCAATGCAGGGTCTATAGTAGAGCGCAGGTCAAGACCTATGATTTGCCCCACTTCGCCAAATCCCAATAGACCAATGCGCAACTTATTGTTCATCCATTCCCCCATTCGGAAGCAGGGACGAAAACGTCTCCAGACATAAGTTTACGCGCAGTTCTAACGAGCGCCGATCTCACGACCTTCTCACCATCTAATCGCAAATCGACTTCAAAATTTCCCGTTGGGTGCTCTACAGAATATCTCTCAGAATGCGACGCGCGTTGACATGGGGAGGCGAATTCTTCGCCAACCGTGCCATCTATTAAGCAACCCGTTGCGACGCTGACAGCGCCCAAAACGCCAATGGCTTGGTGTACCCGATGTGGGATGAACGTTCGGGTCATAACCAACCCGCCACTTTGAGGCGGGGCAAGAAGCGATATCTTAGGGACAGTCTTACCGCGAACATCGCCGAGGTTCATTTTGGCGGCCATTTCTAATCGAATAGCTTCAATAGTTGCCTTCAATTGGACGTTGGATTCAAGATCTGCTGGCGCTTCGTAACCCGTCAAAGACAGATCTGTTGCCCTTATCAAAATAACAGGCATCCCATTGTCGATACATGTCACTTCAATTCCGTTCGAAACGTCAGATTTGGATCCGGTAGGAAACAAGGCGCCGGTGCTTGATCCAGCTATGTCCAAAAAGTCGATCGCTATACCGGCGGCTGTGCCAGGAACACCGCTAATAGCGGTATCACCGGACCAAATTACAGATCCATTGGCAGTCGGCACATGTGCGACTGCCATACCGCCGGTGTTCAGCATGTGAATTCGAACTTGTGTTTCTGAATGGGGCGCTTCGACCCAACCTCTCTCGATGGCCCAGGGACCTACGCCAGCCAGCATATTCCCACAGTTTTGCGCGCTCGAGACTTCGGCCTTGTCGACGGCAACTTGCAAGAAGAGATAGTCTATGTCCGCATCTTCCCGGGTTGGCTTCGAGAGGATTGCGACCTTACTTGTCAATGGATGTGCGCCGCCCAAACCGTCGATTTGGCGCATGTCTGGTGAGCCCATGGCAGCCAGCAAAACTCGATCTCTAATCTCTTGCGAGCCTGGCAAGTCTTCTGCGTGAATGAAAAGGCCCTTAGAGGTTCCACCGCGCATTAGGACAGCTGGAAACGACGTCTGCATATCGATTAGGTTAAATCCTTCTGGTCGATATATGTCAGCCCCTTATCCGCTAATCGTTGGCGCATGTTGTAAACGTCCAAGCCAAGTTCGCCAGCGAGAAATCGCTCGCGCTTCTCAGCTTCGTTAGCTTCGCGAGCGTGGGACTTCTCCAAGACCGATTCCGCTTCGATCCTGCGAATGCAAACAACGCCATCATCATCAGCAATGATAAGATCTCCAGGATTAATCAGAGCGCCAGCGCAGCATACCGGTACATTCACATTTGCGATGGTCTCCTTGACTGTGCCTTGCGCAAAGACCGCCTTAGACCAAACCGGGAATTGCATATCGGTAAGATCCGCGACATCGCGAACTCCCGCGTCTATGATCAAACCCCGAACACCTCGTGCCTTCAAGCTGGTGGCGAGCAAGTCTCCAAAATAGCCATCCTCGCACGGGCTGGTCGGGGTAACGACCAGAATATCTCCGTCCTGGCATTGTTCTGCGGCCACGTGGATCATCCAATTGTCGCCCGGTGCGACTTCGCAGGTAACGGCGGTACCGGCTATTCGTCCAGAACGATAAATTGGGCGCATATATGAGGCGAGCAATCCAGTTCGACCGGCAGCTTCATGTGCAGTCGCAACGCCAATTGTCTGAAAAGCGTCGCGAATAGGCGCTGCCACGCGTTCAATATTGGTCACGACTTTCGCCATACAAAACCTCCCGGAGGGGTGTGAGCCACCCATCTTTTATTTCCCGAGCATATCCTGTCCGGCGAGGTTGTTGATTACAAACCTATTTTCATCTTTGCGATTTCAGTTTTTGTTATAGATGGCCCGCTTCAGCCCGGATTTGTTCCAAGAATTCGGCCTGTAATCCAGTCGGGCGCCAATTCTGCCGTGTTGTAACGCCGATCGGGCGTGTAGACCCGTTCAGATCGAAGCGCACGATTGCCAGGTCACCTTTGTCGATTTCATAGCCAGCTTGATGTGAAGATAGAATAGTTGCTCGATCGCTGTTCAAAAGCATCGCGCGGATCGCAACGAGAGAACTACACTCGACCAAGCGCATTGAACGATCTTCGGGGTTATTACTAAACATCTGATCGAAGTAATTCCGCGTTGGAGTGCCCAATCGAGGAACGATCCAGTTTAATTCGGCGAGTTGGGTGAGAGACGGCTTTTCGATTTTCAGAATAGGGTGGTTTGCGCGCACCAGGACGCTCAAGTCGTCTTTGAAAAGAACCTCTTGCACGATGTCTTTCACCGGCAAGGGATCACGCAAAGCACCTATGATGAAGTCCAATTCACCATGCCGCAGCGAATCCAACAGGTCAGAATACACACCGTCAAAAATCTGGATTCTTGCGTCTGGATAGGTGCTCAGCAACGATGTGATTGAATTTGGTAAGACCCGAGTCCTGATCAGGGGAAGCGTTCCGATTGCAAGGCGCCCGGCCATCTTACCCTGATGTTCTTGTACTTCTTCTTGCGCTCGTTCTATCTCTGACAAAGCGATGCTCGCATATCGAGCGAATTCACGCGCTTTTGGGGTCGGATCGACTCCGGCTGATGACGGGCGAAATAGCCGACGATCAAACTCAATTTCAATGCTGCGGGCGGACTTGTAAACGCTTGGTTGAGACAGACCTAATCGGCGAGCGGCCAGGCTATAGCTTCCGGATTGGCAAACCATAATGAAAGCCCGCAATTGGCTGATCGTGATGCGCGCTTTGATCTCCACCTTACGCGTGTTTGAATCTAACGCCATTTCAGCTTGAGACAGCGCGTCAAACGCACGTTGAATCCGATCGAGATAAATTTTTCCGAGTTCATTCGGAAAAGCACCCGATGGCGACCGGTCGAAGATTTGAGCGCCCAATGCTTCCTCTAACCCGCGCATTGCCTGGGTGATGGCGGATGGACTAAGGTTTACGATCTTCGACGCAGCAGAAAAACCGTAATTGTTACTGATGTGTAGGGCGATGCTTAGATGACGTAAATTCGGTAAGGTCGTTGTCTTCATCTGAATATCAAAATACATAGGCTATAACTATTTGTGAATATAGCAGATCGAAATCAGCTTTGTGAACTCCCCGACTGTGAGTCAAAAGAATTGGCATGTTCTGGAAGAAAAAAGAGAAGCCAGCTGCCGTCGGAGAGGCCAATACAGCCGATATCAAACCAAAACAGGCACCGCGGAGCCACCGGGAGGAAAAATTGAGCCTATACAATGTCGCCTTACGCATCGGAGGAGCCGACGCAGCTTCGAGTGCCGGCAAGACTGTCATACGCACTGGACCGGTAACAGGCGATCCTGTGACGACGGTCGAGGCCGCTAGCGCGTCAGATGTGAATGCAGCGATCGAAGCGGCGGCAAATGCCTACAAATCTTGGAGCCAAACAGGACCAAATCACCGCAGAGAGATTTTGCTCAAAGCGGCCGATATCATCCAATCCAAGGCGGCGCAGTTTTCAGCAATCGTCATGGCCGAAACAGGCGCTACGAAAATGTGGGGCGGTTTTAACGCAAAGCTAGGCGCCGAAATCATGCGCGAAGCAGCCGCAATGACCACACGACTGCTGGGTGAAACAATCCCGGCAGACCGGCCTGGTACGCTCTCACTGGCTATTCGTAAACCGGTAGGTGTCATGGTCGGCATTGCGCCGTGGAATGCGCCTGTGATCTTGGGCGTACGCGCTGTGGCGATGCCGATCGCTTGCGGCAACACTGTCGTCATGAAGGCATCGGAAGCCTGCCCGATGACCCATAGATTGATTGTCGATTGTTTGATTGAAGCAGGATTGCCAGAAGGTGTTTGCAACTTCATCAGTCACGACCCAGCCGATGCGCCTGAAATTGTCGAAGCGCTCGTAACCCATCCTGATGTGAAGCGCATAAACTTCACTGGATCCACGAAGGTCGGCAAGATCATTGCTGCTCATGCGGCAAAGGACTTGAAGCCCGTTCTCCTTGAACTTGGAGGCAAAGCGCCTTTCATCGTGTTGGACGATGCAAACTTGGATGAAGCGGTGCGCGCAGCTGCGTTCGGCGCTTTCATGAACCAAGGGCAGATCTGCATGTCGACAGAGCGGATTATTGTTGCGGATAGCGTGGCCGACGCGTTCGTTGAAAAACTCCAGGCGAAGGTGGCAAGCTTCAAGAGCGGAAATCCCGCTGAGGACGGAGTTCAAATTGGCGGCGTCGTCGACGTGCGCACAATTGCGCATGTTGAATCTCTCGTCGCGGATGCAGAGCAGCATGGTGCGAACATAGTTCTAAAAGGCACAGCGGACGGTGCGATCATGTCGCCCAATCTGGTCGACAAAGTAACGCAAGACATGCGTTTGTGGTCCGAAGAAAGTTTTGGACCCATCGTTTGCGTTGCCCGGGCAACGAGTGATGCGCATGCTGTCGAACTCGCAAATGATACCGAATACGGCCTCTCGGCAGCGGTCTTCGGCAGCGATATTTCGCGAGCGATGGAAGTGGCGAACGCGATCGAAAGCGGCATCTGCCATATCAATGGTCCGACCGTATTCGATGAAGCTCAAATGCCATTCGGCGGCGTAAAAGCCAGCGGGTATGGCCGATTTGGTGGAACCTTTGGTGTCGATCAATTCACTGAGGTGAAGTGGATGACGATAAACTCCAAACCTCTGAAATACCCTCTCTAGGAGCGCGTGATGAAACAAGACCAAGCTTATAGCGACATTCCTGGGACATACGTATTTGACGGCGAGCATTCACGTGAAGGGTATCACCTCAACATGTTTTGCATGTCGCTCAACCAGGCGAAAAATCGAGATGCGTACCGCGCTGATCCATCCGGATATCTCGATCAATTCAAAATGACACCAGCTCAGCGCAAAGCCGTAGAAGAGCGCGATTGGGTGGGAATGCTGCGCTTGGGTGGCAATATCTATTACACATTCAAGATCGCGATTTTCGATGGGCTCTCCATGCAGCGAGTTGGTGGCGAGATGTCACAAATAACCGAAGATGAGTTCCGCCAAATGATGATCAACGGTGGGCGGCAACCGACACCTGAAACGCAATCAACGAAGAATATTGGAGGCGGCAATGGCTAAAGTCACCGCTGGAATTGGAACCAGTCATGTGCCAGCAATCGGCGCCGCTGTAGATCATCAAAAAACCGAAGAGCCATATTGGAAGCCATTGTTTGATGGTTATCAACCGGCCAAAGACTGGATCTCTAAAAAGCGCCCTGATGTTGCGATCATCGTTTTCAACGACCACGCTTCTGCGTTTTCGTTAGAGCTTATTCCAACGTTCGCGATTGGCGTTGCTGAAGCGTTTGAACCTGCCGACGAGGGCTATGGTCCTCGAAAGGTGCCTGTCGTTGAAGGTCATCCAAAGCTCGCTTGGCATATTTGCGAAAGTCTGGTGCTGGATGAGTTCGACATCACCATCGTCAATGAGATGCCCGTAGACCACGGGCTGACCGTGCCATTGTCCATTATGTTCGGAGCACCAGAAAACTGGCCTCTTAAGGTAATCCCTTTGTGCGTTAACGTCATCCAATATCCACCGCCGACCGGGAACCGGTGTTACAATCTGGGCAAAGCGATCCGCAAGGCGGTTGAGGCCTTTGATGAAGATCTTGACGTTGTCGTCTTCGGAACAGGAGGCATGTCGCATCAGCTTCAGGGCGAACGTGCCGGGCTTATCAACGAAGAATTCGACAAGATGTTCTTAGACGGGCTCACCAGCGACCCGGATGGTCTCGCTGCCATTCCACACGTTGATTACATTCGCCAAGCTGGCTCAGAAGGGGTCGAAATGGTCATGTGGATGATCATGCGCGGCGCGCTCTCCAAAGACGCGAAAGAAATCTATCGCTCATACCATGTCCCGGCATCGAATACTGCAGCCGGACTTATCATTCTCGAAGACGAATAGGAGGGGGCAATGAGAACCCAAGTAGGAATCGTGGGCGCTGGCCCAGCAGGGCTCTTGCTCGCCCAAATGTTACATAAAGCTGGCATCGAGAGCGTATTGCTCGAGGCCAAAGACAAAGAGTACGTCATTGAACGCGTTAGGGCAGGGGTACTTGAACAAGGCGCGGTCGACACGTTGCGTGAGCTGGGCGTTGGTGTTCGAATGGATGCCGAAAGAATGGAGCATGATGGGATTACGTTCGCGTTTGGCGGCGAGCATCGCTATGTCGACGTCAAAGCTCTCACCGGCGGCCGCACGGTTTCCGTTTACGGCCAACGTGATGTCGTCAAAGACCTGATCGCGGCTCGCGAAGCTTACAGCGAAATTAAGTGGGAATGCCCCGTCACGGCCGTGACAGACGTGACCTCGGACACGCCAAAAATTCACTTCACTGAAAATGGTGAAGATAGGATTCTCGAGTGTGACTTTATCGCTGGAACGGATGGGTTTTGGGGACCTTGTCGCAAAGCGTTGCCACCAGAAAAACTCGTCACGCACGAGTTCGTCTATCCTTACTCATGGCTTGGCGTGCTCGCGGACGCGCCGCCAGCAAGCCACATCGTCATTTATGCCAATCATGAAAATGGATTTGCGCTTCAATCAATGCGGTCACCGACTGTGTCGAGGCTTTATATCCAATGCGACAATGACGATAATGCCGATAACTGGACCGATGACCAGCTCTGGGACGAGCTTGATTTGAGAATGGATCAGGGGACCGGATACAAAAATAATCGCGGCCCGATCACTGCCAAAGGCATCACTCCAATGCGCAGCTTTGTGTGTGAAACGATGCGCCACGGTCGCATGTTCTTAGCCGGAGATGCAGCGCATATTGTGCCACCTACAGGTGCGAAGGGGCTCAATCTTGCTGTCGCAGATGTCAGGGTCTTAGCTGCAGCGCTGACGGACGCTATAAAGTCCAACTCTGAAACGCTCATCGATGACTATGAGAAAATTTGTCTCGAAAGAATTTGGAAGACGGAACGCTTCTCTTGGTGGGTTACAACTTCATTTCACAAAGATCCGGTGCAATCTGAATTTGAGCGTAAGATTCAGTTGGCGACTCTGGATACTTTGACCTCATCCGAAGCTGCGGCGACGTCATTTTCCGAGGTCTACGCTGGGCTACCTTACACGCACTAGTTCAAGGCAGGGTGTGGGATGAGTCCGCTCATCCTGGGACGCACACTTCATTGAAAAGAAGAGCCGAGCGATATGCTCGGCTCTTTCCTATTTGCAACTCTATTCGTCCCTAATAAAGCCCGATTTAAAAGGCTTTATCGAGCCAGTAATGCCTCTAACTCTGCACGCAGTTCAGCGATCGCAATCACCTGTTCTTGATCCGCATCGGCAGGATTAATCGGCGAGAGCTCTGTTGGATCGCGCTCTAGGTCATATAGAAGCTCGGACCCGGTGCGTTCGTCTCGATACAATTTGTATCGAGCGTTGCGAACGACCCTTTCATTCGGCTGCCCAATCGGGGTCACCCCGCGAAGATCAGCATAATTGAACTGCGGGAAAGCGGTCGATGCATCGCTCATAATAGGCTGAAGCGTGCGACTATCTAGGATCTTATCGATTTCCAAATCGGCCGCGTCGAGGCCTGTGAGAGACAAGATGGTCGAGAATAGATCGCTTGTATGAACCAGCATGTCGCGGGTGCCCGGTGCATAGCCGGGCGCATCTATGAGGAGAGGAATATGCAACCCTGCTTGGAATGTTGTCGCTTTCGATTGCACCACATCTGTGTACGGAGCGCCGACCAAGCCCATTGGTGAACCGTTATCTCCCAAAAACACAATAACCGTATTCTCTGCCGTTTCTTCTGGTAACTCGGACAGGAGCCTCCCAATTTCATGATCAAGCGCTTCGATCATCGCTTTGTAATAGTCCGCCGCGTTGGCGGGCGTGATGCCATCGGGATCGAGGGCTTGGCTGCGCTCAGAGATCAACTCATTCGGGGGCTTATGGAACGGATCGTGAGGCGCGTTGAATGCGAGCCACATAAACCATGGGGCATCGCTCTCCCTCTGCTCAATCCAGGAAATCGCATCGTTCACAGTATCAGTGGTCGCATAGGTGGTTGCTCTCTCTAGCGGCTCACCGTTTCGCCACTTTTTGAAAGAGTAGTAGTTCTCCACTCCGCCATACATCGGCCCTTGATAAAGGTCGAAACCCGCCAGGTTCGGGTGCTTCACGCCGCCATTGGTCTCGTCACTCATGTGCCACTTGCCAATCGCCGCAGTTTCATATCCGAGTTGGCTCTTCAGGATTTGCGCAAGGGTCAATTCATCAAGTCGAGGTCCAGTCCCGAACTTGATTTCAATTCGTTCGCCACGTTGGCGCATCAGCATGGGGGCATCATCTGGCGGGGTGTATGCTCCAGATTTAACAAGGTGGCCGATAATACTTCCAGCACTGATTGTTTTCGGGGTTCCGTCGATATTCTCCAGGCGAACGATAGGTCCGCCTGGTGCCTGCGATCCGGTACGAAATCCGTGTCGGCCCGTTAGAATTCCGGTTCGTGTTGGCGTGCATATGGGCTGTGACCAGGCCGAGGTGAACCTAATGCTGTCCGAGCAAAGTTTATCCAGGTTTGGCGTAATCGCAGTATCTTGACCGATCCCGTAACACGAGAGTGTTTCCACCCCGAGATCATCGGCGATCATAATAAGAATATTGGGTGGAGCGGCATTCACTACCTGGGCTGCCACTGATTTGGATTGTTCTGGTGCGACGCTGCAAGCCGACGTGGTGAGCGCGATCGCTAAGAGCCAGTTACGCATTCTGTTTTCCTTCCCATTTCGGGCTTAGCCCAATCGATCTTACCGCCTATGGTGGGACGGTTGGGCTGCGAACACCAAGACCGAAATCTGCGTTCGTTTGTTAGGAATGGCTATAATTCTAACGCTTCTTAGTTAGCGACCAGCCTAACGATCATATCTGTGAATTCGTCTATAAGCCTATTCCGGGTTTTCTGATCAGTGACGGGTTGCACCACAAATTTCTCCGTAAGACCGCCCGCGATCAGGGCGTTGAGGCGTTCAGGATCGATGTCTGAACGGATCGCTCCAGCAGCTTGCATACGCTCGATATGGCGGACGCGGTCGAGGTGAATTTCTTCGATAATCGGTTCAATCTCGGCCAAGCGAGGACCTCCCGCGAGGCGTTCGAAAAGGAATATCCTCGGCAGTTCGGGACGATCAGCGATATACTGAACGGCATTATACGTATGTGATCGGAATAGGTGTTTGGCTTCTTCGCCGCCATCCATCTTAGATAGAAGTTCATTTCCCTGATAAGCTTCGGTTTGTAGGAACACGATCACCTTCCGCCACAAAGTGTCTTTATCGCCAAAGTGATATCGAATGTTCGCGTAGCTAACGCCTGCAGCGGTCGCAATTTCGCGAGTTGAGCAGCCGTCATAGCCTTTGGATGAAAAAAGCTGAGCCGCATGTTTGAGAATGGACAATCGCGTAGATTTCGCGCGCGCTTGACCTTCATAGTCGTCTAGTCGCTTGGGTGGCTCAACCTCTTCGTGCATTTGATCGGGCATTTTGCTTGGCTATTCCTGTTTCTTAATGCTGGCGTAAAAAAACAGCATTCCTCCCCGTTCGAATAAACTGTGCAAGCGCACAGTATATTGTTAGCCCTATAAAAATAATCGCGTAACGCAAGCGCAAATTTTGGTTGTCTGGGAGGATGCCCGTTGGAACGAAGAGACTTTTTGAAAACTATTCCTGTTGCAGGACTGGCCGCTACCGCCGCCTGTTCACACAGCGCGAGCGGCGAATCTGCGGGCGAGAAATCTGCGGCAGGGTCGAATATCGAAATGCCGGCGGGGACAGGTGGCGACCTAGAGTTTTCTAAAGAAGAGTACGCACGGCGTTATGATGGTGTACGGGCTGGAATGGTCGAAGCCGAGCTCGATGCTTTGATCGTTACAGGATGCAGAGAATGGTACCTCGGTGATTTGGCCAACTTGAAGTATCTCGGCGTGCCACTCGATTGGACCAGAACTTACATGGTCCTACCACTCGACCGGGATCCCGTGGTGTTCAATCGTATTCCTGGCTTTCCTATCTTTAAAGAGCTCTCTCCGGGCGGGCCACCACCCATGCCCCAAGGCAAACCCCCAGTTGTGAACTTCGAAAAGGCCTTTTCGAAACCTCGGCCGGGTTCACGGTTCTCAGGCGACCATGCACCTTCTATTGCTAAGGCGCTTTCTGACATGGGGCTCTCTTCGGGTCGCATCGGAATCGTATCGATGCGCGTCGTCCCCGCGGATGTGGTACTCGCACTTCAGTCCGCTTTGCCAAATGCAACCTTTGTTGACGCTGAATCAATACTGGTGAAAATGCGATACTATAAAAGCGCCGAAGAACAGCAATTCTTGCGCCGTTCAGGATACATAGCCGATGTCGGTTTCGCCGCAGCGGTTGAGGCATCCAGAGTTGGCGCGACGGACCTTGATGTCTTCTACGCAGCAGACATTGCGTGCGCAAAAGCTGGCGCGCCTGCAGGTGGTTTTCAATTGGTTGGGACCGGAAAGTGGGGCGGTAAAAAGTCTGATGTCTTGATCGCGCCAGGCAAACAAACCGCGCTTGAAACCGGACATGTCATGGTGCCAGAAATTGGGTCTGACTATCATGGTTATTACACCCAGCTTTCTGCGCCAATCAGCTTGGGCGAGCCAAGCGATGAGTTCTACCAGGCGATGGAGCTTTGCGACAAAGTTTATGCGTTCAACCTAACGCAGATGGTTGCCGGTAAGACCGTTTGGGAAGTCGATCAGGCTTGCCACGAGTTTACCAAGGACGCGTCGAACGGCGCTTTTGGAACCGTGTTTGGTATCCAAGCCGGTGAACATGAGCGCACATTCTTCCATGATGATTACGAATTGAAGCCAGGCGCGATGGCCTACAATCAACCCTTCTTCTTACCAATGCAGAAGCCAGGGGGGCCATTCCACGTCTATGGCGACGCTCTCTTGATTACTGATGGCGCGCCGGAGCGTCTCCACCAAACCCCAATGGAACTCGTGATCGTTTAGTCGATCAACTGAGACGAGGAATATTATTATGAGAGCACCACCAGGCGTAAGCGAGGCTACATTCCGACAAGCGTTGCAGGCCTTTGCGAATGTTGTCGGAAGCGAATGGGTCTTCACCGAGGAAAGCGAGACGCGTCTCTACGCTGATGCTTATTCACCTCGCGGTGGATTGGACAATGATCTTTGGGCATCCGGCGCGGTTGCGCCAGAGAACACAGAACAAGTTCAGCAAATCATGAGGATCGCGAACGAGTACAAGATCCCGATTTATGCGTTCTCGACGGGTAAAAACCTTGGATATGGCGGCGCAGCTCCTGTCTATTCAGGAAGCGTAATGCTCGACCTCAAGCGCATGAATAAAATCATCGAGATCAATGAGAAGCGCCACTACGCCATCGTTGAGCCGGGCGTAACGCTCTTTGATCTCTATAATGAAATTCAGAAACGCGGCTTCAAACTCTCCATGGAGATGATGGATCCCGGTTGGGGATCTGTGATTGGGAACGCATTGGATCACGGGTGCGCGCACACAACAACATACGGTCGGGACAGATTTCACGACCATTGTGGAATGGAAGTCGTCCTGCCTGATGGTGACCTCGTCAGATTAGGCATGGGCGCGTTGCCAGGATCAAACATGTCAGCGCAATTCCATTATGGCTTTGGTCCTTGGTTGGACGGTATGTTCTCGCAGTCGAATTTTGGCGTGGTGACCCAAATGGGATTCCACCTTCGACCAGAACATGAGGCCTATCGCTCTGGGCTGATCCAAGTCCCACGATTTGAAGACTTAGAAGCGTTAATCGATGTCGAGTGTCACGTAACGCATTCTGGGATCGCAAATGGAATGACCCATTTTGGTAGCCCCGTTCAAGGGCCGCCAATGGGCGCTTCGATGGACACTTTTAAAAAGTTCGCCTCGAACAAAGAGCTGATGTCGATACTCGCGGTTGATGGTCGCCCGGATGCCGCAAAGCTCGAAGACTATGGCGCGCGTAACGGGATTGGATATTGGAGTGCCGATATCAAATTCCATGGACCGGAAGAGATCATCAAGGCTCAGTGGGAGTATTGTAAAGCAAAGTTCGAAGAGATCCCGGGCGCTTGGGCAGAACAACATGGCCCCGTGGTGAGATTTCCGCTCACGCAGGAACAAGAAGCGCTCCTGAATACCGAAGGGAACGCCGAGAAAGTGCACTTGGGTGTTCCCAGTCTCAACCGCTTCTCGATGCAGCAATTCCTGAACGACATGCAGTCGACGCCGGATGCGCCCTCCACAGGACATCTCTACTTCGCGCCAATGATCCCTAAAGACGCTGCGAGCGTCATGAAGGCGCAGGATGTTTTCTATAAAGTGCAAAAGGATTTTGGTTTTAAAATTCCACCCGGACATTTTGGTCGACTACCGCTTGGCTGGTACTATCGTTCCTTCATTTATTTGGTTGCGTTCAACGTTACTAAAAATGCCGAAGTGAACCGTCGGACTGAAGAAATGTACCGCGAAATGATCAAGATCGCGGCGTCTCATGGTTGGGGGGAATATCGAACTCACGCCTTGTTCCAGAAAGACGTGATGGACGTCTACAATTTCAACGACAATGCGCTGCTGCGTTTGAACGAAGTGATCAAGGACGCGCTCGATCCAAATGGTGTTCTTGCCGCTGGTAAGTCTGGAATTTGGCCGAAGCATCTAAGAAACGGCGGGGGAAGCTAGTATGAAGGTAAAACTATTTTGTGGAAGCTTTTTAGCACTGGCGCTCGCAGCTTGTGGCGGTGCGCCGTCCTCCGACGTAGCGGCGTCTAATGAGAGCCCGTCAATTTCTGATTCAGGAGAGCTTTGGGATACGAGCCTTACTTTCGGGTTTTCGGCGAGTGAAGACGCCACTGGATTGGAACGCGGTCAGCAAGTCTACGATCAATGGTGCGCGATTTGCCACGCGGATGGCGTAGGGATGGCCGGAACGGATAGTTTGAAACGCACGTACATGATGGCGGGAATTACGGACATGAGTCCGATCTTGACCGAACGCACTGATTTGACGCCAGAGTATATCGAACTGGTCGTCCGTCAGGGGATCAAGTCGATGCCATACTTCCGCAAGACGGAAGTCAGCGACGAAGACCTCGCCCTCATAGGCGCCTACTTGGCGCAGAACAATCCTGACTATCAGGAGGAATAAGATGTCCACTCGTCGAACGTTTCTTAAGATGAATCTTGCAATGGTTGGAGCGGGGGTCCTCTCGCCCATGGCGAACTCTGATGGATACGAAGAAACTCGATCGGTAGATCTGGTGGTCTTCGACAAGCAAATCCCCGCGGCCAATTTACTTGCGCGAAGAGCGTCAGGCGTCACCAATTTGCCGACAGGCAAAGACCTATACCCATTGTGGAATGGCCGGCTAAAAGCAGAGCTTCAACAGTCTCCGAAAACTGTTGCGGGCGTGACCAGCGGGGAAGCGGCGTTTTGTTTGGCGGAAGTCGCAAAAGACTACGGGTATGAACTGATCCAGAGTGAAGTCCTTAAAGCGCGTCGACATTTCGATCCGACAGTCGTTACGAAGAGTCAGCTCTCAGTGTTTGAATTGAATCGTCCACTACCCGTCGCATGGGTGATGGCTCCATCTGGAGTGACGTTCCGGTCCGCACCGGCGTTTGTCTGATTGTTTCCTTTAAGGCTGCCAGCCTGAGCAACGGAAAACCTTGATGCGACCTAAAAGTTTGAGAAGGAAGGGCAAAACCATGGGGCTTTTCGGAGAGAATCAAAAAGGTCCGCTAGAGGGCAAAACGATTATCGTCACCGGGTGCGCATCTGGAATTGGAGCAGAGACCACCGCGCTTCTTAAAGCAAAAGGGGCGAGAGTTATCGGTGTTGATCGAAACCCCGCCGACCATGCTGACGAGTTTCACAAAGCAGACTTATCAGACCCAACCTCAATCGATGAATTGGTTTCGAACCTACCTTCAGGTGCCAACGGTCTGGCCAATATTGCCGGCTTGCCGCCGACTGCGCCGCCTGAATTGGTGATCCGGGTCAATCTTCTAGGCCTTCAAATGCTGACCGAAGGGTTGGTTCCAAAACTTGCGGATGGAGCTTCCATCGCGAACCTCGCATCTCTCGCGGGGTTTGGTTGGGCGCAGTCTCTCGATCAAATCAAATCTGCCTCGGACCTGTCATTTGAAACGGTCAGCGCATTTGTAGAAGAGCAGGGGATCACGACCGAGTCCGGTCGATCCTACTTCTTTTCCAAAGAAGCTCTGATTGTTTGGACCCTGAAAAATCGATGGACCTGGCGTGACCGCCAAATTCGAATGAATTGTGTCTCGCCAGGGCCCGTTGAAACCCCAATCCTAAAAGACTTCATAGAAACGTTGGGCGAACGAGCTGAAGAAGACATGAAGATTATGGACCGTCCTGGGCGACCTGACGACGTCGCCCCCGTCATCGCGTTTTTGATGTCTGACGAGTCTGCATGGTTCCGCGGAGCCAATTTAACCGTGGATGGCGGCATGTCCTCTCACATTTTGGAACAGGCCAACGGGCTTTAGAGTTCGGTGCCGTTTAGAACAATCTTGGTTTGAGTAGGGACTGAATTGGCGATGCTTTGACCCGCCATACAGGCCTGCTCACACCAGCTTACAAACTCTTCGATCAGTTCCGGAGCATCATCGCTTTCCACGTGAACGAAAGTCTGAAAGTTCTTTCCAGATCCGAAATTGTCTTTCGGATGCATTGTCTCGAAGTTGAACTTTGACGCAAATTGAGAGCGTTGTTCAAGTCGCAAAGTCTTTAGAGTCAGGCCAAGCTGTTTTGCCGCCATTTGCATGTGCGTCATCAAGCAGAACGCGACACCCGCAGAGAAAAACATAAGAGGCGCCGGGGCTGTATCGTCGCCGCCGCCAGACGTTCCTTCATCACATGTGATTTCCCAGTCGCTCCAGCCAGGTAGATTGACTGAAACCGTGGCCTTCTTTTGCATAGGCCCGTCGAGAGGCTCAACAACCACCGACATGTCGATAATCAGGTCCTCGCCGGACTTCGGCTTTTGAAATTCTGCCAACTCAAATGATGTTGGTTTCGTGTCCGCATTTGACAGTTTGTTTGAGCTCATAATGACTCCATTTCAGCCAGCGCTTGGTCCGGGTAGCGACCCAGCATTAAGAACAGAACGATACACACAGAGAGAATTGCGATCGCTAGATAAAGCGGTGTCGTGTAGCTACCCGTCGCTGCAGCCATTTCTCCGAAAACGGGCGGCGCGATTCCAGCACCGACTGTGAAGAAGGCAAATATGCCGCCGAATATTTTCGCGTAGTGCTTCGGTCCAAAATACTTGCTGGTCAGATAGGCGAGAAGATCAAGCTCAGCTCCGGCCGCAAGACCGATGAATATCGCTATGATGACGCCAATCGTCATTGAAAATGGCGCGTGCACCAACAATAAGATCGCAACAATCGGAAGCGTGAAGAAAAAGCTCGCGACGCCGGGCGCCCAAAACCGATCGACCAAAGCACCGACGAGCAAACGTCCTAGAATGACCGTGACACCAATGACTGTTGCTACCGCGGCGATGGTGCTGCGTTCGATACCTTTGGCGCTGACTATGCGTTCAAAGTTCGACAAAAGCCCCACCACGACAAAAACTGTCAGGAACAAAACTGCGCCGAGGATCCAAAATTTTGCCGAAGCCATCGCTTCGCCGCGCGTCATTCCCCATGTCGAGCTGCTGGAACTGTTATCTTCTGAGAGCGCCGCTTGGTTTTCCCTGAAGAGCAAAAACACAATTGGGAGTGATATGATGAGAGCGCCAATTCCAATTGATTGATAGGCGGTTCTCCACCCATTTCCGGTTATGATGGTCTCAACGATTGGTGGGAGTAAGAAGGCACCAATTCCCGTTCCGGCCATCGTTATGCCGACGGCCTTTCCTCTATTTTTGACAAACCATCCGTTCAAGACGCTTGTCCAAATAATTGGCAACGAGCCGGCGGCAAGGACAGCCAAGAGCGCCCAGCTTGCGTACCAAAGCGGCAGAGAATTTGGGTTCAGCGAGATAAGAAAATAGCCGATAGAATGACCTACCAGCCCAATCATTCCAATGGTTCGAATACCGTATTTCTGTGCGAGCGATCCAATCACAGGTGCAGTGATCAAGCCTGCACACATCATAACCGTAAACCCAAGAAAGAACTGTCCTGGGGTCCATCCGAACTCTGTTATGACGGGCCCAACGAAAAACCCTTGCGAATAGTTGGTGATCGTAATCAACCCGCACATGGTGCCGATCGTTGCGGCAAATAATGGTCCAGAGCCTCTCGCAAATTCGCTCATCTGTACCTCCCGTTAGTAAGCGAGCATCTGATCTCGTTCAGAGTGCTCAGCCTTATTTCTTATGTTCTCCACATTCAGTGGCTAGCGCGCTCTGTCAAACGCCTCTAAGAGTTGGAAATTGCTAGAACAGTAGGAGTGGGGAGTGCGGGAGTTTCTTGCGGAGGCAGGAAAAACGCACCCATGATTTCTAAGAAAACTTCAATAAAACAGAGCGTTCTAGTGTGATAGGCCCGAATTGCTCACTCCGATTGATTCCGATTCATTATCGGGTCAAAGCGAATTGCCTATAGGTATTCCTTAACTCGCTTCGCAAAAATCGGCTCCGAGAAATGCATACCAGTCGCCGCGGACTGTGCTAGTGAAAGTCTAAATATGAAGGCGCTAAAAAAACTAGCGAAAGCGCCAGCCTCGGAGGAACATGTGACTTCTCGAAACAAAAATGCGATGCAAAGTCTGCCATGCTTCGCCATTGGTCTTTTAATGACGCTTTCGGCGTGCAGCACCGCACCAAAAATTGAAGAACCGACTGAACCCAAAGTCTCAACCGCGCCAAACTTTCTCCTCATCATCGGCGACGATATGGGGAAAGAAACTCTGAGTTGTTTTGGGGTAGGAGAGTCCGCAGCGAAAACGCCAAATCTTGATCGTCTTTGTAATGCCGGGGTTCGGTTTGAGGCGATGTGGACCCAACCGTTTTGTTCTCCCACGCGCGCTACGTTACTTACCGGAGAGTATGGGTTTTCGAACGAACTTTACGCGCCTGTCTTGCCCAACACGCCATCGAGCATAAACCAACCAGACCGGCCCAGCGACGCTCCGCCCGAACTGCGGATTTTGAAAATTGAAGATCTAAGGAAGGTCATTCCAGAGCGCGTTATCAACAACGCCCGCGGCCTCAAAGAAGATCAACTCACCTTACCGGAAATTCTAAGAAGCTCCACAAGAGACTATGCGACCGGCGCATTCGGTAAATGGCACGTCGCAGACCGGTTCAATGGAGGAGTAGATCACCCAAATATCGCTGGCTTTGATCACTTCTCCGGTATCATCGAAGGCACCATGCAGAGTCACTTCGCGTGGAAGCACGTGGAAAATGGCGTAGAAACGCCCGCGACAGGTTACTTCTCTAGCCGCCTGATCGATGACGCGATTGGATGGATTGAAACGCAAGAAAAACCCTGGTTTGCCTGGGTGGCGTTCACGGCGCCTCATGAACCGTTCCACAAACCTCCGAGCAGTTTGCTTTCGGCTGACACGGATCAACTCGATCCAAACGGCGTTGAGGCTGATCCAGCGCCATATTTTCGAGCGGCAATCGAAGCGATGGACGCAGAGATTGGTCGACTGTTGATGTCGATCCCTGAGGAACACCGGTCAAACACTTATATCGTTTTCATCGGCGATAATGGCTCCCCTAAAGAAGTGATCAGCCCTCCATATGGTCCGAGCAGAGCAAAGGCGACCTTTCATCAAGGCGGCATAGACATGCCCTTCATCATTTCTGGACCTGGCATCGAACCTGGAACCTATCCGCATTTGGCCAACTCAACAGATATCTTTCAAAGCGTTCTGGATTTGGCCGATATCGATTGGACAGGCGCTGACAATTCAAGCGCCGGCATTCATTCAACGAGCTTCGTGGGCGCACTTATAAACAAGAGTGTCGAAGCTCCTCGAGACTGGGCGTATGCCGATGGCGCCATGATCCCCAATGCGCCGCGTGATCAATCTATTCGTGATGATCGCTACAAACTGATGGTCTTAGCTCAGGGACGCATGTTCTTTGATCTCGAGCTAGACCCATTCGAACAAAACAACTTGCTCACGGGGCTCATGACCGCAGAACAGGAAATGGCTTATGACAAATTGCTCGCTCAGTTGAATGAGCTCGCCGCAGCGCCTCCTCCCGTCACGATTGAGGTGTTTGATGAGGCGAGCGTCTTTCCAGGATACCTCCTTTGGCATCAAGCTGACGAAATCGCGAATGATGTGATTAATGACACTCACCTCATTTCGCCGACCGGTGAAGTGGTTCATACTTGGCCTGCGAATTTAACTGGTGGCGGGACGCCGGGTTACTTGCTCCCGGATGGCCAAATTGTTCGCACGGGTATTCGTAATCGAATGGCGACGCGGCGAGGACCGGTCGCGTCTGCGGACGTTCTGCAAATTGTAGACAAAAATGGAACTGTCGTTTGGGAAGTGACTTCTGCCGACCTTGGCGGTGCTTTCTTCCATCATGACCTAGAGCCAATGCCCAATGGAAACATCTTAGCGAGTACCTATCATGCGCTCACCGGCGCTGAAGCACTCGCAAAAGGCTGGGATGTCAGCGACGCCAGAACAGTGTGGGTGGACGGTGTTGTCGAAATTAAACCTGACCTCGTGTCAGGAGAATTTGAAGCGGTTTGGGCATGGCGGTTCGATGATCACTTGATCCAAGACAAATTTCCCGAAGCTGAAAACTATGGAGTCGTCGCTGACCACCCAGGTCGGATTGATCCTAACTTCCCGGACAATTACGCGCCTCGGAATTCATTCAGGCAACACATCAATTCCATCGATTATAACGAGGAACTGAATCAGATTCTGCTCAGTTCTTTTATCTATAACGAAATTTGGATTATCGAACGTACCGCTTCAACCGAAGAGGCTGCAGGCGCTGCTGGGGACCTTCTATTTCGTTACGGTAACCCTGCAGCTCATAGAGCAGGAACGACTGAAGATCGTATTTTCCTAAAACAGCACGATGCAAATTGGATCGCTGAAGGCCTTCCGGGCGAGGGCAACATTTTAGTCCACAATAACAATACCGTCTTCAGTCCGAATTTTAATCCATTTGATGATGAAGATGGTGCGCGCGCGCAGGCCGAGCTTGAAGGTGTCAGCGAGATACATGAGCTTTTTTTGCCGACTAGTGAACTTGGCGCTTACATCCGAGATAACGATGGAACGTACTCCGTCGAAACGGCCTGGCTATGGAGTTCGCCAGACTATTTCGCTTCATTTCAAGGCGGCGCCAGAAGACTTCCTGGCGGATCTACGCTCTTAACGAGCTCAGCTGACAATTATGCCATAGAAGTTTCGGAAGCAGGCGAAATCGTTGCGCGCTTTGATGCTGCCTCGCCATCTTACAAGGCGTTCAAATACTCCGAAGAAGAGGTCTCGGCACTTGTGCAAAAGTAAGTTCAGGCAGGCGAGGACAACCGTCCACTCGATGATGGGGGACGTTTCATGAAGCCGCCGACAGGCCGACGACCGAAACCAAGACTTCTCGAAGTCGTTCGTGTTGAACCGCTCTCGAAAAACATGATCAGAGTGATTGTCGCTGGGCGTGATTTAGAGGATTGGCCGGAAGGGCAAGATGGCGGCAATATTAAGCTGCTCTTGCCCGAACCAGGTTGGACGCGCGATGAGTTCAAGGCGATAATTGAAAACGGCCCACGTCCGACCGTTCGAACCTATACAGCTCGCAGATATGATAGCGAGAATAACGAACTTTGGATCGATTTTGTTGTTCATGATGGAGGCGGTCCCGCTTGCGAGTGGGCGGTGAGTGCTCAACCCGGTTCTCTAATCGGAGTGGCCGGTCCTTCAGGTGTGAAACTCACTACGACGCAAGCTGATTGGTTTCTAGTCTGTGCTGATATGAGCGCGATGCCGGCAGCAGAAGCTGCGTTGGAAAGTATCCCTTTCGGGGCAAAGGGGCACATCGTTTTTGAAGTGCAAAGTGAAAACGACAAACGGAAGATCGATCACCCGCCAGGCATGCAAGTTCATTGGCTGATCCACGCAGACTCGCATAAGCCCAGCCAGCAGCAAATCGAACTGGTCCAATCATTTGATTGGGCTCAGGGCCGGGCGGCGATATTTGTAGCTGGTGAATCCGGCGTGATCAGAGCGTTTCGGCACTGGCTCGTGAAAGAGCGCCAACTGCCGAAAGAAGATCTCTACATATCTGGTTATTGGAAAATCGGGCTCATTGAAGATGAGCACCAAGCAGAAAAAAGAAACAATTTATAGGAAAGGACGCCCCAATGGCAGCTCCAATGATGAGTCCGGAATTTTTTAAAGACGTGTTTCCAACCTATGAGTGGCTCCGCGAAAATGAACCGGTTCACAAGATTGAACCCATCAACACTTGGTTCATTTCACGCCACGCAGACGTGCAGGCAATTCTCGCGGATAATGAAAGTTTCTCCGTCGAAAAGATGCCAATGATCCAGGCGTGGCATCCCGATGTCCGGCATGCGCTTTCTTCCCTCTTCATGGATGACCCTGACCACGCACGGCTCCGAGGTGTCGTGAACAACTTCTTCATGCCTGTGAATGTCATGAAGCGCGAAACTGATATTAAAGCGATCATTGATGACGCGATTGAGAGCGTTCGCGCCTCAGGCAAAGCCATCATCGATATCGAAAAAGAGTTTGCTTATACGGTGCCGATCGATGTCCTCTCTCTGATCATGGGATTGCCAAAAGAGGACTATGCCTTGTTCCACGAGTGGGCGCCAAAGCTCGCAGAAGCGCTTCAGCCGCAACAAACGGAAGCTCAAAGGGAAGAGGGGGGCGCTACGGCCCGTGCAATCGGTGATTACTTGAAAGGGCTTTTCGACAAAGGAGATCTCAAGCCGCACGGAGACGATACGGTTCTGTCACTGTTGAAAGACGCAGTCGATGCAGGCGTCATGAAAGAAGATGAGCTGCTCACACAGGCTGTGCAGTTATATATTGGGGGGCACGAAACAACGCTTTCCTTGATCGGTAAGTGTATCCTAAGTCTCCTGACCCATCCCGCCGAGCTTGAAAAACTGAAGCAGGATCCGTCACTGGCTCAGAAAATGGTGGATGAAACAGTTCGCTATAATGGAGTTTCCCACGTGATCGGCCGACGCGTTGCCAAAGACTATGAGTTGCATGGCATAACTCTACGCGAAAATGACATGGTGTTCGCTGGTAATGCATCTGCAAATCGGGATGCCAGTGTTTATCCAGACGCAGACAAGTACATCATCGATCGCGACAAGCGTGTTCCACATCTTGGCTTCGGCCGAGGGATTAGATTTTGCTTGGGCAATCACTTAGCAAAGCTTGAGACACGTCTCGCAGTAACCGCCCTGTTTGAAGCCTTCCCAAATATGAAAATCGCAGAGGGTATGAAACCGCAGTTTGGCACAAACCTAATGTTGCATGGCCTCTTATCTCTACCTGTTGAGCTCAACGCATAAAGGACATTCGAACAATGGCAGTTACAGTATTTGACCCTAAGAAAGTCCAGGTGGGACCCATTGGTTCTATCATGGCCGATAAAGTTTCGGACGAAGGGCTAAAAGAGTTTTTCAGGAGCAAAGACGAAGTAGACGGAAATCTCAGCTCTGTTCTTGTCGACAGTAGCGATGCGATCGGTGTCGGCGTGGGAACATGGGATCCTGGCCAGAAAACGGATACACCAATCCCTCTTATGTTTGACGAGGTTTTGTTTCTCGTTTCCGGAGAACTCATTATCACGATTGATGGTCTGGAAACTCGGGTTAGCGAGGGAGAAGTCGCGCACCTTTCGGCCAAACAGATGGTAATGTTTGGATCAGAGAAAGGCTGCCGTCTAGTTTGGGTGACCTCTCCGCCAACATGGAAGGCTATTGAAGCAGCGTGGAAGGCGGGGCTGATCCCAAAAGCTTAGTCCAAAACTGCCCCTCTCCCCTTTGGGTGCATACGTAGCTTCGATCCCGTTTGCGCGTAAGCTCAAACGGGACTTTTTTATGTGTCTAATTGTTCCGCCTCAGGGTAGCGCCCTAGCGCGATGAATAGCGTAATCGACAGCGCCAAGACGCCCACGGTTGCAAATAGAATGTTGGTATAGCTTCCCGCAGCTTGAGAAACAGCGCCATAGAGCGGACCAGCAATTCCCCCACCAATCGAGAAAAACACAAACACAACGCCAAAGACTTCTGAGAAATAACGCGTTCCAAAATATTTGCCGGTCAGATAAACGAGGAGATCTAACTCCGCACCAGCCGCAAACCCAATAGAAATCGCGATAAGAAGAGCGACGGTGGGGGAGATGCTTGGCGATATGGCGAGCGTGAGAACGCCGAGAGCCATAATAGCAAAGACGACCGCACCGATTGCGGGCGCCCAGAAACGATCAGCCAAAATACCAACAGTCACCCGGCCTATCACAACGGATATTCCCATCGCTCCAGCAATAGGGGCAATTTGTTGCCGAGTCAGACCTTCTTCTCCCATAATGAGCGGAAAGTTCGAAAGCATTCCGCCGACCGCCAACACCGTAAAGAATAAAACCGCCCCAAGAAGCCAGAATTGGTGGGTCTTCATAGCCTCTGCTCGCGTCAGTCCCCAGGTGGGTTTTTCTTTCTCGTTCACAGTTGAAGCGCCGTCTTCCGCTTCCACTTTGCCTTCCTTGAAGAAAGCTAAAATGATGGGGAGCGACACGGCGAGCGATCCCAAGCCAATCGCCATATAAGCTAAGCGCCAGCCATATGCGTCGGTGAGCCCAACAACGATAGGAGGCAGAATAAAGGCGCCGAGACCTGTTCCTGCCATGGTGATTCCAATGGCGGTTCCCCGGTTCTTTACAAACCAATTGTTGATCGCACTTGTCCACACAATTGGCAGCGAGCCGGCGCCGAGCACTGCGACTAGAACAAAACTAAAGTAGAAGAATGCTAGAGAGCCGTTGTTTTGAGCTAATATGACATAAGCGATCGCGTGCCCAATTAGCCCGATTATACCGATCAACTTTAATCCGTAGCGTTGGCCCAACGCTCCAACGATCGGAGCGGTTACGACACCAGCGAGCTGGAGCACAGAGAAGCTCAAGAAGAACTGAGCGCGACTCCACACGAACTCAGAGGTTAGTGGTTCGGCGAAAAAGCCCTGTGTGTAAGCGGTCAGCGTTTGAACACCGCACATCGTGCCGACCATCGCGCCCAAAAGAGTGGGCCAACCTTTTTTGAATTCACTCACGATTATTTCCTGCCCTCATGATTTCAAGCATGGTGAGCATGAAGTTGGCGCGTGTGTAAACATGGGTGAAAAGGGACGTCCCTTCTCAAAAATGAAATGACTTTCTCGCGGTATGGGCACCTGCGCGAATATAAAACACATAAATAATAATGTGTTATGGTGTTGTATGGCTCGTTTCTAGGATCTTTTTCAGCTCTCTAGTTCGATGGGTTAATAGCTAAAACTTCAAGGTTTGAATGCAATTTGGTGAGGTCCGTTTGAGCAACGTGTTATGGAATTGGGCTTGCCCATTAGCAGATGAGGCCGCAATCCGCCGACCTTGTGGGTCGGCGAATGACGAATAGGCGGCGCAATGGACTCGATCGGTCACAATTTGAGCCTCTTATTGTGGTCCGGTTTAGTAAGAACATAGTGTCACCTAAATGGCACACCCTTGGGGCGGTGACGATTCGTCAAATAGTAAAACTCAACAAAAACAATGATAAGAGTGGCTGCGGCTTAGGAAAAAGCTCCAAAATTACCCTTCTTTATCTGCGGATAAATAATCGAAAAAATTGAGTGTATAGCGATAACTTAATGGCCTATGCGGCAATTGGCGTTGTTCCTTCGATAGGGACAGGGCAGGCTCGGGCATCACCAAAAGTCCAAGCCTTAAGGCGGGCGGAAAATCAGTTCGGGAGGAACTATCGATGAAATTTAAGACGAAATCGTATCTGTCATGTCTAATGGCATCGACCATGTTGCTGGCTCCAACAGCCTTGGCACAGGGTGCCGATACGAGTGATGAAGAGGCTACTCAGCGCACACTTGGTACAGTTACAGTTACCGCTGAGAAGCGTGAAGAAAGCCTCCAAGATGTGACGGCTTCCATTCAAGCAGTCGATGGCGACACACTCGTGGAGCAAAACGTCGTCCGTCTGGATGATCTCGATAACCTCGTACCAAACCTGTTCATCACCGAAGGTCTTACCGGTAACACCCTCAATATTCGCGGCATCGGAACCAGCCAAGGGAATGCCGGTTTTGAGCAATCCGTGGCGACATTTGTTGACGGCATTTACATCGGTCGCTCGCGTCAATCTGTGGCGCCTTTGTCAGACATTGCACAAGTTGAAGTCTTGCGCGGACCACAGCCAGTCTACTTCGGCCAAAGCGCAGTCGCGGGTGCGCTTAACATTACAACGCGTGACGGCACGGGTCCTTTCCAAGCAAATGTCGACGCGACTTACGGGTCTGACAACGAACTGATTCTCGCTGGAGGGGTTACAATACCGCTTTCCGACACGTTCGGCCTTCGCGTGGCCGGTCGATACACCGACATGGATGGATGGATGACCAATTCCTTCACAGGGGAGGACTGGGCCGGACTTCAAACAGATCTAATTCGTGTCACAGCAAATTGGCAGGCAACCGACGCCTTTGATTTGGAGCTGAAATGGGAAACTGGTTCAGCCGATCAGAATGGTACGCCAGCGGAAATTGTCGGGTGTGATCCTGCAAATCCGCTAACGCCGTTCGCGACTTTGTGTGGATTGGCTTTGAACGAATTTGGCGACCGGGTGGAGTTTGAATATGACGGTCGGACATCAGCTGGCGGCGATGCGCGAACCACGATTCCGCTGACGCCCGCTGGGAGTCGTCCTGTCACAAATGACGTTTTCTTGGATACCGGGCGTAATACCGAAACTGACTTACTCGCGCTTACCTGGAACTATGATTTCGGTGGCGCAACGCTTACGGGTATCTCGGCGTTGAGCGAATACGATTTTGACGGCGCAGCGGATATTGGCGGCGTCCCCTATGCGGACGTGCACCCGCAATTGGTTGAAACCTACGAGCAGGTGAGCCACGAAATTCGAATTGCGTCGAACGAGCCCGTATTCAACGGGTTCTTAGACTACCTCGCTGGGATTTATTACCAGGACACCGAAACTGTCGCGTCCAATGAGACGTTCTCTACGTTCCCGCAGCTTTCTTTGGGGGCTCCAGCCCAAACGCTGTCTCGGGGAGATTGGAATTCCGACGATACATGGACTTCTGTATTCGCATCTTTCACAGGTAACTTCTCTGATACGTTCAGAGGGACATTGGGGCTTCGCTACACCGAAGTCGAAAAAGATGGCGGTGCATTTGTTTCTACCGCGCCATCAAATCTTGACGGTCTGCTCGGGCCATTCACGGTCGTCTCCGCAAACCCGGCGGTGTGTGATGATGATGGTAACGGCGATGGTTTTGTCCAAAACGTTTGTCAACTTGGCTCCATCGACACTGATGACCTGAGTTATCAGCTTGGCGTTGAGTGGGATGCAACAGACGATATCATGTTGTTTGCAACCTACAACGAAGCTTTCAAGGCTGGGGGCTTGTCGCAAGTGCTTCGGGGAATCGCGAGCGATCCAACAACGTTTGAATTCGATGATGAAGAATCATCCAACTTTGAGTTTGGTATTCGTTCAATCCTGGCAGATGGAACGCTGAGGTTTAACGCGAACGTGTTCTTCACTGATTACACGAATCTGCAAGTGTCTTCATTCGACGTCGTTACAGATAGTTTCAACGTTCAAAACGCAGCTTCAGCGACATCTCAGGGGATCGAGTTTGACGGTGAGTGGTTAGCTACAGACCAACTCACCATCACGTTCTCCGGTTCTTTCCTGGATGCTGAGTTCGACTCATTCCCAGGCGCTCAGTGCTCTCAGTTTGAACAGACTGTGGGCGGAACCGATTGCTACTTCGGTCCACCAAACCCGGCCGACACAGATGGCTCCGGCGGTATAACAGACCGAGCAGGATTCCCGCTGCTGTTCGCACCTGACTATACGTTCAACATCGGCGGTAATTACACTTTCGATGTGACACAGGCACTCGAAATGACTTTGAGCGGTAATTTCAACTACTCAGATGATTACTACGTGAGCGATCGCTATGATCCGCGCACCACTGACGAGTTTGGGTTTGGAGGAATTCAATCTGCCGTGGAACGGTTGGATCTTCGTGCCGAGGTCGCTGGAAAAGACGCAAATTGGTCCCTCGCCGTATACGGAAATAACGTCACCGACGAGCGTCCAGTAACTTTGTTAGGGCCATCTCAGTTCAATGGCGGTGGTGCCGCATTCGTTGGCGGCACGAGAGGCGCATCCTACGGCGTCCAGTTGAGAACAAGCTTTGGTGGGAACTAGCCAGTCCAATCCTCCGGTGGGGGGGTCTTGATACCCGACCACTCACTTCGCACCTGGGACTGATCCGAGTCTCAGGTGCGTTTTTCTTCAACGGACACATCACGATTGAAAACTCGAAGACCTGCTTCGAGAGAAAGGTAACTTCCGAATGTCCACAGTTTTGATCACTGGCGCCTCTAAAGGCATTGGTCTTGAGTTTGCGCGCCAATACGCGGCTAAGAATTGGGTTGTTGTCGCCACCCGTAGAAAGGAAAAGGAAGATGGATTAACGCGTTTAGCTGCGGAGCGCGGTAATGTGCTGATTAAGCACTTGGACGTAGATGACCTCGATTCCATCGACCGGCTCGCAAATCAGTTTAAAGGAGACCCGGTCGATGTACTCATCAATAATGCGGGTCGGATGGGAGACGGAAGTGACCCAACAGCGCAATTTGGTGAGAAGTTTGGGACGCTGAAGTATGAACTCATGGATGAGTACTTCAGAACAAATGTTCGTGGACCCATAAAAATGCTAGAGGCGTTTCGTGATAGCGTTGCCGCAAGCACGCACAAGAAAATGGTAACGATTAGTTCCGGTGCTGGGTCATTCGGCATGCCAGGTCCTCCAGGTTTGTATTGGTACAAAGCTTCAAAGTCAGCAGTGAACATGCTGATGCAGAATGCAGCGCGCGACCTAAAACCCGCCGGGGTCACTGTTCTGACATTCCATCCTGGTTTGGTTTTAACAGAGCGCTTGGCGCCAATGCGCTCAAAGATAATGAAAATGTCTGGGCAAGAAAAACCGTTCGAGCCGGATGAAGCGGTTGCTGGGATGATCAAAGTCATCTCCGAAGCAACCATTGAAGATACTGGTCGATTTGTCGGCAACCAAGGCCAAACGATTCCGTTCTAGGCGAAGCGGTACGCAAAAACGATTTGGAGTTATAGCAGATTGAAACGAGCGTTATCTGAAGAAGCAAAGGACGAACGGCGTCTGGTCATTCTGGAGGCAGCTCTCGATGAGTTTTTCGAAAGAGGGTTCGCCGCTGCGCGCACGGATGACATCGCAAGTAGAGCGGGTGTTTCCAAGGGGACGCTGTATCTGTATTTCGATTCCAAGGATGCAATTTTTAAGGCAATCGTCGATGCTTTCGCCATCCAAAATCTCGAACGGTTCGAGGAACTCGCAGAGCAGAATGAAAGCGGTTTCGAAACGATCGCGGCGATCCTCAGACAAGCACCTCGGCACCTAAGAGAATCCTACTTTCCGCGCATCATGAAAATTCTAATCGCAGATTCAAAAACGTTTCCAGATACGGTGAATGCTTACCGCGAGCAGGTGATAGATCGTTTGTTGCGAATATTGTCTTCAGTGCTCATTCGCGCCAATAAGAAAGGAGAGATAAGTGTTTCTGACCCAGATCTTGTCGCTCGTCTCGTGATCGCGCCGATTGCCCTCTCAAGCCTTTGGAACGTACTTTTCGCCGATGGAGACGATACTCCGCCTGACATTGAAAAACTCATTGAGGCGCATATCGAATTCCTTCGGAGCGGCCTCAATTTCACCGGTGAATTGCAGAAAAACAACGATGCTGGAGAGCTCACCAAATGAAGATACTCATACTAGGCGCCACCGGTATGGTGGGGAAAGTTTTAACACGAGCAGCACTAGCCGAGGGCCATCAAGTCACCACGCTCGTCCGCAACCCACATAAATTAGGGAATCTGGAACAGAACGTCACCGTCATAGAGGGGGAGTATTTTGATCGCGAAACTCTATTGAGCGCGATCAGCGGCGTAGATGCGGTGTTGTCGACCATTGGACCACCTATGAAAAGAACGCCAAACTCAAACGAGTACACGGATGCGATGCAGTCTATGATTTCTGCGATGCAAGATAACGCCGTCAAACGCATTGTCGCAATCGGAGGTGCGGGTCTGAGGCTAGGTGATGAACCGATCGCGTTCGGGCGCGCAATGATGAGGCGAGTTTTAATCTTGCTCTCGGGTGCGAATTATCTCGACAAAGAAAGAGAGCATAATGCGCTCTTCTCCTCAGACTTGGATTGGACGATCGTCAGGCCGCCGCAAATTACGGATGCGGAAGGTGAGCTGACGGTTACGTCTGACAAAGTTCAAGCATTCAAAGTCGATACCTGCCAGCTGGCGCGATTCATGTTGGACTGCTTAGAGGATGACTCGACGGTGAAAACCGCGCCATTTGTATCAACGGTCAAACTTTAATGCTGACTCTCTGGCGTCGTTACTCTCAGGCCGTCTAATTCTTCCGAAACTGAAATTTGACAAGACAAGCGGGAGTTTTCCTGAACGTTCTCGGCGAAATCAAGCATGGACTGTTCCATCTCTTCCGGCTTGCCGACGATTTCCAAGAAGCTTCGATCAACATACACATGGCAAGTCGCGCATGCGCAAGCGCCCCCGCAATCAGCATCTATTCCGGGTATACCCGCTTTGATTGCGCTTTCCATGACTGATGCGCCGACATCAGCATCGACTGATCTCTCCAGGCCCTCATGATCAATGAAAATGACTTTCACCATTCGGCTATCCTCCAGTGCCCGCTTGAAGCGAACGTTTTTTAACGTTCGAAGCTATTCGATAGATTTCCAATAGGGCCAATGGTGTGAAGTGAACCATGGCCGGACCAAACTCATAATGAACGAACATCCAATGTAAGAGCGTCGCAACGGCGGCGACGTAGACCCATTGTTGCAACAGCTTCCATCTTGACCCGAGAAAGCGCACCGAAAAGTCGTTCGAGGTAACCGCCAATGGAATGAAAATGAAAAATGCTACCCATCCGGTCCAGATGCCAAGCGCGCCTATTTCCCCAAAAATCGCGTCCAGCGTCGCTCGGTCGAGAACGTAAAAAATCGTATGAGCGAGCGCATACAAAAAGGATGCAACGCCCAGATATCTTCGTCGCTGAATCATCCAGCTCCAGAATTTGACGCGAGGCATAAGCATTCGCAGAGGAGTGAGCATCATGGCGATGATCATGAATCTCCCTGCAAACTCGCCAGTGGGGTGCAGCAAAAACTCATAAACGGACTTATCGGGTACGGGCGCGACACCTCGCATCAAGAGTAGCGTCATCGGGATGCTGGGAATGGCCAGAATTATCCAAAAAAAGAATCTCGAATTTAGTATGGACTTGAAGATGTGTTGTCTCCCTCGACAATCAGACTTCGTTATAGCGAGGATCCCAATTTACTTGACGTCGAATACGGCAATCGACTGGTGGCATTCGCGTGATTGCTAAATTTCTATAGTTTTTTTGACCGGTATTGAAACGCGAATTGGTTTCATGTGTTAAGGAGCGGTTATAAGGGGCGCAAAGTCCGACGGAGAGGGCAATAGGCTCAACTTCACGGTGTAAGAGTAGAAATGCATTGATTTGTTAAGGCTGGAACTGCACCGAAAGCTTATGCATGCGTCTTCAATCCAAGAAATTCGAGATCGAATAGATAACGGCCCAGTCGCACCGATGATGCTGGTCGTGATTGCGATCGGTTTTTTGCTCAACATGGTGGATGGGTTTGACGTCGTTGCGATGTCCGTGGCTGGCCCCAGCATAACAACAGATTGGGGGATATCAGACGCGGAGAAAGGATGGATTCTGTCAGCGGCTTTGATTGGCATGGCGGTGGGGGCTGCAGTTCTCGCGCCATATTCTGATGTTTATGGACGACGAATAATGATCCTCGCTGCGACGGCTCTCATAGGGGTCTCTATGGTGGCGACGGGATTTATCCCTCAATCTGTTTCTGCGCTTATTGCATTGAGGGCAGTCTCAGGGTTGGGGATTGGCGTGATCTTCGCTTCGGGCGCGACGATTGCTGCTGAATTCGCTCCCGAGCGCTTTAGAAACCTAGCGGTGACCACGGTCGTTATGGGATACCCGTTCGGGGCGATGCTGGTCGGCCCTGTCGCGCAATGGGTTATTCCTGCCCAAGGCTGGGAGATGCTTTTCGTGTATGGCGGCGTTGCGACGCTTTTGCTTGGCGTAGGATTTTACTTCATTTTGCCTGAGTCGGTGGAATACCTCGCCTCTAAGAGAGCGAAGTCACCGGACGATTTAGGTAAGATCAATTCAGTCTTAAAGCAGCTGCATCGGTCACCTTTAACGGCCTTGGTTCCAGAGGACCACTCGGAGGCTCGGGCAGGGCGAGTCACAAGTCTCTTTGAGGATAGTCATGCCGCAAATACGATCATTCTTTGGAGCGTGTACTTTCTGGGGTTTTTAACGCTGTACTTTTTGTTGTCCTGGATCCCGTCATTGTTCGTCGATGCAGGCTTCTCGAGAAGAGAGGGAATTGCCGCGCTGACGCAGTTCAACTTCGGCGGTGTGCTCGGGATACTAGCGATAGGACTGCTGACGACGAGGCTGAAGCTTTCAAAACCGATCTCTGTGTTCTTTGTCGCCTCAGCGGTTTGCCTTGTCATCTTATATGCAATGCGGATTGAATCATTGGTGGTTCTGAACGCCTCCATCCTGATTATTGGCTTTTCACTCCAAGGCGCTTTCACCGCGATGTATGCACTCGCTGCGCGCATCTATCCGACAACTATTCGGGCAACGGGCATAGGCTGGGCGGCAGGGCTCGGAAGAACGGGAGCGATCGTTTCCCCCATTGTTGCTGGGTATCTTTCGGGAGCCGGGTGGGACCTCTACTCGCTCTCTCTGCTGTTCGCGGTGCCGCTCTTCATCGCTGGTGCGCTCGTCTTGAGATATCGCGTTTAGTGACCTTGCGCGAATTACGACATCGTTTGCTCAGTGCAGCTTCGTTTCCATTCGCAACAAAACCCGTAAAGCGCTGTTGGTCACTTAATCGGGGTTCGAGACCTCAATGCATTCCACTTTCTCAATCATCGGCGGAGAAAGACGAATTTGAACCTTAGGTCAGTTTCCCATACTATCGAATAATCTCTGTTCCATCGGTCATGTTCGGGATGACAAGCCGATCGCTTATCGTCTTTTATGGCTTCTTCGGGGTCTAACTTAGATGATTGACGAGCGTTTTGGTCGATACGTTGATCGCTGCATTGCGCGGCCACACAGCCTTTATGGGAAGCGATTTTTCAGCAACTTCTGGCAAAATCTGTTGAAGCGTATTCGACTCTAAATCGCGGCGAATATGGCTGAAAGGAATGAGGCCGATGCCGAGCCCTCCGATCACCAGATTTCGCAGCGTCTCGATCGAGTCGGTCGCGGCCACCGTGGCTCCCCAAACCGGGTAACGCCTCTTACCCGACTCAGTGATGTCGATGCGATCGGGTACTGGCAAGAAGCTTATGAAGTCCCAATCCCTAAGACCGGTCGGACTCTCCAAAGCAGGTCGACTGGCGATGTAGTCAGGCGAGGCCACGAGAAGCGCTCGTTCGTGGGCGATCGTTTTCGATTTCATCTCGGAGTCGGCAAAGGTGCCCATCCGGATCGCAAGATCGATGGCGTCCTTGAGCAGGTTGAGCGGCTTGTCCGACGAGGTGATGGTAAGCTTGATGCCCGGGTGCGTCTTGGCAAAGGCGGTGATCTTGTCGAACACGGGATGGGCGCACAGGGTGGCAGGGATTGCCACTCGCAGATCGATGAGGCGGCGGGTCGCGTCTTCGGAGAAAAGCTCCATACTTTCTTCGGCGGCTCGGACAAGGCGTTTCGCACGGGCATGAAGTCGCTCGCCTTCATTTGTCAAAGAGATGGCGCGGGTCGAGCGATACAGTAGCGCTGCGCCGATCTGCTTTTCGAGCTTTGAGATGTGCTCGCTCACGACCGAAGGCGACAGATTGAGAGCCTTCGCCGCGCCTCTGAAAGAGCCAGAATCGACAACTTGCGCGAAGATTGCCAGCGACTTTAACTGATCCAGCATCATGTTCTCCATATTGTTCTGAAAATCGAACAATGAATTCTATTCAACCGAATACACGATCCGTCTCAGATTCACTAGGTTAGTGGGTGAAACAGTATGGGATCAGCCATGAAACACCTAACAAACGCAGCGCTCTCGGCGCTCTTCATATCGATGAGCTCAGCTTGTGCGCACGCGCCTATCCAGATCGATAACTCAGCGGAGATCACCGTCATGACAAACGCCGAAAAAGCCGTCGAACTCATTGAGAGCTTCAATACGGGCGATAGCGGTCCGGTCGCTTACATCAATCCAGACAAGTACATTCAGCATAATCTGGATGTTGGCGATGGACTGGCTGGATTTGGCGAGGTGGTTCAGAACGCCCCGCCACAGGGCTTTAGCGCGAAGGTGCACCGCGTAATTTCTGATGGTGACTATGTCGTCTTGCACACAGAATACGATTTCTTCGGCCCCAAAGCCGGGTTTGATGTCTTTCGGTTCGAAGACGGGTTGATTGTCGAGCACTGGGACAATCTCACAGAGATCACGCCACCCAACCCAAGCGGGCACACCCAGTTTGACGGGGCGAAAGAGATCACTGATCTTGAAGTGACAGAAGCGAACAAGGCGATTGTTGCCAGCTTTGTGAAAGATGTCCTGCAAGGCGGTGAGACGGACAAGCTCACGACATATATCAATCCGGACAAATACATTCAGCACAATTCAGGTATTGCTGACGGACTCGATGGACTGGGCGCCGCGCTCCAGTACTTCGCCGAGCAAGGCCTCGTTATGGAGTATGACAGAGTCCACAAAGTCTTGGGGCAGGGCGGTTTTGTTCTGACCATGAGCGAAGGCAAATTCGGCCAAGGTGATCGTGTCGCGTTCTATGATCTGTTCCGGCTCGAAAACGGTCTAATCGTCGAGCACTGGGACATTATCCAGTCCATTCCTCCACGCTATGAATGGAAGAACGACAATGGCAAGTTCTAATCATCTGAGGGCGACCGGCGTTGCGCTCGTCTCGGCCCTAACACTGGCGTTGTCAGGATGCGCGGATCCGGCCTCGATCGAGCGAGAGGAAGTCCCTGCGTCACCAGGCAAAGAGAACGCAGCTGCTATCTCGGTGATCGGGCAGCGTTTTAAGGTGGACTTTGGCGCGCCATACATCTTTGCACTCGACTTCCAGTCTGAAACGCAAATGAGCTTCACGCAGGTGGATGTGACTGGAACCACGCTCGAAAACGCTCTGGCCGGCACGGTGCAAATCACCCGCGTCGAGATACGGCCCAACGTCTACATGGTCTACTGGTCCGAGCCGTTTAACAACGACACCAATGTGACCCACGTGCAGGATTTTGAGCGAGGATGGGTTTGGACGAACATTTCAACGCCTGGACAGCCTTTTGTGAACTTGAATGGACCTCTCACGCCAATGGACAGCGAGTAAGGCAGACACGTCCCCGCCGCAGGCTCATGCGCGGATCAAAGTAAAAATGTAATCGGGTACAATAATGGAATTTACAAAAAGGCGCTTTATGCAGCTTACGACAGGAAGCCTAATGGTGAGCGCATGTTCAGGAGGAGGGGCTGGATCCGCCGTATCAGGTGTGACCACGCCGCCGACCAATCCGACCGGAGGATCGTCTTCCAAAACCGTAGTTGTCATTGGTGCCGGAATGGCTGGCTTAAAAGCGGCGCGAGACCTGGCGGCGCGAGGGCTAACGACAATCGTGCTCGAAGGTCGCGATCGGATTGGCGGGCGAACATTCACCAATTCGAGCATCGGAGCCCCGTTAGACATGGGCGCCAGCTGGATACATGGCATCTCCGGAAACCCGATGTATCAGTATGCTCAGAGTGTCGGGGCGCCAACCATCCCCTGGGACTATGACAATGACCAGACATTTGACTTGAGCGGCAGCGCCGCGCCGATCAGTGAGGCGCAGTTAACGGCAGCGACAAACGCCATAGAGCGTGAAATTGAGCGGCTTTCCGTTCAGAATGCCGACGCCTCGGTTCAACAAGCTGTCGATAATGCCGTGGCCAGAGGCTCGCTCTCAGGCCTTAGTCAGACCCAAATCGATTATTTGGTAACCGCCGATATTGAACTTTCCTTTGCGGCCGCCGTGGATCGATTGTCCATTCAGGCACTCGTGGAGGGGGAGGAGGTTATTGGCGGAGATGTCATTCTTCGAAACGGCTATGTTTCTCTTGTCGATGAGCTCGCAAGAGGCCTGGACGTTCGATTGAATCAAAAGGTCACCGGCGTCGACTATAGCGGCCCTCAGGTTCGCGTGCAGACCCAAAGCGGGTCGTTTGACGCAGACTATGTGATCATCACGGTCCCGCTTGGTGTATTGAAGCAGGGTGAAATTCAATTCCAGCCAGCTCTACCGACCAGCAAGCAGACCGCCATTGATGCCATGGGCATGGGCACATTGAACAAGGTTTACCTGCGCTTTCCAGACCGGTTCTGGACCCCAGCAACCACCAATTTCAACAGAATAGCCGCGCCTAAAGGTGCGTGGCCATTTTGGTTTGATATGGAGACCGCATCTGGCGTTCCAGTTTTAGGCGCTTTGGTTGGCGGCGACTTCGCGGTGAGTATGGAACAGTCTTCAGATGCGGCCATCATCTCGGAGGCCATGCGGGCGGCGCGCTCGATGTTTGGAGGCAGCGTTCCTGACCCGAGTGATTTTCTTATTACGCGCTGGACGCAGGACGAGTTCTCATATGGAGCTTACTCTGAGTTGTTCGTTGGCGCGCGACCCGAGATGCGATCGGACCTGGCTCGACCCATAGACGATCGGCTGTTCTTCGCTGGAGAAGCTACGTCGAGAGAATTTCCATCCACCACTCACGGGGCGTTCATGTCTGGAGAGCGAGCGGCTTCGCGCATTGCTCAGCTCGCGACTTAGGTGGCGACTACCGCAGACGCCTTAGTGGCGGTGCTGTCAGTCCAATGCGAACCAGTCTCTAGCAGCGAACAGCGCGTTGGCTCTCAACCAACCAGAAGCTGGCGCCATTCTGAGAGGGCGGCATTTCTCATCGATTTGAACGTTGAGCGGTGATTGATGTGGCGGTCTAGATTGAAGTGATTGTGGAAAGAGGCATGGGTCGAAACGAATTTCTGCAGATTGCTCATCCTTCGAAATCTCGACATCGCGCGCTCTCGTCTTCGGAAGGGCAGGTGGCTATTCTCGGCTCTGTTATTGAGATGGCGACCGACCTCCTGGCGGTCTTCATTTCCGATCTCTTTCATGGCAGCGCCATAAGACCGAAGCCGATCAGTGATGACTGTCTTTGGCGCCCCATATCGCTTCATCGCTTTCTTCAAAAACCTTAGTGCAGCAGGCTTATCGCGGGTCTTAGTGACATAGCTCTCTAGAACTTCGCCTTCATGATCAACAGCCCGCCAGAGATAGTGTTGGACGCCGTTGATCCTCACGAAGACCTCGTCCAGGTGCCACTGCCATTGAGTGTACTGACGCATGTATGAAGCACGTTTCGTTCGGATCTTCCCGGCGAAGATCGGACCAAATCGATCCACCCAGAGTCGTACGCTTTCATGGCAGATATCGATCCCGCGCTCGTGGAGTAGGTCTTCAACGTTGCGAAGCGAAAGCGGAAACCGGACATACATCATCACAGCGAGCTGGATGATTTCAGGTGATGTTTTGAAGTAGCGAAATGGGTTCTTGGTCATGAACCCAAGCTAGAGTAGAGCTGTTAAAGCTCACTTTCCGCTGACAATTCCGAATCTTGCCTTTGAAGCCAATCTTCTTCTTGTGCTCGACCACCATCGTCAGGAAACGGCCAAAATTTTCTAACTCTCGATTGAGGTCTGTGTTGAGCAGCGTGTCATAGCCTTCGCGTCCGCCCCACAAGACATAATTCTCACCGCCGAGCTGGTGCGTGGCTTCGAGACAGTCCCGGATTTGTCGAATCGCGCAAGCGGCAATCTCTGGGTCTGGATTTGTCAGGCCACCGGCTGCGTAGCGTGGATGGCTAAACAGGTTGGCGGTTCCCCAGAGGAGTTTAAGGCCGGTTTCTTCTTGATAATGGCCTAGGCGCTCAGCGGAGCGTTTGAAGTTGTTGGACAACTCGTCTGGCGTATCCGATGCTTCGGTAACATCGACATCATGGAAGCAGTAATAAGGTACATCCAGCTTGTGAAAGAACTCGAACGCGGCAGCCATCTTGGCGTCGGATGCGGCGCGATCATTTTGTGGATGGTGCCAAGGGCGATTGAACGTGCCACCCCCAAAGATGTCGGAACCATCCCAACAGAAGGTATGCCAGTAGCAAACCGCCATGCGCAGGTGGTCTTCCATCCGCTTGCCAAGAACCTCCTGGTTCTTGTCATAGAATCGATAGGCCAGTTGATTGTCCGAATCTGGGCCTTCGAACTTGATTTGTTCAATGTTGGAAAATACTGCGCCGGTCCCAAGTTCGGAAAGTCCGTCAGCCATGCGTGCCTCCTGCAAATTCTGTCTTTAGATGTTCATAGAGTCTCGAGTACTGCGCTCGCTTAGGCGCGAGGCGTTCGATGTCGGTTTCATGCGGCTCCACCACGTCTAGGACGCCGGGTGCTTCAAACGCTTCGTCATATGGCGCGTCGATCTCGGTGAAGCGTGCAAGGCGCGCAGCGCCCAGCGCCGGCCCGGTCGCCGCGCCGTCTCGATAGACCAGTGGTCGTTGTAAAACAGTGGCGAGAATACGGCCCCAATAGGTGGATTGAGAACCGCCACCAATCACTGAAAGCGAATGAACTTCAACGCCTGCGTCCAACAATGCCTGAAAACCATCCGCCATTCCGAAGGCCACGCCTTCGAGGACCGCCTGACCAATCTGCGCTGCGCTTGTATCATGGTTGAGACCAAACAGTACGCCGCTGGAATGTGGATTATTGTGAGGTGTTCGTTCGCCGGAAAGGTAAGGTAGAAACACCTCGGCGCCGCCTATTTCAGCATCGCGCTGCGCAATTTCAATGAGGCGCTCAGCGTTCGCTGTGTTGGTCAGCGCGCACGCCCAATCCAAACAACTTGCGGCGCTCAGCATCACGGACATTAGGTGCCAGCGACCCGGCAGCGCATGGCAAAAAGCATGTGCAGCAGAAACCGGGTTCGAACGGTATTTTCGCCCGGCAACAAAGATCACACCCGATGTACCGAGCGAGAGGAGGGCATCGCCCTCATCCACGACGCCGGCGCCAATTGCACCGGCGGCATTGTCGCCACCCCCCGCGACCACCGGAACACGTTTCATACCCCAAGCTTCGGCAGCTTCCTGTCGCAAGACCCCAGTTGGTTCCGTGCCTTCATACAGGTCCGGCATTGGTGCTGTCAGTCTAATGCGAACCCGTCTCCAGCAGCGTATGGGGGAGGTGCTCTTATCCAGCCAGAAGCTGGCGCCATTCTGAGAGGGCGGCGTTTCTCATCGATTTGAAAGTAGAGCGGTGGTTGATATGGCGGTCTAGATTGAAGTGATTGTGGAACGAAGCATGGGTCGAGGCGAACTTCTGTAGGTTGGACATTCGCCTGAACCTGGACATTGCCCGTTCTCGTCGTCGAAAAGGCAGATGGCTATTCTCGGCCCGGTTGTTGAGATGGCGACCGACCTCCTGGCGGTCTTCGTTTCCAATCTCTTTCATCGCGGCGCCATACGAACGAAGTCGGTCCGTAATCACCAATTTCGGTGCGCCGTACCGCTTCATCGCTTTCTTCAAAAAGGTAAGCGCGGCCTGCTTATCGCGAGTTTTGGTGACGTAGCTTTCTAGCACTTCGCCTTCATGATCGACCGCGCGCCATAGATAATGTTGTGCGCCATTGATCTTCACGAAGACCTCATCCAGGTGCCACTGCCATTGAGTGTGCTGACGCATGTATGAAGCGCGCTTCGTTCTGATCTTTCCGGCGAATATTGGACCGAAGCGATCGACCCAGAGCCGTACACTCTCGTGGCAGATGTCGATGCCTCGCTCATGAAGCAGGTCTTCAACATTTCGAAGCGAGAGTGGAAACCGAACATACATCATCACGGCAAGCTGGATGATTTCAGGTGACGTTTTGAAATAGCGAAATGGAGATTTGGTCATAGACCGAGCCTAGAGCAGGGCGGTTAAGGCTCACTTTCCGCTGACAATACCGTCCTGGTAACTCGCGCTGAAAACAGGTTCTCATTTACTCAACTTTCTATAGGTGATACAAAATCCGAACATCTGTTCGGTTTATATTTAGTGCGCGCCGCGAAGAAAAAAGCAATCATAATTTCGATATTCCATGAAAAGTGATCAATAAGTGAAACAAGAACGTGCGAAGCGAACCGCTAAAAAACTTTTAGAAAACGCGGAAGCTATCATTTTGTCGGACGGGCTCGCCGCGCTTACAATGCGTCGGCTTGCCGAGGTCGCGGGCGTCGGTCTTGGTACAATATATGGCCACTTTTCAGCACGGCAGGACCTCGTGCGTCGTCTTTACGAGCATCGCTTAAATGACCGTTTGCGGAAGATTGATAAGCTGCTTCTCGCGCCTGAGTTGGATGCGCACTCTGCTCTGGTTTCGTACTTTCGGACGCAAGATGTACGAGACAAAGCATATGAGTTGGATTTGGCTTTGTTCAAAGCGCGGCAACAAGAGAGCTATGTTTCAGACCTGGTTCGGAACTTTGAAGATGGCTTGAGTGCCCGATATTTACAGTTCATGTCACGTCATTCATCTGATGCGTCTTCGGCAAGTCTTGCTGCTGCTGCTCAGTTCCAAATCGCTTTTGAGCAGGCGCTTTTGAGCGTGGAAAGCTCGGTGAGTGCGGATCAGCGATTCTTTCTTCAAGGATACTATCTACGCGCTCTTCACCAATTGCTTCTCGATCTGGGAGTCTCAGTTTCGGACTCGTTTGTTGCCGATATTCTAACGATTCGAAGCGATGCTTCAGAGGCATAGGCACCGTACCTGCCGTTTGGCTCGGCACTGGCTCGATTCGCGGGATCAAGGCTGGGTGGGCGCGACGCAATGTTTCAAAGGTGAAAAAAAATAGGCAAGCCTCCGATCCGGATGTGCGTTGATTTTCATCCTCTTTCTCGTCTAAATTTCGAAATAGTGAGTTTTGCGGAATGGAGGAAAATCTCATGTCTCATGATATGCAATTGGTGATAAGGCCCCGGGCATTCCTTCTTTTAGTGCCATTCTTTTTGGTCTTGATGACGGTTGTCGGGCAAGCGGCTGCGTCTCCGCCACCGCCAGTCACAGATGCATGCTCCGCGCTGCGAATTGTTGACTTCACTGAAGTGGGTGATGGTGAAGCACCTACCAAAGTGTTGAAGGGCGAACGTATCGAGGCGTACGCCATGACGGACGGCGAGCTTTGGCAAACTGCACGGAGAGGGCGCGTCATGGGCGTTCCGGTCGTGGAAGGCGAGAGCGCTGATATGCCGGCACACTGTAAAGTGACCGGCTATGTGAATCCTCATATTCAGTTTGAGCTGCGGTTACCCGAGCCGCATAATTGGAATGGCCGCTTCCTGTTGACGGCGTGTGATGGGTTCTGCGGTAAAACGCCAAGCGATGCACCTAAGGCCGGCGTAATGCGTGGCTATGCAACTATGTCCACCGATGGTGGGCATGTCAGCGAACATCCGTTCGATGGTGTTTGGGCCAAAGACAACCTGCAAGCCCGGATCGACTTTGGCTACCGCGCGAACCACGTCCTGCTGATGGCGTCAAAGGCCATATTGAGGGAGTATTACGGAGAAGAGCAGGCTTACTCTTATCTCACCGGGTGCTCTAAAGGCGGGCATGCTGGCGTCATGTCAGCGTCTCGATTTCCGCACGATTACGATGGCATCGTATCTCGCGATCCCACCATTAACTATTCCAAAGTGAACATCCTCAGATGCGCCGACACGGCCAAGGCTGTTTATGATGATGTGGGAAATGTGCTGCTCGATGCATCAAAGACTATTCTTATCCAGAAGGCAGTCATGGCGCAGTGCGACGGCAAGGATGGACTTGTCGACGGCATGATTTCGGATCCACGAAAATGTGACTTCGAGCCAAAGCAAATCCAATGTGGTCAGCCAGAGGCTGGCTTCGATTGCCTAACTGAAATTGAAACAAAGGCACTCGAAGATCTCTATTCGCCGGTGACAGATTCTTCAGGCAATTATCTGTACGCTGGCCAGGTTCACGGATCAGAAATGGCCTGGCCTGCCTGGGCGCTTCCATTGCCTGGTGATCAGGAACCAATCTATGCGCTTCGCGCAGCACGTGACTATCTGAAATTCCTCGCATTCAAAGAGGCGCCTCCGGTCGGCTACGATTGGAAGTCTTTCCTGTGGGAGCGAGATCATCAGTCGCTTGAAGAGCTCATGCCAGTATTCGACGCTGACGATCCGGATTTAAGCGAGTTTGCAGCTTCTGGAAACAAAATGATGGTCTTGCATGGATGGGCGGATCCGGCAGTGCCTCCGCAAGCGACCATAGAATGGTATGACGCGGTGTCTGAATTCTTTGGCGGACGCGATAATGTCATGGACTTCTCGCGCTTGTTCCTATTGCCCGGGAACCATCATTGCGATGGCGGGGTCGGACCAGATACCTACGAGGCTTTGGAGCTCATCACGGCATGGGTCGAGCGGGGAGAAGCGCCGGACCAGATGATGACCACGAAATATTTTGAAGGTGAGCTCGAACGGGCCCGTCCGGTTTATCCATTTCCGATCGAAGCTAAATATGACGGCACCGGCGATGTGAACGACGCTGCGAATTTCAGACCACACGATCCTCGCGGATAATGGAGAGAAAGATGAAAATCACCAGCTCGTTCGTTGCAGTATTGCTATACACCTTCACGTCCATGCCCGCGCAAGCAGAGCCAGATGACAGTCTCTGCGCCACCTATTTCGAGAAGCAAATCGTGCGAAATCACTATTTTGGTTATGGTGGAAACCCAGCCGCGCCGCCGCCCATTCCGAGTCATGATTTAAGGCTAGTGGAGACCAAAGTTGTGAGCGCGCTGCCAGCGACCATGGCAGTCAGTGCGCAGGCTACACCAAAACGCTTCAATAAAATCTGGAACACAATAGATGCCTGGGGCGCCGACAAGGATGTAAAGATCATTATCACAGTCGATGGCTGGCATGCGTTTGCATATCCCGGAAAAGTTCCAATTACCAAAGCCAAAAGCCGGAACGGATTCTATGTGATTGAATCTGAAGGCGGCGCGGGAATGCGCCATAAGATCAACACACGGGAACTCAGCTCTGTCTATGCTGTAAAGCTTGAGGCGAGCAATGGTCGATCGCTTCGCAACGTTTCTTTTTATGACAAGCGCGGAGACCTGGTGTTTGCCGTACACGCTACCGAGCCCGGGTACGACGAGGACCCCGATCTCGTCGCTGCGTTCGATCAAACTTGGGCGGTGGTCGACCAAATGCCTTCAGCATGTACGGATTAGGGAGATAGACATGATCAAGATACTCGCATTTGCGGCGTTTGCTTTGGCCGCGGGTTCCAACATCCATACAAGCGCGCAAGAGACGAGCCTAAACATAGCTGATCCCATTGAAGCTTGCGCGGATGCCGACACGCGCGAAGTCGTGCAACGTCATTTCCAAAAAAACACAAAAGCGACGCTGGCTGGAGCAAGTCGAAAATTGGCGCTTCCTGAATTATTAGTTGTGACCGGTTTGCCGCCTGAACAGGCAATCGGCACTCAAATGACGCCGGAGATATTGAAAGATGTCTGGACCAGCATGGACGCTTGGGGAGAGCAGGCATCTGTTCGCACGGTTTTCACAATGGGCGGCGAACACGTCCTAGAATTCCCTGGCTACATTCCGGTGCGTCAAGCCGATCTGGATGACGGATGGTTGGATATCTACGCGGATGGCGGTGCCGGTGTGCACGGTCACTTATGGCTGAATAGGGTCGGTTCCGCACACGCGATCGAACGAGCCAACAAAAATAAACAACTATTCCGGTCAATCTCATTCTATGCCCCTGAAGGGCACTTGATCATGGGCGTGTATGCAAGCGTGCCGGGAACACCCGCAGATCCAAAAGCAGTCGAGGGCTTCGAGCGGACGCGTGCCTTGCTCGCATCCATGCCGCGGCTCTGTGAAAGATGAGGCGCGAAATATGACTTACAAAGACTTGAATGTCTCGCGTCGGAAGTTTTTGGTCGGCGGCAGTGCGCTGGCATCGGCTGGGCTTGTGGGGTGCGCAAATGTTGGTTCTCTTGGTGACGACGCCAATTTTGAGCGGACCCTGATCCATGGCGGGTTCATCTATTCGGCCGATGACGCTGGAACAGTTCATCCAAATGGCTGGGTTCTGACAAGGGGTAAAGAGATAGAGGCGATAGGCCCGGCCTCAACGCCGGCTCCCAGGGCAGACCGCATGATCGATGCTCGTGGAAAGATGGTTCTGCCTGGATTTGTTAACCCACATTGGCATGAGAGCTTTGTCGAGGGGCCGGAGCGAATGGCTCCAGATGATTCAGATCTGGCCCAAATGCCGTTCTCTCATGGCGGCGATATTGAGGCGTTGAGTTCCTATTTTGGAGTGATTGCTGATGTGGGTGAGAAGCTCACGCCACAAGAGGCGATCGCTATCGCGCGCTGGAGCATGTGGACGCAATTGCGTTCAGGCACGACCGCGCTCGGCGATATTGGTTCCCTGAACGCAACGGATGCCATGGCGAACGCAGCCATCGATCTCGGTATGCGCATACGCGTATCACGATGGGGATCGGACATCATGATCCCTAATGGCGCGACCGAATACAAACGCATCGCTCCCTGGGAGAAGCAGGCCGCGGATTGGGACCGGCTGATGAGAACCTGGAACAATCATAGTTCGGGTTTAGTAGGCGGTATGCCTTCGATCCTCGCGGCGTTTGGGAGTTCCGACGAACAACTTATGGCATTGAAACGCATCGCGGATTCTTACGGTGCGCCATACGCAGCCCATATGGCGCCGTTGCGGAATGAGGCGTTAGCATTGAAGCCAATATTTGGTCACTCGGCGATCGGCCGATTCCAGAAACATGGATTGCTGACCGGTCGACTCTTGTCGGTGCACACCTGCCACGCGACGATCGATGAGTATGCGGCGATTGTGCGCGCAGGCGTCAATATCGTCTATTCGCCTGCGAACTATGCGCTTCTGGGTGAGCACACCATCACCGACACGCACATGGCGCATCAATTCCTGCGGGATGGCGTGAACGTTTCATGTAGTACTGACGGAAACATTTCTTACACGGGCGGAATGCCAGAAGCGATGCGTGCCTTATTCCTGATGATCAATGAATCGAGCGGAGATAACACCGCGATGTCTCCAAATGCAGCACTTGCCACCGGCACAATAAATGGCGCGAAAGCGCTTGCTTGGGGGGACAAAATTGGGTCCCTCGAACCCGGTAAGGAAGCAGATCTAGTCATCGTTGATATCGATGACTGGCGTTATCGATTGATCACCCACCCACTCAGTACGTTTTTGATTTCTGGTGGCAGCCAGGACGTGGATTCAGTGATGGTGGCAGGTAAATTCGTCGTCCGCGATGGCAAAGCGGTAAATCTCAATGAAGCCGATATGTTCAAGGCTTATGAGACGGCTGTGGAAAGTGCCCGCACAAGAATTTTTGGGGCGTAAAGCGATGTCTGCCGTCGGACACCGTCTCCGCCGCGCGCAGTTCAATCTATCAGGGAAGACCGCAGCTCAATTCACTTCGATTGCAGTCGTGGTTTTTGGACAATTTGCCTTAGCCCAGTCACCCGTCCTGGATTCTGCAAGGACAGATTGGGTTTTGCATGGATTGGATAGTTCGGAGACAAGGTTTTCTCCACTCCAAGATATCAACATAGAGAATGTTGAAGAACTCGGCTTTGCTTGGAGTTTTGAAGATTTTGTTGTTCGTGGGACAACGAATCGCGGCGTCGAAGCGACGCCTTTAATGATCGAGGGGGTGCTCTATTTTACAGGTCCGTGGAGCGTGGTGTACGCGGTGAATGCTCGAACCGGAGCACTGATTTGGGAATACGATCCGGAGGTCGATGGCCAGATTGCTCGATTTGCTTGTTGTGATGCAGTCAATCGCGGGGTTGCGTACATCGACGGAAAAATCATCTTTGGCAGTTTAGGTGGTGACTTGATCGCGCTCGATGCAAAAAACGGAAGCGTAATCTGGCGCGTGGATACGATCGAAGATCGTACGCGTGGCTATACCATAACTGGTGCCCCCAGGCTCGCGGGTGACCTGGTTTTGATCGGCAATGGCGGCGGCGATATGGGTGTGCGCGGTTACGTCTCCGCTTACAAAGTTGAAACCGGTGATCTGGCGTGGCGTTTCCACACGGTCCCGCTGCGAGATGAAAACTTTACAGATGCGATGAAGCTTGCGCGCGCGACTTGGGATGATGCATCGAATTGGGCCTATGGTGGCGGCGGTACAGTTTGGGATTCGATGGTCTATGATGCCGATCTCGACCAGGTTTATATCGGCGTGGGCAACGGCTCGCCATGGCCGGTTTGGCGACGTTCACCGTCAGGTGGCGACAATCTGTTCCTGTCCTCGATTGTAGCCCTGGATGCGAAGACCGGTGGCTATCTCTGGCACTATCAAACAACACCAGGGGATAGCTGGGATTACACCGCCACTCAGCACATTGTGCTTGCGGAAATTGAATACGGTGAAAGCCACCGAAAAGTCCTCATCCAAGCTCCCAAGAATGGCATCTTTTATGTCATCGATCGGGAAACAGGGGCCATGGTATCGGCTGAGCCGTACACACAGATCACCTGGGCAGAGGGTGTTGACGCCAATTCGGGACGCCCGACTGTTTTGGATTCAAGCAATTATTCATCGGACCCATCGCGCGTAAAACCTTCAATCGCAGGGGCTCATAATTGGCAGCCTATGTCGCTTAGTAAGAAGACTGGCTTAGTTTATATTCCCGTCCTTGAGAACGATATGGAAATAAGGCTTCTGGACGAGACGCCTTTTCGCGAAGGGCGCGGCAGCATGCAGGCGGCGATTGTGTCCCCGGCACCCAGACCTGAGGCGGACCCCATCCTCGGCGATGTACGCAGCCTGCCTTGGCGCGGCGTGCTTAAGGCCTGGGATCCAATCGAACAAACGGCGGGTTGGACAAGTGGCGATTTGCCGTGGACGCCGGGAGGAGTGCTATCGACCGCGGGAGGTCTGGTTGTCTTGGGCGCGGTGGACGGAAAGCTCCGGTTTTATGATGATCAAACCGGAGCTCTCCTCAATGTCATTGAGACGGGCTCTGCGATAATTGCCCCGCCAATCACATATCTGCTTGATGGAGAACAATACATCGCTGTGCTCGCCGGATTTGGCGGGGCCTTGAGATATTACACGCCTAATTCGGCGCCATTACAATATGAGAACCAAGCGCGACTTCTGGTATTCAAGCTCGGAGGAAGTTCCACGCCAAGGCCACCCGAGCGCGTTTCTCCTGATCTCGCAGATCTGCATTCTCAAGACAGTTTTGATCGAATGGCCGTCGCTCAAGGTCGCGAACTGTTCATGAGTCATTGCGGCCGATGCCACACCTATCGCGGAAAGCCATCGCAGTATCCGAACTTATGGAATTTGCCGCCTGATCGGTATGATGCCTTGGCGCCGATTGTTCTCGAAGGTGCGATGTCCTACGCTGGCATGCCGAGCTTCGCGGAAACCCTAACCCCAAAAGACGTCGTTGCCATTCGAGAATTTCTCCTGGCAGATGAATACCGCGAGCGAACCAAGTAACCCACTCTGACCTAGTAAAGCGCAAAGGACCTCGGGATGGCTTTCATCGATCGAAGAGTGTTTTGCAAAGCGAGCGGCTTTGCCTTGGCAGCGACGCTGATCGACACATCGGCATTAGCGAAATCGCCCGTGGGCGAATCCAAAATGCAACAAAGGAAAATTCCGAAGAGCGGAGAAGCGATCGGGATTGTCGGTTTGGGAACATCAAGAGTTTTCGACGTTGGCCGGGATGTGGACGCACGCCAGCGGTGTGTATCAATTGTTGCGCAACTGGTGGCATCCGGTGGGGCGTTCATTGATACCGGTTCAGCATATTTCAGCGCTGAGCAGGTCACCGGCGAAGCGGCTCGGAGCGTGGGTCGGGATCAGACCTTTCTTGCCACGAAGGTGCTCGCTGAAGACACCATCACAGCAGAACGTCAAATCAAAGCCTCAAAGCGACGACTCGCGCCCGGCCCGATCGATTTGTTGCAAATTCACAACCTGTCCAGTTGGCAGACCTTGCTGCCTATTGCTCAGTCCTTAAAGGCTCGCGGGCTCGTTCGATATGTTGGCGTGACGCACCATACCAATGACGCATTACCCGAACTCATCAGGGTGTTGAATACCCAAGATCTGGATTTTGTCGGTTTTCAATATTCATTGATGGAACGTGAGGCTGAAAAAACTCTGTTACCGCTCGCTTCGGAAAAAGGGGTGGCGTTCATCGCGAACAAGCCCTTCGCTCAAGGGAAATTGTTTAGAGCTTTCGCTGATGAGCCAATGCCACCGATTGCGCATGATCTCGAATGTCAGAGCTGGGCGCAGTACTTCTTACGGTTTGTGGTTTCACATCCCAGCGTGACATGCGTTATACCGGGCACCGGAAAACTTGAGCACGCGGTCGATAATTTTTCAGCAGGTTTCCCACCTTTGCCTTCTCGCGCGCAGGCTGTGCTGATGGCGAAAGCCGTGATGGGAACTTGAAACATATTTTCAACAAAAAAGAGCGCCGCCAGTTGAACTGGCGGCGCGAGAGTTTTCGCTTCGGGAGGAAACGAAACGCAAATGTCTGCTGTAGTTCTATTCGGGCAAGACTGGCGCGAAATTTTCAGCATCGAAGATGCTTCCAGACCCGCTATATCTGGCGACTTGAGGATAGGCGAAAACTGGGCGCGACCAGTCGACGATGCCATCTGTTTCTCGGGTCATCATGATAGCGTTCGGAGCGACGCCGTTTTCCACCCAATTTTCCAGAGCATCAAGCGCATTGTTGATGGTTGGGCCGCCGCCCGACGAGGCCCCGTGTGTGCTGCCTGGCAGCAGGAAAAGGCGAGCAAAGCTGGGGACGGCTTCGCGTCCCATTTCGGTTAAGACACTTTCGTACCAATCCAACGATGACTGCGCGCTGATCGCTCCATCGGCCCAACCGTGCAACACAATCATCTTGCCACCTGAATCGCGGAAAGCGCCGAGGTTTGGATCGTCTGCGTCGATGATCGGCTTTAATGCATCGAGGCGATGAGCGTCCTTGGCGGTGTCGAAGATCGTCCAGTCATATTGTGGGCCAGGGTCGGTTTCGAATGCGATATAGCGCAAATAGGTTCTCGCAATGCTGGCAGCATAAGGTTCAGCACCAGGCGTCAATGGCACATGGAAACCAACCCAGTTTAACTCGCTTCCATATTCGAGAGGGTAGGGCCATACGAGGGTGCCATCTTCGCTGGTCGGACGCGAATAAAACCGCTTCGCGACGTCAACTTTCTCCGCGGTCAGGCATTCGGTGCCACCCTGATCCGCTTCGCACAACAAACTTTCCGGGTCGAAGTCGCAGTTACGTGGATCTTCGATCATGCCATCATCCAGACCATCTTTAGCGGCGCAATGCGCGATCGCGCCCTTATGCAAAAGACGAGCATCGTCCGCATGCAGAATAAAACTGCCATCCGCACGCTGATTGGTTTTTACAAGATATGGCATCCGCAACGCATTGATGCCCTGATACTTCACTGTAGGTGCGCGAGAGACAACGCCGTCATAATCGTCTGGGTACTCAAGTGCTGATTTGATGCCAGCGTGGCCGCCTTTGGAAAAACCGACAATGTAGGCATGCTCAGCATCCCTGCCGTAATACGCCTTGGACAGCGCTTTGGAGATTTGCGCTGCGAAATGTGAAGCACGATGGCTAAAGTCGATTTCAGCTTCCCGGTTTTTATAGCCCCAGACGCCATCGAAAGGACGTTTATTGATATGGCCGCCATTTGTCGTGATGGAGGCGTAACCGCGTAAAAGCGGCATGACGGGAATGTCTTCTTCAACAGCACCGCAAAACGCATCGCACGAACCGTAAAGGACTTTGTCGTTCCAGGCGGCCGGTTCTGGTAACAAAAGGAGGAATTGCGTTGCAGGTGCGACATAACCTTCAATGCGGCAATGGGCGGGCAACTCTGTCACATCCTCGCCGACATAATGTCCCTGAACAATACTGCGCTTGCCGAACATGAACTGGCTCGTGAGCGACTTCTCCGCGTCTGTCACATAAGCGGCCGACTGAATCACCGCCGGGTGATCCGCGATTTGCTCCAAGTTTAACTTGCCAAGAGCCTCGCACGCCGCTGCTTGAGCGGGCTTATGCGCCGACTCTGCCGAAGGTGTAGCACTCGGCGCAGCCACAGATGTACAGGAGGCAGTCATCGCTGCACTGAACATGATAGAAACCGCGAATCTAATGCCCGTGATTGATCGTGCCGCCGTACTTAATCCTTGCATTCCTACCTCCTGAGCGCTGTTGGCGTGTCGTGTTTTTGTGTTCGTAAATTTCGAAATAAGAGCAGCCATACGCAGTAAAAGGCAGAAAATCTAGCTAATTAGTCAAAATATGTGTGTCAAATCTGAATAATTTCGAAAAAAAGCTTGAGCCGCCTGAGAAAACGGATCATTCTACGGTCCATACAAACGTCGAGGAGGGAATAGAATGGACCGCCGCGCATTTCTCGGAGCGAGTGCATCATTAGCGGGGGTTTCGTCCATTCCTCACCTGACCGGATGCAATCAGGTGCAGGCATCTGCCGAACGCTTGGTGGTTGAGCCATCGGCGATACGCTTGTTTGATTCTCAACCCGGTCCGACCAAAGTCTGGACTTATAACGGGCAGGTCGCCGGGCCGACTTTACGGATGAGGCAGGGCGAGATGTACGCCCTCGATCTGTTTAACAAAATTGGTCAACCAACATCACTGCATTGGCATGGGTTGCGCGTGCCGTTTGAAATGGATGGCGTCGGAAGCATTACCCAGAACGGTATCTCGCCGGGACAGTCTTTTAGATACGCGTTTGCGCCTCCGGATGCCGGCTTGTTCTGGTACCACCCACACATGAATTCAGAAGAGCAAGTCGCCAAGGGCATGTTTGGTCTGATTTTGATTGAAGAAAGGAACCCTCCGCCAGTCGATCGAGAGGTTGTTTGGAGTCTCTATGATTGGGGGTTGGATGACGATTACCAAGTGCCCGGGAAAAAGGCATTTCAGATCTGGCGCGGTGAAGAAGTCTACGCCAAGCATTCCGCAATAACGACTGATGGACAGGCTGCGCCCGATCTGGAAATGCGCCGCGGTGAACGAGTGCGATTGCGGATCGCAAACACATCGGGAAATCGGCGCTACGCGCTAAAATTTGAAGGCCACAATCCGTGGGTTATTGCCTGGGATTCAAACGGCGTGATCCCGTATCAATTGGGAGATCAGCCCCTGATTATTGGCACCGGCGCGCGGGTTGATCTTATCCTCGACGGCACAGGCGAAGTCGGTCAGGTTTTTGAGATCCTGGACTTGTTCAATCGAGATTTCGAACCCGTGCCGCCGTGGGAATCTCCGGAACAAACGGCAGCGCGCGCGGCTGAGCGCGTGACGCGAATTCGCTACTTAGATACGCCGGCAGTGCGCCCCTTGTCAGAATTGCCGCCGCCAACGGCGCCGATCGCGAATCCGATTCCTGTTCCCGATCTTTCGGCGGCTGAACTGATTGAGATCGAGCTAGGTCAAAGTATGATTCCGGTTCGCGAAATCCCGAAGATTGGTCCGATGGCGGCCGTCCTCGCAGAAGAACATGGTGTTTCTATGGATACAGAGGTTGGCCTCTGGACCATGAACGGAGAGGTGCTTTTGGAAGACCTGGAAACCTACAATTGTATCGATCCTGTGCCTGCCTTCGAGTGTAAGATCGGGCGCACTTACAAAGTGCGGTTCAAGAACGCGACGCATGTCGACCACCCCATGCACTTGCACGGTCACACCTTCCAGATGATCAGTCGCAACGGGCTGGCATATGACCGGGTGTTTATGCGCGATACTTTCACGCTGTTCGCCGATGAGACCGTAGAGATTGCGTTCGTTGCTGATAATATTGGAGACTGGATGATCCATTGTCATCGCGGCATGCATCAGCACGGTGGCATGATGAGCACGTTCCGGGTCACGTAAGGAGGGAGCGCGCCGTTAAACGCGCGCACCGAAACGCAGAAAACCGGCCAAGGAGATTCCTCGGCCGGTTTTCTTTGGATAGCGTTCGAAGCGTTGAGGGGAAGAAACGTTCTAATCGATATCCTGGAATCGTGTGCCGGTCTCCTGATCTCCGCTCTCGGCCATGTCGACACGATCGTTGACTAGGAACGCGTAAATTGCGTCGGCATCGTCTTGTGACAGAACATCGGAGAAAGAAGCCATGCCGGAATAGGAGAAAGAACCGTCCATCAAAATCGACATGAAGTTTTCATGCGTTGCAGGCGGCATATTCCAAAGATTTGGATAGGCGCCTGGCGATCCGCGATACGAATGGCAGCGTGCGCAATTATGATAGTACAGTTCAGCGCCATGAGCCAATGTTTCGGCGCTGATATCGATTCTATCCGGGATCGGTTGTTTTTCGGCCACTTGCAGTGGCGGCGGCATTGAAACCTCATCGCCATCAAGTTTGAACACAAACAGAGTTTCAGGATTCTCATACTTGTGAGCGGCTGCCTGATCGGGGAAGTACGCACTTTCTGATCCACCGAGACCGCCTAGCACGGCGACATATTGCTCTCCATCAATTGAGTAGGTCATCGGTGGTGCTAGAATTGCGACGCCGGTGTCGATGGCTTTGAGCAACTCGCCGGTTTCTGCGTCGTAGACTCGAAACAGACCATCTGGCGCGCCTTGAAACAATAATCCTCCTGCGGTTGATAGAATCCCGCCAGACCACCAGGGTTGCAGTTCTGATTCCCAGACGCTTGTTTGGGTTTTTGGGTCCCATGCTTTCAGCACGCTGTGAACGGTAGGCTTCGGTTGGCCCTCAATCAGATCAGCATCGTCCGCATCAAATGGCGGCATTAGCGGCGGGCCTTTGCCTTCGTTCAAACTGCCCGGCTGATACTCAACAGAGTCATACCCGACATATTTCATCGGCGCCTCGAGAACAGGAATATAGACAAGTTCTGTTTCCGGGCTGTACGCCATGGGCTGCCAGTTATGACCTCCAGAAACGGACGGCCAGATCACTTTGGGGCTGCCTTCGTAGCTCAACGTGTCATTCAAGACCGGTCGCCCGGTCTCCATATCCACATGCGTTGCCCAGGTTACCGTCGTGAACGGCTCCGCAGATAACAGTTCGCCGGTGTTGCGGTCCAGAACATAAAAGAAGCCATTCTTTGGTGCTTGCATAATGACTTCACGCGCTTGGCCATTGATCTCCAGATTCGCCAGGATCATGTTCTGCGTTGATCCGAAGTCCCAATTGTCAGCAGGTGTTGTCTGATAATGCCACTTGAGTCGTCCAGTATCGGCATTGATCGCCAGAATTGAGGACAAATAGAGATTGTCGCCCTCAAAGGTGGGGTCCCTCAACCAAGTCGGGTGGGGAACTCCGTTGCTAGTTCCAGCAAAGACTGTGTTGGTGTCCGGATCATAAACGATCGAGTCATAGACGGTGCCGCCCAATCCCAAATCCCAGCGAGCGTCATCACCCCATGTCTTGCGCGCTTCTGTCAGTTCCGGGTGTTCGTCGCCCAGAGCTGGGTCGCTAGGGACCGTGAAAAAGCGCCAGGCGAGTTCACCGGTTTCGACATCGAACGCAGAGACATATCCGCGGGCATCCATGTCACCGCCGCCCGATCCGATTACCACCACATCATCGGCAATCCGAGGAGCGCCAGTGACCGTGTAGCTTCGGGAGCGATCCGTCAACGTATCCGTGCGCCAGAGCCGCTGCCCGGTGTTGGCATCAATCGCATCCAGAAATCCGTCCACCGCTCCGACGAACAGTTTCCCGTCTTTGTAAGCGACGCCCTTATTGTTAACATCGCAACACGCTTTGCGTGCCCAAGCGCCTTCGACCTCTGGATCATACACCCAAAGCTCTTCGCCCGTCTTCGCGTCGAGGGCATAAACAACGCTCCATGGGCCCGTGGCGTACATTACGCCGTCAACGACGAGCGGCGTGCCTTGATTGCCACGATGAACGCTGCCCCGGACGAAGAATTCCTGAAACTTCCACGCCAATCCGAGTCGATCAACGTTGGTGGTATTGATTAGATCCAATGGTGCGTGGCGCTGTTCGAAGTCTGTGAAGCCGTTTTTGGTCCAATCGACATCCATGGCTGTGCTTTGTGCATCCGCAACAGGCCTCGGTTCACTGGACTGATTGCATGCGGTCAGTCCCGCAAGGCTCATGGCCGATGCCAGGAGGATGGGTCTTAGGCTCATCTCGAACTCCGTTTTGAGTGCGCATGACTTTGATGCGAGCGCACGAAATTACTTTCAATAATTTCGAAATTATTGAAAGAACGGAGCTCAGATGCAAAGGATATTATTGTGTCAGGACTGACACAAATGCCGATGCGCGAGCATCAGTCGAAGGTATTGTATCCTCGCGGCATACGGAATGGGTCGACCTGCAATTATGTGCGGGTCATAATCAGGCACGCATCAACGCCGCCTTGAGCGCGCGTGTCCAGCCGCAAAGCCGCGCCGGCCAGTGCAGCTTGTTTCCTCGCGATTCTGAGACCCAAGCCGGTTGACTGGTGAGGCTGAAGCGTGACGCTTTCTTCTGGGTTTTGCTTCCAATCAGGCGATATCCCTGCATTTAGAACATGCAGTTCGACTTCGATCTTTTGCGCAACGATTGACACGACGGCGCCGCCGCCGTGGTGAAGAGCATTGTCGACCAAGTTCGTCAGCGCGCGTCGCAAGGCCATGGGGCGCACCATAACCTCAACACCACTACGTGCTGAAAAAGTCACCGTGTCGCCCAAGTCGGACGCATCATCGACGACCGCGTCGATCAGCGAATCCAAGTCTGTCGCAATAAGTTCTTCTTGCGCTTCGGCATCTCGCACCAGATCAAGGCCTTCTCCGACCATTTCCGTCATCATCTTCACATCGTCGATTAGCTTCAATTGTTGCGGACTGGTTGGCATACTCTCCAGACGGAGCCACATCCTGGTTAGAGGGGTTTGCAAGTCGTGCGCGATTCCGGCGAGCATTTCTGCCCGATAGGCAATCCGTTCGCGCACAACAGCACGCATTTTATTGAAAGCGCGTGCTGCACTGCGCATTTCATTCGGGCCGGATTCGCGTGCGATGGGAGTGATCCCGTCTTCGGTAATATGGTCGGCGACATAGGTCAGATGCTTCAAAGGCGAAGCGGCCAAATAGGACAATATGAGTGCGAGAATGACGGCACCGAGAAATAAAACGGTTAGAAAGGCCGGTTCAAATACGGAGGGGAGGTTTATGATCGTCATCGGCGTTTGAACTGCTACCGTTACCATCTTACCTGTGTCGGAGACATAGGAAATCAGCCAGCATGTGGGCGTTCGGATTTGCCATTCGCTGACGCTGTGGTCGCTGCTCGGGCGGTCCATCAAATCAGGAAAGCACAAGGCCATGCTTGTCCGATTTGCGGAGATGTTAGTTGCATCGGGCAGTACAGCTCTGAGCGCCTTAGTCAGTCTCGGGTCGCCTTCGAGTATTTGAGGAATGATATCAATTGCAGTGATCCCAGGTAGAACTCGTTCGATGGTGCTTCGATTTTCAGGGGCGAACTCTGGGCCAGCCAAATCGTGGTAGCGGGCCACGCGCATCGCAGCGCGTTCGATATGCAGTCGTTCCAATTGTGCTTCGCGGCTCATGCCAGCCAAGGTCATTCCGAACGCGCCTGCAAACATAAACCCTGCCAGCAAAACGAAAAACATTCGCCCGGCCATCGAGTTGGTCCACGCCATAAATCGGGTCATTGGGGCAAGACCTTCGCGTCAAACTTGTATCCGACATGGCGGATCGTTTTAATGAACCCGCAGCGTCGATTGCCAGTCTTGAGTTTCGACCGGAGGCGGCTGACCTGTAAGTCGGCTAGTCGATCTTGTGAGTCGGGCTCGCCCATATGCTCGAGCAATGCGGGTCGAGAGATTGGCTCGCCGACATGCTGTAAGAACGTCATGAGAAGCTTAAACTCGACGGCTGAGAGTGAGACAAGCCGATTGGCTGGCGAGATCACAGCGCGCCGCTCTATATCAAGCGTCCAATCATCAAATCGAATCGTTCGCGGCGCAGACTTAAGCCGAAACGGGCTGGGTTTGGCGCGTCTCAGAACCGTGCGAACGCGTGCGATCAGTTCTTTAGGGTCGAATGGTTTTGAGAGGTAGTCATCCGCGCCGAGCTCCAAGCCTCTTATTTTGTCGGCCGTCGAGCCGCGTGCCGTAACCATAATGATCGGT
>JBCCVQ010000001.1:0-559511 GCA_039194965.1 Pseudomonadota bacterium | reverse complement strand
GTTGGTCCTGTAGAGGTGCGACCCCGGCCCTTTGTATATGGCCTCTTTCGGCGCGGCGAATGCCGCGCCGGACGCGAATAAAGCTGCGCTTAAGGTCAGGACAGCCCGCACAGGCCTATAGTCCCAAAATCATCTTAGTGATGATATTGCGCTGAATCTCGTTCGAGCCACCATAGATCGACGTCTTACGGAAGTTGAAATAGGTCGGCGCTGAATGATGCGCGTAATCTGGACCAATCGCAAACTCGTTCGAACCATCATCTGGGAAGCCGCGGAAATCGGGCGCCCCATAGCTGCCAACAGCTTCCAGCGTGAGTTCCGTCAAACGTTGCTGAATTTCGGTGCCTTTGACTTTCAGGATGGAACTTTCCGGCCCCGGACCTTTCCCGGCAGACTCCCGCGCCAATGTCCGCAGCTCTGTGAATTCGAGTGCGGTGAGATCGATCTCAAGCTGGCTAATTTTGCGAGCGAACGAGTCATCATTGATCAGCGGTTCACCGTCGAGCAATTCCGTCGATGCAATATTGCGCAGGCGTTCTATGCCGCGCTTAGAGCGGGCTACGCCGGCAATACCCGAGCGTTCGTGCGCGAGTAGGAATTTTGCGTAAGTCCAGCCTTGGTTTTCCTCGCCGACGCGATTCTCAACCGGGACGCGGACATCCGTCAGCCACACTTCATTCACTTCATGGCCGCCATCAATGGTGATGATCGGACGCACTTCGATGCCAGGTGTGTTCATATCGACCAGAATGAAGGAGATCCCTTCTTGAGGCTTGGCCGCGTTCGGGTCGGTTCGACAAAGGAAGAATCCCCAATCGGCGTGTTGCGCCAGGGTCGTCCAGGTCTTCTGGCCATTGATGACATAGTGATCCCCATCGCGCACAGCGGTGGTTTTCAGACTGGCGAGATCCGAGCCTGCACCTGGCTCTGAATAGCCTTGGCACCACCACTCTTCGCCGGATAGAATTTTTGGTAGATAACGCGCCTTTTGCTCGTCATTGCCAAACGTGTAGATCACCGGGCCAACCATGGAAACGCCGAATGGCAACGGCATGGTTGCATCAATGCGGGCATTCTCCTCGGACCAGATATAGCGCTGGGTCGAGGTCCACCCCGTTCCACCATACTCTTCTGGCCATGCGGGTGCCGACCAACCTTTCTTTCCGAGCACTTTGTGCCAGGCCAAGAACTGTTCGCGCGTCATGTCATCGCGCGTGGCGGTTCCGCGCATTTCTTCTGGGTAGTTTTCGTCAATAAAGGTGCGAACTTCGTTGCGAAAGGCGACTTCTTCAGGCGAAAAATCTAGGTTCATTGTGAATCTTCCCGGCGGCTATGCTTGCTTATTTTGAGCTATAATTGCCGTGTGCGAGCGGGAAAAGCAAGTTAACGCGAACGTAAACGTCAGTTTGTCCCAGATGCCCTCGCGGCACCCTCACGTCGCGGTGGGTTCACCTAAAAATGGGGCGCATGCCGTTCGTAAAAGCCCGATTGCAGCAGCAGCTCCCATGCCGCCGCCTGTATTGAACTGGAATTCTGCAATCGGCGTCATGCCAAGCCGCTCTAATGCTGCCTCGTGCGCTGGGCGACGGGTAACGTGCGCAGCGCGAACATGATCGATGCCAAGCGGATTGAGCGCATGGACCACGCCAGCCGCTATGGTGGTGGCGAATCCGTCGAGCAAAACCGGAACACCTTGATGACGCGCGGCGATAATCGCGCCGACACAGGCGGCCAGTTCTCGCCCGCCTAAACAGCGCAATGCCTCGAGCGGGTCGGACAATTGCCCACGATGCATGCGCAGCGCCTCGCTAACGATCGCAACACGCTGTTGATTCATCTCAGCCGGCACTTGAGGCCCGGGACGCACCCAATATTCCGGCGCACCGCCATATAGGGCACATGCGACAGCTGCCGCCGAGGTGCCAATCCCCGCGCCGACGACGCCGAGCGCCACCAAATCCGGTTCGCCTTCAATTGCCTCGAACCCAAATGCGATGGTCGCCGCACATTCCCGTTCGGTCATTGCAGGTTCTTCCGCGAAATTTGGTGTCGGCTTATCGATCGCCAATTCGAATACGCGAATGTTCGCTTCGACTTGTGCCGCGATTAGGGAAAGTGGCGCGCGCCCGTCTTTCATCGCGTCAACTTTTTCTCGCGTGCTGGCATTTGAAGAGAGCGTGACGCCGCTATGCGATATACCATGCGAACCAGCGAAGATTGCGAGCGTTGGGTTCTCTAATCGCGGAGGATAGCGTTTTTGCCACTCCGCCAACCAGGCCGCACCGTCGCCAAGCTTTCCGAAATCGCCTTCCCGGCCCATGTCTAAGAGTGCATCAAACACGCGCTGCGCCGCCGCCTGATCGGTTTCGATCGGTTGCATCGCAAGGTTTCGTACGTCATCTAGCGGACGTGAGGCTGACTCGGCTTCCGACACGATCATTCCTTTAGGCTTGAGAGCGCATAAAACGCCCTTATTTCAATGTGCAAGTCAATTCTCGATCTGGTAATTTGATAAAACTGTCGCAAGTATATTTTGAGATTATAAATTAAAGGTGCGTTACATGTCCCGACCAAACATAGAAAGTCCGTGCATTAAGGTCTGCGCCGTCGATGGTGAAACCGGCCTCTGCCTTGGTTGCGGGCGAAGTTTGAAAGAGATTGGTGGCTGGATGCAGTTTGACGATGCCGGGCGCCGCGCCGTGATGGATACATTGCCAGAGCGGTTGCAATATTTGCGAGATAAGGGAAAGCTGAACGCAGCGACATGAAACCGTCCCACATCATATCGACATTCTTGCTCGCTGGCGGCGTTGCAGCCGCTATTTCATTTTATCTCAATCCGAAGCTTGAATCCTCTCAAGCTGAAACGCTAGCAAGCGGACACGGGGATCAGATCGATACGCCGAGCGTCGCTTCGATGGCGGTAGAGCCTCAACCGGTAAACACCTCTCGGCGCATGGCGACCATCCGCTCGCGGCCGGATGGCCACTACTGGACACGCGCTTTGGTCAATAAAAAGTCGACTGTCGAATTCATGGTCGACACCGGCGCCAGCGTTGTGGCGTTGACCTATAAGGACGCCCAGAAAATGGGCCTACGCCCGGATCAGCTCGACTATCGCTGGGAAATTCGCACCGCCGGCGGGATCACAATGGGCGCCAGCGTCAAAATCGACTCGATCCAAATCAATCAAGTGCATATCAAAAATGTCGACGCTATGGTTTTGCGGTCAGACTTGAGCCAATCCCTCTTAGGGATGAGCTTCTTGCGCGAGCTGTACTCTTATGAGTTCCGCGGCGACCGTATGATCATCCGACAATAGTGTCCCAGATCATTTTGGTCGCGACGATGGCGAGCAAAACTGCGAACAGGCGTTTCAGCAATTGGGCGTCCAAACTATGCGCCAATCGGGCGCCAATCGGGGCCATGATTACGGTAAAAATCGAGATCAGACCGAACGCCACCAAGTTCACATAGCCAAGCGAAAAGGGCGGCAATCCTTCCTGCCCCCAGCCGACAAACACAGCTGTTATTGCGCTCGGCAAGCCAATCGCGATGCCGAATCCGGCAGCGGTCGCCACCGCTTGATGCATCGCGCGACCGAACGCGGTCATTAGGCTGACCCCAAACGTCCCGCCACCGATGCCCATCAGCGCGGACAATGCCCCAACACTGCTGCCGAGCCCGGCACGGGTCGCCCCACCCGGAAGATCTTCGGCCAACCGCCAATTGGGTCGACCAAAAAAGAGTTGCGCCGCCAGCAAATAGGCCATGCTGCCGAAGAACGCTTTTAGCGCTGTTGCTGAAAGCTGCCCGGCCACCAATTGGCCGGCAATGGCGCCAATAACGATCCAAGGTGCCCAGGTTCGCAATACCGTCCAATCGACGGCACCGCGCTCATGATGGGCCATTACCGAACGCGCCGAGGTGAGGATAATTGTCGCCAGCGACGTGGCGATCGCGACGTGACTGGCACTGTCGGAAAAGCCGAGGTTTTCGAACAGAATCATCAAGACGGGGACAATCACCGCCCCACCGCCAATGCCAAACAATCCGGCCGCGAGACCGCTAAACAATCCGCATGCCGCGAGCGCTAAGATGAGCGGGCCATATTGTGAGAGAAGTTCCATCATCCCGCGGGACCTAAGCCAAACCGCGGGATCGGGGAAGTCTTAGCCAAATTGTGCGATGACATCCTCAATATCCGCACCAGGGCGAGACAGGATGGAGGCAACTTGTGCGCGTTGTTCAATCGCCAGCCAAATACCAGCCACTTCGAGATCGACAACCGACCATTTGCCGTCGCGCTCAATGACACGCCAGCGCACCCGGAGCGAGTCCCGGTCATTACGAACCTCGGTGGTAACGATCGCGTCGCGTGCGTTTCGTGCGGCAGTATTGATAACGTTGACTTCAACGCCAGAAAACTGATGGGCATTCGCTTCGATCTGGCGGCGCAGGAACTCTGTGAACGCGTCTGCAAAACGTTCCTTGTCAGCGGCAGCCAGTGCGCGTCCGTGTCGACCAAGCGTAAAATTGGCAATCGCACGCGTATCGATGTGGGACAACACCGCATCAGCAACCCGGGCGCGTTCACTCTGCGCAATGTCATGAGCGGCCGCGTTTACCAGCGCTTCTGCACTCTTGGTATCGTTATTCCCAGCAACGGCAATTGGCGCCGTGGCGGCTAATGCGATCGCAATGAGAAAGGTCCTAAACATGGGTGGTTCCTTGCATTTTTCACGCCACTTTCGGGCGGCTTAGCGAGAAGATAGGAACTCAATTGTGCACGTATTAGGGCAAAATTTGGCATAGGGGGTATGCGTTCTCGGAATGGTTGCTTTTCCGCAACACCGCACGTGATTTAAATCACTATTTCGTCGCGTTCGGCGCGGCTTGGCTGCTTATTCCGATGGCGTCTCAGGTTTGGTGGATCGAATGGCGGCGGCTAAACTATGTTGGCCGCTGCCAGGTTTTAGCGGCTTGGGCTGTCCTGGTGCTGGCGCCCAGCCAGACAACCAGACGACTTCGAAACTCGCCCGCACGCGTCCATCGGGATCCGAAAACCGCTCGCAATAGATCTCCGCCATGCGAGCCAATAAACGCCGTGATAAAGGCCGGCGGGCTTGTCCCGAATGCGGCGCAAACGCGGCTTGCTCGCCCATGCCTTTCAGATCTTGCAACAGGCGCATCGGCTGCTCGTAGCGAACCGTAACATGATCAATATCGGCGACGGGTAAGGCAAACCCGGCGCGCTGAAGCAGGCCCGCCATGTCCTGCAAGCTGGGTAAGGGCGATAGCCTCGGACTTACGCCGCCAATCAGCTCTGTCTCGGCTTCGATCAGCGCGGTTCGTAATTCTCGCAACGTACCGCCGCCGAACAGACAGGCCAGAAACAACCCATCCGGTCGAAGCACCGTTTTAATCTGCTGGAGCATTCCAGGCAGATCATTGGCCCAATGCAACGACAATACACTGGTGACTAAATCGAAGCTGGCTGGCGCGAAGGGGAGCGGTTCATCCTCTGCGAGAATGGCTGGAATTTGCTTTCTCTTGAGCGCCTCAATCATGCGTGGTGACGGTTCCAGCGCCGTTACTTGAGAGACGTTGCCATTGCCCAATAATGCCTCACTCGCTTGGCCATCATGGGCCCATAAATCTAAGGCGTGATCGAAATTTCGAGGGCTATCCCCAAGTCTTTCTAATAATTGAGTCGACTCGCGGGCCTTCAGAAAGGCATAATGTCGATACCGAAACGATGCGCGGTCCCGATTTCGGGCAACACGCGCACGATCAAACAATTGGGGGGGTGGAGACGACACCATGGGTTCCGATTTGCATTGGACGACCCGCTCCGCAAGAGCGGGATTGCGTACATTGGCAAATTTCGTATGGCCGCAGCGCTCCCTGATTTCGAACGAAAGGTCAGGGACGAACGGCCCGCTGAGCCCAACAGACCTCGCCAGAATCAACTTTCTCAACGGATCAGGCTGTCGCTCTTGCGCGATGCCATTGGCGGTGGACTTGGGAGATGACAGCCTATGCGGCGCATGTGCGGCCAAAGCCCCCAAATGGGATCAAGCGCGTGCCGCGGTGGCTTATGATGAGGTTTCGCGTCAAGCCATTCTTGAGTTGAAACATGCCGGTCGAAGAGACGGGCTGGCAGTGATGTGTAATTGGATGACGCTGGCCGGACGGGACATATTGCCCGAGACGGATTGGTTGATGCCGGTTCCTTTACACTATCAAAGGCTGGCCTTACGCGGCTTCAATCAAGCCGCCTGGCTAACGCAAGGCATTGCGAGGCAATCTGGTACATTGGCCCTTGTGGATGGCTTATCGCGCAAGCGGAACACGCCCAGCCAAGGCGGACTGACCGCGCGCCAACGGCATCGAAACGTATCAGGCGCCTTCGAGGTGCGCGCCTCAAGGCTCAGCCGCGTGAAAGGCAGCACTGTAACTTTGGTCGATGACGTTCTGACCACCGGATCGACGCTCGCCGCTTGTTCCAAAGCGCTGCGAAAAGCTGGCGCGGTCCGCGTCAATGTGTTGGTGCTTGCGCGCGTTGTCAGAGAAACAGATCTCACCATATAAAGGGCGAACCGACCGAAAAGGACCGTCCAAAATATGGCGCACGTCACAATATATACGCGAGCATTTTGCCCTTATTGCTCACGCGCAATGAGTTTGCTGAAACAAAAAGGCGTGGAGATGACTCATATCGATGCGGGTATGAATGCTCAAAAAAAGGCTGAAATGATTCAGAAGTCCGGCGGCGCTAGAACCTTCCCGCAGATTTTTGTCGGCGACATGCACATTGGCGGCTGCGACGAGATGATGGCATTGGAACGATCTGGTAAGCTCGACGCTTTATTGAAAGTATAGATGATCAAATACGCCCTCATATGCTCTGATTGTGATGCCGAATTCGACGCATGGTTTGCGTCGTCTGATGCTTACGATACGCAATTGGAGAAAGGGCAAGTCATCTGTTTGGCATGTGACGGCACCAATGTCGGCAAAGCCATCATGGCCCCTTCCGTCTCTGGAACAAAAAAGTCCGCGCCGCCGGATCCGCAGAAAGTATTCGGCAAGTTGGCTGCGAAGGCCCGTCAGCATGTCGCCGAGAATTTTGACTATGTCGGCGACGGATTCGCCACAGAAGCGCGTGCGATGCACTATGGCGAAACGGAACACAAACCCATTTGGGGTGAGACCACTGCTGACGAACGTGAGGCCTTAAAGGACGAAGGCGTGCCGGCAGAACCGCTACATCCGGCTTTCGCGCCGGCCAAGCCTCGTGATGAAGATAATCTGAACTGATCGGACGCAATTCACGTCGCCGAGCGTGAGTCGATCTTTCACCCCAAATACAGCCCCAAATCCGGATCGCACTTGCGATTCAGTCTTGCCTTATCACGCCGTCCGTGCAATCTGGTTGCATAATAAAACCATATTGCACGAGGAGAAACACCCCATGGCTGGAACCGCAATTATTATTGGTGCAGGCGCCGCAAACGGCGTTGGCGGCGCGCTCTCTCGACGCTTCGCAGCAGGTGGGCATCACGTCATCATCGGCGGTCGGACGGCTGAAAAAGTCGATGCGCTCGCCGCAGATATTCAAGCCAATGGAGGGTCCGCTGAAGGGGTTCGAGTTGATGTTACGTCAACTGCAGATCAGGATGCACTGTTTGAGCATGCCGCAACGCGAGGCGAAATCTCTGCTGTGCTCTATAACGCTGGCAACAATGCGATTATTCCGTTTGAACAACTGGATGCCGAAACCTTCGAAAGCTTCTGGCGCGTGGGTTGTTTTGGTGGCTTTTTGACGGCCAAGCGCGCCATCCCCAAACTTGACGAACAAGGACGCGGTAGCCTGTTCTTTACCGGTGCTTCTGGGTCAATGCGCGGCAAAGCGAATTTTGCTCATTTTGCCGCGATGAAAGCGGGATTACGTATGCTTTCACAGTCTTTGGCGCGCGAATATGGCCCGAAAGGCGTTCATGTTGCGCATGTGATCATTGATGGGGTCATAGACGGCGAAATGGTACGCAGCAGATTTGGAGAATATCTGGACCAGCTTGGTGAAGATGGCGGACTTTCGCCGGATGCGATCGCTGACGCGTTTTGGTATTTGCATCAACAGCCGCGATCCGCGTGGACTCAAGAACTGGATTTACGCCCGTTCAAAGAGAATTGGTGATTGCCTGTCCCGCGAATGATCGACAAATCTGAAACACCCCGTTTTGAGCTGGCACGGAATAGTTGGCAATCGGGTTTCATGTTGAAAAAAATCCGAAAAATCGATCGAGTTTGCTTGCAATGTACTTCAAACTATCTGAAATTTAGTGCCAATGCGTGCCAGTTCAGAATCCGGATGGGAACAGATGGGGGACACTCAGCTTTCGATCGAAGACATCGAGTATGTCGCCGACATGTTGCGCGCGATAGCTTGGGTTAAGAGCGATTTAGGCCCGGTTTCCGAACAGACTTTGACCGAATTGGAAATCAGTCTCGGTGCAGCCGAGTCAGCGCTTCGGCGGGTCGCGGCTGAAATGACAATCAAAGACCCGACGAGTTCTCAATCAAACTGAAGACGGTTTCGCGCCGCGCTTAAACACAGACTGCCCTGGCAAACCCTCATAAAACCAACTGATCGAGCGACCAAATAGGCGTGAAATGTTTGCCAATACGAACGCACTCACGCGCTGCTCGCCACGTTCTAAGGCAGCATATTCAGCCACCGACACTTCAAGTGCCGCGGCCACCTCATCCAGGCTGACGCCAGAATCGGATCGGGCTTGGGCGATGCGCATCCCCAAATGCTTATCGATTGTTCTCATCACGACGCGTCCCATGTCGTTCAATAGAATGACACGGAGACTTAATGAGCCTACTTATCGCACTCAAGATATTAATGCGGCTCAGTTGCAAAACGCAATTATTTGCCTCGATTGGCTGGAAACCGACCGACTTCGGACAAATTATTTCTCAACCGCTTTATCAGCTGCACAAATAACCACCAGCATTTAGCCGTTCCCGGAAGTGATTCGAGTCGCACAAGGTTGCGCTTACACACGCCAGATTGCCAGCGATAGAGGACCGGTCTAGATCGGAACGAACAATCCAAAAAACGGGGAGAATAAGGCATGGCCGAGGCCGCACTACCAGAACAAACCAAAGGGATACTCGGCTGGGTCGAACGGACCGGCAATAAATTGCCCGACCCAGTGTTCATCTTCTTCTATTTGATTATTCTTCTGGTCGGCGTATCGATCGTCGCTGAACTTCTAAATGTATCAGCTCAGCACCCCACTCAGATCGATGCTGATGGCTCGCCAAAAGTTGAAACAGCGGTGAGCCTATTAGCGCCTCAGAATGTTGAGCGCCTATGGGTGGATATGCCAAAGACGTTCACTCACTTTCACCCACTCGGATATGTGCTCGTGGTGATGCTCGGTGCAGGTGTTGCAGAACGCTCTGGCCTGTTCGCCAGCGCCATTCGCGGCGCGGTTCGCAATGCACCAAAAGCGCTGCTCACACCGCTCGTTGCATTAATCGCGATGCTGTCGAACCACGCGGCTGACGCGGGCTATGTGGTTATGATTCCGCTCGCCGCCATCATTTTTGCCTCAGCGGGCCGACACCCGCTCGCCGGCATTGCGGCGGCTTTCGCAGGCGTCTCCGGCGGCTTTTCGGCGAATATTGCACCAGGGCAGCTCGATGCGCTTTTATTTGGGATTACCGAGACGGCCTATGTGACCTCGAACATCGACGCGGGTTGGAACGTCAACATTGCTGGTAACACCTATTTCATTATGGCGTTGCTGCTGATTTATATGCCGATCATTTGGTATGTGACTGACCGCATTATCGAACCTCGCCTCGGCAAATGGGTACCAGACGCGGACAGCGATCAGAAAAGCTACTCAGACGACGATAAACCTCTTACCGATGAGCAAAAGAAAGGGCTGCGCAATGCCGGCCTCGCCATTCTTGCGGTATGCGGACTATGGGCGTTTATGACGCTCGGGCCAGGCACGCCTCTATATATAACGGATGCCGAATTCGCCGCGAGTGGCTTAAGCGCCGCTGAGATCGCCGATAAGGCCTGGTACGATCGCCTAAACCCGTTCTTCCGGTCGCTTGTCGCCGGCTTCCTGGTCTTGTTCCTGGCCGCAGGTTGGGCCTATGGCGCGGCGGCCAATACGATCAACAATCACAAAGACCTTGTGAGCATGATGTCCGAAGCCATGAAGGATATGGGGTATTATCTCGTTCTGGCATTCGCTGCCGCGCATTTTGTCGCGATGTTCGGCTGGTCAAATCTTGGGCTAATCACAGCGGTGCACGGCGCCGATGCAATCCAATCTAGCGGTTTGCCTCTGCCGATTGTCCTGGGCTTGATCGTGTTGTTCTCGGCATTGCTAAACCTGTTTGTTGGCTCAGCCAGCGCCAAATGGGCACTGATGGCGCCGGTATTGGTGCCCATGCTGATGCTCTTGGGAATCAGCCCAGATGGTGCAACAGCTGCGTATCGGGTTGGTGATGGGGCGACCAATATCATCACGCCTTTGATGGTCTATTTCCCACTGATCCTGGTCTTCGCTCAACGCTGGAAAAAGGATTTTGGTCTCGGAAGTTTAACCGCGATGATGATCCCCTACTCAATCTGGCTATTGATTTCAGGGGTCGCCTTGATGATGATTTGGATCTTCCTCGGCATCGATCTTGGCCCGGGCGCCCCGGCGCAAATCCCGATCCCGGGTGCGGGCTAAAGGCTGAGCGACTTGCGCTGCAACTCAAAGACTTCAGGAACGGGCGCCTCGAGCGCCCGTTTTTCTTGACTGGGCAGTGTAAGTTCAAGTCCCGCAGCGTGGAGCATCAGCCGTGCGCCCGAATGCGTCCCGGCGCCATAAATCGGATCGCCAAGAATGGGGCAGCCGAGATGTGCGAGATGCGCGCGAATCTGATGCATCCGTCCCGTATGCGGCCGCGCCTCTATGAGCGCGTTAGCATCGGCACGCGCCAGCACCCGCCAATGCGTTCGCGCCGAGTCTGCGCCTTGCTCAATCCGTCCAGGTTGAACCACCCGCCCGACTTTCAGAAGCGGTACGTCGCAGCTGCCAGAATCTGCCTCTGGCACATTTCCCGTCACCAAAGCCAGATAGCGTTTTTGCACGCGCCGCTCAGCAAACTCAGTCGACAAAAACGTCATTGCAGGCTTGGTCTTAGCGGCGAGCACCAATCCTGAAGTACCAGCATCAATCCGATGAACCAGGTGCGGTCGTTTCCCGTTCGACCGCGCAAAGGCCCAGAGCAGAAAGTCCAAGGACGTTCCCCGATTACCGCGCGTTTGCACCGCTAAGCCTGATGGTTTGTTGAACGCTAATAGGAACTCGTCCTCGTACAGTACAAGATCCCGCACCGTCTGTTTTTGGGCGTCGCTCAGATTTGGTATCGGGCGGTTTCGCATGAGCGCTGATCAGTCCTCGATCGAAATAAAGAGTACTATCCTCGCACAGACAAGCCGCTCACGACCACTGTTACGGCAATGATGACCGCGATGACGACAAACCAAAACACCAGCAGCATGAAAAAGCGCAATCCGGACATGATCACGCCTGTAGACCCAACCACCGCAAGACTTCGCCAGACATAGGCAAAAAACCAAATGGCGAAGCCCGCCAACACAAATCCAGGTAGATAAGCGCCAGCCAGCATCAGGAACGTACCGGTCAAATAAATCCACGAATGCAAATGCAAGGCATGAATGGCGTGATCATAGACATACAGGCTACGCCGCCAAATATGCAAAATCGTCAACGCAATAATCGTCATCGGAACGAGTAAAATGCTTAAACGCGGTAGCCAGTTTTCCACTTGTGCGGCGAACTGATCCTGGTTCTCCAAAACCGCCAGGACTTGCTGCTCGACGTCTTCGCGCATTTCATCCGGCGAATCGACATGGATATTCGCCCGCTCCAATCGTTCTCGCGCCGACTCTGGAATGTCTTCGACCGTTTGCGCATCGCGTAGGCCTTGCGAGATTTCAGCGCGGGTTTCGTCATCTACTTGGATGTATTGGCCTGGCGGCACCAAAGCGAACAAGACCAGATAGAATAACAAACTCGCGAGCAGGAATAGCCGAAACGGCGGCACATAACGGGCGCGTTTGCCTTCGGTATAATTCTTAGTCAGGCGTCCTGGTCGAAACAACAAGACAGGCAGGGTCCGCGCCAATCGGCCATCTAAGGTGAACGTATCGCCAATGGTCTCTCCAATCAGTGTCAGGATCGGACGGTGGAAGCTGGCCGCAAGCTGTCCACAATTGGTGCAATAGCGTTGGGTGACCATTTCACCACAATTCTTGCAAGCTTGGCCGGCCAGGTCTGCCTTCTGACGGGTCGTCAATCCTCCGACCGACGCCGCCCCTGCAGCTTCAAATTCTACCGTCATCGTCCCTCCCCGAACGTGCGTTTACTCGCTGTCGGCAGCTTCCGATGGCGTTTCTTTTGGACACAGCCAGCGCGACCGATGATTGTCTTCAGCGTTCTCGGCCCATCCATCGAGATTAGGATCGACGAGATTTTTTGTGACCTGGAACCACATGGGTGTGATCGGGTGGTCTTCCAACATGGTTTTTTCGGCCTGCGCGAAGAGTTCTGCGCGCTTTGTCAAATCTCGCTCTTGGCTCGCGGCTTCGAGCAATCGGTCATACTCCGGGTTTGCATAGTTCCCGTAATTCTGCTGCCCGGTATCGGAATCCAGCAGATACAGGAAATTCAACGGATCGTTATAGTCGGCCAGCCATGCCCCATCCGACACTTGAAAATTGCTTTGCCGCAAATCAGCATAAAGCACTTTCGTGTCTTGGCGCAGAATTTGAGCGTCGACCCATGGCGCGATCTCGTTCCAATTGGCCTGCGCCACGGGTGCAGCCTTAGGATTATCGTCCGTCGAGCGGTGCTTATATTCGAACCGCAGCGGGTTGTCCGGACCATAGCCCGCGTCTTCCAACAGGGCACGTGCTTCAGCGAGACGCTCTTCACGCGATAGCGACTTCCATGAGACTTCTGGACGGTCAGTCTCGTAATTGTTGATGCCGGGAGGAACGAAACTATACGCGGGGACAAACCCTGGCGTCAGCACGTTCTCGACCAAGTACTCGCGGTCGAGCGCCATGGCCAACGCTTTGCGGACACGAATATCGTCAAAGGGCGCCTCGCTGGAATTGAAGCTCCAATACGTGGTCAGCAAGCCGGGCGTGGTTCGAGCCCAACCAGGCAAACGGCGGTCGAGTTCCGCTTTGCGACCACCATCGAAAGCATTGTTGATATCCAACTCACCCGCCTCAATCCGACGTTCGACGGCCGCAAGATCTTCCAATTCGAAATAGCTGACGCGCTCAAAGCACAAAGTGTCAGCCTCGTAGAATGCTGGGTTTTTCTCAGTAACCAGCTGATCACCTGTTACCCAATAGACCAGCTTATAGGGTCCGTTGACTTCAATATTATCCGGCTGAACCCACGCTTCTCCAAATTGCTCGACAATGTGTTTTGGCACCGGATAGGTCGTATAGTGAGTTAGCAGGCCTTCCAGATACGGGGCTGGCTCTTCGAGCGTGATTTCCAGCGTGCGGTCATCGATCGCCCGTACCCCCAATTCCTCGGGTGCGATGCGGCCTTCGTTTAGAGCTTGCGCGTTCTTTATGATGTAAAGCAGCGACGAGTATTGTGATGCAATCGCTGGATCTTGGATTCGGCGGAGCGCAAATACGAAATCGTCCGCCGTTAATGGGACGCCGTCTGACCAAGTCGTATCGCGTAAGTTGAATGTCCAAACCAACCCATCTTCGCTGGTCGACCAGGACTCGGCCATAGCTGGGATCACTTGGCCGTCCGCCGTGTGTTGTGTCAGCCCCAAGAACATATCGCCGATGATAATGTTCTCCCACGCCGCAGAAGAGCGGTGCGGATCCAGCGTGTCCACTTTTGCGGAGATACCCCGTCGCAGGGTGAGCGTATCATCCGTGCTTGAACCACCGCCGCCACAAGCCGAAACAACCAACGCCAATGCCAACGCTGTTCCGGTGAATAGTTTGTTCAAGCGCATAAAGTCTTCCTTCGCGAGAATTTGTCCTAATTGTAATACTGTTCCAGAGAATCTTGAATTTGCATAGTTCGCGTATGTCACAGATCCGCGATGCCGCCTGCTATGCCGTCATCGACGGCGAAAAAAGCCGATAAAGCCAAACATTCCAGCAAGCATCGATCCAATTCCACCGGCCACCATGGTGATCGGGCTGATGGATTGGGCAAAGGCCACAGCTTGGCCAATGCGTGAGACTTCAACGTCAACCGAATCTCGGAACGTTCGCAATGGCAGAGCCTCATTCCCCATAAGCGCGAAGAGTTCAATGACCAATTCCTGATTGCCCACGGCAGTTGGTGTGACTTTCCAGCGCCAGACATTTTCTGTCAGCGGTGAGATTCTTTGCACAGCTGGTGTGATCGCTTCTACATGAAAGGCTTGGCCGGACACCAAAGCTTGAACCGTATCCGAAATTTGCGCCTCGCCTTCGCCAATATTACCTGTTCCAGGCAGCGAATCCGTGGCGCTGTCATCGCCCGTCGCATCTAGCGCCACAGTCACCGTGAACGGACGTCCGAAAGTTGCTCCACGTGGCGTTTCATGCGCGATGGGAACCGTGCGTAGACTGCCAAGGAAGTCCTCGGTCGCCATCGCTGTCCCGAACATGTCGCGTTCGCCGGTCGACTTACTGGACAGGCTTCGCGATCGCGAAGCGCCTGGCGTTGCTGCCCCATCGGGCGCATCAAATCCGACGCTACCGGTCGGCGGCGGAGCGCTGACCGCGGGCGGGTTCGGATCGCCTAATATAAAATGATAGCCACCAAAGGCTAAAGCAGCAGCACCTATTAGAATCAGAAGCAACGACAACAATCTGAACATCTCACGCCTCCTTATTCGTTTCGTTTTAGGCTCACCGCAGTATTAGGGGAAGCGTTAACTGAACCCACCTTGAACGGATTAACCGTCATCGTCATCAACTTGCATATCCGACTGCGCGAGCTCCGCCTTTTCGGCTTTGGCTTTGGCAACCCCAAGACTTGGCATTGGCGGAGGTAAGATTTCCGGTGCGTCCTGTTGTTGCATGTACAGGGTCCGGCTCGGGAAGGCGAAGCCGGTACCGGCGCGCTCGACAATTTCGTAGCAGGCGACCGCCAGCTCTTCCTTGATTTTTAGCCACTCGCCCCAATTGGTTGAATGCGTGAAGCAATAAATCAGAAAGTCGATCGAACTGTCATTGAAGCTGTCGACGCGAACAAACAATGCTGCGGCGGGTGGTTTGGCGAATCGTTCATCATTCCACAGAAAGGCTTCGATTTCGTCGCGAATATATTTCAGCTGATCCACTGTGGTGCGGTACTCGACCCCAATCACCCATTTGATCCGGCGATGGCTCATGCGCGAGAAATTGGTCAGCGGATTATCGGACAGCAATCCGTTAGGAACATAGACCGGGCTCTTGTCGAATCGGCGAATGAGCGTCGAGCGGAAGTTGATTTTCTCAACCGTGCCTTCGACGACGCCGTCGACTTTGATCCACTCCCCCGGATTGAAGCGTTTCTCGCTCATGATCAAAATGCCGGAGATCAAGTTTTTGAACAGGTCCTGCGCGCCCAAGCCAACTGCGATGCCGAACACACCCAGACCGGCGATTAGCGGCGCGATCGCAATCCCCCAAATCTGTGCCACCGCACCGAAGCCGAGGATAATCAGCAAGATTTGCAACAGCTTAACGAGCCAATCAACAATCGCCGGCGAAAGCGTGTCGCGAAGCCCAGTAAAGATAAATTCGAAGGCGTTCACCGCGCGCGACAGGGTCCAGAACACGGCCAAAGTGATCACAGATTGTACGACTTTATCGGCGATGACTTCCGCGTCACCAGAGACGTTTGCGTATTGAAGGGCGAAATAAGTCCCAATAATCACTGGCACAATCTTCAGCGGCGTCGCAATCGCTTTGACCAAGGCGTCATCAAACTGAGTTTCAGTCCCAGCTGCCGCACGCGCGATGCCACGGACCACGATGCGTGAGAACAGGCCCCGTACAACTAAGGAGAATAGGAGAATCGCGACGATGATGATGATCTGGCCATAGGTGAAGCCGTAAGCCCCCTCATTCCAGATCCGCATCAGTGAGTCTAAGCCTTCAATCGCCCAGTCGGGCAAATTGTTCGACATCCAAGACGGCAGCGCCTGTGCGGCTTGCATTTCAGTCACCATTAACTCGTCCCCTCGTTCTGAGTCGCGCTAATTAGATCGCTCTTTTGTGGCAGTAAAACGAATTTCTGGATTCTTTTCTTGGGCGTATCCAACATCCCAGGCATTTTTGGCCAAATAGACCGGCGCATCATCGAGATCGGTTCCAGACGCCGACTTATTTTTATCCAGGAACGCGCTGAGCACGTTTTCATCATCACATTGGATCCACCGGGCGACATTGTAAGGCGCGGTTTCGAACAGGACGTCCAATCCGTACTCAGTCACCATCCGCTCAGCCATGACTTCAATCTGAAGGGCCCCGACTGCGCCAACAATCATGTCTGATCCGATGCTTGGCTTGAACAATTGAGTGACACCTTCTTCCGCCAAACTCTCCAAAGCTTTGCGCAAGTGTTTGGCCTTCATCGGGTCTTTGGTGCGGGCGCGGCGGAGGATTTCAGGTGCGAAATTTGGAATGCCCGCAAATTTGATGTCGCCGCTTTCAGACAGGCTATCGCCAACTCGCAGCTGGCCATGGTTGGGAATGCCAATCACGTCACCTGCATAAGCGGTTTCCGCAATCTCGCGATCCTGTGCCAAGAACATCATCGGATTGTGCACATTGATCTGCTTGTCATCATTGATCTTCAAGCGCATCCCACGCTTGAATTCGCCGGAACAAATCCGGAAAAAGGCCACTCGGTCACGATGGTTTGGGTCCATATTGGCTTGAATCTTAAACACAAACCCGGCCACGCCTTTATCGCCGCGCTCAAGCATGTGCGGTTGGTCTTTTTTCTCGCAAGCTTGGGGACGAGGAGCGGGGGCGAACTCCTCTAAAACATGGAGCAACTCACCGACCCCGAAATGGCGTAAGGCAGTGCCGAACACAACGGGCGTCATATGCCCCTCTAAGAAAGCCTGTTTATTGATATCTGGCAGCATCTCTCGCGCCATTTCGCTGCCTTCATCTAGTTCCTCTAATGCACTCGGATCGACCTGCTCACGCACACTGTCCAAATCCACGCGCGGTGACTCGCCTGGGGTCAGGCCCTCATCGGCCGTCTTTTTGGAATAATGAAGGAAGTCACCGGTGCGTAGATCGACCATCCCGCCAAACCGTTGCCCAGACGCAGCGGGCCAATAGAGCGGTGCACAATCGAGCTGCAATTGATCTTGAATCTGATCGAGCAGCTCAAGTGGATCGAGCGCCTCGCGGTCCATCTTGTTGATAAAAGTCACAATCGGAATGTCGCGCAGTCGGCAAACCTCGAAGAGTTTCAATGTTTGCGGCTCGATACCCTTAGCAGCATCCAACACCATGATCGCACAATCCGCCGCGGTCAGAGTCCGATAAGTGTCTTCAGAGAAGTCTTCGTGACCCGGCGTGTCGAGCAGATTGTAGACATTGCCGCGATATTCAAATGTCATCACCGAGGCACTGACCGAGATGCCGCGATCGCGCTCGATTTTCATCCAATCCGATGTGGTTCGGCGGCGTTCGCCCCGCGCGGCGACTTCACCAGCCATGCGAATAGCGCCGCCCGCCAAGAGCAAATTCTCGGTGAGCGTGGTTTTACCCGCATCGGGATGCGAGATGATCGCAAACGTTCGGCGGCGGTCGGCTTCTTCAGATAGCAACATAGAAAAGTCTCAAGCGTAATCAGCCCGTGCGGGTAGCGGAATTCCGGGCTCGCTTCAATTGATCAATTTGAGTAGGAGCCGTTCAGGCGTGTTGGCGCTGGCCCCGATCATTGGCGGCGCCCCGCTGATAAGTCTCTAAGACTAAGATGGGGATATCGCGTAATCTGGGCTCCAATCCCCCGCCTGCATTGGGCTTGAGAATGAGGCTATTCGCACCCGTTTTTGCAATCACCAGAGCGGCGATGTCGGAGCGAACCAAATCAAGTTCATCGTGCGTGGCTGAGCCGAGCTCGGCAAACCGATCAACCGCAAACGCAACAGCTTGTTGCGCCCGCAATAGTCGCGGATCGCCACAACCAATGGCGCGCCAGCGCTGCATCAAGTGCGCCTCTGGTGCGTCAATCTCTATCACCGTGTCATTCAACAAAAACAACATGGTTCACCCCTAGGTTCCCGAGGTCCATGTCGGTGATTTGCAGTTAACGCTTGGTTACGGAAAACGCATATGACACTTATTCGACATGTTCGGTCAAAAAGTGGCGTCCTTCGCGATCTTCGATTTCAATAATCCAGAGGTCGCGATCGCGGTCTCGGGCGCGTCTGACATAGTCATCAACTGCTAGCTCGTCCGGACCAACATTTTGATTTTCCAGGTTCACGAACATTCGTTCGCCCTCCATCGAGGTGCGCGGTACGTATGCACGCGCAGACCCGTCCAGCGTCGAAACTTTGATCAGCACATCGCCTCGCGACTCATCACCTTTTTGCAAGACGAACGCAGCCGCGCCTGCGATTTGCGCGCGCCGCATCAAGGCGTCGATCCAGACTCTTGTCGGTAAGCGTTCGTCAAACACGGCTTCTGACCATCTCTATTCGGCAGCTCGCCGATCAGACTCGAGATAGGCAGGCAATCGAACGATCACCGTGGTGCCGGCGCCAGGGGCGGTGCGGATCTCGACTTGCCCGCCTTGCATTTCAGCTAAGCGTTGCACCATGGCCAGCCCCAACCCCGTCCCAGCGCGACCTTTCGCATTCCGCCCTTGGGCAAACGGCTTGGCGATGCGGGCTAAGTCTTCGGCGTCCATGCCTGCACCGGTATCGCTGACCTGCAAAAAGCATGTCCCTCCCGTCGTTTTCGCAGTTAGCGTGACCGTGTCGCCAGGCGAAGAATACTTGATCGCGTTGGACACCAGATTGTCCCAGATCCGGCGGACCGCATCCGCATCGACCAATGCGACGACTTCCCCGCTTCCAGACATATGAAGTTTGACGCCGGCTTTGTCTGCCATCGCTCGCGATTGTCGCAATACGCTTTCCCCGCTCGCCGCGATATTCATGGGGGCGAGATCTAGCTGATAGGTCCCGGATTCAGACTTGGCATAGTCGAGCATGTCCTCAACCAGCCGCAAAAGGGTTTCACCACTCTCGCGTATCAAGTCGGGATAATCCTTATAGGCCTCCGGCATTGGGCCTCGCAGCTCAGCGTCCATAATCTCGGCAAATCCGATCACGGCATTCAATGGGCTTTTTAAATCGTGTCCTAAACCGGCGAAGAAATTCGTCCGCTCGTTCTCGGCTTGAGCATCTTGGCCCAATTGCGCTGGCAAGATCATAACCCAAGACCCGTTCGCGGCTGGATATTGCATCACGCTGACATCTTGGGCGCCCTCCAGGGCCTGGCTTACATTTACGCCAGTGCGAATGCCGGGCAGTAAAGTTTTCTGCCCTAATATCGTCCGCACGCGACCGACAGGCGAAACGTCCAGAATCAGAAAAGGCGCCTTTTCGAACTCAATCGGCACGTCTCTTAGCGCCCCTACGATCGCCGGGTTGGCCCCCGGATTTTGGTCCGTGTTTGGCGACAGCCGCAAAAAAGTTTGCGAAATAATAATTGTGGTTAACACGAAGGCACCAAACACCAGCCCAGTGGGACCGCCTGCAAACATTACAGCGAGCGCACCGATCAGAGCGCCAAATGTGCCTATCGCGATGGCCCAAGTCTTAAGATCGGAAGGGCGATCCCGGCGGCTTGTTTTAACCGAATGGTCAGCTCTGTTAGGCATTTTTCTCGTCATGGATTCATTAAATTATGCGTTAGAATCCCAGTTTCAGCAGATGCTAGCCTTTGCGGGACGCAAAAGATAGGCCAGTGTCAGGTCGTAGAGTGAGGGAGCTTTTCATGACCATCAAAAGTGTAATTACGGCGGCGGCCGTTTTTGCAGGACTGACTCTACCGGCGACAGCCCAGATGGTCACTCCAGCACCACAGAAAATCTCTGCTTCTGGCGAGCAAAGTGATCCGCTGGCAAAAGCCGCGGCGCTCTATGCCACCTATCAGGGCGAAGTCACAGACGTGAAAACCAATGGCTTCAGCTCCGCAGGCGACATTGAAAACTCGCTCAATAACCTTGGTGGTCACAATCCAGAGCAGCTGACTCAAGGCTGGATGGCTTATTCCGCTTTGGTCGCAGCACAGAATCCAGAATTCCGCGCCGCTGTCCTCGACATCGAAGGATATTATGGTCGTGACAGCTTGATGACCGGCATGCAGAACGATGTTCGCTATGCGCGTACGCTGAGCGGCGGTAATGAAGCAGTCAACCAAGCGCTGACCGCCGTGAATGCAGATAGCCGCCGTCTCATCGGCGCTGCAGCATTCGTCAAAGAACAAGCTTATAGCCTGCAGGGTGCGGGTTGGGCGAAAGGCCGCGTCGGCAATTCGCAAGCCAAAGCCACCAATCTGTTCGCATCGACACAATCAGGAATTCCGGCGCGCGGTGCTTTGGTGACCGCCATGCAGGCACCTGAGTTTGACACGGTGCTCCAACAAGCTGGCCGCTCCGGTGCGCCATCTGTGTGGGAAAGCGTTTCAGGCGCTGCGAGCACAATTCGTGTACCGGCCGCGATGGCCAATCTTGGTCAGTCTCATAAAGTGGCGCGCGGCAAAGAGCCGATCGCCGACCGCATTACAACGCTCGCCGCGTATCGTATCCTGAACGCGGACCCGAGCGTGGCCGGATCCATGCGCCAGGCGATGAGCGAACGCGAAACCCAAGGTTGCCTGAACATGGCCAATTTGAACCTACAGCAATGTGTTGCTGCCGCGCACAAGCACTATGAAGTCCCATTCTGCATCGGCGAACATGCTCTGGCAGATGTTGGTAAGTGTATTGGTAAAGTCTCCAACTAAATAATTCTCACTCAACTTCACACCCCCGGCCGCAGTGCTGGGGGTTTTCTTTTATCCGCATATCCCCCACATGCCGGGCATGACGATTAAACAACGCGCGACCGAAATTGCCGAAGAATTCGACTTCCTGGATGATTGGGAAGATCGCTACGCCCACATAATTGACTTGGGCAAAGCCAATCCGCCGCTGGCAGCCCATGAACGTACTGAACAGAGTAAGGTCAGAGGCTGCGCATCACAGGTCTGGATGGTGCTAACCCCAGAGGTTGGCGACCGCCTCAATGTTCGGGCGGAGAGTGACGCAATGATCGTCTCAGGCCTGATCTCGATCTTGGTTCGGTTATTCTCCGGTGCCACGCGCGATGAAATTCACCAGTTTGATGCAGATCGATTTCTGACCGAGATTGGCGTCAAAGGCGCGCTGAGCGCGCAACGTTCTAACGGGCTAGCCTCTATGCTGGCGCGGATCAAAGATACCGCGGACCCGACCGCCTAAGCATAAACACTTGCGATGCGACGCAGAACGTTGATGGCCTTGGTTTGAATGGCAGCTGGGCGCTGTTCATAGCGTTTGGCCAAGGCCAGTTTCGTCGCACGTCGCACCAAAAGATCATATGCAAATCGGGACTCACGTTCCGACAGCACCGCAATCACCAAACCCAACCGGCCACACGCCTCATCAGCGTTTGAGAATTGTTCGTTCGGCGCCAAGGCGTCATGGCGAAATGCGCGCGCGGAATCGGCCAGTTTCCAACGTTCGACCTCCGCGCGATGTGTGAGAATGACCTGATCCAAACACGACCGTGTCTTGGCCGGGTCTGCATAGCTCATCATCAAGCCTTCGAGGCACTCTTTGGATTGCGGATTTGGAACCCGCCATCGCATTGCAGAGCATGAGTGTGAAGATTTCGATTGCAGGCATTCGTATAGTCTCAATAGATCGATCTCGGCACCGGTAAATGTCCCAATCATACGGTGGCGCCGGTCTCCACCGCGCCACACGCCCCACCCGGGCTCGATCAGTTTGGCGGCGATACCGCCGCGCTGAAGTGAACGAATAAGCCGCGGATTCATGCGACGTGTGACAGCAATGGGGCGACGGTCGACAGACTCTCTTCCAGCGTATCGACCCAAAGGTCGAAGTCGCTCTCATCGCGCAATTCTTCAATTCGATGACAGGCATGTGCGACAGTGGAACGGTCTCGACCAAACGCTGCGGCCACCCGCGACAGGCTCATCCCTAGCCCGACATGAGTCAGATACATAGCGACTTGTCGCGCACGCGCCAGGTCACGTGGGCCGCGATCCGGCAGGAGAATGTTTTCAGCCTTCATTTCAAGTGCATAACCGACCAAACTCGCCGCGAGATAGGCGCTGTTTCTGTCGGCACGATATTCGCGGGCCACTCTACTTCTCCTTCGCTCGATACGAAAAGATTAGCACGGCCAATAGTGTGTAGGATTATTTTCCTAAGTAATTCTCAAGTAAATGAATGAATTCAGGCCGCTAGATGGGCACCTATATTTACAGTTTTGTTGGACTGAGGATGTAATCGCGCATTCGGAATCAAGGCATCGTGACACAAAACCAACGCCCCGGACCGCTCCGCCCGAAGCGGCAATCGCAACCAAGCGTGGCTGTTCGTATCGCGCTCAATCAAGCCACCAATCGGTTGTTGCATATCAAAAGCGCGTGCCAAACCGAGCGACCACATTTCGAATGTTGTCTGATCTAAGTCGGACAAAAGGCGACCCCGCATATCCTGACCGAATAACTTGCGTAGGCCTGATCCAGCCAAACGGAACTTGGCGCGCCCTGTCTCAGTCACCTCGATCATTGATATCGAAGAGAGATGCGCTTTGATGGCGCCCGGGTCCAAGCACGCACGGGTCGGAAGCCGTCCGTCTCGATGGCAGGTTTGCCAGTGCTGAACCAGCTCCGTCTGCGCCTTGGTGAGACCCGCAAAACCCTTTGACAAAGAAACCATAGCCACCCCCGTGGTGATTCGTTCCCTCAGTCATGAATCAGTTCGAATCACCAGGCAAGTGGAATTGCAGTATTTTGTTAACCAATATTACCACTATATTTTATTTCGCCCTCGAAACCAAATAATTGGATCGAATTCGAATCATTTTTCCATTTTCCCAAGGCCCATTTCCTTGGCGAGTGCGGAGCGCTTGCGGGCATAGCTTGGAGCGACCATCGGATAGTCGTACGGCAACCCCCACTTCTCTCTATATTGTTCGGGACTAAGGCCATACTTCGAACGCAAGTGGCGTTTCAAAGATTTGAACTTTTTACCGTCTTCCAGACAGATCAAGAAATCATCGGTGATCGATTTCTTGACCGGCACGGCCGGCTCAAGCACCCCATTGCTAAGGTCTGTTTTCTCTAACGCGACCAAAGTCGAATGGATTTGCCGGATTAGCTCTGGGAGTTCTCCACTTTGGATTGGGTTATTACTAACATATGCAGACACGATGTCAGAAGCACATTCCAAAATGTCCGCCGGAGCCGCGTTTCCGCGGTCTAATTCTACACTCATTCACGTATCCCCTTTGTGATATCAAATATATATTAGGTCAGGTGCAGTGTAGTAAACGAGAAATTGCATATCTACTTATCCCCACCTTCCGCGTGCGAAAACAGAAGCGAATTGGTGGCGAATAAGACACGCCAATTTCAGCTATTTTATTGAAAAAACAGAGACCTACGCTGGTGCCCTAACGCGCTAGCAGGACCACGAGCATAACAATACCTAACAATACGCCTGACCACATGGCCATGCTGATCGTTAGCGGTCCGCGCGCCAATGCCCCGCGTGGACTGAAAGTCGTTTCAATCTTCTCAAACGTCCGCGCGCCGAGGCTGGCAAAGAACCCTGTCATTGCCGGACCGGCCTTGCCCCAGACCGTCCCTGCCCACATGACCATGCCATAGCCAGGCTTGCGATACAGCCAATCTGTGTCGAGGATCGTTCCCGGTCTTTCTGGTGGATAAAGCCCGAACCGCTTAAGCAAGATGAAGGCGAGCACGGCAAACATCAGCAGCTGTAACTGCGTCAACACATGATCGACGGTATAAGGTTTGTAGGGTTTTATCTCGGCGCCAGAAATCAAGCAGACGTCGGCCGGTGCTGTCGCTGTACACGGCAACATATCGTACAACCAACCATACCCAAATCCGCCAATCGTCGGCAAGCCGATGGCGATGCAAATGAACGACGCCATGCCCATTGCGAGCAGCATATTAAACGGCGCTTCTTTGACGCGTTTGCCGCTATCATGCCCGAAGAAGGTAAAGTACGGAATTTTGATACCGGAATGCTCCAACACACCAGCGGATGCAAATAAGAGCATCAACCAGACGATGATATAGCCTTCTTTAGCAACGGCACTCATTGTCATGGCCTTGGCAACAAATCCTGAGAAGAGCGGGAAGGCCGAGATCGAAACGGCGCCGATGATACAGAATATCGTGGTCCAAGGCATCGATTTGTAAAGCCCGCCAAGCTCACTCGCTTTTGCAGTTCCAACGCGATAAAGCACAGCCCCCATACTCATGAAGAGCAAGCCTTTATAGATGATATGCGCGAAGGCGTGAGCAGCTGCGCCATTGATGGCGAGCGGCGTCCCAATGCCGATGGCACAGATCATAAAGCCGAGCTGATTGTTGAGGGAATAGGACAGAACCTTTCGGAGATCATTCTCAATGACCGCGAAGAATACCGGGAACACCGTCATAATGGCCCCGATCCAAATCAGAATCTCAAATCCTGGGAACATCCGCGCGAAGGCATAAACAGCCAGTTTTGTGGTGAAGGCGGAAAGCACGACTGCGCCAATCACAGTGGCTTTTGGATAGGCGTCCTGCAGCCAATTGTGCAAGAATGGGAAGGCCGCCTTAATCGCAAAGGCCGCAAATATGAATTTCGCGCCTGGCTGGTCGAATGACGTAAACGCCTCCAGCGACAGGCTTCCGGTCGACTTATACACATAAGCCAAGCCATCAAGCAGCAACACGCCGGAGAAAATCTGTACGCCCAGATAGCGCATAGCGGCTTGATAAGCCGCTTTAGTCCCTGCCCTGAGGATTAGGAAGACGGAGCTGACCGCTGTAATCTCCCAGAACACAAACAGGGTCATCAGGTCGCCTGCAAACGTCGCCGATACCGCGGCGCCAGCATAAGCGAGCGCCATGCCATCTTGTAATCGGTCATCGGTGTGGAGCGCGTAGATAGCGTTCAGGAAAGCGGCGATGAGGAACGCCAATCCAAAAATGAAGGACAGGCTGTCAACACGATAAAGGATGAGCTCTAGATCGAGCACCGAGACGACGGAAAGATCTGTACCGCGCTCTGCCAACGCCAACAGGATGATCGCCACGACCGGCGTGCCGACCATGAGTGCCTGGCGCACCCGTTGGACGGGGATGAGACAGCCGGCAAAGCCGACCAAGACCAAGAGTAGGCCAGGATTTATGGTGCCGAGCAATCCACTCATGAGTCCGACTCCACATCGTGAGGCGTGGTGTCAGCTTCACCATAATAGTCTTCATCCCGGCGCAGCAGTTTTCCGAGCGGCCATCCTGATAAGACGGCCAAAGCAAAGGCGGCAAAGCCCCAAAGCGCGTAGAAACCGTTGGCGTTGGCGAAATCGAGATATTCGTGCCGATTGACGGTCCAATCATAAAGCACCAGGCCTGCACAAATCAAAATGACCAGGATCAATATGATCAACGGCGTCCGCGGCGCGCCGACCCAACCAAACAGCAGTTTGGACATAGGGTGCATGTTCTCGTCGCCCGGCTGTGGCGCGTCTTGCTCAGGCTTTACAAAGCGACCGGTGGCATCGCGTTCGGGAGGAATATTCATCATCCGCCTCCTTCCATATATGCGGCCGGGATGCGCTCGCCAGTCGCTGGCTTGAGGAATTCTGAAATCGGCCCAATGGAGAAGAACATGAGGAAACAGAGAACCGCTGTAAAACATGGTGCGGCGACGGTTAGCATCGGCGCGCCGCCTGGCCGTTTAAACGTTGCTGGTTCACCGCTTCCTGGCGGCGGCATCAATGCTAGAATTGGGATCGGTAACAGGTAGGCAATGTTCAGCAGCGACGAGACGATCAGCACGTACGGGACATAGTCCAGTCCGGCATCGGCCGCGCCTTGCATCAGCTCATATTTTGGCCAATCCCCGGCGAGGGGAGGTATACCAATGATCGATAAGGAGGCGATAAAGAATGCAATGAAGACGAGCGGCATGCGCTTGCCCAGCCCCTTCATCTCCGAAATGTTTTGCTTACCGGTGGCCACGTAAATTGCGCCCGCGCACATGAACAGTGTGATCTTTCCGACTGCGTGCGCGGCGATCTGCAGGGATCCGCCCATGAAGCCGGCCGGGTCTGCGAGCATTGCGCCACATGTCACATAAGCCAATTGCGCCACGGTGGAGTAAGCCAGCCGCGCTTTCAAATTGTCTTTTGTCATTGCCACCAATGACGCGACTATAATGGTGAAACAGGCCACACCGAGAATGAATTCTCGGGACGCAGTCGCGTTCAAGAGCTCTTCGCCAAATATGTAGATGGCGACTTTTAGAATGGTGAACACACCCGCTTTGACCACAGCCACAGCATGCAACAGTGCGGAAACGGGTGTCGGCGCAACCATTGCGTTCGGGAGCCAGAAATGGAACGGCATCAAAGCCGCCTTGCCGACGCCAAAAGCGAATAGGATCAGCAAGGCACTGGCGACCACTGGCGAGAGGTTTTCGACTTGTTGCAACAAACCGCCCGGCACAAAGTCCAAACTGCCTGCCAGCGCCCCCGTCCAAATCACGGCGACCAAAAGGAAACCGATCGAGGTGCCCAATAGGGTCATCAAGTATATCCGTGCGCCGCGCTGCGCATTCGCATCGCCTTTGTGCGCCACCAACGGATAGGTCGACAGAGTCAGAATCTCGTAGAATACGAATAGCGTGAACAGGTTGGCGGACAGCGCCACGCCCATAGCGCCAAGCAACGCAATCGCAAAACACATATAGAAACGCGTTTGATTACGCTCGCGATTGCCGCGCATATAGCCGATAGAATAGAAACTATTGACGATCCACAGACCACTCGCGACCAGCGCGAACAAGGCGCCTAATGGTTCCGCTTTAAACGCAAATTCGAGGCCTGGCACCGCCTCCCCTAAGCTCAGCTCAGGTGACTCGCCGGCCGATACTTTGGCCGCAATGATAATCGCGACGATAAACAGCGCGCCCGCACCAACCAGCGTGACGCCTTCGCGAATATCCGGCACGCGCCCAGCAAGCCAAATGCCGCCGCAAATCAGGATCGGTAGCACTAATGCTGCGATGATGGCCAATTCGCCGCTCATGATCCGCCTCCGATGAATAGAGCGGCGGCAGCGTCATCCGCCAGTCCAGCGACAAATCCGCCGTGAACACCCACCCAGATGTTGGCGATCGCAAGAATCCAGAGTGGAATGAGAATAATCATAGGCGCCTCTTGGCGGCGTTTGTTTGGATTGCTTGGTGCACGGAAGAAGACGGCTTCCAACATCCGCCCCATATAGACGACCGCCAGCAAGCTCGAGAACATGACGACGCCGACAGCCCCCCACCAGCCATGCTCAAACAAAGCATTGACCAGAGCAAACTTGGACTGAAAGCCGGCCGTGAGGGGCACACCAATCAAGGAAACGGCGCCGATAGCAAATGCAGTCATTGTCCAAGGCGACGTCCGCCCGAGGCCCTTCAGGTCGTTCAAACTGGTCCCTTGATAGGTCAGCACGACACCTGCCAGCGCCATGAACAGCGCGCCCTTAATCAGCGCGTGATTGACCAAGTGGAACAGACCGGCCGAGACGCCCGCTGCGGTTCCGATGGAGATTCCGAGCAACATGTAGCCAACTTGCGCGACCGAAGAGTAAGCCAATGTCCGACGAACATCGGTTTGGAAGACGGCTTGGAACGAGCAAGCAATCATCGCCGCGATACCCATTGGCATGAGGATCCAGATGAGCGTTGAACCCTCAAACGCAAACTCTAGCCCGAAGACCGTGAACAAGAACCGGACCAGGGCATAGATCGCAACTTTCGTCGCAGTCGCTGCCAAGAACATCGTAACGAAGCTCGGGCTATACGCATAAGCGTTCGGCAACCATTGGTGCAGCGGGAACATCGCGGCCTTGATGCCAAGCCCGACGGTAATGAAAGCAAACCCAGCCAGCACCGCTTTATTGTCGGATACCGCCTGCAACCGCACGGCCAATTCCGCCATGTTCAGCGTGCCTGTGGCGGCGTAGAGGAAGCCAACGCCAACCACGAAGAAGGATGCGCCAATGGTTCCCATCAGCAGGTAATTCGCGGCCGCCGGCAATGCCCGCCGGTCACGCGTTGCGCCCAGCGCAACCAGGACATAGGTGGCAATCGAACTGATCTCGAGGAAGACAAATAGGTTGAAGGCATCACCCGTCGAGGCGACGCCGGTTAGACCGGTGAAGCAGACCAGATAAGCGGCAAAGAACATGGCGCGTTTGGCGTCTCGAATCTCGGCCTTCACGGACGGCCAACTGAATATTGCTGCCAAGAACCCAATTGTGCTGACCAGTAGCAATACCATCGAGTTCAGCGCATCGATGCGAAATTCGATCCCGGCATCCGGCGTCCACCCGCCCATCGCGTAGGACAGAACTGCGCCGCCCTCGACAGATCGCACTTGCGCCAAGAGGGAGATCGCCATGACCAATGAAAAGCCGGTCGCGATGATGCTCAGCAACCAGGCGAGGCGACCATTTGGCATCAACGCCGCAATCGGCGCAAACAACATTGGCACAACGACCAATAGCGCGGGAGCATGGGCGGCAAGGTTTGCCGGCACCAAGGAAGAAATGAGCTCGATCATACCGCCCCTGCCTTGCTCTCTTCTGCCTCGCTGGCCGCTTCTGAGATCGCTACGTCAAGATCCATCTCGCGGATTTCATCAGCTTCAACCGTGCCATACGCCTCGCGAATGCGGACAATGATCGCCAGCCCGACCGCCAATGTGGCCACGCCCACCACAATTGCTGTCAGCATCAGAACATGCGGAAGCGGATTAGAATAAACATTTTCAAGGCCTTCACCGCCATATCCATGCGCTGCGTCGGAACCGCTGCCGCCATGGTCGCCAGTTGCGGCGTAGCTCGCGGCCTCGCCTGCGTGATCGGCATCGCCATGGCTTTTGTTTTTGCCATAATCTTTTCCGAACAGGATCGGCGCGGTACCGCCATCAATCCGGGACAAAGAAATATAGAATAGGATGATTGAGGTTTGGAACAGACCTAGCCCGACCAGTCGCTTGATCAGATTTGTCGCCGCAAAGGCAATATAGAGACCGATCATCATCAATCCGATGATCGCCCAATAGTTTCCGCGTTCGAGGACAAATTCCAGCATACTACCAGTCCTCATCCCGGATTTCGCTGACCCGACCAGCAAACGCGTAGAAGATGGTCACCATAGACCCGGCCACGGCAAACAATACGCCGAGCTCGATCACGATAATCCCGACATGCTGACCCAGATGACCGCCAGGCTCCTCACGGAACAGGGCGTCATAGTCGAGGAAATTCCCGCCCATGCTGAGCGCCCAAACGCCAACGCCAATATAGAGAATGAAGCCAAATCCGGCGACGATCCGAGCAAATCCAGGCGTGATCGCTCGCATCGCGGGGGCGATACCAAAGATCAGCGAGTACAGAATGACGCTAACCGCCAAAATCACTCCGGCTTGAAACCCGCCGCCCGGGCTATATTCACCGTGGAACTGAACATAGAAGCCATACAAAGCGATGATCGGGATCAGCGCTTTGGCAACAACGCGGAGAATAACATGATGGTCGCCCTTCATGACTCCTCCTCATCATCTTTCAGGGCACTCATTCGGTCTTCGCGGCGCACGGTGGCGCCGAGCGAACGTTCGCCAAAACCAAGCAACAGTGTCACGGCCAATCCAGCCGCAAAGACCACACCGACTTCGCCCAGCGTATCAAACCCCCGATAGCTTGCGAGCACCGCGGTCACGACATTCGGGATCGCAATTTCGGGATACGTCCGCGCCAGAAAATCGACGCCGACGCCGGTATTCGCCGGCGAGTTCGGATCACCGAAACCTGGCAAATCAATGGTCGCGTAAATCAACACCGCGCCGGTCGCGATGACAACGAGGAGCGGAACAATTTTCGTCGCGCCTTTTTCCGCTTTGGCGGTCCGCGAGGTCAGCACCATGGCGCCAAGGAATAAGGCGGTTGAAATTCCTGCCCCCACTGCGGCTTCTGTGAACGCGACATCTACGGCGTCCAAAGCCACGAACCAAGTGGCTGAAACCAATGAATAAATCCCCGACAACATCACAATCGCAAACAGACTGCGCAGCCGCGAAATTGCGATCGCAACAACAAATAAAATCGTCAGCAGAGTGATGTTCAGAAGATCAATTGCCAGAGTCGCGCCTTCAAATCCGGTCATGCGTCGCCTCCCTCATCTTCGCTCAACCGACCAATCATAGGCTGCAAACCGGCAGTGTGCGCCGCATTCGCCAAAGCGTGCGATGAGGTTGGCCCGGTGAGGAACAAGAACAACCACACCACAGCGAGCTTAATCACCACCACCAGGGACGGCGCGAGCAAGGCCATGCCGACGATCGCTAAAGTCGCTGCCGCGGTGTCGGTCACACTGGCTGCATGCAACCGGGTATAAAAATCTGGGAACCGCAGGACCCCAATCGTACCCACCACAGCAAGAATGGCTCCGACCAACAATAATGCCGATCCGAGCGCGGGGCGGAACGCATGCCAATAGTCGAGCATGGTCTCGATCATGCGCCATCCTTTCCGCGTCGGGACAATGACACTTGGAACGAGCGATACCTGAAGAATTTCAAGATCGCGATCGTGGCGACAAAATTGATCAAGGCGTAAAGTATTGAAATATCGAGAAAATCTGGTCGACCCGTCAAAAATCCGATGACGCCTAAAAGCAAGATGATTTTGGTCCCGAGTGAGTTCACCGCTAAGACGCGATCATACAAAGTCGGTCCGCTCAATGCGCGAATGAGCATCAGGGCGATCGCCACGATGAGCGCAAGGGCAGCAGCGCCAATCATGCGCTGGCCTTCCCATCGCAGGCTTCGCGTGAGCGGCGGTCCATCTCGTCAAACGCCCCTGGTCCAGCGGAGTCTTCGTAAAGCGCATGGACGAGGATTTTATTGCCTTCGACCTCAACACTCACGGTGCCTGGCGTGAGCGTGATGGAATTGGCAAACACTGTCCGCGCCAAATCGCTTTCACATCCGGTTTTGACCTTCACCAAAGCTGGGTTGATATCCAAAGTGGATCGCAGACAGGCTTTGATAACGACCCAATTGGCCTTGAAAATTTCGACCAATAGCCATGCCCAATAGGCGACTAAGTGGGCCAGCCGCGCATAAGGCGAGCCTTCTCGATCGAGAATATCAAACCGATAAGCCAGAATGGTTGAGAGAATGATCGACACCGCGCCCAAGGACGCAATCACTGGCTTGGTCAGGGTGTAATCGCCTGAAAGACCCGTCCAAAGCGCGGTGAGAACAACAATCAATCCAAGAAAGTAGCCCACGCGCCCGTTCGCTCCAGTTCGTTATCTTCCCAGAGCCGGAATTAGAACTGTATTCGAGGTTTGACCAGTCAAAACCGACCCGCAAGGTGCGAAAAAGTTATGACTTACCGAAAACTAAGCTGGCTGTTCGACGTGAAGTCGAGAACATCGACTCATCATTCGCCTCTTCGCCAAGCAAACCAGATTGTTGATTTCCGGCCGCCGCGAACGCGGATGAAAGCGACCAATTCCAATATCTCAAAGTGGTCTGGGCCTTGGCAACGGTGAGCAGGTCGTAAGTTTCTTGAAGGGACTCAAACAGCATATGCGGTCCGCCATCTTCTCCCGTCATCGGGTATCTGAGCGCCCGCCAAAAATGCTCAAGATAAGGCCGCTTCAGTCCGGTGGCTTTGCACAAAACAGCAATCCCTTCGCCGCCATGATCGCTTAGAATTTTGGCACCTGTGACCGGCTTGATTCCGGCGAGGTAGCCAATTTCCTGCACCAATTCCGGCGTCATGCCATCCTGTGCCGCGACCTCGACCGCATGCTCCAAGCTGTCATATGGGCTCTTCTCGATAGCGCCGCGATTGCGTTGGCGACGCTCGATCAATTGCAGCGTCTTCCGCGCCACTGGATCAGACCACCCTTCCTGCGCAGCAATGGCAAAAACGTCAGCGCACATGCCGACCATTTCGGAACGGTCGGCGGCATGCCGTTGCAAAACCGTGCGCCGTGTTTCGCGATCTGACCACCAGAACATCGCCATGGCTTGAGCGGGCTTCAGTTCGAGCCGGGTAATCAGTAAGTCGACGAGCCCTTCTTCCTTGCGCGATCGGCCGACCAACACGTCCATCGCCGTTTCGGAGAATTGTGCTTGTTTGTTCCGCAACAATGCCTGCACGACATTGAGCTCAGCCGAACGCGACAGCGCATCACATACCGACACCGGAACCTTTTTGCGTTTGGCGATCAAGATCCGATGCGCGGTAGAGACCTGATCGATGATTTCGAGCAGATCTGAACTGTCAAACGCCTCGCTTTCTTCCAGCAAAGGACGGGCGATTTCGAGCTTGCACTGCGCCAAGTAGCGCAAAACCCGCCGCGGCGCTTCGCTCATCACGGCCAATCGACTGGCGCAGTGCATGCGTTCCTCATCGGTGGCGTGGAATAACATATCGAGTAGGATATCACCGCCCATAGAGCGATCTTGCGGCGCCACTTGCGAGCCCGGAAGAGCGATATAGTCGATCAGGCGTCGCAAAAGGATTTTGCGCGCTTGTCCTGTTTCGGGTGGGGCAGTCTCAAACGGAAGTACGTCTTCCATAGCGGCACTCCAGCTACACTTCTGGTGGAGAATGCCGCCAAGTTGTTAATATTCTAATGAAGCTTATTCGACTTTTTCACGACCTGGATGCACCACGATGAGTAGCATACTGGCCGCCAGCATGGCGATGGCGAGGGCGAACAATTGCCCCCCATCGGTGCCAGCGTTCGCGTCTAAAGACAGGGGCACTTCGCGCCCCAGAATATCTGGCATCATATGGAACGCGACTGCGCCCGCCAGGATCAGAAAGGAGAGAACAGCTCCGGTTCGACGCGAATAGGGCCAGATTAATAGAAAAGCCGCGAGCAACTCTCCGACGGCAATGACCACGCGCCCGGTCGGTTCAAAAAAGGCAATGCCGGTATTCTGTGCCAGAGTGGCGAATACGATATTCTGCCCCGCCGGATCAAAAAGCTTCACCGAGCCCTCCGGCGGATTAGGCAATGGATGAATCGTTGCTTGGACAAACATGAAGATCAAAAAAAGAGCCAGCCCCCAACTTCCCAAGTGTCGCATGGCTCGCATATTGGTCTCTCCTCAAACGATAACAGCGTTGCCTAGCACGCACATGTGTCGGCACCAAGGCAAGCCAGAGCGATGACAGAGATTTCCTGTTGCACGAACGTGAAACCCACGACAGTTTGGGGCGCTGGGCAACAGGGCAAGTAGAGACGATGAGCGAAGAGCCTCAACAGGCTGAGCAAATAGACGATCCAGACATTCTGGAAGAAGCCCGCTCCCCGCTCAGCGGCATGGGCTCTGCGATGAGTGCGGGCGCGTCGCTTTTAGAAACCGCTCAATCCATGATGGCTCGCAAAGCACGGCGCGGCGTGAAGATCGAACTTCCTGCCTATCTGTCTGTCCAGGCCACTTGGTTCATCGCCTTCGGCCTTCAGATGGTGCTTTTCCCGTATCTCATTACCAATAAGCTTGGACTTGGCGGAACAGAACTCGGCTTTGCCAATTTGGCGCTATCAGGTCCGTCCGTCATCTTTTTGCTTTTGGGCGGCGTTGTCGCAGAGCGGGCGTCCGGCAAACCGCTTTTGATGATCCTACACCTCTTCGCAGCCCTTCCAGCATTTGGCCTCGCATTCGCACTGGCGACAGACAATCTTTCTTACCCGCTAATGATCGCTTATGGGCTGGCCCTCGGCACGGTCGGCGCCTTCATGATGCCCGCGCGAGATTCGATCTTAAATGAAGTGGTCGAACGCCGCGGACGCGTGGGCTCCGGCGTGACCTTACAGCAAGGGGTCGCCTTCGCGACGCTAGCGCAGTTTGCGGCGCAGATCACAGGTCTCATTCTTGGTGGCTATGCTGATAAGATGACAAAAATGCCTGACTGGCTAGGCGGGTTCGGTGTTGGCCCAATCGACAGCTGGTTCTTGATGGCGTTGCAAGGCGGCGTCGTGGCTGCGGGGGCCCTTCTGGCCTTCATGCTGGCCAAAGGTCGCAAAGTGCGCACCGGGCGGTCCGGGTTTGGAGCCGCCTTTGGGGATATTGCTGAAGGTTTCAAAGTGGTCAGAGCGGACGCCAAGCTTTGGGGCATGACTATGCTGATGTTTGGCGTCGGCATATTCGTCATCGGCGCATTCTTGGTAGTGCTGCCGATCATCAATCGCGACGTTTACGGCCTGTCCGGCGATGGCATTCGGGACATGTTCGTGACCTTTTGGCTCGGCGCCTTTGTGTCCTCTGTCGCGCTCTCAATGTTTAAGAACATTAAACGGCAAGGTCGCTTGCTCCTCATCGCTCAGCTGCTGGGGTCTCTTGCCATTCTTCCGATGATGACAAAAATTCCGCATGAAGCCTTTCTAACCATCGTCTTCGTTTGGGGGCTTTCAGCCGGCGTGTCGATCGCAATGAGCCGGTCCATCGTTCAAGACGCCGCACCGAAGAATCAGCTGGCCCGTGTTCTATCGATCTATCAACTCGGCTTCATGGCCGGGGCCCCGTTCGGCGCCGCGCTGATGGGGTGGCTGGTCGACGCGTTTGGCCCTTACAAGATTGCCATTGTGCCGGCGACCGGCATGACCGTTCTGATTCTATGGATGGTCATCCGCACACCGATTTGGAACCTAAAAAACGAAGCGTATAAGCAAAAATAAAAAACCTTCCGGAGGACACGCGCATGAAGCGATTGGGAATTGGACTTGGCGTCATCGCTCTCATCGGGGCGATATTCTGGTGGTTTATTGGCGCAGACTGGCGGCGCTTAATCGCCTCCGCCCCGAGTGATGCGAACATCCTGTTCTGGAGCCAGAGCCAGCGAGACGCTGGATTTCGGATGATGGATCGCATTCCGATCTTAGTGGAGTCGCGAAAAATTCCGACCGCGGACAAAGTACACGCCTTTGGTGAAGGACCGCCCCTCGCCTTAGAGATCGACTTGGACGCGTACATGCAAGACCAGCGGCACGCCGCGCTCATTATCGTCCATAATGGCGACATTCGCCTTGAGAAATATGGAATTGGATTCAAGGATGATGGGCGCTGGACGAGCTTTTCTGTGGCCAAATCATTGACGTCGACTTTGGTCGGCATCGCTTTGAAAGAAGGCCATATTGAAAGCCTCGATGATCCTGTCTCAAAGTATATTTCGGACTTGGAAGGCTCAGCCTATGATGCGGTGACCGTTGAACAATTACTGATGATGAGTTCGGGCATTGCCTGGGATGAAACCTATACCGACCCAAATTCAGACGTCGCCCGATTCAACGACCATGTCGCCGAGGATGGCGGCTCCAATCTCGTCGATTATATGAGTCAATTGCCACGCGCGCATCCTGCTGGCGAGGTCTGGAATTATTCCACCGGCGAGACCAATCTGATTGGCATCTTGGTGCGTGAAGCGACGGGCAAAGACCTAGCAGAGTATCTTTCAGAGAAGATCTGGGGGCCGTATGGCATGCAACAAGATGCCAGCTGGTTGCTCAATGAAGATGGCACAGAAATCAGTGGCTGTTGTATTCAAGCTGCGACCTTGGACTTTGCTCGATTTGGTCAATTCATTCTCGATGGCGCGATGATTGAAGGCGAGCGTCTTGTGCCCGATGATTGGATCGAGCGGGCCACGACCAAACGGATCGGCTACAATAATCCCGGTCAGGGCTACGGCTATCAATGGTGGACGTATGATAATGGCGCCTTCTCAGCGCGGGGTATTTTTGGGCAAGGTATTTATATCGACCCGAACCGGAATTTGATCATCGCGACGAATAGCAGCTGGACCACGGCACTCGGTTATGACGATCAGGAGAACCCCAACCGGGAAGCGTTCTATCAAACGGTCGTCGCGGCGATTGATGCCGAAGCAGCTCAATAGAAACAGCTTCTTCGCGCTCACGCATAGGTCATATCGCAAATCACCGCGTTCTCTATTGTAATGCGCGCCTTAAGTGTGAGCGGAACGAGGAGCAGACCATGAAACATTTCGGTGACATCGCTTTCACAGACCAAGTTAAAGCTGAGCAAGCGTCCCGTGGGTCGCGTGAGATGTATGAAGGAATGGTCGCGCGGCCTGCTCCAGACGGATTTGGCGAACGCGAAGCGGCCTTCATCTCGATGCGCGATAGTTTTTACATGGCCACAGTCAGCGAAGAGGGTTGGCCGTATATTCAGCACCGCGGCGGCCCGCGCGGCTTCTTGAAAGTCTTATCGCCGACCCAGCTCGGCTTTGCCGATTATCGCGGCAATCGCCAATATGTCTCTGTCGGAAATCTGCATAATGAAAAGCGCGTTTCATTGTTCTTGATGGATTACCCTAACCGTGCGCGGTTAAAAATGCTGGGACATGCACGGGTGCAAGAGGCGAGTGAAAATCCTGAGCTGGCCAAAGCTCTCGACATTGACGGTCAGGGCCACGTCGAGCGTCTGTTCACTTTGGACATTGAAGCCTTTGACTGGAACTGCCCGCAATTCATCACGCCGCGCTTCACGGAAGAAGAGCTCGCCGCAAGCTTGAGCCCGATCGTCGAAGAGTTGCAGACCCTTCGCCAAGAGAATGCCTTCTTGAAGCAAGAGCTGGGGCGTTAGTTCAGCCGGAACTCACCGTCGATCGGTCTGATTTCGGTTGGGCCAATCCAATCTGCATGAGCAATGCGGATAGAGTGGATCACGGCGTCAATCTCTTGGCGCCAATGCTCCAAGAAATGCGCCAAGCGCGGAAACCGCGGCGCAACGTCCATGGTCTGCCACACAAAACTCTGCAGCAAAGAGCGATAGTCGGGTCGATAATATAGAATTTCCGTGGTCAGGACCCCCTTTCCACTCAACTGGGCTGCAAAATCACTGTCGATTTTCATTTATTTTTCGCTCCTTTCTTGAATCACAAGGAAACGATGCCAATTGGGGGTGAACCAGCAATTAACAAACAAATACAAAGACTTAGCAGCAGGTCATCAAGAGTGCTGCCAAGTCCCACCCTGCTTTGCCGTGTTAGCTGCGATTTTTTTCAAAAAATTCATTGTCTGATTGTTGACGCGCCCACGCGCGGGACCTACTTGCATGCCATCGTTAGCAGACGAGGGGTGTGAGTGCTAAAACTCATATCAAGCTAGCGACACAGACACTTAAACCGACGAACAAGAGGGTAATACTCATGAAGTTCCGTCCACTTGGCGACCGTGTATTGGTTCGCCGCGTTGAAGAAGCCACCAAAACCGCAGGTGGCATTATCATTCCAGATACGGCCACTGAAAAGCCACAAGAAGGCGAAGTCCTTGCCGTTGGCAATGGCGTGATTGGTGACGACAATGAGCGGGTTCCGCTCGACGTTAAGCCAGGCGACAAGATTCTGTTCGGCAAATGGGGTGGCACCGAAGTCAAAATTGACGGTGAAGACCTGCTGATCATGAAAGAAAGCGACGTCATGGGTGTGATCGAGGCTTAAGCCCTCTCACGCCTTTTTTGTTTTAACACGTAATTTGAAAGGTACCTGAAAATGGCTGCCAAACATGTACATTTCGGCGCAACGGCGCGCGAGCGGATGCTGGCAGGGGTCGACACCCTGGCAGACGCTGTAAAAGTAACCCTCGGCCCAAAAGGCCGTAACGTTGTCATCGAGAAATCTTTCGGCGCCCCGCGCACAACGAAAGATGGTGTCACCGTCGCAAAAGAGATCGAGCTTGAGGATAAGTTCGAGAATATGGGCGCACAAATGCTGCGCGAAGTTGCTTCTAAAGCAAATGACGTTGCTGGTGACGGCACCACGACCGCAACTGTTCTTGCTCAAGCGATCGTTCGCGAAGGCATGAAGCGCGTTGCTGCCGGTATGAACCCAATGGACCTGAAGCGCGGCATCGAGAAAGCCACCGCTGAAGTGGTTTCTGATCTCGCCCATCACTCACGTAAAGTGAAAGACAATAGCGAGATTGCTAAAGTCGGCGCGATCTCTGCGAACGGCGACGATGAGATTGGCGACATGATTGCCAAAGCCATGGAAAAAGTCGGCAATGAAGGTGTGATCACCGTCGAAGAAGCCAAGTCTCTCGAAACTGAGCTTGATGTTGTTGAAGGCATGCAGTTCGACCGCGGATACCTGTCTCCTTACTTCGTCACCAATGCGGACAAAATGACCGCTGAACTCGAAGATCCATACATTCTGCTTCACGAGAGCAAGCTGTCTTCACTGCAAGCCATGCTGCCAATTCTGGAAGCTGTTGTTCAGTCACAGCGTCCTCTTCTGATCATTGCTGAAGACGTTGACGGCGAAGCGCTGGCAACTTTGGTGGTCAACAAGCTGCGCGGCGGTCTGAAAATCGCAGCCGTAAAAGCGCCAGGCTTCGGTGATCGCCGTAAAGCGATGCTGCAAGATATCGCTGTTCTGACCGGCGGTGACGTGATCTCAGAAGATCTTGGCATCAAGCTGGAAAATGTCACGCTCGACATGCTTGGCACAGCGAAACGCGTCAACATCACCAAAGACGACACAACTGTCGTTGACGGTGCAGGCACGAAGAAAGCCATCGAAGCGCGCGTGGGTCAAATCCGCAAGCAAATCGAAGGCACCACGTCTGACTATGACCGTGAGAAACTGCAAGAGCGCCTGGCGAAACTCGCTGGCGGTGTTGCTGTGATCAAAGTTGGCGGCGCCACTGAAATCGAAGTGAAAGAGCGTAAAGACCGCGTCGACGACGCCCTGAACGCAACCCGCGCTGCGGTTGAGGAAGGGATTGTCCCAGGGGGCGGAACCGCGCTTCTGTCTGCCGCTGCAAACATCGATGTTGAAGGCAGCAATGATGATGAACAAGCTGGCGTAGACATTGTCCGCAAAGCGCTCGAGTCGCCGGTTCGTCAGATTGCTGAAAATGCTGGCGTCGAAGGCTCAGTCGTTGTCGACACGATCCGCCGCGGACGTGGCAAAGGCTATGGCTTTAACGCTCAGACTGAAGAGTATGGCAACCTGATCGAAATGGGTGTTATCGACCCAGCGAAAGTGGTTCGCTCTGCCCTTCAGAACGCTTCTTCTGTTGCTGGCCTTCTGATCACCACCGAAGCTGGTATTGCAGAAGCCCCTAAGGCGGACGCACCAGCGATGCCAGGTGGCGGTATGCCTGACATGGGCGGCATGGGCTTCTAAACCGGTTCGCCTCCGGCGAAGTTTTCAGTCCAGTGGACTGAAAACAGGTTTGGAAGGCCACGGCAGTGGCCCACCACAAGACCCGAAAAGGGCGGCTCCAAGAGCCGCCCTTTTTTGATTGCGATCTTAGCTCAAAGCCTAAGCGAAGATTGCCGACACATCTTTCTGTCCGACAGCCTTCTTTCGCACGGTCGATCCAGCAATCATATCATGCACGCATTTTCGCTTGTCGTTCGACAGCGCCATGAAATAGCCGACATAGAATGGGATCAAATTCGTCACGAAACGTCCAAACGTGTTGCGCAAGATGATCGATGCTAGGCTCGCTTTGCCACCATCATTGTTCGCGACGACCAGGCCCAAGACCATTTTACCAACGGTCGCGCCTTTCCAATTCTCCATAGAAATAGCGTAGATGGCGCGAATAATCCCGTGCATCAGCCCCCACTTAATCACCATTAACTGGACTTGCAGATCATAAGCTTCCGGATCGGAATGCGCTAAAGCTTCGTTGGCCTCAAGTTCTGCCCACAAAGACGGGAACATGACGACAAAGAATGGCACGGTGATCAACAACGTGTCGATCAAGAAGGCAAAAATTCGGGTCCCGAAGACCGGCTTATCGCCGACCACTCCGCTCGCCGAGCCAGTTGCGCTGCCAGCATAAGCTGGTTCTGCTGCGCGGCCTCGTTCACGCTCAAGAAATGCCATCGCATCGGCCGACAGACCCGCAGACGAGCTCTGCGTCTGGCGTGATCTTGATGCAGTTCCCGTAGATTTCCGCTTACCGAATCCACCGCCCGCAGGCTTCTTTCCGAAAGTCGTCATTGCTCCGATCCCCTTAGATTGAGACACACGGGATACAGCAAAGGGGTTAAAAGACCGGGGATAAGTGGTCCAAATTTCAACATTCCTGGTCACAAACAAAAAAGGACGGTCCCTGCGAAGACCGTCCCTTCAGGAGGAAAGAGTGGACGCTTGATGGAGAGTTTCGCTTGCGACGAAGAAGGTGGTCCACCCATTCTCTACTTAACTGCTTGAGGATAGCACCTGTCCGTGACCCGAGTCACATAAGCCATTAAAATTGGGTCGTTTTTTATGAATCTTGCCAACGGCTTCTCAACCGGCGTCACGATTGAGGCCCGGAGCATAGGCGCGACACTGAAGTCTGCGGCGGTGGGGCGGTCACCAAACATGAAGTCTTGATCACCGAGCAGGTGGCGAATGGCGATGATGTCCAGCCGGACGCGATCAAAGCGCTCTTGGCTGGTAAACCGCCCGATGCCTTGCCCTTCCAAATTGCGCAAGGCTTGTTTGCGGATGAACCCGGTTACGACGCCGCGCACGAGTTTTGGGATCTCGCTGAAAAACACTTCGCGCACTTCAACCCAATTGTCATCCTCACCCCAACGATCGGCGACGATGGCAAAATAGATGTGTTCTTCAACCATGCGAATGACGGCGCGCGAGACGGCGCGTTGGCGCTCGGTTAGGCCTTCGTCAAAATCGATATTCGCCGTTGTCTCGATATAATTCCGGATCACCTCGCTGTCGGCAATCACTTCACCGTCGACTTCGATGACCGGCAATTTTTGCTTCGGGGTCTTGCGCGGATCTGGGGTTTCAATGCGCTCAAAGGGCAGATTGGCTTGTGTCAGCATGCACCAGGTTTTCATACAAAATGGGCTTGCTGTCGGTTCTCCAAAGGCCGGAGGATAAAGGGAAAACTTGATCATTCTTGGGAGGTCCTTGCTGTTGACATTGGAGCTAGCACGCCGTTCCTGTCATTTTCTGTCAGCAGCATGGGTTAGTCTCCGGCATGGCCAAAAGTGATCGTCTACTTCAATTGATGCAGTGTCTGCGGACCCTGCCCCCGCCGGTCAAAGCGCAAGCCTTGAGCCTCGAACTCGGCGTCTCGCTGCGCACGATTTATCGCGACATTGATGCCTTGCGCCGATCCGGAGCACTGATCGATGGCGAAGCGGGCTATGGCTATACTTTGCAGGAAGACCCTGCTCTGCCCCCCATGATGTTCAGCCGCGACGAGATGGAAGCCTTAGTCTTAGGCCTGCGCGAAGTGGTGCAAGTGGCTGACCCCGTCCTCGCAAAGGCCGCCGAAAACGCTTTGTCGAAACTCAAAGCCTCGCTTCCGGAACGTATGCGTGCAGAGTTTGAACACGCCGTGCTCTATGCCAAGCGATTTTATTGCCGACCCGAGATTAGCATTGATATCGAAGCGCTGCGTCACGCCACCCGCGCGGAGCAAGTGATTGAGCTCGATTATGTCGATGCCGAAGACCGACGAACATTGCGAACAGTGCAACCGCTGGCGATTGTATTCTTCGATCGGTCCTTGGTCGTTATGGCTTGGTGTGAATTGCGACAAGACTATCGCTCCTTCCGGATTGATCGCATCCTAACCATGACCGTCACTGATCGCTCCTTTCGACCACGCCGGGTGCCGATGTTGCGAGAGTATCTTGATCGCGTGGAGCAAAGTTTTCCTGGCGACTAATGCGGCGCGGTCTTGAGCGAAATGGTTCACTCTTTTTGCGCGCGAAGGTCTCTTGCTTTTGCAACTATCCCTGCCTAACGAAGGCGCATGAGCAAAGTCTTTGAAAGCGCCGCGGCTGCCCTGGATGGGGTCCTGTTCGACGGCATGATGATTGCCGCGGGCGGATTTGGCCTGTGCGGCATTCCTGAATTGTCGATCCAGGCCATTCGCGATGCCGGGACCAAGGATCTGACCATCTATTCCAACAATGCTGGCGTCGATGATTTCGGCTTGGGTCTGCTCCTGCAAACCAAGCAAATCAAGAAGATGTGCTCATCCTATGTCGGCGAGAATGATCTGTTCATGCAGCAATATCTCTCTGGCGAACTAGAGCTGGAATTCAACCCGCAAGGCACGCTCGCCGAACGCATGCGCGCAGGCGGAGCCGGCATTCCGGGCTTCTATACTAAGACAGGTGTCGGCACCGTGATCGCTGAAGGCAAAGAGCACAAAGACTTCGATGGTGAGACTTACATCATGGAAGAAGGCATTTTTGCTGACCTTGCCATCGTCAAAGCCTGGAAAGCCGACACAACCGGCAATGCGATCTTCCGCAAGACCGCGCGCAACTTCAACCAACCGGCCGCCACTTGCGGCAAAGTCTGCGTCATGGAAGTCGAAGAGATTGTCCCACCTGGCACGCTGGATCCGGATGCGATCCACATTCCCGGCATCTATGTCCACCGCCTGGTCCAAGGCACGTTCGAGAAGCGGATTGAACAACGCACAGTGCGGGAGAAAGCCTAATGCCCTGGGATCGAAACCAAATGGCCGCTCGCGCCGCGCAAGAGCTGGAAGACGGCATGTATGTGAACCTGGGCATCGGCATCCCGACCCTGGTCGCCAACCATATTCCGGACGGCATGACCGTCACGCTGCAATCAGAGAATGGCATGCTCGGCATGGGCCCGTTCCCATTTGAAGGCGAAGAGGATCCAGACCTGATCAATGCGGGCAAACAGACGATTACCGAGCTGCCGCACACAGCCTATTTCGATAGCGCGACCAGCTTCGGCATGATCCGGGGTGGCAAGATTGCTATGGCGATCTTGGGCGCCATGGAAGTGGCGGAGAATGGCGACCTCGCCAATTGGATGATCCCGGGCAAGCTGGTCAAAGGCATGGGCGGCGCAATGGACTTGGTCGCTGGCGTTGGCCGCGTGGTGGTGATCACAGATCACAATAATAAAAAAGGCGATGCCAAGCTTCTCAAGGCCTGTACTTTGCCGCTCACCGGTAAGGGCGTCGTCGATCGGATCATTACCGATCTCGGCGTGTTTGACGTCGTTGAGGGTGGGTTGAAAGTCGTTGAACTTGCGCCGGAAGTCTCCGAAGACATGCTGAAACAACGCACAGAAGCTGCAATTGTGGGATGAAAGAGTTTGGGCCTGCCACATTCGGGCAGTTAAATGCCGACGAATATGACGCCCTCCACAATCCGGGGACCACGGAAGAAAGCGTTGCGTTGATCGCGGACTTGGCGGGCCGCGGGAACATCCTAGAGCTCGCCATCGGCACCGGTCGCATGGCGCTGCCTCTCGCCGCCCGCGGATTGGACGTGTCCGGCTTTGATGCGTCTGAAGAAATGCTCGACATTCTCAAATCCAAACCCGGCGGCGCCGACATCCCAACTTGGGTCGCCGACATGGCGAGCTTTGATCTAGGGCAGCAATTCGACTTTGCTTTCCTGGTCTTCAACACCCTCTACAATCTCACCTCGCAGGAAGATCAGGTCAGCTGCTTTCAGCACGTTGCGAAACACTTGAAGCCCGGCGGGAAATTCCTGGTCGAAGCCTTCATGCCATCGCGCGAGAGGTTCGAGCTGGATCAGGCCGTGCGAACAAAGTTTGTCGACTTTGATCGCGTTTGGTTGGAAGCGGTGCAGCATGATGCCGTGAAGCAAAGCCTCAACTATCAACGCATCCGGATCGATAAAAACGGCACGGAATTGAAGCCGCTGCCAATGCGCTATGTCTGGCCATCAGAATTGGATTTGATGGCGCAGCTTGCGGGTCTTTCCCCGGTGGCCCATTGGGGCGGCTGGCAGAAACAGAAGCTGACCTCTTCGAGTTCGTTCTATGTGATTGTCTACGAGCGCGCGTGAAGCACTCTCCCGTCGCGGCGTTATTCCCTAACGGCACGGATTGATCCTGTAGGCTGACCAAGTATGCCTGGCTTTCGGAATTCAAGGAGACCAGCCATGCCCAAAGGCGCTATGCCCGTCCTCGTCGGAGTTGGACAAGTTACCGATCAATGGGATGGAACCGCGGGCGCTGCGGGCGCACCCTCGCCGAAGAGCCTTTGCGTCACCTCCAGTCAAATTGCCCTACAAGATGCCGGTGTCGCGGCATCTGAAATTGACACGATTGCTGTGGTTCGAATCTTTGAAGATAGCGTACCTGGTGACCGTCATCCGCATGGCCACAATTCAAACCTACCGGGTACAATTGCGCGCGACCTCGGCGCCAAGCCCGAGCGCGCCATCTACGCAGCCGTCGGTGGCCAAAGCCCGCAGCAGCTTGCCAATGAAATGGCGGCACGAATTCATGACGGCGAAATCGAATGCGCCTTGATCACGGGATCGGAAGCCAACAAAGCTTCGAAAGCGGCCCGTAAGCATAAGCTCGACATTGATTGGGCTGACAGCGACGACTTGGCATTTGAGGACCGCGGCATGGGCGAGCGATTGCTCAACCGCAACGAGATCAAGCACGGGATTATCGCACCCGCCTATTTCTACGCCTTGTTCGAAAACGCCATGGCCGCGCGCGACGGTCAGACCCGAACTGAGCGTCGTAAAGCCATGTCGGCTCTGTTCGCAAAGTTTGCTGCCGTTGCCGCCAAGCATCCCCATGCGCAGTTCGATACATCGACCTTTGACGCCGATTTTTTGGCCACGCCAAGCAAGGCCAACTATCCATTCGCGGACCCGTTTTTGAAATGGCATATTGCCCAAGACGCAGTGAACCAAGGCGGCGCATTGGTGATGATGTCAGAAGACAAAGCCGAAGCCTTGGGCATTCCAGCGGACAAGCGCATTTATCTATTGGGCAGCGGCGAAGCCAGCGATGACCACCTCTCCGATCGCCCTGTGCTTGATGGGTCATGGGCTATGAAGGTGGCGATCAATCGCGCTTTAAGCCAAGCAGGCAAGTCAGCTGAGGATATGGGCGCGTTTGATCTCTATTCGTGTTTCCCATGCGCTGTGTTCAGCTCGATGGCTGAGCTTGGTATCGATCACACGACGGAAAGCCGCCCTTTAACCGTGACCGGCGGCCTGCCTTTCTTTGGTGGTCCGGGGAATAATTATTCCATGCACGGATTGGTCAGCATGACCGAATGGCTCCGCGCGCATCCTGGCGAGACCGGCCTGGTTCTCGCCAATGGCGGCTGGATGACCAAAGAAGCTGTTGGGGTCTGGTCAACGGCGCGACCGGATGCGTTCACGCCAGTCGAGCCTTATGCGCAGCCGACTGAAACAGTCACTATCGCCTCCGACGTTTCTTCAGGAACCGTCGAGTCCTACACAGTTACGTATGGCAAAGACGGGCCGATGAGCGGAATAATTTTTGCGCGAACGCCAAATGGGGAGCGCTTTTTGGCCGTCGCAGCGCCGGAAGCTATGTCGCGGCTGCTTGAAGAAGACAGTCCAGTCGGTCTGCCTGTGACGGCGGAGACCAAAGACGATCGAAACGTCTTCCAATTCGCATAGGTCTCGCGTCGGCATTTATCGACGGTTTGATCAGCCTCCATGTGGTTCGACTCACGCCGCCTGAACCCATTCCGATTTTCATATGCCGTATGACTGGATATGCGCGCCTATTCGCGCTAGACGGGCGCCATGACAGCGCTAGACAACACTGCCCCGCTCCTCACAGATGCCAAATCCACTCTGCGTAAACACGCCGAACGGATCGCCGAAGATCCACGGACCAATTCTGTTTTTGCTTATGCACAAGACCTGTTTCGCGCGCTTGAATCGGGCAAAATCAATCTGGATCAGCTCAGTGCCACGGCTCAATCGGTGTACGGCGACTTGATCCTCGCGCGCGCGGAGCACTTTCGCCGTCAGCACGAAGAAACGGCGGATGTCTCTAAACGCCTTGCGGCGTTGGCGGCTGAAGGGTGGGAGCATTATCGCACGGCGATGCAGACCCCGACAGGTGGTGTGGTGTTTACCGCGCACCCAACATTTGCCCTCTCGCGCACTGTTCGCACCGCCTTCGCGGCGCACGTCACTCAGATGTCAGAGAGCAGCGCGACGGCTTTGAAATCGGCCATCGCCGAAGACGGCCGGGCCTGGTCCCGTTCCATCTCGTTGCTTGGCGAACATGACGAAGCGCAAGCGACGATTACCCATGCCCAATCGGCATTGTCGAACTATGCCAATCTTGTCTTCAACACCGCGCGCCAGGCGTTTCCAGATCAATGGCGCTCACTCACCCCAAGCCTTCCGACACTCGCCTCTTGGGTTGGATATGATTTGGATGGCCGGACCGATATTCATTGGTCGCAATCATTTGCGCTGCGCCTCAAAGAAAAAGCGGTTCAGCTCAGCCGCTATGTGACAGACCTTCAATCCATCATCGATATCACTGACGGCGAGACACAGGACAAGCTCGCAGACCTGAGCAGCAAGCTCGAAGCCGCGGCGGCATTGACCGAAGCCGAAGCCGAAATCTTCAGCGAAGATCTCACCAAACCAGACAATTTGGTGCACGCCGCCAATCAACTGACCTCGGACCAGCCGGACCGGCTGATCAAAGCGGAACCGATTATTGATCACTTGCGCGACATCGCGATGGGCGAGCGCAATGATGAGATTGCGCAGCGCATTCTGGTCTTAGCCGCGAAAGTCGATGCCTTGAAACTCGGCACGGCGCGCATTCATTTGCGCCTCAACGCGGAGCAAATTCGCACTGTGATCAGCCGCGATCTCGGGCTTGAAACAGAGAATCGAGATTTCGGCCGAAGCGCATTGAAGAAACTGTCGGTTCTAGCGGCGGTGAAAGACCCTCACCCGGTCAATTTCGCCGATCTTTTCCTCGAGCAATCGACCGCGCGGCGGCAGTTTATGATGTGCGCGCAATTGCTGAAACATATCGACGCCGACTCGACCATTCGGTTCCTGATCGCGGAAAGCGAAAATCCCGCCACGGTTATGGGGGCGCTCTATCTGGCCCGGCAATATGGTGTCGATCACCAGCTCGATATTTCGCCATTGTTCGAGACGCCTGAGGCGCTGGAAACAGGAGGCCGGTTCATCGAGCAATTGCTGGCTGAACCTGAATACATGGCGTATCTCAATGGCCGCGGATATCTTTCGGTTCAGTTGGGCTTTTCTGATGCCGGCCGGTTTATCGGTCAGGTCTCTGCCGATATGGCGATTGAGCGGATTCACAATTTGATCAGCCGGGCGGTCGCACAAGCCGATGCCGGATTATCCTTGCTGATCTTCAACACGCATGGTGAGTCGATGGGGCGCGGCGCCTGGCCTGGGCAGTTTGATCAACGCTTTGATCATTTGCTGAGTCACTGGACCCGCCAGCAATCTCAGGCACGCGGCGTCCCGTTGCGGCACGAGGTCAGCTTCCAGGGGGGTGACGGATATCTTCACTTCGCCAATGAAACCCTGGCCATTGCCACCTATAATGCATTTGCCGACCATCTCTTGTCTGAGTCAACGGATACCAGCGATGACCCATTCTATCAGCGCACGGATTTGGTCTGGGATTTCTATCGAGCGCTTCGCCGATGGCACGAGCGCTTGTTCGCGAACCCCAACTATGGGCATTTGCTGAACGATTTCGCGACCAATTTTTTAATTAAGGCCGGGTCACGTCAGCGTCGGCGAAGTTCAGGTCCAGCGGGTCCGCGATCCCTGCGCGCAATTTCCCACAATGCCACGCTGCAGCAGCTCGGCGTCCCGGTGAATACCGCTGCTGGCATTGGCTCTGCCCTTCGGCGCGAGCGCGATCAGGTGAATGATTTAATCAAAGAATCGCCGCGCATGCGGGGCTTGATGAAGCTTGCTTCTATCGCGCGATCTGCCACCAGTATCCCTGTCTTGCGGGCTTATGCCAGCGTCTATGATCCGACCTATTGGGTCGCCTTATCGAAAGCCAGCGACGATCCAGATCTCGTTCTCGCCTATCGGCGCATTTATTATTTATTGCAAAACCGCCAAACCGCGACCTCGATTGAGACCATCGCCAATTCGTTCACCATCGACTTTACGAAGTTCGATCTGATGTTGGCCAATATGGATCAAGTCCCCAGCCCCGAACACAGACGCGAAGCGCGATTGGACGTCCACGTCTTACATGCCATTCGCCAAGCGTTGATGATGAAAGCGCTATCGCTCGCAGGCAAGCTGCCAACGGTCTCGCGTCGACACGAGTCCTCCGTCGAAGACATCATGCATTTGATCCGCACCATGCAAATCGGCGATGCAGTGAATCTGTTATGTGAGATTTTCCCAGCCTCTCGGGAAGAAGAAGCGCGCCTGGCGGGGCTGGCAGAACAAGGCCACATGACCGGAAACCCGGCCAATGGGTATGACCAGTTGCATGCGGATATCATCAAGCCCCTGGATGAGATTGATCGACTTATGCACCTCAGCACGCTGGCCATCTGTCAGGCCTATGGTGCCTATGGGTAAGTCGATTTTTGACTTGCTTGTTCTAGCGACAGGATAGAGACATTCCTCGTATTCGTTTCGGAGGAATCTATGAGCCAGACCGCAAAGCGCACAGGCCCGCTCGCAGGGGTCAAAATTATCGACATGTCATCGGTCGTTTTAGGACCGTTCGCAACTCTCATATTTGGCGATCTCGGCGCTGATGTCATCAAAATCGAAGCTGGCCAGAAAGGCAAAGCGGGCGATACGATGCGCTATGCGGGAGCCTCGCCAACGGGCGACCTCGGGCCGATTTATACGAACCTCAATCGGAATAAGCGATCTGTACAACTCGATGCCAAGACCGAGGATGGCAAAGCCGCCATTGTCGAGATGCTGAAGTCCGCGGATGTGTTTTTCCATAATGTCCGTTTGGCCGGCATGGGACGTTTGGGCCTGGATTATGACAGCGTCAAAGCGATCAATCCCGGCATCGTTTATGTTCATTGTGCGGGCTTTGGTCCGGGCGGTCCGTACGAGAAACGCCAAGCCTATGACGATTTAATTCAAGGGGCATCCGGCTTCGCGGCGCTCAATGCGATGCGCTCAGGCGGAGATCCGGAATATGCACCGAGCCTGGTGGCGGACAAAACTGTTGGCTTGTTTGCAACTTACGCGACATTGGCCGCGCTCTATCACAAACAAAAAACCGGCGAAGGACAGTTCGTCTCCGTGCCCATGCTGGAGAGCTTCACCTTCTTCAACATGGTCGAAAATCTGTATGGCGAGACCTTCGTCCCAGGCAATGGCAAGCTCGCATATTCCCGGTCCATCAATGCCAATCGCAAACCGTACAAAACCAAAGACGGCTATATTGGCCTGGTGCCCTATTCCGATCAGCAATGGGAACAATTTTTCGAAATGGGCGGCAAGACCGACGTGTTTGCGGATCCGCGATTTTCAAGCTATTCCGCCCGCACCGAGCACATCACTGAGCTCTATGCCATCATCGGTGAGGTTGCCCTGTTGAAAACCACCGACGAGTGGTTGGAACTTCTGGATGAGGCCAATATTCCGGCCATGCGGTACAATAGAATGGAAGATGTTCTCACGGACCCGCACCTCGCGGCGGTGGATTTCTTCAGCCTGCGCGATCATCCCGATGCGGGTAAATATCGGGCGATGCGTCATCCCGTACAGTTTAGTGCGACCCCGGCTGAGATCGCGCTCGATCCGCCGACGCTAGGCGCCGACACAGCGACGGTTTTGGCGAGTCTCGGCCTGTAGAGAAGGTCTCACAGGCCCCTGCGCAAGCAGGAACCTGTGGTGTGTTATTTGCCGGCTTCAATCATTGCCGAGTTTGTGCTCACGCAGCTCTCTTTTGTTCAGTTGATGCTTGGCGATGGTGCGCCAAGTGATGCCATCATCTGAACGACCTTTGGTCAGTGCTTCGACCAGGCATCGACCGTGCAATTGTCGGCCATATGCGTCAGCCGGAATCTCGTCGGTATCGACTTGAAACCAGCAGCCTTTCAGCTTCACCAGAAAGCGCGTGTCGGTCAGCGCGCGTAGATTGTGATCAAACTGCCAGCCTTGCGCGCGGCGTTTGCGATCCTCGCGGAGCTTGGTGCGATAGTGTTTTACGCCAAGCTTGCGGCACAGCTTATCGGTGCGTTTGATCAAGCCATCCTCAGGATCGACGTAAAGCTCCGCCCACCAATGTTCAGGCGACGTTGGTCGAGACCAACCGCTGCTCATGGCCACAATGCCGCCATCACGATCGTACGTGACGGTAATCAAGATGAAGTCCGTCAAATGATCGCGCACGTGTTGCTTCACCGTGCTGCTCGGGTCGAGATGTTGGCTGATTTCGCTATAGACTTTGTCCCAAGGTCGCCCGACCTGTTTGTGAAGATAGCGCTTTAGAGGCGCCAAATTCTCGTTCAGGCATTTGGTATAGCCACTATGCTCCATCACCATACGGCGACCGGTGGCGCGTTTGCGACCGGGGTTTTTGTCATAGCGAAGCTTCGACTTAGGCGCATGTCTGCTGCCCCAGCGCGGACGCTCGACAATCACTTTAAACATATCCTCACGCATGACGTGCTCCTGCCAGCCTTTCCGGCTGAATTGTGTAACGGGATGCGCTGCGGCGATCGCCAAACAGCGCGGTCAAGGACGCGTCATCGCGCCCCATTTGAAAATTGCCCATTGGAAAGGGTCCTGAATTCTAAGGGTTAGAAACGGGGTGTTTTCGAATAGCGTTATGTAACTGCATGCACCCCTCCTCTTAGTGTTCAGGTTGGCAGAGAGGGCGCTCTTACGGGATGAATGGGGCGAAGACAAGGCGAACTCCGTCGCTGTAAACCACGTGATACCCCTGACTTTCCTCTTGCGGCCAGTTCTGGCATAAGCCCGTCCCATGTCGAATATCCGCGTCACCGCCCTGTACAAGTTCGTGTCCTTTGAGGCCCCAGACGCTCTGCGTGAACCGCTTTTTGAGCGCCTGTCAGAGCTTGGCATTAAGGGCACCATCCTACTCGCTACGGAAGGCTTGAATGGCACCATCGCGGGCACGCCTGAGGCCATGGACAAGGCCCTGGAAACTCTACGTACCCTCCCTGGATGTGCGGGTCTGGAGTGGAAAGACAGCCATGCCGAGGCAATGCCTTTCTTACGTTTAAAAGTCCGCCTGAAAAAAGAAATCGTGACCATGGGCGTTCCAGGCACTGACCCGACCTGCTTGGTCGGGACCTATATTAAACCCGAGAATTGGAACGCCCTCATTTCCGACCCGGACACTGTCGTCATCGACACCCGCAATGATTACGAAGTCGCGCTGGGCACATTCCAAGGCGCGATTGATCCGGAAACTGAGACGTTTCGAGAATTCCCTGAATGGTTTGAAAACTTCCGCGCCAAACTCGCCAAACAAGGTCGGACGCCAAAGATTGCTATGTTTTGTACAGGTGGCATTCGCTGTGAGAAATCGACGTCTTATGTCAAATCACTCGGCATTGAAGATGTCTTTCACTTGCAAGGCGGTATCCTGAAATACCTGGAAACTGTGCCGCAGGAAGACAGCCTTTGGGAAGGTGAGTGTTTCGTTTTTGACGAACGGGTCAGCGTCAGCCACGGGCTCGAAGTCGGCGATTATCAGCTCTGCCATGCCTGTCGCCATCCAGTGAGCGCCGAAGACCGCAAACATCCGCATTTCGAAGACGGGGTGTCCTGTCCGCGCTGCTATGGCACATTCACGGACGCCAAAATGGCAGCCCTGCGCGAGCGGCAAAAACAAGTTCGACTGGCCAAAGCGCGGGGGGAGACCCATATCGGGGATGACGTTGTCATGACCCCGCGAAAGAAAGTCTCGGCGTGAGCCAAAGCCAACCCATTCTCTATTCCTTCCGTCGTTGCCCTTACGCCATGCGCGCGCGCATGGCGATCGCCAATGCTGGCATCGCCTGCCGCCTTCGCGAAGTGGTGCTGCGCGATAAACCGGATGAAATGCTGGCGGCTTCACCGAAAGGCACCGTGCCGGTGATCGTGAAAACCAATGGCGATGTGATCGATGAAAGCCTCGACGTTATGGCTTGGGCCTTAGCGCAAGACGACTGCGATAAGTGGCTGACCCCGGAGCATGGCACCTCGGCCGATATGGACGCCCTGGTGGCCGAGTGCGACGGTCCGTTCAAGCGCGCGCTCGACCGCTACAAATACCCCAATCGCTACGACTCCGAGGGCATCGTTCGAGACGAACAACGCGCATTGGGATTGGTGTTTTTGGAAAAACTCAACGGGCAGCTGACTGAGCGTCGACACTTATTCGGGGATCGTGTCAGCTATGCCGATATCGCTATCTTCCCTTTTGTTCGGCAATTCGCAAATACCGATCGCACTTGGTTCGACGCTCTAGACCTGCCGAACTTGCAAGCTTGGCTGGCGCATCACTTAGACAGCGAACTGTTCAAACGCATCATGCCCAAATTCCCGCAATGGCGGACAGGCGACGCTGAGCCGCTGTTTCCCGAACCTCAAGACTAAACTCAACCATCATGCCGATGACTTCATCGTGAGAGAGTGTGAGTTCCAAGTGAAAGCGCTCTGAGCCATGCATGCTGCGTGCTGCGGCCCCGCGCAGCGCCTCAACCCAATTGCGCTATGTTCAGGAAACGCCCCCCATGCTCAGACCTCGACTGTCCCAATCGCTCTTCTCCGCCATCGCCGTTTCTACTTTGGGAGCAATCATCGCGCTGCCTGCGGCGGCTCAGACATCGCCTTTGATTTCAGCCTATGATGATGCCAGTACGGCCGTGGTCGATAGCGAAGCTTACAGCGAAATCATCACAGCTCTGTCCGTGACTGAGCGTGGCCGCACATTGATCGCTTACGATGTCGCGAATGCTCGCGCACTCCCGTTTTTTCAGCAATATGTCAATTATCTATCGGGCGTTGCCGTCGAGACGTTGAACCGAGATGAGCAGCTCGCTTACTGGCTCAACACGCGCAACATCCTTCTGGTTCAGGGCCTGGCTGAACAGCGCCGCCATAGCGGCTTCAAGAAAAAGCGCGGAACGCCCAATCAGCCGGGTCAGTTCTGGACCGAAGACCGTATCACGGTTTCAGGTGTCTCATTATCTCTGCACGACATTGAACAGAACATCCTGTTCGCTGGATGGGATGACCCCAACATTATCTTCGGTCTCTACCAAGGCGTTGAAGGCGGACCGGCTTTGCCGCGCCAAGCTTTCACCGGCACAAATGTTCACAGCCAATTGGCCGAAGCGGGCCGGCGCTTCACGACGCTGCCAAGCAATTTCCGCGTTCGCGGTGATAAAGTGCGTATCTCGACCTATTTCGATTGGTACTTGGACCTGGCCTTTGAGGGCGACGAAGCCGCGTTGCGTCAGCATCTCGTCTCGTTCGCCAAGCCAGACCAACAGGTGATCGTCGGTGCAGCGGGCACCTTGTCTCGAAATAAGCTATCAACCTCGTTCGAACAGTATCGCACGCGCCAAGCCATTTCAGGGTCTGGTACCTCATCATCAGGCTTTAGCTCCTCGGGGTCGCGCGGCGGCTTTGGATCGTAAGATCAGATGCACGCGGTCAGCCCAGTTTCACGCATTGGAATAGGTCTCAGTGTTTTGATCTTCGGCCTGGCCGCGCTGTCTTACGGCTTTCCTTATGGCGTAAACCCGGCGGACTCACCGCTATTGCTATATGTCGGTTTGACCTTGGTGACGGGTGGGTTGTGGGCTTTTCTGCCGTACCAGATTCGGCAATCCACAGGCGCCGCATCACCGCTTCTGACGATCATTTTGATCGGGTTCGCAATGCGCGGATCGATGATGCTCTCGACGCCAGTTCTCGAAGATGACAGCTATCGTTATCTCTGGGATGGGGCGGTCACCGCGCATGGAATTGATCCATACAAATATGCGCCTGCCGAAGCCGCGCCGCACCCCCTCTTCGGCACGCAAGACGTAACGATTCAAGATCAGGATCTGGCGCAATTACAGACGCTCGCAGAACGCCATGCTGAGCCGCATAGCCGGATCAATTATCCGTTCGTCTCCACCATTTATCCGCCATTTGCCCAAGCGGCGTTTGCGCTGGCACATGCATTAGATCCGTTTGGGTTAACCGGGTGGCGCCTCGTTTTGCTCGCCGCAGATCTGGTGACACTGAGCCTGTTGCTCAAGCTGCTGAAATCATATCACCGATCTGCGGCCTGGGCGGCGCTTTACTGGTGGAACCCCGTCGTGATCCTGCAAGGGTTTGGCGCCGGGCATATGGACGTTTTAGTCTTGCCGTTCCTGGTCGGTGCGCTCCTGCTGGCAAAATCGCAACGCGTATGGCTCGCAACGCTGGCGCTTGCGGGCGGTGCGGCGATCAAGCTTTGGCCAATTCTGCTCTTCCCAATCTTGGCTCGCCCGCTGTTACGGCAGCCGATGAAACTCCTCCTCGTATCCCTCGCCTTTGGCTTCAGTTTAGCGCTGTTACTATTGCCGCAATTGCTGCACGCGCTGAAGCCGGATGCGGGGCTAAACGCTTATGCGTCGGATTGGCGAACGCATGCCTTCCTGTTTGCCATCTTAGAGGACGTCGTCTTTGCCGTTTTCGAGGCGCCTGGCCAGATCGCCCGACTGACCGTCGCCGGTTTGATGATCGCGTTGACCGGATCTCTCGCCTTGCGATTTGCAGACCAAGTCGACCACCTCCCCATCCTGGCCACGGCGATTATTGCAGCGCTGATTTTCTTATCGCCAACCGGCTATCCTTGGTACTTCATCTGGCTCGCACCGTTTGTCTGTTTTGTCCCACACCCCGGCCTGCTCAGCTTGTTTGCGCTCGCTCCGTTCTATTGGCTCCGATTTCTGCTCGGCGACCAGTCCCTGCTCTATCAATGGGGGCTGGTGCCGATCGCGTTCGGCATCCCGCTGGGGCTGTTGGTCTGGTCTTACATGACAAGGAGGCGCGCTGATGCGGTCCGTCATCATCATCCCCGCTTTGAATGAAGAAGCCGCAATTGGCGGCGTTGTCCGCGCGGTTCACAGCAAAGCCGATCGCGTGATCGTCGTCGATAATGGCTCAACGGACGAGACCGCGGCTTGCGCCCGTGACGCTGGAGCGGACGTCATCCATGTCGCTCGCCCGGGCTATGGGCGTGCTTGCCTCGCCGGTGTCTGCGCCGCCGATGGCGCAGACTTGCTGATTTTCATGGACGGCGATGGCGCAGACGATCCGGCGGATCTCGACGCCTTGACCGCCCCTATCCGCAACGGACAAGCTGACTTTGTCGTTGGCTCTCGGCGCTTGGGTCAACCGGAGAAAGGCGCCCTCACGCTGCCACAGCGGTTTGGCAACAGCTTGGCGACGCAATTGATGCGTCTGTTCTGGAACGGACGATTCACAGATTTGGGGCCATTCCGCGCGATCCGGCACGCGGCCTATCTATCGCTACAAATGCAGGCGCCGACTTATGGCTGGACCGTCGAGATGCAAGTCCGGGCGTTGAAGCAAGGCTTGCGATGCGCCGAAGTGCCGGTCGCCTATCGGCGTCGCATTGGCGTTTCAAAAATCTCCGGCACGTTCAAAGGCGTCGTGCTCGCGGGTTGGTTCATTCTGGGCACGATCTTCAAAGAGGCCTTGTTGCCCAATCGAAAACACAAGCCCCGCCGGATCGCGCGGTGAGATGGCTAAGCTTTTAACGCAGTCCGAACAGCTTCAAGCGCGGCTTCGGCTTTGCTGCCATCTGGACCACCCGCTTGGGCCATATCCGGACGACCGCCGCCCCCTTTGCCGCCGACTTCAGCTGCAGCAACACGAACCAAATCGACCGCAGAATGAGTTTCGACCAGGTCTTCGGTGACGCCAACCGCAACAGCGGCTTTGCCATCATTAACCCCGATAAAGACCGCGATTCCGGACTTCATTTGCGCTTTGGCTTCATCAATCAAAGCGCGCAAATCCTTTCCGCCAACACCGTCGGCGACGCGGGCGATCAGCTTGACGCCGTTAATCTCTTCAGGCCCCGATGGCGCACCGCTCTCGCCAGCCATGGCGAGTGCACGCTTGGTATCAGCGAGCTGTCGCTCCAGCGTTTTGCGCTCATCATTCAGACTCGCAACTTTCTTGGCGACATCTTTTAACGGCACTTTTAGCTGATCCGACAAGTCGACGGCGACCTGAGCGCGGCTTCGCAGGAAGGCAATCGCCTCAGCCCCGGTGGCCACTTCAATGCGCCGCACGCCAGCAGACACGCCCCCTTCAGAGAGGATCACGAACGTGCCAATGTCGCCGGTGCGGTCGACATGCGTGCCACCACACAATTCGACGGAATAGGCATTCTCGCCTTGTTTCAAATCCGTGCCCATGCTGAGCACGCGCACTTCATCGCCATATTTTTCGCCAAACAGGGCGAGCGCGCCCGCCTCGATGGCCTTTTCAGGCGTGGTCACCGCGACGCCGACCGGGTTGTTCTGGCGGATGACCGCGTTGACCTGATCTTCAATCGCTTCGAGTTCGGCGGCTGTCACCGGCCCGCTATGGGAGAAGTCGAACCGCATCCGGTATTCTTCAACCAGCGAGCCTTTTTGCGTGACATGCTCGCCGAGCACATCGCGCAAAGCTGCATGCATCAAATGCGTGGCCGAGTGATTGGCCATGATCCGCGTGCGCCGATCGCCATTGACCTTGGCCGAGACGGCGTCGCCGGACGTCAACTCGCCGGAGACCAGTTCGCCAATGTGCGCGTGCAAGTCACCGGCGCGTTTCTGAACATCGCGGACAATGAAGCGTGCGGTCTTAGTTTCGATCACCCCGTGATCGCCCGCTTGACCGCCGCTCTCAGCATAGAATGGCGTTTGATCGAGAATAAGCTCGGCTTGAGCGCCAGCTGAGAGTCCCTCAACTTGGTCGCCATCGGCGACAATCGCTTTAACGGACGCGTCGGCCACGAGCTCTGAATAGCCGAGAAACTTGCTGGCGCCGACCGCGTCGCGGATGCGGAACCAAACCTCGTCAGACGCGGCGTCGCCGGATGTGAAGCCGCTGGCCTTTGAGCCTTCACGTTGGCGCGCCATGGCGGTTTCAAAGCCATCTTCATCGACTTTCATACCGCGCCCGCGGAGAATGTCTTGCGTCAGGTCGAGTGGGAACCCGTATGTGTCATACAGCTTAAATGCCGTCTCGCCGGACAAAGTATCGCCTTCGGTCAGGCCGCCGCTGGCTTCATCCAGCAGCGCCAGTCCACGGCCCAACGTCCGTTGGAACCGGCTTTCTTCTTGTTCAAGTGCACTTTCAATCGCCGCTTGCGCGCGGCCGAGTTCAGGATAGGCCGCACCCATTTCGGTGATCAATGCTGGCACCAGCTTGTGCATGCCCGGTTCACGTGCGCCGAGCAAGTGAGCATGGCGCATCGCGCGGCGCATGATCCGGCGCAGCACATAGCCGCGGCCTTCATTGGACGGGGTGACCCCATCGGCCACCAGGAAAGCCGAGGTGCGTAAATGGTCAGCAATCACACGGAACGAGCCGAGCTGATCGCCTTTGGCCTTTTTTGAATAGACCTCTTCCTCGGCCGCGATCAGGTTTTGGAACAGGTCAATCTCATAATTATTATGGACGCCTTGCAGCACCGCGGCGATCCGCTCGAGGCCCATGCCCGTGTCGATCGAGGGTTTTGGTAGGTTTTCTCGGTCGCCTCCGGCCAGTTGGTTGAACTGCATGAAGACCAAGTTCCAAATCTCGATGAAACGGTCGCCGTCTTCTTCTGGCGTTCCGGGCGGACCGCCCCAGACGTCCGGGCCGTGATCGAAGAAGATTTCCGAACAGGGGCCGCAGGGGCCGGTGTCGCCCATCGACCAGAAATTGTCCGACGTTGGAATGCGAATGATGCGTTCATCTGGGAGGCCTGCGACCTTCTTCCAAATCGTCGCGGCTTCATCGTCTTCGGAATAGACGGTGACCAAAAGCTTATCGGCGGGCAGAGCGAGCTCTTTGGTCACCAATTCCCAGCCGAATGCAATCGCATCCTCTTTGAAATAGTCGCCAAAGGAGAAATTCCCCAGCATTTCAAAGAAAGTATGGTGGCGCGCGGTATAGCCAACATTGTCCAAATCATTGTGCTTGCCGCCAGCGCGCACACATTTTTGCGAGCTCACAGCCCGCCTTTCATCCGGGGTTTCAGCGCCGGTAAAGATGTTCTTGAACGGCACCATGCCAGCATTGACGAAGAGCAAAGTCGGATCATTCTCTGGCACCAAAGGCGCAGAGGCTTTGCGCACATGTCCTTTGCCTTCAAAATAGGACAAAAACGCTTCGCGCAATTGATTGACACTGGTCATCGAAATTCCTCTCACCGACTCATATTAAATGAGCTTTAGGCGGAGGATATATGTCCATAAAAGCAACGCGCCAAGCGATTCCGCTGGCGCGTTACATATGATTTGATGAGAAAGCCGACTTAGCCTGCTTCAGCCTCTGACTCAGTGTTCTCAGCAGGACCCCCGCCTTCCGTCAGCAAGACTTCGGAGAGCAGACCCGAGCGCTTGCGAATTTCAAGCTCAATCTCATCGCGAATATCAGGATTGTCTTTGAGGAATTGGCGGGTCTTTTCACGGCCTTGGCCAATCCGTTCGGTGCCATAGGAGTACCAAGACCCGGACTTCTCAATCACTTCGCATTTCACCCCGAGATCGATAATCTCACCGGTTTTCGAAATGCCTTCCCCATAAATGATATCAAACTCGACCTGTCGGAAAGGCGGCGCGACTTTATTCTTCACCACTTTGACCCTGGTCTGGTTGCCGATCACTTCATCGCGATCTTTAAGCGCGCCAATCCGGCGAATATCCAAACGAACCGACGAATAGAATTTCAGCGCATTGCCGCCCGTGGTCGTTTCTGGGCTGCCAAACATGACACCAATCTTCATCCGGATCTGGTTGATAAAGATCACCATACAATTCGATTTTGAGATCGAACCGGTGAGTTTGCGCAGCGCCTGGCTCATCAAACGCGCTTGCAAGCCGGGCAGGCTATCGCCCATTTCACCTTCAATCTCAGCCCGCGGCGTCAAAGCCGCAACGGAGTCAATCACCAACACATCAATCGCCCCGGACCGCACCAAAGTGTCGGCAATTTCCAGGGCTTGTTCGCCGGTATCCGGCTGCGAGACGAGCAAATCGTCCAAATCCACACCGAGCTTGCCAGCATAGACCGGGTCGAGCGCATGCTCAGCATCAACAAAGGCGCAAACGCCGCCATTTTTCTGGGCTTCGGCGACAATGTGCAGCGACAAAGTCGTCTTACCGGAACTTTCCGGTCCATAAATTTCAATCACCCGGCCTTTTGGCAATCCGCCAATGCCGAGGGCAATGTCCAAACCGAGCGATCCAGTCGGGATCGACTCAATATCCATCGTCTTTTTCTCACCGAGCCGCATCACCGAGCCTTTACCAAAAGCACGGTCAATGTTGGCGAGTGCCGTTTCGAGAGCTTTCTGCTTATCCACGCCGGAATCCTTATCCACGAGTTGCAGGGAGGGTTTGGACATGAGTCGTTCCTTTTCGTCTATATCTTACTCGGCATTGAATGGCCCCGAGCCCGCCAACTGACCCTTATGTACCACATTTGTTCACGAGAACAAAGCAAAAACTTCTGTCGCTTTTCAAGGCTTTATTTTATCCCCGGGATCGGGCATTATGCCGGGTATGTTGAAAAAGACTGATCGTCAGCCTGGCGAAGCCAAGATGCGCTATCTCGATGCCGACCTGGAACTGTTAAGTCCCGGGGATTACGTGATTTGCGCCGTCACGGGGCGCAAAATCCCGCTTGCAGCGCTGCGCTATTGGAGCGTGGATCGCCAAGAAGCCTATGTTGATGCGGCTGCAGCGGCAACGCGGATGGTTGACCCAAAATAGATGTTTTTGAGAGATGGGCTCCTGATCGGGCTGTTCTGGTTCGGCTTGCCTGCGCCGGCCGGAGCTGACACCGCGACGCTGTCTTGCCACGGACAGTTGCAACAAGGCGGGTTGGTGCTGTGTGAGACGGACAACACGGACTCCGTTCTTGTCACCAATGGTGAACGTGCGCTGGAAATACCTGTGAATGAAATGGGAGTCGCCACGATTGGGCTTCATCGGAAAGCCGATTTGCAGCTCACGGTCTCCGCAAAATCAGACCCGACCGTCTCGCAAACGCTATTGTTGGCCGAGCGCGAAGATCCGTTTCGAACGATTACCGGGCTCGATTGCGACAAAGTCGATGCCCGCACCGAAGCGCAAAAAGCCCATGCGTCGCGCAGTTGGGTGAAAAAACAAACGGCGTTCAAGACATTTGCCGCCGGAGACGGCGCGCGTCATGGCTTCCTGCGTCCCTCTGACGGACCCGCCTCATCGCCATTTGGACCGGCGCGTAAATATATTGGCGTCGACAAAGACGGCAAACCGTGTGACCGGACCTCGGTTCACCAAGGCTATGACATTGCCATCCCGGTTGGAACTGAGATTGTCGCCCCGGCGCCGGGCACAGTGACGCTCGGCGATCCCGACCTCTATTATGAAGGCGGAACCGTGTTCCTGGACCATGGCGATGGCTTGGTCTCGGTTTTCTTGCACATGTCTGAAATCGATGTCGCAGCCGGAGACAAAGTTGCTGCGGGCGACCGGCTCGGCGCCAGTGGTAATACGGGACGCACCAGCGGACCTCACCTTCATTGGGCCGTCAAATGGCGCAATCCAGGGACCAGCGAACGCGGCGGTGACTTCTATATCGACCCGGCATTATTGCTGGACTTGGATCCAGCTGGATAGACTGAACCTGCGGGGCAACGGAGCTGAAATCAAATGAGCTTACTGCGCCGGCTCGGCATCACCCTTCCGATCATTCAGGCCCCGATGGCGGGCGTCTCGACGCCAGCGCTCGCGGCGGCGGTTTCAAATGCGGGGGGTCTCGGATCGATTGGCGTAGGCGCGACCAATGCCGCAGGGGCGCGGGCCATGATCGAAGACGTACGAGCGCTGACTGACGGTCCGTTCAATGTGAACCTCTTTGTCCACGCGCAGCCACGCGAAGACCTGTCGCACGAGGCTGAATGGTTGCGCACGTTGACGCCCGCCTTTGAGCGCTTTGAGACGCCGCCGCCCGCAGCGCTCAACACCATTTATCAGAGTTTCCAAGACGATGCTGAGATGTTGGAGATGCTGCTCGAGACACGCCCTTCTGTGATCAGCTTTCACTTTGGTTTGCCGAGCCAAGATAAGATCGAGGCCCTGAAAGCGGCGGGCTGTGTTCTGCTCTCCACCGCCACCAGCTTGCCAGAAGCTGAAGCCGCGCAATCTGCAGGCATGGACGCGATTATCGCACAAGGCTACGAGGCCGGTGGTCATCGCGGGATTTTTGATCCGGATGGGCGAGATGATGAACTCGGAACCTTTGCTCTGACGAGAATGCTGGTCGACCGGCTGAGCCTGCCCATCATCGCCGCCGGTGGGATTATGGATGGGCAGGGGATTGCGTCGGCCTTGGCGCTTGGCGCCGAAGCCGCGCAACTCGGCACTGCCTTTGTGGCGTGCCCGGAAAGTAGCGCTGATACCGCCTACCGCGCTGCGCTCATGGGCGACGGGGCGTATCATACGCAAATGATCGCAGCGATTTCTGGCCGCCCTGCACGGTGCCTGGCAAACGCGTTCACGGCATGGGCGGACACACGCGATGCACTGAGCCCACCCGATTATCCGCGCGCTTATGATGCCGGCAAAAGTCTCAACGCCGCGGCAAAAGCTGCGGGTGAGTTTGGCTTTGGGGCGCAATGGGCCGGACAAGGCGCGCCCTTAGCGCGCGCGCTCGGAGCCGCGGAGCTGGTTGCGACCCTGGCGCAGGAACTTCAACACGCCAGACGCTAATGCGAGAAATCGCGGGCGACTAAGGCAGCAACAAAGTGGCCCCCACGGTCACGCCGCTTTCGATCGCATCATGCGCTTCAGCGACATCGCTGAGCGTGAAGCTCTGGCCAACATGCGCGCGGATTGTGCCGGCGCGGAGGGCTCCGAATAAGGCGGCCGCCCCGCGACGTAGTCCGTCAGGATCCGCAATGAAATGGAACAGGCCAGGCCGCGTAAGCACGAGTGACCCTTTCGCCCCGAGCACGCCAGGCGCAATCGGATCGGCCGCCCCGGACGCGTTGCCATAACTCACCCACCAACCGCGTGGCTTGAGACTGTCGAGCGAGGCCGACGCAGACGCTTTGCCGACACTGTCATAGGACACATCAACCCCTTCGCCATCGGTCAAGGCACGCACATCCTTGGCGACATCTGAGGACGACATCACGACATGCTCTGCGCCCAATTCGCGGGCATGAGAGCCTTTAGTTTCCGACGAGGTCACGGCAATGACTTTGACCCCGAGCGAGGTCGCCCATGGCACGAGTAAGGAGCCAACTCCGCCGACCGGGGCCCAGACCAAAGCCGTCTCTCCTGGCGAGGCACGGCGGACTTCGAACAATAGCATCCACGCGGTGAGGCCTTTGAGCAGAACTGCGGCGGCGTCTTTTTCGCTCACCTCATCGGGCAGTTTAACCATGGTCGCTGCAGCGCCAGTATAGTGAGTCGAATAGGTCCCAGATCCGAGATATGCGACGCGGTCCCCGGGTTTCAGATGGGTGACGCCCTCGCCGACCGCTTCGACGATACCGGCGCCTTCCGAGCCAGGCACGAAAGGCAGCTTAACCGGATACAGGCCGGTGCGATGATAGGTATCGATGAAGTTTAATCCCGACGCGGTTTGGCGCACCATGGCTTGCCCAGGTCCAGGCTGGCGTGGCGGCCGAGTGACTTTCTTGAGCACGTCCACACCGCCCGTTTCGCTCATTTCGATCACATACGGTTCTGTCATGGCGCCCTCTTTTAGAATCATTGTTTTATCAGCTGATGACACACATAGACCTGATTTGCGGAGTCGACGAGGCCGGACGCGGGCCGTGGGCGGGTCCGGTGACCGCGGCGGCCGTAATCCTCCACCCGGACCGCCAGATTGTCGGCCTAACTGATTCCAAAAAAATCAGCGAAAAGAAGCGGTTCGCTCTGGAACCCGAGATCAAACAGAAGGCCGCCTACTGGGCCGTGGCGCACGCCGAACCTGGTGAGATTGACGCATTAAATATTAGAGAGGCGACTTTCCTGGCCATGCAGCGAGCGATTGCCGGATTGGGCGTGCGCCCTTCGCACATCCTTATCGATGGCAATGCCTTGCCTGCCGACTTGCCTGCAACCGCTGAGGCGATCATCAAAGGCGATTTGAAAGAACCCGCCATCTCAGCCGCATCAATCCTCGCCAAGACGGAGAGAGACCGGTTGATGCAAGCCTATGATCAGACCTATCCGGGATACGGCTTCGCCGGACACAAAGGGTATGGCACGGCAGCGCACGCCGATGCGCTGCAAAGGCTCGGTGCGTGTCAGATCCATCGCACCAGTTTTGCCCCCGTCAGAAACGTGATGCTTAGCGAAACCTTAACCAATTAGGCGCCTTTATTAACCTTTATGCGATGGAGGCGGATCCATGATCCCATATGGATGGCATGTTTGGCGCGGCGAGACCAATCGCCGATATCGCTTTAAAATCACCAAGACGATTGACGCTTTGCCAGATGCTGGCGGCATATACGTGATGGTTCGCCGGACCATGTTTTTCTTTTTGAAGCCGATCTATATCGGCAAAGCGTCGAACTTACAGGGTCGTCTGGACGGCCATGAGCGCTGGGATGAAGCGCGCAAGAAGGGCGCGTCGGAACGTCATTATCTGTGTATTCGATCCGAGAATAAGCGGCAGAAGATCGAAGAGGATTTGATCCGCAAGTATAAGCCTAAGCTCAACAATATGCTGAAGCCAAGGAGTGCGCAGGACGCGCCTAATCATGACTCCCTGCGATCCGGCTGGATGAGCGCGCGGGATTATTACGGCTTGCCGTCCAAGAAATCGGATAAGCCGGCTTCGAAATCAAAGCGCAAGCGGATTGATAATCGCCGCCGCGACGATGGGCGTCGAAACCGGGCTGCTTAACAGACCGAACAGTTTCCGGTCGTCAAAGCGCTGCTGACGACTTGAGCGATCGCGAATGAGCGTGCATAGGCGATCCCATGCCTGATACAGCGTCTTTTTCGACGGTACCGCCGATCTTCGCCAATGTCCCCAAAAGCGTCAGCTTTAAGAAGCTCCGCAAGCGTTTGGCGCGCAATGCGTTGCAAGTCATCGACACGTATGGACTGGTCGATCGCGATGGCCCCAAACGTCCGAAATGGCTGGTCTGTTTATCCGGCGGAAAAGACAGTTATGGGCTGCTCTCGGTTCTGCTCGACTTACAATGGCAAGGCGCGTTGCCGGTCGATTTGCTGGCTTGCAATCTCGACCAGGGTCAGCCCGGTTTCCCGAAGCATGTTTTGCCGGATTGGCTGGACAAAGTGGGGGTCGATTATCGGATTGAAACTGAGGACACCTACTCCATCGTCACCGAGAAAGTTCCAGAAAACCGAACCTTCTGCGCCCTATGTTCACGTTTGCGGCGCGGTATCCTTTACCGCATCGCGCGCGAAGAGGGGTGCGATGCGATCGTTCTGGGGCATCACCGCGATGATGCGCTTGAGACCTTTATGATGAACCTGGTGCATGGCGGACGGCTGGCGGCAATGCCGCCAAAGCTGCTGAATGATGACGGCGATGTGATGGTCCTACGCCCGCTCATCACTTGCGCCGAAGACGATTTGGAAAAGTTCTCACAAGCGATGCAATTCCCGATCATTCCGTGCAATCTGTGCGGGTCGCAGGATGGGCTACAGCGCGTGGCGATGAAGCAAATGCTGAACGATTGGGAAAGCCGCAAACCAGGCGTACGCCAAGTTATGGCGCATGCATTAGGCACCGTCCGGCCAAGTCATCTGCACGATCCGAGGGTCTTCGACTTTACCGGTCTCGCGCCCGGAGATGATGGCGAAAGTGATGACGGGGTCCCGTTTTAGCCCCGTTCCAGCTAAGCCGGAAAAGAAAAAGGGCCCGGCGCGAAACGCAGCCAGGCCCTCAAAGTTTGGTTCCGTCTGGGGGAGGAAACGCCCAATCGGAGGAATGATCGGGTGGTGTCCGGAACCTCAACACGCAGCCAATATGGTCCCTTTGGTTGCAATTACAACATGCAAGACCGCAATATTTTCATGCATTATTGCATAGATTAACGATAAGTCATCTTCACGAACGCAAGGGTGAAGTTCGGAACGCCTCAACTTGGGTCGTGAGGAAGTCTCGAAACGCGCCAATCCGCTTGGATCGTTTGAGATCGCTCGGATAAATGAAGTACAAATCGAAGCTCGGGCCGGTAAAGTCTTCCAATACGCGAACCAAGCGCGGCACAGCGCTGACCATATAGTCTGGCAAGTCAGCAATACCCAATCCGGCTTCAACGGCGCGCAACATCGCGGCGACATTGTTGACCGTCAGCGACGCTTTCCGTGGACCCGCATCATCACGTCCGACCCGTTCTGCGAAACTCATGGCTCGGATCGGGCTATCGGCTTGGCCATAGGCGATGATCCGGTGATTATCGAGGTCTTGAGGCGTGCGCGGCAAGCCATATTGCTGAATATATTCGGGCGCTGCGTACAGATTCGTCGCCACGGTCGCAAGTTTGCGTTGAATCAAATCAGCTTTGTCAGCCGCCCACAGACGAATGGCGCACTCGGCTTCGAGTTTGAGCAGATCATAGTGCTCGCCATCATCGAGACGTAAATCAATGCGCATTTCCGGGTTTCCATCGACGAACTGGCCCAATCGCGGCACCAACCAGGTCGATCCGAACGCCACTGGGGCGGTCACGATGAGCTCGCCTTGCGCAACGTCTTGCTGGTCACGCAGAGCTGCGCTCGCCCCCTGCGCAGCGGTTGCCATATCAACCGTCGAGCGATGCAATGTATGCCCGGCATCGGTCAGCACCAGTCCGCGCGCATGGCGCTGGAACAAGGACACGCCCAGCTGTTCTTCCAAGGCCGCGATCTGCCGAGACACCGCAGATTGCGATATGCTCAAGCGTTCGCCGGCGGCGGTCAGACTGCCGGCTTCTGCCGCAGCGTGAAACGATTTCAACTTGTCCCAGTCCATGATCGAACGTCCTTCCACAAGACACGTCTAAGACGCAAGCCTAACGTGGATAAAAACCTCTTTTTCCAGTTTTCTGATCAATACCGCTACTGGCTAACCCAAAGAATGCGCGCGATCCATGCGATGTCTACAGCCGCATAGGTTTGCGCCTCAGAATGAGACGCAGCGGATAGAAGCGTCACATGGCTGTCCGTTCGCCGCACCATTTCAAAAGCTGCCATTTCTCCACTCGCAGCCATTATCACGACCTGGTCACCAACGCGCACTTGCGCGCCGGGGGATAGGATGATCCGATCGCCAGCTTGGAATTGCGGTTCTAAGCTCGCATCGGTGAGTTCCAACACATAAGCGCCTTCTGAAACCTCGCGCATTGGGAAATGAAGCCGCTCCCAGGCATCGCCTTGCGGCCGTCCCTGCGCATCAAAATGATCAGGCGAGACGGATTTCGAACAGGCTAAGACCGGGAGGACCACGGCTGGATCGCCATCCATCAGAGCGGCAAAGTCACTGAACTGATCTCCGACCGCCGCCAGCGCCCGCGCCAGACTTTCGGTCGATGGCCAACGCAATCGACCGTCTTTTGAAACGCGCTTGGATTTGTTGAAAGCGGTGGCATCCAATCCGGCGAGCTTGGCCAGACGAGACGCGCTTAATCCGTGTTTTTCAGCAAGCAGATCAACGCCGCGCCAGATGTCCCCATGCTGCTTCATCAAGCCATCCCGGCGCTGGAATCCGGATATTTTCCTAACATAGGAATAATGTCGGAATTATATACTTGACAAAGCATGACTGATTCGACTCCTACTAATCCGGACAGGCCGGTACAGATTGAACTCGAGATAGAGCTAAATTGCCGATCATTAGGATTGAGCAAGAAGGCCCATAGATCGGTCGAAATACCTATCTCAGTTGGCAAAGAAGGATCTATCGACTCCGTTTTGCTTTGGATAGATCAGGAGCAACGTGCTGGACGCGACCATTTGCAATTAAGTCCTGAGGACTTTTCGATTGAGCTTCAGAAAGAATAATTTTCTCCAGGCTTGAAAGCTGCTTCTCCACGACTTCGTTGGCCAAATAGTTGGCTAATCGCTCCAATTGGGCGATTTCGACTTTTGATAGTTCGTGAACTCGAACTGATAGGTAGCCCACCCCAAAGACCTCATGGCTTTCAGCATTAATAAACAACCCGGCCTTGACCCATTCAGATAGGTTCACAGAGTGAGCAATATGTTTGCTGGCCTGATTGATAATATAGTCGTGGAACTCATCGGCTCCCTGGCCCGCCCCTAGCACATCAGTATCTGTTAGTTTAGTTCGCATGCCGCTAGCGAAACAGCGCCGATAAGCAATCAAGGCAGAGTCCATAATTGCTCGATTGAGCGAGGGCTGATCATCAATGACCAACCGCGTGCAATTGATCACATGCTCGAGGTCGGTTTTAACTCCAATCAGATCAGCGAAGATTTTTGTTTCTTCGGTGGGATAATGATAAAGATGGGATTCTGGCATGACAAATTCCGCGGACAAAAACTTCAACGAAACTCTTCGGCGGATGATGGAAGCCCCGCCGAAGGAGCATAAAGACATGAAAAAGGGGCGCAAACCAAAGCCCGCGCCCCCACGTAAGCGCGACTAGTCGTCGCCCAATCCGTGACCCGGAAGAGGAAGGCGCTCAACTACTGCGCCTTTCTTGTTCTTGCGGGCCTTCTCGACAGGAATAAATCTACCGTTTCCGGCGTCACGCCCTGCTAGGCGTGACTTTCTGGGTTTAGATTTGGCCATGGTGATGGCTCCTCTATTAAAGCGAGGGGCCGTTGACTGCTTGGCTCTTTTACGATTCAATAGAATCGCTTCATTTAAAAAAGCACTGATCTGCCCAGCCCCTCTGACGGGTTGCAGATTGCTGGTTCGGGGTCCCCACGACTCCGAATCAGCCCAGATCAGCCCGACTCCATCACAGTTCGCGTCTAGAGTCGAATCCTTTGTATTTGTTATGTTTTTTGTTTGTTCGCAGATGTTCTAAATTTGCCACTGCGTCTCAATCTTCGAATGCGACGCAGTTTTCTCGCTAGCTGCTTAGGCGACCTTGGCTTCACTAGTCCGCCGATATGTCAGGCGCTTGCCTGCAATCATTTTGAGCAATTGGTTATGGCGTTCCGTGTCATCGATACCCAGTGCTGAGCGTCGATTATAACGGAACTCATACTCTCTCAGATAGCGGAATAGGTGAGCCTCACCGCAATGCTGATAGATGCCAATCATGCCGCGCTTAAACACCGAGAACACGTTTTCAATGCTGTTCGTGGTGACGTCTCCGCGGGCATATTCACCCGAAGAGTGATTGATCGTCTCATGACGTGCAAACTCTTCACCTGTCTTTGTGTAGAGGCGGGATTCATCTGTGTGCAGGCGAGACTTGCGCGAGGCGTTCTTGACCAGGATTTCACGAACGGTCGCACGTGTAGCCTTATGGACGTGGAATAGCTTGGTGCGTCCGCCGCGCTCTACCAGGCCGACAATATCGCGTTTTTGAGCACCGCCTGACGTGCCTGATTTGGTGACAGGACCGCGGTACTTACGCTGAGGCGAAACATAAGGAACGTCACGCTTGCCGTGATACATCTCGTCGGCTTCGACAACTTTGCCTTCGCCGCCAAGCGGTTCGCCATCTTCGCCCATAGCCTCGCGGATACGGTGAAACATGAACCACGCGGTTTTGTAGGTCACACCTAACATGCGGTGCAGTTGGTGCGCTGACATACCTTTCTTCGAGGACGTCATAAGGAACGTCGCCAAAAGCCACTTGTTCAGGGGCACTTTGGAACGCTCAAACACGGTGCCCACAGTAACGGTGAACTGTCCGCGGCACTCATTACACTGATAGAGGCCTTTACGCTCCACGCCTTCTGGATGCTTCTTTGAGGGACGCGAACGAGCACCCGTAATCTTAGTCACATGGTCATGACCCACGACACCACAGTGAGGGCAGATCGGACCATCGGGCCAGCGCTGCGCCTCAAGATGCTCGCGCGCTTTGTCCGGGTCGGTGAAAATCGGATTTGTAAGTTCCATGGTCTATTCCTCTTGTGTGGAAGATGGGCCATGAGGGCTGCTTTGTCAAGTATATAATAGGCAATAATGTCTCATCAACCAACCGGACAGAGCCTTGCATTCTCGCACAAAACCTGGGCAGAACGCGGCCATGGTTATGTTGCAACGCACATTTGTTTACAAGATTTTGAGCGCCGAGGATTGGCGGGCGGCCGAAGCGATCGGCTACACGCAAACGGCGTTGGACGAGGGCGACGGCTATGTCCATCTGTCTACGCGCGCACAAGTCGGTGAAACGCTGAGCCTGCGTTATCCTGGTCAATCGAACGTCCGCCTGCTCGAATATGTGGTGGAGGAAATGGGCGTCCCCGTTCGGTGGGAAGAAAGCCGCGGCGGGCAATTGTTTCCGCACCTCTACTCGACGTTGCGCATTGATGCTGCAAAGCGGGTGTGGGTGCTTGACCTCGATGCCGATGGTATCCCAAAGCTACCCGTCGATATTGATAGATGAGCCTACCCGACCTCGCCCTACCCTTTGTCAAAAAGCTGCCTGCCGAAGCGGCGCATACGGCGACGATTCATGGGTTGAAGCTTGGCATTGGCCTGCCGAATATTTCGCCAGCAACCTGGAACACGCCCGTCACACTGCCAAAGTCTGGCTTGCAACTCGCCAACCCGATCGGTCTTGCCGCGGGCTTCGACAAGAATGCGGAAGTGCATCGTCCAATGGCGCGATTCGGGTTTGGCTTTGTTGAATGCGGCACGGTCACGCCGCGCCCGCAGCCGGGCAATCCAAAACCCCGCGTCTTCCGCCTCAGTGAAGACCAAGGGGTCATCAACCGATTAGGCTTCAACAATCATGGCCTCGAATACTTTGTGCGGCGATTGAAACGGTCGCCGATCGGCGCGACGTGTCCTGTCGGCGCGAATGTCGGCGCCAACAAGCTGAGCGAAGACTTCGTCGCCGATTATGAAACCGGAATTGCCACAGTGTATCCGGTCTGCAGCTATGTCACGATCAACATTTCCAGCCCCAACACGCCGGGGCTCCGCGGTCTGCAAGGCAAAGCTTCGCTCGAGGACTTACTGAGCCGCTGCGACGCCGCCTGCAAACAGGCGCAAGCGGACTCAGGCGTAGAAAAGCCAGTGTTCCTGAAGCTCGCCCCAGATTTGGACGACCAACAGCTAAGCGACATAATCGACACCGTGCAGACGACAGGCACCTGGCTGTCCGGTCTGATTGTTTCCAACACGACCCTAGACCGGCCCGACGTATTGCAAAGTGTCCATCGAACGGAGAGTGGCGGGCTATCTGGTGCCCCCCTGATGGATAAGTCGACGCGCGTCCTCACAGCCATCGCGACCGAACTGAAAGGCGCATTCGATTTGATCGGCTGTGGCGGTGTGTCCAGCGGCGCCGACGCATATGCCAAGATTCGCGCGGGCGCGCATGCGGTGCAGCTCTATTCCGCGCTGATCTATCACGGCGCTGGACTGGTCGCGAAAATCAATGCTGACTTAGCAAAGCAGCTGCACGCCGATGGGTTTAACTCGGTTGCTGAAGCGGTTGGGGTGGATTTGCCGTCGCCCGCATAAGGCCCGGTAAATACCAACCGAGGGCTCCGGCGCGAAGCACGTACATGCCTAAAAACGCCAACCAAACCCCGGCATTGCCCAGCGCTGGGCGAAGCAGCAGGTCCAATCCAATATATGCAGCCGTCACGAATATCGCTGCATTGCGCATCGCCCGCCCTTGTGTGGCACCGAGGAAGAACCCGTCGAGCTGATAAGCCGCCACGCCCACGATCGGCACGGCTGCGCAATAGGGTAGATAGGTCAGCGCCGCGTCGCGCGCTTCTGGGTCGCTGACAAATCGCGAGATGATGGCCGCCCCACCAATCCAATAGGCGAGACTGATCATCACGCCAAACGCCAAAGCGAGCTCTGTCGTCGTGCGCATGGCCCGACGCAGCTGCGCCAAATGGCGTGCACCATAGGCTTCGCCGACCTCTTTCTCAGCGACAAAGGCAAAGCCATCCAAGACGAATGCGGCGACGGTGATGAACTGTAATAAGACTTCATTCCCGGCCAGTTGCGCTGTGCCCATTTGGGCGCCCGAGCGAACGAACCATGCGAATGCGAACAGTAAGGCCAGCGTTCGGATGAGAATGTCGCGATTGGCGTTAAACAGGGCGATCAGGGCGCGACGGTCGAACAAACCCGTTTCGAGCTTCAGGCTGCGCGCGATCAGCACGAGGCCAAAAACCAAGGCGATCCATTCGGCAATCGCGGTCCCTGCTCCAATCCCGGCTGGGCCCCAGCCGAGCCCGGCGACGAACCAGATGTCGAGCACGATATTGACGCCATTCATGACGACTTGCATGGCGAGCAACGCGCCCGTTCGTCCGGTGCCGAGCAGCCAGCCGGTGATCGCGTATTGCGTCAGCAAGGCTGGAGCGCCCCAAACGCGCGCGGCGAAATAACCATCAGCCAGATCAACCACGCCGGGTTCAGCGCCGAACGGGGCAAATACGACCCTTCCTAAGAGCGGCGAAACCAGGAATATCACCAAACCGAATGTGGCCCCGATCAACAGGCCACGCTGCAGCGTCGCCCGGGCGTCTGCAGTGTCCCCGCGCCCAATCGCTTGCGCGACCAGTCCGGTCGTCGACATGCGCAGAAAGCCGAAGCCCCAATAGATGAAACTGAACGCGACACTCGCCACGGCAACCGCCGCGAGATCTGACTTGTCGCCATACAGGCCCATCACGGCGGTATCGACCACGCCAGTCGCCGCAATCGCGGCTTGTGCCAGCATGACGGGAACCGCCAGGCGCAGGACTTTTGAGCGGGACAACAAGTCTTGAGTCATGCCTGCCGATTAGTTCTTTGCGCTCAACTTGTCAGCCGCTTTCCATCTCCGTTTTCGCACAACTCTTATGCATTCGTGCCTATTTATGCGGCAAAACCAGCTGAATCAGATAAGCTGACGCTTGAGATATTGTTCTCAGGTCAGGAATCTCGCTTGCCAGCGGGATCGTCTCGGGAGGGCGACACAATGAAGATACAAAAACTGGCGGCGACCCGTGGGGTACGCGCGCTTTCTCTACTTACACTTTTTTCTGTCATCGCAGCACCCGCATTCGCCGATACCGGTGACACGGCGTGGATGCTGACATCGACCGCATTGGTCCTGTTCATGACCTTGCCTGGATTGGCTTTGTTCTATGGCGGGCTGGTGCAAGGCAAGAATGTCTTATCAGTGCTGATGCAGTGTTTGGTCTTGGCCTGTCTGATGTCATTGGTCTGGGTCGCAATTGGCTATTCGATTGCCTTCGGTGATGGCAATGGCGCGGCCGAAGGCGCTGGAGCGCTGTGGGGCGGCGTTTCGAACGCCTTTCTCGGTGGCCTGACCACGGACGCAATGTCTGGCACCATCCCCGAATCTGTGTTCGTCATGTTCCAAATGACGTTCGCGATTATCACACCGGCATTGATTGTCGGAGCTTATGTTGAGCGCGTGAATTTTGCGGCAGTGCTGTTATTCTCTGTGCTGTGGTTGATCTTGGTTTACGCCCCGGTCTGCCATTGGGTCTGGGGCGGCGGCTGGCTGGCCGATCAAGGCGTCGCTGACTTTGCAGGCGGCTTGGTGGTCCATGCCACAGCCGGGATTAGCTCTTTGGTCTTCGTCCTGATGATGGGCCGCCGGACAGGCTTCCCAGAAGAGATGCGGCCACCACATAACCCGGCTTTTGTCATGCTCGGCGCCTGTATGCTTTGGGTCGGTTGGTTCGGCTTCAATGCTGGCTCAGCGGTTGGCGCCAATGCTGGAGCCGGTCAGGCGATGCTAGTCACCCACTTGTCAGCGGCAACCGCGTCGCTGGTCTGGATGGCAATTGAATGGGTCAAATTCGGCAAGCCGACTCTGGTCGGCACAGCGACCGGAACGATTGCCGGTCTTGCGACCATCACTCCGGCGGCAGGGTCGGTTGGACCGATGGCCGCGATCATCATCGGCACGCTGGCTGCAATCGCCTGTTACTATGCGGTGACATTGATCCGCACCAAGCTGAAGATTGATGACAGTTTAGATGTGTTTGCGGTTCATGGCGTCGGCGGCATTCTCGGCACTTTGCTAATCCCATTCCTGGCCGGTGTCGGTCCGATGGCGCCAGGCTTGGGCGAGACGTCGATCGGCGCGCAGTTCACCGTCCAGCTGACCGGCGTGGTTGCCGTTTGCGCGTGGTCGGCTGTGGCCACGGCGATTATTCTCTTCCTGGTCAAACTCGTGACGTCGCTTCGCGTCTCAACGGAAGATGAAGAGACCGGCTTGGACACTGCCACGCACGGCGAGTCCGCCTACGGTCATTAAGTCAATCGATGAGGCGGGGTCAGCCCGCCTCATCCTTACGCCGCTTCGCGCACGATGCGGGCAATATCGTCGCCATAGCGACCGGCTTTTTTCTCACCAACGCCGGAGATTTGTAACAGCTCTGCGGCATCCGCCGGGCGTTCGGTGGCGATCGTGGCGAGGGTCTTGTCGTGGAAGATGACATAAGGCGGCACGCCTTTGGTCTTGGCGATTTCGACCCGCCAATTGCGGAGCAGTTCGAACAATTCCTTATCGCGTTCTGAAAGGTCAGCAAACGCGGCGCTGGCTGATTTGCGCCCTTTAGAGCGTACCCGGCGCGTTGCTGGGTCGGATTTCAGCAACACTTCCCGCTCGCCCTTGAACAGTGCTTTGGCGACGTCATGATCGGGCACGAATATGAACGGACGCATGATGTCCCCGCCTTCGGCCAAGAGGCCCGTGAAGAGCAACTCATCGAACACCGCGTTCCAACCTGATTTCGGTAAGTCTGCGCCGATTCCATATGTCGACTGGCGCGACAGGTCTTCGTCAAACCCGTCTTTGGCTTGGCCGAGCAAGTGAATGAGCAAGCGCCCTCGTCCAATCTTTTGACCACAACGCAGCACCGCCGACATCGCCATCTGAGCCCAGCGCGTGGCATCATAATGATCTGTCGATGTGGCAACGCAATTGTCGCAGACGCCACACGGTTCCGCATCTGCTTCACCAAAATAGAGCCGCACCGCTTGGCGCCGACAGGCATCGCCATTCAGAAGGGCGAACAATTGCCGTGTCTTGTTCACCTGCACGCGTTTGATCGCTTGCTCAGCGTCGCTGTCATAGCTCCACATTAAGCTGCGCCGTAAATCCGCCGGACCAAATAAAGCAAAGCCTTCTGCGGGCTCGCCATCGCGGCCGGCGCGGCCGACTTCTTGCCAATAGGCTTCGATCGTCTTGGGTGGGTCGGCATGGATGACAAAGCGCACATCCGGCTTGTCGACGCCCATGCCGAACGCGACGGTGGCGCACATGACAAGGCCGTCTTCCAGCAAGAAGCGCCTTTGTCTTTCGGCGCGGTCGTCGGCTTCTAGCCCGGCATGATAAGCCAGCGCCGCAATGCCTTGCTTTTCCAACGCTTCGGCGAGTTGTTCTGTGCCTTTACGGGTGGCCGCATAGACGATGCCACTCTCACCTTTGTGGGTGCGGATAAGACTGACCAGACGGTCTGTTTTATTCCCGGCTTTCGGTTCGGCCCCGAGGGTGAGATTTGGCCGGTCGAAGCTCGCGACATGCACCACCGGGTCGGTCAGGTCGAGCTGTTCCAAAATGTCCGCGCGGGTTCGGGCATCCGCCGTCGCTGTCACGGCCAGACGCGGCACGCCCGGAAAGGCGTTTTTCAGCCGCCCGAGGGCGCGATAATCCGGGCGGAAATCATGGCCCCATTGGCTGACACAGTGAGCTTCATCCACTGCAATCAAGGAGACCTTCAGCTTGCTCAGCGCGCTCAGCAGCCCACCGGATAGCCCTTCTGGTGAGACATAGAGCATATCCACATCTCCGGCATGGGCCGCCTTTAAGGCTGCCACGCGGGCCTCGTGCGGCATTGAGGAGTCTAATCGTTCTGCGCCGACGCCCAGCGCTTTGAGCGCATCGACCTGATCCGCCATCAATGCAATCAATGGCGACACGATGAGGCCGACGCCGTCTCTCAAAATGGATGGAATTTGATAGCACAACGATTTGCCGCCGCCCGTCGGCAAGACCGCGAGGCCATCCCGACCGCTGAGGACATCGCTGATGACGTCGGCTTGGAGGCCGCGAAATTGCTCATAGCCATAGATGCGTTGCAGCGTCGCGCGCGCTTCATCGAGTGTATGTTGAACATCAGAACCCATCCGGGTCATTGTTCTGAGACTCGCGCCATGAAACAAGCGACCAGAACGGGAGAATGCAGCGATTCGTATGGGTTTTGGTGCGAGGGCGCCTCATGGCGGCAGCGCCTCGCGCGCCAAACGGTCGAGCCAGGTCAGCATGTCTTGGCGCTCAGGGTCGCGCCGCTTCTGTTGGTGCGACGCGCCAGGCGGCCAGCCCACACGCAGAGGGTGCGCGCGCCCTGCTTCAACCTTGCGTCGCGCAGTCGCGCGGGCCAGCCAGCGCGCCATTCGCAACGTGTGCACGGCTGGATTCTCCATCACATGGCTTAGCGCGATGCAGCGACGTTTTAGGTTTTCAGGGTTGAACGCCGTCGAAATGCCAAGGGGCTGGCCGCCGCCAACAGACTGGACCAAAACCCACTGCGCTGGCGCCGTCGCGGTTGCGGGCTCATAGACCCAGAACGGAAATGGCGCTTCGCGTTCGACCAGGCGAAATAGCGGCGCGCTATCAGAATTGCGCAAGCCGTCTGGCCGCGGTCTGTCACCGCCATGTGTCACTTGCATACTCACGTAGGGCAAAGCGTCCTGGCAGGCCTTCAGCATCAACCAGCGCCGCACCATGCTCTCGGCCACGCGCATCAAATGCGACCAGCGCCATCGCGCCTGCGATTGCGGCGTCAGTCCAGGCACATGGACCTGTAACAGACTGATCAACTGACAGATGATCGGCCAGGCGCGGTCTAGAGCAGCGACATTGGAGTTAGACATGATGGAAAAGATAGACCGGGCTTGAACTCGGTCGGATTGAGTGGGGGACAAAGCGTGCGATTGAGGTGTGGGTGCTGCTCATGGGCGGGCGCACGATCGGTAGTCGGCATGCTCTGTAATTACTGGGGGCCATTGATGATAGGCGCTTTATGGATAGGGCGCGTATCCGTCGCTGAACGCTCGTTTGATCGGCGGCTTTGTTGCGCATGGGTGAGGGATAAATCGAACTCTGTCCTGCAGGAGGCGACTGGGCGGCGTATGTCAGCTTTCGGCGTCGAAACGGACGTTGCGATGGCATCAATTGTGAGCCTCATCCTGAGCGAAGTCGAAGGACGAGGCGGGCTTCCGGGAAGCACGGCCCTTTATCCTTCGACTTCGCTCAGGATGAGGGCCTAAAGTTGGCCTGTCCGCTCATGACCCTCACCAGACTCCACTTCGAGGGCACTATTGAGCGCTCGGCTCAACGAGTTAAGGCAGTGAATTCGGCGCGTTTGTCTGACAGCTTTGGGCAGATCTACGACAAATTTGGTGATTGAGCGGGAAGAAGCGCAAAGTAAAAAACTAGAACTCATCCTCAAGCCGTCCGATTCCCATCTTGTCAGCTCGCTTTTTTGCAAGACCACCGAACGCCCATCGGATCATGAAGTAATTAACGACCAGCATTATCACCAATAACACACCGACCAAAAACAAAAGGGCAGGTTCAAAACCCTGATCGAATGCACCAGCGAAAAGGCCAATTAAGGCAAGCGGAATATTGACCAATACCGTAATCAATATGCAGGCTCGGCTGAGCCGCGTGACTTCTGAATCGGTCGGAACGCGGCCCTGCTTCTTGAGAAATGCTTCGGCTACAAACTGCGCGGCAAGAAACGGTAATATCAGAGCAACGCCGGTCACACTGCTCGTGGAAAAAACTGCTCGTATCACCGCAATTATTACATAGAGCACCAGCAAGACCAGGCCGAAGCGAACATAGTATTTTGTGAAAGCAGTGTTGTGCCCTTCGAGACTGTTCATGCTTGTGTCCTAATATTCGATTCGAGGAGACTTGCCGTCCGAGTATCATCATAAATGAAGGACTGCCAGGGTCTTCGGACGGCACTAAAATATCGCTCCTGACCCAAAGCAGCCATCACCACCCGACCCCCTAATCCGCATCCTCACTCTTCTTCCCCAACAAGAAATGCCCGAGCAGCGCCGCGACCGGTTTGTCGCGTTCGCTTTGCCAGGCTTCGGCGCGGACGCTGGCCATGCGGCGGCCCAGCTTGATCACCGTGGCGCGGGCATAGAGATCCTTGGCATGGCCCTGCCGCAAATAATCGACCGTGATATTGATCGTGCGCGGCGGCCGCTCGACATCGGCGACCAGGAAAAGCTGGGCCATGGCCGTCATTTCCAGGAATGTGCCAATGGCGCCGCCATGCAGCGCCTTGATGGTGAAATTGCCGATCAGCTTGTCCTGAAACGGCAAGACACCGACCATGTCATCGCCTTTAATGTCGCAATGCATGCCCAGGGTCTGGACGATGGGCACCTGTTGCAGGAAGCCTTCCAGCTGTTCGCCGCGGGTCAAGGTCTCGCTCATAGCTGATCGCCCTTGTTATAGCTGGTGCGCGGCTTGTTGATCGCGAACGCGCCCTGGGCGGTGGCGATGACCTTGTCGCGGCTCTCATGATAGGCCCAGGCGCGGCAGAAGGCGACCGATTTGGTGACATGATAGCACTCGGCCTCGGCCAGGATATCGCGGCCGCTTTCAGCCGGGCGCATATAATCGATGCGCAGGTCTAGGGTGGCGACGAAGCGAAACTCTTTCAGCGCCGTGCCACAGGACATGCCGCACAGATTGTCGAGCAATGTGGTGATCACGCCGCCATGAATGACGCGGTTCTCAACATCGCCAACCAAATGCTCGCGAAACGGCTGCACGCCCCAGACCTGGCCTTTTTCAATCCTGGTGACCTTGAAGCCCATCTCATTCGCCCAGGGCGCGACGGACATCATATTGGCCATATTCTCCCGCATGAATTGAATGCGGGCTTCCTGGTCGGTCAGTGGATTGCCCATAACAGCCTCGTAAATTGACGCGGGGTCGGAAATTGACGTGTCATGGAGCGGCTATACCATCTCTGTGCACCAAAGAAACAGATAACCCCACGGGAGGAATGGACATGGCATTCGATGCGCGCAGTGTCGGCAAAGCATGCATTATTGGCGCCGGTTGCAGCGGTTTCACCATGGCCAAGCGACTGAAGGATTATGGCATCGACTATGATTGCTTCGAGGCCTCAGACGATATTGGCGGCAATTGGTATTATAAGAATCCGAACGGCATGTCGTCTTGCTATCAAAGCTTGCACATCGATACGTCGAAATGGCGCCTCGCGTTTGAAGATTATCCAGTGCCGGAGGACTGGCCGGACTTTCCGCATCACAGCCAGCTCCTGCAATATTTCCATGACTATGTGGACCATTTCGGCCTGCGCGAGACGATCACGTTTAAGACCAGTGTCGACAAAGCCGTACGCCGCGCAGATGGCGATTGGGATGTCACCCTGTCCACGGGCGAGACCAAGACCTATCAATGGCTATTCGTCGGCAATGGCCACCATTGGGACCCACGCACACCGGATGACTATCCCGGCCAGGACACATTTGCAGGCTATCAAATCCATAGCCACAATTATGAAGACCCGTTCGACCCTTATGATTTCCGTGGCAAGCGGGTACTGGTCGTCGGCGCAGGTAATTCAGCGATGGATATTTCCTCAGAACTGTCGCAGCGCCCGATTGCGGGCAAGCTCATCATCTCGATGCGTCGCGGCGTTTGGGTGATGCCGAAATATCTCGGCGGCGTTCCGGCGGATAAGGCGGTGCTGCCGGGCTGGATGCCGGCCAAACTGGGCCGCGCGCTGGCGCGGTCGAAGATTAAGAAAGAGATTGGCAATCCGGAAGATTATGGCTTGCCAAAACCAGACCATGAACCGCTGGATGCGCACCCATCTGTGTCTGGAGAATTCCTGACCCGCGTCGGCTGCGGCGACATCACGCCGAAAGGTGCGATTGAGCGGTTTGAGCCGAATGCTGTCGTGTTTACCGATGGTTCGCGTGAGGAGATTGACGCGATTGTCTGGGCGACGGGGTACAATGTCACTTTCCCATTCTTTAAAGACCCAGAGCTGACGCCCAAGGAAAACCGGTTCCCGCTGTTCAAGCGAATGGTCAAACCGGGATATGAGAATGTGTTCTTCTTAGCGCTCGCGCAGCCTTTGCCGACTTTGGTCAATTTTGCCGAGCAACAATCAAAACTCCTCGCCGCCCTTATCGCCGGCGAGTATGCACTGCCAAGTGCGGATGAGATGCATCGCATCACCGCGGCGGATGAGAAGACCCATATGGGCCACTTCTATCAAGCCGCGCGGCATACGATGCAGCTTGATTTCAACACTTATGTAAGAGACCTGATGCAAGAGATTGAAAAGGGCCGAAAGCGGGCCCGCGTATCTGCGTAAATCAGTGGAGACCGTCGATGAGAACATGGATTGCGGGGCTGGCAGTCGCAAGCCTTTGTGCGTGTTCCTCACGGCCAGCGCCGACCGTGTCTTATCCGCAGGACTCGGTTCCGGCGCAGCCACAATCGAGCCGGGCCGCGCAAGGGACGTTTCAGCCGGACTATTATCTTTATGCCTGCACCCCGTCCTTCTCCAATCGCCCACAAACGGACGAGACGGGGCGGGTGTTGGGCTATGATGCGCTGATTGTCGTCAATGGCGTTTTGATTGCCGCCTCGCCCGTCAATGACGCTTGTATGACATCAGGTTTCGGCTGGCGGTCGGGTCGCATGCATAAAGGCATTGATTTGCAATCTAAGCCGGCTTCGACCGTCTATTCGGCAGCACCGGGCCGTGTACTGGAGGTCAGTGAGCAGACCGGATTTGGCCTTCAAGTCCTGATTGGACACGGAGATGGCGTTTATACGCGCTATGCCCATCTGGCGAATTACGCACCGGGTCTCGCCCCCGGCCAAGAGATCGGCTTCGGCCAGCCGCTTGGTCTGATGGGCCGGTCTGGCAACGCCACCGCGATCCACGTGCATTATGAAGTGCTGACCGGCAATTATAATACTCCACGCAAATCCTGGGGCCTGACCCCCCACAACCCGCTAGACTTTCCGCGCTGGAGTGGCTTGGATGACGTCTCCTAAGCGGGGGATGAAGAATGCGATTTTTGATATTTGGTGCTGCGCTCATTGTGTCTTCGTGCGGCGGGGCGCCGGAATCGGCGACGAGCGCAGAGCCTGCCGAACAAACTGAACAAAGTCAGGAGCAACCAAATCGCCAACTCGCTGCAGGCCACGGACCAAACTGTAATCGATCACTAACCCTCGGTGAGGTTTTGGAACGCGTGCAACAAGACGCGCACACGATGCCCGATCCGATGGCGGAACGCCGGATTGAAGCTCGCCAAACTCGATTTGGCGATTTGAACCAATTTGTGAACCATTGCTATAGAGGCACCCCAACGGGCGAATCCGCAGAGTCCGAGGCGGATATACAATATTGGTCGTACGCCTTAGGCGGCGCAGCCATCACAATTGAGCACGCGCTCGAAGACAGCTCATATGGCGGGATCTCCTACATCTATCCGCAAGCCGAACCGAACACCTTCACCTATGTCTACATCACCAATGCAAACTTCCACACACAAGGGACCATCATCGTCAATGACGATCAATCCTTCACCGCGACAGAGACCGTAAGCGGACACCCGACCATTACTGAAGTGCGCAGCATCAGTCGGTTTGACGAGACCGGCTTGATCTCGATGACATCGGAGTTTCTAGACAGTGGCGAATGGCAGCCTGGCCCATCCTTTACACATCAAGTTCACGAAGGGCCATTCCCGCGCTTGCGTCCGCCTATGCCCGTGACCGAAGAATAATGCTCAATTTTCTCGACCCGAACACGTTAGCGCGGACCTATCGCGACCCGATGGCTTGGGTGATCTTGGCGGTCGACTTGTTCCCGGTCTGGGCGGTATTGACGATGGGCTGGGGCGCGGCGCCTTTGGTATTTCTGTATTGGCTAGAGAATGTCATTCTCGGTGCTGTGGCCCTCGCCAAGATGATTGCGACGAGCATGAAAGAACATCCGATCGGCTTGATTGGCATGCTGTTTATCGGTCCGTTTTTCATCGTCCATTATGGCATGTTTTGTTTCGTTCACGGGATTTTCGTCAACGTGTTCGCCAATTTGAACAGCGGCAATGATCCGGGCTTCCTTTCGCCCTGGGGATTGATCGACGCGGCGCTGCAATCGGCGCCGAATATGACGCTATTCGTGGTCGCCATCATCGCCGTACAAGTCATCTTGTTTGTTCAGGATTTCATGCTTGGCGGCGAGTATCAGCGCACCACCATCGACCAGGAAATGAAGGCGCCCTATGCGCGCGTGATTGTCCTACATATCGCAATCTTCGCCGGGGCCTTTGCGATGGCGGCGATCGGTGAGCCCTTGTGGGGCATGTTAGGCCTGATTGGGCTGCGCGCGCTGTGGGGCGTGTTCTTGACGGTCCGTCGGCGTCATCACTTAGACGATGCACTGCAACTTAAAAGTTGACGTTCCGTCACGTTTTAAGGCAGTCTAAATCCTTGAGAGAGATAAGAGATTCTATGACTGTTATTGCTGAACCAGAGATTCGCATGGGCAAACGCGCACGTGCTAAAGAAGCCAATCGACGCGCTATCTTGGAGGCTGCACGGATTGTCTTCGCCCGCATCGGCTATGAAGCAACAAATATTCGCGACATTATCCGCGAGACCAATCTCGCCAGCGGAACGTTCTATAATTACTTCAAATCCAAGGAAGAAGTGTTTGAAGCCATCGCTAATGACAGTGTGCAAAGGTTTCGACCCCTTTTACAGAAAGTACGGGAAGAAGCGACAGACTTAGAATCCTATCTTTATGCTGCCTACGGGGCCTATTTTAACTTCCTCGCGGAAGAAAACGGTGAAGCGATTGAAGAAGGTATGCCGCATATGAGTCTGATCGGCGTCCGTGTCGACACCCCGGAAATGCAAACCCTCTCGGATGAGATATGTGCCGACTTAGAAATCGCTATGGAGAAAGTTGGTTTAAGCCATCTGGATTGTGACTATATCACTGCGGCGGCCATCGGGATGGCCCGCGAAATGGGTGACCATATGCTCAAACGCCGCCCGGTTGACGCGGAGGGAGCCACCCGATTTGCCGCAAATCTGATGCTCGCCGGGATCGAAGCGCTTGCCAAATCGGACGCGTAAGTCAGATTAAGCCCAGATCAAAAACATATCTGGGAGGGCCGCAGGAATGAGTCTGCAGGCAACAATCGCGAAACTTCTGCTCAAGCTACCGGCCAGCTGGAAAATCAAAATGGCGGGCGGCAAACCCATCGAATTGGGCGGGCGAACGCTTGACCCAAACTTACAGTTCATTGCCCATGGCGCCGCAAGCCAACCGCCAATGTCCTCACTCGAGCCGGAGATCGCGCAAGCCGCAGCGATTGAGGGTCTGGCCATGTTTGCGGCCAAGCCTGAACCTGGCGTTTCATTTGAAGACATGACCATTCCCGGCAAGGACGGCCACTCTATCCCAGTGCGGATTTACCGCCCGGCGGACCAAGACCCGAGCGCGCCGATGATGGCTTATTGGCATATGGGCGGCGGGGTCATTTTAAATGTCGACGCCAGCCACGCATTCTGTTCGATGATTTCGAAGGTCGCGAAATGCCCTGTCATTTCGGTCGATTATCGCCTCGCCCCGCAGCACAAATTCCCCGCAGGCTTGGAAGACTGTATCTCCGCGTACGAGTGGACCCTCAAAAACGCAGAGAATTATGGTGCGCCATCGGGCCGTGCGGCGATTGGCGGGGACAGTATGGGCGGCAATTTCAGCGCCATCATTGCCCAAGAATCAACTCGCCGGGGGATGCCAAAACCGGATCTTCAATTGCTGCTCTATCCCGCCACTGACTTGGTCACTGAATTTCCGTCCGCCACCACTTATGGCGAGACCTACCCGCTTTCGACCGACACGATGCAATGGTTCATGCAGCAATATCTGCCGGATAATTTTGACCGCTCGAATGTGTTGTTGTCTCCGGCCCAGGAAACCCGGCTGGAAGGATTGCCACCAGCGATTATTGCGACCGCCGGCTTTGACCCATTAGTCGATGACGGGGCAGCCTATGCCAAGAAACTTGAAGCGGCGGGCGTTGGTGTGAAATTCAAATGTTATGATAGCCTGGCCCATGGCTTCACGGCGTTCACTGCAGTGGCGCCAGCCGCCCGCGAGGCCTGTTTGGAGATTGCCGGGATGGTGCGCGACGCCTACGCAACTCTGTAATGCGCGCTCTAGTTTGCCATCAGCTCAGCGATGATTTCTCTGGCGTTGAAATCCGCGATGTGCCGCAACCTGAGCCAGGGCCCGGCGAAGTTCTGCTTAAGGTTCGCGCGACCAGCCTGAATTTCCCAGACCTGTTGCTCTGCCAGGGTAAGTATCAGCTCAAGCTCGAGCCGCCGTTTACGCCCGGCATGGATATCTCGGGTGTTATTGCCGCGCTAGGCGAAGGCGTGGATGGATTTCAGGTCGGGGATGCTGTCTGCGGTGGCGCGCGCTTTGGTGGCTTTGCAGAATATGCCGTCGTCTCGGCCGACGGGCTGCAACTCAAGCCAGAGAACATGTCGTTTGACGAAGCTGCATCCTATTCCGCCGCTTATCTGACCGCCTATGTATCCTTGGTTCGGCGCGGGCGCTTGCAAGCCGGTGAAACGCTGCTCGTGCACGGCGCCAGTGGCGGCGTCGGCATGGCGGCTGTAGATGTCGGCAAGATGCTCGGAGCGACGGTGATTGCCACCGGAGGAAATGATGACAAGCTCGCACGCGTAAAGGCCTATGGCGCTGACCATGTCATCAATACGCGAGACGGGTTTCGTGAAAAAGTAAAAGCCCTCACGGATGGGCGCGGCGCGGATGTGATTTATGACCCGGTTGGCGGTGACGTGTTCGATGAGAGTGTCCGTTGCATTGCATTTGACGGGCGACTTTTGGTCATCGGCTTCACGTCCGGACGCATCGCTACCGTGGCGACGAATATGCCGCTCATCAAAGGCTTTTCAATTGTCGGGGTTCGCGCCGGTGAGTATGGACGACAGTTTCCTGACCGCGGGCGCGAGAATGTCGAACAAATTTGGACCTGGGCACGCGAGGGCAAAACACGGCCCTACATTCATGCAAATCTACCGTTGGAGCGGGCGCTGGACGGCTTTGAAATGCTACAAAACCGTAAGGTTACGGGTAAACTAATCGTTAATCCGTAATCGGCGGAAGACGCAAACCCCCGCAAATCGCAATGAATCAGGGCGATTTAGGATTAAAAAACGTTCAAGATTAAACCCAAATCCTCATACTTAACAGGCGGTTGAAAAGGCCCGCCGGATTATCCCTGCCGCCTTACAAAGACTTAGCTATTTCTGGTGCAAAAACGTCGTCATACGAACAGTAGTGTGAGTATGAGGGACTTCATTATGTCAGTAATTCGAACGCGCAGCGCGGCGGCGATTCTTGCCGCAAGTTTACTGGTTGCAGCATGTGGCGGCGGCGGGGGCGACTCGTCTGTTCCGCCCGGAACGCCGGTTAGTGGCGGCAGCGGTGGTGGCAGCGGTGGCGGCTCCCCGACGGAGCCTGCATCGAAAATTGATACCGAACAGGAAGCCGCACGCTTCTTGTCACGGGCGACGTTTGGCGGCTCGAAATCTGAGATCGCGGCGCTCAACGGGCGCGACGCTGCAGATTGGCTGGCCTCGCAATTCGGTCGATCAATGACCCTGACGACACCTGCCCTTCTCGCCCTGCCGCGCGACAGCGAGGGACGGCTTGCATCGAATAGTGTGGACCACCTCTACTGGGATCATATCATCACAGCGAATGACCAAGTGCGCCAGCGCATGGCCTTCGCTTTGTCGCAAATCATCGTTTACTCTGATGCCGCCGACAATGACCAATTGATGCGGGTCTATTATCAAGACATTCTGATCCGCAACGCGCTGGGCAATTTCCGCGACTTGCTGGAAGAAGTCACCTACTCGCCAGCGATGGGCGAATGGCTGACCTATCTGCGCAATCGCAAAGGCGATGAGCGGACTGGCCGCATGCCGGATGAGAATTATGCCCGTGAAATCCTGCAATTGTTCTCAATCGGTTTGATTGAACTGAACATGGACGGTTCACCGAAATTGGATGCACAGGGCCAGCAGATCGAATCCTATTCGAACGACGACATTGAGGGCCTGGCCCGCGTCTTCACCGGCCTGTCCTGGTCGGGTGGTGACTTTAACCGTCCCCCTCAAGACGGCGCGATCCGTCAGATGGAGATGTATCCAGAACAGCACTCTGAACTGGAGAAGACATTCCTCGGCACCACAATTGCCGCCGGCACGGGGGGCGATGAGAGCATTCAAATTGCTTTAGATACGATTTTTGAACATCCAAATGTCGCGCCCTTTATTTCACGGCTCTTGATCCAGCGGTTCACGCAATCGGATCCTTCGCCAGCTTATATCGAGAGCGTTGCGACGGCGTTCGAAACAGGCAGCTTCACGGCACAAGGCGGTCGCCGGTTCGGCACCGGGCAACGCGGTGACTTGCAAGCCACCCTGGCGGCTGTGCTGCTAGAGCCGACGATCTTTGCAGAGCCATCGGCGGGTGCAACGATCACAAGCGGCAAAGTCCGCGAGCCGATCCTTCGCTTTGCCCATTGGGCCCGCGCGTTCGACATTAGCGGCGTCAATGCTGCCAATGAGTGGCGCCTGAACGATACTAGAAGTTCAGATGACTCACTTGGGCAGCAAGCCTTTAGCTCGCCGTCTGTGTTTAACTTCTATCGCCCTGGCTATGTCGCCCCGGGCACAGGAACCGGCGCGCAAAACATCACGGTGCCTGAGTTTCAGATCGTCAATGAAAGTAGCTCGGTCGGTTATTTGAACTTTATGACGGACTTCGTGTTTGACCGGGCCGGTCAGCGCAATCGAGACATCGACACCTATACACCCGACTATTCGGATGAACTTGCAATGATCGATAATCCCGCTGGTTTGGTCGACCACTTGGACGACTTACTCACCGGGGGCCGGATGTCCGACATCGAGAAAGCCGACATTGTCGACATTCTGCAAACCATCGAAATTCGCACCAATAATGCGGAGAACACGGCCGCCGACCAAGAAGATGTGGTCCAGGCAGCCGTCGCATTGGTGGTCAATTCACCGTCTTATGCGGTCACTTGGTAAGGCTTGAGGGAGAATAACAATGGCTAACATTTCACGTCGCCACGTCCTTGCGGGCCTCGGCACCGCTGGTTTCGCCAGCAGCATGAGCACAATTTCCGGTCTCGGGTTCAGCAATGCCTGGGCGGCAGATACAGGCGGCTATAAAGCCATGATCTGTATCTTCCTAAAAGGCGGGATGGACGGTGCGGATACGGTTCTACCGTATGATGATGCGTCATATAATCAGCTGCGTTCTGTTCGTGCAGGTTTGTTTAACTCGTACAATTCCAATTCTACTGCATCGACCCGAAACCGGGCCAACATGTTGCAGATGAATCTGGACAATGCGGGCGATTTCCAGGGACGCCAATTCGCGTTGCCGCAAGAACTGGCCCCCTTGCATTCAATGTTCGAAGGCGGGGATTTGGCGGTGGTCGGCAATGTCGGTCCGTTGATCGAGCCCACCACGCGGCCAGCCATGGATAATGGCACCGCCATTCTGCCGAAGCGCTTGTTCTCGCACAATGACCAGCAATCCACGTGGATGTCGTTTGGCGTTGAAGGTGTTAGTCGGGGTTGGGGCGGTCGCTTTATGGACCAAGTTGTTGCCGCCGCGCCAAATCAGAACCGGATTTTCTCGGCCATTTCGGCGACCGGAAATGATGTCTTCTTGGCGGGTGAGGATGTCTCTCAGTTTAAGGTCGGTACCCGCGGCATTACCGAGCCGAGCCTGTTCGCCAATCGCGGCGTGCTCGGGTACAATACCGGCGATGATGCTGCGCGGGATAAAATCCGCGCATTCTTAGCCAAGCGCGACTTCCAGAGCCGCAGCTTGTTGGAGCAGGACATCACCAACTCAACCGCCAAAGCGGTTGAGAATACCGAGCAATTTGCCGCTGCGCAGGAGAATGCGACACCGTTCGCAACACAATTCCCTGCGACGCGTTTGGCGGGTCAGATGCGCTCAATCGCCGAGACCATCAAAATCCGGCAATTCCTGAACGTCTCGCGTCAGATGTTCTATGCGTCGACCGGTGGTTATGACACGCACAGCAACCAAGCCAATTCAATTGCCGGTCGTCACTCAGAACTCGCGGGGGCGATCGCGTCATTCCGCGAAGCGATGATTGAAATTGGTGAATGGGACAATGTCGTTGTGTTCACAGCGTCTGACTTCGGTCGCACCGTCATCGACAATGGCAACGGCACTGACCATGGTTGGGGCGGACACCACTTTGTTGCAGGCGGACAAGTCGCTGGACGTCGTCTGTACGGAGAAGTGCCGTTCGCGGATGTGGACAGCAATTCCTACACTCGGTCTCGCGGCCGTTTGTTGCCGACCACATCGGTCGAACAATATGCAGCGACCATGGGGTCTTGGTTCGGGTTGAATACTGCGGAGCTGCGCACTGCGCTGCCGAACCTCAACAATTTCAACACCGCTGACCTTGGCTTTATGGGCGGCGCGTCGAGCTAAGACTCGAGCAAGGCCTTCAAGCCTTCGCGAAACGTTGGATACAAAGGTCGCCACCCCGTGGCGGCCTTTATTTTTGCATTAGAAACCCGCTTGCACTCCGAATAGAAGCTGCGTCCCATCTCGGACAGCTCAGCAGCGCCAAACGGGATATCCGGCGGGACTGGCTGACCGAGCAAGTGCGCCGCATGAGCAATCACATCCTGTGGCGGCGCCGCTTCATCATCGCAAAGATTGAACACGCCGTAGCGTCTCGCTCGCGCCAAAGCCCGCACGCCGCTGGCAATGTCATCAACATGCGCGCGGGAGAAGACTTGTCCGTCACGGATGATGCGGCGCGCAGTGCCTTTCCGCACCCGGTCCAGAGCGGAGCGTCCTGGTCCATAAATACCCGGCAAGCGAACGATGCGGAGTCTTTCAGTGGCGTCCTGCCAAGCGGCCTCGGCAGCGACCCGGCGACGTGCGCGGTCTGATTGCGGGTTGGGCAGCGTCCACTCCATCGCCCAACCGCCCTGTAAATCCCCATAGACGCCGGTTGTCGAAAGATAGGTGACGCTCGCAGCTTGATTGGCATGAGCCCCCAGCAATTCGACGGCTGGACAGCCTGCATCGGTCGGCGGGGCACTAATGACGACATGCGCCGCGTTGGTGCATTTGGCGATTTGTTTGGCGTCCTGGACATCGACGGGCGTGATCGTGGTGCCGGCCAGTTTTTCTCGTGCCGTCTCAGATCGCACCGTGCCATAGACCGGCCCGCGCCAAATTCGCGCCAAAGCGTGACCTGAATACCCTGGTCCGATGAGAAAAAGCGGTTCTGACCAATCTGTCATTTGTGCTCGCCCCTTCGGCTCGTTACCGCACTAGATATTGCTTTAGAAGGGAGCTTGTCCATGTTCGAATCCATCCTTGCCGCCGGTTTACTTCCCGTTTCCCAATCGGCCTTGGCGGATATTGCACGAGCTGAGCAAGAGCGTTTGGAAACTTGCCTGATGAAAGCCGAATACGCACCGAGCGAGGCGTATGAAGACTCCCTCGCCTGGCTGAGCAGCGGCAACCGACCCCGCGCGCGTTATTGCAATGCTGTGGCACTGTTGGCCTTGGACCGGCTAGAGGAAGGCGCTGCGCGGTTGGAGGCTCTGGCCACGGCACCGGACCCGATAGAACTGGAAGATCGCCACAAGTATCTCGCTCAAGCCGGGAATGCTTGGTTGGCCGCGAACTACCCTGACGCGGCGATTGTGGCACTGACCGACGCGTTGAAACTGAATGGCGACAGCCCGCAAGTTCTAAAAGACCGTGCAGCGGCGTATTTGGCGGTAGAGCGCTGGGTTGAAGGGGTGGCTGACCTGGACCAAGCACTTGACCTTTCGCCGAGCGATTCAGAGGCCTTGTCGCTCCGTGCCCGGGCGCATCTCGCTACTGAGGATTTGCCTAAGGCCAAGGCGGATATGGAAGCCGCCCTGTCTTATGACCCAGAGAATATCGACCTCTTAGTGCTGCGCGGCGAGATTCGCGAAGCGATCCGGTTGGCGCAGTTAAACTAATCCCAGATACAGGCATCAAGCGCGTCGCGCTGGACCACATTCATCCGGGCCAGCAATGTCGAAGTGCGTTGCCGAACATACGGCCCAGCAGGGTTCACTCGCCATTTGTTCGGGCTGGGCAGAACGGCCGCCAGGCGCGCCGCTTCAAACGCGGTGAGATCTTTCGCTTGCTTGCCGAAACGGCCATGGGCGGCCGCTTCTGCACCATACAAGCCATCGCCCCATTCGGCGACGTTCAGATAGACTTCTAATACCCGGCGCTTGCCCCAGAAGCCATCGATGAACATCGCCATCCAGGCTTCCCCTGCCTTGCGACCAAAGCCGCCGCCATTCCATAAAAACACATTCTTTGCGGTTTGCTGGGTCAGCGTGGACGCGCCGCGCAATTGACCGCGCCGCTCACGTTCATCGAGCGCGTCCTGAATGGCTTCGACGTCAATTCCATCGTGCGCACAGAATTTGGTGTCTTCAGCCGCAATCACTGCGCGCACCAAATGCGGTGAGATATCTTCCAGCGGCACCCAGGTGTGATAGATGGGCGGGCTCTGAAGGGCCCGGCTCGCCATATTCAAGGTGCCGGGCACCGGCGCGAAAATCAAAACCAGCGCGTAGATATGCACCGCGACGACCAGACCCGCGCCGAACTTAACCGCCCAACCCAGCATTCGCCCGATGGGCCAGCCATTATGTTTTACAGACGGTTCCATTCCGCTTTGACATCCTGATCGGTTTCGCGTTCGAATCGCGCCGCCTTCTCAGCTTCAAACCGGGCCAAATCAAGGCGAGACAGGGCCCAGACCGCAGTGCCTCTGACGACGGGATTGGGGTCGTCTAGATGCGGCACAATGCTATCCTCCGTCAGAGCCAAATTCTCACTATTGCCGATCGCGATGAGCACATTACGCAAAAAGCGGTCACGCCCGATCCGTTTAATCGGCGAACCAGAAAAGACTTGTCGGAAGCTCGCATCATCAAGCGCGGCAAGTTCGTCCAAGTCCGGCCCTTTCAGCTCGGCGCGAGCCCAGAAGGCGCTTTCATTGGCAGTCTCGGCAAACTTGTTCCACGGACAAACAGCCAAGCAATCATCACAGCCATAAATTCGGTTTCCCATTGGCGTTCGAAATTCTTCTGGGATGTAACCTTTGTGCTCTATCGTAAGATAGGAGATACAGCGCCGAGCATCGAGCGAGTATGGCGCCGGAAAGGCCTTGGTCGGGCAAATATCGAGGCAAGCTTGACACGACCCGCAATGGTCAATTTCGGGACCATCTGGTTCCAATTCCGCTGTGGTCAGCATCACCCCTAGAAACAGCCAAGACCCATGTTCACGGGACACCAGATTGGTGTGTTTGCCCTGCCAGCCAAGCCCAGACTTTTGCGCCAACGGCTTTTCCATTAGAGGCGCTGTATCGACAAACACTTTAACGTCCACCTGCGCCTTCTCAGCAAAGGCTCGAGCGAGCTGCTTCAAGCGCTTTTTCAAGACATCGTGATAATCTTTGCCGCGGGCATAAACTGAGATGTTGCCTTCGCTGCGCCGCTCAAGATTACGCATCGGGTCATGGTCCGGGCCATAGTTTAAGCCGACAACAACCCCAGAACGAGCAGCTGACCACATCGCGGTCGGCGCTTTGCGGCGCGCCAGTGTGGTTTCCATCCAATCCATAGAGCCGTGAAACCCGGCCTCGACAAAGGCTTCTAATTTCTCACCTGCCGCCCAAGCCTCATCGACCCGACAAATCTGACAGGCATCGAAGCCCAACGCCGTGGCTTCGGTCTTGAGCATGGTTTCCAGGGACATCACCCTTTATCCCCTGACACAATTAGAAATCGAGGTCAGTATAGTGCTTCACGGGCTTGGCATTGCCAACCCGGTCTTCCAACAAGGCGCGGAAACTGGGCCGGGATTTCATGCGGCCATACCAGGCTTTCAAATCTGGGGTCAGATCCCAGGGGACATCGCCAAAATAGTCATAAGACGACAAATGTGCAGCAACACTGAGGTCCGCCATGCTGAGATTGCGGCCGGCAATGTACGCCCGCTCGCCCGCCAACGCGTCGAGAAAAGTCATTCGGTTCTTCAAAGCATGCGCGCCTTGGCGCAGCGCGAGGCTATCGGGTGACCGGTCACGCTTGACCCATTGCGTCACGCGTTCCGCTAGAAGTGTGTTGTTGATCCCCGCAAAACTCTCTTCTGCCCATTGCCAAAGACGTCGCGCTTCGGCCTTTTCGCCAGGCGTGAAGGGCAAAAGGCGCGGATTGGGTTGAGCTTCTTCGATGTATTCGCACACCGCCAGGGACCCTACGGCGGAGGTTTTGACCTCGGCATCCGTATCCAGTAATGCCGGCGCGCAGGCCCCAGGTGCCAGCGCGGCGAGCTCCAAATCGGACACCCAAGGGCGAATCTCAATCGACTCAAACGTCCAGCCTTTTTCGCCCATGACGAGGCGAACAGTGCGCGCTAGCGGGTCGATGGGCCAGTGCCAAAGCCGTTTCATGATGCTCGCCCTATCGCTATTTGGCGTTCACGCAAAGATGATCGCAGCGAGACCTTTGCCTGCACCCTCAACCTATGCTTCAAGCCGTCCGACATAGGATCTATTGGAGCGCAAAATGCTGACGAAATCCTTTCGCGCGCAGCTAATTGCAGGTGCTGCGAGTGCAATTTTATTAAGTGCCTGTTCGGGCGGCGAAGAAGAAGTCACGTTCGACCCAGTCCCACCGGTGCTCCAAGAAGCCCCGCCAGCCGGGCAATTGCCAGATGGTGTGACGCCGACAGCTTATCGCTTGGATCTGTTCACAGACCCAGCCCAAGATGAATTCTCAGGCCGTGTCGAAATTGACGTCAATTTGGCTGAACCGCATGCGCGAATCTGGCTGCACAGCCTAGATCAACGGATCTCGTCGGTGATCGGGCTTCTGGCTGACGGCAGCGAATTGCCGGCCGAATTCACCCGCAGCAATGCCGAAGGCGGCGTGTCGCGGATTGATTTTGAAACGCCTTTACCCGCTGGCATCAGCACTTTGGTGATTGACTACACCGCGCCGTACAATTTTGGATTGGCCGGTCTTTACAAAGCGGAACAAGCCGGACGGCCTTATCTGGCCACGCAAATGGAACCGATTGATGCACGCCGAATGGTGCCGAGCTTTGACGAGCCACGCTTTAAGACGCCGTGGACTGTGACAGTGACCACCCCGCCCGGCAATCAAGTCATTACCAATGGCGCTTTGAAAGCGCAGTCTTCACAGGATGACGGCAATATCCGATTTGAATTCGCCACAACCCGCACAATTCAGTCATATCTCGTGGCGCTTGCCGTCGGACCTTATGATTTGCGCGATGGTGGCGTTTTACCGCCGAATGAAATCCGCCCGCGGGCCATCCCGTTTCGCGGTTTCGCGCCCGCTGGTAAAGGCGATCAGCTGGTTGAAGCCATGGCGATCACGGATGAAATGGTGACCTGGCAGGAAGCCTATTTCAACTATCCCTACCCGTATGGAAAACTCGACCTGATTGCCGTGCCAGACTTTGCTTATGGCGCGATGGAAAATGCCGGCGCAATCATTTATCGTGAGAGTGCGCTTTTGATCAATGACCGCACCAGCTTGGGCCGCAAACGCGCGATCATGACCACACACGCCCATGAACTCGGCCATCAATGGTTTGGCAATTTGGTCACCCCGAAATGGTGGAACGATATCTGGCTGAACGAAGCTTTCGCGACTTGGATCAGCTATAAAACGATGGATGCGGTCTATCCGGGCACTGGGTTCGATCTTGCCCCGCAACGCGCCGCGATTGGGGTTATGGGCAATGATAGCCTGATTTCAGCGCGGCAAATTCGCAATCCAATTACCCGCAATGCCGATATTCTCGACGCGTTTGACGGCATCACTTATCGCAAAGGTGGCGGCGTTCTGTCGATGTTTGAGAATTTCCTTGGCGAAGACGCATTCCGCGATGGCATGCGGTTACACATGCGTCGATTCGAAGATGGCGTTGCGGATGTAAACGATTTCATGACGTCATTGGCCGATGGCAGCAATAATCCAGGCGTGATCGATAGTTTCAACTCCTTCATCCTGCAACCTGGAATTCCGTATCTGGACGTAAATTTCACCTGTGCGGCACCTGATGCCGGTCTGATCGAGATCAATCAGACGCGCTATGCACCGCTCGGTTCAGAAATTGTGCCGGAGTCGCAAACTTGGACGATCCCATTTGCCTTGAAAACCAATGGTGCGAATGGCGAGCGGGTGATCCGTGAATTGTTTGGCGAAACGACGCTTAGTGTTCCGCTGGATGGCGGGTGTCCGGACTATGTCATGCCGAATGCGGGCGGCGCCGGATACTGGCGGTTTACTCTCAACGAGGCCGCTTGGCTGAGCCTGATCGACCATTATGACAATTTGACCGCGGGCGAGCAGCTAAGTTTCGCCGACAGCGCCACTGCTGCATTTGCGGCTGGCAATATCTCTGCAGATACGCTTCTCGCGGCTCTGCTTGTCAACGCCAATGGAGATTGGGGCGCCGCACGAGATCCGCTCTCAAATCTGCAAGCGTATCTAGACGCACTGCCTACCGATGAAGCGAAGCGGGCTTTGCGAGACTTTGTCATGGAAGCCTATGGCGCGCGGTGGGACGCCTTGTCTGCGGCCGAGCCTGCCGATCTGAGCCAGGGTGAGCAATTATTGAAAACGGCCCTGAATTCCTCGCTGCTGACGATTGGTCAGATGGATGCAGAACGCGCCCGGTTGGCGGACGCCGCGGCTGCTTATGTCGGTGTGATCGATGCACCCAATCCGGCGGCGCTGTCGCCCGACCTGGTGGCTACCGCGATTTCGATTGCCGCGGAAAATGGCGATCAGGCTTTCTTCCAAGCGGCGCTGGCCTTCGCAAAGGCGTCGACCAATCAACGTGAACGGCGGAGCGTTTTGAATGTGCTCGCCGCCAATGCGTCTGAGACTGACATGCTGGCGCTTATGGACATGGTGCAAACCGACGAGTTCCAGGGGCAGGAAGCCTGGTCCGTTTATCTTGCGGCGCTTGATAACCCGACAGGTGCAGAAGCGGCATGGACGAAGTTCCAAGCCGACTTTGATGCGGTCATTGCGCGAACCCCGGAAATCCGGAAGCCGCAAACCGCCAGCCTGGTCAGCAAATTTTGCGACACCGCATCAATTGATGAGGCCATCAGCTTTATTGAACGCAACAGCGACTTGATCCCCGGCTATGAACGCCGCTTGGCGCAGGCTTCTGAATCTGCACGGCTTTGTGCCGCGTTTCGGGACACTAAAGCCGCAGAATTGTCGGCGGCCCTCTTGGCCCGTTGATCTACCGAGACTGTTGACACCGTAGTCAACAGTTCATGCAAAAAATTCAACGCGGTTTCGATTGAGACCGGTGACAATTTCCCTTAAGGAACGTGATCTGTTCCAAGGCGTTGCACGATGACTGATACAATTCGCACAAACCCAGAATCCAGCAAATCTGACCCACTTCAAAGCTGTATTGCGCAAATGCTTGCTGAAGCACCGTCGGATACGCGCAAGATTGTTCCAACCGGAAAAATTGAGGAATTGGCCACGTCACTCTGGACGTGGTTTCAATCCACGGACGATGTATCGGTTCGATTACGCGCGGCAGAGAGCGGTAAAGCCGAAACGCTTGGAAACTTTATATTGGAAGCGGTTGGCCCAGACCGGCCCTTCTTGGTCGACTCCTTATTGGGCGCCTGCGGCGACCTTGGCGTCGAAGTGCTGACTCTGTTCCACCCCATTATCGAGCTTGACGATGGGCCGCACTCTCTGATCCAAATTCACTTGCCAGACCTCACAGCGCGCCAGCAAGAAGACCTGCTCGCTGAAGCCAACGCGACCCTTACGGATGTAATTGATGCAACCGGTGACTATGCCGCGATGCGCCAGCGCATGGCCGAGGAAATTGAACACCTCGAAGCCAGCACGCATGTCACATCGCGCTATAAGGATGAAGCGGTCGAATTCCTCAAATGGCTCGGCCAGGAACGTTTCGTGTTTCTCGGTGTGCGCTCTTACACGTTCCAAACCGGCGATGATGGCGCGGTGTTGCCAGAAGAACCGGATACTGTTGAAGGGTCGAACCTTGGCCTGTTGCGGGACGATATGCGCAATGTTCTCAATCGCGGTGCGGAGCCGCTTCTGTTGACCGAGGAAATTGGCGCTTTCCTAGCCGAACCTGAATCGCTCATCCTGGCCAAAGCGACATTGACGAGCCGCGTGCACCGCCGAGTGAATTGCGATTATGTTGGCGTGAAGCATTATGGCGAAACCGGCCAAGTCATTGGCGAGACCCGGTTCCTGGGTCTCTACACAGCTGAGGCGTACAATGAATCTGTACGCAATATTCCGCTGCTCCGGCGACGTATGGAACGGGTCTTAGACCTGTTAGAAGTCTTACCCGGCAGCCACAATGAGAAGGCAATTTCGAACATTATCGAAGGCTGGCCGCGCGATGAGCTCATTCAAACCAAGTCAGAGCACCTCGCGCCGATTATGCAAGGCGTGCTCGACTTAGTCGCCCGACCGCGCGTGCGCGTGTTCTCGCGCCCCGATCGATTTAATCGCTTTGTCAGCACGGTCGTATTTGTGCCGCGCGAAGCTTATGACACGGATCTGCGGCGACAAATCTCACTCGCCATTGAAGATGCTTGGGGAGGGCGGATGACCGCTTTCCAACCGAGTTTCGATGGCGCCACGATGGTCCGCGTCTTGTTCCAAACCGCTCTACCAACTGCCGGGCCACGTCCAGATTCGGACGAGATTGAAGCCAAAATTACCAAACTCGCGCGACGCTGGAATGACCGGTTCGTGGATGCGGTGGCGGCGAGCGATATGGATGCAGAAGCACGCGCCGTGGCCGCCTATTTCGTTGGTGCTTTCAATGCCGCATATCGCGAAGCGTTCGCGCCAGAGGAAGCCATGGCCGATGTCGCCATGTTATCGCGGCTCAATCCTGATCATCCGATCTGCCTGCGGGCTTATCGGCGTGACACCGACGATCCCGGTCGAATTCGCGCTAAGATCTATTCACGCGATGGCGCGATTGCTCTGTCAGATTGTGTGCCGATCTTTGAGCGTATGGGCTTGTTCGTTGCGTTTGAGACCGGATACCCGGTCACGCCCTCACAAAAACCCGTCGCCGACGCGCCGGATGAATATTGGGTCCATTCACTGTCCATGCGTCGCACAGATCGCGCCGACATTGATTTGGCTCAAATTGGCGAAGCCTTTGAAGCCGCCTTTGTCGCCGTGTGGAGCGGACAGGCAGAGAATGACGGATTCAACGCGCTGGTGTTTAATGCTGGCCTGACCTGGCGGCGCGCGGCGCTTTGCCGAGCCTTGTGTGCGTATCGGCATCAATCCGGACTCGACCCCGCGCGTGGGACGCAAATCGCGGCACTGAATGCGCATCCGAAACTGACTGAGCAGTTGATCGCCCTGTTCGACGCTCGATTCTTGCCGGACTTGGATGATGACCGCGACGCGGCGTGCAGCGCGCTTCGCGAAGCGATTGATGAAGCTCTAAAAACTGTTCCATCGCTCGACCATGACCGGGTTATTCGTCGGCTAGCCGATCTGATCCTGGCCATTCAACGCACCAATTTTTATCAATCCACTGTTTCTGGCGCGCCGCGTGCGTTTATCAGTTTCAAGATTGCCAGCCGCGAACTGGAAGACTTGCCAGCCCCGAAACCGTATCGCGAGATCTTTGTCGACTCGCCGCAAGTCGAAGGTGTGCATTGCCGGTTTGGCCCAGTGGCACGTGGCGGTTTGCGTTGGTCCGACCGCCGCGATGATTTTCGCACCGAAATACTTGGCCTGGTGAAAGCCCAGCAGGTCAAGAACGCGGTGATTGTTCCGGTCGGCTCGAAGGGCGGTTTCTTTCCCAAGCAATTGCCACAAGGAGGCTCACGCGAAGCCATTCGTGATGCGGGGGTTGAGGCATACAAGACCTTCATCACCAGCCTGCTCGACATGACCGATAATTTGATTGATGGCGACGTCCACCATCCAGAGCGCACCGTCATTCACGATGGTCATGATCCTTATCTCGTGGTTGCCGCAGACAAAGGGACCGCGACCTTCTCGGATACCGCCAATGAAATCAGCATGGCGCATGGTTTCTGGCTTGGAGATGCCTTTGCATCAGGTGGTTCAGCCGGCTACGACCATAAGAAGATGGGCATTACCGCGCGCGGCGCATGGGAAGCAGTGAAGCGCCACTTCCGCGAGCTCGGCAAGGACATACAAACCGAACCTTTCACCGTCATAGGATGCGGCGACATGAGCGGCGACGTGTTCGGCAATGGCATGTTGCTGTCCAAGCACATTCGCCTGCAAGCGGCGTTCAACCACATGCACATTTTCGTCGACCCAGACCCGCAAGACCCAGAACGTCTGTGGGAAGAGCGCAAACGCATCTTCGATCTGCCGCGCTCAAGCTGGACCGACTATGACACCGCCCTGATCAGCTCAGGCGGCGGGATTTTTGACCGCCAATCCAAAGCGATTGAGTTAAGCCCAGAGATCAAGGCGATGACGGGGTTGAGTGCCGATTCAGTGACCCCCGATGAATTGATCCATGCTTTGCTGAAATCCGACTGCGAACTGCTATGGTTTGGCGGCATTGGCACCTATATCAAAGCCTCCGACGAAACCGATACAGATGCTGGCGATCGGGCCAATGACGCGGTCCGTATCAATGGTCGACAACTGAAAGCCAAAGTGATCGGCGAAGGGGCCAATTTGGGGCTGACCCAAGCTGGACGGATTGAAGCGGCCTTACGTGGGGTGCACTTGAACACCGATGCGATCGACAATTCGGCTGGTGTCGACAGTTCCGACCATGAGGTCAATATAAAGATCTTGTGCACAGAAGCGATCCGGCGCAGCGACCTACCGAGCGGCGAGCGTAATGTCTTGTTGGCCTCGATGACCGACGATGTCGCCGCGCATGTCTTGGCGCACAATTACGCCCAAACGAGCGCTTTGAGCCTGGCTGAACGCTCAGCCCAACGCGATCATGATGCGCTCGAACGTCTGATGCTAAGTCTCGAACAACGGGGTGTATTGGACCGCACCGTTGAAGGACTGCCCAATTCGGCGGAGATGGCGCAATTCAAACAAGATGGACGCGCCCTCACCCGCCCCGAGATTGCCGTCTTGATGGCGTGGACGAAGATTGTTCTGTTCGATGATTTGGTTGAATCCAGTATTCCGGACGACCCTTACTTCTACAACACCTTGGATCACTATTTCCCAGAAGCCTTGCGAACATATGAGTCGCCGATGCAGGCGCATCGCCTGAAGCGCGAGATCATCTCGACCGTGTTGGCCAATCGCATCGTCGATACGACCGGCCCGCTCTTCTTGCTGCGCTTGCAAGAGCAAACGAGTGCGCCGAACGCAGACATTGTCGCGGCATTCGAGATTGCCAGCGCCCTGTTGAACACTCCATCGCTGCAGCAACAGATCAATCAACTCGACAACCAAGTCCCGGCCCAACGACAATTGGCGATGCAGGCTCTGATGGCAAGCGCCCTGGCGTCCCTGACGCATGGCGTGTTGAGCGTCGGTAGCGATGCCCCAGTGGCTGATCGCATCGCGCTGCTTGGCGATTGTACCGATAGTCTGGCAGCGATCGAGACGGACGCCCTACCCGCGCATACGCGCGCGTTGCAACAGCGACGAATCAAACAGAACGCGCGAGATGGAGTCCCGCATGACCTGGCGGCCGCTTTGGCACAAACGCAAATTGTCGCCAGCGCACCGATTCTCAGCCACTTGGTGGTGCGCAGCGGTCGTGAGCCCAAGATCGTGACAGATACCTATCTTGGGGTCGGTGATGCCTTGTCACTCGATCGCTTGCGGGCGGCGGCGCAGGCCGCATTGGATGATATGCCTTATTGGGATCGTCTTGCGACTCGCGGCCTCATTCGGGAGTTGGAGCAATTGCAATCTGATGCCACACATCTGGCGCTTGAATTGGATACACCGAAAGCCTGGCATGCTCAGCATCGCGGCGCCGTACGCACTTTGATCAATGAGATCAAAACGTTTACCGGGTCGAAGCCAAGTTTCGCGCAATTGGCTTTGGCCACGGACGCTGTTCGCAAGTTTATGCAACAAGCCTCAGGCAATTAATCTTAACACCAAAAACGAGTGGACCCACCGAACGGGGACTGTCCGGTGGGTCCTACTGGCCTCATCCGCAGGCTGGGTGGGGGGACGCACGCGGAGGCCAGATTCTATTTTTGACAATTTTGTCCCATCTGGGATGATATATGGAGTGATCCTGACGCAAAGCCAAGTGAAAAAATCACCGCATTACGTAACATTTACGTAGAATCGACAGCTTCCGTAGAGTCGTCCACACCATTTGTACTGGTATCGCGGGACAAAGGCTCACCATTCGCAGATAAGAGCACCGCCATCCATCGCGTAGAATCAGATTGTGCAAATAAAATCATCATCAATACAGTTAATGGCGCCGATAAAAACATGCCGGGAATGCCCCAAATCGCCCCCCAAATCGCTAATGCGAGCAGAACAACCAACGCGGAAAGGTTGAGTGTGTCGCCCATTATGCGGGGTTGAACGAAGTTACCGATCGAAAATTGCCAGAAACTGACCCCCAAAAAGACCATGAGCGCAAAAATATAGCTGTCATTTGGCGCCTCTCCGGGAACCCATGCCGCAATTTCCGGTTGTACAAGGGCAAATAGCGGCGGCACCAAAGCCGCGACAATCGATCCAATGGTTGGGATGTAATTCAACACAAAGATCAGCGTCGACAGGAAGAGCGCATTATCCACACCGAGCGTCAACAAGGTGATATAAGTCAGGAGCGTGATCATCGCGCTGATCACAGTTTGGGTCCACAAATAGGTTTCGATACCACGCCGCGCCGCGTCGCCGACCTCTTTGACTTGTTGGCGTTGCTCCGGATTGCCGAAAATCTTGTCCAATTTGTTCGGCCAAGCGGCTTGGGCGAGGAACAGAAACGCGACATAAATTAGAATCAGCACGAGATCGCCGGTCAGACCGCTCGTCGCTGAGGCGATCGTGCCAAGGAAGGCCTGACCGGATTCATTGAACACCATTTCGGTCAAAGTCGGCGCATTCGACAATTGCACCCAGCCATAAGCGTCTTCGATCAGCGCATTGATCCGATGCAGATAGGCGTCGCCTTGGATGCCAAATTCTGCAATCCCGCGCGCCATCATCGCCAAGAAACCGACGAAACCGCCAATTACGACTAAGATCGCGAGCGCCCGCGACCAGGCCAGTTTCAGCATTTCTGAGCGCCCATGAATGGCCCGCGCAAAGCCTTCAATAATCAGAAACAGGAACACAGCTAGAGCAAATGGCGCAAGAATATCGCGCCCCAGATAGAGCAACCCGATGATCACGCCTGTGGCGATCACCCAAATTCCGGTTAAACCCGATCGAGTTGTCATATCCTGCCTCCCAAAATTCTATTTCCCGTATAGGCAGCTTGCCCGAAATCTCAAATCGCTGGCACACGCGATCGCTCGGTCGGCGCGAGAATGGGACTTCTGGAATATGAAATACGCCGGCTTTTAGCCCAGCACCAAAACACAGCGCTCTTTCAGACTTGGGCGAGCGAGGACGACGCGTTTTAAGCCGGGCAGCTTTGGCTGAAGGTCATTGGCGGCCCAAACGGCGATGCGTTCCAGCGTTGGGACATCGAGGCCCTCAATCTCGTTCAGTAAGCGATGGTCCAGTTTCTCTGCCGTTTCAGACAGGATCGCGCTCAAGTCGGAAAAGTCCTGCACCCATTCGGCCCCAGGCTGGACCGTGCCAGCGACCGTCGCCTCAAGCGTGAAGGAATGGCCATGGACATTGCGATAAGGATGACCTTCCGGTTTACCGCCCATATAATGCGCGGCTTCAAACGAGACCGCTTTGGTAATCTCGAACACTTGGCCTTCGACGGTCATGGCAGACCGATCAGTTTGTGTGTCTGTAAGCTTAATCGCCATTGTGGATGCTTCATACAATAAGCGGCCGCTGCCGCGATGTTCTGGGCGTGCGCCGTATCATCTTTAGGCTGTAGAAAAAAGTGTTCAAACTGCAAGCTTTCAAAACGTGATGGCTGTGCCTCTGGTTCGTCTTGCGGGAAGACCAGTTTTAATTCGTTGCCCGTGCGCTGTTGCAAAGCGGCATTGGCTTTGGGGCTAACGCAAATCCAATCCAGCCCGTCCGGCGCGAGCAGCGTGCCGTTGGTTTCAATTCCGATGTCGAAGCCAGCGAACTTCAGGGCCGCAATGGCGTCTGGATCGAGTTGTAAAAGCGGTTCGCCGCCCGTGCAAATGACATACGGAGTGCCGCCTGCAGGCGAAGCGTCGTTCCATACGCGAAGAACGTGTTCGGCCAACGCGGCGGCGCCCTTGAACTTGCCGCCATTTTCACCATCGGTCCCGACAAAATCGGTATCGCAAAAATTGCACACCGCCGAGGCGCGATCTCGCTCCAAGCCTGACCACAAATTACAGCCCGCAAAGCGAAGGAAAACGGCCGCACGACCGGTTTGTGCGCCCTCGCCTTGTAGGGTCACATAGGCTTCTTTGACCGAATAGATTTTCATGCGGGTACCTTAGCGCGCCACTTTTCGTAGCCCTTTGCCCGCAGGTCGCAAGCAGGACAAGTGCCGCAGCCATAGCCCCAATCATGTCTGTTTTTGCGATCACCCAGATAGCAAGTATGGGTCTCTTCGATGACAAGGTCGATCAGCTCTCGCCCGCCAAGGTCTGACGCTAACTCCCAAGTTTCAGCCTTGTCGAGCCACATCAGAGGCGTTTCTATGGTGAAAGGACGGTCCATGCCACGCGACAGCGCTAAGGCTTGAGCATCAAGTGTGCCCCGCCGACAATCGGGATAGCCTGAATAATCCGTCTCACACATACCGCCAACCAGATTGGATATCCCGCGCCGCCAGGCAATCGCACCGGCGAGTGTTAGGAATAAGAGGTTTCGACCTGGCACAAAAGTATTCGGTAAGCCGTTTTCCGCGATGACAATCTCGGTTTCGGCGATCATCGCAGTATCGCTGATGTCTCCGAGTACGGAAACATCGCAAACCTGGTCGGGACCCAATTTCTCGGCCCATTGTGGAAATGCCGATTTCATCGCTTCGATCACGCGAGGACGGCACTCTAGCTCCACTGCATGGCGCTGCCCATAATCAAAACCAACGGTTTCAACCCGGTCATAATGCGCCAAGGCATGGGCTAAGCAAATGGTCGAATCCTGACCGCCGGAAAATAGGACGAGAGCGGATCGCTCAGACATTGTTTCTCTCTCTCTCGAGCGTGTTCTTTACCCAGTGTCTCACAGTCAACGCATTTCGTGTATCAAATGTCACACTTTATTACGCAATAAAACATTCCGCGTGGATACTCATTGACAAAATCGGCTGTCAGTTCCGTCATGCGAGTTGAGGTATTTCCGGACAACATGGGAAGCCCAAGAGGAAACGCAATAAAAGCTCGTGCCAATTTTTCAGGCATCGAGGGAGGAGTTAGCATATGAAAGTCTCACGACACTCGAATTATGTACTTTTGGCCGGTGCTTCTGCGCTCGCCATGTCCGCCATCACACCCGTCGCGGTGGCGCAAGATCAAGACAATGACGATCAACGCACACTCGGCACGGTCTTGGTGACGACCCAGAAGACTGAGGAATCGATTCAAGATGTGCCGATCGCGGTTTCGGCCTTTGATGAAGAATCGCTGGAGAAACTACAACTTGCGGGCGGACCGGACTTGGTCAAATCGATCCCAAACGTGTCGGCCACCAAGGGTAACTTTGCCGGTTTCAACTTTAAAATTCGCGGCATCGGCAATGACGCCGTCGCGCAATCTTCCGATGCAGGTGTCGGGGTTCACCAGAATGACGTGCCGCTAACCGCCAACCGGCTGTTTGAAGCAGAGTTCTTTGATGTGGAGCGGGTGGAAACGCTGCGTGGTCCGCAAGGGACGCTTTATGGTCGTAACGCAACCGGCGGCGTGATCAATGTGATTACCGCTAAGCCGGTCCTGGAAGAATTCCAAGCCAATGCGCGACTGACATATGGCAACTATAACACTCTCAAAGCCAAGGGCATGATCAATGTGCCACTCGGCGAGACGGCCGCTCTGCGCCTTGCGGGGTCGTTGCTGCAGCGTGACGGCTATGTGGATAATGTCGTTACTGGCAATGACATTGATAGCCGGGATCTGTTCGGCATTCGCGGGACGTTTGCTTGGGAACCAACCGACCGCTTGCGAACTTGGGTTTCGGTGGAGCATTTTGAAGAGGATGACAGCCGCCTGAGAACCGGTAAGCAATTGTGTAAGAAAGACCCGTTCCTTACCAGCTTTGCGGGTATTCCGGTTTCGGCAGCCGACCAGACCATCACCACAGTTGGCTGTCAGGAAGCGCCCCTCGAGCAATCGTTCGAACGCGTGAACTCTGCTGGAACGCTGGGCGGTGGTCTTGGTGTGCTGGCCGGGCTGCTGAATGGCGACGCCTTCACCGATCCACTGATCGAAGACTTGCGGACCATCGAGTCAGCGTTTGACCCGATCTATCAAGCAGAGTCGACCTTGATCACGGGTAACATTCAGTACGACCTGACCGATGATCTGACGCTGACTTATTTGACCAGCTATTTGGAAGACAAGGTGGTCTCACGCGAAGACTATAATAAGATCGCGCCGAACATCACGTTTAACGATTTATCTGCGGTACCACCGGGCCTCGACCCGGCAGCAGACATCTACAACGCACTCTTCCCTGGCGGTGTTGTGAGCGATCCGCAATTGGGCGCGTCTAATGTATTCCGGACGTTTGACCAATCTGGCGGTAATTCTGAGCAAACGACGCACGAATTGCGTTTGCAGTCAGACTTCGCTGGCCGCTTCAACTTTAACTTGGGCGCGATCTATGTCGATTTTGAAGCGATTGATCCGCAAAACCCAGAGGATGGCTATTATGTGTTCTCGAACACACTGACCGGCCTGACCCAGCTGCACAACGCCTTGGTTGGTGCAGGTGTGCCTGGCGGTGCCTTGGGCTTTAACCTCACAGTGCCGATCGACATGGCCGGCAATGGTGAAGCCCTCTTCGAAGGCACACTGGGCGGTGATGGCGGCAACTATTTCCGGTCACTATCGCCATACCGATTAGAATCATTCGCGGTTTTTGGGGAAACCTATTTTGACCTCACTGACGACCTCCAGCTAACGGTTGGTCTGCGCTATACGGATGACCAGAAAGAACAGGACATTGTCCCGACTTATCTGTTCACACCGGCCGCTGCTTATGCCGGTCCGCCGCAAAATGGCGACCCGCGTGTGGCAACCGGCTTACAACAGGTTCAATTTGAGGAAGTAACGGGCCGGATCGGTTTCGACTGGTCGCCGGACCTTAGCTTCTCCGAAGACTCACTGTTCTACGGCTTCTACTCTCGCGGCTATAAAGGCGGCGGTATCAACCCACCGCAACCGGCAGGCGCGGAACTGTTCCCACCCACTTTCGAACCAGAATTCATCGACTCGTTCGAAATCGGGACCAAGAATACGCTGGCTGGCGGCGCCATGCAGTTGAACGCCAACGCCTTCCTGTATGACTATCAGGGCTACCAAATCACGCAAATCATCAACCGATCTTCCGTGAACTTCAACGTTGACGCGGAATTGAGAGGGGTCGAGGTCGAGACCCTGTTCAACCCGGTCTCTACGCTCCTCATTTCAGCCAATCTCGGGCTTATGGACACAGAGATTGTCGACACGTTTGGCATTGATGTTCTGGATCGGACCGCAGGCAATACTGATTTTGTGGTCATCAAGAATGCAGCAAACTTCGCCAACTGTGTGGTTTCGGCTCAAGCCTATAGCACTATTCTTGGCGCCATTGCGCTTGGCGCATTAGACCCTGGCGCCACACAGGGCATCTGTGTTGGCGCGTTTGCAGGTGCTGAGGCGAATTTTGGTTTGCCTGCCGGGTCACTAACACCGCGCGATCCATCCAATGTCGTCAATGCAGGCGACGAGAATCCGCTGACCTATGGCGTCGGTGAAGGCTTCGCGAAAGACCTGAGCGGAAACGCCATTCCGAACGCGCCTGAAGTGACCTTCAGTCTCGGCACGGAGTATACTTGGGAAGGCCTGTTTGGCGGGGTATGGGATGTAACCGCCCGTGGTGACTATTATTACCAAGGCCGCAGCTATAGCCGCGTCTGGAATACGGGTCGCGACGAATTACAGAGCTGGGACAATATCAACCTGACATTGGTTCTGGCCAATATGGAGAATGATTGGACCATCGAGGTCTTCGGTAAGAACATTACCGATGAAGAAGTCATCACCGGGGCTTACCTCACCGATGACAGTTCGGGTCTGTTCACTAATATCTTCCTGACTGAGCCTCGCACCTATGGTGTGACCGTGTCTAAGCGTTGGTAATTGCCGGACGGCAAAAACCACACACTCAAAATAAAAAGGCGTCCCGCAAGAGACGCCTTTTTTATTACCGGCGGTCTAAAACGCTTTGAATTTTATGTGAGATTTTCAGCGCGCGTGTCAAAACTTCTGCAGCGCCTCACCCAACGTAAATCATTGACAAAATGTCGCGGGTCACCCTGTCATGATCGGGAGGCATTCCCAGACACATGGGGAGCCCATGAGGAAACGTAAAAAAACTTAGATGCCGATCACATACAAGGCATCGAGGGAGGAGTATTTATATGAAAGTCAGAAGACGCCCCAATCTTATCTATTGGGCAGGCGTATCAGCGCTCGCTTTATCGGTTGCAGCCCCCCAAGCTGTGGCACAAGATGAATCGGAAGACGCCGAAGCGCGGACGCTAAACACCGTTGTGGTGACCACGCAGAAACGCGACGAATCGATTCAAGACGTCCCGATCGCGGTTTCGGCCTTTGATCCTGACGCCCTTGAACGCCTTAATATTGAGACGGGGTCGGATCTTCAGTTCAATATTCCTAACTTCGGCTCGACCCAAGGCAACTTCTCTGCCGGCGGCATCAGTATTCGCGGGATTATCAACGCCGCGGTTGGTGCCTCCTCAGATGCGGCAGTGGGTACTCACACCAACGGCGTTTCCTCTTCTGGCTCGACTCTGCTTGAGACTGAATTCTACGATGTTGAGCGGATTGAGATCTTGCGTGGACCGCAAGGGACGCTTTACGGCCGCAACGCGACGGGCGGCGTGGTCAATGCGATTACCGCGAAACCTGTTTTCGAAGAATTCAACGCCAGTGCCGAACTGACCTATGGCGAGTTCAACAACCAGAAGCTGACAGGGCACATAAACGTCCCGCTCGGCGAGCGTTTCGCAGCTCGCGTAGCTGGCACCTATCTGAAGCGCGACGGATATTCTGACGCCATTCTACCCGACGGCCGCACCGAGGACGTCGACGGCCGCGACCTCTGGGCCATTCGCGGTACTTTGGCCGGTGAAATCACCGATCAATTGTCGTTCTGGGTAATGGGCGAGCATTATGAAGAAGACTCGACCCGAACACGTGCAACCAAACAGCTTTGTACGAAGGACACGCGTCCATTCCCGTTCAACCAGGGCTGTGTGCCATATCAAATTGAAGGCCTCGGCTATGCTCGGGACGCCAATGGCAACCCGATCCAGATCCGCCCAGGCTTAGGCACAGTAAACACGGCAGGCACATTGGGCGGCGTCTTGGCGGCGAACCTTGGGCTCTACTCTGCCTTCGGAACAGACAGTAACGCTGGCGCAACAACTTCAAGCAATCTGCGCGAGTTTGAAACCAATCTGGTGCCAACATTTGAAGCTGAGTCCAACACGGTTCAGGCTCAGATCCAGTATGAATTCGAAAACGATCTGACGCTCACACTATTGGGCAGCTATAATGACAATTATCGCATGTTCACCGATGACTATAATAAAGGCATCGGCACTACAGCGTTTAACATCACGCCGCTCACACCCGATCTGGACGGCGATGGTGATGGCGACTTCCCAGGTGGATCAGCGCTCGGGCTGAACATTCCAGTCGACACACGGCTTCGCGCCCCAGCCGATACACTGTTGGCGACCGACAATTCGAGCTCGGACTTCGAGACAACGTCGTTTGAGGCGCGTCTTCAGTCCGACTTTGACGGTGCCTTCAACTTTACGCTGGGCGCATTGAAGCTCGATTCAATCGGCGAGACGAACTATTTCGTGTTCTTCAACACGGCAGAGGCTTTGGCGGTTGCCACTGGGTTACCGGGCGACCGCACCTATTTCCGAAGCCGCAGCCCATATAAGCTGGATGCGCTCGGCGTATTTGGTGAAGCCTATTGGGACGCAACCGAGGATCTGACCTGGACATTGGGCCTTCGTTACACGAACGACCAAAAGCGTCAGGAAAACACGCCAAGTCTGCTGCTCGCACCGGGCACCACTTTCCCAGGTGTGGAGAATGGTTTCGGACAAGGCGGTCCTGCACAAGAGGCCGAGTTTGAGGAAATCACAGGTCGTTTCGGCTTTGACTATCAAGCCGGCGCATTCGGCCCGACCGACGACACCCTGTTCTATGCCAACATTGCACGGGGCTATAAGGGCGGCGGTATCAACCCGCCACAATCCGCGGGTCTGACTGAAGTCAGTAACACGTTTGATCCGGAATTCATTAACGCCCTTGAAGTTGGCTCGAAGAGTTCGCTCTTCGGCGGCGCCGGTATCTTGAACTTGGCGGCCTTCTATTATGATTATGAAGGCTATCAGATTTCTTCGATTATCAATCGGACATCGGTCAACCAGAATGTTGATGCAACGGTGCTCGGATTTGAGGGTGAATTCTATTACCAAGTGACCGATAATTTCCGGGTCGACTCGACCATCGGACTGTTGAATTCTGAATTGGCTGATCAAGCACCTTTGCTCGATACTTATGACCAAACAGGCGGCGATCCGAACTATGTCGTTGTGAAAGATGCGGCAACCACACAAAACTGTGTCGCCCTTCTCTCCGAGGTTAATGCACTCTTGGCGAGCCCAGCAGCCGCAGCCGCAGCGGGGATCTGCTCCGGTGCTGCGATCCCGTTTGGGGTCACACCTCAGGAAGGCATTCCGGTCGATGTGTCCGGCAACAAACTTCCATTGGCTCCGGAGATCACATTCTCGCTCGGTGCAGAATATGTGTTCGACGTCAATGAGGATTGGGACCTGTCGGTCCGCGGTGACTTCTACCATCGCGGTGAAGTCTTCACCCGGATCTTCAACCTGGAAGCGGATCGGATTGACAGTTTCCAGAATGCCAACGCGGCCATTCAGTTGAGCAATGATGATAAGAATCTGGAAGTTGAGCTGTTCGTCAAAAACCTTCTCGAAGAAGATCAGCTGACCAATCAGTATCTAACGGATGCCTCTTCGGGCTTGTTCACAAACGTGTTCTTGCTCGAGCCAAGGCAGTTTGGTTTCCGCGTTTCGAAACGCTGGTAACCACTCTAGGGGCCCTTGCGACGCGCGAGGGGAGAGAGGGAGAAGGGCGATCGTTCGGTCGCCCTTCTTTCTTTTGTTGCCAAAACAACTATGTTCCCAGCAAAGATGTATTCAGGAGATTCGCCGTGCTGCGTTCAAGCCTATCTGTCCTCACAATTGCCGCCCTCACCGCTTGCGCAGGTCAAGCCGCGGCGCCCGAACCGGACGCGGATGGAGCCCTGGTCTCGCAGTCGGGTTTGAAGCTAGTACCGGTCGCTGAAGGCCTGGAATTTCCTTGGGGAATGGCTGGATTGCCGAACGGCGATTTGCTGGTGACGGAGCGCGAGGGACGCTTGCGCTTGATTGCTGACGGCACACTGGTCGAAGCGCCGCTTACCGGCTTGCCCGGCGATATTCTGGTCGAAGGTCAAGGCGGGTTGCTCGGCATATTGCTCGACCCGGATTTTGACACCAACCGCAAGCTTTATCTCAGTTATTCCAAAGACTTGGATGATGGCAACACGACTGCGGTCATTTCGGCGACCTTGTCTGATGATGCCACGGCGCTGAACGATGTGACTGAGATTTTCCTCGGAGAGACCCGCTCGACCACCTACCATTACGGATCGCGTATGGCGTTCCTACCCGACGGGTCCATGATCGTCACTTTAGGCGATGGCTATCGCTATATGCAGGATGCTCAGGATCCATCTCTGCTGCATGGCAAGATCGCCCGCATCATGCCCGACGGGTCTGTGCCAGCCGATAACCCGTTTGCGGACGGGAGCGGTAATGCGGCGGTCTGGTCCTATGGTCACCGCAATGTGCAAGGTCTTGTTTATCATCGTGGCGTGAACTTGCTCATCGCGCATGAGCACGGCCCGAAAGGTGGCGACGAGCTGAATGTGATCGAGCCGGGCAATAATTACGGATGGCCAACCATCACCTATGGCATCAACTATGACGGCACCATCATTACCGACGAGACCGAAGCGCCTGGCATGGAACAGCCAGATGTAAAATGGGTGCCATCGATTGCGCCGTCCGGCATGACGATTGTTCAAACCTCAGGCTTTGAAGACTGGTCGGGTGACCTTCTGATCGGCGCAATGAACGGACCAAGCGGTCAAAAATTGGTGCGCGTTGAGATCGAAGCCGATGGCTCGATTGGCGCAACCGAAGACCTGCTCGATGATTTGCAAACCGGGTTTAGAGACGTCATTTCGACCCCTGATGCGATCTATGCCGCCACCAACATGTTAGACGGTGTGATCTATCGCGTGGAGAAAGCCAGCTAAACGCCGCGCCGCGAGCGCAAAGCTGTGGCGAGCGTGCCATCGTCGAGATGGTCCAGCTCGCCGCCGACCGGCACGCCATGCGCTAAGCGTGTGACTTCGACATCAAGCCCTTCAAGCCGCTCAGCCACGTAGTGCGCGGTGGTTTGGCCATCGACCGTCGCGTTGAGCGCGAGAATGACTTCCCGAATACCGCCATTTTTCACACGGTCGACGAGCAAGCCAATGGTTAGATCATCCGGGCCAACGCCATCAAGCGCACTCATGACGCCGCCTAAAACATGATAGCGCCCGCGAAATGCTGCGGCGCGTTCAAGCGCCCAGAGGTCGGGGACGTCTTCAACGACGCAGATTAAACCATCATCGCGTCCGGGTGCCTGGCAAACTGCGCAGGGCTGCAACGTGTCATAATTTCCGCAAACCTGGCATTGTTCTATCTTGTCAGCAGCGTCGGCAAGCGCCTCCGCCATCGGACGCAGCAAATTGTCTTGGCGTTTCAATAGAAACAGCGCCGCGCGCCGAGCAGAGCGCGGACCTAATCCTGGTAGGCGGGCGATCAGGTCGATCATGCGCTGAATTTCGGGACCGGCAGTCGATTTGCTCATAGAGGCTAATGTGCGGGACTCGGCGCGAGAGGCAAGTGCGTGGATTCAGCTTTGCAGTTTCGGAAATTAGGGTTATTACCCTAGAAAACGAGAAAAACGGTACGGAGGAAACATTGGCAGACACAGCACACGGTTTTGAGACCGCTGGACTACCCGACCCGAAAACGCTTCCATTGGAGACGCTCGACGTGTCGGTGGCCGAGCTATTTGAGGCGAATTTGCATGGCGAGTATTTCCGCCGTTTGCGCCGCGAGGACCCGGTGCATTACTGCCCTGACAGCCCCTTCGGACCGTATTGGTCGATCACCAGATACAATGACATCATCGCGGTCGACTCGAATCACAAAGTCTTCTCTTCGCAAGACAATATTGTCATTGGTGACGCGCCTGAAGGCATGCAAACGCCGATGTTTATTGCGATGGACGGAGCAAAACACGTCGTCCAACGCAAGACGGTCAGTCCGGCAGTGGCGCCGTCGCAATTGTCAGATATTGAGGCGCTCATTCGGCAGCGGGTGTGCAACATACTCGACAGCTTACCTGTAGGAGAGAAAATCAATTGGGTTGAGCTGGTCTCAAAAGAGCTGACAACGCAAATGCTCGCCACCTTGTTCGATTTCCCGTTTGAGGACCGTCACCTTCTCCCCTATTGGTCGGATGTGGCGACCACCTCTGAGACGGTCGGCATTGAAGTCGATATGGAACAACGCATGCGCACTCTGGAAGAGTGCTATGCCTATTTCGCGAATCTCTGGCACGAGCGGGCGGCGCAGCCCAAAAAGTTCGATTTCATCTCGTTGCTGGCGCACAATCCTGACACCGCGGACATGGTCAATGATCCGCAAGAGTTTCTCGGCAATCTGATCCTGCTTATTGTCGGCGGCAATGATACGACCCGCAATTCGATCAGCGCTGGCGTTGTGGAGCTCAATCGCAACCCGGACGAATTCGCCAAACTGAAATCTGACCCGTCTCTGATTCCGAATATGGTGTCAGAGATTATTCGTTTCCAAACGCCGCTGGCACATATGCGCCGGAATGCGCTCGAGGACATTGAGCTTGGCGGCAAGCAGATCAAAAAGGGCGATAAAGTCGTGATGTGGTATGTCTCCGGCAATCGCGACGAGACCGTGATCGAAGACCCAGACCGGTTCTGGATTGATCGCCCGAATGCCCGGCGGCATCTTTCCTTTGGATTTGGGGTGCATCGTTGCATGGGCAATCGTGTAGGAGAAATGCAGCTACGCATCCTGTGGGAAGAAATCCTAAATCGCTTCGATCGGATCGAGCTGGTCGACGAACCAAGCCGTGTCCTGTCGAATTTCGTCATGGGCTACACCGATGTCCCGGTCGTTTTGCACGCCAAGTCAGCATGAAAACCCGCGACCGCATTCTAAAAACCGCGCGAGATCTGTTTAACGCCGACCGGTTCGGCAATGTCACGACAGCAGACCTTGCGCGGGAATGCGGAATTGCGGAGGGAAATCTATGGTACCACTTCAAAAATAAGCGCGCCTTACTGGACGCCATCAGCGAGGCTTTTCTCGAAGACGTCGAGGACCGGCTGGCCATTTTGCCGAGCGATCCAGAAACGATTTTGCCAGATTATGCGACGATGTTGACCGCCCTGATGTCTGAAATCCGGCGCTATCGGTTTTTGTATCGCGACCAAGCAGATTATGGTGAGCATACTGACCGCTTGTTGCAGCGCTTGCCCGGCATCTATCGCGATACGCACACACAGTTTCAGGCCTTTTTGCACGGTATGGTCAAAGCCGGGCACTTGGACATTGCGCTAGAACGCCTGCCCTCGCTAACCACCAATTGCGTGATCATCCTGCGCTATCATTTGGAATATCTGCGCGAGCGCGGTGAAGATAGCGATATCGGCTCCGGCGCCGTCCGGCAGGCGATTGAGCAGCACTTAACCCTGTTCGATACGGCCCTCACACCGCAGGCGCGCGCGACGCTCATGCGGGCTTTAGACTTGCCAGTAGAAGTGGCTTAACGTCGAAAGCGCAAAGCGCGGCGACATCCCCTCTTTCCCAGAGGTGCGAAGCGGATAAGACTGTAGCCAAACAGGTCGCAGCACGAGATCCCTCATGGCTCACGGTGGACAAGAACTCCTTATCAAAGACGCGCTTGTCTTCTTGCTCGCGGCGGGCTTGGTCGTGCCGATCTTGCGGGCCCTCAAATTGCCCGCTGTGGTTGGCTTTATCTTAGCCGGACTAGCCCTCGGCCCGAGCGGATTTAGCGCGTTCAGCCAACAAGTGCCGATCCTCGAATACGTCACCATTTCAGACCCCGCTGCAGCTGCGCCGTTTGCGGAGCTCGGTGTTCTATTCTTATTGTTTCTGCTCGGCCTCGAGCTCTCATTCCAAAAGCTCTGGGCGTTGAAACGTACCGTTTTCGGCGCTGGCATGATGCAGGCCGTATTGAGCGCCACCGTAATCGGTTATGGTTTAACCCTGATTGGCCTGCCGGCGACGGAAGCGGCGATCATTGCCTTGGCCTTCGCGCTGTCTTCTACCGCCATCGTGATGCAGATTCTGGTCGAACAAAAACGCGTCGCAAGTCCGGTGGGGCGGAGCGCGCTTGGGGTGTTGTTGTTCCAAGATATTTTGGTCGCACCGATCCTGATCTTTGTCGGTTTTACCGCCAGCCGAGGCGAGGCCGACTTGGCCACTGTGCTGGCCCAAGCGACCTTAAATGGCGTGGCGGCGCTGGCCGTGATCTTTTTGATCGGACGATATTTGCTGCGCCATTTGTTCCGTTTGGCGATCAATGCCGGGGGACGAGACTTTTTGATGGCGATTACTTTGCTGACCGTCGTTGGCGCCTCGGTGATCACGTACAATGCCGGACTATCGCTCGCGCTCGGCGCTTTCCTAGCAGGCCTGTTACTGGGTGAGACCGAGTTCAAACACCAGACCGAAATCGATTTGGAACCGTTCAAAGGCTTGCTGCTTGGGCTATTCTTCTTGACCGTGGGGCTCGCCATCGACTTGTCAGTGGTGATCGACAATTGGCAAATCGTGCTCGGTGGTCTGGCCGTGCTCCTACTGGTCAAAGCAATCATCGCGTTTGCCGCCATTCGCATTTTCTCTGGCGATCGCGAGGTCTCGATCGAAACGGCCTCGCTCTTGGCGCCAGCCGGTGAGTTTGCCTTTGTCATCCTCGGTGCAGGGGTCGCAGCGGGATCAATTGTGTCCGGCAATGCCACGATCGCCACAGCTATCGTGGCTCTGTCCATGCTGATCATCGCTGGGAGTTGGCGGTTCGGGCGCTGGCTTGCTAAGGCCACGAAAACGCCAGATACAGTAGCGACCTTATCGGCAGATGCCAGCGCCAGCGAAGGCCATGTTATCGTCGCAGGGTTCGGACGCGTGGGCCGCGCGGTAGCGCATATTCTGGAGAAAGAAGAAGCCGAGATTGTCGGGCTAGATACCAACCCTTCAACGGTTGCCAAACAACGCACGTTGGGACGCCGGGTCTTTTTTGGCGACGGCAGCCGCGAAGAAGTCTTGAGCAAAGCCGGCCTTGCACATGCTGGCATGGTCGTGGTCACGCTGGACAATCAACATAGCGCTGAGAGCATGGTGAAAACCGCTCGTCACAGCCGCCCCAACATACCCATTCTGGCGCGGGCGAGAGATGCCGATCATGCGCAACTATTGTATAAGGCCGGTGCCACGTTCGTCATTCCCGACGCGATCGAAGCGGGATTACAAATGTCCGCACGGGCGCTGGAAGAAATGGGGTATGACAATGAGTCTGTGCGCACGCTGATCGCGTCAGAGCGGGAAACTGAATACCTGATGGCGAATGAAAGTCCCAAAGAACCTGAGGACTAGAACGGCATCTTGAAGCCTGGCAGCATGCCGCCAAAGCCCGCCGTGGCATCTTTCATCGCCTTTTCCATCGCCTGGTCGAGATTTTTGCGCGCCTCGCGATGGGCCGCTTTGACCAAGTCCTCGATAATCTCAGCTTCATCCTGCATCAGCGAGGGGTCAATCTTAATCGAGACCAGTTCGCCTTTTCCTTTTAGGGTCACCGAGACCAGCCCGGCCCCCGCAATGCCTTCTGCTTCGGTGTCTTCAATCTGAGCTTGAGCCTCTTGCATTTTGGCCTGCATTTCCTGGGCCTGTTGCATGATTTTCGTCAGATCAGTCATCGTGAGTTTCCTAAAGCTAAGAACGGCGTTTCAGAGGCACGACATTGTCGGTCAGGGTGTTTGGATCAAGGGGTGTGCTGTTTTCGACATTGACAACTTCCGCGCCAGGGATCGCCGCCAGCGCCGCCGCGATATCAGGGTGTTTGGCCGCATCTTCAAGCAATTCGCGCCGCTCTCGCGTTTCGGTTTCCTTTTGTGTCTCCACCCCGGAGTCGGAGAGCAGGACATCCCAGTCCATATCGGTTTCATATTCGAGGAAATCGGTCAGGCGCCTCAGTAAGTCTCGCGGTGCGCCCGGATCCACGGCGCAGACCAATCGACCCGGCTTGAAATTTTCGGCACGGATATATTTGCGCGCTTCTCCCCAGAGCCGCGCTTCTTTGCGGGAGTCGAGATGATCGAGCACATCGCGGAAACTGTCGAGTTTCTGTTCGCTGGGTTGAACCAGTTGCAGAACTTGTCCATCGCCCGAAGGCGCTTCTCCTGATGCTTCAGGCTTTCCCGGTGCGCCCGAGGCCCCTCCCGTGGTGAGCATGCGCGCCGCTTCTTCTGGGCTCGGCAGACGCGCCGCTGAAACCAAGCGCAGGACGACCATGCGCAGCGCGGTATCGGCTTCTGGCGCAGTCTGGGTGTCGCGATAGCCGGACAATAGGATCTGCCAATTGCGTTGCGCTTGGGCTGGCGTCAGCGCGGTCGCCAATTCATGCGTTCTTCGCGTCCAATCTGCGGGGCCTGGCAAACTGTAATTATTGCCAGCAGCCTGTACCGTGGCGATGTCAGCCGCGATTTCCAGCATATCTTTGAGGATGATCAGCGGATCGGCGCCAGCGCGGACTTGTTCCGCGACCTCGTCCACGGCTTTTTGCGCTTCGCCTTGAATGGCAAACTCGAAGGCATCCAGCAGCCGCAACCGGTCGCCCAGGCCCAACATATCGCGGACACGCTCGCCTGTGACTTGATCGCCATCCAGGGCCTGCACGATGGCCTGGTCCAGTATCGAAAGCCCGTCGCGGACGGAGCCTTCCGCCGCACGGGAAATCAAGGCTAACCCTTCTTCTGAGACATTCGCGCCTTCTTTTTCTGCCACTTTGGCGAGATGTTGGGCGAGCGCCTCGCTGTCTAAACGCTTGAGATCAAAGCGCTGGCAACGCGATAGGACCGTGATCGGCACTTTGCGAATCTCGGTGGTGGCAAAGATGAATTTCACATGCGCGGGTGGTTCTTCCAGCGTCTTCAATAGCGCATTGAATGAAGCCGTAGAGAGCATGTGAACTTCGTCGATAATGTAGACTTTGTGTCGTGCAGAGACCGGTGAGTAACGCACGCCGTCCAATAGCTCGCGCATATCCGCCACGCCGGTCCGCGACGCGGCGTCCAGTTCCAGGACGTCGGGGTGATTGCCTGCCATAATCGCCGCGCAGAAATCACCTGGTGGATCGAGCTGCATGCTTGGCGCGTCGTGGCCCTCACGTGAATAATTTAAGGCTCGCGCAAGCAAGCGCGCCGTGGTGGTTTTGCCGACACCGCGAACCCCGGTCAGCATGAATGCATGGGCCACACGGCCGGTTTCAAAGGCATTGGTGAGGGTGCGCACCATGGCCTCTTGGCCAATCAGATCCGAGAACAGCCGTGGCCGATATTTCCGGGCAAGTACTTGATAGCCTTCCTCTTTCGGAGCGCCCATTTCGGCGTCTCCAAACATCGAGAACGTTGCGTCATCGCGCTCATTCTCGTCCGGGGTTTCAGGCGTCTCGCTCATGGTTAAAGCTTATGGCAGGGACTCGGGGGTGGCGGCAAGCAATCAGCGCTTCAGAAGCGCAGCCGCTCCACAAGATTAACAAAAATTCTACTTGTCGGACGTGCGAGTAAACGGCATTAAACGATTCATAAGAGCTATTCCGTCGGAATAACAACAATAAAAAATAATAATAAATCAATGCTCTAGACAGTGGCCATGCATTCAGCGACGGTCGCTTTAGAGGATTTAGGAAAAGCTCTTATGAAAACCACCTATCTTTTCGCCAGCCTCACGGCTTTAGGCCTCACTGCTTGCAGCAACAGCGACGATTTCATTAACGCCGCCCCCGTTATCAGTATTGGCGAGGCACAATCTGTCGTTGAAGGCACGACCGTTCAGATCGACGCAACAGCCTCTGATCCGAATGGTGACACAGTGACCATGTCATGGTCGCAAATATCTGGACCCGATGTCGAGCTAAGCTCAACCAATAGCCTGACCACGCAGTTTCAAGCGCCGAATGTCAATCAAAGTGTCTCAATCGTCTTACGCCTAACCGTCACGGATTCGCGTGGATTGAGCGCCTCTCAAGACTTGACCATTACCGTGAACGATACGTCTCGGGACAGCGAGTCGCCGCAAGGAATTCCGAATGATGGTGATGATCGCCGCAGCCGGGCGCGCGGCAATCGCAACAATAATCGACCGATGGTCGATAATCGTGAAGTCCGCACCTATGATGGCAGCAACAATAATGTCGACAATCCGACATGGGGCGCGACGTTTGAGCATTTGCAACGGCTTGGTAGCGCCGATTACGCAGATGGGATTTCCGAATTGGCAGGTGAAGACCGCCCGTCCGCACGCGCCGTCTCGAACGGCGTCGTAGATCAGGTTGAAGGCACGTCCATCCCGAACAGCGTCAACGGCACCGACTTTGTCTGGCAATGGGGTCAATTTATGGACCATGATCTGGACCTGACCGATGGCGCAGAGGAATCCGCCGATATTTTGGTGCCGGAGGGCGACGCCTTCTTCGATCCAAATAGCACTGGCACACAAGTCATAACGTTCAATCGCGCCTTATTCGATGCCGCCTCCGGGACCGATACCAGCAATCCTCGCGAACAAGAGAATGAGATTACCAGTTGGATCGATGGCTCGATGATTTATGGCTCAAGCACCGAGCGTAACACCGCCTTGCGTGAAGCCGGGACGCCATTCCTGAAAACCAGTGCCGGCAACCTTCTGCCGTTTAACGAAGACAGTTTGACGAATGCGAACGGCTTCATCACTGATCCGACGGCGCTTTTCCTAGCGGGCGACATTCGCGCCAATGAGCAGCTCGGACTGACCGTCATGCACACTTTGTTCGTGCGCGAGCATAACCGGATCGCGCAGAATTTGCTCGATGATGACCCGAATGGCGATGTCGACGCCCTGTATGAACAGACACGCCGTCTGGTCATCGCGAAAATCCAAGTCATCACGTATGAGGAATGGCTGCCGGTCCTGCTGGGACCAGACGCGATACCCGCCTATTCGGGCTATGATGATGACATTAATCCAACCATATTTAACGAGTTTAGCGTCGCCGCTTTCCGGCTTGGACACTCGATGCTGAATGAGCAACTATTGCGGCTCGATGCGACCGGCGCTGAGATTGCGGGCGGGCATTTGGACCTGAAGTCCTCTTTCTTTACCGGCCCCACTGTCTTGGTCAGCGAGGATGATCTTGACCCGATTTTGCGCGGCTTCGCGACGCAAATCCACCAGGAAATCGACCCATTGGTGGTGGATGACATCCGCAACTTCCTGTTCGGCCAACCGGGCAGCGGCGGATTCGATCTGGCTTCGCTGAACATCCAGCGCGGCCGCGATCATGGTGTGCCTGGCTATAATGACATGCGTGAGGCCATGGGGCTGACGCGGGTGACGCAATTCGGGCAAATCACATCCGATAATGACCTCGCAGAGGCTCTGTTCGACACTTATGGCGACATCAACGAGATTGACCTGTGGGTTGGTGGTTTAGCCGAAGACAATGTCAGCGGGTCACAGCTCGGTGAACTGTTCCAAGCGATCATGGTGCAGCAATTCACCGCTCTTCGCGACGGGGACCGGTTCTGGTGGGAAGAGGACCTCACCTCCAGCGAACGTGACCGGGTCAGTGATACGACTTTGGCCGAAATCATTCGCGACAATACTGGGATTGGAAGCGAAATTCAGGACAACGTGTTCATTGCGCCATGACGGGGTTCCCCACCCCCTCATCTCCCCCGATGCGCAATGCGCAAGGCCGCCCCAAAAAAGGGCGGCCTTGCATTTTACGCAATAGTTTGAAGTGGAGACTGGACAGTGACCCGAACCAAAAACTCGTTAGGGCTGCTTCGTTCCCGACCTGACCCGGTTGGCGAGGAGCTCGTCCACCGCCAGCCTCCGAGGGCTATATCGCGATTGCATGACGGTTTGACAAGACGCTAGCGCAGAAATCGAGGTGACGGACCTGAATGGATATCCTATCTGCATGGGCGGACACACTCAGGACAGAACACGTGACGACATCAAATGACATCCCGCTCGCCAGCCATCCGGTCGATCGCGCCGCGCATCATCGCACGGATGAGGCTTGGTTAGACGCGGCAAAGGCGAATGAGAATGTGTTGGTCTTTTTGATGCGCAAAGGCCTGCCGCTGGTGCAGATGAGTGGCCAGAACCTGGTCTGGTTAGGCCCAGAATTTTCTCAAATTGGTCCGATGGATGAGTCGGTATTCCTTGGGCTCGACACAGCCGGATCGCCGATATTTGCTGTTAATATGAACCCAGGCTTCAAGCTCGAAGGATCGCTTTTACAAGACGCCGGAGAATTTACCGACATGCGGGCAGCAGCCAGCGGGTTAGCCCCGATGGAGGCCAATCTCGCCGCCACCGCGCGCAGTCTGTTGGAATGGCATCGCAGCCACCGCTTCTGCTCGAAATGCGGGGCGGAGAGTGAGCCGGCGGAAGCGGGATGGAAACGGGTGTGTCCATCTTGCGGCGCGGAGCATTTCCCACGCACCGATCCCGTCGCCATTATGTTGGCGGTCAAAGATGATAAATGTTTGCTGGGCCGACAAGCGGGTTGGCCGGCCGGATTCTGGTCAGCGCTGGCGGGATTTGTGGAGCCCGGTGAAACCGTTGAACAGGCGGCGACGCGTGAGCTTGAAGAAGAAGCCGGAATCAAAGCCGATCCGGCGAATGCCGAATATCTGTTCTGTCAGCCCTGGCCGTTTCCATCCTCGCTGATGGTCGGCATCATTGTGGAGGCCGATACGATGGAGGTCTCGGTTGAACAAGACGAACTCGAGGCCGCGCGCTGGATCACGCGCGAAGAAGCCCGTCAAGTTTTAGCTGGGACTCATCCGGACATATATGCGCCACCACCCATGGCGGTGGCGCATCATATCTTGAAAACTTGGGCGGAACGGGACTAACGCACCGATCCAAACTTATACACGCCGGTAATCGCGAACACGTTCACACCGCCATCAAGCTGGTCATCATCAGGTTCAATTCGGGTGTAATCCCCGCGGATGCCGAGCTGGTCCGTGATCATCACTTCGCCGCCCAGGCCGAAGGCGAAGCCGTCGGCATCAGCGTCTTGCGAGACGCCATTGGTCGCCGCCTGAAATTCACCCGTGGTGTAACCAACTCGGCCGAGAACATCGACGCGCGGCAAGACCGGGTATTTGGCGATAAGATAACCGCCAAATGCGTTCTCAAGCTCAAAGTCGACACCATCTACATCGTCTGCACCAACGCCGAATGAAGCTTCGAATTCTGACCCAATGAGGTCATTGAACCAGATGCCACCGCGGGCAGTAATCGCCGAGATATTCGCGTCATCAGTGCTAACACTGGATCCGCCGAGATTGACGTAAAGTTCAGATTCCGCGAATGCGGCTGGGCTCAAAGCGGCGCAGAAAGCGGCCGCGGCAAGGGCTGTTTTTCTCATTTGGGTCTCCCGAAACGCTACGCAATTTTGCGTTGCGCCCATAAAGCAGCATTTGGGTTTCCTGAGTGTGAAGTCTTGGTCATTAAATTCTGCATCAATGGAAGGCGGTTATTGGCCATAATCACCGTGAATTTCGCTGAAAAGACAACCAAAACCCCCGCATGGGAGGGGCCATGCGGGGGTCATTGGCGACGCGCACAAAACGGGCGTCAAGAAGGGGAGAAAGCCCTTAGTCTTGTAGCACAGTCGGCCAATTTTCATCGCCGCTCGTGATGAAGTCGGCCCGGTTTTTGTCCCAACGCTTCTGAATGCCCTTATTGTAGTTTAGGTATAGTTTGCCATCGACCACAGCCCAGCGACGTGCGTCGCCTTTTGCAGTCTTGCCTTGGGCCACAGCCCAGGCGCAATAGCCACCATATTGCGGAGCATATTTGGCGGGATCACCGAGAAACAGGTTGAGGTTCTCTTCGCTCGCGAAACGGAACTCCGCGCCTTGATAAGTGGTCGAGTAGTCCGCCGTGCCTTTGGTTGGCTCACCAACGGTGAAATAGGCGACCGCGTCATAGCCTTGCAGCGCGAGGTTTGAGCGCTTTGCGGTATAGATTGGGTCTTTGTCTGCGAACGCGGCCGGAGCAGAGACAGCAACTGGGCCAGCGGCGATCATAGCTGCAGCAATCAGAGTACGGAGTTTCATAGGTTTGATCCTTGTGGAGTTGTTATTATCTGGGAGGAAATCGGCAGGATTATGAGCGAGCTGGGAAAAGTGTGTTCCGCAACCCAGTGAAAATAGCGCCAAGCTCTTTGCGACGAACGATGATCAGACCGAATGAGGTCATCCAGACGACGACGGCCATAAAGAACAGCCCGCCCCCGTCATTATTCGGGTCGATGCCGAGCGGCGTCCAAAGGTGGAAGTTCACGGCGCCGCTCATCACGGCGAACGCGATCAGCGCGCCAATTGCTTGCAAGCGACGAAAAGCGGGATGAATGCCAATCAGCAAAAGCGCGGCAGCGAACAATTCCGCGGTGCCGATAACATATTGGCTGAACAGGCCAGTCTGAGCGAACAGCCCGTCAGCACCGAAGCTGGCCGACCACTCATTGAGCTTGCCGAAAATCGTTTGCGTTTCGGGCGCATTGGTAAATTTGAAGCGCAGGCTGTCGAGAAACACCAGGGATGCGATGCCAGCAACAATGTGCGGCGCGAAAGCCTTGAGTTTTGAGACACGGCCGGTGGCCTGGGTTTCGGGAGTAATCGTATCAGTCAGTGTGGTCATTTTGCCCTCCTTGCGGTGTGCCCTCTACATACGGCGCGACGACTTCACTTACGAACCACGTGTGTGTGAGCCTAAATCACGTCGGTGTGAGTGATTTGTGAGCCACAATATCGAGGCACAAAAAAAGGCCCCAGATTGCTCTGGAGCCCTTTATTTACAGGAATACTGGCGGTTAAGCTGGAACCGACTCACGCACGGATTTTGGTGTCCATGCGTGCTTCTGGAACGCTTCGTTCACAGGGGTCTCAGCGACGTGATTGGTGTAGTTCGAAATGACTTTCAGAGAGACGCCGACGATGACGGCCAGAACAGCAGCGCGGTCGTAACCAGCACGCAAGAATGCGTCGACATCGCAGTCTGAAACAAAGCCGCGATCTATCACCACTTTCTTGGTGAATCGACGCAGCGCTTCGAGTTTTGGGTCGGCGATCGCGCGATCTTCGCGAACCGCTTCGATGACGCTGAGGTCCAAACCTTGGCCTTCAGAAATCGTGGTGTGGGCAGCAACGCAGAAATGACATTCGTTTTCAACACTCGCTGTGATCGTAACAATTTGCTGTTCCAGTGGCGACAGGCCCGTTTTGCCAAATTGATCAGCCAATTGGGTGTAGGCGTCCAGCACGGCAGGGTTTTCAGCAAAAACAGCATAAAGGCTTGGGACGAAGCCCATTTTCTTTTCGACGCCAGCGATGAAATCACGGGCGCCTTCTGGGGCGGTGCTTGAGTCGTGTAGTGTAAAATCGGCCATGTTTGGCTCCTTGAGGGTTACGGGTCGGCAGGCGCTTTCGTCCGTCGATGAAATGCTAAATGGCGCATCCCCCCTTTTTCAGAACCAGGAGAGGTTCCATATAGCCCATGCATTTTTCGCATAGGAGCTTTCGGGGCATGGACCGTATTGATGCAATGAGACTGTTTTTAAGGGTGTCCGATGCAGGCAGTTTTTCGCGCGCCGCCGCTGACCTCTCAATCGGCCAACCAACCGTGTCCCGCCGGATTCAGGATCTTGAGCATCAATTGGGTGCTGAATTGTTCCACCGCACCACTCGAGCTTTGTCGCTAACTGAAGCCGGACAACGGTTCTATAGCCGCGCCCAAGACATCCTCGCCGAATTTGATGAAGCCGAAGCCGAAGCCCGCGGCCTCGACCAAGAACCAGTCGGCATGCTGCGGATCAGTGCGCCGCATTCATTTTCGAAACTGGTGATCACACCGGCGATTGCGAGCTTTCTCGATAAATACCCGCATGTGCGTATGGATTTGATGACCGATGACACCTACACGGACTTGGTCACGGAAGGCGTCGATTTGGCCTTCCGGCTTGGCGAATTGACCGACAGCGCCTTGATGGCGAAGCGCATGTTCGTGGCGTTTCGCGGAATTTGGGCGTCACCGTCCTATATCGAGCGCTATGGCGCACCGACTGAGCCAGAGGCGTTGAAAGATCACCAAGGATTGGTGTTCCGTCAGTCCCTCCAAGGCCAACAATGGGTGCTGAAACATTCCGAGACCGGCGAGGAACATCGGATCATGATGGATGGTCGGTTCCGCGGATCGTCTGGCGACACGTTGCTGCAGGCCTCTGTCGATGGACTGGGTATTTTTATCGGGCCAGACTGGCTCGTCTGCCCGCATGTGAAATCCGGTGAATTGGTTCGGATTATGCCGGACTGGCGCGGCGCCGATCTGCCGCTCTCTGTGGTTTGGACCGGCGGCAAACTGCGCGGCAAAGCGCGCCTGTTCGTCGATCATATGCAAGAGGCGTTCAGTGCATTGGAGAATGTCGGACGGTAATGGCCTAAGACCTTGCCGATCGCGCAGAAATCGCGCCTATTGGTCGCCGTATTGTTTGGCGAGTTCAAAGTATGGACCGGTTTTTCTTTATGATCGTCTTGGTGTTGCTCGCGAGTGCAACGGCGATATCAGTTCATTCCCAAGGCGCAGACACTGATGATGACAGAGCAACGCAGAGAGCCCTCGGGCAGGATCTCCCGCTGCCGCATGAAACCATCGCCGCCTCTGCACGCCAAACCGTATCTCTTTCGGACAGTCCCTATTCCTATCGCGCCTTCACCAAGCGCACGCGCGTGGTCGACTCCTTTGGTGTGTACCCGCCTGCCGATATTGTCTCTTTTAGTTATGAGCACCAAAGTCCTGAGGCAGATCCATTTCGGCCGGTCATATTCTTCTTCAATGGCGGCCCAGGAAGCTCATCAATATGGCTCCATATGACCGGATTTGGCCCTGAAAAAGTCAGCGCCGATTTGCCCAATGCCCAGAATGGCGAAGTCCCTCTCACACAGGAACCCAATGAAGGGTTTCTGATCGATGTCGCGGATTTAGTATTTGTGGACCCCGTCGGCACGGGGCTCTCTCGTGTTGTCGAGGGTGGCAATGAGAACGCGTTCAAAGACTTGCGGGTCGACGCCCGCGCAATGTGCCGCTTTGTCCAGAACTGGCTGAAAGGCGAAGATCGGATCGGCGCGCCGGTTTATATCGTCGGTGTCAGTTATAGCAGTTTGCGGGCGGCGGGCATGGCCAGCCATTCGCAGTGCCGCGATTTTCGTGAGAACCTACACGGACTGATCCTGGTCTCTGGCCTTCTCGATTTGCGCATGCGGCATTCAATCGATTTGGATGGTCCGGTGAGTCGATACCCAACCATAGCGGCTGTGGCGTGGCAGAGAGGGCTGGTTGACCGCGCATTGTGGGATGACGACTTGGATCGCTTCCTGGCCGATATGGAAGCATACTCAGACACGGTCCTCGCCCCGGCCTTAGCTCAAAGCCATCGTTTAAACACCGACGCTCAGCGTCAAATCATGAACGAGTTAAACGCGCAAATTGGCTTACCTGAACCGTCGCCTGACACGCACTCAATCGCCGGAGCGGTACGTCATGCGCAACGGAGAGTCGACGGCAACGAAACCGCGTGCGGTTACGATGCAAGATTCAATTGTGGGCGACGGACAGGCTCTCACCCAAATCTGTCGCTGACTACGTTTGGCAGATTCCTCGAGGACAAATTGGTTGAGCACCTTCGATCAACCATGGCGTATGACCTTGACCAACAGATGTACCGAGTGATCCGAGGCAACAGTTTTCGCGCGAATTGGGATTATCGCTTTCACAAGAGCTTCGAAAGCGGTGGCGGCACGGACATGGCGCACACTTTGCTGCGCCGGATCAAAATCGGCGACCCAACACGCATCATGGTTGTTTCCGGCATCTACGACCTGGTGACGCCTTACTATGCGATGGAGCTCGCCCTGTTGCGCGCTGGACTGACACCAGAGCAGATCAACCTCCACCTCTATGAGGGCGGGCACATGATGTATGTCGAAAAAGAAACCGGATATCAGCTGGCGGCTGATATCCGGTCTTTCATTCGTGGAGCTGATCGGCCGTCTTAACCGGCTTGCACCTCAGCAATCCAATCATTCACACGACGCTCCAGGATCGCCAAAGGCATCGCCCCGCCACCCAGAACGGTGTCGTGGAAGCCGCGAATGTCAAAGTCGTCGCCAAGTTCGGCTTCGGCCTTGGCCCGCAATTCCTGGATTTTCAGCATGCCGACTTTGTAGCTCGTCGCCTGTCCTGGGAGGACAATATAGCGGCGAACTTCAGATCGGGCCTGGCCTTCAGGCGCGGCTGTGTTGGCAAGGAAATAGTCGACGGCTTCTTGCTCGGTCCAGCCTTTTGCGTGCAGGCCGGTATCAACCACCAGACGCACGGCACGCCAAATCTCTGAGCCAAGGCGACCAAAATCCGAGAGCGGGTCTTGGAACGTGCCCGGCATCTCTTTCGATAGCCACTCGGAATAGAGCCCCCAGCCTTCACTATAAGCGGTGAAGCCAACTTGGGTGCGGAAGGTCGGAACGCCTTCAAGCTCTTGCTGGATAGCGATCTGCATATGGTGGCCCGGCAAGCCCTCATGATACGCGATCACTTCAAGCTCGCGCTTTGGCATCTGTTTCATATCGAGCAAGTGCGCATAATACACACCCGGGCGAGACCCATCCGGCGTCGACGGGAAATAGTGTTGCGCTGCGCCCGCCTGTTCGCGGAACGGCTCGACCCGTTTCACCACCATGTCAGCTTTTGGTAGGATGCCGAAATAGTCCGGCAAGACGGCTTTAATACCATCAATGGCCGCTGTCGCATCATCGATATAGCCTTGGCGCCCTTCATCTGTGTTTGGATAATAGAGGCGGTCATCGTCTTTATTATCCCGCAGATAGGCGAAGAATTCCGGCAGCGTGCCGTCAAAGCCGAACTCGTCTTTGATCGTCTCCATCTCGCCGCGAAGGCGAGCGACTTCGGAAAGGCCGATTTCGTGAATCTCGTCCGCGGTCAGATTGGTGGTGGTCTGATTTGCGAGGCGTTCATCATAGTAGGCCAAACCATTTGGCAGCGCGCTGACGCCTTGAGCTTCTGGCGTTGCATTGACACGGTCTTCTTCTTGCCAGGCAATCAAGCGCTCATAGGCAGGTTGCCATTCCTCCACCAATGCGGTGCGAATATCATTGGTCAACTGGTCGGCCTTAGCCTGGTCGATCTCGCCCTGCTCAAGCAGCGTGGCAATCTTAGCCTGAGCGTCGGCCCAGATCGCGCTGTCTTCGCCGCTCTCGTCGAAGGGGGCGCCAGTGATAATTTTGCGCGCTTCGTCGATCACCGCCTCGAAGGCGAAGTAAGGTGGGCGAACGCCATCTTCTGCGACCCGCTTAGAACTGGCGATCAATTGATCGATTGCGCCCGCGCTCTCTGACACCCGCAGGAGATAATTGTCCATATCCTCGCCATCCACCACTTTGTGGAATGCGATCAACAATTGCGGAAAGAATGAGTGGATCGATTGCATCTGCTCAAACACGTAGGTGTTGTAGCGGAACTCATCTGCGGCTTCGGCACGCTCAGCCTGATAAACCCAAATGTCGTAAGAAATCTTCGCATCCGGGGTCAGCTTGTTGTAATCGAAATTGGCTTGTAGCTCGGCTAAGTTGGCCCGAGACCGCTCTAATTGTGCATCAAGCGCGGCTTCAGAAAAATCATCAATCTCACCTTGGCGCTCATCACGGCCAAGGAAAGTGAGTTGAATTGGGCTTTCAAGCACTTCGGCTTCGAACTTTTCTTCGAACCAGGCATTGAGTCTTTCTGTTTCAGCCGCAATTTCTTCGGCGGTCGGCGCCGCAGGCATTTCAATTGTCTCGACTGTTTCGCTCGTCGAGGTCGAAGGGGTTCTCACAACATCGCAAGCCGTAAGTGCAAACACAGTCGCTAGAGCTGTAAACGCGGTTAGTTTTGTACGCATAATCTCGGTTCTCCCAAACACCAGTTTATCGTTAAACGGCAAAAAGCAGGTTTTTCTCGGCGGGGCAAGGACTGAGCTGATTACAAATTCAGTGCTCGATCTCACAGCCTGTTAACTTGGCTGACTCTAGATTCAGCGGCCTATGCGTTGGGGAATAGAGAGGAAAACCATGTTTCGATTGATTCTCGCCCCGCTGGGCGCGCTAGCATTGTCTGGGTGTATCGTGACCAGCACAGCAGGATTGCTCGTCGGCGGCGCCAAACTCGCTGGCAAAACCGTCTACTATACTGGCAAAGGTGTATACCAGGTCGGCAAGCTCACTGTCCGCGCGGCGGACGGCGTGTTGGACGGCACTGAGCGAACCTTACGCCTGACCATCCTCACGGCCGATGCCACGGGGTCAGTCGTACGGACGACGCGTGAAATCCAATCGACCGCTCTTGAGGCAGAACTGGCTGCACTTGAACGAACAGAAGGCGTGATCGAAGTGATTGTCGAACCAGTGGAATAAGGTCTTTTATCTTTGCCGCTGCGGGATTATATTAAACTCGTTCTTTTGAACTATGGTGATAAACGCGCGTGTAATAAGCGGTTCGGACCCGGGGGCGGTACCCGGCGCCTCCACCAACGACCCTCCTTCAGCGGGTCATTTGGGGGCGAAATAGGATCGACGGACGTGTAAAGACGATGCCTTCACCCGGATGAGCTCCGTTAGAAGCTCACTCAACAATAGTTGCTAATGACAACTTTGCTGAAGGTGAACTGCTCGCTGCGTAACGCAGTGCGTGGAAAACCGCTTTAACTCCTAGGGCATCAGCGCCTTAGGCGGGGCCCGGAGGCGCCTGGCAACAGAAGCCTCCACTTAATTTGGGTGGCATCGCGCATTGTGCTGTATTTATTGCAGAATGGGCCAATCAGTAGAATAAAGCTTCTCGCCTGGGGAAGTTAATCTTATTGGCTCGCCTAAAACATGAAGGGCGTTGCGAGTGACGATTCGGGGGGCTATTGAAGACCTCGAAATGGGGAGCGGTTATGACCGACTATATTGGATATGAAGCCCTGACTCAGGCCGCCATGCGCGGGGTGGTGCGCGAGGCATTGCGGCAGGCGGAGAAAGGGTCGGCACCTCCTGGGGACCACCATTTCTATGTCACGTTTCGCACCAAGGCACCGGGCGTCAAAATCCCAGAGCACTTGATCGAGCAATTCCCAGAAGAAATGACGATCGTCATTCAGCACCAATATTGGGATCTGGAAGTGCATGACGGGCATTTTGAGATCGTGCTGAAATTCAATCGTGTCCCGCAGCATCTGTCCATTCCGTACGTCGCCATGACACGTTTTGTCGATCCCGCGGTAAATTTCGGCGTCAGCTTCGAGAAAGCCGGTACCGGCAACGACTCCTCCGTGGTCTCGCCAGCGCTTGAAACCACAGGCACGAATGGCGACGCCGAGAGCGCCACCGAAGCCAAAGATGGCGACACCGTGGTGAACCTCGACGCGTTCCGTCGCAAATAAGCATGGCCGACACGCCCACTGACGAGAAACCACGCGTTTCAGATGCTGAAATGCTGGCGCGCTTTCAAAACAGCAAGAAACGCCCGCCTTGTTCGGATACGTTGGGGATGCACCTGGCGGAAGTTGAGCAAGACGCGCAGCGCATTCGCATGGATTTTGACGTCCCAGGCATGTTCGCCAACCCAACCGGTGCGGTTCAAGGCGGGTTTATCGCTGCGATGATGGATGAAGCGATGAGCACGTGCTGTATTATCGCGTCAAATGTCACCATGACGGCACCAACATTAGAAATGAAAACCTCTTACCTGCGGCGATTAATGCCCGGCAAAGCGTCGGTCGAGGCGCGTATTCTAAAATGGGGTCGTTCCGCCGCCTTCATGGAGGCCGAGTGTTTTGATGATCAAGGCAAACTGGTCGCCAAATCGACCGCTACAGCCATTCCAATGCCGTTCAAACGGCTGAGCTGACTTTCCGCTCCGGCCCCGTCAGAACAGGACGGCGAGCAAAGGAATTGCGAGTAAGATCGTCCCCAGGATCGCGACGCCCCAGGCGGCGGATCGCAGATAAGGCACTCCGAACATATAAAACGGCGCAAATGCCACGCGTCCGGTAAGGTATAGACCAGCGCCCCATATGGTCAGCGAAGACGATAAGCCACTCATCTCTATCAGGATCGCCAGCGGGACGAAGAGCAGCATGCCTTCCATATGATTAGCGATGGTGCGGCGCGCGCGCGCTTGCAGCGCCGTGGAGTCACGTTCAGCATCCCGACTCCCCAATCCCCAAGCGAACCCTTGATTCAGCGGCACCAGGGCCCCTTGAATCATCAAAAGAGCGAATAGAATCAGAACACTATAGACAATGGCTTGCAGTTCAAACGGCATTTGGGAGCTCCTGTACTTTATAGTAACTATAAAAATTGTAGTTAGTAGATTTTGTCAAGGGAACCGAATAAGCTCTACCGATGAGTAAAAAGAACCTGCCTCTATGCCCGGTTTCGCGCACCGCCTTCATCATTGGCTCGCGCTGGACGAGCGAAATTATTCGCGAATTGGTCGATCATGGCGCACGGCGGTTTTCGGACTTTCAAGATGCGTTGACCGGAATCGCGCCAAACACACTCTCTAACAGACTGAAAATGTTGGAAGATCACGGCGTGATCGAACGGTCCATTTATGACACACACCCCCCGCGATCAGAGTATGCCCTCACCGAAAAAGGGCACAAAATGCGCCCCATCATTGACGCCATGCGCGCTTGGGGGCGACAGAGCGATTGAGCCCGGTTTTACGGCCTAATCTGGGGCAACCGAAGTTGTTAAAAATCGCGTTCTTTCAAAGAATTAACTATAGTTTTGCCGATACTGGCACGAAAACTGCCTGAACTTGTTGGATTTTTGGCGATATGCTACGTTACGAGTCCAAAACATCATATGGACGTAGAGTACGGGGAATGTGATGCTTAAAGCCTGTCGTGGAGCCGCGCTAGCGACTGGACTGTTAAGTCTTCCGTTGGTTGCTAATGCCGACTGCCCACCTGTAGAATCAATTGACCGCTATGCTCAAACAGCGGGCGATGCGCTGTCGGCGCTGCACGAACTTGTCCCGGAATCTCAACTCCGCACCTTAGAAGATCGTTACGCCGCCATGGTGATGCTGAAATGGCAATGGCAAGGCCGAGCTGCGATTCAGTCCGATGCAGCAGCTATGGCACAGGTGCTTAGCTGTTATGAGCAGACACAATGCGGCATTCTCGCGTCCGACCAAGTGACGATTGAACTCGCCGCTATCCTTGAGCAGAGCGATATAGATCCGCAGCTTGTCGAAGATTTATTGCCGGTCGAGCCGAGCGCCAGTGCGTATGCTTGGGCCCGCCGCACGCTGGAGTGCGACCGTCCCGCCCCGCCCCCAATTTCGGTCGAAGACTTAATCGTTCAAGAAACGGTTGAAGAGCCGAGTGAGACGCTTGAAGCCACCACAACGGAAGATCTGGCCCTTCCCGGTCAGCTTGTGACACCCGAACCACAAGTCGCCAGCTATGTCCCTGAAGTCCCACCAGAGGCCTTGCAACCGCAAGCAGCGGCCATGAGCGTGATTGAAACCGAAGCACCTCAAGAAACCTTGACCGATCCGCAACCCGCCGAACTGGCCGAGAACGACACGCCAGATGCGAATCTCACTGCAACCGCTCCAGAACAATTGATGCTGCGCGCGACCCAGTTGATTCTGACGGGTAAATCCCGCGACGCGATCGCGCCTTTGGAATCGGCCTGCTTGGTCGAGGCCGTCAACACAGACCATTCACCGGCCTGTGAAACACTCTTCTCAGTCTATTCGGATACGCAGGCCGCATCTGGGTCGAACCGAGAGGGACAAGCCTATTTTGAATTGTCGCAACGCTTGTGTGAATTAAATTATGGCCGCGGATGTGAAAATCTGAGTGAACACTATGCTTCTCAAACTTCACCAGAAGCGCACCAAGCCGCCGTGACCTATGCCGAGCAGTCTTGCAACCTGGGCAATGCGGAAGCCTGCGCCACGTTGTCCGGCTTCTATCTGGCTGGGCATGCCAGCGATCCTGATCCGATCGCCGCACGTGCCAAATTGGAACAATCCTGTGAACTTGGGCTGTTGACCTCCTGTCAGAAAGTCGCCGACTTTTACATGCGCGGCGTTGGCGGCGATGCCGATATCGAAATTGCGCTGCGATTTGTCGACGCCTCTTGTCCGGAAGGCAGCTCCGATCGCGCCGATTTGTGCGTATCAGCGGCGGACTATATTTTGATCAACGAAAATGCCAGCGAGACTCGTAGCGCCCGCGTTCGCTCGTTTATCCGACGCGCTTGCGAAATCGGTCATGCGGTTGGCTGTGCGTGGTATGCCGAAGATTTGGAACTGGGGATTGGCGGCATTGTTGACCTGACCGCGGCCCGCCGAGCACGTGTGACGGCATGCGAGTTTGGCGATCAGAAGAGCTGTAACTCCAACTCTTAAACGCTAGTCCATTTCGCGCACGCGCATGTAGATGCCTTCGCGATCGCCTACGCGCCGCTCAACCAAAAGACGCGCAACTTGGTGATCATCTTCAAACGCATTTCCAGTGAGGCTGTCGAGCAAGGCTTTGGCAAGATTGTCGAGATCCATCCAGGGCGCATCGCCCGTATACTCCATGACAATGTGAACATCATAATCGCCATAACCGGGTCGTAGTTTTTGAAAGTCCTTGCGGAAGAATTCCCGGAACAATTGCTTATAGTAGCGGGTCTGTGTGGTTAGGCCGTAGCAGCGGACTTCCAACGCGCCATCATCGGTGATGCGTCCACGGACTTTACCGTTCTTGATCCAGCCATCCACGGCTATTTTACCCAGCCCGATATCTCGCGGCGAACAACATCTTCGATGACATCAATCGCCGCCTCTGAATCATTCAAGCAGGGCACGACTGAGTAAGCTTCTCCGCCGGCGTCAATAAAACTCTCGCGGCCTTCCATCGCCAATTCTTCGAGCGTCTCTAAACAATCAGAGATGAAAGCGGGGGATACTACGACAACCTTTTTTGCGCCCTCTTGTGGCAGCGCCTCAAGCGTTTTGTCGGTATAAGGTTGGAGCCATTCGGTCGGGCCGAACCGGCTTTGGAAGGTTGTCATCGCGAACCCGTCCGCCCAGCCAAGCGCCTGTGCAACCAGGCGCGTCGTCTTGTGGCAATGGCAATGATAGGGATCACCTTTGTCGAGATAGGCTTTTGGAATGCCATGGTAGGACATCAAAACTCTGTCTGGAACAAAATCGAGCCCGTCCAGGTGCGATTGAATGCTGTGCGCCAGAGCATTGATGTAGACCGGCTGGTCGTGGAAGCTCGCCGCTGTGCGTATGGCGGGCTGCCAGCGCATTTTGTTCAGGACCTTAAACGTCCGATCACAGACGCTTGCTGTGGTGGTCGCCGAGTATTGTGGGTAGAGCGGCACAACGCAGATCCGATCACAGCCTTGCTCTTTCAGCGCGGCAATCTTTGAGGCGATGCTGGGATTGCCATAATTCATGGCGAAATCGATGAGCAGGTCATCGCTACCAAGTCGTTTGTTCAAACCTTCGGCCTGGCGCTTGGTGTAGACCAAAAGAGGTGACCCTTCATCGGTCCAAATTTTCTTATACGCGCGTCCAGATTTACTTGGGCGGAACGTTAAGATCGGGCCTTGCAGAATAAGCTGCCAAACTGGTTGGGGGACTTCAATCACCCGCGGGTCAGATAGGAATTCCGACAAATAGCGCCGCATCGACCAATAGTCAGTGCCATCAGGCGTGCCAAGATTGACCAGTAACACGCCGACTTTCCCTTGCATCACGCGCGGGTGGTCGCCCGGCAAAGAGCCAATCGTGCCTGGTAGAGGTCGCGAATTCGTCATCGTGTCTGGCATTAGAACATCCTTTGCTCGCTTATTTAAGCCGCGCCAAAGATTAGCAAGTGAGACAATGTTTTCTGCTGATTCAAAAATTGATAGTTGCAAACGCAAGTTTTCTTGATCGCGCTGTGGACTCTTGGTGAACCGGCGGGCAGTGTCGCCCAAAATATAGGGAGACACGCCGATGCGATGTGCAATGAAATATGCAGTCACAGGCGCTCTTGCGGGGCTCACCCTGCAAGCCGCCAGTGCTCAAACCCTCCTCTTGGGTGATCCAGCCATCCACCAGGACAAAATTGCTTTCGTCTATGCCGGAGACATTTACACGGCGGATCTGGATGGTTCCAATCCGCATCGTTTGACGTCTAATGCGGCGGATGAAACGGGCCCGATCTTCTCGCCGGATGGATCACGCATCGCTTACACGGCTAATTATCAGGGCAATACCGACGTCTATTCCATTTCAGCAAATGGTGGACAGCCGACTCGGCACACCTTCCATCCCGGCAACGACATTGCGGTCGACTGGTCGACGAATGGCGAAGAGATTGCGTTCATCTCGGCTCGGCAGCGCTTGCATGGTCGTTCCGGTCAGCTGTTCCACATCTCGACTGATGGCGGCTTGCCGCAGCTACAAATGCAGGCCCGGATTTTCCGGGGAACATATAGCGATGATGGTCTACAGTTTGCCGCCATCCCGTTTGGACCGGCCTATAACGGTCTGTATGGCGGGAGCTCTGGCTGGAAGGGATATCGCGGCGGTTCTTCACCATCGGTGCAGATCATGGACGTTCGCCGCAACCAAGTGAGCTATATCCCGGGCGAGCGGGTCAATGATATCGAGCCATTATGGGTTGGCGATCAAGTCTATTTCAGCTCCGACCGCGACGCGAAAGTGCTCAACCTTCATCGGTTTGATCCAAGCACCGGCGCGATCACCAAAGTCACCCATGAACCGGTCTGGGACGTGCGCGCAGCCGACGCGTATGGCAGCGAGATCATCTATGAAGCCGGCGGGGCCCTGAAACGCCTGGACACCACCACGGGGGCCGTAACGGAACTGTCTATTTCCTTGTCACCAGACCTGCCGCAATTGCAGGCCAAGTGGACCAATGTGGCCGGGCAAATCACGGCGGCTGATTTGTCCAAGTCCGGCAAACGCGTATTGATCACCGCTCGCGGTGAAGTGTTTAGCGTGCCGGTCAAAGATGGCTCGACCCGGAACATTTCAAATTCGAGCGGCGTCCGGGAATATGCCGGTACGTGGTCACCAGATGGCCAACGTCTGGCTTACATCGTCGAGGCAGATCGCAAGCAACACCTGATCATCGAAGATCAAAGCGGTATGGGCGACACCACCCGTTTCGACCTCGGCGAGCATTTCTACACATTGCTCGATTGGGGCGGTGAAGGCGAGCACATCATCTATCGCGACAATCATCTTCGGCTGTACGCCCTGAATACCGAAACCGGCGATCGCCGGGAGATTTCAGAAGATGTCCGGCGTCAATGGGGCTTTGGCGGAACCGAAGTCAGCACCTCACCGAATGGCGAATGGCTCGCCTATACGCGTGAAGAAGCCAACTACAATCGCAATATCTATCTCTACAATTTCGCGAGCAATCGCAGCACGCTATTGACCGACGGAATGGCCGATACGGGCGCGCCTGCGTTTAACGAAGACGGCACCCTGCTCTATTTCACCGCCTCGACCAATGCTGGACCCACGCATGTCGGCTTGGACATGACGACCCAAGAGCGGCCTTACCGCGCTGGGATTTATGTCGCTGTGCTGACCGAGGATGGGGTGTCGCCTTTGGCCCCGAAATTAGGCGATGAAGAGGCCGAAAAAGACGAAGACAAAGACAATGGTGAGGAGGAAGATACCGAGCTGTCCTATGACCTGGAAGGCGCTAAAACCCGCATCCAGGCCCTACCTGTCGAAGAAGCTCAATATGCCAACCTTGATGTCAGTAAGTCAGGCAACTTGGTCTATATCAAATACGTACAGCCGGGTGTTGAAACCACGCAGCCGGGACAAAATCTGCAAGCCGATGCTGAGCTGATCACATTCGACTTTGAAGAACGCGAAGCCAAAACGCTGACCAAGGGCATTGTCGCCTTTTCATTAAGCGCTGATGGTGAGCAGGTGCTGGTCAGCAAGGCGGATGGCAGTCTGGCGACCGGAAAACTGGGCGACAAGTTTGATCCAAAGCCGGTGAAGACCAGCGACTTGCAATTGTGGATCGATCCCCGTGTCGAATGGCGTCAGATCTTCGACGATGTCTGGCGCATGGAAGCGGAATATTTCTATGACCCAGACCTGCACGGGCTTGACTGGCAAGGCGTCTATGATCGCTATTTGCCGCTGCTCGACCATGTTGGACGCCGTGAAGATCTCAATCGCTTATTGGTCGAGATGATTGGCGAAATGCAAGTTGGACATAACCGTCTCGGCGGGGGCGACATTGAGCGCCCGTCTGGCCCACAAACCGGACTGTTGGGGGCTGATCTAACCAGCCGCAACGGGCGCCACCAAATCACTCGGATCTATACCGGTGAGCATTGGAACCCGACCGTTCAAGGCCCTCTGGCGGTGCCGGGTCTCGATGTTTCGGAGGGCGACTTCATCATCGCCATCAATGGCTTGGATTTGGACGAAGGGTCGAACATTTTTGAGCACTTGGCGGGCACCGTTGGCAAGCAAGTAACGCTGACCGTCTCCGACCGGGCCAATGGTCGCAATCCACGCGAAGTCGTGGTCGAGCCAGTTGGCAATGAGTTCTTCATGCGGCTGTGGTCCTGGATCGAAAATAATCGCAAAGCCGTGGATGCGGCCAGTGAAGGCCGGATCGGCTATGTCTATCTGCCGAATACGGCGGGTGCAGGCTATACGCTGTTCAACCGGATGTTCTTCTCGCAGACGGATAAGGACGCAATGATCATCGATGAGCGCTCAAATGGCGGTGGCCAAGCGGCGAACTATATCACTGATGTGCTCAACCGGACGTATTTGTCAGGCTGGAAAGATCGTGACGGCCTGATCTTCAACACACCCGGCGGCGCCATGTTCGGACCGAAACTGATGCTGATCGACCAGGATGCTGGCAGCGGTGGTGACTTTTTGCCTTACAGTTTCCGAGAAATGGGCATCGGCACATTGATGGGCACGCGCACATGGGGTGGGCTCATCGGGATTTCGGCAAACCCGGGCTTGGTCGATGGCGGCTTCCTGGTGGTTCCCTTTTTCCGGTTCTTTGATACGGAGTATGACTGGTCAGTGGAAAATGAAGGCGTCGCACCGGACATTGAAGTGGGGCTGGATCCAGTGCTCACCAATCAGGGCCGGGATGCGCAATTGGAGGCCGCAATTGCTGAGGTGCTGCGGCAGTTGGAAACCAATCCAAGTCCCGTGCCGACGACTGCGCCGCCTTACCCAACCGAGGTCGGCGAATAACGATTGCGGCAGACGGGAGCTGAGTTTCGCCTAATACGGCCCCTTTGATCGGGGGCCGTGGCTGCTGGTGAAATGGATGTTCGCGATGTCTGCTTTTGGTCGAGCGGACTCCTGGCCCGCAGGTTGAGTTACTCGCCCCGCGGCGAACGCAGACAGTGCCAAGCGATCATTGCCGGGACGATCATCGCACCACCAACGCCGACATAGAATAGGAAAAAGGCGAACTGATTGGTCACGGGTCCACCGAATTCCAAGCCTCGGCTGTCAGGGAAAATCGGATCGAGCGCGGAAGCGATCACGATTGTCCAAGTGATCACCATCATCGCGTAACCAAGCCGCTTCTTTCCGCGCGCTTGAAACGGCATGAGCGGCAAAATGGCGGCGGTCAGCCACAGGAGCAAGCCATTGGCGATGCCTTCCATATGAGCCATCCGCCAGGCATCATAAGTGCCAGGAAGTTGGTAATCGATTTCCCACGGGATTGGCCAAAGCGCGATCTTTCCGATCAAGAAAAATAGGAACCCAAATCCGAGCACGCCGGCGACAAATAATAGCAGCGCCCCGTGACCGATCAGCAAACGCTGCATGTGTTTTGTTTCGGTTTGTTCCGACATTCTTTCCTCCCCAGGATATGTCTTGTGATCAGGCAAATTGCGCCGGGATGTCCGGATCTGTGGTGTCCAGCAATGGAATGCGGTTCTCCGGCAAATTCTCATAGGCATGCATCCATTGCGTGACCCAGTCTGGGTCAGACACGTTCGTCGGATGGTGGCCGGGGCGCGCCGAGACCAAGAGTAGCTTGCCGACATTCCAGACGAAATTCATCGAGCGTTTGAACATCGTCAAACGGCTGCGCCAATCTGACCAGCGGCCATCTTTCTTGAGCGTTTTCACATAGGCCTTGCGACTGAACTTCACGACATGCCAGCTGCCGCAGACAATGCCCCAGACCCGGGCCCAATAATCATTGTAGAGGTGCTGGTAGATGTCGACGGCGACGGTCTTATGCTCGGTTTCTTCGACCATGTGCCAAAGAATGAAAGACGTGACCGACGGATCGGATCCGGCAAAAAGCTTGGTGCGCTGACTGATCAGCCATTCAGTGACGCCCATGGTCATCGTCTCGAACCCCGCCGTGTAGGCGAGGCGCCATTTCAGCGACTTTTTCTGGAGACGCGCATAGTCGGCCTCCATTTCTGTCTCGATATCCGCAAGCTCAGGGTATCCATTGGCTTTGATCAGTTCGTTGAAGCGGCGATGGTTTTGATAGTGCTGCCCTTCCTGGGCGTTAAACGCTTTTGCATCGGCGCGAAGCGCTTGATCTTCAATCTTGGTCATCGCCTCGCGCATCGTGCGGATCAGGAACGGCTCAAGGTATGGCATCGTCAGCGACGCCCCATTCAGCATATGGCTCCATTCCGGTTGCTCGGGATGCCAGACCGGGTTGATGCCTTCGTCGAAAGAGAACGGGATTTTTCGAACAACAATCTCGTGTGCGGTATGTGGTTCAGTCATGCGACTTCCTCCTTTGTCGCGGGGGTGAACGGGATGACCCGGCTGAGTTCTGCGAGGTTTTCAGGTGATAACGCATCCAATGTTTCTTCGCACCACTGCGCCCATTCGCGCTCATATCTGAGGCCAATCTCGAGCCCGCGGAGACGGCCGATGGCGGCGATCGATGTGGGTTTCGTAGCGCTGGCAATCTCGGCAAATTTAGAGAGGCGGTCCCGATGCCCTTCCAGGCGCTGAAGCAAATGTTCGCGCAGGGCGTCTATGTCCATATGTTCGAGCCCGTAAAGTCGCACCAGAAAATCATCTTTCACCGGATCTGGCTCGCAGGGCTCACGCGACCAATTCAATACGGCATCACGACCCGCAGATGTGATTGAGTAAATAATCCGATTAGGCTTGCCGCTTTGCGGAATCTCCTCCGCCGAGACGTGGCCCTTTTCCTTCAACTTCGACAGCTCGCGATAAATTTGCGAGTGTTTGGCGCGCCAAAAAAAGCCAACGCTTTGATCGAAATGCTTCGCCAGATCGTACCCTGACATCGGCCCGTCACTCAAACTTACAAGAATTGCATCGCGCAATGCCATTGGGGTCTCCTTCAATTACATTTATATACAACAATGCACATATGTGCAAGAGCTTATATAGAGGCCGCTTAATGTCCGCTCTGACGCCAGACGCGGTCGATAACCCGGCGACTTGATTTCACATATTTCTCGACGGCTCGCTCGGTCATCGCGGCCCAGGCGGCATAACGCTTGACAACGCACTGATAAAATTATCAGATATCCAAAGAGTTTTCTCAAACGGAATCGCTATGGCACAGAACGCTCTATCAGCCCATTCTGGACGAAGCCGGATTTGTGATGCGGCGCTGCAAGCGTTTGCGCAGTACGGATATGAGGGGGCTGGCGTTAGTCTGATTGCGGAGCGGGCGGGCGTTTCACAACCCAGCATCCATTACCACTTCAAGTCGAAACGCATGCTGTGGGAAGCGGCGATGCTGCAACTGGCGGACCTCATCGCGATCGATCGCCGAGCGCAATCGAAGTTTGCGGCGTTTCTGTCACCGCTAGATAAGTTGAAAGCGACCTGCGCCATATTGATTGAGAATGCCGCGAACAATCCGGTCCTGGGCCAGATTATTTTGTCAGAAGGTCAAACGGGTGGCGAGCGACTGGACTGGCTGCTGCGAAACGTCTTGTCGGACGTCTATTATGAGTTTCTCGAAATCGTCGAAACATGTGTACGCGACAAGCTGATCAAGCTTTACAAACCGAACCACTTGCTGATGTTGCTGACCGGTGCCGCCGTGACCCAGTTCAATGTCGCGCCATTGGTCAGCTCGGTTTTCGGAGAAGACCCAAAATCGCCTGACAATGTAGATGCGTTCAAACACATGTATCTCGATGTCATGTTTTCTGGACTGATAATTACGGAGGCTGAACCATGCCGAGATTAAAGCAAGCTGGCCCCGGGCAAGGCAGTGAAATGGCCGATGCCGTCTTCAAAATGCTGTTTGAGGACCGCGACCCCATCGAACAGCCTGGCACCGCCACGGGCACACCCGGCAATTGGTGGACCGTGTTCAACATCGTGCCAGACGCCTTCGACCACACCACGACCGGCTTTCAATTCTACCGCTCGCCAAACCGCAAGCTAGATCCGATGCTACGCGAGCTCGGTCAGACACGAGCCGGATTCACTGTCGGATCACAATTCGTGTTCTCACAGCATTGCAAAGCGAGCCGGGATGTCGGTCTCACAGAGATGCAGATCCAGGCCATTCCGCACTGGCAGACAGCCGATTGCTACAGCCCGATCGAACGCGCGGTATTAGCTTATACCGATGCGCTGGTCCTGGAACGCGGGCGCGTTTCGGACGGTGTGTTTCAGGCTCTAAAGGACGCGCTATCGGACGAAGAAATCCTGGAACTAACCTATGTCACCTGCACCTATATGATGCATGCGGTGATGAGCCGTGCGCTTCGCCTGGAATATGATGATGTGGAGGAGCGCGTCGTCGAAATCGCCGCCCCTGAAAGCGGCAGCCAGGACGTCATGTCCATGGTCGATACCGAGGAGAAAGAACAATGAGTTATCATCACCTTGCATTAGCGGCGAAAGACATGGCTGCGATGCACGACTTCTATGAAAACGTGATGCAATTTGAGCTGGTCAAAGTTGAGATCGCTCCCGTCATGGGTGGCGGCTGGGGCAAACATTTCTTCTATCGCATTGGCGGCGATGACAGCAAATTCATCGCCTTCTGGGAGCTTCACGACACGCCATCTCAGGACAGCCACGAGCATGACCTCAACAAAGCTGCCAACCTACCGCCCGGCACCAACCACCTTTCCTTCTCGGCTAACTCTGTCGATGAGTTGATGGCATGGAAGGATCGGTGGACGGCCGCGGGATTAGACGCGCTGGAGATTGACCATAATTGGTGCCACTCGGTTTATACCAGCGACCCAAATGGCAATATGGTCGAGTTTTGCATGACCACTGGGAGCTTCAGTTCGGAAGACCGAGACCGCGCGCTCTCTGCTCTGACCGAAACGGAGTTCAATCCAAGCCCGCCGCCAGCAAAGATTCAGCCTTGGCCCGCCGTCGCCGCCGAGTAGGGGTTGGCATGGCCATTACGAGACGATGTGTACTTAAGGTGCCGACATCATGATCGACTGGCTTGCGCCTTTCTATTCCTACATCAAGCTGGTGCATTTACTGGCCGTTATGGTTTGGTTGTTCAGCACCGCAGTGGGCTATCAAAACTACGTCGTCCCAGCTTTCAAAGCCTGGATGGCTGCGCCGTCGGACGAACAAGCCATCGCGATGCGGAACCTTGCGATCGAACGGTTTGACGATGGCGTCGCGCTAGAGCATGTCGCATTTCCGATCATCATGATCACCGGCCCCATCCTTTGGCTGATCACAGGATATGGCGCCGAGAGCGACTGGTTCGTGCTGAAGATGCTGATTGTGTTTGGTATCTTCGTGCCAATCGAAATTGTCGACTATCACCTCGCGCATTTAGGTGGGAATAAACGGCGACTGCGCTTGGCTGGAAACATGGACGAATACGAACGACAGGTTCGACTTCACTGGCGCTTCTTGGTCAGCGTGACTTGGCCGATCATGTTTTTCGGGCTGGCTGCGGTTTGTCTGGCGGTCTTGAAACCACAATTTACGTGAGGGCGCGGCATGTTAAAGCGCTTATTCTCCACCCGATCACGATATCGAAATTACGCTGCCTGCACGGCCTTGATCCTCGCCGTCTATTTGGTGGGTGGTTTCATTGCATTGAAGTGGCTGTTCATAGGCGCAGCGATACTGCCGAGCATCAGCATCTCGCTGCTCATCATCATCGGCGCGATTGCATTTGCCGCGATGCATATCACCTCAATGAAACAGCTCGACCGCACCAATAGAACATCGCGAAAAGACAGCTTGCCCTGAAGCGCGTGGGTGTTCATGAATTGACCGCGTCAACGTGCTCAGGAGGCCGCGATGATCAAACTCTATGGCACACGAAACTCTCGTGCATTTCGTTGCTTGTGGGCGTTGGAAGAGAGCCATCTTGAATACGAATTGGTACCCGTGGACTGGCAGACGGGTGAAACGCGAACGCCAGATTTCCTGGCGCTCAACCCTAACGGACATGTGCCCGTTTTTCAGCACGAAGATCTGATCCTAGTGGAATCGCTCGCGATCAATATCCACATCAGTCAACTCGCGCAGTCCGCGTTGACGCTGCGCTCGTCGATGGATTTGACACATGCCGTTCAGTGGACGATCTGGGCTATGGGCGAACTCGAAGGGCCTCACGATGCCGCCAATCGGAAAAATGCAGATGTAGACGAGCGCCTCAGAACCCAAGCGTTGAACGTTCTGAACAGGCATTTGACGCATGCCAAATTCCTCACCGCGGATCGATTTAGTGTGTCAGACTTGAACGTCGCTTGCGTACTCATGCGCCCGAAATTCATGCCGTTTGTTTCCGACTATGAGCGCCTGCACGACTGGTTCAATCGTTGCGCATCTCGGCCCGCGCTCGCAAAAGCACTCGGGCGTTAGCGGAGCACGCCTCAGCCCCACGCATCTACGATACCGAACCACAAGGTTCGGTTATGCAATCATCTCAGAACGCACGCTAACGAGCGAATGGCTCGACAACCTACGCACCACCCTTCAATCACTGGGGAAGGAAACCCCCATTGCATTTTTATCGCCTCATGCTATTAACTTGCATAAATGAACCTTATGGAGAATCCTGTGGCGACGCTGGTAAACAAAGTACGGTCGGGCCTGACCAAAACCGATCACCCTTATCTGAACGGTGCTTGGACGCCCAATTTCGAAGAATTTGACGCTGACAATATGGAAATTATCGGCGAAATCCCCGCCGAAATTGACGGCATCTATGTCCGAAATACGGAGAATCCAGCCTACGATAATATCGGCAAGTATCATCCGTTCGATGGTGATGGCATGCTTCACATGATGAAGCTCAAAGACGGTAAGGCCGTTTACAAAAACCGCTTCATCCGCACGCGCGCATTCGAAGCTGAACAGGAGGCAGGTGAGCCGCTTTGGATCGGCTTTCTCGGCAACCCTCAGCATGGCAAGCGCAAAGGTTGGGGCGCGCATGGTCATGTCAAAGACGGATCTTCGACCGACGTGCTGGTCCATGCCGGGTCAATTTTGTCGACCTTCTGGCAGTGCGGTGAAGGCTATCGATTGTCACCGCAAGACCTTGAAACGCTGGGAATCGAGGGCTGGGTGCCGATAGATGGGATCTCGGCACATCCAAAAGTCGATCACAAGACGGGCGAATTGATGTTCTTCAACTACTCCACGCACGCGCCTTACATGCATTATGGTGTCGTAGGCGCGGACAATAAGCTGAAACACTACACGCCCATCGACCTGCCTGGACCGCGATTGCCGCATGATATGGCGATTTCAGAGAACTATTCCGTGCTCAACGATTTCCCACTCTATTGGCCAAAAGAGCTGGTTGATCAGGGCTACTACGTGCCGCTCTATGACCAGGAACGTAAATCGCGGTTCGCGGTGATCCCACGTTATGGCGAGAACGAGGACGTTCAATGGTTTGAAGCTGAGCGAACCTATGTCCTCCATTTCACCAATTGCTATGAAGAAGGCGATGAAGTGATCATGGATGGCTACTTCCAGAAATGCCCACTGCCACCGCCAAACGAGATCATGTCGGAACCGTATAAAAAGCTAACCTCAAATCTCGATCTTCAAGGCCTTCGGCCACATTTGCACCGCTGGCGCTTTAACTTGAAGACCGGCGAGACGCATGAGCACCGACTGTGCGACGAAGAATTTGTCGAGTTCGGCACCATCAACCCGCAATATCTGGGGAAGCGCAATCGCTACGTCTACAGCGCACTGGGCGCAAAAGGCTGGTTCTTGTTTGATGGCCTGGTCAAGCACGACCTCGAAACCCGCACCGTACAGAAATACATGTTCGGCGAGGGCCGGTTTGGATCGGAAACGCCGTTTATCCCGCGCAAAGGCGCCGTGGACGAAGATGATGGCTATCTAATCTCATTCATTACAGATATGAACTTGAACCGATCTGAATGCGTCATCCTAGATGCAAAGAATATTGAAGCGGGCCCAGTCTGCCAGATTATTCTTCCCCACCGGATCTGCAGCGGCACACACGCAATTTGGGCCGAAGCGCATGAATTGGAGGAACGATAATGGGTAAGCCAGTCTTCATTCTAGGCGGCGCGCAAACAGACTTCTCTCGTAATTTCTCTCGAGAAGACCTGACGATTTTCGACTTGCTCCGCGAAGTGATGCATCAAGCCTTCGATGTCACAGGCGTGAATCCGGCAGATGTGGATGTTGGCCATGTCGGCAACTTTGTTGGCGAGCTATTTACCGGCCAAGGCATGCTGGGTGGCCTTTACGGGCACGCGCTTCCCGAGCTTGCGGGTATTCCAGTGTCTCGCCATGAAGGCGCCTGCGCGTCAGGGTCTTTGGCGGTGCTCGCGGCGATGGCGGATATTGAAAGCGAACGCTACGATCTCGCTTGCGTGACGGGCATTGAATATATGCGTAACGCGTCCGGCAAAGATGCGGCTGACTATCTCGGTGCAGCCGTTTGGGTTGGTCAAGAAGCGACCGATGTTCAATATATTTGGCCGGCGCAATTCTCAGACCTCGCTGACGAATATGACAAACGCTATGGTCTGAAGCACACGCATCTCGCGGAAATCGCCAAAAAGAATTTCGCAAACGCCAAGCGAAACCCAAACGCCCAAACCCGCAAATGGCAACTTGGCGAGGAGCATTTCGCCGCGAATGATGAAGCCAATCCTGTCGTCGAAGGCTGGATGCGTCGACATGATTGCAGCCAGATCACCGATGGTGCCGCCTGTGTCTTCTTAGCGTCTGAAGAAGGTGCGAGAAAACACTGTGCCGCGACGGGAAAATCCTTAGACGCGCTGCCCCGCATACAAGGCTGGGGCCACACGACCGCACCGATGCGATTGGCGACGAAATTGTTGGATAGCGCCAATGATGAGTATGTACTGCCGTGGACGCGAAAGGCGATTCATGACGCTTATCGACGCGCTGGGATTGCCGACGTCTCACAACTCGACGCCATCGAAACGCATGATTGTTTCACGATGTCTGAATATGCCGCGATCGAGCATTTTGGCATCACCGCGCCAGGCGAAGCTTGGAAAGCCATCGAAGATGGACGCACTCAGTTGGATGGCAGCATTCCGGTCAATCCATCAGGTGGCCTCATCGGACTGGGCCACCCTGTCGGCGCCACCGGCGTGCGGATGCTGCTCGACCTATCAAAACAAGTGACCGGGTCGGCCGAAGATATGCAAGTTGAAGGTGCAAAGACGATGGCAATGTTCAATGTCGGTGGCTCCGGCACCACCAATTGCTCTTTTGTCGTAGGCGCATAGATAGGACGATCATGAAAGCGATACTTGTTTACACGTTTGCGCTAGCAATCGGACTCGCCATTGGCTGGATCATCGGCATGGACGGACCGACTTGGCAGGGTCTGCCGGTAACCTTTGTTTGCGCGCTTCTGGCATTCGCGATCAACTGGATCGCTTTCATACCGTCTTGGATCGCGCAAACAGAACACTTCTATGATCTCACCGGCGCCATCACCTATTTGAGCGTCGTCGCTTGTGCACTGGCTTTAACCGCGGCACCGACGCTGCCGAGTTTGATTGTCGCTGGCATGGTGGCGATTTGGTGCGTGCGTCTGGGGATCATGCTGTTTTCGCGGATTAGCAAATCTGGAGAGGATGTGCGCTTTCGAACCATTAAACCGCATTTTGTGCGGTTTCTCGGGGCCTGGACCACACAGGGCCTTTGGGTGGTGCTCACCGCAGCGTGCGCCATGGTGATTTTGACCCGCGTGGAAGGCCGACCGATTGATGCCTTCTTCGTCATCGGGGCAGCGATGTGGTTGATTGGGTTTGTCTGTGAAGTCGTCGCTGATGGGCAAAAAAATCAATTCCGCGCCAATCCGGATAATCGCGGCAAATTCATCACCACCGGCCTTTGGGCTTGGTCTCAGCATCCGAACTATTTTGGCGAAATCCTACTTTGGACAGGCATTGCGGTCATCGCTCTGCCCTATCTCGAGGGCGGCAGCTGGGCGGCGTTGATTTCACCAGTCTTTGTCGGTTTCTTACTCACCCGAGTGAGCGGGATTCCGATGCTCGACCGGATCGCGAAAAAACGCTGGGGCGAAGATCCAGCCTATCTGGACTATACGCGCCGGACGTCAAAACTGATCCCGTTGCCGCCAAAACCTTCTCGCGCTGGGGCAGATTCGCCCGCCCAGTGATGCTCAGCAAAGACACCATCACGTCAAATCTAAAACTGGTTCGAACCTGCTCAATTTGGCGCGCGCTCAATGATGTCGGCGATGTGCCAAGCCTGCTTATTCTCCAATCGATCTGGATGCAGAAAAGTCGATTTAGTGAGATCCATAAGTTCGCCTGTCTCCCCAAGGCGGTCTTGTCGAACCGCCTGCAAAACCTTCGCGAGGCCGGCATTCTGGACAAACCGGCCCCTGGCGCAAAGTCTGGAGCGTCGGCTTATCGGCTGACCGCTAAAGGGCTCGATTTGTTTTGGGTCGTGCTGATGCTGCTGCGCTGGGAGAGCACCTGGAGCCAGACCGATCGTGCCGTGCAAGTGAAACTCATCCATGAAACTTGCGGCAATCAGGTATTGCCGCAACCGTCCTGCGCGCATTGTCGGCAGAGCTTTTCGACCCGCAATGTGAATTGGACACCAGGCCCCGGGATCGGTCTGGTCCGACCCAGTTATTCCCGTCGCCGTCAAAGCAAAGTGAAACTACACGATAAGGACATCACGCTCTTATTCACAGAGTCAGCTGAAATTCTCGGCGACCGTTGGTCTGTGTTGATCCTGCGGGCGATGATGACCGGTCTTTGTCAATTTGATCAGATTTTGGACGATACTGCGATCGCGACCAATATGTTGAGTGCACGGCTGAAATGGTTGCAGGAACTTGGCCTCCTCAACTCGCACGAAGCTCATACGGGCGCTTATAGCTTGACGGAGAAAGGCACAGACTTCTTTCCAATTCTCGTGATGTTGCAAGCCTGGGGTGATCAACACTATCAAACACCAGAAGGCCCACCTGTCGTTTTCCAACACGAAACCTGTTCGAGTGAGCTATTGCCGGTGGTGACCTGCGACGCTTGTGGGAACGTGATGCGGCTCGGCGAAACCCGCATTTCATTGGAGTGGTAACCAGGGCGTCGCGCGCTCGGGAAGGCTTATCCCGTCTCAATTGTCGCAGCTTTTTGGCCTTCTTCGACCACGTCATTCTCAGCAATCAAGAGTTCAGACAAAACGCCGGACACAGGGGCCGTATAAGGCACCTCCATTTTCATCACTTCCAAAACGAACAGCTCTTGCCCTTCGCTGACTTGGTCACCGGGTTTGACGAGCGTCTTCCAAACGGTGCCGCCGGTTTCGAGTTCGATCTCAATATTCGCCATGCCGAGTCCTGATCTGTCTTAAGGGGTGTAGGGAAACGCGCTGGGGCCGAGCAAGCCGGACAATGACGGCTGAACCCGGTCTATCCATCGGCAGAGCATGGGCCGGGTTTCGCGCGGATCGATCAGCTCGTGCACGGATAGGGCTTCGGCGCGCGGAAAAGGAGATTGCCGCGCGGCGAGCATCTCTTCAAGCTCACGTCGCTTAGCGTCCGGGTCTTCTGCCGCCGCGATTTCGCGATGGAAGGCGACGGCCACACCGCCTTCGACTGGCAGGGGCCCGCTTTCCGCCGATGGCCAGGCCAAGACGTATGCCTCCGGCCCATAATGCGCGGCCTGCGCCACGCCAAAGCTTCTACGCACCATCACCGACGCCCACGGGACTGTCGTCATCGAAGCTGTAAGAACGGTTCGGGCGCCGACTCTAATGGTCGCTTCTTTTTCCGCTTTGGAGCCAATCATAAAACCGGGCTCATCAACAAAGGCCACGATCGGCAGCGCGAAGGTTTCGCACAATTTGATAAAGCGTTCGGCTTTTCGAGCGCCATCGGCGGTCATCGAGCCGGCCAGATGACGCCCATCATTGGCCCAGACCCCTATCGGTTGCCCATTGAGACGGGCGAGGCCGGTGATTTGACTGCGTCCATAACCCGCGCCCATTTCAAACATACTGTCCCGGTCGAGGACCATGGAAAGCACTTTGCGCATATCGAAGGCGCGGCGTCGTTCGCGCGGCACGATGGAGATCAGGTCCTCTTCCATCCGGTCGACGGGGTCGTCGCACGCTTGCACAGGTGCGAGGTCCCAGACAGAATTCGGCATATAGGACAAAAATTGTTTGATCTGCATGAGCGCCGCACGCTCATCCTCCGCCCCATTGTCGACCGTGCCATTGCGCGTGTGAACTTGAGCGCCGCCGAGTTCATCCTTGCTCAGCTTCTCGCCCATCGCGCGCTCAACCACCGCAGGTCCGGCGACTAAGATTTGTGCGGTCGACTTCGACATGACGGAAAAGTGCGATGAAACCAGTCTGGCAGCCGGCAGACCCGCCACCGCGCCTAGCCCGGCTGTGGCGACCGGAATCGCCGCGAGGGTTTGGGCAACAGACTTGAATCGCGACGGCGCGAATACGGGACCTGGCAGGCTTGGCCCTCCGGATCCGCCAACGCTCCCGCCAGCCCCTTCATGCAAGCGGACCAATGGAACCCGCGCCTGCAATGCAAGGTCCTCGGTATAGACGGATTTTCGCAAACCTGCCGGAGATGGCGAGCCCCCTTTTATGGTGAAGTCCTCGCCGCCGACCAGGACCCGCCGACCATCAATCTTAGCGAATCCCAAAACGAAATTTGCCGGTGTAAAGTCGATTAACTCGCCATTGGCACCATATTCTGCGCCGCCAGCTGCTTTGCCAATTTCGTCGAAACTGTCTGGATCGATCAGCGCATTAATGCGCTCTCGAACGGTCAGGCGCCCTTTGGCGTGCTGCCGCGCGATCGACTCTTCACCGCCTTGCTTGAGCGCCGCCTCGCGGCGTTGCTTGATTTGTTCGACTTCGGATTCCCAGCTCATGGATTTCTTTTGCGCAGTAATCTAGGCGAAGTCAAAATCACCTCGCGGCATGGCGCGGGTAAAAATATCGGTAGCGATGGACAGTAAGATGGTACCTCCCGCCGGACTCGAACCGGCACTCTGTTGCCAGAAACGGATTTTGAATCCGTCGCGTCTACCAATTCCGCCAGGGAGGCACGTGTCAGGTAGAAGAGCGCCTAACTGCCGTAGTCGGAGCCATCCGTCAATCACCGCTTTGCGGCTGTACGAAACTTGTTTAGGGAGGCGATTATGACCGAGACGACGCATCCACCCCGCACGTTTTTGCAATCCCTTGAAGCGATGGCCGCAGAGGCGCCAGACGAGGGTTTGAGCCTGCATAACATCCTCGACCGTTTGGAAGAACGTGCATTTGGCGCGATGCTTTTTATCCTGGCATTGCCGTGCGCAATTCCGTTTCTCTATGGCGTACCACAGGTGGTCTCGCTGCCGATGCTGGCTTTGACCTTACAAATGTTGGCGGGGCGACAAGAACCTTGGCTCCCTGAGAAGTTTGGGACTCGCAAAATCGACAAAGCCGGTTTGACGCGCATGTCGGGCTTTGGCCGAAAATGGTTTGGTTGGTTAGAGCGGATTTCACATCCGCGCCTGACCTTCTTGACCGGGAAATCCATGGAGCGGGTACTTGCGCTGTTCCTGACCGCGTTCTCTGCCTCCATCCTCGTACCGCTGCCGTTGACCAATTCGACGCCCGCGATCGCTGTGGCAATTGTTGCATTTGGCCTCATGGCGCGTGACGGCATTCTAGTGGTGTTGGGCGCCATTTTGGGCTCCGTTTGGATTGGTATTCTGCTCACCGGGTCAACCTGGATCATTACCTCGCTCAAAGACATGATCACGGGCTAAAAACCCAGATGACAAATGTGTTAACCCCCGTGCTCGGTTGCCGCATGGACTCTTGCGCCTTGCAGTACGATTCTATGGCGGATGATTGCTCAGATTGACCCATTTCTGAAAACCTGGCGATGGCCCGCATTGGCGCTGGTCGCCGCAGCAGCGATGTTGGCTGCGGCGCATGCATTTGAAACCTTTGCCAATCTCGCGCCCTGCCCGCTCTGTTTGCGACAGCGTGAGGTTTATTGGGCGATTGTTGCAATGACGGTGACCGCGCTGGCGCTCTGGCAAATTCGGCAGAACCCTCGCTTTATCATGGCGTTCAATATCATGCTGGGCTTGGTGTTCCTCACTGGCGCAGTCGTCGCGGCCTACCATGCCGGCGTCGAATACCGCTTCTGGCCAGCCCCAAGCGGATGTTTGGGTGAAGCCTTTGATATGACTTCGTTTGATCCCAGCCGATTGAATGAGCCGCAAGCGGTTGCCTCTTGCATGGATGATCCGTGGAAGGGGCAGTACGGCCTGTCTATGGCCGGTTGGAATGCTTCGATTTCGCTCGCGCTAGCGACAATAAGCTTCCGCGCCGCTGGAATCAGCTTGCCAAAGCCGCGGACGTTAAGCCCCGCCGAGTAAGAAATAGGCAAGCACCAAAGAGGCCACCGCGCCGATGGTCGGCCACAAGCGCATTCTCCGATACCAAATTGGGAGCTCTGGAGAGATCGCATCATAAAGATAATACAGAACCAATGCGCCAGCCATGGCTCCAAAAATGGGCGGTAGAGCGCCATATCTGAACGACGCCATCACCAATCCCCACCCGGCTAAAGCGCCGAGTATCGACGGTCCCAGCTCCGCGAACCGCGGTCGTTCACGTTTGGCGATTTCGACGCCCCAACGTACGCCGCCCAGAAAACTCAGAATTACGGCCGCATAAACCAATAGCCATGGCGCCATGGTTACTTTTGACGCTGGATCATCTCGCCAAACGAACATCAATCCGGATGTCGCGACAAACGGGATGATCCCGGCAAACATAAGTGCCATGGGCACTTGAGGGGGTGCAGATCGAAACATAACGTAATTCCTTCGACCCTGTTCATCGCATATCAATTTTACGGGTCTATTAAGAAAACATGCCAAGACGACTGATCGCCTTACTTATTGCACTCTATGCAATCGCCTTTGCTTTCGGTGCAATGGCCGCGATCCGCTGGCCGAGCCTGATGATGCTGGCGAGCTTTATGCTCGAAGAAGAGGCCATGGCGGGCCTTACCGGGATCGATTGGCGCCAGCTGGGAATCGCTTACGGCGCACCTTATTTCTTAGCGGCGCTTTGCTTCTACGCCGCTGCACTTAGTCTTGGAAACCGCAAGAAGGCCGCCAGGATCTGGTATTTCATGGGCGCCGTTGCCGGTTTCCCCTGCGTGTTCCTGGTCGATTTTGAAGCCGGATGGTGGCGCGACCCAAGCGTGGGTGAAGGCGCCGTCGCCGGGGCCGCAGCAGGCGCCGTATTGCTCGGGATTGCGGTTTGGGAGCTCTGCCGGACTCCGAAACTCAAACTCGTTGAACCAGAAGAACCCACAAATGAGGCGCAAGTTGTCGTCTTAGCACAAGCCGCTGCGGAATTGGCGAAATCGAGCAAAAAGCATGTTCGACGCCCCGTTCCTGCGGCGATCGCTCGGCAGCGCGCGCACTTTGCCGCCGAAGGGCGAAAGATGATGGTCCGCCAACGCCGCCACTAATCCGCCACATTCGAGCCGCGAAATGAACACCGCGTATTTCCGGCGTGTTTGCAAATCCCTGTCAAATCCGTCACATAGCGTACGGATGGAGAAATAATTCATGATCAGACAACTGGCAGGAATGGTCATGTTGGGCCTGGGGCTATGGCTGGCTTGGGGCGGGATTACCCCTGTTCTGACGATCATGGAGCGTGGCAGCGACTTAGCCAGTGCGCTGTTTGATCCACCAACCAGCATCATTCGAATTGTTAGCGCCGCTCTGATGACCTTGGGCGGACTGCTGGTTGGGCTACATATCCGCAGCGGCGGAACGATTGCGACCGTGGGTTCGATCTTCTTTGCCATACTTGGCGGATTGATGGCCGCGTCCGGTGCCGATTCCGGGCTTTGGATGGATGAAGTGATATTCGGCCTCGCTGCGATTGCGCTTTCCGTTCTGATACTGACATTGCGTCGCGCTTAAGACGTTTCTTCGATTGCATTTGCCGCCGACGACACTAGGTTGCCGCCACATTCTATTGGCGAGCTGACACAGGCAAAAATTCAATGGCAGATTCCTATGACGTCGTGATCATCGGCGGTGGCCCAGGGGGCTATAATTGCGCAATCCGGGCAGGACAATTAGGGCTGAAAACAGCCTGTATCGAAATGCGCGATACGCTTGGCGGCACCTGTCTGAATGTCGGTTGTATTCCCTCCAAGGCGCTGCTGCACGCTTCGGAAGCCTATGCGGCGGCGAAAAATGACTTTGCCGACATGGGTATCAAAACGGGCAAACTGGAAATCGACCTCGCCCAGATGATGTCACAAAAAGCTGACGCTGTAGACGGCCTGACCAAAGGCGTCGCCTTCCTGCTCAAGAAGAATAAAGTCGATCACTTCCACGGCAAAGGTCGAATCAAGAGCGCCGGTCAAGTTGAGGTCACTGGCCCCGACGGAAAAACACAAACATTGATGACGAAGAATATCGTCATCGCCACCGGATCTGAACCCTCAACGCTGCCAGGCATCGAGATTGATGAAGAGCGCATCGTTTCCAATACAGGGGCCTTGAGCCTTAATGCCATTCCCAAGAAACTCGTCCTGATTGGGGCCGGTGTCATTGGACTAGAAATGGGCTGCGTCTGGTCTCGGCTTGGGTCCGAAGTGACCGTCATCGAATATCTCGACCGCATTCTCCCCGGCACGGACAATGAGATTGCGAAGGAAGCTCAACGTACCTTCAAAAAGCAGGGCCTCGCCTTCAAGCTCGGCACTAAAGTGACCAGTGTCGAGAAGCTTAAAACCAAGCTGAAGTTGACCATGGAGCCTGCAAAAGGCGGCGACGCTGAGACGTTGGACGCCGATATTGTAATCGTTGCCGTTGGACGTCGGCCGTATACAGACGGGCTCGGCCTGGAGACTGTTGGCGGCAAAACCGATCGTCGCGGCGTGATTGAAACCACCGATCATTTCAAGGTTGCCCCTGGCGTTTGGGCGATTGGCGACTGTATTGCTGGCCCGATGCTGGCGCACAAAGCAGAAGACGATGGCGCAGCGGTGGCAGAACTGATCGCAGGCAAAGCAGGCCACGTGGATTATGATCTCGTACCGGGCGTGGTTTATACCAATCCGGAAATCGCCACGATCGGCAAAACCGAAGAGCAGCTCAAAGAAGCGGGCATCAAATATAAGAAGGGCAAATTCCCGTTCATGGCCAATTCGCGCGCGCGGACCAATCATGAGACGACTGGCTTTGTCAAAATTCTGGCTGAAGAAGGCACTGATAAAATTCTCGGCGCGCATATGATTGGCGTTGGGGTCGGTGAAATGATCCACGAAATCGCCATCGCCATGGAGTTTGGCGCATCCTCTGAAGACATTGCTCGTACTTGCCATGCGCACCCGACAATGAGCGAAGCTGTGCGTCAGGCCGCGATGGGTGTCGAAGGCTGGACGATGCAAATGTAGGTTCCCGCGAGGCGCATGGCGGAGCGATAAATTGTGAGCTCGCTCTATCTGAGATAGAAGCAAACATGCGCAAACTAAATTTGACGTCTCGCGATTTTAAAGCCGCGCCGCATCACCTGCTCTCTGAGGCTTTGGCAGAGGGCCCCTTTCTACAGACCCGGATCCCACTATTCGGTCCGATACAAGCTGCTTTGTCCCATGAAGCGGTGCAAATGATGTTGAAGCGAACAGACCTGTTCGCGGTGGATGCGCGAAATGCCGGGCATAAGAAAGCCTTTGGCTTGCCATTTATGCCAAAATCGATGCGGCTCTTGGCGGAAAACCTCTTATCGCTCGACGACCCCGATCACCAACGCTTGCGACGCACGGCGGACGCCCCGTTTAGAAGGGCGGCAATTGAAGCCAATCGCGAGCATGTTGGGATGATGGTCGATGCTTATTTGGACCAAATCGCAGAGCGAAGCGAAGTCGACCTGGTGGAGACGGTGTTTCGTCCGCTGCCCTTAGAAGTGATCAGTCAACTATTAGGTCTCGCAGACGATGCGCGCGAGCGTCTGACGCAAACCATGTCCGGATTCTCAGAAGCCTCCTCGACGTTCGGAATCCTCCGCGCCCTTATGGGGATGGGCAGCGTGATTAAGCAATTACGCGCTGAAATCGATTTGGCGCGGCGTAATCCAAAACCCGGCCTATTGGGCGCCTTGATTGAGGCTGAAGCGGAAGGTGCCGAGATGAGCGAAGACGAGCTTGTCTCGCTGGTGCTGGTCCTCTTCGTGGCAGGTCACGAGACGACCACCAATCTTCTGTCTAGCGGTTTGTATACGCTGCTCACCGAACCAGGCGCCTGGGAGACTGCCAGACAGCTTGATGAAGACGGCTGGAGGGTCGCGGTGGATGAGCTGATGCGATTTGCTATGCCGGTGCATATGACCAAACCACGGTTTGTTATTCAGGACACGGAACTGGCGGGCGTGCCCTTCGCGCGCGGCGACAAAGTTATGGCGCTGCTGGGCGCCGCCAATCTCGACCCAGATGTGTTTGACGATCCGCTCACGCTAGACTTGGCGCGGCGGCCCAACCGTCACACGGGATGGGGCGGCGGGCCACATATTTGTCTCGGCCTTCACTTGGCGAAGATGGAGACTGAGCTGACGCTCTCAAAGATCGTCGCCCGTTGGCCCAATCTGAGTTTGGGGGAGCGGCTAAAATGGTCCAAACGTCTTGGCACGCGCGGGCTGTCATCGATGCCCGTGCGATTGGCCAAGTAAAGATCGCGTTTAAGTCAGGCCTTCTTTGAAATTGGCGATAGGTTGACTGCGCACCCGTACGCCGGTGGCAGCAAACACAGCATTGGCTAGCGCAGGCGCAATCGGTGGCGTACCAGGTTCCCCGCCGCCGCCAACCTTGGCGCCACTATTGATGATTTCGACAGAAATCTCCGGCGCCTCATTCATCCGGATCATTGGATAGTCATGGAAGTTGGACTGGACCACAGCGCCATCTTCGATGGTGATATCGCCATAAAGCGCGGCCGTCAGTCCGTAGATGATCCCACTCTCGATCTGGGCGATAAAACCATCTGGATTCATTGCATAACCAGGATCCGCGGCGCACCAAACATGGATGACCTTTGGCTCTGGCCCGGAGACATCCACCTCGACAACTTGCGCGACAACTGTGCCAAATGAGTCGACCAAGGCGATCCCCAAACCGCGTCCCTGAGGCACTTCCCGCCCCCAGCCCGCGGCTTTGGCCGCAGCATCGAGCACCGCTAGATAACGCGGTGAGTGTTCCAGTAATTTTCGGCGATATGCATAGCCATCCATACCAGCCTGATCGGCGAGCTCATCGACAAAACTCTCGATGAAGAAGCCATGCTGAGTATGATCAACGGAGCGCCACGGTCCAAACCGTACATGATGGTCGACGTGCGCATAATGGATCAGCTGATTGTCGATCTTGTAAGGAATGTGAGACGCTTCCGGCGGATCATGTTTTTGCGTGAACAGATTATCCCACAACACGGGCATGCCGTCTTCATCCAGCCCGGCCTTGAACCGACTGACGGACGCAGGTCGATACCAATCTTGCTGTGTATCTTGCTCCCGCGACCAGATCATTTTGACGGGATGATCGAACTCTTTCGCGATCTCAATCGCCATCAAGGGATAGTCGGGATTGGAGCGTCGGCCAAACCCACCGCCAAGAAAGACGTTGTGGATGGAAACATTGCTCTTCTTCACCCCGGTCGCGCCCGCAATCTCGTCGCGCACCGCCAAGGGATTTTGTAGCCCCGACCACAAGTCGATCTGATCGTCGCGCACCCATGCTGTCGCATTCAGTGGCTCCATCGCGGCGTGTGCGAGAAACGGGACAGAATATTCGGCTTCATAGATGCGAGCTGCATTCTCGCTCGCACGGCGGACATTGCCGACGGCGACATCTTCTTTGCCTTTGTCGCCCGCCGCATCCATTGCGGAGCGCAAAGCATTGAAGACATCTGCCTGGTTGAGCGTGTCAGCGCCAGTTTCGGACCACGTAATGTCGAGCTGACGAACCGCGTTCTCAGCTTGCCAATAGCCATCCGCGACGACGGCGACAAAATGACCTTTATTCAGCACTTTGATCACGCCCGACATGTCCCGCGCATAGGTGTCGTCAACAGAGACGGTCTCAGCGCCCAATACGGGCGGGCCCATCACGGCGGCATATTTCATTCCGGGCAAGTCTACGTCGATACCGAACTCCGCCGTGCCGTCGGTCTTCGCTGGAATGTCAAAGCGTGGGACGGATGTGCCCATCAAAGTATATTGATCGGGTGTTTTTAACTTGGGCTGTGTTGGTGGTGCGTATTTCGCCGCTTGTTCAGCAAACGTCGCATAAGGCGCAGATTGTCCGCTTGCATCATGATGCACATAGCTGTTCTCGGTGCGCAATTCGCGTGCCGGGACACCCCAGGTTTTGGCGGCAGCCTTGACGATCATCTCACGCGCTGCGGCACCGGCTATGCGCATGCCGCCCATACCCGTGAACCGCACTGCGGTACTGCCGCCAGTGATTTGCAGACCCATCGATTGGGCGATGCGTAGAAAACCACCATTTAGCGAGTCTTGCACAAAACCCGGCACTTTGGTGTCTCCCAAAATGAATTCCCGGCCCAGTGGATAATTGGCATAAGCTTCGTGTGCAGGCGCTTGCTCAAAGGTTACGCTTTGCCAGTCGGCATCCATTTCGTCCGCGAGCATTTGCGTCATTGAGGTGAACACCCCCTGCCCCATCTCGCTATGCGGTACGATGGCGGTAATGGTATTGTCCGGGGCGAGTTTGACCCAAACATTGACCAACGCCTCACCGTCTTCCGTCATCATGCCTGCGAGTTTCGGTGCGCGGTGGCCTTCGCGGATGCCAACACCAACCGCTAATACGCCGCCGCCGACCAGGCCAGCTGCGATAAACCCTCTACGTGTCCATTTTCCCATGATCAGGTCTCCTTGGTGCAGCGCGGCTAAGCGCTGGCGGCCGTTTTGATGGCTTGGCGAATGCGTCCATAGGCACCGCAGCGACAAATATTGCCGCTCATCGCGGCATCGATATCGGCATCCGTGGGGTTCGGCGTATCGCGAAGCAGCGCAACAGCACTCATGATTTGCCCAGACTGACAGTAGCCACACTGTGGTACTTGATGCTCGACCCAGGCTTCTTGCACGGGATGGCGTGTGCCATCTTCAGCCGCAACACCTTCAATCGTTGTCAACGCGGCGCCCTCTGCGGCAGCCAAAGGCGTGGAGCAAGACCGCACCGGCGCGCCATCGAGGTGAATGGTACACGCACCGCATTGGGCGATGCCGCACCCAAACTTGGTGCCGGTCAGTTTCAATTGTTCGCGTAACACCCATAAAAGAGGCGTATTCGGATCCATATCGACCGTCCGCGCCTCTCCATTCACCGTGAACTTCGTCTCCGCCATGGCTGCCTCCTTAGCGCTGAATGATTTGTATATTGTTCAGTACACAAGAATCGCATCGCCGCAAAGTAAATTCTGTTTGCAGTTGCGTGATCCGTACGCGTCGCGCAATCAGTCCGAGCATTGCCAGCTTAGCGGACATGGATATGAAACGGGTATGATCGAAGACATTGTTTTCTCAACGCGTATCGAACGTCATCAAGTGCCGTCAGAAACGCTCGTGGCGGACCTAGAGGACGCCTGTTGGATGATTGAAGACGGCGATACGGCCGGGCATGATTGGTGCGAACGGGAAGGCTATCCAGGGTATACCTCATATGCCTCGCTTGATGATTTACCGATGCGAGCGCCGGCCTTCGCGGACCTGGTCAACGTCTTGGACCAAATGGCAATCGCCTTTGCCGAGCGAGCCCATTGGGACCTTGGGTCCGCACGGTTGGTTTGTGACAGTTTGTGGATCAATATTCTCGGCGAAGGAGGACATCATTCCGGACATATCCATCCCAATAGCGTGATTTCCGGCACATGTTATGTCGCAATTCCCAATGAGGCCGGACAGATAAAATTCGAAGACCCACGTCTCCCAATGCTGATGGCGACCCCGCCCTTAAAGGCGGATGCGCCGACGCGAGCAAAACGGTTTCACTATATTCAGCCAAGTGCCGGCGATATCCTGATGTGGGAAAGCTGGCTGCGCCATGAAGTCATGACCAGCCAGTCTGAAGATCCCCGGATTTCCGTGAGCTTCAACTATGCGCTGACGGATTAAGTCCTACTCGACTCGCGCAACGCTGTAGATGCGGTTGGTTTCTTTGATCTTGAGCTGAATCCCGCCCATGATGTTTTGAGACAAGATCACTTCCGCCGGAAGGTTCTTGGGCGCGCGGATCTTTCCAATGTCTCTTTGTTTCCACACATGCCCTTCGGCCGTGGTGAAGAAATGGCGGCCGAGGCGGTTCACTTGAATTCGTGTGATGGTGGTTTCGAACTCGTCTGGTTCTTTTTCAACGTCACGGTCGCTACCAAATGAAATGCGCGGAATCCAGCCGGGAAGCGAACGACTCGGGGCTTCTCTGTCCGCAGTCGCAGTCTCCGCTGAAGCTTGCTGAACAGCTGCAGGAGCTTGCGTCGCTGCGACTGTAGTTGGCGCAGCGGTTGCCGCGGCTTGCTCTGTCGGCGCCACAGGCACTGTCGGGGTCGGGGCGGCTTCGGCGACTACTGGCGCTGGCACCGGAACGGCCAGGGCGGCTGACAATTCGGTCGCGGCTTTCTCAAAACAATCCAGCCGCTCCAGCGCATCTTCAACGGTCTGGCAGGCGACGACACTTTCTGATGCAGTGCGCAATTCTTGCGCCATGGCGGGGGCCATGAGGCCAACAGCCAAAGTCGCGGCGATGGCAGATTTTCCAAGCAGGTTCATATTCGGTTCCACGCTAACTCCAATAAAGCTAAGTTAAGCACCGCTCCGCATCGAGGCCAAGTCAGAATGTCCGCTTGACCTTTTGGCAACAATGCTGCACGGGCAGCGAAAATTGAGCAGTCGCAAAGGCCTCCTCCCATGGACATCTCGAAAATTAGTTCCGGACAGAACCCGCCTGACGATATCAATGTGATCGTCGAAGTCCCACTCGGCGGTGATCCGATCAAGTATGAGATCGACAAAGCCTCTGGCGCGATGTTCGTGGATCGATATCTCTACACAGAGATGCGCTACCCCTGTAATTACGGTTTTGTACCCCATACGTTGAGCTTAGATGGCGACCCGATCGATGTGATGGTGGTCGGCAACCGTCCACTGGTCCCAGGCAGCGTTGTGCGCGCCCGTCCGGTCGGCGTATTGATGATGACCGATGATAAAGGCCCAGACGAGAAAATCCTCGCTGTGCCACATCCAAAACTGACCGCGTATTACGACAAGATCGCGACGTATCACGATCTACCGGATATCTTGGTGCAGAAGATCACCCACTTCTTCACCCACTATAAGGATCTCGAGACCGGCAAATGGAGCCAAGTCGAAGGTTGGTCTGGGGTTGAGAAAGCGCGTGAACTGATCGATCAAGCCGTGGTTCGGGGGCGCGAAGAGGCGTAAGTCTAAAACCGGCCTGGCCGCAGGACTTCAACTTCAGTCACAGTCACAATTCCAATATGCGCGCCGAGCAGGTCACCGATTTGTTCCATTGTCGCGCGCACCTTGGTTTCGTCGCCGACTGAGATGATCACCACCATATCACCGCTCGCAGAGAGATCGGTATCCCGGCTCCAGCGTTTGGAATTTCCATATCCGGCCATCGCTGGGAGGACCGTGTAACCTGTCATTCCCGCCGCCTCTAGAACGCGGCAGGCCCGCTTGTGCGCCATGCGTTCAATGATCAGTTCGATGCGAAGATGTTTCGTCATAGATCAGGCCTGTCCGGTAATGAGGAGCGCGAGGAAGATGTAAATCGGTATGCCGATCGTCACGTTGAATGGAAATGTGACGCCCAGCGATAAGGTCAAATATATCGATGGTTTGGCTTCTGGCAAAGCCAAGCGCATGGCAGCCGGGACGGCAATATAAGAGGCCGACGCGGTCAAGGTGATCAACAAAGCCGCATCCCCAGCGGGCATGCCGATCACGTACGCGAAACCAGCTGCGATCGCGGCGGCGATGAGCGGCATATAAAGGCCGAACCCAACCGTCATTGGGCTCAACTGCCGCCACCCTTGACGCAATCCGCGGCCCGCTGACAGGCCCATATCGAGCAAGAATAAGCATAAAACACCCTGGAACAGATCGACGAAGAAAGGCCGCACTGTTTCGGTCCCATCTTCGCCAGCAATCCAACCCACGATCAGCGCCCCGACCAGGACGACGATCGACGCGTTGAGGAATACCTCGCGCACCAATTCCCCTTGCTCTGAGCCCGCGACGGGCTTGTCGCGTTTTGCTTGCCCCCGCGCCGCGAGCACGAGTGCAGTGATAATCGCGGGGGTTTCCATTAGCGCGGCCACCGCAACGAGGTGCCCGCCGCTATCTAAGCCTGATAGTCGAACCGCTTCAGTCGCAGCAACAAACGTCACGATAGAAATCGAGCCATAATGCGCGGCTGTCGCTGCCGCATCGATCCGGTCGAGCTTTGTCGTCGCACGCAAACATGCAAAGGCAATGACGGGGATGAGAAAGGACAATACGATGCCGGCGCCTAAGACGAGCAGGACGTCTGTGGTCAGCGGGTTCTTCGACATCTCGACGCCGCCTTTGAGACCGATTGCCATCATCAAGTAAAGTGCCATGCCTTTCGCGAAGGCTTCCGGCACACTCATTTGAGATCGGAGTAGGGCTGCGCCCATGCCAAGCGCGAAAAACAGAATTATCGGAGAAAGAAGGGTCGAAATTGCGACGTCCATAACGGCCCCATAACACAATCAGATTGACGTTATAGCGGCATATAGGTCGCGATATACGTGTGCCCATATCCGAATCGCGAATTTGGTCTTTTTGTCGCGGTCGCGAATTCACCGTGCGCTCGATCTTCGGTTGAACCAATTATCTGGCCGTCTCAAATCGGATCCGCGCGTTGGAAAAACCTGTGCAAGTCCCCAAAGACAAACGGTTCGTACCGTGCTAACGCAAACTGCAACAAATTCAGTCAAATGAGCACGATGACGCAAAAGACACCCCTGCCCAGGAAGGGCCAACGCAGCAGTGAAGAATCCAGAGCGGCCATCTTGCGAGCGACACGCGAAGAAATGGCCGAGAATGGCTGGCGCAAATTCAGCGTCGACAAAGTTTCGCGTAAAGCCAAGGCGTCGAAACAGACCATTTATCGCTGGTGGCCAGCGATTGGGAATATGTGTGTTGAGGCCGCTTTGGACCTGGTTGCGGACGCCTCCAAAATCGGTCGCGATCCGGCCGAACGCATTGCCGCTCTAATTGAGCCGATTGAGAATGCCACGCGTCTCGGGTCCGGACATGCTGTGCTTCGCGTGGCAATGATCGCCGCCAGCGATGACCCTGCCGCGGGTGACACGTGGCGCGCCTGGATGAAAGACAATATTCGAGCACCCTTGCGCTTAATTCTGGCTGAGATCGCAGCCAAGAAAATCGTCCGGCGCGACTTTGATCTTGATGAGGCTGTCGATCGATTGACCGCGCAGATCTGGTCACGCGCAATGATAATGCGGGCGCCGTTGCCTGAAAACTTCTCGCACAGTCAGGCCCGACTGCTCCTAAAAGCCCTGGCACCTTAGCGCTAGAAAAAAATATTTCTCCTTAGCCTGCCCCTAGCGCTTGTCGCCGCCACCTCAAGTCAGTAACGATGCTGGCTAGGTTGGGAGCCCGTAGAGTATGTCGAACACGCGCATCGCAGTTATTGGCGCCAGTCAGCTCGACCCCGACCATCATATCGCCCTGAATGAACTGTCCGAACAAGGCCGAGTGTCCGCTTTCGCGCTCGATGCAGATGCCGACCCAGCGGGCTTTGAGATCCTACAATCGGCCATGCAGAACGGTGCACTAGATGCCATTATGCTGACCGGCTCGCGCGACAATTTCCGTGATTGGGCGGTGTTTGCATTGGACAATGCTTGGCCCGTCTATGCGACCCACGCTGTGCCGACATCGATTGAGGATATGATCGAAATCCGCCGTGCCGAACAGGCGCGACCAGAGGCGCTGATCCAGTTCGGACTGACAGCCCGCCACCATGAGTCCGTGCAAACGGCCTTGGCGAAACGGGACACGGGCGAGTATGGCAAGCTGCTGACGCTGCGCGGCGTATGTGGCTGTCCCGCCAGCGACCTGGATGACAGTGTGGTCTTCGATCTCGGTCCGCAAATGGTGGATTTGATGCATCTGTTTGCCGGTCCGTTTCAAGACGTGTCTGGTTATTCAGATCTCGATCGCTCGCCAGAGCCCGGCAGCGAGACCAATGTGTTCGCGACCCTGCGTACGCATAATGGCACTTTGGCGAGCCTGCATATGTCCGCCAGCCAATGGCGCCCGACCTTTCGCTTAGAACTGGGTTTTGAACGCGGTTATATGTGGTTAGAGGGGCTCAATTCGCAGCGGCGCAATCTCGGCCAGGAAGTCCTGGTATCTGCACGCAGCGACGGAGCTTCGGCGCGCCACGAAACCGTTGATCGATTTGAACACAGTCACGGTGCCAAAGTCGCCCTCGAAGCCTTTTTGCAACAGGTGGCCTCGCCCAGCGCATCACTTTCAAGCAATAGCGAAGAAGCCTTCGACACATTAAATACGATCCAACGCATCTTAGCCGCCGATCCGATTATTGCGCCTTTAGAAGAAAGACACGTCTCATGAGCCTAAACGGAGACACGCTCGCCCGCATTGCCCTCGATGCAGGTGCGCTGATCATGCAAGTCTATGCCACCGATTTTAACGTGGATCGCAAGGATGACAGCTCTCCTGTCACCGAAGCAGACGAGAAGGCAGAAGCGCTCATCCTAGCGGCGCTCGCCGAGGCCGATTCTGACCTACCGGTGATCGCCGAGGAGTCTGTGGCGGCCGGAAACATTCCCGAGCATGGCCATCGTTTCGCGCTCGTCGATCCACTGGACGGCACCAAGGAGTTTATCAACAAGCGCGGTGAGTTCACCGTCAACATTGGCATTATCGAAAATGGTGTTCCGGTCATGGGGGTCGTTTATGCCCCTGCCCTGGATCGGTTATTCGTGGCGGAAAGCAGGTTCAGCGCATGGCAAGCGACGGCGAAGCCCGGCAGCGACGTTCCAGCCGCCAATGAGCGCTCATCGTTGCGCATTCGTCGTGCGCCGGACGCGGGCCTAACCGCGATTGCTTCAAAGTCGCACCGCAGTGATGAGACCAATGCGTTTCTTGAGACGCAAACCGTCGCGGATATTATCTCCGCGGGATCGTCGCTGAAATTCTGCCTGATTGCCGCGGGCGAAGCCGATCTTTATCCGCGCCATGGCCGCACGATGGAGTGGGACACAGCAGCCGGTCAGGCTGTGGCTGAGGCGGCGGGCGCGCGCGTCACCGAGACGGATGGCTCGCCTTTGCTGTACGGAAAAACCGAGCGCGGCTACGATAATCCGCATTTTATCGTTTGGGGCGATGTCACGGTGCCCAGCCCCGCATAAGCCAAACCTGACAGAGAGTTCACGTCCGAGCGTCTCGACAAATTGAATGATTTACGGTGATTAGGGTGGCAAATGCTGCGGGGGCGAGCAGCTGAAAGCGAACCGTATGAGTTCACCTCGAATAATCGCATGCCTAGCGGGCTTGGCCTGTTTGACCGCATGCGCGAGCAAACCCCTCACCCTCAACGATAACCGCATTATCCCAGGCGAGCGCGTCGGTGATGTCGAAATCGGCATGCCTTTGGACCAGCTTTTGGCCTTAAAAGGCGTGCCAAAGAGAACCATCCCCATCGCAGGCACAGCCGCCACCACTTATGTCTTCGACGGACTAACTGTGGCGGCACATGACAGAGTCTATTGGATTATTGTCCAAGACAATCGCTTTCAAACTCAGGAAGGCATCGCCAAAGGGTCTGAACAAATTCGCGCCCGGGCCGTCTTTGGAGTTCCGGATTGCGTCGTCACCAAAGGCGACACAACGGTTTATGATTATGGCGAAATCTATTTCGATGTCGACAATAGCACCGGACGGGTCGACCGCCTGGGGGTCATGGAGAAAACGCAAAACTGCCAGAGTTAAGTTGCGCGGATGAACATTACTTCAGTGACGCTCTGCCCAGCTCGACTGGGCAGCCCAACATGTGATCTCGCGACAAGACCGGGAGAGAGACAGTCTCTCTCGGTCACGCCGTTAATTGGCGAGTTGGGCCCTCGGATCAAGTCCGAGGGAACGTGCACGCTGCGCATCGGCAAAGGGCTCGCCATGGTCGGGCAATCGCGTTCCCGGAAATTCAGCCATCAAACTCTCTGAGCACCTTCTTGGCGAACCTGGCTGAGCGAGGGATAGCCATTCACTGCCATCAAAAGATCAGCTTCGGCCAACATGCAGCGCAGCACATGCGCTGCGCCTTCTGCACCCCCCAGAGCTAGACCATAGGCATAGGGTCGGCCGACCCCAACGGCGGTCGCTCCCAGGGCAATCGCTTTGATAATATCTGTCCCCGAGCGAATGCCTGAATCGAACAAAACAGGCATATCGCCGGCGCCCTTCACGACGCCCGGGAGCATATCGATCGCGGCGATCCCGCCATTCGCCTGCCGTCCCCCATGATTTGAACAATAGACGGCGTCGACGCCTAAATCTTTGGCTTTGCGCGCATCATCCTCGTGGCAAATGCCTTTCAACACGATTGGGAGTTTAGTGCTCTCCTTGAGCCATGGGATATGCTCCCAGGTTAGCACTTCGCCGAAAACGCCCGCCCAAGTCAGGATGGCGGTTTGTAGGTCTTCCTCTGGTGGGGACGGCAGGAGACTGCGGAACACTGGATCGCAGAAATAATTCTCCAACACATGTCCGCGCAATTGCGGGAAATTTGATGCGGCCAAATCGCGAGGCCGCCATCCCGTCACCCACGTGTCCAAAGTGACGACGATCGCCTTATATCCCGCGGTTTCAGCACGCGAAATCAAACTCTCTGCGAGGTCGCGATTTTTCGGGGTGTAGAGTTGAAAGTAGGCCGGCACCTCACCGCAATGCTTGATCACTTCTTCAAGCGGATCATTCGCCAGCGTCGAGGCCATGAATGGAACCCCCGCAATTGCAGACGCCTGCGCTGCAGCGATGTCGCCATGCCCGTCTTGGGTGCAAATCCCGTTTACCCCGATCGGCGCCATGAAAGCCGGATTGGGGAGCGTGTCGCCAAACAAGTCGATTGTCAGATCGCGCTCCGTGCAATCCACGAGCATGCGCGGGATCATCCCCCAATGTTGAAATGCTAGGGCGTTACGGTCTTGTGTGAGCTCGTCGCCGCACCCGCCCTGGACATAGTTGAGAACATAGTCCGGCATCGCGGACTCGGCGCGCGCAACAAGCGTTTTGAAATCAATAGGATATTTTGGGATACTTCCTTGCAAGCCACCGAGATAAATCTCGTTCTGAAAGCCGCCATAGTTCGGGCTAGAGACCTTTTTCTCGGTGTCGGCCATGTTTGATCTCCAGGGTCAGTGTGTGCGCTTGAGTCTAATCAATACGTAAAACTGCATGGCCGCGCAATTCCATATGCATGAGAATGCCGCGTCGATCACCGTGCCGCATATGTAACATATTTACATATAGTAATAACATGACATAATGTCCTCTTTCTGGAGGGCCCCATGCGCAATCGATCGTCCATGCAAACAGAGGAAGCGAATGTTGATCTGACCCCGATGCTGGATGTGGTGTTCATTCTGCTGATTTTCTTCATCGTTACATCGACCTTCATTCAGGAACGAGCCATCGCTGCTGAGCCGCCGCCACCCGCTTGTGTGAATTGTCCAAAACCTGAAACCCAGACGATCCTGATCTATGTTGACGCTAAAAATAATATTCGCGTCGGGCGCGACTTGACCGACGTGTCGAGCGTCCGCTCCAGCATTGAGCGCCGCCGGGCGGAGTCGCCAAACGCCGCCGTGATCATTCAAGCCCACGCTGAAGCGCATACGCGAACAATCATTCGCCTGCGAGACATCGTCTATGATGCGAAAATTGAGCGGGTGAACATCGTACGTTCCGAATAGGCGCGTCGCCCTCTCCTCGCGTCTATGTTGGCAAGCTCAGACCCAGCTCATAAGCTCGCGACAAAACAGATAATCAGGGAGGAAGCGTTGAAAGATTTCAGCGGAAAGCTCGCCGTCATCACTGGCGGTAGCACAGGCATCGGTCGAGCACTGGCCAAACAGCTCGCTTCGGAAGGGTGCAGCGTGGCCATGTGTGATATTTCGCAGGATGACATGGATGAAAGCTGCGCGCATGCCATGGAGGGCGCGCCTCAAGGCGTGCGCGTCACCGGGTTTCTCGCCGACGTCGCCATAGAAGCCCAACTCGAAGCCTTCCGAGATGACACGCTCTCACGTCACGACACGGACCATATCCATCTTCTGTTCAACAATGCTGGGATTGGAGGCGGCGGCAGTTTCGTCAATACGCCGCGCGATGTGTGGGAGCGGACCTTCGGGGTCTGCTGGCATGGCGTCTATTATGGCGCTCGGGTGTTCTTGCCAGCCTTGATGCGGGCGGATGAAGGGCACATGATCAATGTCAGTTCGGTCAACGGGTTTTGGGCCAGCCTTGGTCCGGACATCTCGCATACGTCTTACTCAGCGGCAAAGTTTGCGGTGAAAGGATTCACTGAAGCTCTGGTCAATGACTTCAGGCTGAATGCGCCTCATCTCAAAGCCAGCGTGGTTATGCCAGGTCATATCGGAACCAATATCGCGCTCAACACGATGCGTGAATTTGGCGAACTCTCAGAGGATGATATTCCCGATAGCCTGGCCGAAGATGGCGCGGATCAACAAACGCGCGGCGAAGCCTTTCGCGACAATGGGTTAGATCCGACTGAAGCCGCAAATATCATCTTACAAGGCGTCCGCGACGAACGCTGGCGCATTCTCGTGGGACCCGATGCGCAAGCACTTGATCAAGCGGTTCGGGACGCCCCGGAAGACGCGTATGAGCGGGAGTTTATGGAAACGCGCGTGGCGCCGATCTTGCCGGCGCTCTTGTCGCCATCATAAAAGTCCAGACGGCCTGTAAGCCGGGTTCTGTTCCCCCTTGCGGGTTCAGCAGCCATTCCTCTGCGACGCGTGTTGCCACGTGCCTGGTGCGACACACCCGGGGCGCAGGCTGAAGACGGCCCATGCGCACCCCCTATTCGGTCTTGCTCCTGGCGGGGTTTACCATGCGGGCCGCGTCGCCGAAGCCCCGGTGGGCTCTTACCCCACCCTTTCACCCTTACCCCAAAACGCGTTCGGGGCGGTTTGCTTTCTGTGGCACTTTCCCTCGGCTTGCGCCGGGTGGACGTTATCCACCGCCATATCTCCATGGAGCCCGGACTTTCCTCCACCCCCGCACAAGTCGGAGACAGCGACTGCCCAGCCGTCTGGAGCGGGCGATATAGAGGATTTACACGCGTGTTGCCAGGGGTCGTGCGCAACCAGGTGATGTAAATGCTAGATTTTACTTGAATGTCGTAAGGACAGGGTCGGGTATTATTCACCGAATCTTATCCACTTGGGCGCGCTATGATGCCCGATTGTTATTGCGCTGACAGGACTGGGAACGAGCTATGAAACTTATCAGCGACGACATTTTGGTCGATGATTCCACGCAAATGCCGGAGCATGAGATGATCTATCCCATGCTGGAAACGGACTTCCATCTGTGGAACCCGAACTCATGGACACGCGGTCACCCTTATGACCTTTATACCCGGATGCGCAATGAAGCGCCGGTCATGTGGTCACAAATGCGCAAAGGCGCGAGCGGGTTTTGGTCGGTCGGACGCTATCACGACATCAAAGAGGTTGAGCTCAACCCGCAAGTGTTTTCGTCGCAGCGCGGTGGGATCAATTTGGCCGTACCGCCGCGCGAGCATTGGCGCCCGGAAATCCTGGTCCGTGCGTCGATGGACAATCTCATCTCGATGGACGAACCGCAGCACATGCAGATGCGGATCCAGCAGAAAGACTTCTTCATCCCAGCCTATGTCAAAAAGCTGCGGGAGAGCGTCAGCGATAAAGTCGAGGACCTGCTCGACGATCTCGAAGCCAAAGGTCCTGTCGTCGACTTCGTCAAAATCTTCTCCAACCAACTCCCGCTATTCACGCTTTGCGAAATGCTTGGCGTAGACGAGGAGGATCGCCAGAAAATCGTCCACTGGATGCATTATCTGGAAATGGCGAGTCAATTTATGTCCAACCCTCTACGGACCTTTCTCGGCGAACCCCTCTTCCCCTTGCGGTTCAAGAAAGTGGTCGAAGAGATGTTCGCATACGGCGCCGAAGTGATGGCCGACCGACGTGCAAATCCACGCGAAGACCTGCTCACTGTGATCGCGCATTCCAAACTGGAAGATCAGGATCTGCCGCAAGAATATTTGGACGGGTCTTGGCTGCTGATCATCTTTGCCGGCAATGACACGACACGGAATTCGCTCTCGGGCACAATCAAACTGATGACCGAATGGACCGATCAACGCGCCATGGTGATCGACGATCCGTCGCTCATACCGCGCATGTCGGAAGAAGCCTTGCGCATGGTCTCCCCGGTCAAGCATATGCGCCGCACGGCGCTGGAAGAGATTGAACTCAACGGCCAGCGCATCGCTAAGAATGAGAAAGTGGTGATGTGGTATGGCGCCGGCAATCGCGATCCCGAAGTGTTCGAAAATCCGGACGTGTTTGATCTTACCCGGGACAATGTGGACAAGCATATTGCGTTTGGCCATGGCGTTCACAAATGCCTCGGTTCGCGGGTCGCACAAATGCAGCTCCGCGTGGCCTATGAGCAAATCTTTGCAAGGTTCCCGAACATCGAGTTTACCGGCGATATTAAATATGGGCCCAGCGCTTTGGTTCACGCCATTTCCAAGCTCAAAGTGAACCTCTATGGCAAAGGCAATTCGCGCCCGACCAAGGTGCAAGTTAAAGCGGTCGAGACGGCTTAACCGCTCCAGATGAACGGCTCGGCTTTGTCGCGAATAAGCTCAACGAGCTCCGGATCCATGAAGGCGTATTCGTCCGGGATATCCAGCACGTGCACGTCTTTATAGCGCACTTCATCACGAAACTGCGCCCGCAAGCGCGCGCGATGTTTGTCCTCCATCACTAGAATGACATCAGCCCATCGAATATCCGCGACAGTGATGGTGCGTTTGGCGCTTCTCGACATTCCTGCTGAGCGCACAGCAAGACCGGGTGCCTTGCGAAACACCGCCTCGCCGGTCGGACTGCGCCACTGGTTCTTCGAGCAGACGAACAAGACATGGATCGGTTCGGCGTCGCGCAATAGAGTCTCCCATTCCCGAAGCGGCCAGAACCGGCCAAGGGTTTGTGCACGTTTCAGTTTCGCGCTGCGAAAGTAAAGCAGCGCCCAGCGCTTTTCTTGCCAGCACGCGCGCGGTGCTGGTTTTTGGGCGTGACCGCCATGCTTACGACGCTGCGCGCGCCGCCAGGCTCTGCCGCGGTGGGTCATGGATTTATTCCTCATTTGCTTCGGGTCAGCAGCCGCAGCAATACGAGGAGAGGATGAGATACCGGGCGAATGCGGCAATATCGGGGCTTAGGAATCGTCCGCTTCGGTTTCCACCGCCGTTTGATACATCAGGTTGATGATCCCGATGCGCTGCAGCGTGGTGATGTCGGCGTGCCCGGTGACCCGGTCTTGGACCCAGCGCCTTTGAAACGCGCGAATAACGGCTTCTGTGGCCGCGTCATAGGTGCCGGTCTCTGGCAGTTCGTACCCCATGCTGGCGAGCATGGCCTGCATACGCCCCACCGCGCCTTTATCGTCGCCTTTGCCGTCACTTGGGCCTAAGCCGCGCCCAATGACTTGCGGCTCTTGCAGAAATCTACCGGTTATGACGACATCTGGCGGGACGGCAGAGTTTTCGGAAAGGGTCAGCGGCCAAAGTCCAATTCCAGCGCGGGCGAGTTGGTCCCAGGGGAAATGCTCGCCCGGATCGGCCTTGCGCGCAGGTGCGATATCGGAGTGACCGACAATGCGCGATCCTGGGATGTCCCAGCGATCTAGGATGCCACGGCTGAGCTCGATCAGAGCCTCAATCTGCGCCGTCGGAAACGGTGGCAGGACGTTTCCTGGCAGTGGCCAATCATGTCCGCCATTGACGATTTCGATGCCAATCGAACGCGAGTTGAGATCTGTGTCGCCTTGCCAGCTGGAGACGCCAGCATGCCAGGCGCGTTTGTCCTCGCCGACCAGTTGCACAACGCGGCCATCTTCCCAGATCATGTAATGGGCGGAAACTTCGGCTGCAGCGTCGCACATCCGGTCCAGCGCTTCTTGGCCGGTTTCCATGCCGGTATAGTGAAACACCAACATATCGATCGGGTGTTTGCGATCATTGAAATTTGGGCTGGGTAAGGCCTCAATCTTCATTCCGCTTTGCCTCGCACTTTGTTGCCCAATGCGGCTTCCGGCATAGCGCGATTTGGCCGAATGAGAATGACAAACACGCCGCCCAGTGAAATCGCGGCGCCGACAACGAGTTGCAAGGTCAGCACTTCGCCGAGCAATGCGACACTCAAAACCACCCCCCAAATCGGGGTCATCAGGGTTAAAGGCGAGAGCAAGGAAATGTCGTACTTTTTGATCAGCGTGTAGAAGCCGCCATGACCAAAGACGCTCACGCCCAGCACCGCAAAAACGGTCGCGAGCCAGACCAACCAGCCCCCCTCAATGAAGGCGCCCCATCCATTTTGGTCGCCCTCGAGCAAACCTGAAACCGCGAATAAAGGTGCGAAGCTGAACAGACCGATCCAGGCTTGCATTTGCATCGCGCTGATCGCGGGCATGCGCTTCATCAAAATGCCGGCGCCTGAGGCGATGAGCGCTGCGATCACCACATAGAGCAGGCCATAACTGAGTTGAAAGGTTTGCGGATCCACCGCGATCAGGATGGCACCTGCAAATGCCAACATAATCCCTAAGCCACGGCGCCAGCCAACAACTTCGCCCAAGAATGCCATACTCATCAATGTCGAGAATGGCACGCCCAATTGTCCGACCACGGAAACCGCGCTCGCTTCGGCATTGGCGAGCCCGAGGAACAGGAACGCAAAATGCACAGCACCCATGCCCATGGCGATGAGAAATAGCGTGCCAAGGTTCTTTGGGATTGGCCGCAAGAACCAGAATAGGACCAATGCGATCCCTGCAAACCGCATCGCCGCAAAGAAAAGCGGCGGCACGCCCGCATCGGCGACCACCCATCGGGTCACGACCAAGTTCAGGCCCCAGACAAAACAGACCGCGGCGAGCAGAAGGAAATCACGAAAATTCACCGCTCCGCCCTATCAGGCTTTGCCCGCAAGTCCATCACGCATTCTCGGGCAGCAGGGCTTCCAGATTTTCGAGTCGATCCGCCTCGGCCGTTGGTTTGTCCCAACGGATGCGATGTATTCGGGGGAACCGCATGGCAATGCCAGACTTGTGACGCGGGCTGCGTTGCAACCCCTCGAACGCAACTTCTAAGACCAGGCCTTGTTCCTTGGTCGCCGTCACGGAACGGACGGGTCCGAATCGATCAATCGTGTTGTCCCGTACGAACTTGTCCAATTGTTTCAGCTCTTCATCGGTGAACCCGAAATAGGCTTTTCCGACCGGCGTGAGACGATCCTCGCCATTCTCATCCCGCCAAACGCCAAAGGTGAAATCAGAATACAAACTGGAGCGTCGACCATGTCCCCTCTGGGCGTAAAGCAGCACCGCATCGATGATGAACGGATCACGTTTCCATTTAAACCAAGGGCCTTTTGGCCGCCCGGCTTCATAGACGCTATCCCACCGCTTCAGCATCAAGCCTTCAATCTCCGGGGCCGGCGGTGCGTTACGGGCCTTCTCCAGCGCGGCAATGGTGGTGACTTCCACCAAAGGTGACAGGTCAACGCGATCTGTTTCCAGATCAGCGATAAACGCCTCCAGCCGCGCCCGACGCTCTTGGAAACCTAGTCCGCGCAAATCTTCCTCGCCTTCCACCAATAGATCATATGCGCGAATGAAAGCAGGCCGGGCGTCCATTTGTTTCTTTGTGACCGTCTTGCGGTTGAGCCGTTGTTGCAGTTCATTAAATGGCGCAACAGCGCCATTAGGTGCGCGGATAAGCAGTTCGCCATCGATCGCGGCGTCAAAATCCATCGCGGCCAAGACATCCGGAAACGTGTGGCTGATATCATCGCCTGTACGGGTATAGATTCGCCTTATCTCGCCCTCGGCCACAGCTTGCACGCGGATGCCGTCATATTTCCACTCCGCTGCGAAGGTTTCCGCAGTGATGAGGTCCGGGTCGATGGCGTCAGGATTGTCCCGGTCCTTTTTTGCCACCAGCGGATGCGCCAGCATGACCGGGCGAAACGGCGCGGCGACATCTGGCTTAGGCTTGTCTGCCTTCCCATCGAGCCAGGCAAATAGGCTCAGATAAGGCGGCTCGAGCCCGTGCCATATTTCTTCAACTTCGCTGGTTTCAACATCACCGAATTGAGCCGCAGCAATTTTGGCCAAACGCGAAGAAACGCCAATTCGCAATCCCCCCGTCACCAGTTTTAACAACGCCCAGCGCCCGCGCGCGTCGAGCGCGTTGAGCCAGCCTTCAATCAGTCGCTCGCCTTGCGCCTTTGTCGCCTCGGATAAGTCGCTCACGACTTGGCTTAGCGTGGGAACGTAATTGGCGCCGTGCTGCGTCGGCCAAATCAGACTGACCGTGTCAGCGAGGTCGCCAACATAATCATAAGACAGCCGAAACAATTCATGGTCGACTTTGCTTTCGACCAGGCGGCGCACGAGGCCAGCCTTCACGCCTGGCAAATCGATTTCATTGGTCAAGGCCGCCAGCGCCCACCCTCGCTCTGGGTCCGGGATGGTGGCAAAATAGTTCGCCATCAAAGCCAGTTTGCCATTGCGCGATGGCGTTAGCAGCAGGCGTTCGAGCAGGTTGGCGAAGGCTTCCATTATGGGGATATGGCCCGTTTGGACGATTGGGTCCACTTGGCTACTTCAATCATCACCCAACGTTCCCTCGGGCTCGACCCGAGGGCCCATCATGTGAGCTTTGCAGAAGACCGAGAGCGCCAACAACTCTCCCGGTCGTTCGGCGTGCGCACGTGTTGGGCTGCCCAGTCAAGCTGGGCAGAGCGTCATGGAGAGCGATGCAAATTGCCGTTAGGTCAAGAATGTGCTACGCAGGAAGCGTTGGAAGCGGGAATTGCCAGTCCGCGCAGGCTTTCAAAGCCACGTATAGTATCTTAGACGAGACAAAGACTGTACGCGGACTGGCCGCTTTCATTTCCGCTAGACCTTGAAGACGCCCAACGAATTGCCTTCCGTGTCGATCGCATAAAAGAACGATCCCGCCGGAATGGTGATCACTTCGGACACCACTTCGCCGCCAGCGTCCCGAACGCGATCCATCGCGACATCAAGTCCGCTCGGCACGGCGACGTGTGCGGTGATGCCTTCGCCACGCTTGGCGGGCGAGCCCGGATAGAGATGACCCGCGGCGCCAACGCCGCCCGGATAAGGCAGCATGGCCATCGGGTTAGGCCCGTCTTCGACGAGATTGAGTTTCTCTTCGAACAGGGTCTCATAGAATTTTTGTGCGCGGGCCATATCGGCCACGGGGATTTCCGCCCAGACAAGACGGTTTGGATAAGGTTCGGTCATAGACTTGCTCCTGATTTGCTGAGGACCAAGCCTGTTATCCCATGGACGTCCTGCCACCTTATGGCAGCAGGATCCGAGTCCCCTCTATCGACTAAAAGCCATCCGCATTGCCATCCTTGCGCATCTCAGTCGCTGCGATCCACGCGCCGCTCTCAAAGTCGCGCATAATGGCCTGATAACCACCGCCATTGGCGCGGCAGCATTCCACCGTGTGTCCGCGGCGTTCGAGTTCGATGCGGGCTTCGACCGGAATCCCGCTTTCAAGGTGGACCGTGCCCATATCCGCTTCGCAGGCATCGCCGGTCAGATCATCGGTCGGCTCGCAGCCACCACGATGTTCCCAGCGCGCCGCGTCGCCTGCTTCTTGCAGGCCCATATCGAAATCAATCAAGTTAAGGATGATCTGGACATGCCCTTGTGGCTGCATACCTCCGCCCATCAGCCCGAAGCTGAGCCAGGGCTCATACGGGCACGCTGCTTCTGGTGCCACCGCGCGGACCTGACAGCCTGGCATATCCTTCTTGAACGCAAAGGCAGGAATAATTGTATGGAACGGCCGCTTGCCGGGCTCGAACACATTGGGATGCTCAGCGTCGAGGCTGAACAGCTGCCCGCGGTCTTGGAACATGAAGCCTAAGCCATCGGCGACCAGACCAGAGCCCATGCCGCGATAATTAGACTGGATGAGCGAGACCATCATGCCTTGATCGTCGGTCACGGTGAGATAGGTCGTGTCGCCATCATTGAGCTTCGAGTCAGCGTCAGCAAAGCCGGGTGCGGGCGGCGCCATTGCCTGAGTGATATCAATCGCTTCGCCGCGCTCCGCATTATAGCCAGGACGAATGAAGACGTTTGGATCAATGCCGCTAAACGCATCGTCTGCATAGCCGGCGGCGCGATCCGCGAAGGCCAAGCGTTTCGCTTCAATCTGCGCCATCAAACTGTCAGCAGAGCCATAGCCCATGCCGCGCAAGTCAAACCGTTCCAACATTTGCAACATTTGCAACGCCGCGACGCCTTGCGTGTTCGGGCCGAGCTCGCAGAGTTTCACTAAGTCGCGATACTCAACACACAATGGGTCAACCCATTCGCCATCATGCGCGGCGAAATCTTCATAGCGCAGATATCCGTCAATGCGTTCAAAATAAGCGCCCATGGTTTGGGCGATTTCGCCCGTGTAGAAGTCTTGTGTTCCCACTTCAGCTATCCGCTCTAACGTATTGGCGAGATCCGGGTTTTTGAATAGGCTGCCTTCGACCGGCGTCGGCGAGAAATAAGTCGCTTTGGCATTCTCATATTCTTCCAGCATGCCGCTCTCAGCCGCGGGACCAAAACGTCGTGGACCAAACTGCCAATAATAGGCGATGACTTCCGGGATCGGTGCACCTTCGCGAGCATATTGAATGGTCGGTTCCATCAGCATATTGAAGGGCAATGTTCCGAACCGCTCATGCAGCGCGCCCCAGGCTTCGACAGTTCCCGGTACGGTCACCGGTGCGGCGCCAAAGGGCGGAATTTCTTCGCCGTCCATGAAGGCGTCAGCTTTAACCTGCATATCTTCCAGCGTCGCCCCCATCGGTGAGCGGCCAGAGCCATTATAGCCGTAGAGCTGCTGCGTCTTCGGATCCCAAACAATCGCGTAGAGATCGCCGCCAATGCCATTCCCTGTGGGCTCGACCAGGCCGAGCATGGCGTTCGCCGCGATCGCCGCATCCATTGCCGTGCCACCGCGCTTCATGATGTCGAGTGCAGTTTGGGTGGCCAGCGGGTGAGCCGTCGCCGCCGCAGCATTTGGCGCCACGACAGCTGAACGCGTTCCCAATGCGCGACCAGATGGCATCCGGTCCCCCGGCCCTAAGATCGGCTCTGGCGCGACTTCAGATGCTTCTATGGTCGGCTTAATCGAGGGCGCTTCGGCCACTTCGACATCAACACTCACGCAAGCGGTTAGGCCTAAAGCCGCGACGCCCGCGGCTATCCCTCGTTTGTACATAGCTCTTCTCACCCTGATTGCTTGCGGGAGAGCTTAGCGCGCTTCGCGAGCTTGGCGAGTCACGAAACGGTGCATAGCGCTCCTGACGCGGCTGCCAACCGCGCCCGAAGGCTTCGATATAGGCTTGCATGAGTCCCTCAAGCATAGCTTAAAACCTCATACTCGATCCCGTCATGATCGTGGAAGTAGAAGCGGCTGCCGGGTTCATAGGTCTGATGGCTATGGGTCTTGATACCAAAGTCCAAGACGCGTTTCTCAGCCGCGTCGAGATCATCGACCAAGATTCCAAGATGATTGATCGCGCCCGCGAGTTTGTAATTCTCATTCTCGCCGAGTCCCCGCGGCGCACCGACGCTATAAAGCGCGACATAATCGTCATCATTGCCAACATGGACCGTCCGCCCATTACCGAGCGAAGCGCCGCTCCAGCGGACTTTCCAGCCGAACAGTTCGGCCAGCATTTGAGCCGTTCTATCGGGATCAGACACGGTCATATTGATATGTTCGAGAATAGCTTTTGACATCTTCTGTCTCCTTGCTTTGCATTTTGGAGACACTTGTGTAATTCCTAAACCTAAGTTTAGGTCAAGGTCTTAAATGGAGTTTTTTCATGGCCATGAAAAGAGGACTTTCGATCGGTGATTTGGCTGTGCGTACTGGGCTTTCGGTTTCCGCCATTCGATTCTACGAGAAAAAGGGCCTGATTACGCCGGACCGCAATGACGGCAATCAACGCCGGTTTGAAGGGTCCGATATTCGGCGTTTATCGTTCATACTTATCGCGCAGCAGATTGGTTTAAGCATCGATCAAATTAGAAGCGTGATGGCGGACTTGCCTGAAGGGCGCACGCCGACCAAAGCCGACTGGACAAAGATCAGTCGACGTTTCCGTAAGACGCTCGACGATCGTATCGCGATGATGGAGCGGATGCGGGACCGCCTCGATGGGTGCATTGGCTGCGGCTGTCTCTCCTTGAAAGTCTGCCAGCTCTACAATCCAGAGGACAAAGCCTATCGGTTGGGCGTCGGGCCGCGATATGTTGTCAGCGACGCGCGTTAGGCGTATCGCGTTTTCAGCATTTCCCACATCGCGCGCAGCCCGCATGCAGCGCCTCCCGCGGGGCGGCCATATTTGCCGTCCCGCCAGGCCCAAACATCCAAGTGAACCCAGGTTTTTACGTCCACGAACTGCTTTAAGAAGATCGCCGCCGTAATCGACCCGGCCATGCCGCCAGCCGCGCTGTTGACGATGTCGGCAATCGGGCTTTTCAGCATCGAACGATAAGGCTCCCAGAGCGGCATTCGCCAAGCTGGATCACCGCTGGCTTGAGCGCCTGTTGCGATCGCCGATGCCAGCGCATCATCATCCGTATAATATGGGGCAAGATCGGGTCCCAATGCAACGCGCGCGGCCCCGGTCAGGGTGGCGAAATCGACCACCAGGTCTGGGTCAGACTCACTTGCGCGAGTCAACGCATCACCGAGAATGAGGCGCCCTTCGGCATCCGTATTATCGATTTCGACGCTTAACCCCTTACGGCTAGACAATACATCGCCTGGCCGGAACGCTGTGCCAGAAATCGCATTCTCGACGGCTGGCACATAGAGTTTCAAACGCACAGGTAAATCGTGCCCCATAACCAATTCTGCAAGCGCGATCGCATGCGCGGCGCCGCCCATATCCTTCTTCATCAAGCGCATATAGTTGCCCGTCTTGAGGTTGAGCCCGCCAGTGTCGAACGCAACGCCCTTGCCGACAATCGCAAGCTCTGGATGATCCGAATTGCCCCAGCTCAGTTCCATGATCCGCGGTGCTTGCGGACCGGCCCGCCCGACCGCATGAACCATCGGATAATTCTGCTCAAGCAAGGCATCACCAATTGTGGTTTCTAGCGAGGCGCCATAGCGTTCTGCCAAATCGCTGATTGTGCCCTGAATCTCTGCTGGCCCCATATCCTCCGCGGGAGTATTGACCAGGTCGCGCAAACGATCGACGGCCGTCGCTTCACGGATCTGCGATTCGCCGTCTGCCTGTTCCCCGACAACCAGACGCGGCGGATCAGCTTTGTCACTCAAATAGCGGTCAAACCGGTAGGCTCCATCTGCCCAGGCATTGGCGATTTGTGCCGCCGAATATTCAGCATCTCGAGCGACTTTGTAATCGCCAGTCGGGAGTTTGGACGATAGAGCCGCAACAGCGAGCGAATCTGAAGCGTCGCCTACGCCATACAAGACACCTGAAATCGAACCGTCATCACTCGCTGTCAGGACGCTTTGACCGAATTGGCCTTTAAAACCTTGCGCCTTGGCCATGGCCCGCAAATCGGCTGGCAGGTCAGCAAGCTCGTCCCAATCTGATGTCGAACATAGAAAAACCGGGGCAGCCGAATCCGCTGTCGGAACTAAAGCGGGATGATCAGGCATGAAGTGCTCCTAAGATGTTAATTGCAATACCAGTTTTGTTAACCTCGTCTTGACCAGGCTGCTGGCATGATTTGCGCTCTAACAGCCTCGGAGCCTGCGAAATGTCCAGAGCCAGAACTGCCAAATATGCGCTTCCGCTGATTGCGCTGGTGACCAGCGTTGCCTGTGCGAGCAATCCAAACACGATGGCAGCAAGTGCCGAAGACGGGACGTATAAAGAGGCCATTACAGACGCCCTGACCCCCGCGACCGAGGAACAAAAAGAGCTGGCGAATCGGTCTGACCCACTGACCCGCGCGAGTTTCTGGGCCAATGAACATCAAAAGGATCCTCTCGATCTAGATACGACCATCGAGTTCATGAATGCCCTGCGAACAATTGGCAGCCACGACCGTGTCATGGAAGTCGCCAGAACCGCCGCCCCTGTTCATCCGGAAAGCTACGAAATATTCCTCGAATTTGGACGATCGCTTGTCGCGCAAGGCAGTTACACCCAGGCCACGCAAGCGTTAGGGCGCAGCGCCGATCTGGCGCCGCCGACTGAAGCTGCGCCGCTTGCGGCGCTCGGACTGGCTTTCGACCAGATGGGCGAGCATGAAAAGGCGCAAACCGCTTACAAGTTCGCGTTGGAGCGCGATCCGAACCGCACATCGACACTGTCGAATTATGGATTATCCTTGGCGTTGACAGGACAACTCCATGATGCCGAAGCCGTGCTTCGAAAGGCCGTCGATGCGCCAGGCGCGGATGTTCGCGTTCGCCAGAATTTGGCTTTGGTTCTGGGGCTGCAAGGCCGCTTCGATGAAATGGTTGCCGTCGACCCCAACGCGCCGCAACGGTCCATCGAAGCCAATCGACGTGCCTTAGAGGATATGATCGGACCGAATGCCGCCGATTTCAGTAATCTCGACGGGCTGGATAATGTGCTCGATACGCTTGAACGCACCCCTGCCGCAGAACAGGTCATGCCAGACCTCGGAGAAGCTGTGGTGGAATCCGAGAGCATGCAAGAGCCACTGGCCGCCGCGAATGTCACCGAGCCTGCCCTGGCGGGCGAAGGCCCTCAGCCATCGACGCCTGTGCTGCGCCCTACATTGCGCGGATCACAAGGCGGATAGGTCCGCATTTTCCGAGTGTTCTAGATTTACAAGCGTCGGCAGGCAAACGAATGGGGATTCTAGTTCCCCGCATTCATCCGCATCACCTTGATCACCGCTGGTCCGAGCACCACCAGGAAAAGAACCGGCAAGAAGAACAAGATCATTGGCACGGTCAATTGCGCAGGTAGCGCGGCCGCTTTCTTCTCGGCTGCAGACATGCGCATGTCGCGGTTTTCCTTGGCCATGACGCGCAACGCGTCGCCCAGCGGTGTACCATAGCGCTCAGCTTGAATGAGCGCCATGGTCACCGCCTTAACCCCCTCGTGCCCCGTCCGACGTGCGAGATTTTCGTACGCCAGGCGACGTTCTTGCAGATATGACAATTCAGCCGTTGTCAGCTGCAATTCTTCGGCAAGTTCAACCGATGCGGTGCCGATCTCGGCGCCGACTTTGGCAAATGCCATCTCGATCGACATGCCCGATTCGACGCAAATCAACATCATGTCGAGTGCGTCGGGAAAGGCTCTCATAATCGACTGCTGACGTTTCGCCGCAATGTTGCCGACATAGAGGTTCGGTGCATAGAAGCCGATCGCCAAGCCAAAAATGATCGAGGCGAATTTCATATTCCCGGCTAAGCCGAAATCATTCACAAAGAAGATGAACAAAAAGACCAGCAACCCAAATACAAATGGCAGCGCAAAACGACAGAAATAGAAGATCGTAACGGGCCGCGGACCACGCAAACCGGCCTGTTCCAGCTTGGCTTCAATGTTCGGGTCCTCCAGCATCTTTTGGAGGTCGAGTTTCTTGGTAATGTCGTTGATCGCGCCTTTGGATTCGCGCTTAAGTCCGGTTTGTTCGAGGTCTGCGCGCGACGCGCGGCGCAGTTTGTCGCGTTGAGCTGAGACTTGCTTGAGACGCGTTTCTAACTTGTCGCCCTTTAGCGCTGGCAACATCACGCCGACAACCGTCATAAACATCGCAACAGCGACCGCCAGGGATAGCATGGAGGCTGGATCGCTTAAGGAATTTACAAATTCTCCCATCCTTACCTCCTAGAAATCGAAACTGATCATTTTGCGCATCACGGTGATGCCAATCGAATACAGACAGAAGCCGACGAACAGCACCGTGTGTCCGCCTGAACTGGTCCACAATTCAGCGATGTATGACGGTGTCGTCAGATACACCATGAAGCCAACAGCAAAGGGCAAACTACCGATAATGTAGGCTGATGCTTTGGCTTCGGCTGATAAGGCTTTGATCTTCTCCCGCATCATTTTGCGAGACCGGATGACGATCGACAAGTTCCCGAGCGCTTCGGACAAGTTACCGCCAGCTTTGGCTTGGATCGACAACACAATCACGAAGAAGTTCACTTCAGGCAGCGGCACGCGTTTGTAGAATTGTTGTAAGGCACGCTCAGTGCTCATGCCCATTTGCAAATTGTCGGTGAGCAATTTGAATTCTGGGCCAAGCGGCGCTGGGCTTTCAGACGCAATAATCCGCAAACACTCGGTCAAAGGCAGGCCAGACTTAACACCGCGCACGATGATATCGATACCATCAGCAAACTGGTTCATCAGCTTTTTGTTGCGTCCATTGGTCAAAAATCCGAGCACGAAACGCGGCAAACCAATTCCCGCCACAAAGGCCGCACCCGCAATCATGACCGGTTGCGACTTAAACTGAAATCCAAGGATCATTGGCGGCCCTTCAGCGCCGGAATACCACATTGCAAATGCGGCAACGATGCCGAGAATAGCTGAAATGATCCAAAACATCTGAGCCGGCATTTCCAAGCCTGCTTGGTTGATTTTGGATTGGATATCATTGGCAACCAGCGACTTACGACGCGACTCATCTTGCTCGCGCAGCTTCTTCAGCATTTGCTGAGTTTGCCGTTTGCGCGCCGCATTCGGGTCATTTCGCGAGACCCGGCGTCCTGGTGTTTCATTCGCGGCGATTTGTTTTGCGCGTTTCGCCGCTTTTTCCGTACCACTATCACCTGTCAGCGCAAAACCAACGCCGCCGATACAAAGAAAGGCGAGCGCAGCGATGATATAGAGCGTGATGTCGCCGTTCAAATCCATGGACTAATCCAATTCATCCAAGGCGGTCGCGAGATCGCGTTCGAGGTTATAATATTGTGCGCGCTCCCAAAACTTCGGGCGACCAATACCTGTGCCACGGTGACGGCCGATAATCTTGCCATCATCGCTTTCACCTTCAATCTCATACTTGAGGATGTCCTGAAGGACGATCGTGTCTCCTTCTAGACCCATGACCTCTGTAACGCACATGATACGGCGCGAACCATCGCGGAGACGCGACGCCTGAACCACGACGTCCACCGAGCCAACGATCATTTCGCGAATGGTTTTAGCCGGCAGACTAAAACCACCCATGGTGATCATGGATTCTACACGAGAGAGGGCTTCGCGCGGGCTGTTGGCGTGCAGCGTGCCCATCGAGCCATCGTGACCTGTGTTCATCGCCTGCAACAGGTCGAACGCCTCAGGTCCACGAACCTCGCCCACGATGATCCGTTCGGGACGCATCCGCAGACAGTTTTTGACCAGGTCCCGCATCGAGATCTCGCCCGATCCCTCAATATTCGGCGGGCGCGTTTCGAGGCGCACGACGTGCGGCTGTTGCAATTGAAGTTCAGCGGAGTCTTCACACGTGATGACGCGCTCGCTCGGCTCAATAAAGCCGGTCAAACAGTTGAGCAATGTGGTCTTACCAGACCCCGTACCGCCGGAGATCAGCACGTTACAGCGGGCATGACCAATGATACGCAGGATTTCCGCGCCGGCTTCTGAAATCGACTTGAAATTCACCAAGTCCTGCAGCTTCAGCTTGTCCTTTTTAAACTTACGAATGGTCAGCGCTGGCCCATCAATGGACAAAGGCGGGGCAATCACGTTGACACGAGACCCGTCTAGCAAACGCGCGTCACAAATTGGGCTTGCATCATCGACGCGGCGGCCGACTTGGCTCACAATCCGCTGACAGATATTCATCAGCTGGGCATTGTCGCGAAAGCGGATATTGGTCCGCTCGATTTTACCGTCGACTTCGATATAACAAGTGTCCGCGCCATTGACCATGATATCGGCAATGTCATCACGCGCCAGAAGCGGCTCTAGCGGACCATAGCCCAGCACATCGTTACAGATGTCGTCGAGCAAGTGTTCTTGCTCAGAAATCGACATCACCACATTTTTGATGGCAATGATTTCAACGACGATGTCGCGAATTTCCTCGCGCGCACTCTCTTGGTCGAGCTGCGCCAACTGCCCTAAATCGATCGTGTCGATTAGGGCGTTAAAGATCGTCGTCTTTGTCGCGTAGTATTCTTCAGATCGGTCGGTGACCTGCGTGACTTTTTCTTCGTGTTGCGCCGGTGGTGGCTTCAATGCGGCAGGTTTAGGCTTTTCCTTTGGCTCGGCCGGCGCTGCAGCTTTTGGGGCTTGAGCAATAGGCTTCGCAACCGGAGGCTTTGGCGCCGCTGGCGGGACTGGCTTCGCAGCCGCAGGTTTTGCAGTCGCAGGTCCGGCAGTTCGTTTGCCAAATGCCATTTCTTAGCCCTCTATCTCAGCCTATTTTCCGAGCAGTTTCTGCATCAGTGATTTTGATTGCGCGACGATTTCGCGACCGGAAATTTGGCTCGCTAACTGATCGACGGCGATCGACGATTGGGCGCTGGAATCGGTTTCCGAAATCATTTGTCCATTGTTCGACGCGGTGCCGAACAGTTGCGGATCGAACGGCAATACAATCGAAGGCTCAACTTCGATTGCCGCGGCAAAATCCTTGGCTGGAATCTCAGGTCGTTTCGGAACGCCCATCATGTTTACGACCAGACGCGGTGGCGCGTCGTTTGGACGTTGTGCTTTCAACTCGTCGATCATGTTTTTGCCATTCCGCAAGGATGCGAGATCCGGCTGGCAAACCAAGATGACTTCGTCCGACGCGAGCAAAGTTTGATAAGTCCATTCAGACCAAGCGTGCGGTAGGTCCAAGACCACATACGGCATGACCCGACGCACCGTATCAATAATGGTCACATAGGACTCAGCTGGAATATCCATAATTTGCGAGACCGAGGCTGGCGCAGTGAACAAGGACAGCCGGTCGGTTACTTTCGACAACAGTTTCGAAACCACGGCATCATCAACCCGCTCTGGCGCAAGCAAGGCGTCTGCGACGGTTTGCTGGTTCTCATGATTAAAATCGAGCGCGGTCGTTCCGAACGACAGATCCAGGTCAATCAGCGCCGTATTCACTTCTGCACTTTCGGCCAAAGCCCATGATAGATTGTGCGCAATGGTTGAAGCGCCAACGCCGCCTTTGGCACCAATCACAGAAATCGATTTGCCGACAAAGGGTGCATCCGGATCAGAGAACAGTTGGCTGATCGAGCGCACCACTTGTACGGGCGCGATCGGCGGCACGAGGTATTCGCTCACCCCGCGCGCCATCAATTGCCGGTAGAGGCCAATATCATTGGTGTTGCCGATCACCATGACTTGCACGCCTTCGTCACAGAGAGAGGCAAGCTCATCGATTTGAGCGATCATTGTCGCATTCGCTGCGGACGATTCCAAAATGAGCAGATTCGGCGTTGGATTTTCGTTCAAGTACGCGATCGCCGCTTCCAGACCTCCCATTTGGGTCTGAACGTTGGCTTGTTGCATACGACGGTCATTTGCAACGGCTTCGACCAGAGAAACGGTTTTGCCAGACTCGCAAAATGCCATCGCTGAGATGGCTGGAATGGCGCGATATCCGCCCTCGTCAAAATCGGAAATTGTGATGTGCGCCTGATCAGCAATGTCCGCGCTGGGATCAAAATCGTCTAATTCTTTCATAGGCGCATCAAGATCGACAGCGGCCGGAGCTTCGGTCGTCTCAGGAAACTCCGCCATCTCTGGCGTCTCAGATGCCTCATCAAGCACCGTCGCCAAAGCAGAATCAAAGTCGTCTTCGAATTCCATGTCGAAGTCGTCTTCAAAAAGAGCATTGTCGTTGGACATTCTACTTCACTCCTTGTGCGTCTCAGGCGCTCTAATTCACCGCTTGAGAAATGGCAGTTGACTCTCCGTCGCCGCGCGTCGATGGCGTCGGTTCGCCGCGCAACCAAAGGTCAAGTTGGTATAGTTGTCTGTCAGCGCTTCCATCTGTCAGTTCGCGTTGCCCCAGCAAATCAGCTGGTTCAGCGATCATCGCCGCCATGTTTGCACGTACAGCGCACCCAAAAGCCGCCGTTTCGCTGTTAGAGACGGCGTTCGCTAAATCGATTTGTGCCAGTGACGGACAATCTGGGGCAATGGCTTTGTAAGACTTAAACGCCATAATAATTGGCGACGACGTCCGCCCTGTCGCGTCGTAGGCCGCGCCGAGTAGATGATCATAGCTGACACCGGCTTCCCACGCGAACTCACGAATTTCGGACACAGCGCCAACCGCAAGCTGCGGCGCCTCTGCGTGTTTCGGCATTGAGATGACCAACGGACCATGACCGTCATCTGCATATTTATCGATGAAGGCACGAACTTTCATGACCTCAGTGGCACGCAATTGCGTATCGCGCGGATCGAGCTTTACTTCGAGATATTCGCGCTGCTCTTTCACGCCGATCTGATATCGGTCCAATGGTGTTCCGTAGAAATCAGATACGGGCACTTCGTGCAGTGGATTGTTGTTCGACTGACAACCTGACAGGACCAACAGGCCGCCAGCAAGGGCACTCAGAACAATCGTCTTGGCTTGCATCATAATGGCACCTATTCCTCAATGAACCCGACAGGGGCTGAATAATTCTCTTTGGACAGACCTTTACCTGCATCAGCGTACTGAGCGTTCAGCTTGCCAAAGAAGATGGTCTTAGGGTCTGACGCGTTAACGAACCCATCAGCTGGTGTAGAGAATTCGTCCTTCTTTCCAGGCTCTACGAGATATGGGGTCACGATAACCACCATTTCCGTTTCCTGGTTTTCGAAATCGCGCGACTGGAACAAACTGCCGAGAATTGGCAGCTTCTTAATGCCAGGCAGCTGGTCCAAGGTTTGACGAGATCGAGACTGAATGAGACCCGCCAACATGGTTGATCCGCCAGACGGGAGCTCGACGACACTTTCGGCCCGGCGAACGACGAGGGCTGGAATCGTCAAACCGGGAATGTTTGTCAGATTGCCATCTGGCCCCGCTACAACCGTGGACGCCCCTTGGAACGCACCTTGATTGGACAGCTCCGAGATTTCGGTTGAGATCTTCAGCGAAATGCGACCTTCAGACAGGACCAAAGGTGTAAATGCCAGCCCGACGCCATAAGGCTTAAACTCAACCGAGATGCCATCCTCGTCTGAAGCGACGGGTACCGGAAACTCGCCGCCGGCCAAGAAGTTGGCGCTCTCACCGGAAACGGCCGTAATGTTTGGCTCAGCTAGCGTTCGAACGACGCCAATACGCTCAAGCGCATCAATGGCCGTTGAGGCTCGCGATTGTGGGTCAACGTCATTGTAGTTGATATAGTCGAACTCTAGTCCCAGTCCGCCCAGTGCGGCGCCTTGAATCCCGAAAGTATTCGAGATCGCTGCTTGAGATTCAAACGTGTATGGTGGCCCTGGAAACAACCCGGTTGTTCCAAGATCCAATGGCACACTCCCGGTGCCTCCAAATGCCTGTCGCTCAACAACGTTCGCAAAATCGCCGAAATTGGTGGTGCCGCCCAAACTAATACCGAGCTGCTTAATGACCGAACGTTGCATCTCAACGATCCGCACTTCCATCATCACCTGATCTTTGGCGCGGATGGTCATCATATTAATCGGCGTTACGTCGCCGTCTGGCATGTAGGCATTTACCAGGCGCATCACCTGATCTGACTGCATGAGATTGTCGACGATGCCGGATACAACCAGCGTGTCATTGACACCTTCAACTGTGACGCGAGCATTTGGAACATACCGCGTAATCAGCTCGTTCAGTGACGTCGTATCGGCCGCAACAGAGATTTCGAGATTGAGAATCGGACGTCCGTTATCATCGAATATAAAGGCATTGGTTTGCCCGGCCTCGACACCGCGAAAGATAATCCGATTTGCAGTTTGCACGGTTGCATCAGCAATCGCCGGATTGGTAATGATGACATCCGCGGCTGCGCGGTCCAATTCGACAATGACTGACTTGTTGGCGGCCAAGTTCAAACTGCGTGAATAGCCAGACTCACCTGGCTCTTGCACACTGACGCCGAGTGGGTCTACTCGCGGATCGCTTTGCCCCCATGCCGAAACGGGCGCGAGGCATAATCCAAGCGCCAGTGCCGAGGCAGTTACTGTTTGATGCAAGCGTTTCATCTAGCTGCCTCCGGCCTCAACTTTGTTACTGCGATAAATCATCACTTTGCGTCCGCCTGATTCGATGTCTTTCAGAAGTTCTCTGTTGGCGAGCGCCTCGCCGTCATTGAAGCCAGCATCCGCGGCGCTTCGTAGCGTCAAGGAAAGAGACCCGGACCGCGCAGAATTGGCGAGCAGTTCGGCTTGATCTTGCGTGACTTCCATCGTTGCTGTCGAACCGGTGAGCGTGGGAATGCCATCCACGTCTCCAAACGTTTGATCGATGGCGATAACGCGGGCATTTTCCATCAGTGTGGAGGTCACGAGCTGCGTCTGTGTGTTGCGACCTTGTCCCTCAGTCTCAATCATTTCCGTGAGGATGATATCGACGCGGTCATCGGGGAGAATAAACCCAGCCGATGCAGACTCAGGCGAGATCTCAATTGTCATGGCGCGCTTGCCTGGGCTGAGCAGCGCCGCCATGAACCCAGTTTCACCCTTTTGTACAATTTTTTGAGGCATCACCGGCTCGTCAGCGTACATCGCAGAGCGAACGACGGAACCGGTTAGGATTTCCATGGCGTCGGGGGCGATCTCTTGGGTGTAGTAGGCTGGATTAATGGTCGAGTCCGGCCAATTGGCCCACTTGAACTCATCTGGCGTGAGGAGCGTACCGACCCGCAAATCTGTCTTCGCAACCAAGACTTTTTGCTGCGAAACTTCAACTTCTACGATTTTTTCAACCGTCTGCGATTGAACTTCGACAGGCGCCGGTTGGCTGGCAAGATTGCGAACGAGAAATGCTGCCAAGACCGCTGCGACGAGCGCGACAGCTAGAATAATAAGTCGCATGGGTGACATAGAAGGCGCCTTCTCTATTTCTTCCGCCTCGATGAATTGAGGGGGCTCAAGCGCGAATATTCCACGCTGAAGCTAAAGCATGGTTAATTAAAACGCGGGATTTGGCTTAAGAATTCCGCAAGAAATGGAGACGCTGGCGCCGCGAATAGTGCACCTACAGCAATCGCGACTCCATAAGGAACGCCTTTACGATCTTCGAAGGTCGCCACCCCAAATCCGGGGGCGTATCCGGACGGCATGAGCGCCCGCATGATCACGACGACAACTGTGAGCACCCCGCCCGCCATCGCTGTTGCAACTAGAAATGGAGCAGCGCCCGCGGGACCAACCCAAAGCAATACCGCCGGAATGAACTTCGCATCGCCGCCGCCATAAACCCGCAGGAAGAATAAAGCGACAGAGGCCACGAACGCGATAGCGCCCACCAAGACATGCCACCCGATTGTTTCCCAACCGGGAGACGCGACAATCGCAGCCGGCACAAACAAAAACGCCAACCAGCCATTCAGCCAGTTGGGAATGGTCAAAGTCTCAATGTCGATCAACGCGGCCAAGATGCAAAGCGCGAAAAAACTGATGGCAAACAGCGACAAAATCATGTGTCAAACCTCCATGGGCGTGTGCTTTTGGAGAGTCGCTAGACCAAATGACTTAAAGATCACTTGATGCCCTAAATAAATAAAGCCGCTGGGCGAACCCAGCGGCTTTGGTGCCTTATCGGCAGACCTTTCGGTAAAGTCTTAGCCCAGCTGAGCAGAAACTTTGTTGAAGGTCGCAGAGGTGTTAGAACCGAGTGTAGAAACAGCACCGATGATCGCGACAGCGATCAGAGCAGCGATGAGACCGTATTCGATTGCAGTTGCACCTGACTCATTCTCAAAAAACTTACGCATTGGAAACTCCCACTATGCAGATTATAGACGTCCCGAGAGTTTTCTTGGGTTGTCCCCGGAACAGTTGTCTTGATACCGCGCAGCGCTAAAAATCCCGTGAATCAAGAGAAAAAAATCCTGAAGATTCAACAAGACCTTGTTAACCCCTGCCAGTAGCCGTCCAGAGGGCAATCAAATGAGTTTTACTTGGATGGTGTCCGAGCCATCATGAAACGCACGTTTCTGGTGACGAATGGAAGCTGCCAGCTCAGCCGGCAGCTTCCAAGCAACTCAAAACGAATTGCTATTTTTAGGCAACTTGTGCCGCGACCGTATCGAAGGTGCCTTTCAGGTTTGAACCAAGTGTGTTCATCGCACCGATTACGGCAACAGCAATCAGAGCTGCGATGAGACCGTATTCAATTGCGGTCGCACCTGACTCTTTGTCATCGCGCTTTTCGGTTTTCGCTGCTTCCGAAACCGCGTTTGCGGCTTCCTCGTCAGCGTCAAGACGGCCATCCTGGCCAAACCATTTTTGAAGGTATTTTTGCATTAGGGACTCCCACCATGCTGGTTATCGTCCCCAATTTTTGCTCGAGCGAGCTCGAACGGTTTTGCTTTTATAAGCGGCCTCTGAAGATCTGGTGAATTGAGAAAGAATTTTTTAGGCCTGCGAACAAGAGTTCGCTAACCATACGCCGCGATCTAAAAATCCTCTATAAAGAAGCGCAAAATCGATGGCCTTAGGATTCGACTAACTTCTTTACGGCATTGCTGGTGAGAACTGATTGGAGTGCCCACATCATGTCTCTTAAAAAGACCGCCCTTTCTTGCTGCGTCGCAGCTTTTGTCAGCTGCGCTGCTTCAGCAGGGCATATCACGGTCGAGACCGGGAAAGCCAAAGCGATAAAACTGAAAACCGATGCGGACAGTGTGATCATTGGTAATCCCAACATCGCTGATGTCGCTGTGCACAATGACACGCTCTTATTTGTCACCGGCAAGGCTTATGGCACGACCAATCTGATGATTTTCGACAATGAAGGAAACACCATTCATTCATCGGATGTCGTGGTCACGGCGAACACCAAAACCTGGGTGAGCGTCAACCGAGCTGGCGTTGATTTCACGTATGATTGTGCTCCGAAATGTCGGCCAACCTTGTCTCCGGGCGATGATAATGGTCACTTTGGAACGGTTGCCGATCAGCTTGCCCAGCAAAAACAATTGAACGGCGACGACTAGTTCGCTGAATTTTCAATATTGAGAAATCGGTTGTTCAGCTAGCGTGGCTGCCCATTGCGACCAGGGGCCTGCGCTAAGGCGGACGAGCGCGCCTCTACCGTACGCGCTAGCGCATCATCCACACTGACCGAGTAAAGCGCTTGATCGACATCGCCGACCATCTCACCGGCGGTTTCGCCGAGCTGCCATTGAAACGCGCCAGCGTTACGAACTGTAATCGTCCAGCCTGCTCCAATGCGAGGATAATAGGCTTCTCCGACCGCCATTTCGCGATTTCGGAAAACAGTTCCGTCCGACGCCCGCACCTCGATCCAAGCCCGTTGGGTTGCGACAATACCAAACTCTTCGCCCACTTCGCTGACCAGACTGTCAATCTCACCGATGTCTGCATAAGCAGGTGCCAAGCGCGCGGAGATTGCAAGCGGGTCGCTTACTTCTGAGGTTTTGGGTTGAGACACCAGAATTGCCCCACCGACAATCGCGGCACCGATAATGACTGCGCCAGCGCCGTAGACGATCGCACTGGCGGGAATCGCAGGAGCGTGCGACCGGACGGCGCTGGCCTTCGAGGTAGAGACCGTTTGTTCGCCTTGAAATCCGGACGCGATTTCGTCTTCAGGTAGTCCGAGGAAACGCGCATAGTTTCGCGCCTGCAACCGCACCAGGCTCGGCGGCATATGGCCGGTTTCCATGGATTCGAGCGCTTGCAAGGTTTCTTTCGATTGCCGCGTTTTTTCCGCCACATCACGAAGATTTAGCTGCCGCGCCTGACGCGCCTCCAACAGCCGCGCACCCGCACTCATTGCGATTGCGTCGCTTTCGGCTTCGGCATCCTGTTTCATGTTTCCAGCGGACATATCTTCGTTCGGAAGTTTAGACATCGTTCAGAATTATACCTTGTAGATCGGCAAGCTCTAACACTCCGTTACGCAATGCAGGCTCTCTTTGTTGCAAGAGGTCTGCAAATGCTGGGCCGAATTTCTCCAAGTCTAAAGATCTCAACATTCTTTTTACCGGGCCGATGCCGCCACCTGGCATGGAAAGGCTGCGATAGCCCAATCCGATAAGGCATAATGCCTCCAATGGTCGCCCGGCACCTTCGCCGCAAATTGATACAGGAACCCCTACACGTTCACACGTTTGGTAAACTTGTGCCAAAAAACGCATCACAGGGCGACTTACAAAAGGATAACGTTCAGAGACGAGCGGCGTCATTCGGTCTGCAGCATGGAAAAATTGCAGCATGTCATTGGTGCCGATTGAGACAAAATCGACCTCTCCGGCAATGTCTTCCAAAGCATATGCAAAGGCTGGTGTCTCCAGCATGGCGCCGATTTTCAGCTCGCTTGGCCCACTAAATCCGCGGGATTTCCCCCAATCTTGCTCTTCTTGGAGCAGTGTTTTGGCCTCTCGGAACTCATGAGCGCTTGTAACCATTGGGAACATCACGGCCAAAGGACTGCCATCTGAGGCCCGCAAGAGCGCCCTCAATTGCCGCCGAAACAGTCCTGGGCGATCAAGCGCGAACCGAATGGAGCGCCAGCCGAGCGCCGGATTTTCTTCACGCGCATCGTTCAGATTGGGCAGCAACTTGTCGCCGCCTAGGTCCAAAGTCCGGAAGAAGACAGGCCGCCCATTCGCCGCCTGAAGTACGTGCTGATACAGCTCGATCTGATCACCCACGCTTGGCAGGCGTTCGGACATTAGGAACTGGAACTCGGTACGGAACAGGCCGATGCCATCGGCGCCCGTGCTATCGAGATGCTCTGTGTCCAATCCCAAGCCCGCGTTCAACATCAAACGAACCGGAACCCCGTCCTTCGACTCGGTCGGTTCGTCGCGTAGCGCCGCAAACATGGCTTGGCGCTCGCTGAGCACCGCTTTTCGGTTGGTATAGGCTTTCAGGAGATCTTCGTCGGGCCGCAAATGGACCCGGCCATCCTCGCCATCGACAATGATCTGATCGCCGCGTGATACCATCGTAAGCAGACCATCAATGCCGCCGACCGTGGGGATTCCGAGTCCGCGGGCGACAATGGCCGCATGACTGGAGGTGGCAACCTCTTCCAATATGATCGCAGCAAATCCGGCCTTGCCATAATCGAGCAATTCTGCCGGCCCCAAGCGGCGTGCGATCAACACCTCATCGCCATTGCCCCTCGCTGGTGCCCGGGCGCTTGGGTCATCCGAGCCCGCCAGCATGCGCAGCAGGCGATTGTCGAGATCTTCCAAATCATGCAGGCGTTCGCGCAAATATGGGTCTTTGACGTTCTCGAAGCGGGCGCGGTGCTCGCGGCGCAGGCGATCAATTGAAGCTTCTGCGGACAATCCTCCGCGCACGCCTTCGCGCAGTTTTTCCGCCCAGGTGGGGTCAGATGCGAGCAGCTTGTAGGCTTCAATCACCTCGCGCGGTTCCCCCCATAAACCGCCGATTTCTGCGGCGAGGAGACGATCAATCGAAAGGTGCAGCTCTTCTAATGCGTTTTCGAGGCGATGTTCTTCAATCTCAGGATCTTCAGCAAAGAACCTAGCTGCAGGAATGACGGGGTCATGTAAGCGTACTCGCCCGAGCCCAAGGCCACCGCAAAGCGATCGTCCTTGCAGATTTACCGGCCGTCCACCACGCGCGGCGTTTTTCTGGCCCGAAACGCCATCTTGCGATGGTACAATTTCAGCCAGAACCATGGCGATCGTCTGCAAACTGTCGATCTCATCATCCTGATAGATTCGTTCGGCCCGGTTCTGCACGGTTAAGACGCCGATGACACGGCCACCTTTTAAAATCGGGACACCGAGAAAAGCATGATACGGGTCTTCCCCGGTCTCGGGTCGATAAGAGAAGTGCGAATGGCGGGGCGCGTCCTGAATAGACAGTGGTTGCGCGGTTTGGGCAATTTGCCCAACCAGGCCCTCATCCATGCCTAAGAACGTCCTGTTCACCGCGTCTTGGCGCAGCCCTTCGGTCGCGATCAGCTCCATTCGCTCATCATCAGTGCGGCGATAAATGGAACAAACATCCGCCACCATTGTCCCCGCGATCAGGCGCACGACTTTCAATAAGCGCGCGTCTGTGTCGGCTTCGGCGGCCATAACCGACCGCAATCGGTTCATTAAAAGCCGGGGGATGGAAAAGCTATCAGGCATGCCTGGGCTCAGATGGGGCTGTCACCTAGCTCGCGTCAAGGTCAAACGCCGTGTGAAGGGCGCGAACGGCGAGTTCGGTATAGTCTTTGTCAATCAACACGGAAATTTTGATTTCAGAGGTCGAAATCACGTCAATATTGATATTTTTTGCGGCCATCGCCTCGAACATGGTTTCGGCAACACCCGTATGGGACTTCATGCCGACGCCGACGACCGAAACTTTCGCAACATCGCGGCTAACCTCCATATTGTCGAACTTGACGGTTTCGCGATTGGCGTCGAGGACGCGCTGCGCTTTCTCACTGTCGCCACTGGTGCAGGTAAACACCATGTTCGCTCGGCCCTCACCGCGCGCATTGGCCTGGACAATCATGTCGACATTGACGCCTTCGCGCGCCATCAGAGCAAACAGAGTGGCTGACGTGCCTGGCTTATCTTCCATGCCATAGAGCGTAACTTTCGCTTCATCCCGCGAATAAGTGACGCCATTAACAATCTGTTTTTCCACGATCTCATCCTCATTACAGATCCAGGTTCCGGGATTTTCGTCCTCAGGACCTGAAAAACTTGAAAGCACGCGCAAGGGCACTTGATGGTTCATTGCCAGCTCGACCGAGCGGGTTTGCAGCACTTTGGCGCCCAAAGACGCCATTTCGAGCATTTCTTCATACGATACGCGCGGTAAGCGGCGCGCTTCCGGTACGATGCGCGGGTCAGTCGTATAAACCCCATCCACATCGGTATAGATATCGCACGGCACCGAGCCGAGCGCCGCGGCGACAGCGACCGCGGTCGTGTCGGACCCGCCCCGCCCCAAAGTGGAAACGCGGCCTTCCTCGGTCACACCCTGAAAACCGGCAATAACCGCAATTTCGCCTGCATCGATCGCGGTGCCGAGCCCGCTATCTTCGTCAAAGCCATCAATCCGGGCGGCGCCATGCCCCTCACGGGTCTTCATGCGCATTTGCCAACCGAGCCAAGAACGGGCCTTCATGCCGCGCTTGCGCAGTGAGAGCGCGAGCAAACCGCTGGTCACTTGCTCTCCAGATGCGACGACGACGTCATATTCATCATCGAACTTTTCGCCGATAACATCCTCACCAGCAGCGCCTTTCGCGAGTGATACAAGTTTGTTTGTCTCGCCCGACATGGCGGAAACAATAACCGCAAGTTTCTCGCCCTGCGCGGCGCGATGTGCAACAATATCAGCGACATGCGAGATACGTTCGAGGTCTGCCACCGAAGTGCCGCCAAATTTCAATACAGTGCGCGCCATTGCCGCCTCGTCAAATCATACCATCTGCGCTGAACTAAGCAGGCGCTTCCTTAAAGGGCTCAGCGCGAAACCGCAATTAGGATTGCTCAACTCATGGCAGCTATGATCTCAACCGACAAGAATGCCTCGTCCCGGCCCAGCATCGATCCGAGCGAAGTCGCGAAATTCACCGCTATGGCGGAAGAATGGTGGGATCCGAAAGGCAAATTTAAGCCGCTGCACAAATTTAACCCGGTGCGATTGGGCTTTATCCGCGATACGATTGAAATGCATTTCGATCGCAGCCCCACGGCGCGCCATCCGTTTGAAGGCTTGCGCGTCCTCGACATCGGCTGCGGCGGCGGCCTGGTTAGCGAGCCGATGCGCCGATTGGGTGCAGACATGGTTTCGGTTGATGCCAGTGACGCCAATATCAAGACGGCGATGACCCATGCTGAGCAAAGCGGCCTCGACATCGATTTTCGTGCCGGAACCGTCGAAGAGATAATCGAAGCGGGCGAGCTGCCATTTGACGTCGTGTTAAACCTGGAAGTGGTCGAGCATGTTGCTGATCCTGACCAGTTTCTAAAAGACTGCGCTAGCTTGGTGAAACCGGGCGGATTGATGATCGTAGCAACCTTGAACCGTACCGCCAAAGCGTTCGCGTTGGCGATCGTTGGCGCAGAATATGTGCTGGGTTGGCTCCCCAAAGGCACGCACGAGTTCGAGAAATTCCTGCGGCCTGATGAGGTTGAACAGCCGCTTCAGCAAGCCGGACTAGTGGTCGAGCCCCCGCAAGGCGTGAGCTTCAACCCAATATTGGATCAGTGGCGCTTATCTGACGACACCAAAGTCAATTACCTGATGGTTGCGGCGCGCCCGTCAGATTAGACTTTTGTGCCCTAACGAATGTCCAAGAGCTCAATCTGGAACATCAAATCGGCGTTTGGCGGGATATCCTCGCCCGCCCCATCGGAGCCATAAGCTTGATCTGCGGGGATATGGACCAAAAACCGGTCGCCGGGCGTCATCAAGGTCAGCGCTTCGTTGAACCCTGGGATCAACGCGCCAACGACGAAGTCTGCCGGTTCGCCGCGCGACCAAGAGCTGTCGAAGAACGTACTGGTCTCAGCCAGTCGGCCTTCATAATGGATGCGAACGCGATCCCCGTCGCTGGGCATCGGCCCAGCATTGATGCTTTTCTCGAGCACGACAACAGACACGCCGCTTGGTAATACGGTGGCGTCGTCTCGGGCTGGATTCCAGGGGAAGCTCGCTTGCCAAGCCGCCATATCCGGTCCGTCTGGTTGCGGAAGGGTTTCTGCAACCTCGGCAAGATCTGTGGCGGAAATGAATCCTTCCAAATTCACTCGATAGACCAAGTCAGAATTGGCGGGGATTAAGTCACCCAGAGGCTCCGAGCCAAATGCCTCAGCTGCCGGAACATATATCAGCCATTCATCGCCCGGGTTCATGAGCTGCACGGCTTCGGCCCAACCATCGACCAGTTCGCTGACCTCAAAGACGCCGCTATCGCCGCGCGAATAGGAAGAATCGATCAAGCGACCGCTCTCCGCCAAGAAGGCCTCATAATTGACCACAATGGTCGCATCGGCGCGGGGCGATCCTGCATTGAGGTCGCCATTGACGATGGGGATGTAACGCACGCCTGAGGCGGTTCTATTCATGGTTCGGCAATCAGCGGGGAAAGGCGGCGAGAACGGCCCAGATCCCGGCTGAAGGTCAGGACAAGACGACTCACCAGAACCTGAAAAAATGGACGTCGGAACGCTCGGCAAAGACACCTCTGGTAGCGAAGAACAGCTGGCTAAAGACATCCCCGCCAGGCCGATTCCGATCGTTTGGATTCCACGTTTCATGCGCTGCCCCTCCTAATTCGCTCTAATATTATGGCGATGTCTTATTGGACTGGCACAACATCCATCAATTCGACCTCAAAGTTCAAGGCCGCATTTGGCGGGATTGGGCCGTTTCCGGCGGGACCATAAGCCAGATCCCCTGGGACATGGACCAGCCAGCGATCGCCGGGCTTCATCAATTGCAGGGCCTCGACCCAGCCAGGGATCACACGATTGGCCGGGAAAATAGCCGGCTCACCCCGCTTGTAGGCGCTATCGAAAACACCGCCGCCCTGATCGAACCGGCCTTCATAATAGACCACGACGCGATCATTGCTTTCCGGGCTGACACCCGCTTCATCGCCGGACGCCAAAACGACGTATTCGAGTCCTGATCCGGTTTTTACGACTTCTGGAAGCTCCGAATTCCAAGGCGTGAAGGTTTCCCAGGCTGCATCATCGGTGGGCCGTGGCTCTGGCGCTTTGACCACTTGTCGAAGCTCAACTCGGAAGATCAAATCATCGCCCGGCTTAATCACGCCGCCGGGGCGCGGGCTGTCGCCATAACCAAGCTCGGTTGGGATGTAGAAAATGAACTCATCGCCGATCGACATCAGCTGTAGGCCTTCGGTCCAGCCAGATATCACTTGATCGACGCCGAAGGTCGAGGTTGAACCGCGCGCGTAAGAGCTATCGAACACGGTCCCATCCGTCAGGCGGCCATCATACATAACGCTGACCCGGTCGCGCGGACCGACCGTTTCACCGCCCTCTTCACCTTCACGGACGATGACATACTGCAAACCGCTCTCTGTGGTTTGCACTTCCGGGCGCTCAGAATCCCAAGGGATATAAGTTGCCAACGGATCATTAGGGTCGATCGGGTCCATAGGTTCTCCACTACAGGCTGCGAGAATGAAGCCGCCAAGGGCAAGGAATAGGTTGCGCAAGGTCGATACTCCTGAAGCTTTTGCTCAGGGGTGTCTATGCTGCTTTCAGCGCTATGTCACCTAATCAAAGCTGAACTCTTGTGGCCCTGGATCACCATTAAACACGAGCGTTCTTGTCTCATTGTCTCTAACGATGTTCACGCGATTGGTTTGACGGGGAATCGCATCCATCAAAACGCCTTGCGTGACGCTCAATTGCGTCGGCACGTTGGTAAGCGGCGCTTCCTGATAGACCCAGTAATGGCCACGCTCGACCTCGCCGCCCAATAGTGTCAACGTGATGGGCGCGCCTGTCTCACCGTCGACGAGGCGGAAACGGTCGGCGACATAGGATTCGAACTTTGTCTGCGCCGTTTCGTCGCCAACCAAGTCGGCGCGTGCGCCAAGGACACTCATTAGCGTGCTCTCAGCGTCATGAATGACCAAACGGTGCGCGACTTCAATCCGACAGGTTTGCGGCGTGCAGGTGCTGGTATCTTCTGGCGCAACAATCGACACTTCCGTGAAGGCGATTGCCTGTTCATGCGCTTGGGCGGGCGCCTGGCTTAACACCACACTAGCTAAGCCAAGCGCCAAACACGTTACTCTACTCTTCAACCCTTGATCCCCTTAATTATCCTCACCATCAGACGCTTCGCTATCCTCTTCGGTGTTCAATTCAGTCTTGATGTCCTGCATGATGTCGCGACCGGCATGCGAGAACGGTTGACTGAATTTGAATGCCTCAACCCCGAGACGGTGTAATCCGGCGGGGGTAATAATTGTTCTCCAAATCAGCATCTGCCGTTTCCCAATCCGGGTCGACGATGATCTGGGTCAATTCTTTGCCCTTTTCGAAAACCAGCAATTTGCTCACCCGGTGCGGATTGCGGCGCCAGATCTCGGCTGGGAGGTACATTTTTTCCGTCGTCCCGTCCTCGAATTCCAGACCGAGAATGATCGGCATGACCAGGCCACCAATATTGGAGAATTCGAGCGCATAGTATTCCGCATCTTCGGCGACAGCCCGGTCGAATGCGCGGCGTTCCCAATCATCCAAGCCATCGAGGAAGGCTTTATAGTCGTTCCGCTCTTTATTGGTGACTGTGTAGATGTCGTTCTCGTCATAGAAGTCGCGGACATCCGGGAAACGCTGCACCCAAGTTTGTTGCCCTTCAGCTGCATTCGCTGTGACGCCGACTTTGGCGGGTTCGCCTTCAACATCGCTGCGTAGACGCGCCAGGTCGATGTCTGGATCTTCGGTATTGAGCTCCATGTGGAAAACGCGGTCGAGCGAGATATCAACGTGGTCTGTGGTGTAGAACCAGCCCCGCCAGAACCAATCCAAGTCAACGCCAGAGGCTTCTTCCATGGTTCGGAAAAAGTCACTTGGCGTCGGGCGTTTGAATTTCCAACGGCGCGAATATTCGCGGAAGGCAAAGTCAAATTTCTCGCGGCCAAGGATGGTCTCACGCAAAATGTGCAACGCCGCAGACGGCTTGCCATAAGCGTTCGGACCAAGCTGCAAGACGCTGTCTGATTGCGTCATGATCGGCACCTGATTGTCCGAAACCATGTAATAGACCAGATCGCGCGGCAGCGACCGCGTCCAAGCAATCTCTGGGTCCCATTCATAGCCCGCGACACTGTCGAGGAAGCTGTTCAGGCCTTCATCCATCCACGTCCATTGGCGTTCATCCGAATTGACCACCATTGGGAAATAGATGTGCCCAATCTCGTGGATGACAACGCCGATCAGGAAGCGTTTCTCAGCCAATGTATAAGTCCGCGAACCATCATCCTGCAGCGTCGTGCGCGGGCCGTTAAACGTGATCATGGGGTATTCCATGCCCCCGACTGGACCGTTTACAGATTGCGAGGTTGGATACGGGTAGTCGAACGCGAACCGGTTATAGACGTCCATCGTATGGATCACCGATGCGGTCGAGTATTTCTGCCACAGCTCGCCGCCTTCTTTGGGATAGAAGGACATGGCCATAACGGTCTCATGCTCAGCGCCAGGTTGTTTGAAGCCTTGCGCGTCCCAGGCAAATTTGCGCGACGAGGCCCAAGCGAAATCGCGGACATTCTCGGCTTCGAACCGCCAGGTTTTCATTCCGCTTGGGTTTGAGCTTTCATTCGCTTCGGCTTCTTCTGGCGTCACCACCAAGACCGGACGATCCGCATTGCGGGATTCCGATAGGCGTGAGCGCTGCTCCGCAGTCAAAACCGAACGCGGATTCTGTAGAACGCCGGAAGACGAGACGATATGATCGTCAGGAACCGTAATCTCGACGGAATAGTCGCCGAACTCCAGCGCGAACTCCCCGCTGCCGAGGAATTCTTTGTTATGCCAGCCATCATAGTCTGAATAGACCACCATGCGCGGGAACCATTGGGCGACGAGGAAGATGTCATTGCCGCCTTCACGCGCGTCGTCTGGGAAGTGTTCAAAACCGGCGCGGCCCCCCATGGCTTTCTGGTCGAGGAGATTATATTCCCAATTGATCTGAAACGTGGTTGACCGTCCGGGTGCCAAAGGCTGAGGCAAATCAATCCGCATCAGCGTGCCAACAATCGTATTCGGCAAGGCATTGCCGCGCGCATCCGCGACGCGGGTAATGTCATAGCCATATTGCGTATCAGCCTGCGATTGCATGCGACGCAGCGAGTTGAGCGTCATTTGCGGGGTAAGCGCCTGGCTTTGGTTCACGGAACCTTGTGGCTTGGCCGCGAAGGCGCGGGTCATTTCCGCAATTGAATCTTCGCGGAACCGGTTCTGATCAAGCTGTAGCCAGAGGTAGCGCAGCGTATCTGGCGAATTGTTCCGATATGTAACCGTTTGCGACGCCGTCAGGCGGCGGGCGGGTTCATCGAGGCTGACTTTGATCGAATAGTCCGCTTCTTGTTGCCAGTATTCATGCCCAGGCTCACCCGCGGCGTTGCGGTAGACATTTGGGCTCGGCAGGACTTCATCAAGCTGCCGAAACTTATCATCAAAGTCGCCTTTGGTCTGAACAATCCCCTGCGCGCTCGCGCCCGAAAAAGCCAACGCTGCACCCAGCGCTGCCAGCATATATCGCATATTCCTGCCCCGATTATTGGTCGTTACAGAATGCTTATACGGTGCATCGGCGAATGAGCTACCGGTTTATTGTCACAACTGCAGTATTTCCGGTCAATTTGTCCGTGGCGGATAGCCGGCTTGGCCCAGCGCATCGATGACCTCTTGCGTATGCTGAGCATCGCGCGTTTCCATCAGGATATCAAACTCAGCGCCTTTTGCGGGGACATCGAGCGCAATCCGGTTGTGCGCGACTTCCATAATGTTGGCACCGGCATCGCCGATAACTTTTGATACCAAGGCCAAGAGACCGGGTCGGTCATCGCCGATAATGCGGATATTCACCAAGCGGTTTTCGCGCACGAGCGAACGGGTCAGTACGGAAGCGAGCAAACGCGAGTCTATGTTGCCGCCACATAGGATCAACCCCACGCGACGTCCTGCGAATTTGGAGGGGTGAGCGAGCATAGCGGCCAATCCAGCGGCCCCGGCGCCTTCAGCCACCGTTTTCTCAACGTCCACGAACAGCGTGATCGCTCGCTCGATATGTTCCTCTTCGACCAAAACCACGTCGTCCACCAATTCGCGCACAACGCGCTCGGTCAGATCGCCGACATCCTTAACGGCAATGCCTTCGGCAATCGTCGCCCCACCGGTTTTCGGCTCGCGTCCCTCAAGACGCGCACGCATGCCCGCATACATCGCGGCTTCCACGCCAACGACCCGCAAAAAGCGATTATGCGCTTTCGCTGCCGTCGCCATGCCCGCAATCAAGCCACCGCCGCCGATTGGGACGATAAGCGTATCGAGCTCAGGCTCGTCCTCCAGCATTTCCAAAGCGGCTGTGCCCTGCCCGGCCATGATTTCAGGGTCGTCAAACGGGTGAATCCAGGTCAGTCCTTCACGCTGCCGCAAATTCTGCGCATGCGCGTTGGCTTCGTCGAATGTATGCCCTTCCAGCACCACACGGGCGCCAAAGGCGCGGGTGTGCTCGACTTTGTTGAAGGGTGTTGTCACAGGCATGACAATCGTGACCGGAATGCCGAGCCGACGGCCATGATAAGCGACGCCCTGCGCGTGATTGCCAGCCGAGGCTGCAACCACGCCTGCCTCTTTTTGATCTTCGGTCAAACGCGCCAGTTTGTTGAGCGCCCCACGTTCTTTAAACGCCGCGGTGAACTGAAGATTCTCGAACTTCACCCAGACTTCGGCGCCCGTAATCTTCGACAAAGTCTTGGAATGGCGCATCGGCGTGCGCTCAATCTGGCCTTCAAGGATCTTGGCGGCGTCGCGAACGTCTTCAATCGAGATGGGCAATTTGTCAGTCATAGTCTTCATCTTCAAACAGTCAGCGCGCACTCCTAGTGCGCTCTATGCGAAAATGGAAGCTTCCAATCGCTAAACACAAGGTTTACCAGACCCGCCATGAGCAAACCAAACTCTGATTTAGTTGTCATCGCCGCGATTGTTGGCGCGCATGGCGTGCGCGGCGATGTGCGGGTGAAAAGCTTTACTGCGGACCCGTTAGCGGTATTCGAATATGCACCTCTTCTTGGAGAGGATGGCGTCGAAATACTCGACCCCGTCGGCCTACGACCGGCTAAGGATCATTTTGTCGTAACGCCAAAAGTTACTCGCCAAAAGGAAGAGTGGGACGCGATGAAAGGGACCAAACTCTATGTCCCGCGCGATCGCTTTCCCGAACCGGAAGAAGACGAGTTCTACGTTGATGACTTGATTGGATTGGAAGTCTTTATTGGCGGCGATGAGAAAATCGGCCGTGTAAAGGCTGTGCTCAATCATGGTGCAAGCGACTTGATTGAAGTGCTGCGCCTCGAAAAAGGCAATCCGGTCCTCGTGCCGTTTACGCATGGCGATGTGCCGGTTGTCGACCTCAAACAAGGTCGAATCGTCGTGGCGAACTTCGAAATTTGGCAGGACGAGGCACGCCCAGACAAAGACGCTTAAGCAAACGTCTCGCTGGCATTGGCGGCCTCTAGGAAAGCCTGCAAGCCGTCTGCGTCTTTTGCATTGGCGATGGCTTTGGTGACAGCCTTAAACGCCCGCGCCGCATAATGCTGTGTGACTTGCTCATAGGCTTTGCCATCAAGTTTTAGTGCCACGCGCTCTGCTTTGGCCTCAGCAGCTTCCATATTGGCTTTCGCCCAAGGCAAATACGTCACTGCAACTTCGTCTTTGAACAGCGGCAAGAGCGTGTCCTGTAATTCGCTCAGAGGCTTAAATGGTCCACCTGCTTTCGGCGTTTCCATGAACTCACTCCAAGCGGTCACAAAAGGCGCTTGCGCGCGAAGCCAATCGCCCGGCGTTGGATCGAGCAGCAATTGTGCGACTTGTCCTGCAATTGCAAAATCAGCTGCCGACGGACGCCCACCGAAAATGAACAGCGTTTTCTCAAGATGCGCATTCAGCAGCGTAAAAAACCGCTCAAAACTTGGTTTGAGGAGTTTTTCATTCTTCTTCTCAACCCCGACCAAAGGCAGACGATCCCGCATGCGCTTGACGATTTGGTCGCGGGTTTTCTTTTTCGCACGGGGGAGGTCGCCATTCAGCAGCTGTTCCATGGTGCGATCGCCAGCCAATTCGCGGTCTGGCTTTTGACCCCAGCGATTGAAAAACATCAGCTTGTTGAGCCACTCGTCAGCATAGTCTTCCAGGATGAGCGCCAGCGCCGCACAGGCGGCATCTTCTGGGACAGCAGAAGGCTCGGCATGGTCGACTTCAACGGTGGCGAGAATGCTGGTCGAGTCTTGGTTCGCCGGACGGCTGGGCGACAATAAGAGCGGCACCGTGGGCACGCGTGCAAGAGCTGCAAACTCTTCGTCCGTGTCCTTGCTGCGGACAATCCAATCAAACTCTACGCCTTTATAGCGCAAGAAGGATCTCACTTTGACAGAGTATGGAGAGGTCTCGGCCCCGAACAGGCGGTATGCAGTCATAACAGTCTCGTTTCGATTTCAGCGGGTGATCTACGCCAAGCCGCCCCGACTGCCAAGCCGAATAAAGCGGTGACGCGGCAAGGGGAGACCGCGCCACCCATTTCGCAAGCTGGCCTAAGCAGGCTTACGGAATTTCAGCGTCATCCGGTTGGATTCGCCGACGGCTTCGTAAGCGGCGCGCTCAGGCGTGCCTTCATCTGTGCCAACCAGGACAGGCGGCAAACGCCACACAAACTCTTCCTCGGTCGGTACATCGTTCGGATTGGCGTTCATGTCGCTCGATCCGACCAGCTCAAAACCAGCGCCTTCGAACGCAGCTATGACCGCGGCTTCTTTCAAATAGCCATTGCTGCCATTCGCCCACTCATCGCTATTGGCTTCAGGGGCACTGTGCTGAACGACACCAACAATGCCACCAGGCTTCAGCACACGATAGGCTTCGGTGAGCGTATCGGTCATGTATGGCGTTTCTTCGTCACTGAACCGATTGAGATTGTGCAGCGCGCGGATGAACAGGATCGCGTCCAGTTTTCCATTTGCCTCTTCAGGCATTTTGGTCAGCTGAACGGACTTGATCTTAGCGCCGCCTTCAATGCCCCACTCGGCCGCTTGGGTCGGCCAGTTTGCGGTGCCTTCAATCCGAGTCGCCGCCCATTCGTCGCCGAATCCGAATTTTGGCCACAGATCATCTGGGTAGTGCGCTCCAACAAGCGCGCCTTCTTCGCCGAGATAAGGCAGTAGGATTTTGGAATACCAGCCGCCGCCGGGCAGCGCTTCAGCCACGACCATGCCCGGTTCGATTCCGAAGAAAGCGAGGGTTTCGGCTGGGTTGCGCGCACCATAACGGGCTTGTGCCTCTTCTGGCTGTGCGGCGAGGACCGCGGCGAGCTTCGCTTCCGCAGTTACTTCGACAGCCGCTTCGGCTTTGTCCATCGCCTCGTCAGCTTTTTCCATAGCTTCATCGGCCTTTTCCATGGCCTTGTCGGCTTTTTCCATGGCCTCGTCTTTGACCACTTCAACCGTCTCGTCGACTTCCGTCTCCGTGGCCTCCGCGACCGTGGCGGTGTCTGTCGCCGCTGCGTCATCGAGAGCGACACAGCCGCCCAAGACCAGTGCGAGTGCCGCACTCGCACCGACCAAAGAATATTTCGATTTTAGGATAGGTTTCATCACCAACGCCTCCCTTCTTGCGTTCAGTGCGGGTGTCTTAACGCAGATTAATTCGCCTGTCGCGTGTTTATCGAGAAACAATACGATTTTCTTGTTCACAGATTTGTGAGCAGCTACTCAGAACGGCCTTCAAAACGGGTTTTCAGACACCGAATTGAGCGCTAGCGTCACCAGCAAAGGAGATCAGTTATGGACCCGCTTGCGAGAATTGCCGAAGCGCAACCTTATTCAAAACTTCTCGGCGTGAAGCTGCTCGAAGCCAGCAAAGAGAAAGTTGTTGGAGAGCTCCTAATACGCGAAGAGTTATGCACATCCGGTGGCACCATGCATGGTGGGTGCATGATGAGCTTTTGCGATATCCTTGGCGCCACAGGGGCATGGCTGGCCATTCCTGAAGGCGCCAACGGAACAACGACAATTGATAGCAATACGTCGTTTCTCAGCGGCCCGCCCGTCGGGACCCTGGTCACCGGAATTTCCACACCGGTGCGAATTGGCCGCCGTCTATCGGTCTGGCAAACCGAGGTCACGGACCCAAACGGCAAGAAAGTTTGCTTGGTCACTCAAACGCAACTGGTATTGTGAGCGGAGCAAAAACAAGGACTGACGCGTCATTCGCTGGGCAAACTCTGAAGCTCAGACTTGTCGCGGCGAGTGGGCGAGACTATCCAGCGAGTTATGACCGGTCCTGCTACTGTACTTGCCTATTGCGATAAAATGTTCACGCCGTCGGAAAGCTTCATTCCTCGGGGCTACTCCGCCTTCGAACGGCTGCGTCCAACTTATATTGGCCATACCGTAAATGGTCCGATTCCAGAGGGCGCCGAGGCGATCGATTTGACGCCGTTGCATGGCGCCTTAGGCACTGCGGGGTTTAAGCAATTGGGACATATTTCACCCAAGCTCGAGAAAACGCTGCGCGCTCTGAACCCAGTCGCGATTCATGCAAGTTTTGGGAAGTCTGGCGCCTATGCTTTGCCGCTTGCCAAACGGCTTAATCTGCCCCTGGCGGTGACCTATTATGGCGGCGATGCGACCAAAACATCAAACACCAAAAACTCCTTTATCCGGGTCTACAATCGCCGTCGTCAGCAATTGTGGTCCGACGTTGATTTGATCCTGCCTTGCTCAGATTTCATTCGGCGAGAACTGCTCGCTAAAGGCGCGCCGGACGCGAAAATGGTGGTCCATCACAACACGGCTGATCCAGCGAAGTTCCAACCCGGCGAGAAAGAAAACCTGCTCGTATTTGCCGGCAGGTGGTCGCCTAAAAAGGGCATTGATACGCTCATCGAAGCGCTGACACAGCTTGGGCCTGAACTGGAGGGCTGGACCGTCCGGCTGTGCGGCAACAAGCCCGAAGGCGAGCGCGATGGTTTCGAGCAAAGCTTGCACGACAAACTGGCCGCGTCCGGTCTGAGAGTCGAACTCGCAGCCTGGGTTCCAGCCGATGAAATGCCGGGCCATTGGGCGGCCGCGAAGATTGCCTGTGTGCCATCCAAACGCGCCCCGTCTGGCGATGCCGAGGGGCTACCTTTGGTGTGTATTGAGGCCATGCTCTCTGGATGCGCACTCGCAGCGACCCGGCATTCGGGGATTGTGGAGTGCGTCACGGACGGGGAAACAGGGTATCTCTGCGATGAAGGCGATGCCGATGCGCTGGCGGAGAATTTGCGGAAGATGCTCACCGATCCAGAAGCAACAGCGCGCATGGGCGAGGCCGGTCGCACGCGAGCAATGCAGGATTTCAACTTGCAGAAGCAGAGCCGGAAGCTGGAATCTCACTTGCTGAAACTCGCTGAAATACCGCACAACACCGCCTGAGACTTTCCCAGTCTGCCCTTCCCTCCATCTTAGAGCTGCCCTATCCTGGCATCGGGGCCGCCTTGGAGATCCGAAATGGCATATGATGCAGAACGCACGCCCGAGCCGATTAAGGCTTTCCTGTCCTATTCTCGAGAAGATACCGCGTTCGCCTTGGAATTGGTCAATGGATTACAAGCCTGCGGGTTCGAGGCGTTTATCGACCAAGAAGACATCGCGCCAGGCGAGCCATGGGAACAGCGGCTCGGCGGCCTGATCGAAAGTGCGGATACCGTCATCTATATCCTGTCACCAGACAGTTTGACGTCAGAAAGCTGTAGCTGGGAAATCTCTGAAACCTTGCGCCTGAAAAAACGCTTACTGCCCGTTGTATGGAGGCCGGTGCCTGACGCGCAAGTGCCGAAAGAATTATCACAGCTGAACTACGTGTTCTTCGACGGCGATAAATCGTTTGCTGCTGGGCTGAAAGAGTTATCAGCTGCCCTGCGCGTCGATCATGAGTGGATTCGCGAGCATACGCGGCTCGGCGCCTTAGCGCGTCGCTGGGATGCCAGAGGTCGCACGGATGCGCTGCTTCTGCGCGGCGACGAGCTGGACGCGGCAGCAAGTTGGATGGCGAGCCGTCCGCGCGGCGTACTTGAAGTGTCTGATGATCAAGTGGACTTCATCTCCGCCAGCAAAGCCGCAGCAGATGCCGCAGACCGCGCAGCCCGCAACCGCCGGCGCGGTTTGCTATTTGGAGTCTCCGCAGTGGCGTTGGCGATGACCGGGCTGGCCGCATTTTCAGCCATGCAATGGCAACAGGCCGAAGACGCCAAAGACTTTGCGGTCGAAGCTTATGATCTGCTGACGGAAACCAATGACGAGTTGCAAGCGGCCTATATTCGCCTGTCGTCAGACATCGCGCTGCGCGCCCCGGCCACCGGTCGTGATGCGTTTGAGACCAAAGGCGGATGGTTTCCGATAGCGGCTAATTTCGCTGGCGCTGTGGTCCGATTACAACGGGGCCGCCAAACCGTGTCCGGCATTCTGATCGACGGTGCCGTCATTCATCCTGATTGGGCGGGGACACCATACGTGCTGACCTCAAGGTTCAAGGACGAAGCGGAGCTGATTGAAGAAGATCGCCGATTGAACGAATTCCTCGCCGCAACAGACGCGCTCGGCGCTGAGGGCGCCGACGCGTTTGAAGGTCAAACCTTTTCACGCTCATTTGTTAGACCAAGCGAGCCACGACAGCAGCAGCGACTGCAACAGCGTTTTGTCGAGCCTGAAACGCCGAGCGATGCAGAGGTCGTCGATCCCAATCTGGAAGAAGAGATCGATCACCGGATTATGGAACAACGCTACCTGACGCCGGAAGAGATGATGCCGGAGATCGCAGAGGATGCCGCCGTGAGCGAGGATCCTGAAAACGTGATTGTCGCATCGTTTCCAACCATTCGAGACTCTCAGAGTATTGCCTTGGCCGCGGAGCCGGTTTGGCGCACGCCCATCGAACTGGCCGCCGAGCCGGTGTTTAAAGTTTTCGCATTGAACGGCGAGGTTCCTTTTGGGGTGCGCCCCCTACAGCCCAGTGACTTTGACTGTGAACGGGATCCATGGGGACCGTCGGCAGGCGGGAGGTTTGCGCTGTTCGGGATTGATGGGCTGACCGCGTCTGAGGGCGGTGACGAAGAACTCACGCTGCTTGTCACCAGCGGCCTGGACGTCACCAATAGTGAAGGCATAACCTATCGCCACGCGACCCTAAAAGGCGCGTTCGGCGCGCCCGTCTTCGATTTGGACAGCGGCAAAGTGATCGCCATTCATCAAGGCGTAGACGCCAATCGGCTAAGCGAGGATGGCCGTGTTGGCTTTGCTGAACCCATCGTCCCTTTGATCGAGCACATTCGCGAAGACACCGGTATCGATCGCGATGAATTGGTTCGCGTCGGTCCGGTCTGTCTGTAATAAGCACAACAGGTTCATCGCGATTGCCCCCCATATGGGTGATTGTACTTCCGCCCCAATATGCGAAGTTGAGTGCATGCGGAGGAGCGATTTGAATTCCGACGAACCTGATCCACGCGAATTCCATTCGGGACGCGACATGCAAGATACAAATTTGGCAGCATACTTGCGCGTCATCAACGCGGCCTTGCAATCGCAAACTATCCTGTCCGGCAACGGCGCATCGAAGTTACGAGATGAACTAGAAAAAGCCAAAGCTGTGCTGGACCGTGAGATCCCCCAATAAGGGTGCGCGTCAGACGGGTTTGCGCTATAGCAATTATGGTTCGCACTTGAAATATTTCAGATTCGAAATGGACAGGGCGCCCCATGCCCTATAGGTAAACCCTTATATAAGTGGGGAAAATTTGAAGAGTTCGGCTGCACCCTGGTCTCCGCAGGAGGATGATTCACGTCAGATTCAGGCGATCCGATTGACCGGCACATCGCTTGAACTGGAAGTGATGATTCATCGCCAAAAACTGGAAAACCGAACGCCCCTCCTCATTATCTGCTCCATCGACTTTCCCATCCCACCATCGATCAAGTTTTGCGAAATGATGTGGAAAGCGGGTTACCAAGTCGTGTTCTGCCGACGCCCCGGATTTGGCAAACTGCCTGGCCTTCCCGAAGCCTTGCTCACAAAGCCACAAGTGAAGAACCAATCGGCGATCGCGTCAGAGTCAGCGCTATTTAGCTTATTGATCAACACGCTCGAGCTTGAAAATTTTGTCTTATTGGGATTGGGGACATCAAACTCGATTTGCTATCGCTTGGTTCAGCTCCATCCAGAAGTGAAATTCTGCATCTTTGCCAATCCGTTGTTTCACCCTGCGATTTGGGACGTCATCAAACCTGCTTGGTTGAAACAAATGATCCGCCAAACGCTGATGTCACGCAGCGGATTAAAGATCGCACTGAGCGGTCTGAAAGCTGTTTTAAGGCGTGATCCGATTTGGTTTTACCGTCAATTTGCCCAAAAAAGCCCGGGCGACCAAGCCTATGTAAAGCAAAACGAGGCTGATTTTCGAAGCGCGGGATTGCTTTTGCAAAACATCGCCGGAGAGACATTTTACTATGATCTTCAGAATGCGCTGGTCGAAGACACAAGATGGGATCCGAACCTCACCCGAACCATGAATGCTGTCATTTTGTCCGGCGAGGAATCGACCGAAAAGTGGAAGGCTTCGATTATCGCAGAGGCCGATCGATTGGCGCTTCCGATCCGATTTGCAAAAGCTGGAGACTTGTTCGTGCCATACGTTTCGCCGGATGTGTTGCTTGAGGTCTTGAGCGCGCATGCTCCGGTGGTTGCAGGGAAACACTCTTGATTTCAGCTGGCAATTTGATGTCCGCTAATCATCGCGCGTGAAGCCATCTTTCATCTCCTGGCTCCAAAGCGGTTCGCGGCCGCTTCGTATTCGTTGAGCGTCATAGGCACCCGGCGCCATACCCTCTGTAAACAAGTCCACAGACATACCGGGCATAATGAATGGGCTCCGGTCTTTTTGGTTCATGAAGTTTTCCAGCATCGATTTCGGTCCGTAATCGCCGATCAATACCGCACCAGAGGGCGCCGCTTCGGCTCGGGCCTTCGACGCTTCTGCGACATCAAACGGATCAAGTTTTGGGCAGGTTTCATCTCGCGTCATGATCAAATCCTGGCACGCTACATTTTGCAGAACCGTCGCGATGGTTTGAGGATCAATGGATTCGCTTGGATCCGCGGCTTCTTGCGCAGTCGCAGCAGTAACGGGGACACCCCCCTCATGCGTGGGCGCGTTCTGCGTCAGAACGCTGGGTGAGGTGAGCGTGGTTTGCGCCGACGGGACCGGTGGTACCTGCTCGACCGTGCGGGGCGTTGGCGCGACCAGCGGATCTGGTATTGGCTCTGGCGGCGGCTCTGGTCGTGGTGGAGAATCTGGCACGCTAGCTTCGGCAAATTCAATTTCAATCGCGTTTGGTGGCGTCGATTTCGAGCGGTTCATGGGTAGAGTGAGCGCCCAAGCGAGAAGAACGGCGTGTGCGACCGTTACAGCGCCAATCACCAAAACGCGCGTTTGGTCTATATTCTTGACCCACCCGAACATCCTTTTGGCCTAGCGCTTCTTTTCCGGACAGCGCTGTTAATTCGAAGTAATCCATACGATTGATCCGCATGGTCGCGAAAAATTTAACTGCTCGACCCGCTTTTTGTTTTAGATTGAGCCTATGGCGGTCTCCATCATCATTCCAACCTTGAACGAAGCGGAAGCGTTGCCGAAGACGCTGGCGCAGCTCGCGCTTTTGGAGGATGCCCCGGCCGACATCATCCTGGTCGACGCAAACAGTGAAGACGACACGGTCAAAATCGCCAATCAATCCGGCGCAACCGTGATCGAGGGCGCCCCGCGTGGCCGCGCTGCACAAATGAATCTCGGCGCCGCGCAGGCGCAAGGCGAATATCTTTGCTTCTTACACGCCGATACGGAGATCCCGGATGACTTTGTCAGCCTGGTGTCTCAAGTGCTCGCTGATCCCCGCGTCGCATTGGCTGGATTCATGTCCATCATGCGCGGCCCGACTGGAGTCCGCCGAGTGACGACGGCACATAATTTCATCAAGACCTGGTATGCGCCTTTATTGTTCAGGCCAGTGTCGTTCTTTAAAGGCTGTCGACTCTTGTTTGGCGACCAGGTGATGATTTGCCGAAAAGCCGATTTCGATGCAATCGGCGGATGGTCGCCGGATCAAATGATTATGGAAGAAGCCGACCTCTGTTTGCGTATGGTCCGTGGTGGACGTGGACGGGTACGGCAAGTACCCCGCAAAGTCTGGTCATCGGATCGGCGGGTCGCAGAGTGGGGCTTCTGGCGTGCCAATCTGACGTTTCTCTATGTCGGCTTGATGTGGGGTTTTGGCGCGCCACCCGATCGTTTGGCGCGCCATTATCAAGATGTTCGATGAGATCCGCGCCTCAGCGCTAAAACGGATCAGACAGCTTTTCGTCTGTATAAATGCTCACCCCTGTCAGCGTCAGCAAAAACGCCTCTAACTGATCTTTCTCAGTTTCGGTTAGGTTGAGCGTCTGCGGATTGCCGCCCGGAAATAGACGATCGTCGATGGTGGCGCGAAACTCTGACAGCGGCGGTTCGCTGGTTGGTTCTTGGATCGCATCATAATGGTCGATCACCGCCCGAATGGTCGGCAAGGATCCATCATGCATAAACGGTCCATTCGAGCTGCCGCCCGGCCCGACCATATCGCGCAAAGACGGAGACCTTGTATTGGTCAGGTCAAACTCGGTTGTCGACCCAGCTACGCGGAAGACGCCATTATGATCGGAGCCAGGTCGAATATCGAATTCAGGTGCGCGATGGCAGGCCTGACATCCTGCCCCGCCATTATCCGTTCCCTGCAAATAGAGTTGCTTTCCGGCATTCTCGTCGGCGGTGAAGTTCGGGAACGGAGCATTATTACCATTCACTTGCGCCCGGCCCTGATCAAATCTCGAATCGAACGACTGGATGGATTTGGTGAACTGCGCCAGTGCCAGCTGAATGCGCGTTTCGGTGATCTCAGGGTCGAGATAAACGAAGCGAAATAGCTCTTCATAATACTCTGTGGCTTCCATTTGCGCGATCAAAGTGTCGAGGGTCGGTCGGCCATTTTGGCCGCTAAATCCCATTTCATTGTGATCCTGGATCGGCTGACTTTCTTGGGCCTCATGGCTGGGCGCCCGCTCGTCCCAGAAAAAGTCGGTTTCGTCCGCAAACATCGTGTTGATCAGACGCATGGAATGGCGCCCGGTTTGCCCACCTTCTACACCGGTCGAGACGATGTCAGGGTCGCTGAACCCCAAGGACTGCACATGGCAGCTGGCACACGAAATGGTGCCATCTGTCGACAATGACGTGTCATAGAATAAGACCCGCCCAAGCGTCGCTCCGGCATCGGTAATCGGATTGCCGCCATCTTCGATTTTGGTGATATAGTCCGGCACGGTTTGATTGGCGTAATTGTCCATATTCTCGAGATCGATCGCCCCGCCAAATACCGTGGTGATCGCGCTTTGGTCGATGCTGACCGTGATTTCGAATGTATCGCTCGCGGACGCGCCGCTCGAGTCTGTGGCCGTGCAAGTTACCGTCACGGTTCCACTTGAGTTTGGGGTGCCCGAGATCGTGGTGCCATTCAGAGACAAGCCTTTTGCGTCAGCGCCGAAATCCGCTGTGATCGTCAAAGTGTCATTGTCGGCATCGCTGAACGTATTGGCGAGGTCGAGACTAAACTCATATCCCACATCTGCCGCCTGGTTGGCGACCGCATTGGCCACGGTCGGGGCGCTGTTGGATGGAGTGACGACTACCGGCGTGCTTGGCGTTGAAGATGAGCCACCTCCCCCGCCACATGCGGCCAGTATCAGAGCTCCGAAAACCAGGCCAATATATTTCTTCATGATGCAACATCCCTTCCTCGTGCAATGGGATAAAACGCCTGAGGTCCGGCACTCCGTCGTTCGCATTGTATTAATTTGATTTTATTTTCAGGATGGCGTCAGGATCGATCTCTGCATGTGTCGAATTTGAGCGAATTTGTAGTGAATTTTTAAAAGCGTACTTTCGTATAATTGCCCGGGGATTAATCTTCACGCGGCGGACAAACAGAATGTTCTCGACCTGGAATCCTGTTGCGCATGTGATTTTGCTACAGGCAGCGTTCGCCTTTTACTATTTGATTTGGCCGGCCCTCAATAAAGGCCTCGCTTGGGTCTCGCGGCAGGTGCCGGAACACTGGTATCAATCCGAAGACGACGAGCCTGCGCAGCCGCAAGCCCGTGGTCCCTATCGCGGCAATTGGCGCAACGCGCAATATCAACGCTCGCATGGATTTGAACGTGAGCAGCGGCGCGCGTCTCAACACCGAAAAGCCGATGCCAGTCGGACGTCAAACCCGCTCAAATCGCAACATTTAAGTGTGCTCGGTTTGAACGAACCAGTCGACTTAATCCAAGTCAAATCAGCCTATCGCCGTCTGGCCAAAACCTATCATCCGGACCGTTTCGCGGCCGCGAAATACTCCGACGCAGCGCGCGCCTCGGCGGCTGAGAAAATGCGAGACGTCAACGCGGCTTATGACTGGCTGCGCGCTAACGCTTAGATTTCTTGGTTATAGGCGCCGATTTCAGGATACTTGGCGAGGCGGGGTTTCACCTCTTCGCGGAACAGGGCGATCATATCTTCTTCTGAGCGCATGCTTTCGACAACCACCGCGAATTCCGGCTTGTTCGAGCTTGCCCGAGCGAGCACCCAGGAGCCATCTTCCAAGGTGACACGGGCGCCGTTGACGGTGTTCACATCGACCACTTTACGACCGAGAATTTCAGTCCCGAGCAGACCTTCATATTCTTGGACGATTTTCTCGATGACATCATATTTGATTTCATCAGCGCAATGCGGCGACATGGTCAGGGAAGTGAACGCGACGCCGAGTTCGCCTTTCAAGTCTGCCATGGTCTTTTCCGGATTGCGATCGAGCATTTCCAAAATCGCCTTGGCCGCAATCAAGCCATCATCATAGCCAAGGCCGATGGGTGGGCGGAAGAAGAAGTGGCCGGATTTCTCAAAGCCGGCCAAGGCATCGAGGTCCGTGGTACGGCGCTTAATGTAAGAGTGGCCGGTTTTGTAATAATCGACGGTCGAGCCATTGGCTTCGAGCACAGGATCGGTCTTGTACAGCCCGGTCGATTTCACATCGACGACAAATTTCGCGCCTGGATATTCTTTCGACAGATCCCGCGCCAGCATCAGACCGATTTTGTCCGCGAAGATCTCGTCGCCGGTATTATCAATCACACCGCAGCGGTCACCATCACCGTCAAAACCGAGCGCGATGTCGGCGCCGTGCTCTTTCACAGCTGCCGCCATGGCGTGTAGCATCGCGCTGTCTTCGGGATTGGGATTATATTTCGGGAAGGTGTTGTCGAGATTGCAATCCATCTCGATCACGTCGACCCCCATCTTGCGCAAGGCATCAGGGGCGAAAGCGCCTGCAGTGCCGTTACCGCAAGCGGCGATGACTTTCAAAGGTCGCTTAATCGACACGCCTTCCGCAACGCTGTCGATATATCGCTCGCGCATGCCGTCGACGCGGAAATGCCCACCGCCTGCGCGGGGTTGGAAGTCGCCATTGAGGACGATTTCTTTCAGGCGTCCCATTTCCACCGGACCGAATGTGAGCGGCCGTTTGGCGCCCATTTTGACGCCGGTCCAGCCATTCTCATTATGGCTCGCGGTGACCATAGCGCAGCAGGCGCAATCGAGCTCAAACTGGCTCCAATAGACCATTGGCGACAGCGCCAGGCCAATATCTAAAACTTCGCACCCACCTTGCACCATGCCGAGAATAAGCGCGTTCTTAATCGGCTGACTGATCGACCGAAAATCGTGACCAGTGACCACTTTCGGCTCGACGCCGAGCTCATGAAACAAAGTCGCCATGCCAAGGCCAAGCGCTTGGACGCCGGTAAGGTTCAGCTCTGGCGCTTTTTCGTGCCCGATCCCGTTAAACCACCAGCGCGCATCATATTCTCGAAAACCAGTCGGTTTGACCAACGGTAGAATTTCAAAGTCGAGCGTGTTCGGTGCGATATCCGCGCGCGGTTTAGGCAGCATAGTGTCGTCCTGGTGTAGTAGTTTCCCCAAAGGGCGGTTGAGCAGAACGTGCTGCAATTAGCAAGCCAAAATTAATTTTAATATTGCCTATCGTATATACAATACTATTTACCTGCGCGGCGGAATGCAAAAGCCTTCCGCATTAGGCAAGGAGCTGAGTATGAAACTCATAAAAGCAACGGCTGCTTTGGCAGCGGGTTTGATGATCGCGGGCGTTGCATCCGCGCAAGACTATTATGTCAGCGGTTCAGTTGGGCTGAGCCAACAAAATGACAGCGACAATTCCGGCGCGACGGGCGCCTTTACCACCGGCAATCTCGGCGATGGCAGCACTTTAGATGTCGCCGCGGGCACGTCTTATGGTTGGTCAACCGAGTTCGATAGCGGCACCGCGTTCGGCGCAGAAGTCGGCGCACGCTATGGCAGTGGTTTCCGCGCTGGGGTCGAGTTGGTCTATAACCAATCCGACGTGGACACACATACAGGTGTCACCCTCGGCGGCGGGAGCATTGATGCCGTCGACGCGGCGGCCATCGCAGGATCCCCTGATCCACTCGGCGCCACTGTGGCAGCTGTGGTCGCGGACGGCCGCGGCGATATCACGACAACTGGCGTGTTCGCGAACGTCTATTATGACTTTAACCAGGCTGGCGCTCTGCAGCCCTATGTTGGCGCTGGACTTGGCTTTGCGGACGTTTCGGTAACTTACCAACCTTCCGGCATTACTGTGATCGACGATAGCGAGACAAAGCTCGCCTATCAGGTCAAAGCGGGCGCGACCTGGCGTTTGGAAAACCAGTGGGAAGTCTTTGGTGAGTATGCCTACCGCGCGACCGAAGACGTCGAGCTGACCAATCAGCTCTTCCCAGGCACGCTGGACATCGAAAACACTCAAAACGTCTTCTCGATTGGTGTGCGTTACAAGTTTGGTGGCTAGTTAAAGTCCTTCCAACTGGACACCCAACTCACGGCCCCGTCTGATGTTTCAGGCGGGGCTTTTTGTTGTTTGAGTTATCCCGACTTCCAGCGATACGCCAACGCGCTCAGCCCCACTGACATCGCAGACATGATCAAAGCCAAACCAGCATTCCCGGTCCAGCCCCAGAGGTCGTAAGCGCTGGTGCCGCCCCAGCTGGCAAACCCGCCGCCGAGGAACATGAACACGATATAGATGGTCATTAGGCGCGTGCGGATTTCCGGCGCTTCGTTGAGAAAGGTCATGCGTCCCGTCACATCCAAGACGGGTCCGAAAACATTGGTGATAATGATCGGGATCATCAGCAGCCAAAGACTGTGGCCAAAGATGAGAAAGAGCAACACGCCGGCAAACTGAAACAGGACAAGAATGGCCCGTGCCTTGCGCGCGCCAACTTTGTCTGCCCACGCCCCGAAGCGTGGGGTCGTGACAAGGTTGATCAGCGCGAACAGCGCCAAATAACCAACAACATCAACGCCATAGCCCATTTCAGGGCTGGTCAGGTGAAGCCCCAGCCCGAGCCAAATCGCGATAAAAATACCAAAGTTCAAGGCTTGGATTATGCCTGACAGCAGGATTTCTGGATGCGACCGAATAATCGGAAACATCGATCCAATGAGCTGGAGATAATTGCCGTCCTGAGACGTACCAGATGTTCGGTCGCGACCATCCATGGTCAATGGCAATGCGATGGCGCAGATTAGCATTAGTCCAGTGGCGATATAGTAGACCGTCCGCCAGCCGAAATATTCCGCGACCACACCCGCCCCGGCGCGAGCCGCGAGAATTCCAGCGATAATGCCTGTTGTCAGGATGGCCGTGACTTTGCCAAGCTCAGCCGGATCGACCCGTTTCGAGGCATAGGTCGGCAACAAGTATGGAGCGATCGTGACAAAGCCCAATAAGGTCGAGCCGAGCAGAAACAGCTCGAACTCCCGCGAAAAGGCCATCAAAGCCATGGAGATAAATTGAGCCAACACGAAAATCCCGGTTAGGACGCGATTGCTGAACCGGTCGCCTAAAGGCAGCAGGAAGAAAATTCCCAAAGCCAAGGCGATTTGATTGAATGCTGGCACCAATCCGATCTGCGACGAGCTCACGCCAAAGTCCTCAGCAACGCGAGCAATGATCGGATGGATGTAATAGGCGTTGGCGGTGACGACAGCCGAAGCCAGCGTCAGAACCCAAACTTGTCGGGTCGTGAGACGCGACGGTGCAGGCTGGGAGGAGGACGCAAGTGACACGCGCCCCTCTTAAGACGCGAACACACCCGCTGAAAAGCGTGACGCGACGCTAGCGCACCGCCTGCTTAAGGAACTGTGCCATCCATTGCCCGACCAGATCATTATCGATCGGGATTTGCAGGCTGGCTTCCGCTTCATCGACCATTTCGGCGCTAAAGCGGGTGCCTTTTCGCACACCGTAAAGGGCGCATGAGAAGCCAGGGCTAAACTCTGGATGGCCTTGGAAACTGATGGCTTTGGCGCTCGGGTAAGCGAGCGCAGCGAACTCACAAAATGCGCTGCCGGCGACATGCGTGGCGCCTGGCGGCAGAGTCAGAACTTGGTCCTGGTGACTGACCCCGAGGCTGAACGTGGCGGGCGGTTCCTGCCCCATCCAAGTCTGCGGCGCATGTATGTCATAGACGTGTCGACCAATGCCCCAGCCTTTGTCCGACTTCGCAACTTGCGCGCCGAGCGCGTGCGCCATGGCTTGATGGCCAAAACAGATTCCAACTTGTGGGGTTTGCGCGTCTGCGGCCCAGCGAATGAAATCCATCAGCGAGGCCATCCACGGCGTATCATCATAGACCCCATCCGGCGAACCGGTAATCAAAATGGCATCCAAGGTTGCAGGGTCTGGTAAGGCTTCGCCGCTCGACAGAGCGATCGAGTGATACGACCAGTCCTCTAAGTGCGGGGCGAGCAGGTTTTCGAACATGGCCGGATAAAGCGGCCACTCTTGGCGGATCGTTTCTGGCGCGCGGCCAGTTTCGATAATGGTCAGGACAGGCATGGCTTTAGCGGTCTTTGTAAATCGGGTCTTCTGGATAGTTGCCGCCGATCGGCGTGAGCAGGCCAAATCTTTCGGCTTCGGTGCCATTTGGGGGCGGAGACGTCACGACCCAATCGAAAACCACAGTTCGATTCAGGATCCGCCATTCGCCTTCGCGCTGTTCGAACCAGTCGACATAGCGACCTTTCATGTTGAGTTCCTGCATCACGCGATTGGCGTCTGGCTGGCGTTGGAACGCGGAAAAATAGGTTTCAACGGCCGCCCCGCCAGGTTTGAACTCGATCAGGATATTGTGGATCTGATGGATGTTTCGCTCGGCATAATTGAGCCCTTTCAACGCCCAGTCGATAAAGCCGGATGCGCTGCCTTGATACGGGCCATGATTGTCGGTCCCGTCTGGCCAATAAGCGGACCGCAAAGCGCTTTCATCACGGCGGTCAATCCCGCGACAATAGCGATACAGGCAGTCTCGAATGGCTTCCCGGTCCATCAATTCGCGTAGCTCTCGTGGGTCCATTGCGGTTTCGCTCACGGTTGTCTTGTCCTGTCGAGATTGGTTATGGCGCGGTGTTTGGGGACGGCTGGTCAACATCTGTCAGAGATGCGCTGACCCAATCGCGGATACGTTGCTCGAGGGCGTCGAGCGGCATGGCCCCGGCGCCGAGCAGGACGTCGTGAAACTCGCGAATATCGAAATCCTCACCTAAGGCGTCTTTCGCGAACGCCCGCAATTCGAGAATTTTCAACTCACCGACTTTGTAAGCCGTCGCCTGCCCAGGCCAGCCAATATAGCGGGTCACTTCGGTTTGAATGTTGAGCGGCGCTAGGGCGGTATTCTCGTTGAAACAAGCTTCGGCCTGCTCGCGGCTCCAATTGTAGTGATGTAGGCCGGTATCGGCGACCAACCGACAGGCGCGCCACATTTCATAAGAGAGCTGGCCGAACCGTTCATAGGGCGTGCGGTAAAACCCGGCCTCGCCTGCTAGTTTCTCGGCATAAAGGCCCCAGCCTTCGCCGAACGCTGTCGCGTAATAGGATTTGCGAAATTCGGGGACATCTTGAAGCTCTTGCGCAAGCGCAATTTGCAAGTGATGGCCCGGTACCGCTTCGTGCGCTGATAAAGCCGGGAGCTCATAAAGCGGCCTTTGGTCGAGCGCATAGGTGTTGACCAAATACGTGCCCGCAATGCCCGACTCTGCGTCGCCGCTTGAGTATCGACCCGTCGTATAGCCAGGTGCAATCGCTGCGGGGACCGCCTCAACCCCATACGGCAAACGCGGCAGGGTTTTGAAATAGCGCGGCAAGAGGGCGTCCAGCCGCTTGCTCATTTCAGATGCCTTTTCGAGCAATTGCGCCGGTGTCTCGGCGTAGAATTGCGGGTCAGTTCGAAGGAAGGAGATAAATGCCTCAAACGTTCCTTCAAAGGCCAGCTCTTCAATCACCGCATCCATCTCAGACCGAATTCGCGTGACTTCCGACTGGCCGAGTTGGTGTATTTCCTCCGGCGTGTAACCCGCGCCAGCCGTATGAAATGCAACGGCGATCGCATAGGCCTGTTGCCCCCCTTCCAGCGATGCGAGACCGGGCTGCGTACGCGCGGCGGGCGCATACTCGGTTTCCATGAAGTCGAGCAATTGCACATAGGCTTCAATCGCCCCGGTGACCGCTGCGCGGCCTTGGGTCCGCAGCACGGTTTTTTCTGCTTCGCTGAGCTCCGACGCATCCAAGGATTCAAACGGCAAGTACAATGTGCTCTCGATTGGATCCTCAACAATCTGCACCCGGATTTGCGCGATCGAGGTATTGAGCGGATCAGAATGCTGGGTCCAGCCTGTGGCGATGCCGCGGCGCATATTCTGGGTTTGCTGTTCGAAATAGCGCGGGAGGTCTTCCAGCCGGTCTATCCAGGCCTCTGCTGCAGCGCGCGATGTCAGGCGGGTCCGCATCGCGGTAAATGGCGGCGCCGCGAAGAAGCCCCAATCGCCGGTAAACGGAATGCGCGCGCTATCATAGGCGTCGGCTTGGATATGCGTGCGCAGCAAGTGCCGGAGGATCGCTGTTTCGGGCCCGCGATTGACCTCTTCAAGCTCCAAAAGCGCGGTTTGCATTTCGGCGGCTTCCAGCGCGCGATCTGCGATAAAAGCCGGCGAGACATCCTGCCAAGTACGGGCTTTACCGCCAACCGCTTTGGCCGCTTGTTCAGGATCGCCGACCCGATCAAAGGCTTCATATTGTTGAATAATCTCATCGAGAGATTGCCCCAATCCAAGCGGTGACGCTGCGATCAACGCGGCAGCGATCGCGGATGAGCGAAGAAGAGCGAAAAACATGAACCGGTCCTGTTCCGACTGCGATGAGACCTAGGTGCATTGCCCCGCCGCGCAAAGTCAAATCAAACCGCACAGACACTCACCCCGCGGCAGGGCTAAAAGTGACCTCATCTGGACCCGCCGCCGCGTTGACACGGCATTCGACGCGCTTAAGAGGAGCGAAAAGCAAAGAGAATTTGCACGGAGACTCAATATGGCAGGACAAGGACGGGCTGATCCACGCCCGCTTTCGCCGCACGTACAGATCTGGAAATGGCATTGGACCATGGCCGGATCGATCTTCCACCGCATAACTGGGGTGGGCCTTTATGGCGGCGCGTTCCTGATTGGAGCTTGGTTGATCGCGCTCGCCACCGGACCGGAAGCCTATACTTTCGTCGAGATGATTGCCTTCAGCCTGCCGGGTCAAATCTTACTCTTCCTTTGGTCAATGGCGGTGCTCTACCACCTTGCGAATGGCCTTCGCCACTTGATCTGGGACGGTCCGATGGTGGGCTTCGCGCCGGGTGTGGCGAGTCTTTGGTCTATGTTCAACTTCGCGTTTGCGATCATCGGTGCTGCGGTCATCTGGTCGCTGGCTTCGTTCTACTAGGAGGCCCGCATGTCGACATCTGCGAAATCTGTTCGAGGCCTTGGCTCCGCTGGCACCGGAACCCAGCATCATATCCGCCAACGCGTGACCGCTTTGGCCCTGCTCTTCTTGGTGCCTTGGTTCATCTATTCGATCATTCACGCGTGCAAAGCAGGCTATGAGGGTGCGCTGACTTGGGCGGCGCAACCTATCAATGCAATTTTGCTGATTTTGACCGTCAGTGCGGCGCTTTATCACATGCGTTTGGGCATGCAGGTCGTCATTGAAGACTACATCGCTAAGAGCGGCACCAAACAAGCGCTTCTGATACTGAACACGTTTGCCGTGGTCGCGTTAGCAACAGCAACGATCCTATCGGTGCTGAAAATCTGGTTCACGGCGGGCGCCTAGCGCGAACGCGGGAGAGGAAAGAGATGAGCGAGTATAAATTCGTCGATCATACCTATGACGTGGTCGTTGTCGGCGCCGGTGGATCCGGCCTGCGGGCGGCCCTGGGCGCAGCACAAGCGGGCTTGAAGACCGCCTGTATCACCAAAGTTTTCCCGACCCGCTCGCACACCGTTGCGGCGCAAGGCGGGATTGCGGCCTCTCTGGGCAATATGGGCCCAGACAGCTGGCAGTGGCATATGTATGACACGGTCAAAGGCTCTGACTGGCTCGGCGACCAGGACGCGATTGAATATCTCGCCCGTGAGGCGCCAGCGGCGGTTTACGAGCTTGAACATTGGGGCATGCCGTTCAGCCGCAATGAAGACGGCAAAATCTATCAGCGTCCATTTGGGGGCCACACCACGGAAATGGGGCAAGGCCCGCCAGTGCAGCGCACTTGCGCGGCGGCGGACCGGACCGGTCACGCCATGCTGCACACGCTGTATGGCCAGTGCGTCAAAGAAGATACAGAGTTCTTCATTGAGTATTTCGCGCTCGACCTGATCATGGATGATGAAGGCGCCTGCCGCGGTGTGACCGCATGGAAGCTTGATGATGGCACCCTGCACCGCTTCCGCGCGCAGAAAGTCATTCTCGCGACCGGCGGCTATGGCCGGGCCTTCTTCAGCTGCACCTCAGCGCACACGTGTACTGGCGACGGTAATGCGATGGTCCTACGTGCGGGCCTGCCGCTGCAGGACATGGAATTCATTCAGTTCCACCCGACCGGCATTTACGGCGCAGGCTGCCTAATCACGGAAGGCGCTCGCGGCGAAGGCGGATACCTGACCAATTCTGAAGGCGAGCGTTTCATGGAGCGCTATGCGCCAAGCGTGAAAGACCTCGCCCCGCGCGATATGGTCTCTCGGTCGATGACGATTGAGATCCGCGAAGGCCGCGGTGTCGGTCCAAACAAAGACCATATCTTCTTGCACCTGGAGCACTTGCCAGCTGAGACCTTGGCGGCGCGCCTGCCGGGGATTTCTGAGACGGCGAAAGTGTTTTCCGGCGTCGACGTGACCCGTGAACCGATCCCGGTTCTGCCAACGGTTCACTATAATATGGGCGGTATCCCGACCAATTATCATGGCGAAGTTCTAACCAAGAAAGACGGCGATCCGGACTCAGTTGTGCCAGGCTTGATGGCGGTCGGTGAAGCGGCGTGCGTGTCAGTCCATGGCGCCAACCGTCTCGGCTCAAACTCGCTGATCGACTTGGTGGTGTTTGGCCGGGCAGCAGGTCTGCGTTGCGGCGCGACGCTCGAAGCGGGCGCCAGCCAGCCAACGCTCCAAGACACGCAAACCGATCCACACCTGGCGCGCTTTGACCGCATTCGTAACGCCAATGGCGAGCACACGGTCGCGGATCTGCGGCTCGAAATGCAACGTGCGATGCAAGAAAACTGCGCCGTGTTCCGCACCGGTGACGTCCTCGAAGAAGGCGTCGAGAAAATCGAAGCGGTCAACAAAAAGGCCCCTGACATGCGGATCGAAGATCGCGGCATGATCTGGAACACCGATCTGCTCGAGGCGCTCGAGTTTGACAATCTGATCGGTCAGGCAACGGTGACCGTGAATTCGGCTGCCAACCGCAAAGAAAGCCGCGGCGCGCATGCGCGTGAGGATTTCGATAAGCGCGATGATGAAAACTGGATGATGCACACCCTAGCTTGGTCAAACGACGCAGGCGAGGTGAGCATCGATTATCGTCCGGTGCACAATTATACGATGTCGAATGAGATTGAATACATTAAGCCCAAAGAGCGGGTCTACTAGGAGCAAAGCATGGTACAGCTGACACTTCCAAAAGGCTCTGCGCCGAAAAAGGGCAAGACGTGGCCAAAGCCTGAACGGGCGAAAAACGTCAAGAAATTCAAGGTCTATCGCTATAGCCCTGAAGAGGGCGGCAATCCGCGATGGGACACGTATTTTGTCGACACCGACAAATGTGGCCCGATGATCCTGGATATTTTGATCTACATCAAAAACCATATCGACTCGACACTGGCCTTCCGCCGATCGTGCCGCGAAGGGGTTTGTGGATCCTGCGCGATGAATATTGGTGGACACAACACCATTGCCTGTACGCAAGGCTGGGAAGAGATTGCCGGGCCGCACATCACGATCGCACCGTTGCCGCATCAACCGGTGGTCAAGGATCTGGTCCCAGACCTGACCAATTTCTACGCCCAGCACGCTTATGTGCAGCCCTATTTGAAGACGGACACACCCGAGCCGGAAAAAGAGTGGAACCAGACCGAAGAAGAGCGTGAGCATCTGGACGGCCTGTATGAGTGCATCCTGTGCGCCTCATGCTCGACGTCTTGCCCGTCTTATTGGTGGAATGGCGACAAATATCTCGGCCCTGCGGCGCTGCTACAGGCCTATCGCTGGTTAATCGACAGCCGCGATGAAGCCACGGGGGAGCGTTTGGATGATCTCGAAGATCCGTTCAAACTGTATCGCTGCCACACCATCATGAATTGTACCCAGGTTTGCCCGAAAGGCCTGAACCCGGCCAAGGCGATTGCGAAGATCAAACATATGATGGTTGAGCGGGTTACTTAAGACGCCCCTCTCATCTCAATGAAAAAACGGGCGGAGAGCTTCTCTCTCCGCCCGTTTCTTTTTGGCTTAGATAGCTGGTTTAACGCAGCCGCGTTTTGATGCCGCTTAGTCCAGAGATGCGAACACGTAAGTGGTCGCGCGGCCGTCTTCCAAAGCTGCAAGACGGATTTCGCTCACGGCTTTGTCGACCAAGTCATCGCGGCATTGGCGATCAAAGGTCGGCGCCCCATAAACAGGTTTCGTATAAGCGCAGGCCTCGACGGCTTGTTTTTTGATCGATTTCAACACGGCTTTGGCGCCGGATTCGGAGCTCAACAGTGTCGCGTCATATTTGAACTGCACAGTGATTGGAGTGCCCTCTGCGTGGGCAAAAGGAGCTACCAGAGCGGCAGCGGCGAGTAGAGTTGCAACGGTCTTACGCATTGTAAGTGTTCCTTTTTGAGTTAGCGACGGCCCGAAGACCGACCAGAAACTCCTCCCGCAACACATGTTCGTTTTTTGAGCCCTTTTCCCGTCCGGCCAGATCTCGGACTTAGCCCTTTCACCTCTAATGTTGCACCGCAACAATTCGCTCAAATCACTCGCGCAACAAGCGAAATTTGGAAGGGCAGATATGCGAAATGGTAGACGTGCCGTTTTTATTGGGGTTTTGACCACTCGATTCCGATGAATCTTTGATGACAGGCAGATCTGCTCAAGAATTAGGCGCGCCAACTGCCAGAAAGAGCCATTCTTTCATACTTGCGCACATATTTGGCCGGGACGGCTGAGAGGCGATTCTGGCCTTCGATTCGCGTCCCCCAGGCCGTGAACCCGGTCGCATAGGCCTGAATCGGGGACAGTGCCAACGCGCCGGCGCGGACCGGCATCATCCAACTCGCCATTTGGCGTTTATACTGAACCTCCCCCAAACCGAGGTGCACTTCTTGGAGACCTTCCAGCGCCGCCCATTTTGCCAACGAGAAAAGCAAGGCCAAGCCTGGTTTTTGCTTGGCATACTTGGCCTCATAGGCCGGGAACCAATAATGCAGAACCGAGGCGGAGCGCATGCAATAAGAAATCGCTGCGACCTCGCCATCAATGCTCAAGGTCGACAAGATCCCACGTGCCGTATCATCGCCGGTTTCGAGCAGTTGCTGCAACAAGTCGCGCGGCCAAGCCAGGCGGAACAAGTCAAAATGGCCGGCGCGTGCATAGGCGTCACGTTTAAGGGCGATCAGGCGGTCGAAACTGTTCGGATCAATGACATCATGGCGCAGCGTGGTCGACGGCGCAGAAATGAGCTTTTCGGCTTTGCGCCATTCGCGTCGGAAATTCGCGCTTTCGGCGGCGCGCGCCGTGTGCCACGCCTCAAAGCCATGGTTCAGGTCGATCACCTGATTGCCATCGCCATATTGCCCGTCCAGGCCATGTCGGCGCTGTTCGTATGGCAGGGCGGAAAACGCGTAGCCGCCAATGTTTCTGCGCACCTCTGGCTGGGTCAGGTCGAGTCGCACCGTTGGGTGGGCAACAATCCCATGCAAATCATCCATCGAACCGGCAATCGGACGCGCAGTTCCAAATGGCCCTTTGCGGAACGGCCAGTACGCCGCAGGCCGGTCATTTTGATAGAATCGCATGACTTTTATACCAGGACGCACCGCCTCGACGGCTTCGACATATCTGTAGGAGAAATACGGGCTGGCCAAACTCGGATCAGCGGCTTGGAAATTGCTCCACAGCGCGCGATCCGTCTCGGTTAAGTCGGCGAAATTCAGACATTGAACTCTGGAACGCATTTTGCAGCGAGTTTCCCGTTCTTCTTGCCACTCTGGGATGCGTTATGGCTGATCTAGGTTACCTTTCTCGGAAGATTGACGGCGCAATTGATAAAATTCTGTGCGAGAATTTTGACAAACGCGCCCGTCCACTCCCGGCTGGGCGGTATGTCAGTCTGTGCTTTGATGACTTCCCACAATCGGCTGCGCGTACGGCTGCACCGATGATTGAGCGCTGCGATTGGCGTGCAACTTGGTATGTCGCAGGCGGTTTTATGGGCGGCAGAGAGCCGGAATATGGTAAAATGTTCGAAGCTGAGGATTTACAGCTTTTACGCCGAAACGGGCATGATTTTGGCTGTCACACATTCGATCATATCGATTGCCGCCACGCGTCTGCGGAGGACCTGGCCGCGCAAATCCAAAAAAGCGAGGCCTTTTTAACCGCGCAAGGGATTACCGATCCGTCCTCCTTTGCGTTCCCTTTTGGCGCTGCAGACTTGTCGGCCAAACGGGTGATGAGCGAGACGCGCATGGCATTACGGGGCGTGAAACCGGGAACCAATCGCGGTGCGGTTGACCTGAATATGCTCAAAGCCTGTGGATTGCAGGACAATGAGGGCGGTACCGCCCGTGCGCTGAGTGAACTTGAGGCGCTGAAAGAACAACCGGGATGGCTGATTATCTTCACGCATGATGTTCGCGAAACGCCCTCTCCTTGGGGTGTGACACCGCAAGATTATGCTTTGTTGCTTGATGCTGTGGAGCATTCGGGCGCCGAAGTTGTCACTGTGGGTGACATGGTCAAACGCCTCGAAACGACGCCAGCAATACCATCGCTTGAGGCCGCTTAAGGCGCCGCGATATCAACGCTGATCGGCGCGTGATCGGAAGGTTTCCAGCCGCCGCGCCAAGCCAAATGCACGCGGTAACTCTCTAAGTCCGTCAGCGCGGTTGCGGCATCGGTTGTCCAGATGTGATCCAGCCGCCGCCCTTTATTCGAAGCCGCCCAATCGCGCGCCCGGTAGCTCCACCAGGAATAGAGCCGCTGGTCATCATCATGAACGTGGCGCGCTATATCGGTGAATCCGCCTTTTTTACGTGCTTTTTCAAGGTTTTCCGTCTCTACCGGCGTGTGAGAGACGATTTTTAGAAGCTGTTTATGCGACCAAACATCATTCGGGTGCGGGGCAATGTTTAAGTCGCCCACCAGCACCCGCGGCACACCGTCTTTGGCCAGCTTGCCATAGTGTCGGCCGAGGCGTTTTACGAAATCGAGCTTATGCGCAAATTTCGGATTCTCGTCCGGGTCGGGCGTATCACCGCCCGCTGGCAAATAAATATTGTGCAGCTCCAAACCCCCGACCCGAATGGCATTCACCCGCGCATGTCCCTCGCGGCAAAGCTTCGGAGTTTCGAGCGTCTCAATCGGCTTTCGACTGGCAATCGCCACCCCATGATGACCGCCCCTTTGGCCATGCACGCAAAGGTGCGGGAAGCCCATTTGCTTGAACGCTTTTTCCGGAAACTCAGCGGTCTGGCACTTAATTTCCTGAAAGCAAAGAATGTCGGGGTTTTCAGCCTCTACAAACGCTTCAACATTTGGCAGGCGCAGCCGAATTGAATTGATGTTCCAGCTGACAAGTTTGAGGTGTTTTGAAGTCATTCAGCTCGCTTAGGCAGCTCGTGCTGAGTCGTCAACGCGCCCGAATGCTGGGGACATTCGGGCGCTCACACGTTTTGCATGTGCGTAGATAGGCGAGCCACTCATGGGGAGGAACACCCGCCTGGGTTGCACAATAGAGGACCCGCACTCTTCGGCAAGTTTTTTCTTTAATTTTCCAACGGTGTGAACTTGAGTTTGGCCGCCTGTAACGTGACCGTACCGATATCTTCGGTTTTGGCTTCGATACGCACCGGGACATGTGCGCCATTTGGGAGCGGCGCGAGCCACATCCGCAATGGGCCATCAATACCGGACAAATTGTCCTTGTCAGACTCGCCAGCTTTATAGCCCGCCACTTTGTCCATCCTGATATGGCATTCATAGGCCTCGCCCGACCAGGCTTCGGATTTGACGGTGGTCATGCCGTGATTGGTCAAGTGAAGGTGCGTCAATTGCCGGCCATCAAAGATTTTCAGCGGCCCACCACACGGGTCCTCGCCTTCCGCACGCGGTTCCAGGGCGAAGGATATCAGCGCGGTGACCGGGTCTTTTGCCGCTAGCACTTGTTCCACAGTCGCAGCTGGGTCGCCGAGATTGCCGAACCGCGGAGTCGCGGTCATTTCGAAATCATCTTTGAGATATTTCAAGTCTACGCGGCGGTTTTTCTTCCCGTCTTTGTTCTGGGAAACGAAGGCGTAGGTGTCCAAGCCATCTGTGTTGGTGTAGCCAGAAGCGGCGATTTCTAAGTCATAATTGACCAAGATATCAGCCAGGCCTGTGGTCTTCACATGGCTCTTAATCGCGTAAGTGTCTTTGTTCAGCGTCACACGGAAATTGGCTTTGCCGGTAATCGGCAGGATCAAGACCCAAGCATTGGCCTTGATATTATACTCCATCTCCATCGGCTGGCCGGCTTCAATCATGCTCAAAATGTGTGGCTCGACCAAAGCGGTGTCGGCGCCAGACTGGCCGGACACGCTGGAAAGGGTAAGTGTAGCAAGCGCAGCGGACGCGAGCAGTTTTTTCATCATGATCGGGCTTCCTCAACTGAAGACGATTTGCACTTGATATATATGTGTGTGGCAAAAGCTAGGCTGAACAAGGGTGCCACTGTTTTGCCCTGATTACATTTGCGTTACGCAGGCTCATTCGAGCGCCAGTAAAACGACTCATCTCAGTGCTTGACGGGGTCTTTCTGTAAGCGTAATAGCCGCGCTTCGGTTTCAATCTAGACAATGAGCGAGCGACCCATGTCCCGCGTATGTGAACTTACTGGCACAGGCCCTATGGTCGGACACAATGTCAGCCACTCGAATATCAAAACCAAGCGCCGGTTTATGCCAAACCTGGTCAATGTGACCTTGCATTCGGAAGCTTTGGATCAGCGTTTTTCTATGCGCGTCGCGGCAAAAGCCCTGCGCACCGTCGACAAGCTGGGCGGTCTGGATGCTTACCTGGCAAAAGCCAAAGACGACGTCCTGTCTGAAAAAGCGCTGAAAATCAAAAAGAATATCGCCAAGAAAGCTGCCGAAGACGCCTAAGGCGCCGACGCTTCTTTTGCGAACAAATTGAAACGCGCTCTGAGAGATCAGGGCGCGTTTTGTTTGGTCTGGATTGCACCTTTCTCAAACCCACTTAGGGTGGCGGCTGCACAAGCTAGGGGAGAAGCGGATGCGGACACTGATCGCGGCGGCGGTTGCATGCTTGCTGGCGAGTTGCCAACAAGCCGAGATCGGTCCGACAGCTGAAACAGATATACCAGACCAAGACACCCAGGCGCTGACCGTGTTCACCGGCGGCACAATTTATACCGGCCATGGCATGGACACTGTCGAGGCGGTCACGGTCGACGCGACCGGGCGCATCATTGCCGTCAGTCCACCCACATCTATGGATTGGGATGAGAGCGAGATAAATCTCGTCGACCTCAATGGCGCCGTCATGTTTCCGGGCTTCACCGATGGTCACGCCCATTTGCTTGGCATCGGTCAGCGCGAACTCACGCTCAATTTGGAAGGCACCGCTTCAATTGCCGAGCTGGTCACCAGAATTGAGACCGAGCTGCAAGGTGCGCCTGCTGGGCAAGTGGTCGGTGGACGAGGCTGGATCGAAACCGGTTGGCCAGAGGGCCGCATGCCAAACGCGGCAGATTTGGACGCGGTTAGCCCGGACCATCCGGTTATTTTGCGCCGTGCCGATGGCCATGCCCTCGTTGCAAATAGCGCCGCGATGGTCGCGGCGGGGGTCACCAATGACACGCCGGATGTTGAAGGCGGGAAAATCGAGCGCGATGCGACCGGTCAAGCGACGGGTATTTTCATCGACAATGCAATGGGCCAAGTCCTAGCGCTCATTTCTACGCCCAGTGAAGATGACATTGTTCGCGCCTTTGTCGTGGGCGCCAGAGCTTATTCGGCACGCGGTTGGACAGGGGTCCATAATATGAGCGTCACACCGGCACATGCGGCGCTAATGGCGCGGTTAGACTTAGAAGGACGCATGCCGCTGCGGCTCCACAATGCTTACGCCCAGGCAGGATTTGAGATCGCTGCAAGCCGACAGCATGAGACCGAAACAATCACCAATCGCTCGGTCAAAGTCTATATGGACGGCGCGCTCGGCTCGCGCGGCGCATTGCTGATTGAACCGTACGCTGACCGGCCTGAGACCCGTGGGTTGTCGCTTATGGAGCCAGAAGCCTTGTCGCAACTTATGGTGCGCGCCGAGACCGCGGACGTTCAGCTTGCCATTCACGCCATTGGCGACCTCGCTAATCGACGGATCTTAGACGAATTTCAGCACCTATCGCGGCTGGATGAGACAATCACTTCCCCTAACTATTCCGACAATCGCTGGCGCATTGAGCATACCCAAATCCTTCATCCGGATGACATTGCTCGTGTGGGAACCCTTGGCCTAATTGCGTCCATGCAGCCCAGTCACGCGATTGGCGACCTGAAATTCGCCCCAGACCGCCTCGGCCCGAACCGGCTCTATGGTGCTTATGCGTGGCAGAGCTTGCTGAACACCAATGCGGTCATTGTCGGCGGCTCTGACGCCCCGGTCGAGATCGGCACCCCACAAATCGAGTTTTATGCGGCTGTCGCCCGCAAAGATTTGGCCGGGTTCAGCACTGAAGACTGGTATCCGGAAGAAAAGCTGTCGCGGGAACAGGCGCTCAAGCTGTTTACGTCAGCGCCTGCGTATGCCGCCTTTATGGAAGAGGATCTGGGCCATATCGAAGTCGGAAAACTCGCAGATTTCAGCGTGTTTGATCGTGATCTGATGACCATTCCGGAAGCCGAAATTCTGCAAGCTGAGACCGTCATGACCATCGTACATGGCGAGATTGTCTTCACAGCAGAGTAGCGTTCAGCGCCCTTCAAACTTTGCCGCTCGCTTCTCAACAAAGCTGTCGACACCTTCCTTGAAGTCAAAACTGGCGAAGCTTGCTTGCATTTCCTGGTCCGCAATCTCCAGCGACCGGGCGAAGGATTGGGAATAGCTCTCGCGGATTTGCCGTTTCATAATCGCGAGCGAGCGCGGCGAAACACTCTTGGACAAATGCGCCGCGGTTTCCATGACATGCGGCAAAAGCTCATTGGCTGGCAGCGCCTGGTTCACGAGGCCGAGATTTGCCGCTTCGGCGCCTTTGAACACGCGAGCGGTGAATAGCAAATCCAGAGCGTGGGCCTCACCGACCAGACGCGGTAGCAGCCAGGCTATGCCGTGCTCCGCGATGAGACCGCGTTGTGAGAACGCGGTGGTGAACTTGGCGTCCTGATCGGCGAAGCGCAGGTCCGCGTACAGGGTGAAAATGAGACCAATTCCAGCGCACGGGCCATTAATCGCCGCGATGATCGGCTTAGGACACGCATACATATAGCCAAACCGGCCCGGATAGAGCGAGGCGAGGTCTTCGGCATTGGGGTCCAAATTATCTGTCGATGTCCCGCTCACCGCGGCATCTGCTGCGGCTCCGCCAGGTTTGATTTCCTGTAGTCCATTCATGTCTGCACCAGCACAAAACCCGCGCCCAGCCCCCGTCACGACGATGCAGCGCACAGATTCGTCAGCGCCAGCTTTCTCGATGGCATCCTGAACCTCTTGCTGCATTTGGCCCGTCCAGGCGTTTAGTCGGTCCGGGCGATTGAGCGTGATGGTCAGAACATGGTTTTCGATATCTGTCAGGATTTGCTCGTAATTTGCCAATTTCTCATCCTCCGCCTGCTTTTTTTCATGAAAGCAGAAGACGCGTGGCGCGTAACCCGGTCTCGCGACGAAAAGTGTTTATGCGTTGGCCGGGACCGGATTGACCTTGGTCGCCGCGAAATGTTTGAGCATGTGCTCGGTCAGAGTGGGCAAGAAACGGGGCGGCACGTCATGACCCATTCCGTCCAAAATCTCCATACGTGCTCCGTGCACCAATTTTGCGATGTCGTGGCCACCTTCAATTGGCACCAAAGGGTCAGCATTGCCATGAAGAACAAGCGTCGGCGCTTTGATGGCACGGGTAAACTTGCGAAAGTCGCCGGCTGCCACAATGGCGGACATTTGCCGCACAACCCCGGTTGGGTTGTAACTGCGATCATAGGACCGGGTGATCCGATCCCGCATGCCATTGGTGTTCTGATCCTCGCCAGGTGTCCCGATCACGCCGAACGTATCGACGGATTGATTGATAATCGCATCGCGCGTCGTCGGAGGTGGCCCGCGGCGGATCATTGCTTTCATGACATCTCCGGATGGACGCGGCAGTTTCGGATTGCCGGTCGTCGTCATGATCGCGGTGAGGCTGGCCACGCGTTCCGGCTGCATCGCCGATACGTGCTGGGCGATCATGCCCCCCATCGAAATACCGACAACGTGGGCATGATCGAGCGCCAGCGCATCCATCAGCCCAATCGTGTCGCGCGCCATGTCAGCCAAAGCGTAAGGAGTTTTCAGCTTGATCCCTAGGCGCCGCAACAGGATTTGGCGCAAGATGGGCGGCGTTTTTTCGCCTTTGTGGTGATGCGACAAACCAATATCGCGATTATCGAACGTGATCACGCGATAGCCGCCGCCGACCAAGTCCGAAATCAACTTATCTGGCCACATCGTGAGCTGCCCACCGAGCCCCATAATCATCAGCACCGGCGGGGCTTGATCATTGCCATGTGTTTCATAGGCGAGCTCGATTCCATTAGCAGTTACATGCGGCATGAATGGTCCTTCCTGCAGTGTTTTCTAAACAAAACTTAGAGCCAGTCCTTGCATAAAACCAGGGCGCAGGCTCACAAACGCAGCGCTTCACCCAATGTCACACTTGGCGCGCGCGGCGGTTGTGATAGTTGAGCGTGGATAGGACTTGATGAAAGACGACCCGTATGACTGTGATGAGCGACAACGACACCCTCCTCGGCATGGAGCCAACCGAGACGATCGACGTTCGCGAGGTGTTTGGCCTCGACACGGATATGGTCGTGCACGGCTTCAAGGAGCGGACCGAATACGTACCCGCGATTGACGAAGCTTATCGCTTTGACCCGCAAACAACGATCGCGCTCTTGGCTGGCTTTGAGCACAATCGCCGGGTCATGGTGCAAGGCTATCACGGCACCGGAAAATCGACGCATATCGAGCAGATTGCGGCGCGCCTGAACTGGCCAATGATCCGCGTAAACTTGGACAGTCACGTCTCGCGGATCGATATGGTTGGCAAAGATGCCATCGTTCTGAAAGACGGCGCCCAGGTGACGGAGTTCCGGGAAGGCATTTTGCCATGGGCGCTGCAACGCCCCGTCGCGATTACCTTTGACGAATATGATGCCGGCCGGCCGGATGTAATGTTCGTGATTCAGCGGGTCTTAGAAGCCAGCGGGAAACTCACCCTGCTCGACCAAAACCGCGTGATTGAGCCGAACCCCTATTTCCGCCTGTTCGCCACCACCAACACGGTGGGGCTGGGTGACACGACCGGACTGTATCACGGCACGCAGCAGCTCAACCAGGGCCAGATGGACCGCTGGAGCATTGTCACCACGCTCAACTATCTTGAGCATGATGCCGAAGTCGAAATCGTTGCCACCAAAGCCGGTGACGTTGACACCGAAACGCTGAGCCGCATGGTCACGCTCGCGGACCTCACGCGAAACGCGTTCATGAATGGCGACCTGTCGACCGTGATGAGCCCGCGGACGGTGATCACTTGGGCGGAAAATTTCGCCATTTTCAAAGACCTTGGCCACGCATTCCGGATGACCTTCCTGAACAAGTGTGATGAGTTGGAACGCCCTCTGGTCGCAGAAATGTATCAACGTTGCTTTGCTGAAGAGCTGCCGGAAAGCGCTTTGATGGTGAAGGTCGCTTAAGAAAGGGCGCAATGTCCAAAACCGACGACGCCCCCTACGAACTGTTCAAACAGGCCCTCGCGACCACCGCTAAGGCGATGAGTCAGGCGCGCGATGTCGAGGTCGCATTCTCCGGTGACGGCCCCCGCGCTGAAGCGGAGCGCATCGTCCTACCGCCTCCACCTCGTGACCTAAGCCCTGAACAGGCCGCTCAGGCACGCGGGGACGCTGACGCGACCGCCCTGCGTATGGCACATCACGACCCGGTTGCGCATGCCAAGTTTCGTCCACAAAGCGAAGTCGGGCGGCAAGTCTATGAAGCCGCAGAACGGGCCCGGATTGAAAGCATTGGGTCGCGCGCGATGGAAGGCACAGCCGATAATCTCGACGCCGCGTTGGCCTTGAGGTGTGAAAAAGCCGGCTACAGCCGGATTGACGACCGCACCAACGCGCCGCTCGCCCCGGCGATCGAATTCCTGCTGCGCGAACGCCTCACGGGTCGTGAATTGCCGAAATCGGCCGCAGGATTCGCCAATCTCTGGCGCGAGCAAGTCGGCGTTGATGGAAAGCGTCCGCTGGATGGTGTCATCGAAGAGCTACAGGATCAGCTGATCTCTCAAATCGACGACCAGGCCGCCTTCGCCGATACAGTTCAGCAAATCGTGCGGACCTTCACGAAAGGTGATGAAGTCGCTGACGACCAAGGTGAGCAGGATGAAGCTTCTGAAGACGAAGCTGAACAGAACAATCAGGAGAACTCCGCAGACGACGGCGAGTCGGGTGAAGAGACCCAAGGCGCCACGATGGAAGAAGTCGAGGCTGGCGACACCGAGGACATGGAAGGTGAAGACACCAATGTCTCAATCGATGCCGATGTCGATATGGACGCCGAGGACAATCCTGAGGATACCGACGAAGGAACAAAGCCGCTGCGGCCAAACTTCCGCGATGGCGACGACAGCGATCGGTTCCAGTATAAAGCCTTCACCCAAGAGAATGATGAAGTCGCCCAAGCCGTAGATTTGTGCGACCCGGAAGAACTGGTGCGTTTGCGGGCCTATCTCGACCACCAGCTGGAAAGCCTGCAAGGCGCCGTTTCCAAGCTTGCCAACAAGCTTCAGCGCCGCCTGATGGCGCAGCAAAATCGTTCATGGTCGTTCGATCTGGAAGAAGGCGTGCTGGACACGGCGCGCCTCACCCGTGTCATCACTGACCCCACCGCACCGCTCAGCTTTAAGCAAGAAGACGATAGCAATTTCCGCGACACGGTGGTGACGCTCTTGCTGGACAATTCTGGCTCGATGCGCGGACGACCGATTATGGTCGCAGCTCTGTGCGCGGATATCTTAGCCAGAACGCTCGAGCGTTGCGGGGTGAAAGTTGAAATCCTCGGCTTCACCACCAAAGCCTGGAAAGGCGGGCTCAGCCGTGAGGATTGGGTCAAAGCCGGAAAACCTGCCGGCCCAGGTCGATTGAACGACTTGCGCCACATCGTCTACAAATCCGCCGATGCACCGTGGCGCCGGGCGCGCCGCAATCTCGGCCTGATGATGCGCGAAGGCCTGCTAAAAGAGAATATTGACGGCGAAGCGCTGCTTTGGGCGCATGATCGTCTGCTCGGGCGGTCGGAACAACGTAAGATCATGATGGTGATTTCCGACGGTGCCCCGGTCGATGATTCCACGCTGTCGGTAAATGTCGGAAATTATCTTGAGCGTCACTTACGCCAGGTGATTGAAGAGATTGAAACCCGCAGCCCGATTGAACTCATCGCCATCGGCATCGGGCATGATGTCACCCGCTACTACAAACGCGCTGTGACCATTGTCGACGCGGAGCAATTGGGCGGCGCCATGACCGAACAGCTGGCCAGCCTGTTTGATGAGAATGGCGATGCACCGAAGCCGGAAGCCATGGTGGTTCCGCCGCTCACCCGCGAAACTGTCCGTCCCGGGAGCGCCACGAGCGGCGCATCATCAGGCGCGCCGAGTTATGGCGGCCCGAAAGTTGGGTCTGGCCGGGACGTGCGCCGCACTCGGATGTAATTTCTTCGCAATATCGCCGTATTGCTAGGGTCAGAACGACCGCAAAGAGGTAGTCTATGCGTGCAATCATTTTGTCTTTGAGTGTGGTCCTGGCTGGGTGTGCGGGGAGCACGGTTTCCACGGATGACGCGCCGATAGAACGCGCGCTCTGGACCTATGTCTCGGTCGGTGAAGATTTGCGCGATCGGTCCTGTCCGGATCGTATCAAGTTTCAGACCGCAGACGCGCTGACCCTCCACGCGCATGAAATTGATCGCGGCCCTGAAGACGCGCGAATGAAGGACATTTCGGGTTTAGAAATCGCCGGCGCTTGGCACCTGACATCAGAAGAATCTGAGTTTGGCGGTCTCTCGGGATTGGATGTGCTCGATTCCGGCTCTCTGCTCGCCGTGACGGATGATGGCAAGTTCGTCTGGATTGGTATTGATCCGGCCACGGGCGCGCCAGATGGCCTCGGCGCGCTGGCTTATATGCGGGATCAGGACGGCGACATTTTTGCGCGCAAACGCGATGGCGATGCGGAAGATTTGGCGGTTCGTGACGGCCTCGCCTTTGTCAGCTTTGAGCAAGACCACCGGATCCAGGTCTATGATCTAGAAGGCTGTGGGGCGGCCGCGCATGGCGCTCTGTTGATGAAAATTGATCGCGTCGTGGACGGAAACACGCTCGAGAATAATCGCGGTGCCGAAGCATTGAGCTTCGCCGGCGATCAATTGGTCGTGGGGTTCGAAACGCGCAATCTGGATGGTTCTCCGATCGGGACATTGAATGAAGACGGGACGTTGACGGATGTCGGTCGAACCAACCAACCCCAACTCCATCTCTTAACCGGTATGGACCGGGTAAACGACATCACCGCCACTCTATTCCGCGCCTACGATCCGGTTCGCGGGGCGCGGGGATATGTGCAGGTTGAAGATGCAGACGGTCCCATTGCCGAAGCGCGTTTTCGCGGGGATCTGCCGAGGGATAATTTTGAAGGCATTGCCATAGGCCAGAATCCATCCGGCGGTGTTCGGATTTGGGTCATCTCGGATGATAATTTCAGCGACGACCAGCGGACCTTGCTGCTGGCGCTGGATTTGACTGAATAAACCCGCCATAGAGCCGCATGTTGCATGATCCTGTCTTCTGGGGCGTGGCGGTATTTTCCGTCCTGATAACCGGTATTTCAAAAGGCGGGTTTGGCGGATTGGCGCTGCTGGCGGTACCGCTAATGGCTTTGGTGATCTCGCCCGTGCAGGCCGCCGGGATTATGTTGCCGATCTTGATCGTGATGGATTGGGTTGGGGTCTGGACCTATCGCAAACACTGGGATCGCAAGCTGCTGGTTTTGCTGCTGCCGGGCGCGGTGTTGGGCATCGCCGCCGGGGGCTTACTGGCGGGCTATGTCGATGATCGCGTGGTCCGTATCTTTGTCGGGGCGATCGCGGTCCTATTCCCGATCTATGCCGTCTTCAAACCGCGCGGCGGGGACGCTTTTATCAAGAATAATCGCCCACTCGGGTTCATTTCAGGGACCGTCGCGGGCTTTACCAGCTTTATTGCGCATGCTGGTGGTCCGCCGTTTCAAGCCTATTCCATCCCGCAAAATCTCGACAAACAGATCTATGCGGGCACGGCGGTGATGTTCTTCTTTGTCGTCAATTTCGTCAAAGTCCTGCCTTATGCCCTGCTCGGACAATTCGATCAGACCAACTTGACGACCTCGCTCATTCTCATCCCGATTGCGCCGTTCGGCGTGTTATTTGGGGCCTGGCTGGTCAAACGGATCGATCAGCAGCTCTTCTATCGCATCCTGTATGGCTTAATCTTCGCCGTCGGCCTGAAACTGCTCTGGGATGGGTTTATTGGTCCTTGATCAAGTCGATTAAGGCGACGGCTTCATAGCTCGCCCAATCCGCCTCGCCTTCGACTTTGGCGACTTTCAGACCGGCTTTGTCATATAGGATAGTGGTCGGGAATCCGCCGCCAGCGCCGCTATCATAGACAACATTCCAGCCTTCTGCGCCGTCCGCGAGCGCGTAGAATTCGAGCACACCGCCGGAAAGCTCGCGTAGTCTTTGCTGCGCATAATCGCGGTCTTCTGGCGAATCCACGGTCAGCGCGATGACTTTGAAATCTACGCCACCGCGAGAGGTTTGAAGCGCCGCCAGAGACGGCATTTCACGTTCGCAAGGACCGCACCAGGTGGCCCAGAAATTCACCAGGATCGTCTGACCTTGAAAGTCTTGATAGGTGATGGTGTTTCCCTCTGCATCGATGAATGCCGCAGAGGGTGCGGGCGCGCCTTTATCGCTTGTGTCCAGCTTGGAAAGCGTGCCGACAGCTAACCTTGCCACAGGGTCGCGGTTACTTCCCTTTGAACTGGCGCTAAAGACGGCGTAAAGCAGCGCCAAGGCGATTCCAGCGAACATGGTTGGGATGGCAATGCGCAAAAAACGATCCATGGGGTCTAACCGCCCTCCTCAAGACTAAGGACTAGACTGCGATATGGCGACAGACGGTAAAAAAGGCCAGGAGATGTGGGGTGGACGCTTCGCCGCACAGCCCAGCGATATCATGCAATCCATCAATGCCTCGATTGATGTCGACAAACGAATGGTCCGCGAGGACATTGCCGGGTCGCGGGCGCATGCCGACATGTTGGCCGAGCAAGACATCATCTCAGACGACGACAATGTTGCGATTCAGGATGGTTTGGACCAAATCGTCGCTGAGGTCGAAGCTGGCACTTTCCCCTATCGTGTCGAGCTGGAAGACATTCACATGAATGTCGAAGCCCGCTTGAAAGAGCTGATTGGCGAACCCGCGGGCCGCCTGCACACCGCAAGGTCGCGGAATGACCAAGTGGTAACAGACTTCCGCCTTTGGACACGCGGCGCGCTGACCGAGGCACGGCGGAGCTTGAAACAGCTACAGCGCGCACTCGTCAAAATCGCAGGCGATCACACCGATGCCGTGATGCCGGGCTTTACCCATTTGCAGACCGCTCAGCCGGTGACGCTCGGCCATCATATGCTGGCTTATGTCGAAATGATTGAACGGGACCGGTCGCGCCTCGACGATTGTGCACGGCGGTTAAATGAGAGCCCGCTTGGCTCAGCCGCGCTTGCCGGTACGGGATTTCCAATCGACCGCGACGCCACCACTGAGGCACTCGGCTTCTATCGCCCGATGGCCAATTCGCTGGACGCGGTTTCGGCCCGGGACTTCGCTCTGGAGGCGCTTTCTGCGCTGTCGATTGCGGCAACCCACTTATCCCGTCTGGCCGAGGAAATTGTGCTGTGGAGCAGCGCCCAATTTGCCTTCGCGAAACTCTCAGACGCGTGGTCGACAGGGTCTTCCATTATGCCGCAAAAGCGCAATCCGGATGCTGCCGAGCTGGTACGCGCCAAGGCGAGCTTAATCACTGGCCAATTCGCGGCCCTACAAGGCGCCGTAAAAGCCCTACCCCTCGCTTATGCAAAAGACCTCCAAGACGATAAACAACTGACCTTCGGGGCCTTCGATACGTTCAGCCTATGTGCCGCCTCGATGGCAGGCATGATGGAAACGATCACGTTCAATCGCGAAAATATGCGCGCCGCAGCGGCGAAAGGCTTCTCAACCGCCACGGATTTGGCTGATTGGTTGGTGCGGGAGCTGAAAATGCCGTTCCGCGATGCTCACCATGTGACCGGCGCTTTGGTCGCACTGGCTGAGAAAAACGGCTGCGATTTGCCGGAACTCAGCCTGGAACAGATGCAAACCGTCGAACCGCGGCTAACAAATGACGTATTTTCGGTGCTGACTGTTGAAGCTTCAGCGATGAGCAGGCAGAGTTACGGTGGGACCTCGCCAGTACGTGTGGCTGAACAGGTCGAACAATGGATCCAACGCCTCGGATAGGAGCGCTTGACGATGAAACACATAAAGACTGTGCTCGCACTTTCAGTCCTAGCCAGCCTTGCCGGGTGTGGCTTGCGCGGCGATCTTGAACGCCCGCCACCCATTTTCTCTGAACCGCCATCCGAAGAAGCCCAACAGCCTGTGGATGCAGCGGCAGAATTTGCGGGTGTCGAAATTCGCGAGAATACCACCTATTACAACTCGCTTGGCGGCGAAATTCCCAAGCCTGCCCCCGATGTTGATGTCGAGGAAGAAAGCATGGGGGAGGTCAGCCCCGGCTGATAGTCACGCTTGCATCATTTTAATTATGTAGATGGCCGCCTTCATTGCGAGGACGTGGCACTGGATGAGATTGCAGATGCGGTCGGTACGCCGGTCTATGTCTATTCAACCGCCACATTGCGGCGGCACGCGAAGGTCATCGCTGCGGCGTTTGAGGGTATGGATTGCCTGATCGCCTATTCGGTCAAAGCCAATGGCAATCTGGCCGTATTGAAGACCCTGGCGAGCGAAGGCTGCGGCGCGGATGTGGTCAGTGGCGGGGAGCTACGGCGCGCCCTGGTGGCGGGTATCCCAGCTGAACGGATTGTCTTTTCCGGCGTCGGCAAAACCCGCGCCGAAATGGCGCTCGGGCTCGAGGTCGGCATTCACCAATTCAATGTCGAGAGCGGTGCAGAGCTGATCGCTTTGTCTGAAGTGGCAATGAGCCTGCGCAAAGTTGCGCCGGTTGCGTTGCGCGTAAATCCTGATGTCGCTGCAGGTGGGCATCCGAATATTTCCACCGGCAAGGCCGGCGACAAATTTGGGGTGCCTTGGGCGGATGCCCCGGAACTATACCATCAAATCAAGGCTTTACCTGGTGTCGAAGCGGTTGGAGTCGATGTCCATATCGGCTCCCAAATCGGCGAACTCGCGCCGATGCGTGCGGCATTTGAGAGAACTGTGGGACTGGTCAAGTTTCTTCGCGAGACTGGTCACGACTTGCGGCGGATCGATCTCGGCGGCGGTCTCGGCATCCCATATCGCGATACCGACGCACCCGCTCCGCCATCTGATTATGCGCAGATGATTCGCGACGTGACCGAAGGACTGGGCCTTCAAGTCATACTTGAGCCGGGTCGCGTCATTGCCGGCAATGCTGGTGTGATGATCAGCGAAGCGCTGTATCATAAACCCGCACCTGATCGCACATTCTTGATCATCGATGCCGGGATGAACGATCTGATGCGGCCAGCGCTTTATCAGGCCCACCATGATGTGCTGCCGCTGAAGCAGCCGAGTGAAAGCGACACTCCAACAGAGTATGATATTGTCGGTCCAATCTGTGAATCGACCGACAAATTCGCAGCCAAACGAACCATGCCAAGTGTCGCGCCGGGCGATCGGATTGCGTTTATGTCATCGGGTGCCTATGGCGCTGTGCTCTCAAGTCAGTACAATGCAAGACCGCTTGTCGCCGAAGTTCTCGTCGATGGAGACCAATATGCCGTGGTCCGCCGCCGTCCGAGCTTCGAACAGATGATAGAATTGGAGCAGATGCCCGATTGGCTGACCTGAACCGCATACCTGGCACCAAAAGCCTGATTGACCGAACGTTTGCGCGACTTCGGCAAATTGCGCTTTGGTCTGCTTGGTGGCCGTTCGTCACGCTGGTGACTGTGTTTCTGATCGCGGTGTTCTGGGGGGCGTTTGAGCACGCCCCGGCACAATTTGCGGCACTGGCAACGCTGATCGCCCTCACCGGTAGCGTCATCGCTTTGTGGCGGGGCTTGCGGCGCTATCAGCGCCCTCACCGAGACCAAGCAATTTCTGAATTGGACGGGCAATCCGACTTGCGCCCGCTTTCTACGCTGGCTGACCGGCCAGCACGACCAGAACGAGATGCTGTAACGCTTTGGCGCGCGCACGAAACGCGGTTAACGGACGAGGTACGGCGTCTCAATGTACCGGGTTTTACCGAAACCTGGAAGCGGATCGACCCGCTCTATTTGCGTGTCGCCTTGCCCGTTTTATTGCTGCTCGCGCTCGCCGTGAACTGGAGCCAGGCCTCGTCGCGCTTCGCCGACGCGTTCGACCCGGACTATGGCAGCTTATTTGGTGCCGATTCCGTCCGCATAGAGGCTTGGATCGCTCCCCCCGAACATACCGGACGCGCGCCGATCTTCATCAATGACGATCAGTCTGAAATTCGCGTGCCAGCGGGTTCGGTCATGACTCTGCGAGCGCAAGCTCCGTCAGCGCCCTCGCTGCGCGTTCTAAGCCCGGATGGGCGACAAACCATGCGTTTCGCCGCCACACCCGACGGCGCGTTTGAGACCACGGCGACCATCACCGCCGACTCAACTGTTTCAGTTCGCTGGTGGGGTGAACGGAAAGTCTGGACCGTGCTGGCATCACCAGATGCCCCACCGGAAGTGGAATTTGTCGAGATGCCGGTGCTTGGCGCCGGCGACCGCACCGAGTTCAGCTGGAAGGCCAGCGATGATTATGGCGTCGCGAAGCTTGAATTGGCGATCAAGCCGGTCGCTGAGGATCGCGAGCCCGATCTGGTCGGGGTTGAGCTCGGCGGTATCGCCCCTCGGGAAGCCGAAGAAGAGTCGAAACTCGACCTCACTCGCAATCGCTGGGCTGGCGCCCGCGTTGAAGTACGATTGAAAGCGACCGACGGCGCCGGGCAAGTGGGGTATAGTGAGCCTTACGAGTTCAAGCTGCCCGAGAAGCTGCTTTTGCAGCCCATCGCCAAAGCCATTCAGGATGTTCGTGTCACGGTCCTGAGGGAAGACAATCCATATGAAACTGCGGCGTGGGAGCTCGATTCGACGCGCGCGGATGCCTATTACGTATCAGCGACACAACGCCTCCAACAAGCACCAGCCGGCGTTCAGCGCGGGGCCGTCATGCTTGAAGCCGTGACGTATGAGGCGCCGCGCTATTTCAAAGATGTATTGGTCTATTCAGGCCTAGAAACGGCCCGCTACGCGCTAGAGGCCTCTATTTCGACCGATGAAGCTAAGTCGACAGAGCCCCTGCTCTGGTCGCTGGCTTTACGGGCGGAGTATGGCTCAGCCGCGGACGCTTATGCGGCGTTGATGGCGGCGAAGAAGGCCCTTGAGGACGCCTTGCGCGACGGTGCGAGCGAAGAAGAAATTAGCCGCCTCATGGAAGCTTTTAAAGACGCAGCGCAGCGTTACATCGCCGCGAAGATGGCTGAGGCGCTGGCCAATGGCCTCGAGGCTCCACCGGATAACCGAGATAGCGCCGAAGGCCCTAGCGGCAGCGGACTTGGGGGTCAGGGCTTCTCGGACATGCTCGATGCCCTGGAGGACCTCACCGAAACAGGCGCCACCGATCAGGCCCGGCAATTATTGGCTGATATTACCAACATGTTGGAGAATCTGGAATTCCAGCAAGGCTCTGGCTCCGGTGAAGGGTTCCCGGGAATGCCTGGCGAGCAAGGTGAGAATGATGAAGACCTGCCCGAAGAAGAGCGGGAAATGACCGAGACCATGCGCGAGCTCTCCGACTTGCTGCGGGAACAGCGCGAGTTGAATGACGAAACGCTGGCTGAGCAACGCGGCGAACGCGGGCAATCTGGCGATCAGCAATCCGGTGAGGCCCAATCTGGAGAGCAAGGCGACGCGCAAATTGGCGAAGGCTTAGGTGACGTGCCGGATTGGATGGAAGGCGAAGACGGCCGTTCATTGAGCGACCGCCAGCGCGACCTCGCTGACCGCATCGAAGAGCTGGCCGAAAACCAGCTCGGATCCGGCGAAGAAGGTGAAGGCGAAGGCGGCGGCCTCGACGAGGATACGCTCGAGGCGATTGAACGCTCGCAGCGCCGGGCCGGCAATGCGCTTGAGGATGGCAATCAAGGCCGAGCTATTCGCAATCAGGAACAAGCCACGCGGCAGCTGCGCGAGCTCGCCGAAGGGCTGGCTGAAGACCTTGATGCCGCGCGTGCCGACCGCCTGGGCGAACAACCGAACGGCGGTCAAGCGGGCGCCGACCCGTTCGGCCAAGGCCTCACCGGCGCGGTTGATGATAGTGATAGTGTCGATGTCCCTGACGAAGCTGAACGTCAGCGCGCCAAGGACATTCTAGACGAGTTGCGCCGTCGCTATGACGAAGCCGTCGATGAGGACGAGCGCGAATATCTCGAGCGCTTACTCGACCGGTTCTGATTCGGCTGCTGCCGGTTTGACAAATTTCAGCGTCATCCGATCTGACTCACCAATTTCCGCATAGCGCACAGCATCAAAGCCTTCCGGAGCGTTGCCTTCGCGATCGGTCGTGCGACTCACGGGCGGCAAGGTCCAGACGCCGAAAGGATGATCCGCGCTGTCGGCAGGATTGGCATTTACTTCACTCGAGGCGACAAACTCAAATCCGGCGGCGGTGGCCATCGCTTTGACGAAATCCTCATGCACGTAGCCAGACGCGGCGCGCGGATCTTGTTCAGCGCTTGAAGGCAAACGGTGCTCGACCACGCCCAGCAAACCGCCAGGTTTCAGAGCCGCATAAGCGTCATCAAAGAATTTCGGCGAATAATCGCTCCCCATCCAATTGTGCACATTGCGGAAAGTCAGCACGGCATCGACTGAATCAGCTTCCGCTAGAGGACCAGATTGCGCTGAAAACGCGCTGTATTCCAGCGTGCCAAACAGGTCCGGATCAGCTTCGTAGAACGCTTTATAGTCGGAAATTCGCTTCTCGATCCGCTCCAGACGCGCGCCTTCAAACACGTTGACATCCCAAACGGCCGCGATGAATTGACCCTCGCCTGAGGCAAGATATGGCGCCAGGATATTTGTATACCAACCGCCGCCCGGCCAAATCTCGATCACCGTGTCGGATGGTGAGATTTCGAAGAATTCTAGGGTTTCCACCGGATTGCGTGAATCATCGCGCTTTTTCTCTGCGTCGAGCCGCCAATCCCCTGCAACCGCGTCAGCCAGCGAGATTGGGCCAGCATCGACCACTTCTACAGGTGGCGTCTCAGCTTCAACAGTTTCCGCTGGCGCATCGCTCGCCCCAGAACAGGCCGCCAGAATCACGGCGCTCGCGCCGAGCATCCAATATGTCTTCATCATTTCCATCCTCATAAGGGGTTGAATCACTGCTTGTGTGTTTCCACATAGCCTATGTCGCAGCGCTGCCAAGCAGGTTGTGGCCGGAATTTCTGCCAGTGCCGATGGTCGGGCTGGACGTACAGAGGCTCCGAACATCTCACCTCTCGGCTGTTGAAAGATCGCCGGAGGAAACAGTTGCTAGTGAAAGGACTGTACTATGAGCACGATTGATCTGACCCCCCTTTACCGAACAATGGTTGGCTTTGACCGTATGGCCAACATGATTGATAGCGCTGCGCGCCTGGATGGCGCACAAGGCTATCCCCCTTACAATATTGAGCGCGTGGCGGATGACGAGTTTGCCATCGAGATCGCGGTCGCTGGATTTGGCGAAGAAGACCTCGATATCGAGACCAAAGACGGCCTGTTGACCGTGGCAGGTCGCAAAGCACCCGCTGCGGAAGACACCCCAGAGCGCGAATTCCTCCATCGCGGCATTGCTGAGCGTGGCTTCCTTCGCCGTTTCCAGCTTGCTGATCACGTGATTGTGACGGCCGCAGAGCTGCGGAATGGCTTGCTCCGGATCGAATTGCTTCGGGAGCTGCCGGAAGCCAAGAAACCGCGTAAAATCGAAATCGGCGCACCGACCAAAGGCAGCAAGCCGAAACTGATCGAAGGCAGCGCAGACGCCGCCTAAGATGAATAATGGTGACTAGGAAATGCCCCGGGCCTTAATGGTCCGGGGTTCTTTTTTTGGGGTGGGGGGTGAGCGAAAACTGAGTTTTGCGCAATCCCTGCACCGACAAGCATCTCAGATCTCCAAGTCCCGCCTCCCGTACAGAGTGTTAATCCAATCGCGCATATACGTTGCTCAGACCAATCATTGGACACATTATGAGACTGCCCCTCAGCCTGCTCGCAATTTTCTGCATCACGGCTTGCAGCGACCAAGTTCGCGGGCCGATAACTTTTAGCTGCGTGTCATCTGGTGAAGAGAGCGCAAATCCCGGCCAAGAAGTTCTGTTTCATTACGCGGAAGGATACCTGTTCTTGCAGAATGCTGAAGGCGGGGCTGACAATGTCTGCCATCAACGTGGGACGGTTGATTGTTCGGTCTCGATGACCCGCGACGCGCTCACATTGCGCCAGACCGTGGAAGAGCCGTATTGTGGTTATCGGTCCGTGGTTAAAACAAATCTGGACATCAAACGGGCCTCAGGTGCGTTCCGCTTGGTACAAGAAGGATGTGATCCTCAGGAAGACTTGGTGATTACCGGACGCTGCCAGTCGGTCATTGTCGACTAATCCTGGATCGCCTTCCTCATCTGCCCACCCTCCCTTGCTCCCCCTCGCAAACACAGTAATTTGCCCCGGTCACAGAGGGAGCAGTGCGAAATGGGCGACAGGATCTTTATCGGTGGGGCGGATATGGACGGTGAGGGCACACCCAATGACGCCCAGACCTTGCTGCTGAACCGGGCCAACCGGCATGGTATTGTCGCGGGTGCGACAGGGACAGGAAAGACGGTTACCCTGCAAATCCTGGCGGAGGGCTTCGCCAGCGAAGGGGTGCCGGTCTTCTGCGCCGATGTGAAGGGGGATCTGTCGGGGATTTGCGTCTCTGGTAGTCCAGAACACAAGCTCCATCCGAAATTGATTTCGCGCGCCGAAAAGATTGGCTTCGAAGACTATGATTATGGCGCAACGCCGACCGTCTTCTGGGACGTGTTTGGCGAGAAAGGTCACCCGGTTCGCACAACCATTTCGGACATGGGGCCGCTCCTCTTGTCGCGCTTGATGGATTTGTCGGAAACCCAAGAAGGTGTGCTCACCGTCGCGTTTGAATATGCCGATGATGAAGGCATGTTGCTGCTCGACTTGAAAGACTTGCGTAAGCTGCTCAACCATATGGGCGATAAAGAGGTGCGCACGGCAATCAGCCGCGAATATGGCAATGTTGCACCGGCCTCACTCGGCGCCATTCAGCGGCGGCTTTTGGTCCTGGAACGCGAAGGCGCCGAACAGTTTTTTGGTGAACCAGCGCTCAACCTAAAAGACTTTATGCGCACCACACGCGATGGCCGCGGCGTCGTTAATGTGCTCGACTCGACGACGCTGATTAATAGCCCGCGCCTGTATTCGACCTTCTTGCTTTGGTTGCTTTCGCAGCTGTTCGAAGAGCTGCCGGAAGTCGGCGATCCCGACAAACCGATAATGGTCTTCTTCTTTGATGAAGCGCATTTGCTGTTCAACGATGCGCCGCGGGCATTGTTAGAAAAAATTGAGCAAGTGGTCCGTTTGATCCGCTCGAAAGGCATTGGCGTGTTCTTTGTCACGCAAAACCCTCGGGATTTGCCGGACAGCGTGTTGGCGCAGCTCGGCAATCGCATTCAACACGCGCTGCGGGCTTACACGCCGGCAGAGCGCAAAGGTGTGAAGGCCGCTGCGGAATCGTTCCGTGAGAACCCTTCCTTTGATGCGCAGGAGGTGATTACCGACCTTGGCGTTGGCGAGGCACTGGTTTCAACTCTGGACGAAAAAGGTGCGCCAGGCGTGGTCCAGCGAACCCTGATCCGCCCACCGAGTTCGCGGCTCGGTCCAGCCACGGACGCGGAACGCAAAGCGGAAATGCAAAACAGTCCCGTGCTCGGCATTTACGACGATCCGATTGATCGGGAGTCGGCTTACGAAATCTTGCTGAAGCGCGAGGAAGAAGCCGCTGCCGCAGCTGAGAAGCTGGCGAAGGAAGAAGAAGCGGCCGAGCGCGAGCTGGAAAAGAAAAAAGCCCGCTCGAAAACCACGCGCTCGACGCGCCGTCGGTCAACCCGCATGACACCAACCGAACGCGCCATCAATACGGCCACGCGGACCATTTCGCGGCGGGTGACAGACTATGTGCTGCGTGGCATTCTCGGCGGGCGACGACGCTAACTGGCGCGTTGCGCCCGCACCAGCAAAGTTGACCCGCGCGCTGTCTTTGGCGGCGCCAACCATTGCAATGGCCAAGATAGGCAAAACGACCACGTTTTACGCCAGCGCAAGTGCGGGCCGAAGAAACCGCGCTCTGAATTAGACACATCGCCCGCAAATTTGGCCATCCACCACAATTGGTACTCCCACGGTTCAACCGCGAAGCGCTGAACCTGCACCACCTCCAGCCCAACGCGTTCCAGCAGGGCGCGCAGCGAGGTTTCAGTCCACCACGTGACATGGTGCGGCGGGGCGTTGAGCATGAAATCGGGGAGCGAGCGCACATAGCTGTCCGCATCTGGAACGCCAATGACCAGATCGCCTTGATCCTGTACGCAGCGCTTCATCTCAACCAGAAAAGTCTCTGGATCTTCGACATGCTCCAGAACTTGAAATGCGGTTACCAGATCGGCGGGGCGGAATGTATCTGACGCGCACCACGTGGCCATAGACTGATCGCGCAAGTCATGACCCCGCGCTTTCGCCGTCGCCACGGCTTCGCGATCGCTCTCCAGACCGAGATAATCGACGTCGCTGAGATACGCGGCAAAGTCGCCATTGCCTGCGCCAACGTCCAAGACAAAGCTCCCCGGCTTCGCAATTTTAGCAGCATAGGCATGTTCGCACTTCCGCTCCGGGTGATACCATTTGAACTGACGCAGGGCTTGGTAAAACGCCGCGTCACCGAGGATTGGCGGCAAAAAAGCAATATGGCCCGTGTTCGCATCCTCACGCATTTCAATCTGCTCAACGCCTGAAAACAAGTGCGCCACATCGATTCCGAAATCTTGGCGCCAAGCGCGAACGAGATCCTTTGTTTTGATACGCGTCATGCGGCAGCGATACCGCGTTTCCGAAATTTAGGGGAACAAATCATTGTGAAAGCCGTCTGCGTTTCCCCGGCGTGTAGGCTTCCCTAGAGGCATTGCCATGCTTAAATAAACGGTGACGTCCGTGTCATGATGATCACGGACCCGACTGAAAACAGGTAACGGGAGGCGCAAGCCATGAAAGAGTATCTTCAATTCTACATTAATGGTGAATGGGTCGACCCGGTTGAACCGCGCACACTGGATGTTGAGAACCCCGCCACGGAAGAGCCGTTTGCGACCATCTCGCTCGGCTCTTCAGCGGATGTCGACAAAGCCGTTGCGGCGGCGAAAGCCGCGTTCCCGACCTTTTCGCAAACCAGCGTCGAGTATCGCGCCGACCTGCTCGACAAAATCACCGCGGGCATTCAGGCGCGCATGGGCGATATGGCTGAGGCAATCTCTGATGAGATGGGCGCGCCAATGTGGCTGGCTAATGCGGCGCAAGTCCCAGCTGGGATGGGTCATGTTGCGACTATGAGCCAAATCTTGCGCAATTATGAGTTTGAAGAGCAGCGTGGCACGACGCTCCTCCGCAAAGAGCCTATCGGCGTCTGTGGCTTCATCACGCCGTGGAATTGGCCGCTAAACCAAATCACTTGTAAAGTTGCGCCGGCGATCGCGGCGGGCTGTACCATGGTGCTCAAGCCGTCTGAGATCTCGCCACTGAACGCAATGATCTTCACCGAGATTATGCACGAGGCCGGCGTGCCCGCGGGCGTCTTCAACTTGGTCAATGGTGACGGCCCAAGCGTCGGCGCGCATCTGTCCGGCCACCCAGATGTCGACATGATGAGCTTCACCGGCTCGACCCGCGCGGGCATCCTGGTCGCGCAAGCTGCGGCCCCGACGGTCAAGCGCGTCGCGCAGGAACTTGGCGGAAAGTCGCCGAACATTGTCCTGCCATCGGCCGACCTACAGAAAGCCGTCGGTGGCGGCGTGATGCAAATGATGACCAATTCCGGTCAATCCTGTAACGCGCCGAGCCGGATGTTCGTGCCGCGCGGCAGCAATGAAGAAGCCAAGGCCATCGCCAAGGCTGCGGCGGAAGCCGTGAAAGTGCAAATGCCGCGCGAAGCTGACAAAGGCGCGATCGGGCCAATCTCGAACGGCAATCAATATGCCAAAGTTCAGGACCTGATCCAGAAGGGCATTGATGAAGGTGCAACCTTGGTCGCGGGCGGCACGGGTCGCCCGGAAGGCCTCAATCGCGGCTATTTCGCCCGTCCGACGGTCTTCGCTGATGTCACCAATGACATGACCATCGCTCGCGAAGAAATCTTCGGACCGGTCCTGGTCATGATCCCATATGACAGCGTCGACGAGGCGGTTGAGATGGCCAATGACACCGAATATGGTCTAGCGGGCTATGTGCAAGGTGAACCTGGCGAAGCGGCGCAAGTCGCCAACCGCATTCGCGCCGGCCAGATCCAAGTCAATGGCCAAGGCCCTGACTTCACCGCGCCATTTGGCGGCTATAAGCAATCTGGCAATGGCCGCGAATGGGGCGATCACGGCTTTGAGGAATTCCTCGAAGTGAAAGCTGTGATGGGCGCTGCTGCGTAGACCACAGTCGACAAGATGAGAAAGGGCAGGTCACATGGCTTGCCCTTTTTCAATTCTGCGCCTCTAAGCGAAACACATCGCCGCCGATTGAAACGATATAGAGATCGTCTGACGAATCTGTGCCGAACGCCGTGATGGAGGTGAGGCTGCCCACGTCTGGCGCAAATTCGCTGGTCAGCACTGTAAACTCGCTCGCCGCGACGGTCTGTCCGTTGACCAAGTCTGCGACCGGGATCCCCCAGATATTGTCGCTGATGAAATCGCCAAAAATATAGGTGTCCTGCAACGCCTCGACCGAGCCCTGATAGACCACGCCGCCGGTGATCGAACGCCCCTCGCGCGGGCCTGTTCCATGGGCGTATTCCGCCACTGGACCTGTAAACTCCGGTTGATCAGCGCCTTTGAAAAAGGCCGTGCCCTCGCGCACCGCCCAGCCAAAATTGAGAGAATTGTCCGTCATTGGCAGGCGACTGACTTCCTCAATCGCGCCTTCTCCAACATCGCCAATGAGCAGATCGCCAGTCGCTGGGTCGAATGTGGATTGGAATGGGTTGCGCAGGCCAACCGCGAAGATTTCGGGTCGCCCATCAGCCGGATCACTAAATGTATTGCCTGCTGGAATGGCATAATCCCGAGCATCATCGGCGGGGAAGTCATCGCTCGAAACGTCCAATCGCAGCACTTTACCCAGCAAGGATTGCGGATTTTGCGCAAGATTATTGGGATCGCCGCCGCCCCCACCATCGCCGGTTGGGACGATCAGCAACCCGGAAGACTCAAACCCGATCCACCCCGCATTGTGATTACTGGCGGGTTGACCGATGGTCAGGATCACGTCGCTGGTTGCGGGGTCCACTTGATCTGGGGTCGCGGCAAATGTTTCAAATCGACGGATTTCTGTATCGCCCGCGAGATTGGTCACGTTGATATAGACTTGGCGGTCGGTTGCAAAATTGGGTGACAGGGCCAAGCCGAGCAATCCACGTTCATCCACAGCCGAAATTGAGGATGAGACATCTAAAAAATCAACACTGTCGATCGCGCCGGAATCTGGCGTCAGGATGCGCACGCGCCCGGCCTTTTCGAGCACCAATACTCGGCCCGAACCGTCTGGCAGCGCAACGAGACCGAGTGGTTGACTGAACCCGGTGCCAACGCGCCGAACCTGAACCGCATCGACTTGATCGGTCACTTCAATCTCAAGGTCCAGAGTCGCGACGCCGCCGCGCCCATCACGCGCTTCCAGGGTGAGCTGGTAGACATTGTCCGCGTTGGCATCGCCGGGATTTTCAAAGTCCAATGTAATCGAAAAAGACAACCCGCCAGATGCGGCATCGAGGCTGACAACGCCCGCATCAGGTCCACCTGCGAGGCTGATCGTCACCGTATCGCCGTCGGCATCATTGGCTTGCGCCGTATAAACCACCCCAACCGAGTTTTCTTCGATACTGATGCGTGCGGATGAGCTGAATACCGGTCCGATATTGGTCAGCGTCACGCCGTTGCCACCACCACCTCCACCACATGCCGCCAAGAGCAGGAATGCACTCGCGCCCAAAAACCTTAAGCAGTTCAGCATGTTCCCGGCCCTTGCTTTGTCTTTCTTACTCAACTTACACAATAAAAGGACATTCGTGCGTTACGAATGTTCAAGATAGAACAAACAAAGGGGGTTTGGTTCATCATGGAATTTTTAGAACAATTATTGGCGCCGCTTGGCATGGAAGAGCAGGCTGAGTCGATACTCGGCGGCGCAACAAATGTGTTAATGGCATTGCTTATCCTGATTGTTGGCTTCTGGATTGCCGGTCGGGTCGGCGCCGTCGTGCGCGGGATCGGCAAGCAGCATGAAAAGCTCGACAATACGCTGTTCAATTTTCTCGGCAGCTTGGCGCGTTACACGGTGCTCGCTTTTGTCGTCATCGCTGTTCTCAACCGCTTTGGCGTCGAAACTACTTCGATTGTCGCGCTTCTCGGTGCCGCAGGTCTTGCGGTTGGTCTGGCGCTTCAAGGCGCGATGTCAAACTTGGCGGCCGGCGTCATGTTGATGATTTTCCGTCCTTACAAAGTCGGCGACTTCATCGACGCGGCGGGGAATTTCGGCAATGTCGAGGAAATCACCCTGTTCACCACAGTGTTGCGGACCTTTGATCATCAGCAGATCATCATCCCGAATGGCAAAATCTGGGGCGAGCAAATCGTCAATCATAGTCATCATGAAGTGCGCGGGGTCGAATTGACCTTTGGCGTGTCTTACGACACTGACATCGATAAAGCGCGCGATGTGATCAAAAAGGTTTTTGCCGATCACCCTTTGATCTTGGACGATCCGGAGCCTGTCGTCGTTGTGTCGACGCTGAATGATAGCAGTGTCGATTTTGCCGTACGACCATTCGTCAAAGGTGAACACTGGTTTGATGTGCGCTTCACCGTGCCTGAAATGGTGAAAAAAGCGCTGGATGAAGCCGGCATCGAAATTCCGTTTCCACACCAGAAAGTCATCTTGTTCAAAGGCGACGAATAGTAAAAAAAATGCCGGGGGGACAAGAGCTAGAGCCCCCCGGCACTGCGCGTTGCGGACGCAAAGAAGTCTATGCGCCTCCGCATACGTTCCCCCGCGCCGGTTGTTTAAGCGCAACATATTCTCGTCGACTGTGACACAGGTCACGATTTCGCGATTTATCTTGCGTTCAGATTACATATGTTAATGCTGTATGAATGTTGTGATCAGGAGGCTGTCACCCAATGCCAACGCTCAAATTCACATCGGCGCTTGCTGCCTTGGCTTTGCTCGGCGCGTGCGCCACTGCGACCCCATATCAGGCCGCCACGGGCAGTCAAAAGGGCTATGCCAACCAGCAAATCGAATCCGATCGTTGGCATATCAGCTTTGCGGGCAATAGTCTGACCGATCGCAAAACCGTCGAGACCTATCTATTATACCGCGCCGCTGAGCTGACCGATCTCGAAGGCTACGATTATTTCCGTGTGATCCAGCGCGAAACGGATGAAAATCGACGCTTGGTGTCGTCTGGATTTTACGATCCGTTCTATTCCAATTTCTATTGTGATTACCGTTTTTACGGTCGTCGCGGTCGATTGGTCGGATATCCGCGCAGTTGGTATTCGCGTCGCGCGGCCTTTCATGGCCCGTTTGGCTATCGCGATCCGTTCTGGGACGATCATTGGGACGTCCGCGAAGTGGTGCGCTATGAAGCCACTTCGGAAATTGTCATGGGAAGAGGCGAAACGCCCGATGATCCATCCTTTTTTAACGCCGATGAGGTTCTAATGAATTTGTCTGGACGGATTGTACGTCCGGACGTGTAGAGTCTCAGTAGAGTGCGTAGAGTGGAAAAAGCCCGCCAATCTGGCGGGCTTTGGCTTTTGTGGTATTGAAAAATGGCGAACGGCGCTTAGCGCGGTGCCATGCGAATGGCGCCATCCAGGCGAACATCCTCGCCGTTGAAATAGCCATTCTTACACATTTCAACCGCCAGAGACGCATACTCTTCGGGATTACCAAGACGTGCAGGGTTTGGCACTTGAGCGCCCAATGCTTGCTTCACATTCTCAGGTGCCGCTGCGAGGAGCGGTGTGTTGAAAATGCCTGGCAGGATGGTGTTCACTCGGATCAGCTCGCGCGAGAGATCGCGGGCAATTGGCAAAGTCATGCCAACCACGCCGCCCTTAGAAGCGGAGTAAGAAGCCTGACCGATCTGACCATCTTCAGCCGCGACAGAAGCTGTGTTCACAATCGCACCGCGCTCACCGTCAATCGGGTCGAGGGTCATCATGCCCGCTGCAGATTTGGCGATGCAGCGGAACGTACCGACCAGGTTGATCTGAATAATCAGGTCAAACTTATCGAGTGGGAAGTGCGAGATTTCGCCGGTTTTTTTATCGCGGCTTGCCGTTTTGATCGCATTGCCGGTGCCAGCACAGTTGATCAGGATGCGCTCTTGACCGATCGCGGCACGAGACTTCGCAAAACCCGCGTCGACGCTCTCTTCAGAGGTCACATTGACGTTGCAGAAAACGCCGCCAATGTCGGCTGCCACGGCTTCGCCTTTTTCCTCGTTTAGATCAAAAAGAGCGCATTTGACGCCTTGGCTCGAGAGCAAGCGTGCAGTTGCTTCACCGAGGCCAGATGCACCGCCGGTGATGACGGCTGAAATGTTTGAGTTGAGTTCCATCGGGTATCCTCCAATATAGGGTTGGAGGCGATGTAAAAGGAAGAATGCAAGCGGCCAATGTCTGACCCAACGGAAATCATCATAGAAAACGGTGAATCTGTACCAACAAAACTGCCTATCCCAACGGAAAGGCAGCAAAAACGGACGCGTCGCAAGCTTATTCCCAAGCTTCTGCGGGTCGCTGGCCGCATTCCGTTCGCCGACGATTTGGCCGCCGCTTACTATTGCGCGATCGATGCCGACACCCCGATCAAAGCGAAGTTGGTGCTGTTCGCGGCGCTCGGGTATTTTGTGCTGCCCGTCGATGTGATCCCAGATGTGGTCACCGGGTTAGGGTTTACCGATGACGCGACCGTCCTGGCGACGGCTCTAGGCGTTGTCGGCGCTCATATTCGTGAGCCCCACCGTATCGCTGCGCGGCGATTGTTAGGATTGCCAGAACGTCCGACGGCCTAACCGTCGTAACAGTCTAGCCGATCGTGGCATCGAAGCTGGTCGATACAGGCAGGATTTCTTTGGCGCCGGTGCCCTCTTCGTCATCCGGGTCGATTTCCATAATCGCCAGTGAGCGCTCGGCAGTGCCATCATCACGGAAGCGGAACAAGCCGTTCACACCCAAAAAGCCATCACGGTTGATCAGCTCTTCCGCCAGCAATTCGCCGTCTTCCGACAACGCAACGACCAGAGCCGCAGCATCATATGCGACTGCAGCAAGTGAGCTAGGCTTGGCGCCATACATGCGGGCAAAACGCTGATCGAAGTCGGTAATGTCAACCGACGGTGCAGTTGGGAACCAAGCGCCGCGTAAACTCGGCTCTCGCCAGATATTTGGGTCATTCCAGGCCCCAGTGCCAAGCATTTTCACTTGCCGCGTGTCGACCCCGTAATAGGCCAAAAGCGGCGCAATGCGGCGTAGGCGATTGCCCCGCTCTGGGACTAAGACCGCGACGCGACCACCCTGCTCCACAGCTTGAGCGATGGTTTGGGCAAAATACTCAGCTTCAGTGTTCGGATTGGTCGAGGACGCGGGATAGAATCCTGTGGTCAGCATAAAGCCGCCATTGTCGAAGACCGATTGCTGCATCGCCGCTTCAATCCGGGTGCCGAGAGAGCTTTGCGGCCCGAAGAACGCGAATTGGTCATAGCCGCGTTGTGCCGCATATTCGATAATCGCGGCAACTTCTTCTTCCGGCGCGATAGAGGCGAGCCAAGCGCCATAGCCCGCCACGGATTTATCATTTGAAAAGGCAATAATCGGGCTTGGCGGTTCTGCAGGCTGGGTGGAAAACCCAAAAAAGTCGGTCTCTGGCGGCGGTGTTAGCGCTTCTTGCACCTGCGCTACATTCGCCCCGAAAAGCGGCCCCAGGACCACGTCAGCGCCATTCTCACGCAGGTCTTCTGCGGCGGTCACAGCTTGGCTTTGCGAGCCGCCCGTGTCCTTCGGCAAAAGTACGACATTCTCATTGCCAAAGTCGAACAGCGCCAGTTCAATTCCCGCAAGCATGCCCTCGGCTTGTTGCCGCACACGTTCATTCGGATGCGAGAACGGCAGCAGCACGCCGGCGCGGATAATCTCGCGTCCTTCCATATGCGGCGGGGTATACGGTCCGCTTGGTGCATCTTCGACAATCTCTTCCATGCCTTCCTCGCCCACACGCTCAGTGCTGAGATCGCCGCCTGCCCCGCCCGGGACAGGATCGACGCGCGGATTTCCGGTTGAGATCGGACCGACAGGACCCGGGGACGACGTTGCGCATCCCGCCAGCGCCAAGAAGGTCGCAAAAAAGAGGATTGGCAGGGGCGCACGGACGCGCGATGTTGTCGGCAATGTCATCAAAAAATCCTTCTTCCACAGCACCAGACGGACGCGACCAGAATCGCCTTAACCGCGAACCTAAATCTCGGACCGACGGGGCGCAAGCGCTTGAACCCGGTCTTTACATCATCGCCACACCGATCGGGAACCTTCGCGATATCACCTTGCGCGCGCTCGACACCTTGCGCGCCGCGGATGAAGTCTTGGTTGAAGACACGCGGGTCGCGCGGCGGCTCTTAGATGCCCATAATATTCGCGCCAAACTCAGCCCCTATCATGACCATAATGGGGCAAAGCGTCGCCCGGAAATCTTACAAAAACTGAATGAGGGCGGCGCGATCGCTTTGATCAGCGATGCGGGTACGCCGATGGTGTCTGACCCTGGCTGGAAACTCAGCCGCGAGGCCTTGGATGCGGGACACAAGGTGATCCCGGTGCCAGGCGCATCGGCGCTCTTGGCCGGACTGGTGGCCTCTGGATTGCCAAGCGATCGGTTCATGTTTTGCGGGTTCCTGCCGCCCAAATCTGGCGCTCGGCGCAAGACCGCTGATTCTTTGGCGTCGGTTCCGTCGACTCTGGTGTTTTATGAGAGCGGTCCTCGCCTCGCCGATAGCCTCAGCGACTTATCAGCAACGCTTGGTGGAGCACGCGAGGCGGCGGTGGCGCGCGAGCTCACGAAACTGTTCGAAGAAACCCGCCGCGGCACGCTGTCAGACCTCGCAGAGCACTATGCCGAGCACGGCCCACCGAAAGGCGAGATCGTTCTTTTGGTGGGGCCGCCGATCGAAAAAGTAGCCGACGAGGAGACCATAAACGCCGCGCTGATCGAGGCGATGAAGTCGCAGTCGGTCAAACAGGCGTCGAACGAAATCGCCGAAATGTTTGGATTACCAAAACGCAATGTTTATCAACGCGCGCTTGCTTTGAAGGATGGTTAGCCGCGCCCGAAGGGACGCAGAACATCGTGGAAGACGCGCCGAATGGGTCGCCCGAACCTGGCTCCGCTTAAAGGGATACAGCATCCTGGCCATGCGGTTTAAACGTCCTGTCGGTGAAATTGATATCATCGCCCGCCGCGGACAAACGCTTGTATTTATAGAAGTAAAGCAAAGACCCACAATCACAGCTGCGCAAAATGCCGTTCCAGATCACACGTGGCAGCGGATCGCGCGCGCCGCTGAGATCTGGTCAGCCTCGAACGCATCGCCGCAAACGCTTGATTGGCGGTTCGATTTGATTGCCGTGAACGCGAAAGGTTTTCCGAAACACTTTCGTGATTATTGGCGGCCTTGATTGATGCCGCAATCTCGCCCAATCCCTCTTCTACATCCGCGCAGTGATTCTGCCGCCGCCCTGATTAAGGAGCTCTTCCATGACCCGTTTGCTTGCCAGTCTGAGCCTTATTGCCTTGCTTCCAGCTGTCAGTGGGTGCGCCACCGCAATTGTCGGCGCCGCGGGCGCCACCGCGGTCACCGCCACGCAGGAACGATCCTTTGGTGAAGCCTTAGACGACGCCGCCGTGTCGAATGAGATTAAGTCCCGGCTTCTAACCCATGGCAAGATGGGCGAGGTGGATGTTGAAGTGGCAGCGGGCCTCGTGCTCCTCTCCGGTCGTGTGCAAACGCCAGAGCTGCGCTTGAAAGCCGAGAGCATCGCCTGGTCAGTAAAACGCGCCGATGACGTGGCCAATGAGATCAAGATTGAATCGCCCGGCGGCTTTTTCGCAAATGCGTCGGATGAGCTGATTTCAACTCGCGTGCGCGCCCGCTTGTTGGGATCGTCCACGGTGCAAGCAAACAATTTCAACGTCGAAACTTATGGCGGCACTGTCTATCTTCTTGGCATCGCCCGCTCTGCCGAAGAACTTGAGAAGGCCGCAGAAGAAGCCAGCCTTGTTGGCGGCGTCAACCAAGTCGTATCTTATGTACGCTTGCGCAATGCTCGCGGTGAAATCGTCGCGTATCAGCCGGGCAGACCGCAGACCGAAGATAATGGCGAGCTGCTCGGTGGACCGGGCAGCTAAAACTCTGTTGCGTCAGGGCTTTGCAATCGCCGCGATCATCCTCATATAGGCGACTGCCAGAATGAGGAGACGTCATGAGCCTGCGCGTTGCGATCCAAACAGATCCATTAGAGACGGCGAATGTCGACTCCCATACCACATTCGCACTCGCTGAAGCGGCGCAAAAAATTGGCGCACAATTGTTCGAATACCAACCCGAGAACTTGTCGTATCGGGAAGGCAAAATTTCCGCTTTCGCGCGGCCAATGCGGGTCCAGCGCGTCGCCGGTACGCCAGCCCTGTTTGAAGATCGCGTCACGCTAGATCTGCGCGAGGATGTCGACGTCGTATTGATGCGCCAAGACCCGCCATTCGACATGGCCTATATTACCGCCTGCCATATCCTCGAGCTGCTGAAACCCGACACATTGGTTCTGAACGATCCCGAACACGTTCGGTCAGGGCCAGAAAAACTCTATCCGCTGTTGAAACCTGAATTCATGCCGCCGACGCTGATCACCCGTGACAAGGCCGAGATGGACGCCTTTCGTAATGATCATAATGATGTGATCGTGAAGCCGCTCTATGGCTTTGGTGGCGGCGATGTGTTCCGGGTCAAACCTGAAGACAGCAATTTTGCACCGCTGATCGATCTCTTCCTGGGCCGCACGCGTGAACCACTGATCGTGCAGGCCTTCCTGCCTGCAGTCTCCGATGGCGACAAGCGTATCATCCTGATCGATGGTGAAGTGGTCGGCGGATTCAACCGCATTCCAATCAAAGGGCACGCCCGGTCTAACCTCGCTGTCGGCGGCACAGCGGAACCGAGTGAACTGAGCGAGGCCGACCTTGCAATTTGCGCCGCGATTGGGCCAGATCTCAAGGCACGCGGGCAAGTCTTGGTGGGGCTTGATGTGATTGGCGGGCGATTGACGGAGGTCAACAATACATCCCCGACCGGCGTTCAACAGGTGCGAGACTTTACAGGACGCGATCCAGCAGCGATGTTCTGGGATGTTGTGCAAGACAAGCTTGCCAACCGATAGCCTGACGGCCAAACATGGAGCCATGATGATGAAAGCTCTTACGATCGCTTCAATTTTCGCGCTTGGCGTTGTCGGCACGGCGTGTTCGCAAACGTCCGAAACCACAGATGAAGACGCCAAAGTCGAAACAGCAGCGGCCGAATCCCAAACCGCAGATGCCGCGACCGAAGTCGGCGGCAGTTTTAATCTCGGCCTTCCCTCAGAAAGCGCCTCGACAGAGGTTGGTGGAAGCTTCAACTTAGGCGTCCCAGCGAGCGCGCCCGCCAGCACGGATGGGTTTAACCTTGCGACGGATGTGTCGGCCTCAAATGGCCTTTCAGACATTCCCGAAATCGCTGCACCAGCGGTCACAGAAGAGACCGAAGCAGCGGACGAAGACGACGAGCCAGTTATTCGTCTCGAATAAAGATTAAGAACGTTCTTTATTTGTTCTATACTTTCTGATACAGAGTATCGGGAAAGTATAGAACGCCTATGGTTGCAAGAATTACGACTTTTGCCTTTGAAGGCATTGAGGCCGCGCCGGTCGACGTGCAAGTCCATATGGCGGGCGGCAACCAACCCAAATTTATGATCGTCGGCCTCCCAGACAAGGCCGTTGGCGAGAGCCGCGAGCGCGTACGCGCCGCGTTCAGCGCCATTGGCTTGGCGCTGCCGCCGAAACGGATCACGGTCAATCTCGCGCCCGCCGACCTGCCGAAGGAAGGCAGTCATTATGATTTGGCGATCGCGCTGGGAATCATGGCCGTGATGGGGATTTTCCCTCCCGATGCGCTGGATGGGCATGCGGCACTTGGGGAGTTGTCGCTGGACGGCCAATTGGGCGCGACACTCGGCGTGTTGCCGGCAGCGATAAAGTCTTTGGAACTCGGCATGCGTCTGATCTGTCCAGAAATCTGCGGATCAGAAGCGGCTTGGGCCGGAGAAGGCAATTTGGCGGCGCCGAACCTTCTTAGTCTCATCAATCACTTTACGGGACGCACGCAATTATCCTGCCCGCCGCCGGGTTCGGTCTTAAAAACTCGCGATCCGGTCGATTTGAAAGACGTCAAAGGCCAGGACGGTGCGAAGCGGGTCTTGGAGATTGCCGCTGCCGGGGGGCATAATTTACTGTTCTGCGGGCCACCAGGTTCAGGAAAATCCATGCTGGCCAAACGCTTACCCGGCCTATTGCCGCCGCTTTCGGCCAAAGAGTTACTCGAAGTTTCGCAAATTCAATCTGTCTCTGGATTGCTGGAGCGTGGGCAGCTCTCGCATGCGCGGCCCTTTCGTGCGCCGCATCATTCCGCGTCCATGGCAGCTTTGGTGGGCGGCGGCATTCGCGCCCGTCCCGGCGAAGTCTCCCTCGCGCATCATGGCGTCCTGTTTCTCGACGAGTTGCCGGAATTTACCGCACAAGTTTTGGACAGTCTGCGGCAACCGATGGAAGACGGAGACGTCACCATTTCGCGGGCCAATCGGCACGTAAAATACCCCGCCCGGTTCCAATTGATCGCTGCGATGAACCCATGCCGGTGCGGGGGCGGAATAGATAGCGGGCCCTGTCGAAAAGGCCCCCGTTGTGCGCAACAATACCAGGCCAGGCTGTCTGGACCATTCATCGACCGGATTGACCTTTTCTACGATACACCCGCCGTCACAGCCGAAGATTTAAACGCGCCACCTGCGCACGAAGGGACTTCTGAAGTGGCGCACCGGGTCGCCCAAGCCCGGCATATTCAAGCCAACCGTTATCCGTCAGACCCGCAAATACAGCGACGCAATTTGAACGTGGATGCCAGCGTGGATGACCTTCAAACCTATGCAATGCCAGACGATGCAGGACAGGATCTGTTGCGCGATGCGGCAAAGAAACTTGCCCTCTCCGCCCGCGCGTACCATCGCGTCTTAAAAGTGGCGCGAACGATAGCGGATCTCGAGGCATCTGACGACATTCGCCGCATCCATATTGCGGAGGCTTTATCTTATCGACGAAGGCCGCCCGATGCGGGTGAAGCGGGCATCCATAATCGCTTAAATTATTGACGGTGACATTAAGCAAATCCTCAACGCCTTATGACATAAGCGTTTGAATGAGCGAGAAAAATCCAGATCAGGGCGCCGAACAAGCCTTTTTGGCCACGGCCAGTCACGAAATCCGAACGCCGCTGAACGGCATTCTGGGGACGGTTTCACTGTTGTTGGAAACAGAGCTTGATCCATCGCAGCGCGAATATGCGACCGCCATTCGTAATTCCGGCGAACGCTTGCTAGACCTGCTCAACAACGTGCTTGATTTTGCGCGACTGGATTCTGGATCGATCGAGCTCTCGAATGAAGTCTTCCGCCCCACGGCCTTAGCCCGTGAAGTCGTCGAATTGCTGGCTTCGCGCGCCCATGGCCGCGGCCTCGACATTGCGCTGCGCTGTCATATCGAGCGCGCGCTAACGCTGCATGGCGACTCGGGGAAAACCCGGCAAATCCTCTTCAACTTGGTTGGGAATGCGCTGAAATTCACCGAAACGGGCTCTATCCTGATTGATTTGGATTATCAGGACGGTGCGCTCTGCCTCGACATTTATGACACTGGCCCAGGCATTTCAGATGCCGATCAGAAATCTCTGTTCGAAGCCTTCCAGCAAGTCAGTCATGAAGATGCCCAAAAAGATGGCGGTGTCGGGCTGGGGCTCGCCATTGTTCGCCGCATTTGCGACGCTATGGGCGGCGATATCTCAATCTCCAGCCAGGTCGGCGTCGGCACATGTTTTCGCGTTCGCCTTCCGCTTCAACAAATTACACCCCGCGAACCTTTCGCGGCCAATGATACGATAGAAGGACGCGTTGTTCTGGTCGGCCTGCCCACCGGCACTGCGCTGTCTGCATCCGCAACGCTGGCGCAAGCCGGCGCCACGGTCATCAACATGCTGCCGCCCCAAGCGGCATTGCGCACCAAAGCGAAACTGTTCCTCGCCAATGCAGATTTACCTGAGCGAACGTTGCGAGCCCTCTGCAAAATTGCCCCGACGCTGATCGTCATGCGCCACGAAGATCGCGCCGAGATGCCGCGCTTCCGCACCTTTGGCGCCGCCGGATGGCTGGTCCGCCCATTGCGCGCTGCTTCAGTGATTGAACGGGCAGGCTTGGCGATTGCGGGTGGCAAGTCGAACGACACCGAAACACCGGAAACCGGTACCGGGCACATCCTCATTGCTGACGACAACCCAATTAATGGTTTGATCGCGCGGCGTGCCTTGGAATCGTCAGGATTTGCCGTCACCGTGGCCTCGACTGGACGTGAGGCCCTCGACGCGGTTGAGCAAATCAGTCCAGACTTGATTTTGATGGATTTACGCATGCCAATCATGGATGGTTTCGAAGCAACCAAACGCTTACGCGCCAGCGGCAGCCGCATTCCTGTGATTGCCGTGTCTGCGGAAATCAATCCAGAAATCGAGAAACGCGCGCGCCGGGCTGGCGCTGACGGTGTGGCCGCAAAACCGCTCGAAGCTGAGGCGCTCCGCCAACTCGCGTTCAAATGGATCGACCTCCCGTCGCAAGTGGGGGCAGCGTGAGCGAGGCGGCTGCAACGCAACGGATAGATCCAAACGCGCCAACCACCTGGCGACAATCTTTCGAAGTCTATTTCAAATGGTCCATGCTTGCCATGCTCGCATTGGGCTTTGCCAGTGGTTTGCCACTGATGATGGTCTTTCAGAAACTATCTTTCTGGCTGCGCGAGGTTGGCATAGATCGTTCCACGATTGGCGGGCTGTATGCGGTTTCATTCGCCTATTCTCTGAAATTTCTTTGGGCACCCGCCGTCGATCGATTGCCTGTGCCGTTCCTTAGTTCCATGCTCGGCCAGCGCCGCAGCTGGATGTTACTGGCCATTACAGGCACCGCGATCGGTCTTTTTACCATTGGCGTATCCAACCCTGCCATTGCGTTGTTGCCAACCGTCATTGGCGCGCTGATCCTGGCTTTTTCGGGGGCTACGCTCGACATTTCAGTCGATGCCTGGCGTATCGAATCGGCCCCCAATGATGAGCAGGCCAACATGGCCGCTGTGTACAATCTCGGCTATCGTTTCGCGATCATGTTCTCGGGCTTTGGCATGGTGCTAGCGGACAATACGAGCTGGCACTTTGCCTATATCACCATGGCCGCCGTTATGGCGACGCTTGGCGTGATCGTTATTTTCTTCATCCGCGAACCCGATCATTCGGACCGCAAGGATGAACCGGGTAAACCCTTTGCCGTCAAAGTCCGCGATGCGGTGATCGAACCATTTTGGCAGATTGTGAGCAAGTTCGGCATTTGGATCATCGCGGTCGCTGGGATCGTCACCTTGTATCGGATCAGTGACTTCACAATGGGCGTAATGGCGAGCCCGTTTTATGTCGATCTTGGCTATACTGGGACGACGGTCGGTTGGGTCCAGGGATTACTCGGCCCGTGGCCGATCATTGTCGGCGGCTTCGTTGGCGGCTTTGTCGCGGTGCGCTACAGCCTCATGCCCGCTCTACTGGCGGGAGCAGTTCTGACCCTGTTGACCAATGGTGCATTTGCCGCCCTTGCGCTCGCCGCTGGTCCCAATCTGGATATTGTTGCAAACGCGGTCTCAAACGGCATTGAGCTGCCACCAGATGTGACCGTGGATACGCCACCCGTCTGGGGACTGATCACGGTTATCGTATCTGACAATCTCGCTGCAGGTTATGTTGGCTCAGTGTTCATCGCTTACATGTCATCTCTGACAGACCGCCAATTCGCGGCCACGCAATACGCGCTCCTGAGTTCGGCCTATTCGTTCTTTTGCAAGCTCGCAGCGACCACCACGTCCGGACCACTTTCCGAGGCGATTGGCTGGGCCGGATTCTTCACGGTGACGGCGCTGTACACGATACCCCCGGCGATCCTAATCTTGGTCGTTATGCGTTATGGGCCAGACAATGCCAAAGGCATTCGCCCGACGGAACGCGAACACAATACAGAAGCCGAGGCGACCTCCCCCTAAGCCCCCACGCGATCGATATCAAACGCCGCGAGCGTGGCGAGATTGACGATGTCGTTCACAGTCGCCCCTAATGACGCGATCTGAACCGGCTTCGACATGCCCAGCAGGACCGGACCAATAATCGTGGCGCGGGACATGCCCTCGAGCAATTTGGTGGAAATCGATGCAGAGTGGATCGCTGGCATGATCAGCACATTGGCCTCGCCCGATAGACGCGAGAAAGGATACAGCACCTTGTGCATTGGATTGAGGGCCACATCCGCAGCGATATCGCCTTCATATTCAAAGTCGCAATCACCGCAAGCATCGAGGATCTCAACCGCATCGCGGACTTTTTCCGCCCGTTCGCCCATCGGGTTGCCGAATGTTGAGTAAGACAAGAACGCAACGCGCGGCACGAAACCGAGACGTTTCACGGCTTTCGCCGCTTCCTTGGCTATGCCGGCCAATTGCTCGCCATCTGGCAGCTCGCTGACACTGGTATCGGCGATAAAAATCGTCTTACCGCGATTGATCACCATGGACATGCCGATCACATCACAATCGGGCATCGGGTCCAGCGACAGGCGTACATCGGTTAGGCAGACATCATAGTTCCGCGTCACCCCGGTGACCATACCGTCCGCGTCGCCATGCGCGAGCATACAGCTGCCGAACACGTTTCGGTCTTGGTTGACCAGGCGCTGGGCGTCGCGCTTGAGATAACCGCGCCGCTGCAAGCGATTATAGAGATAGTCGGTATAGTCGGCATTGCGGTCCGACAGGCGGGCATTGACGATTTCCAACGCCCCTTCCGGTACACCCATTTGTTTCATCGTCCGCTCAACTTGCGCCTGGCGGCCAATCAGGACTGGCTGACCGAGACCCTGCTGTTTGAACGTCCATGCCGCGCGAACGACTTGCGGCTCTTCACCTTCGGCGAACACAATTCGCTTTTTGGCGCGGCGTACGGCCGATTGAACGCCTTGCAAGAAGGACGCTGTCGGATCGAGACGGCGGGCCAGTGAGTGACGATATTCTTCCATATCCTCAATTGGCTTACGAGCGACCCCGGTATCCATCGCCGCTTGCGCCACGAAGGGTGGAATAAAGCTGATGAGACGCGGATCGAACGGGGTCGGAATAATGTAGTCAGGCCCAAATTGAGGACGCGCGCCGTGATAGGCCGCCGCCACTTCGTCCGGCACATCTTCGCGCGCAAGTTCCGCCAGCGCCCGCGCGGCAGCAACTTTCATCTCTTCGTTAATACCGCGTGCCCGCACATCGAGCGCACCGCGGAAGATATACGGGAAGCCGAGCACATTATTCACTTGGTTCGGATAGTCCGAGCGCCCGGTGGCAATAATCGCGTCACCGCGGACGGCTTTGATCTCTTCCGGCGTGATTTCCGGATCGGGATTGGCCATGGCGAAAATGATTGGCTTCTTAGCCATGGATTTGACCATGTCCTGACTGACGGCGCCTTTTACGGACAGGCCGAGGAAACAATCCACACCTTCCATCGCTTCGGCCAAGGTTCGCTTACCTGTCTTGACTGTGAAGGCGGACTTGAACTGGTCCATCTTCTCGGTGCGACCTTCGTAGAGCACCCCACGGCTGTCACACATCAAAATATTTTCGGCCTTCACCCCTAAATGGCGAATGAGCCCGGCCACAGACAGGCCGGCCGCGCCAGCGCCTGAGACCGCAACAGTCAGATCTTCAAGGCGGCGACCGGTGACAGCGCATGCATTGATGATTCCGGCGGCCGCAATGATCGCTGTGCCGTGTTGGTCGTCATGAAAGACGGGGATGTCGAGTTCATCGCGCAGGCGCTGTTCGATGATGAAGGCTTCTGGTGAGGCGATGTCTTCTAGATTGATCCCGCCCCAGGTTGCGCCGATATTGCGCACCACGGTGCAAAACTCATCGACATCCTTGGTTTCAACTTCGACATCGAAGCTGTCGATATCGGCGAAACGCTTGAACAGAACAGACTTGCCTTCCATCACCGGCTTGGATGCCATAGCCCCCAAATCGCCGAGGCCGAGAATCGCGGTGCCGTTGGAAATCACCGCCACCATATTGCCTTTCGACGTATAGTCATAAGCCAAATCAGCGTCGCGGCCGATGGCCTCAACCGGCACGGCCACACCGGGACTGTAGGCCAAAGACAGATCGCGCTGCGTCTGCATCGGCTTGGTTGGCATCATTGAGATTTTGCCCGGCGTCGGTGCGGCGTGGAAATCAAGCGCTTCTTGATCGGTGAAGCTTGGACGCTTGGTGGTCATAATGTCTGGGCCTTTCGCGGCGTTGCGAATTTTTGGAGCCTCTTAAGCCTGTCCGCAAGGGGGGACAAGCCGTTATGATTGCTTTATTCGAGAGACGTCTTGAAGGATTCGCAACACATTGCCCGATACCGCTGGAACCGTGAAAAAGCCAAAAGCGCCGACGCCGTTTATGGCGCAATACCTCGCGATTAAAGCGCAACACGAGGATGCGCTCTTATTTTTCCGCATGGGTGATTTTTACGAATTATTCTTCCAGGACGCGGTGCGAGCGGCTGAAATCCTCGACATCACATTAACATCACGAGGGGAACACGACGGTGTTCCCATACCGATGGCAGGCGTGCCTTATCATGCGGCTGAAGGGTATCTCGCCCGATTGATCAAGGCAGGTGAGCGCGTCGCCGTTTGCGAACAGACCGAAAGCCCGGCGGAAGCAAAGAAGCGCGGCTCTAAAGCCATCGTCAATCGCGCCATCGTTCGCATCGTCACGCCAGGAACGATCACCGAAGAGAGTTTGCTTTCGGCGCGCCAAGGTCAGGCCTTGATTGCAGTCGCGTTTTCAGCGGCAGGCACGGACGCGGCATTTGCTGCTTGTGATGTCTCGACCGGATATCTGGAAATCCGCGCGTTCGAGCCTGAGACCGTGTCAGAGACGCTCGGCGCGTTGCCGATCAAGGAATTATTGCTGACCGAACGCGACGCGGATCGGCCATTGGTCCGCACCGCCAATGAAGCGCTTCGGCCACCAACCACTTATCGACCAAACAGCGCCGCCAGTGCAAAGACCGGCGAGCGCCTCCTTAAAGAAGCGTTCAAAATTGCCGCGCTCGACTCTTTTGGTGTGTTCTCAAAGACCGAGCTGGCTGCGGTCGGCCTGCTGCTGGATTATTTGACACTGACGCAGGCCGGGGCGGAAATTCGGCTCGATCCACCGCATCGCGGCCCGAGCAAAACGGTGCTTGCGATTGATCCGGCCACGCGGGCCAGCCTTGAAATCGATACCGCCTTGAACGGATCTCGAAAAGGTACGCTGCTCGCGACTGTCGACCGAACCCTCACCTCGCCAGGGGCGCGGCTTCTGGCGGCGCGGTTGGCGCGCCCAGAAACCGATGCTGAGACGATATCTGTGCGGCACGATGCGATTGCCTTTTTTCTGGCAAATGACCATTTACGGCAGGCCATTCGAAACGCGCTAAAAGCCGCCCCGGACCTTGAGCGCGCCCGCGCACGCATTCGCCTGGGGCGCGGTGGGCCACGCGACTTGGCTGCGATCTCCGCTGCTTTGAAATCTGGCGAAACCGCGGTGGCGGAAGTGTCAAAGGCGCAGACCAACCCACCAGAATTGATCGAACAGGCGCTTACCGCGCTGACGCTCTCAAATCACCCTGAACTCGCCGCGCTGACGGATGACCTTCGGCAAGCCTTGGCAGAGGACTTACCGACCTTGGCCCGCGATGGCGGCTTTATAGCACCGGGCTGGGATGCGCCATTGGATGAGGCCCGCGCCCTGAAATCTGACAGCCGTCAAATCATTGCCGAGCTACAAACGCGATATGGGGAAAAAACCGGCATCGCCGTGTTGAAGATTAAGTTCAACAATGTGCTCGGCTACTTTATCGACGTCCCGGCGCGCCATGCAGAGCCGATGATGCAGCCGCCATTGGCCGAAACCTTTATCCATCGTCAAACATTAGCGTCGAACGTCCGCTTTTCGACCGCTGAACTCTCAGAGCTTGCGGGAAAGATCTCGCGCGCCGATGATATCGCCAAGGGCCGAGAACTCGCCATATTCGAGACGTTTTGCCAACGTGTAGAAGCGCTGTCTGGCCCGCTCAGTGCGGCGGCCGCCGCTTTGGCTGAACTCGACACAGCAACAGCGGGCGCCGAATGGGCCAACGAGGCGGGCGCTGTCCGACCGACCTTAACTGATGCGCCAATCTTTGAAGCCGAAGGCTTGCGTCATCCCGTGGTTGAAGCGGCGCTGCGCAAACAAGGCGATGGCTTTACTGCCAATGACACCCATTTGGATGCCAGCGGCGAACAAGCCCCACGTTTGGCCTTAGTGACGGGACCAAACATGGCCGGTAAGTCGACCTATTTGCGGCAGACATGTTTGGCCGTGATTTTGGCGCAGGCAGGGCTTTATGTACCAGCTCGTCAGTTGACCTTGGGCCTGGCAGACCGGGTCTTCTCTCGCGTCGGCGCCAGCGATGACTTGTCGCGCGGACGATCGACCTTCATGGTGGAAATGGTCGAAACGGCAACCATTCTGACGCAAGCGACAGAACAGTCCTTTGTCATTCTGGACGAGGTCGGACGCGGAACATCGACCTATGACGGTCTGGCGATTGCCTGGGCGGCGGTGGAGCATTTGCACAATCAGAATAAGTGCCGAGCGCTATTCGCCACGCATTATCATGAGCTAACGGGACTCGCCGATGATTTGTCCGCAGCCAGTAATCTTTCGCTGCGCGCCAAAGAGTGGAAAGATGAATTGGTGTTTCTGCACGACGTGCAAGCTGGGCCGGCGGATCGCTCTTACGGTGTTCACGTGGCGCGCCTTGCCGGATTGCCTGCGCGCGCGGTTAGACGGGCTGAACAAGTGCTGAAAAAGCTGGAAGCCGCGCCAGATGCAGTAGAAACGCTACCCCTCTTTGCTGCGGCAACAGATGAAGCAGAAATCGCACCCGACCCCTTAGAACATCCGGTATTGGAGCTGCTCGAAACCCTTGATCCAGACAGTCTGACGCCGCGTGAGGCTCTCGATTTGATCTATAAACTTAAAGATAAGACCTGAGGATCACTATCGACGCCCGTCGCAATATATTCTACTGATTCCGGGGATGGGATCGGTTGCCATGCGCAGCCAATGATGTGGATAGATGAGGATAGCTGGGAACGCCATGGCGTACGAAACACTCCTAACCGAGGTGGATGGCGGCGTCGCTGTCATCACCTTGAACCGACCTGACGCGCTCAACGCGTTCAATAATCAACTCATGGATGAACTCACCGCCGCATTGGATCGGTTTGATGCAGATCCGGAGATCGGATGCATCGTTATTACCGGGTCGAAAAAGGCTTTTGCCGCAGGTGCCGACATTAAAGAGATGCGAGAGCTATCTTACATGGAGGCCTATTATAGTGACTTCATCACCCGCAATTGGGAACGCGCCGCGCGCACCCGCAAACCGTTAATCGCCGCAGTGAATGGTTATGCACTGGGCGGAGGTTGCGAATTGGCGATGATGTGCGATTTCATTCTCGCTGGCGAAAAAGCCAAGTTTGGCCAGCCAGAAATCACCATCGGAGTCTCACCAGGTGCCGGCGGGACCCAACGATTGACCCGCTTTGCTGGGAAATCCAAGGCGATGGAAATGTGTCTCACGGGCCGAATGATGGACGCCAATGAAGCAGAGAGTTGTGGACTGGTCTCGCGCATCGTGCCCGTCGATGACCTGGTCGACGAGGCCAAAGCTGTGGCCAAGAAGATCGCATCAATGCCACGCGCTGCTGCGATGCTGACCAAAGAAATGGTCAATGCCGCCTATGAAACACCGCTCAGCCAAGGCGTAATGTTTGAGCGCCGCCTGTTCCATTCTCTGTTCGCAACAGAGGATCAAAAGGAAGGCATGGAGGCATTTGTCGAAAAGCGTCAGGCCCACTTCAAAAATCAATAGATTTGGTGCGTCATCGGCACATCTAAAAGAGTCAGCAGAATCTTCACCTGTCCCGCTCAGCAACGGTTGACGCGAGCGGGTGGTTTCTGTACTTACCGCCTCTTCGCCAGATAGGGCGACCAAAGGAGTTTTAGATGGCGAACACCAGATCAGCCAAAAAAATGGTGCGCAAGATTGCAACGCGCACCGAAGTGAATAAGACCCGCCGCTCGCGCATGCGCACATATGTCCGCAAAGTCGAAGAAGCGATCGAGGCTGGCGACAAGTCTGCCGCGGCAGAAGCCCTTAAAGCGGCGCAGCCAGAGATCATGCGCGCCGCTGGAAAAGGCGTCATTCATAAGAACACATCTGCGCGCAAAGTTTCGCGTCTGTCGGCACGTGTGAAGGCGATGAGCTAGAACCGCTTATTTCGTCCGAAAACTGACTAAATTTGCATAGCCCGCTGGTTCCGCCATGCGGGCTTTTCGTTTACGAATGTGGTAAAAATCACGGATTGTTTCAAAGCAGAAAAATCCACAGAGAAAGGACGATTTTGCCGTTGACAGAACAAAGATTGAATACCCGTTTCGGGTGGTAGATTAAATCCTGTCAAGTGCAACTTTTTGAGTTTATTTTCACGTTAATCTTCAAGGGCTAAACGCGAGTCAAGCAGGGCTTGTGCGGGCTTTGCAAAGTTTCTTCAGTTGCAACCAAAATCTGATCCTGGTTAACTATCTTCATCGACGGAATGTCCTCTGTATACAGCGTAATTTTGGGGTAGGCCCTCCCGGGTCAATAGCAGAGGTCGTGTGTGCTTTCCGTTGGTCGCCATGATGAAGAAGACGCAAGAATAAGAAAGGTGCATCTTATGGGGCTGACGTATGGGGTTGATGGGCAGAAAGCTGCAACCAAGGCAAAAGCGACTGACAATCAGTTCGGCGCCAAAACGCTTTGGACGGAATCTGTCAGCGCGGTAGAAGCCGAAACCAAACCCGATAACTCACAACAATGGCTCACGGCAATTCGGTTTGTCGCTGAGATCAATAATTCAATCGTCATCGCTGCACCCGATCAACTCACGTTGGATCGTGTTTCCTCGGATTTCTCTCGCCCGCTACAACAAGCTTGGCAGAAGCTGGATCCAAAGAAGCGGCGGTTGAAGTTTGAGTTGTGGAATCGTGTCCCTGCGGACGTGCGCGACATGGTCGGCGACCCTTGGCTGAACGAACGCAGTCAAGAGACGTCCGATCCAGAGATCAGCGAGCCGGACTATGCGGCGCTGGATCTCGATCATTCGATGACTTTCGCGACCTTGGTCGCGGGGCCATCGAATGCGCGCGCGGTCGGCCTCGGGAAGCGAGTCGCAAGCGGCGCGCCGATCCCGGCGGGCGTGATCGTGATTTATGGCCAACCCGGCACCGGCAAGACGCACATCCTGAAAGCGATCGAAGCCGAAGCCGCTCTACGCAATGATGCGCGCCGCCTGGCTTATATCTCAGCCGAAGAGTTCATGACCCGGTTTGTCAGCGACTCCCGGGCGGGCGATACCAGCGCGCTGCAGGACTATGTCAAAAAGAACGATCTGTTGATGATTGACGATCTGCATTGGATCGCCGGCAAAGCCAAAACCGACAAAGCCTTCTTTGGCGCGTTGCGCGCAGTCACCTCTATGGGCGGCCATGTGATTATCACGGCTGATGCCGCGCCGGGTGACATGGTCGGGCTGTCGAAGGAATTGGTCAACGAGATCAAAGGCGCTGCGTCTGTCGAAGTCGCCATGCCCGACAATGAAATGCGCAAAGCGATCATTCGTCGCCATGTCGATTTGATTGCCAAAGACACGCCGAACTTCATTCTGACTGAGGCGATGGTCGAACGGATTGTTGCCACTGTGCGCGGCGCGGGCCGCGAACTCTGCGGCGTCCTGTGGAGCCTGCAACTCGAAACCGGCTATGGCGAGTTGGCACCGACGCCGGACATGCTTGAAACGGTCATCCGCCGCATTGCTGGCGAGCCACGCACACCTTCACTCGATGACATTAAGCGTACCTGTATGGACCTTTACCGCATCTCAAAGACCGACATTGAGAGCGCCAGCAAAGTCCGCACCATCTGCCACCCGCGGCAAGTGGCGATGTATCTCTCTCGGGTCATGACCGACAAGTCATTCCCGCAAATTGCGGCGGCTTATAAGAAGAAGGATCACACCACGGTCCTGCACGCGTATCGCAAGATAAAGAAGGCGCTGGATAAAGGCGACCGCGATATGAGTGAAGAAATCGAACGGGTCAAAAACGCGGTGTTTGATCGGTTGGCGGGGCACGACCCGGCCTGATCCACAGCACAAGTCGGTCAAAGACTTGCATTTCACACGAAATTCGTGACTTTAGCGGCCCGCTCCCGAAAAGGAGCGGGCTGATTCGCTGAGAAGCGGACGGGGTATGGGCAAGACCGGATGACCGGCAAAGGGAAAATAGTATGAAATTGACGATCGAACGGGGCGCGCTGTTGAATGCGCTCGGACATGTCCAAAATGTCGTGGAACGTCGAAATACGATTCCCATCCTGTCAAACATACTGATTGAGGCAACGGACGGTGCTGTCCGGTTCACGGCGACAGATCTTGATATCGAGGCGGTCGACCATGCGGATGCCAAGATTGACACCGATGGTGCGGTGACGGCGCCGGCCGGCACGCTGTTCGATGTGGTTCGCAAATTACCTGCGGGCGCCGATATTGAGCTGGAACTGAATTCTGAGAACCGCCAACTCGCAATTCGCTCAGGCCGTTCAAAATTCTCATTGCCGACGCTGCCGGCGGGCGACTTCCAGACCATGGTTCCGGACGAAGACGCGACTGAGTTTGAAATGGAAGCGGCGGATTTGCGCCGTCTGATCGACAAAACCCGGTTCGCGATTTCGACCGAAGAGACGCGCTACTATTTGAACGGTGTCTACCTGCACACCGCAGACACGGATGCTGGCAAGAAACTCCGCACCGTGGCCACAGATGGGCACCGTCTCGCTCTCTCTGAGGTCGATGCCCCAAGCGGCGCAGAAACTCTGGAAGGCGTCATCGTCCCGCGTAAAGCCGTGGGTGAAGTGCGCCGATTGATCGACAATGAAGACGGCGACGTCGCTGTCTCCGTCTCAGACACGAAGGTCGTGTTTAAGTCGGGCCGAGCGCAGCTCACCTCGAAATTGATTGACGGTTCATTCCCGGACTATGCGCGGGTGATCCCGAAAGGGAATGCCAAGGCGATGATCATCGACAATAAACTGTTCGAAGCGGCTGTAGACCGCGTCGCGACGGTGTCCGCTGAACGGTCTAGGTCTGTCAAACTATCTCTCGCCGAGGGGCGTCTCACGCTTGCCGTCAACAGCGCTGAGACCGGCCAAGGTCATGAAGAGATTGAATGCGATTACCAGGACGATGAAATGGATATCGGCTTCAATGCTAAATATTTGCTAGATGTGACCGCGCAGATCGAAGCCGAAGACGCGCGCTTCTTGTTCAATGACCCAGCCTCTCCTGCCCTCGTCCTCGATCCGGGTGATGAGAGCGCGCAATATGTGCTGATGCCGCTGCGGGTGTAGTGACTGCACTTACCCGCCTTCGCCTTACTGATTTTCGTAGCCATGCGAGTTTGGATCTAAATCTCGATTCGCGGCCTGTTTGTTTGTGGGGCAGCAATGGCGCGGGCAAAACCAATGTATTAGAAGCCATCAGCCAATTAGGACCAGGCCGTGGATTGCGCGCCGCAGCGCTGCCGGAGATGACGCGCCATACGGCCGCCACCGGATGGACCATATCGGCGACCTTGGACGATGACCGTAAGCTTGGCGTGGGGCTGGATTCAAGCGGCAATGGTCATAAGCGAATCGTGCGCCTCGATGGCGCTCCGGCGACCGCGACGGATTTGGCAGACCTTATTCGGATTGTCTGGCTGACCCCGGCCATGGACAGCGTGTTTCGCGGCGGCGCGAGCGAACGGCGGCGCTTCTTTGATCGCCAAGTGATGGCGCATGTCCCCAGCCATGGCAGCGTGTCCAATCGCTATGAGAAAGCCATGCGCGAACGCAACGCTCTTTTAGAACGCGGGCGTGTCGATCCCGCGTGGGCAGATGCGATCGAGGGCCGGATGGCCGAAGCTGGGGCGATGATCGCCAGCAATCGCGCGCGCATCCTGACGGCGCTGCAGGCAGCCATAAATGACCGGCCTGAGGGCTTCTTCCCGAAAGGCGACCTGGCATTGCAGGGCGACGCCGAACAACTCGCCAGCGAAGGGGCCAGTTTGTTTGATGTTCAAGACCTCATCGCCGAGCAGCTCGCCAAAGGGCGCTATCGCGATCAAGCGGCGGGACGCACTTTGTCGGGCCCACATCGCACGGATCTCTCGGTCATCCACCGCCCAACAGGCGCAGCGGCCGGCGACGCATCCACGGGGCAACAAAAAGCCCTTTTGATCGGATTGATCTTAGCCAGCGCCCGGGCGTTGAACGCGGATGGCGACGGGCCGAGTCCGCTCATCTTGCTGGATGAAGCTGCCGCGCATTTGGACCGCGACCGACGTGCTGCACTGTTCGATGAGCTGATTGAAATCGGCGGCCAAGCTTGGCTCACCGGGACCGAAGAGTTTTTGTTTGAAGCGTTTGGAGATCGCGCCCAACGGGTCGAAATCACCGCGAATCCGGCATAGTCTTCTTATCAAAGCGAAGTGGAGCGACGGAATGCGGCGAGACTTGATTGGATGGGTGACGATGGGGCTTCTCTTCGTTCTGACCGCTTGCCAAACGCCGCTACAGTCCAGGCTCGACGCGGCCCTCGCTAATCCCGAGCAGACTGGAATTCGTTGGGGGCTAGTGGTCGCGGATATGGGCGGCACAGAGCTGATTGCGATGCGTGCCGATGACCGGTTCACGCCCGCCTCAAACACCAAAATCGTCACCACAATGGCGACCTATCATTTGCTGAGTACCCTGGAACAAAATCGTTTCAATCCTGGCACGCGGGTCTACCTTGAACCGACCATCGTTGACGCTCCACCCAATCTCGTCCTGCACGGCGGCGGGGATGCGATGCTGAGCGACGCCCCTGATTGCGAAGCGCATTGCTTGGCGGATTTAGCGGACGCAGTCGCCGCGAGCGGACTCACAGAAGTCTCCGCACTCATCGGCGATGACACATTCTTCCCATTCGATCGCTGGGGCATCGGTTGGAGCATTGAAGACTTGCGATATTATTATGGCACGGCCGTTTCTGCATTGAGCCTAAACGACAATTTGGTTTGGATTGACGTGACACCGGGCGCGAAGGTCGGCGATCCAACCAATATCGCCTGGCAAGCTGGCGATGACGTTTTCGCGCTCGAGAATAACCTAGAGACTGGCGATGCGGACTCAGATCGATCCATCCGGGTCGAACGACATCCCGGAGCCCAGACGGTTCGTGTCTATGGCTCTATCCCAGTCGACTCCCCTTCGCTCAGCTTTGGACTCGCCACCGATAATCCGGCCGCTTTGGTCGCGGCGCGGTTTAAAGCGCTGCTCGAAGCCCGCGGGATCTCGGTCACGGAGACGACGACAAGACATCGCCCTCTCAGTCTGCAGGATGAAGCGCCAGAGGACGGGGTTGAGGTCGCCACTTTAGTATCGCTGCCAGAGCCTCCGGTCGGCACCCTCCTGGCGACTCTGCGTCCTTCCCCGCTTCGGGACAGTCTGAAGCGGATTTCCAAGGATAGTGAAAACCTGCACGCTGAGATTGCGTTGCGTCGGCTTGCGCTCTTAGAGGGCACAGGCTCTCGGGACCATGGCCGCGCGGCCTTGAAGGCGTTTCTTGCCGAAGCTGGAGTTTCAGAACAGGCGATTACGCTGCAAGGCGGGTCGGGCATGTCGGTGTATAACCGGGTCAGTCCTCGCGGCCTGGTGCAATTGCTGGCTTATGCCGCGCGCCAGCCCTGGTTTGAAGATTGGCTTGCCGACCAGCCCACGGGCGGCGTCGATGGCTCGCTCAAGCGGCGCTTTAAGGGAACGCCCCTGGAGGGCAAAATATTTGCCAAGACAGGGACGATGAATGGCGCCAATGCGCTGGCAGGCGTTCTGGAGACGCGGAGCGGGCGCCGATTGCTGTTCTCAATATTTGCCAATGATCGCCCGCCAGGTACCCGCTCTGCGACGCCGGAAATGGACGCAGCCTTGGTATTGATCGCCGAAACTTATTGAGAGAACCACGCGACCAGCCATGGATTGACCAAGCGGTGATGCTGATAGTTCAAGCCATGCGCGCCCCCTTCGACGATGCGGACATCGGCCGCTGGGATCAGGGCTTCTAGCTTCTCGGCACTGGACACAAGCACGGTCTCATCGGCGTCGCCATATATCGCAAGCACAGGCACACGTGTCGCGGCGAGTCGGGTGAACGTCTCCTCGCGGCCACTCATAGGCATGTGCCGGAACGTCGACAACAGCGCCTGTAAATAGCCACGATAAGCGAATTGCTCGGCCACATCGCCTTGTAGTCGATTTTCGGGAGCACGCTGCGTTTCGTCATATTGGGGATCTGCCAACAAGATATCTTTGCCAAACATGCGCCAAATCCAATCTCCCACGAGCGGTGTGCTCAACAGGGCCGTGGAAGAACTGTCGGCACTGGCGAGATCTAAACCAGCTGGAACGAGCAGAACCAATTGGTTTACGCGCTCGGGATAGCGGGCGGTAAATTCTGCGACTATCGGGCCACCCATGGACAGGCCCGCTAGGCCGAAAGGCTCATCAACACCGACATGCGCGAGGAGGTCGACCAATGTCGTGTCATAAAAGTCGACGTCATACTTGGTTGACGGTCGATCCGACCACCCTCGACCGAAGTGATCAAAGCGCAAAGTCCGGAATCCGGCAGCGTTCAACGCTTCGACATTCTGCTGATAGATGAAATTGGGTGTCGAAAAGCCATGCACCAAGACAATGAGCGGTCCATCGTCGGGTCCCTCTAGTCGATAATGAATTTGCCCATGGCTTAGGACTGCGAAGCTTCCCGGCGCTTTCGCGCGGGCATCGTCATTAAGCGGTTTCAAGCGGGCATCAGCAAGCAGATACGCCCCCAAAACCACTAAGAATACGACCGCGACAATGCGCAAAATCCACTTCATTCATACCTCCCGATTCGGTCTGATTTTGTCCCAGTTTAGGGGGTTTTCGTAGGGGTAAAGCGAGCCTCCCACACCCATGCCCCAAGAGACGATTTAACATACTGTTTTATTTGGGTTTTTATGCCCTAGAAATACCAGCTCACAATTTCCCTTTTTGGGCAAGAACCCCTATAAAAGAAGAGAAATTTCGAATCACCGATAGGGATAGGCCCCAATGACAGACGACGTTGAAAATAGCCCGGAATATGGGGCCGACTCGATTAAAGTCCTGAAGGGCCTAGAAGCGGTCCGCAAACGGCCCGGGATGTACATTGGTGACACCGATGACGGTTCGGGTTTGCACCACATGATTTACGAAGTCGTCGACAATGCGATTGATGAAGCTTTGGCCGGTCACGCGGACGAAGTAACGGTCACGCTTCACCCTGATGGCTCGGCTGAAATCACCGATAATGGCCGCGGTATTCCGGTTGGTCAGCATGCCACCGAAGGTCGCTCGGCCGCCGAGGTGATCATGACGGAGCTGCACGCGGGCGGGAAGTTTGACAGCAATTCCTATAAAGTTTCAGGCGGCCTGCACGGTGTGGGTGTGTCTGTGGTCAACGCGTTGTCAGTCTGGCTAGACCTGACCATTCACCGCGACGGTTCTGAGCACCATGTTCGGTTCGTCGATGGTGGACGCACAGAAGCGCCATTGAAAGTGGTCGGCACGAGCCCAAACACAGCTGACGGCTCGCCCTATACCGGCACGGCTGTGCGCTTCCTGGCCAGCACCGACACATTCACCATGACGGTGTATAATCGTAAGACGCTGGAGCATCGGCTGCGTGAGCTCGCTTTCTTGAACTCTGGTGTGCGTATCGTCTTCAAAGATCTCCGCGAAGCTGAACCCTATGAAGCGGTGCTCGAATATGCCGGGGGTGTGGCGGCCTTCGTTCAACATTTGAATGAAACCAAAAACGCGCTCATTCCCGAGACGATTTTTGTCGTAGGCGAGAAAGACGGCATTACGGTCGAGGCCGCTCTGGAATGGACGGACGCGTACCACGAGAACGTGCTCTGCTTTACCAACAATATCCCACAACGCGATGGTGGTACACACTTAGCGGGCTTCCGGGGCGCTCTGACCCGGATCATCAATAAATATGCGACCGAAACTGGCGCGGCCAAGAGAGAGAAAGTCGACATTACCGGCGACGATGCGCGCGAGGGTCTAACCTGTGTGCTCTCCGTGAAAGTGCCGGATCCGAAGTTTAGCTCGCAAACCAAAGACAAGTTGGTCTCGTCGGAAGTGCGACCTGTAGTCGAAAGCTTGATGAGTGAAAAGCTCGCCGAGTGGTTCGAAGAACACCCAAAAGAAGCTCAGCAAGTCATGACGAAGATCGTCGAAGCGGCGGCCGCGCGTGAAGCGGCGCGCAAGGCGCGCGAGCTGACGCGGCGCAAGACGGCTTTGGACATCACCTCGTTGCCGGGCAAACTCGCGGATTGTCAGGAAAAAGACCCGTCAAAGTCTGAAATCTTCATCGTGGAGGGTGATTCCGCGGGCGGTTCGGCCAAGCAGGGCCGTGACCGTTCGAATCAAGCGATCTTGCCGCTGCGCGGTAAAATCCTCAACGTCGAGCGCGCCCGGTTTGATAAGATGCTATCTTCGGATCAAGTCGGCACGCTGATCATGGCGCTCGGCGCCGGGATTGGCCGTGAAGAATTCGATATCGAAAAGCTGCGCTACCACAAAATTGTGATCATGACCGACGCCGATGTCGACGGTGCGCACATCCGGACGCTGCTGCTCACATTCTTCTATCGCCAAATGCCGGAAGTGATTGAGAAGGGTTATCTCTACATCGCCCAGCCGCCGCTCTACAAAGTGTCCCGCGGCAAATCTGAGCGTTATCTGAAGGACGATGATGAGCTCAACACCTACCTGATCGAAGCCGGTACGGATGGTGAAGTTCTGATCCTTGCTGACAGCACCCAGATTGCCGGTGAAGACCTACGCGAGCGCGTGCGTATGGCGGCGCAGTTCAAACAAGCTCTGTGGCGCCTCAGCTTGCGCGCGCCTGGAGATATTGTTGAACAGGCGGCGATTGCCGGCGCCATGGCACCCGGCGCCTCGGATGAGGACGCGTCGCGTGCGGCGGCGCGCCTCAACATCGTCGCCGAAGAAGGCGAAGATAATTGGATCGGCAAGTTTGAGGATGGACATCTTATCCTCAGCCGCGAAGTGCGCGGTGTGGAAGAAAAAGCTGTCCTGGATGCACAAATGCTGGCGAGCTCAGATGCGGCACGCCTGAATGGCATCGCTCAATCCATCCGCCCAATCTATGTCGAGCCCGGGATCTTGCGCAACGAGAAGGAAGGCGAAGTCCCAGTCACGGGGCCCATCAGTCTTCTAGAGGCGGTACTCACCGCGGGCCGCGCAGGCTTGTCGATCCAACGCTATAAAGGCCTCGGAGAGATGAATGCTGACCAGCTCTGGGAAACCACGTTGGACGCTAATGCACGGACGCTGCTGCAAGTCCAAGTTGATGACGCCATGGAAGCCGGTGACATGTTCTCGCGCTTAATGGGTGACGTGGTCGAACCACGCCGGCAATTCATTCAGGACAATGCTCTGGAAGCTGAGGTCGACGTCTAGGCAACATTGGTCGATCTCTGATGACGACGATCATAGAGCTCTAATTGGTCGATGATTGAGATGATTTGCGCGATTTCATTGCGCAAGGACAGAATGTTCGCCTGATCAAAGGCCGGCGTCTTAATGTTGGCGGCTTCAAAATGATCCTTGGAGCTTCCGATCAAAATCAGAACGTGCTGATCGTAAAACGCGGCGCTAAGCTGCGTCCCGCCATGTTCCCTGTAAAGCGCCTTAATATTCTCAATAATCCGAGGATCGATGAGATAGCGCGCTTCAACTTGGTCGGTGGTGAAAACATCAAATTGTTTCTCGAATTCCGGGTCGGCGAGATCTGCGCGTTTTAGGTCATCCGTTTTTTCTCGCCACCACCGGTCGAGGCGTCCGCGATCCTTGGTGATGATTGTATGTCCGTGAAATGTCTTAGTGCCGCGCGAGAGCAGAATAGCGATTCCTTCAAACACCGTACGCTCGTGCTTTTTTCGCCCGGCCAAGAGCTCGATCTCAGCGAACTCAATCTCAACTTTTTTATACGTGCCGGAGAAGTGGTCCTCGGACTCATAGCTGGTAAATTCCGGCAGGATTTTCGACGGCCTCATCGCACTGGCGGCGATCTTCCCAGACTCTCTATATTTGAATGGTCCAAAGAGACTAACGATCTGCGGCAGGACTTTTTCTTTATAGGCCCGCTTATACTCCCAGTTGGGCCATTGCAGCCAAAACCAAAGCCCAATCAAACCAAATATGGTGACCCCGCCATACGGGTCCTCTAAGCCGGATTGAAGCTTGAGCAAGACATAATCGATCGCCCCTAAGAGGACCAACGCGGCGACCCCAACGGGCAAAATCAGTTTCTTTCGAAGCGTATAAGACTTGAGTTGAGAGAGCCGGAACGCTTCAAGCTGATTCAGCATCGGCTGCGACTCAGCCAAAAATTCCTGCGTCGACTGATCGTTTGACGATATTTCAGGAGCGTGGGTATGGGACATGTCACCTCTCGTTCAAAACAGAGCGATGTCCCCAAGTTCTGAAGTGTGACAGAGGTCCCTTAAGGAATGGTGGGACTATTCCCTTGCATTTCAACCAAACCCATTCGATTGCCCGCCGGATCGAAAAACAAACCGAGTACTGCGACGCCCGGCGCCTCGAAACGCGGCACATCAATCTTGCCGCCAGCGGCTTCGACGTGTTCGAGGGTTTTGGCGACATCGGGAACGCCGATATAGATCACTTTCTCACTCGGATCTTGGCGTATCATACCATCGAGATCCGGTGCGTTGCCAGGCGCGAAGCTGCCCGGTTGACCGCAAGGCCAATCGAACACGCGCTCATAGAATGACCGCAACGCAGTCTCATCTGGTCCGGCGATATCAAAAAAAACGATTGGCGCTGACATTTCACTCCCCCTTCGGATCAAACCGCTAAATTATCTCGTAATTGCGTGATACTGTAACGCAGATTTGCCCAGTATGTGGTATCCGCGCACGATTATTTTGTGAATATTGTGAAAATTGCGGCTGGAGACTTGTCGCCACGTCTTGTTCTCTGCCATAAAGTCAAGATGGGGATTATACGTAGCACTCATGCCCTTAGCGGCGTTTGGTCAGGTCGATACTGGGTCAGTGAAACCGACCAAGAAGGCGTGCAATTTTCGGCCTGGCTCACGCTTGAAGATGGTCGCCTGACCGGGTCGATTCTCGAACCAAGCCTGTTTGGGTTGGTTGAGCACACAGAAAATGAATCATCGCTTCGCGGCCATGTCTCGGAAGACGAAGTTGTGTTCCTGAAAACCTATAAAGGCGTCGACCACGAGCCGGGCTATTATGAAGGCGAATTGTCCGAGTGTGGTCAGCACATTATCGGGCGTTGGTACTTTGGCTGGCCCGACGAGACGAGCGGACGTTTCGAAATGAAATTGAAGAGCGCCAGCAAGACACCAAACGCAACAGCTCCCGAATGGGCGAAGTCGCTCAAATAATCCGCCAAATCTGTTCTAGCATTTCTTTTCGCATGTGATTACAGCCCGCGCATGCGCCGCGCTTTGTCTCTTCCGCTATTGATTGCCCTCTTGGCGATTGCGATGGGGTCGGGAATCGATGCCCTGGTAAAAGGCGTCGCGCCCGAGACCGGCCTACATCATCTCCTGGCTTGGCGGTTCTTGTTTGGAGGCATGATCGCACTCGCCGTGTTTCGCGCGCAGAAACGCCCGGCGCCGCCTTGGGAAGCGGTCCGCTTTCATACATTTCGCGGTCTCATTCAGCTCGGCGGCGCATTTACATTCTTCTATGCGTTGATGCACCTGCCATTGGCCGTGGCCACGATTATTGGCTTCACCGCAGCGCTGATGGTGCCGTTTCTCGCTTGGCTGCTCATGGGCGAGCGTGTATCGCCGGTGGCCTTGGTTGCGACGATTATTGGTTTTGCTGGCGCCGCATTGGCTGTAACCGGGCGTCCGCAATCAGGCCAGGTCAGCGAAGATTGGGTCTTGGGCGCGATCAGCTGCTTTGTGGCGGCCTTCTTATACGCCTTAATCCTGGTCATGCTTCGCATGCGCGCGACGAAAGAAGATGCCACGACCATTGCGATGTTCACCAATGTCGTACCGGCCATTACAATGCTGCCCGTAACGTTTGGCATGTTCGGATTCGTCAACTGGACTCACATTCCATTGTTTTTATTCTTGGGTTTGCTCGGCTACGGCGTCTGGTACTTGATGACCTTGGCGTATGCCCGCGCGCCGGCTCAACGCTTGGCCCCGTTGGAGTATACGGCGCTTATCTGGAGTGGCATTTTTGGGTCCGTCTTCTTCGCTGAGTATCCCGGTTGGCAGACCTGGGTCGGCGCCGCGATCATTATTGCAGCTTGCATGATCGTCGCATTTGAAGAGCGATTCTTGACCCGCAGAGAAACTGGAATGCCGGTCAGTGACTTGCCGGAATAAGCGCTAAGTGGTGCTCAGATCGCGGTGGCGTTCTAACATGCCGTCCAGCGCGTCAGCGCCCGCCTCGCCCATATAGGGCACGATCAAAAGCATGAACTGCAACACGGTATCGTGGATTAGTGCAGGACCTGGGCGGTCACTGCCTTCGATCAAATCATGACTGAGCCAGAATGTCAGCGTCGACAGCATTTGTTGAATCAGCGGTGCCCGCAAACGGCGATCGACTTTGACAATTCCTGGCTTCTCCAGCTGACCGAGCACAGTCTCAATCGCTTGGCGTTTCATGGCGAGAATTTTCCGGAACCGATGCGCCAGCGCTGGATAGCGCTCCATCATGTCGCCAACATTGCGATAGAAGAACCGAAAATCGTAAATCTCTTCGAGCACGATATAGATGAAGACCCAATTGTCTTCGATTGAGGTCACCGCACCATGGCTGCCGCCAAGGATGATTTGCATCTCTTCTTCAAACCGGTCGAACAACGCTTCGATGATCGGTTCCTTGCCCTTGAAATGGTAATAGAGATTGCCGGGAGACATATCGAGCGCGTTGGCAATATCGACAGCCGTCTGCTTGGCTTCGCCCTCAGCATTGAAGAGCGTTAAGCTAACATCAAGAATACGATCGCGTGTCTTCATCACATCCAGTTCGCGTGTTGGCTGAATTGCCTGTTTCCTCAGTCTATTTGACAGTAAAACGTCAATATGAAACGAATTTGATCGTGCAAGGTTATCCAAATTTAGACTCTTAACCATAAGAGCAAGCCTTGTGCCGAACGGGTATGCACCCGTTTTGGGAGGACATCGGAGGCAAACATGAGTCAGACGTCGGACTATATCGGCAAAGCGGCAGCGGATTCGACGAATGCGCTTAACCCTCTTCTTGGCGGATTGAACCGGCAGGAATTATTAGGGTCGGTGGCAATGATGTTGCGACGGACCAGTGTCTCTCCGATGGCCAACGCAAAGTTTGCCGGCAAGATGGCCAAAGAGTCTTACGACATCGCCATGGGCAAGTCTGAACGCGCGCCTGACCGCAAAGACAAACGCTTTAAAGACGCAGCCTGGGCGAACAACCCGTTCTACAAACGCGGCATGCAGACTTACCTCGCCATGCAAGAGCATTTGGAAGACTGGGTCGGCGATCTCAAACTCGGCGAAATGGAACATGCGCGGGCGACGTTCGTGATGAACATGATCACAGATGCCATCGCGCCGACCAATGCGCTCGTGACCAACCCAGCGGCGAAGAAGCGGGCGATCGATAGCGGCGGCCTGTCCCTGATCAAAGGCCTGCAAAATGCCTATGAAGACCTGACCAAGAATGGCGGGATGCCTAGCCGGGTCGATAAGAGCCCATTTGTGATCGGTGAGAATGTCGCCATCACGCCTGGCAAAGTGGTGTGGAAGAATGAGATGATGGAACTCATTCAATACACGCCAACAACCGAAGAAGTGCGGGAAATCCCGTTCCTAAACATCCCGCCTCAGATCAATAAATATTATGCGAGCGATTTGGATCCGATCACCAGCATCGTCCAGTTCCTGCTCAAAAACGGCTTCCAAACTTATATCATTTCTTGGCGTAACCCGACCGAGAAACATAAAGACTGGGGACTGTCGGACTATGTCGACAGCCTGATCCAATGCACCGAAGTGATTAAGCAGATCAGCGACTGCGAAAAGATCAACGTCTCTGGCGCCTGTTCTGGCGGGATCACTACCGCGACTTTTGCGAGCCTTTTGGCCGCAGCAGGCGATGACCGGATCAACTCACTGACACTACAAGTCTGTGTCCTCGACCCGGAACAAGATGATAGCGAGCTCGGACAAATGGTGTCGGATCGCAGTCTGGAGATTGCGCGGCGCTATTCGCGTCGGAAAGGCATCCTAAAAGGCGACGATCTCGCCCGGATGTTCGCGTGGATGCGTCCAAACGATCTGGTTTGGAACTATGTCGTCAACAATTACCTGATGGGCGAAGATCCACCGCCTTATAATGTGTTGTTCTGGAACGATGATTCCACCAATCTCCCAGCGCAATTGCATTCTGACTATCTCGATTTCGGTCTGCAGAAGCCATTCTCCAACCCAGGCCAAGTTGAAGTGGCCGGGCACATGGCGGATCTGACGAAAGTCGATGTTGATCTGTTTATCGTTGCTGGCGTCACCGACCACATCACCCCTTGGAAAGCCGCTTATCGGTCGACCAGGCTGTTCGGATCGGAGAATATGGAGTTCATTCTCTCGAATTCCGGCCATATTCAGTCACTTCTCAACCCACCCGGTAATCCAAAAGCCAAGTACTTTCGTAATCCGAGTATCGAGCCAACCGCAGATGCTTGGGCAGCTGGAGCTGAAGAAGTCGCTGGATCATGGTGGACCCGTTGGGCAGAATGGTTGCATGAACATGCTGGTGATATGAAGCCAGCGCCGAAACAAGGCGGATCTGAGCAATTCCCACCGCTCTATGATGCGCCAGGGAAATATGTGTTCGACTAGAGGCAGAAAGACCTTCGCGCGGCACTGACAGGAAAAGGAGGCCCGAATGGCCACCAGAAAACGTGCCGGCTTCGCAAAGGCCCGCTTGCCAGAAATCAGCATGGAAACCGTTGGGGCGTACACGCTTCGAGTCGGTTATTGGCCTGCTGAGCGCACCTCCAACAAGCGACCCTTACTATTCTTCAACGGGATCGGCGCGAATATGGAGCTCGCCTTCGGCCTGGGCGAATGGATTCGCGATCGTGAGATCATTACCTTCGATATGCCAGGCGTTGGCGAGAGCGAACCGGCCCGCTTCCCATATCGTCCTTGGATGATGGCCCGCGCGGCACGCCAGCTCTGTGACCGTTATGGCATGGGAGATGTCGATGTCATGGGCGTCTCATGGGGCGGAGCCATGGCCCAGCAATATGCATTTCAATACCGAAACTCGGTCGGCAAACTCATTCTCTGTGCAACCACGGCCGGGATGACCATGGTGCCGGGTAAAATCAGCGCGATTTCTAAAATGGCCGATGCCCGTCGCTACACGGATCCAGACTATATGCGCGAGAATTTTCAGCGCCTCTATGGCGAAGCCGCAGATGAAGGTGCGGGTCAGCACATTGAGAACCTCAAACCCCCGGCCCCAATGGGCTATGTCTATCAATTGATGGCATTCTTAGGCTGGTCCTCCCTGCCCTTTATCCGTTTCTTGCGCATGCCGACCTTGGTCATGGCAGGCGACCGCGATGCGATTGTGCCTTTGGCCAACGCGCACATTTTGAATTTTGCTTTGCCAAATGCGCGCCTTCACGTTGTCGAAGATGGCGGGCACCTCTTCTTGGTCACGCAAGCCGAACAGACGGTCAGCGAAGTCATCGATTTTCTGGATGAGCCAATCGAAGCCATGCAACCCAAATCCCTTTGGGACCGCAGCGTTTCAATGGCGTGAAAGCACTATCTCGCGTTTGAAATGGACCTTGCGCGCGGCGCTGACACCTAGCTCTTGCGCTTCATCTTTACGACATTTGCCCCGGTGCGAACCTTGTTGTCCTGCACCAATTCCATGCTCCGCAAGTATGGGATCAAGGCGGCTTGATCTTGTGGGCGGCTGAATAGATAGCCTTGCAGCTCATCGCATCCATGGTCGCGCAGGAACTGGGCTTGCACCTCGCTCTCGACGCCTTCGGCTGTCACGATCAAGTTGAGCGCGTGTGCCATGGAGATGGTCGCACGAGCAATCGCCCGGCTTTGATCGCTCGACTCAATGCCGCGCACAAAGGTCTGGTCGAGTTTCAGCTTATCGAACGGGAATCGCTGCAAATAGGCGAGAGACGAGAAGCCGGTTCCGAAATCGTCCATAGCGATGCGTAGGCCAAGCTCCTTGAGCTTCCGCAAGCGATCCAGAATGAACGCATTGTCAGACAGGAAAACACTTTCGGTGATCTCCAACTCAATCCGTGTTGGGTCGATCTGCGTTTCTTCAAGCTTACGCGTGATCAGCGACAATAACCGACTGCTATGCAGCTGCAGCGGTGAGACATTGATTCCGACCTTAGTGTGGTCGGGCATGTCCAGTGCCGCATTGATCGCATGCTCCACCACGCGGTCACCAAGCGAAATGATGATGCCATTGTCTTCAGCAATCGGAATAAACTCAGAGGGCGCAACCGTGCCGCGTACAGGGTGGTACCAACGCGACAAAGCTTCGACGCCTGTGACCGAGCCAGTCGCGGCATCCACGATCGGCTGGAATTGAAGATTCAAATTGTCCGATTCGATGGCCTGAGAGAGATCATTGGCCAATTCGCGTTGTCCACGAACGCGGGCTTTGAAGGATTCAGAATACTCTTTCCAAACCCCACGCCCACTGCTCTTGGCGGCAAACAATGCAAGATCTGCCTCTTTCATCAATGTGGTGACATCTGCGGCATGCGAGTCGATCCGGCGGACACCCACACTGGCACCGCACTGAACGTCGGTATTGGCATAGTGGAACGGTTTTTGGAGCGACTCCGTGACATCTTCTACGAATTTTAGAAGTCGGCTACCGGTCAGCGGACGCGAGATCAGAAGCGCAAATTCGTCACCGCCATAGCGACACAGCAAATCCATCGGCTCGCAGAGATATTCCAGGCGCGTCGCGACCAGCTTGAGCACATCGTCGCCGCCGCTATGGCCGAACGTGTCATTGATCCATTTGAAATTATCGAGATCAATCCAAATCAGGGCGCTCTCTGAAGAGGTGCGGATTTCACTGCTCAGATGCGACTTCAGAGCTTCCTTGAACGAGGCACGATTGAGCAGGCCTGTCAGAGAGTCATACTCGGTTAGGAAGGCAGCGCGGTTCTCACTGATGCGCAATTGGGTAATGTCGGTCGCCGACCCGCGATACCCGGCGAAACGACCCTCTTCAAAGACCGGGCGCGCAGACAGTTTCCAGAAGCGCGCATTCGCTTCGATCGAATCGGAAAGTTCCAATTCTAGAGCGACGATTTCTGAGCCGCGTGAGATCCGGGCGCGCAGAAGTTCGCGCTCAGATGAGGCTTTGAACAGGCTAAGAAGATTCTGATCCAATATCGCATGGCGCGCCGTCTCACCGAGCAGCTCGTCATTGTTTATCGCGCTAATTCGTCCGTCTTCGGTGGTCGACCAGAAGAATGTGTCCGTGGCAAAGCCAACATCGCGCAACACGCTATTTATCTCACGTGTTCGTTCGGCCGCGGTTTCTGCTTCGGTCAGCTGCTTGTTGTAGGCTGAGAAGTACCATTTGGTGCAAATCGCCAAGCCGCTGAAATAGGCGAGCATCACTAAGGAGATAACCGCCGTGGTGAGCTCGGGCTGTAACAGCGTATTGGCGAGGAATCCGCCAATTGTGGCAGCGATCAATATCCGCCCGAGCTGCGGCATGTATTGCAACAAGACGGCAGCGGCGAGCATGCCGCCGGATAAGATCGCCCCGAAGACCATGTGGGAATCATAAGGATGCGTCAGGGCCAAAACGCCTGGGACGACGGCCCAGCACACCGACAAAGCAACAAACGGAAAGCCCTTAATCAGGCTGGCCGCAGCGCGATCGCCATTGAACAACTCCGTCCGTTCGCGCGTGCTGTACAAAAATAGAGCGGCACACAAGAATACATGTCCAGTGAGCCAAAAGTGGAACAGCCAGCTGTCGCCACCATCGCGGATCATCAATATCGCCGCGCTGACAAGGCTGGCCATAAACAGAACTGGAGCGATTAGCGAAACCAGAGCGATTTCGCGCGCCCGGGTCAAATCAAATGACGAATCGCCCTGACTTGTCGCGGGAAACGGCTGTGCCGCATTGATAAGCATGTTCCACCCAACTTGCTATTCTAAACCGTCAATCAGAATAGCCGACAAACCACACGGAAGGATTGAACCAAAAAGGCGAATCCGCGGACCTAGATTTACCTTCCAGAAACGAAAGCGCTCCGAAGAAATCCTTCGGAGCGCCTTATTTATCGGTTTAATTGCAAGGATTTAGACGTCGAGCAGCAAACGCTCTGGATCTTCCAAAGCCTGCTTCACGCGAACCAAAAAGGTTACCGCTTCCTTGCCGTCGACGATCCGGTGATCGTATGACAAAGCAAGATACATCATAGGCCGAACAACCACTTGACCATCGACCACAACAGGACGTTGCTCGATCCGGTGCATCCCGAGCACGCCGGATTGAGGAGGGTTCAAGATCGGCGTCGACATAAGAGAGCCATAAACCCCACCATTGGTGATGGTGAAGGTGCCGCCTTGCATATCCTCAATCGACAGCGTGCCATCGCGCGCTTTCTTCGCGACATTGCCAAGTTCGGCTTCGACACCCGCGAGCGAAAGCTCATCACAGTCGCGGATGACCGGCACGACTAAGCCGCGCTCGGTGCCAACCGCCATGCCAATATCATAGTGATTTTTGTAGATGATATCGGTGCCATCAATCTCTGCGTTCACAGCTGGAATTTCTTTCAGCGCGGCCACGACGGCTTTCGTGAAAAAGCCCATGAAGCCGAGCTTCACACCATGCTTTTCTAAAAAGGCGTCTTTGTAGGATTTGCGCAACTGCATCACCGCGCTCATGTCCACATCGTTAAACGTGGTCAGCATCGCGGCGGTGTCTTGGGCCTCTTTCAAGCGACGCGCAATCGTCTGGCGTAAGCGCGTCATGCGGACGCGTTCTTCGCGGGGCCCAATGTCGCGCGGCGCCTTCGCTGCGGCCGGCGTTGCAGCGGCTTTTGGCGCGTTCACATAGGCCAGCGCATCAGCCTTTGTGGCGCGGCCATCGCGGCCGCTGCCTGGAATATCGGCGGGATTGACGCCCGCTTCAGCCGAAATTCGACGCACGGACGGGGCGACCGGACGCTCACCAGTGCTTGCAGTCGGAGCTGCGGCGGCCGGCGCGGCTGCGGTCGGTTGCGCTGCGGCAACGGCGCCTGCACCCGCTGAAATGCGAGCAATCACAGCACCAGGCGTGACGCCATCGCCTTCAGCGACCAGCCATTCCGAAATAACCCCATCTGCGGTTGCAGGAACTTCCAGCGCGACTTTATCCGTTTCGATTTCAGCAATCGTTTCGTCTTTCGACACCGCGTCACCGACTTGTTTGGCGAAGCTTGCAATTGTGCCCTCGGCGACGCTCTCGCCCATGCTCGGCACGGTGACATCAACCGTTGCGCCGCTGCTCGCCGCACGTGCCGCAGCGGGTGCCGGTGCGGCAGGCTCTGCCGCGACCGGAGCGGCTTTCGCGGCCCCATTCGCACCGCCGAGGCGTCCAAGCAACGCGCCAATCTCAACAGTGTCGCCTTCTTGAGCTAGGATTTCGCTCAAGGTGCCCGCCGCTTCGGCGGACACTTCTACCGCCACTTTGTCCGTCTCAAGCTCGACCAGGACGTCGTCTTTGTTGACCGCGTCACCCGCCGCTTTCAACCATTTGCCAACGGTCGCCTCGGTCACGCTTTCTCCCAATGTTGGGACTATGATATCGCTCATATTTGGTCTCTGTCTTCGTCTTTATCTGTTCAGTTTAGGTGACCAGGCTGTCTTCTACAGGCTTGTCGCTCAGGGCGGATGAGAGGAACGCATCTTTCTCTCTATTGTGCGTCGAGAGCAGTCCCGTGGCGGTCGCTGCCGCCGGAGGTCTGCCAGTATATTTCGGACGCGCGTGCTCACTGCCAACATGATTGGCGGCCCATTCGATTTCGTCGCGAATAAACGTCCATCCCCCCATATTGCGCGGTTCCTCTTGGCACCAGACGAGCTCGGCTTGCGGGAAGCGTTTTAGCTCGTCCATAAGAGCTTTACGCGGCACGGGGTAGAATTGTTCCACGCGGAGCAAATAAATATCGTCCGAGCCTTTCTCTTCGCGCGCTTCGAACAGGTCATAATAGACCTTACCCGAACACAGCACGACGCGTCGGATCTTATTATCAGCGACGAGTTTCACCTTGCCTTCACGGCCCGGCGTCTCAGCATCATCCCAAAGCACGCGATGGAAGGAGGATTTGGTATTCATATCCTCCAGCGCGCTGGTCGCCAATTTATGACGTAGCAGAGATTTCGGTGTCATGATCACAAGCGGTTTGCGGAAATCGCGGTGGATCTGCCGCCGCAGCGCATGGAAATAGTTGGCGGGCGTTGTTAAATTGCAGATTTGCCAATTGTCTTCTGCGCACATTTGCAAAAACCGCTCAAGACGCGCCGAAGAGTGTTCGGGGCCTTGGCCTTCATAGCCGTGCGGCAACAGCATGGTTAGGCCGGACATACGCAGCCATTTGCGCTCCGCCGACGAAATGAACTGATCAAAGAAGACCTGCGCTCCGTTGGAGAAATCCCCGAACTGGGCTTCCCACATCACCAGCGCATTTGGATTGGCGAGGGAGTAGCCATACTCATAACCGAGCACGGCTTCTTCCGAGAGCAGCGAGTCGATCACCTCATATTCGGCTTGGCCTTCGCGCAAATGGTTGAGCGCGGTGTAGCGTTCACCCGATTGCTGATCGATCATGTGGCTGTGGCGTTGGGAAAATGTCCCGCGGCCGCAATCCTGACCGGACAAGCGAACATGGAAGCCATCGTCGAGCAAAGTCGCAAATGCGAGATGTTCAGCGGTGGCCCAATCGAGGCCTTTGCCCGAACCAATCGCATCTGAACGGCCTTTGATGACGCGTCCCAAAGTGCGGTGGATATTGATGTGATCTGGCACCGTGGTGAGCGTCTCGCCCAGCTCTTTAAGCTTGGCCTTAGAAACGCCGGTCTTACCACGGCGGTCATCTTCTTCAGGCAGGCCAAGGCCTTTCCACTCACCTTCCAGCCAATCGGCTTTACTGGTGACCACGTCTTTGCCCTCTTCAAAGGCTTTGTCGAGGAAGTCTTCAAACGCTTTGACCTCGGCCTCGACCGCTTCGGCGGTCATTAGACCTTCGGCGACGAGGCGCTCGCCATATAGTTCGCGCGTCGACCGGTGACCTTTAATCTTGGTATACATGACCGGCTGGGTGAACATCGGTTCGTCACCCTCATTATGGCCGAACCGGCGATAGCAGAACATATCAATCACCACGTCCTTACCGAATTTCTGCCGATACTCGGTGGCCACTTTCGCGGCATAAGTCACCGCTTCAGGGTCATCTCCGTTGACGTGGAATATCGGCGCTTGCACCATCAGCGCGACGTCCGACGGATAAGGCGATGAGCGCGAATACATCGGGCTTGTCGTGAAGCCGATCTGGTTATTGATGATGAAGTGAATGGTGCCGCCGGTGCGATAGCCTTGCAGGCCGGAAAGTGCGAAACACTCTGCGACCACGCCTTGTCCGGCGAACGCCGCATCACCGTGCAATAGAAGTGGCAGTTTCTTGGTCCGATCGAGCGTGCCCCGCTCTTCATATTGCATGAATTGTTTGGCCCGCGTCCGGCCCATCACGACCGGATTCACCGCTTCCAAATGCGATGGATTGGCGTTCATTGTGAGGTGGACATTATTGCCGTCAAATTCGCGGTCTGACGATGCGCCGAGGTGGTATTTTACGTCACCGGAGCCAAATTCTGTCTCACCCTGAGTTGAGCCGCCCATGAACTCGTGGAAGATTTTCTGATACTCTTTGCCCATCACGGCGGCGAGCATGTTTAGACGTCCACGGTGGGGCATTCCGACGACGATCTCGTCAACACCGAGGGCACCGCCGCGCTTGATGATTTGTTCCAGCGCCGGAACCGCGGCTTCGCCGCCATCCAGACCAAATCGTTTGGTGCCGGGATAGCGTTTATGAAGGAAGCGTTCGAACGTCTCAGCTTCGATCAGCTTTGACAGGATCGCTTTCTTGCCTTCGGGCGTAAAGGCTACGCCTTTATCCGGTCCTTCGATCCGCTCTTGCAACCAGCTTTTCTCTTCTGGGTCGGAGATATGCTGGAACTCAATGCCTAAAGTCGAGCAATAGGTTCGGCGAACGATATCAAGAATCTGCTGAACGGTCGCGTTTTCCAGTCCGAGAACCCCATCGATAAAGATCTCGCGATCCATATCGGCGTCTTCGAATCCATAGCTCTTCGGATCGAGCTCTGGTTGATACTCAGCGACCTCAAGTCCCAAGGGGTCAAGTTGAGCCTGTAGGTGACCCCGCACACGATAGGCGCGGATCATCATAATCGCGCGCACTGAATCCTTTACCGCACGCTCAACATCCGCTCCAGAGGCGTTCGGCGAGGCGGCTTTAATCTTCTTCTCGAACACTGGTTCAAGCAGCGCCCAATTGCCATCAAACGCGGCGGTCTCTTCTGGAGAGTCCGGCTTTGGCCATTGTTTGCGTTTCCAACTCGCGCCGTCGGCATTGCGGGTGGCATCCGCCCCGCCATCGCCGAGTTGCTCAAAAAAGCTCCGCCAGCTTTCCGGCACAGCATTTGGATTGGCTGCGAATTTGGCCTGCATCTGTTCGATCCAGACCGCGCTGCCCCCGTACAAAAACAAAGTGTCCAGCATCGCAGCGTTTTGCGCGCTACGACCGCCGTCTACGGGGGAACCGTCATCTGCCATGAGCTACCGTCCTTATGTGGAACGGCCCGGCGGGGTCACAATTGGCCTCGTCTGGCCGCCCTTTGCCTTTATATAGTGCGGCGTTAACCTTTCAAAACCTCTACCATGGTCGTGCCCAGACGGGCAGGACTTGGCGATACTTTGATTCCGGCGGCTTCCATAGCTGCAATTTTGGACTCAGCATCCCCTTTTCCGCCCGAAACAATGGCACCGGCATGGCCCATAGTCCGGCCTTTTGGTGCTGTGCGTCCGGCGATAAACCCGACCATGGGTTTCTTACGGCCTTTCTTGGCCTCATCGATCAAGAATTGGGCTGCTTCTTCTTCAGCAGACCCCCCAATTTCACCGATCATGACGATGCTTTCTGTTTCGTCATCCGCGAGGAACATTTCCAACACGTCGATAAATTCTGTACCTTTGACCGGGTCGCCGCCAATGCCAACGGCAGACGTCTGACCCAGGCCTTCAACAGAGGTCTGGTAAACCGCTTCATAAGTCAACGTGCCCGAGCGCGAGACCACGCCGACAGATCCCTTTTTGAAGATCTTACCGGGCATAATGCCGATCTTGCACTGTTCTGGGGTCAGGAGACCCGGGCAGTTCGGTCCGATCAAGCGTGATTTTGATTTGTCGAGCTTGGCCTTCACACGAACCATATCGAGCACTGGCACACCTTCGGTGATACAAACGATCAGCGGGATTTCCGCGTCAATCGCTTCTTCGATTGCGGCGGCTGCGCCGGCGGGTGGCACGTAGATGACAGACGCGTTGGCGCCGGTCGCGTCTTTCGCGTCGGCGGCGTTGGCATAGATTGGCAAAGATGCGCCATTGTCAGCCGCCCAGCTCTCGCCAGCTTTGCGCGGATGCGTCCCAGCGACCATTTGCGTGCCGAAATATTCAAGCGCCTGATTGGTGTGGAAAGATCCGGTTTTACCGGTCAGGCCTTGGACGATAACTTTTGTGTTCGAGTCGATAAGAATGGACATGTCTCTTACGCGCCTTTCACGGCTGCAACAATTTTCTGGGCGGCGTCGTCGAGGTCGTCGGCAGGAATGATATTCATGCCGCTATCGGCAAGGATGGCCTTGCCTTTCTCAACATTGGTGCCTTCGAGGCGAACCACCAGCGGCACAGCCAGAGAGGTCTCTTTCACCGCTTGAATAACGCCTTCAGCGATCACATCGCATTTCATGATGCCGCCAAAGATGTTGACCAGAATGCCTTTCACGGCCGGGTCTTTCATGATGATTTTGAAAGCCGCCGCGACTTTCTCAGCATTGGCGCCGCCGCCAACGTCACAGAAATTGGCTGGCTCTTCGCCGTATAGCTTGATGATGTCCATGGTCGCCATGGCGAGGCCGGCGCCGTTGACCATACAGCCAATCGTGCCGTCCAGCGCGATGTAAGCCAGGTCCCATTCAGACGCTTCGATTTCTTTTTCGTCTTCCTCAGTCGTGTCGCGCAGTTCCATAATGTCTGGATGACGGAACAGGGCGTTGCCATCGAAGCTGACTTTCGCGTCGAGGACGCGCAGATTGCCGGTTTCCATGACGATCAGCGGGTTAATCTCCAGCATCGACATGTCCTTCTCGGTGAAGGCTTTGTAGAGGATGGGGAAAAGCTTCATGCCGTCTTCGCGAGCGGCGCCGTCCAGAGCCAGCGCATCACAGAGTTTCGCGGCGGCGGCATCGGTGACGCCTTCCGCAGGATCGATTGGCAATGTCAGGATTTTCTCAGGCGTGTCGTGGGCAACCGCCTCAATGTCCATGCCGCCTTCCGTGGACGCGACGAAAGCGGGGCGCCCGGTTTCGCGGTCGACCAGCAAAGAGAGGTAAAGTTCTGTGGCGATATCGGCGCCGTCTTCAACGTAGAGACGATTGACCTGCTTGCCTTCGGCGCTGGTTTGCGCGGTGACCAAGTGATTGCCGAGCATCGCCTTGGCGTGCGCCATGACTTCCTCTTTCGAGAAAGCGAGGCGAACACCGCCCTTTTCGCCAGCTTCGGCTTCAATGAATTTGCCTTTACCGCGTCCACCCGCGTGGATTTGGCTTTTCACGACCCAGAGCGGCCCTGGTAATGTGTCGACTGCGGTTTGCACATCGTCGAGTGTCAAAATGGGGACGCCATCCGCCACAGGCGCGCCAAACTCTTTCAAGACGGCCTTGGCTTGGTATTCGTGAATGTTCATGTGAAATCAGCCTCTATCAGCAGACACAGATTCGGGGGGTGAACCTGAGAAAGTCGCGCCGCTTATAACACCGGAATCCCTGCTGACAACCGGGTACACGCGCTTTTCAGTAGGGCTGAGTTCACCTGCCGAACTGAGCGTTTGCTGCGCGCAAATACTTGTAACTGCAACGAAGGCTAGTTCACGCCAATTTCGGCGAAGCCAATCGCGTTCTCCCGCACCGTCTCGCCAGCATTATCATGGACTTTGAGTGTGATCGCGCGGGCTTCCCAATCGATCTCCACTGAGCCGTAATTTTCGGGCGGAAAAGCGGCGCCCTGCTGACGCGAATCCATCTCATCGAGTTCAGTCGCAAAGCTCACATTCAATGACGATGAGGTGAGCTCGTTCGCCGTATAGGGCAGAACGCCTTGTTCTTCATAAATGTACGCTGAATGACGGTCACCGGAAAGGAAGACGACACCCGTCGCCTGTGTCCGCTCAATCAAATCGAACAAATTCTGACGCTCTTCGGGCATGGCGGACCACGCCTCCCAGCCATGGACCGTCGGCATCACTTGGATCGACGAGGCGATCAGGCGAATGTCGGCCGGCTGTCGCAGCTGGTTTTCCAGCCAGGTCCATTGCGCCGCCCCCAACATGTCCTGCATCGATCCCGTCGGCGCTGGCAAATAGCGTTCTTTGCCTTTGACGCCCCATTCATCGGTTGGTGTCAAACCCGACCGGAAATAGCGGGTGTCGAGCATGATGACTTGCGTGCGCTGCCCTTCAGGCCCGAACGCCCGGGCATAGTAAGTACCAGGCCATTGGCCAACATCTTGATCTTCAAGCCCCCAGAAGACTTCATGAATACGCTCGGCATAGTTGCGGAAGGGAAACTCTTTACCGGAATCATTGGCGCCGTAATCATGATCGTCCCAGGCGACCATCATGGGTAGATTTTGGCGCACAGTCTGGAAGTCTTCGCGCGCCGCAAGATCAGCAAATGACTCGCGCACCTCATCCAGATCCGCCTGATTATTGGTGTATGACATCCCATCGCGGTCGCCATACACATTGTCCCCGACCATCAAAAACAGATCCGCCCGTTCCGTGGCGAGGCTTTGCAGCGCTGCGGACGGTCCCTTTTCTTCGTCCAGACACGAACCGAGAAGGACTTTGGTGATCACCGCATCGCTAGACGGCAACGCTTTGCCGATTGGCGCTTTGGGGAGAGCGGCGTTCGGGATCGTATCGTAGTAATAATCTAGCGCGGCTTGAGCGGATTCTGGTTTCGGCGTGAAAATACTTATCCCACCGGGCTCCGTCGCACATCCGCTTAAGCCAAACAGACAGGCTCCGGCCAATAGAATCCGCTTCATCTTTCTCTCCCGCTAATACTGATCTTGTTCCCTTATGGGGGAAGCGCGACAAGTTTGTAACAGGAAATATCCGGACCTATGCCGCAAACACCATCGACCACATGAGACGACCCGGCAAAAAGGAAAACAGACCTGCAATCACCAAAGCTCCGATAAACATGCCGGTCATACTTTGACGATGTTGGCGAATATCACGACGGCGAATCGCGGCGATGCCGAACGGCGCGGCGATCATCGTCCAGGCGGAGAGCGCATGAATGGGACTTAGCGAACTTCCCATCAATCCAGTCAGGAAAAACGACGAGATGGCCGTCACCATCATCGCGGCGACCCAGGCCCAGCCCATCATCTTGTGAAACCGCAATCCTTTCGGTGCAAGCAAAATCGCGCTGCCAATGAACAACGCGCTCATCGCCGCGGCGACGTGAATTTGAGTCGTCACAGACGCTGCTAATAATGGGTCGAATGAGAGGCGAAACCGCGGCTCGGCCTCTGGATGGGCGGCGAGGATCAAAAAGCTAACAGTCGCATATATGACCAGCGCGACCAGGACGACCCAAAGGGTGCCTGGTACGCGCTGGAAAGAAGCACTCGGAAAGCGGATGGGAGGAAACGCTGTTTTTACAATCATTTTTCGCTTTCCTTGTGCCTTATGTTCTTACGCCCAGGTGCCGTGGAAGCCGAGCGGCCAAGAATAGTCGGCTTGCCAGATGCAAACCGGCCCATCATCGACATATGCGGCATCGAACACGCAGATTTCGCGCATACCGGTTTTGATGTTCAAAACAGGTCCAACGAGCCAGGAGTCATAGTCCGTCTGACCGCCCTTTTTCGGCACAAACAAAAACTCCTCCACCATGCGATTTTCGCCGAATTCGAAGGATTTGCTCTCTCCGGTCGTCCAGTTATGGACCGCGATCGCGGTGCTGCCCGGACGCTGACTTGAGGCGCCACTGGCGAGCGCAACCAAATTACGGGTCTTTCCGCGGAATCGCGGATCGACCTGTGGAAACTCGCCGACAATCCCGGTCTCGATCAATTTTGCATCGCCCTGAGGTGGGATTTCAACGAGCGTCAGCACGCCCTCTTCGGCGAAATAGTCCTGATTCCAATCGCCCCGGATTTCGGCGGCACCGCCCCCGACGCCAAGGACTGGCTCTTTATAGAACGAGACATCGAACTTGATCGTACCATCGCTTTCTTCCCAGGCAGAGCCTGTATGGAGGAACATCCGAGCCGGAGCTTGTGCCCAACGCTGGTTCGAAAAATCATCCTTATCCACGATCAGCATCTGCAAGCCGTGCTGCGGCTGCCACTCAAAGCCGGCCACGACAGGGGGGCGCAAATTCTCGTTGATCCAGGGCTGAACCAGAATGATCAGGTGACGTTCGCTCATCGTCCAGTCATGGATGTATGCGGCACGACCGATATCGACCAAGCCGAAATCTTCCAGAGCCCCATTGGCGCCGATGCGGTAGATCCCGACACGTGAGCCGCCAACAGCAAGGTTCCAAACTCGGCCATTTGGCTCAACTTTTGGGTGCGCCAGGAAGGGCATACCTTTTAAGTCGTCGCGCCAGGTTTTCGGACCCTTGGTTTCGAGCGTCTCAGCGTCCATGGAGAAAGCCGACCCAGCTTCCCATAGAGCGAGCAACTCGCCATTGACCATCAACACGGACGTGTTTGCGGCATTGGTGTCATCAGCACTTTCAACATGATAGTTTTCGTCTCCCAGCGTGCCGAACCCGGGCGCCAGAAAGGCCTGCGCGGCCTGTTCTTCGCGGCGTTTGCGGGTTTCAACAAACCGCGCCTGATGAACTGCTTTTCCATCTTCGATGGCGATCCGGTGGATCAAGCCGTCGCCATCAAACCAATGGCTGGCAAATTCATCGCCATAGGAAAAATGCGCCGGACCATTACGATACAAGCTGCCTTTTAGGTCCGCTGGAGGTTTGCCAAAAACCAGCTTCATCGGCGCTGGGTCAAATCCACCGGCTGGGGCATTCGTGTATCCGAGATGCCAAGCTGGCATTTTCTGAGCTTCGGCTGAGGCGGTTAGCCCGAGGCTTGCGCCAAAGGCACCGGCGAAACTTGCGCCAACCCCGGCTTCGATAAAGTGACGACGTGAGAGATTCATTTTTTTATCCTCTGTTCCGCTGCTGGCGGCTTAGTCCATCGTGATGGTGTGAGTGGTGCCGTCGGCTTCGACCACGAATTTTGCGGCTTCCCATTTGGCTGGGCCAAATCGACCCTTGGCGTCATTCGAGAAGGCGTATGGCTCGGTTGGCATCCCGAATGGATTGGTGTTCATTTCGCCATCATCGTTGAGATCGTGATAGAGGCGCACCGCATACTCACCCGGCTCAAGACCTTCGAATTCAGCGGTGACGGAAGCGCCTTCCACTTTCAGAGACGCCCCGTTGACCGCGCCGTCGCCATTATAAGTCGCCTCATCAAACAGGCCGAGCGTGATCGTGCCCTTGGCTTGCGCTATATTTTCAACATTGACGGTCAAATTTGCCGCACTGGCCAATGGGGTGACCATCATGCTGGCAGCAAGAGCGGCGATCAAAGAAGATGTGCGTGTCATATGTGGAGCTCCAAATTTTGCGTTCATGAAGCAGGTTGTCCTGCGGTGAGTCGAAAATTGACAGGCCTTTGCCGCGGGCGCAGCTCAAACTACGTCTAAGGGCTGGAATCGTTCGCGAAATGCAGCCATTGTCATTCGCGAAACGTGAATGAAGGGGCTTTGCAGTTTGCGTATCGCCATTGAAATCGCGAAATGGATTGCCATGGTCGCTGGACTGGGCCTGATTTTCGCTTGGCTTGGCGTCTACGGTACTTCGCGCCTGCCATTCCCACAGAGATTTCTATTTTGGTCGACCACCATGGTGGTTGGCGCAGGCGGATTTGCGATTGTTGAGCCGATAATTTGGGGGCGCCGGTTCGAACATCTCGCGGTCGTTTTCAAAATCGCGATAACCGCAGCACTAATTTCCATTCCGGTGACGCTCGTTCTACACTTTTGGCTGAACCGCGCTCCGCTGGATTTGTATTGGCTGACGATGCAATACGGCTATGTGCTGGTCATCTCTCTGATCATCACATCAGCTTCTTATTTATTGAGAACGGTGCATCAAACTCAGTCCGTCACTGAACCCGGCGCCAGTCCGGTCGCCAGTTTCTTGCAGCGACTGCCAGTCAAGTTTCAGACGGCTGAGCTCTACGCGATTTCTTCAGAGGACCACTATTTGCGGGTTCACACTAATCTGGGCGAGGAGCTCATTCTGATGCGCCTGGCTGACGCGACACGAGAGCTAGATGGCGCCGATGGCTTGCGGGTGCATCGGTCCTGGTGGGTGGCAAAAAGCGGGGTGACAGATGAAAAACGCGTCGATGGACGAAGCTTTCTAGTCCTGACGAATGGCACGGAAGTGCCGGTCTCACGGAGCTATCGAGGCGACGCCAAAGCGGCCGGTCTTATTCGTTAAGACTTGTTAACCACTAAATCGCCTTATTCGAAACACGCATAGCCCCTATTCTGTATGCACAGTGTTCATCAAGGACGGTCGTCCCCATCTGGTCGTTAACGAAACATAACGGCGAGATCGCCGCAGACGAAAGCAAGACGATGAACACCAACCATTTCTTCTCCCGCAGCCTAACGGTCGTTTTCACAGGCATTACAGCCGTAACGCTGTTCATGGTCGCTTTTGCGCCGAGCGCGCCGCTGTTCGCAGGTTAGCCTTTCCCAAATGGTCCGATCCTCCACGGACCTAAAAGTGAGCCCGCCAGATGCACAGATCTGACGGGCTCAGCCGGGTCTCGCAGGCTGGGTGGGGGGACGCATGCGAAGACCCTTTCGCGCATCAAAGCGCGAAACACGAGTTTGAGTGAGATGTAAGCTTAGCTGTTCTCTTCAACAGTCACTGGACCATGATCATCGACATGATCGCCATGCACATAGTGCAGTCGCCCATCATGAACATAATCCATGTGGTCACCGTGCGGGACCATGAGGTGAGAATCGTCCGGACCGTGCATGTGATCAGCGTGCAGGCTTGCTTCTAACGGCGCTTCGTCGGCAGGATTCTCTGCGGTCACGTCCAGAACATGCTCATCGACATGGCCGTCATGGACGAAGTGCAAATGGCCATCATGCAGGTAATCCCAATGATCGCCGTGCCAGACCCGGGTATGCCCGCAATCATCGCCGTGAACATGGGCATGATCGGCATGGATGTCCGCGGTGTGGGCTTCCGGTGCGCCAGCGCACGCAGCTAAGAGCGTGACGGAGGCGGTCATGAGTAACAAAGCGCGCATGGCGATATCCTGTTCAAACTTGACGAAGTCATAGCACGAACGCGGATTCAAATCCATAACACGCTGTATTTATTACATATTTTGTTTTGTTATAACGTATCAAAACACGTCACAGAAATAAAAACCTGAAGTCTCAAGGCATTGGATAGGGATCGATCTTGTCCATATCCAAAGTGTAAGCCGTGTCTCCGAGCTCATTGTCTGTTCGCTCCGTGTGGATTGTCCCTTCGATCCAGTACGGGGCCCAAATATCTTTCACGCGGACGGAAGGTTCAGCGCGGATGAAAACGATCTGATTCGGCGGTGGTGGCGGGGTATGGATGCACGCGCCCATATACGGCACGAAGAGGAACTCTTTCAGCTTATTGTTCGAGTTGAAATCAAAGGGAACCACATAGCCGGGAATACGGACCAATACGCCGTCAAGCTCATCCACGGTCTCGAAATTGCCGAGCTGCGGCATGAAATCAAACTCCGAGCCTTCAGCGATCGCGGCATATGGGTCTGCATCGGCAAGTGTGGTTGTGTTGGCTGCGTAGCGTTTTTCGAGCATCGCGTAGAATTCTTCATATTCCTGCATCAGGGCTTCTTCGCTGCCTTCTGGCATCAGGTCTTCCCACATGATTGTCAGCGCCTCGCCTTCTTCGACGCCCCAATAGACCGGCTGACTTTTCGTCGTTTCGCTGCTGCTCATGGCTGCCGCGGCGGCTTCAGCTTGCGTGTAAGCCACGGGCTCGAATTCAACGGTTTCGGCGCCTTCAGGCATGGGTGGCGGGGTTGTGGTGGCGGTGCGAGAGTCTTGCTGTGTGGGCTCAGAGGCGCCACAGGCCGATAATACAAGCGCAAGACCGCAAACAAGATTCCGAATCATTTCTAGACCGTCCAGACACAAACAAGGTCGCAAACATGGCGTCTATTTGGGCTCAGGCAAGTTAAGGTCACGATAAGGTCGGTCATATTCCGGCATCCATTCGGCGCGGTCACACCCCTCGAGGACGAGCAACCACCTGGTCAGCCCGGTCCCCGCTATGGGCGGCGAGCGGTGTCGCAATGGAATATTGGTAGATTGTGGCCAGCGTTTGCCCTTCAACAAAACAGGGTCGCCTGTTGGGATCGACAAAATATCTTGGTCCAGTGTTGATTCAGTGGCGAGCTGCGTACCGGGTCCGCGATAGGTGCAGATCATCCGTGCCACGACATTGTCGATGTGAAATTTGGAGCAGGCATCATTGGTCACAATTTCCAGGCGCATGCGCAAAAACGGAGCTTGAGCCCTGACACTGATCCAGTTTGCCAGTCGACACACGTCTTCGCTGAGCCAGGCCAAAGCCGGGCACGGCCCGACGCCCTTGGCGCCAAACAATTCTATAAGGCAAGCCGCAACATCCTCGGATCTCAACACAATCCGATCTTCCGGCAGCGACTCTACGGGGAGCGTATTGAGCCAGGCAGAGACGCGCTCAGGTATGCGACGTTGCCAAATCTCACCGTCAACATCATCTGCAAAGGACGCTCCTGCGGTTTCCACATCCGTCATCACAGCAATCGGCAGTTCAGTCTCCAGAACATCTGATTGCGCAAGCCTATCGGTAGAACGGGTAAGCATAGGTTTTTGTGATCCTATAGATAGAAAAATACGAATTTGATCGGCCTTGTCCGAAGTCATTGTCGACTTAATTGTTATGTTATATAGTCACGAAACGAGCGAGTCATGAAGAAAAGTATGACCCCTGAATTTTGCCTGCCCGACGACTTCGGTCGCAGTCCCCAAATGGGCCTTGGCAACCGACAGTACAGAGGTCGCACCGCGGATCCCGCTCGTACCGGATTGTAGCAGAATTGGTTAGCACATCTCCCAAGTTTCGTGCTGCCAAGACATAAGCGTTTGTCGCTAGATCGACGCGAATGTCACTTCCAAGGCGAGGGTCCAACGGACCCTCGCCGACTTCCTCCAAAATCTACGCAAAAAAGGAATGTGAGAGATGAGATTGAGTATGAAAGCCGTGATGGGCGGCTCTGCTGCTTTGGTTCTGGCCGCTTGCGCTTCAACCGCTGTCGCGGACAATAATGAGGCGGCTACAGGCATCACCGAAGCCGACGTCGTTGCGGCTCAAACTGAGTGGGGCAATGGCATCGTTGCGATTTCCAGCGTCCACACTGAAGGCGGCGACTTCGCTGCGCGCGCGACCGAGCACATCAACACGCTCTACGCTTACGGCGATACGGCAGTCATGTTCAAGCCGACTCTGGCGGCTGACGACCAATTCCGCGAGACTTTTGATGAAGCCCTTTCTTACTTTATCGGCACTGAGGGCACCGAAGATTCAGGCTTTGCCATCAAAGGCTGGACCAATGTCCGCTGGGAAAGCAATGGCATCTATACCGACAATGATTCTGCCACGGCGATGGGCAATTACTACTTCACCGGTCCAGATGGTAGCGAGACCAAAGTTGAGTACACCTTTGGCTATGTTCTCGACGACGAGGGTAATTTGAAGATCAACCTTCATCACTCGTCTCTGCCTTATTCTGCTGGCTAAATCGACCGGTTCGGGGGCCACGCCCGCGTGGCTCTCGGCTATTCTATGACTTCGGTCCGCCCGGCATGATGGGGCGATCGCGCCAGGCGCCCATGCTGCGCACGCGGTCATACATGACCAGAGCGCCTGCCAAGCTGACATTAATGCAAAACTTGGTGGGGATTTTCACGATATGGTCACAGCGCGCCACCATCGCTTCGGATAAGTTCCCGCGCTCTGGACCGAGCACATAAGCTGCCATGCGCGGATGCTTAAACTCAGGCAGCTCGACGGCATCATCTGTCAGTTCGATCCCGACCAGTTGGCAGCCTTTCGGAAAAACCATCTCGTCCATCGACTCCCACGCATAGTATGGCACGTTCTTAAAGGTCCGAGACGTATCAGAGAGATTGGCGATCTTGGCCCGGTCCGCCGCCTGAACCGAAAACACAAAACTCGCCCCAAACGCATTGGCTGTGCGCATCAAGGCGCCGAGATTCATCGGCTTGGAAATGCCTTCTGCGCCAATCGCAAAATAGCCCTTCATTAAATCACTCCCCAGACCAAACGACCGAGCGCCACGACGCCAATTAGCAACACTGGCAAGACTGTGCTGTAGCGGCGAGCGGCGCGCAAATGCGCCAGCGGGTTGGGATAAGTGTCCCGCAGGTGCTGCGCCGCTTCGCGAGACGCTGGCAAGAGCTCGTCAGGCATCGGTGCTTTGCGCGCTGCCACGACCACCGCTTCATTCGCCGCCACGCGGTCTGCAAATTCGTCGCGCCAAGCCTTTAGCGCGCGGCGCAACACGAGCGCGGTAATCACCCGCATCTGCAGCGCCAAGGCAAAGGCAAAGCCCAGCCCGCCGACCAAAACCCAAAACAAGACTGTCTTGTCCAAACTGTCTCTCCGCTACGTCAGACCTTCACAGCGCCGGTTGCCATGGCTACCAAAGCCTCGTCAACGACTGCGATGAGGAAACGTCAGATGAAAGCCCTGCTCTCCAAAGCCCCAGGTGGCACCGATACGCTGGTTCTAGAAGATATTGAAAGCCCCACCGCAGGCAAAGGTGAAGTGGTGATTGAAGTCAAAGCGATTGGCGTGAATTTCCCGGACACTTTGATTATCCAAGACCTCTACCAATTCAAACCTGAGCGTCCGTTCAGCCCAGGCGGCGAAGTTTCCGGCATTGTCAAAGAAGTCGGCGAAGGCGTCACCAATCTGCAAGTCGGACAACGGGTCATCGGATCCTGTGGCTGGGGTGGCATGCGCGAAGAAATGACGCTCGAAGCGGGGCGCTGCATCCCAATTCCAGACGGCGTGCCGTTCGATGAAGCGGCCGCTTTTGTGATGACCTATGGGACCTCTTACTACGCCTTGAAAGACCGCGCCGATCCAAAACCCGGTGAGAAGCTCCTCGTTCTCGGCGCTGCTGGCGGCGTTGGCATTGCTGCGGTCGAGCTTGGAAAAGCCATGGGACTGGAAGTCATCGCGGCGTGCTCGACGCAAGAGAAAGTCGATTTCTGCCTCTCCAAAGGCGCCGACAAAGGCCTGGTTTATGATCGCGGGCCCTTGGACCGGGGCCGACAGAAAGAATTCTCCAACGCCATCAAAGAAGCAAGCGGTGGCGGCGTCGACATCATCTATGATGGCGTCGGCGGTGACTATGCCGAACCGGCGGTCCGGGCGATGAATTGGGAAGGACGGTTTCTGGTTATCGGGTTCCCCGCTGGCATACCGAAGCTTCCGCTCAATTTGACTTTGCTAAAATCTTGCGACGTGCGCGGTGTGTTCTGGGGTGCAGCGGTAGCGCGTGACCCAGCGGCCAATCAGAAGAACTTGGGCGAAATGTTTGCGATGTACCAAGAGGGTAAGATCAAGCCACACGTGTCAGAAACCTTCCCGCTCGAACGCGGTGGTGAAGCGATCCAGTACCTGATTGATCGTAAGGCACTGGGTAAGGTCGTGGTGACCGTTTAACGCCGCTCATTCCCGCGCTGACATGGAAGTGCTGGGCGTGAAGCCTGGCACCGCCCAGGCTCTCGGGACTGTTCTGGAGTGATGAATGGTGTTGAGCTCGGTTACAACACTTTGCCCAGGCTTGCCCGCTGCTCGACTGTATAGCCAAGCGACTCATAGAATTTCAGAACTTCCAAATTGGAAGCACGAACTTGCAGGTTGAGCTTCGGACACCCAATATCCTTGAGGCCCGTTTCCGCCTTCCGCATCAGCATTGAAGCGAGCCCTTGTCGCCTCCACTCTGGAGAGACTGCCAATCGGTGCACCCACCCTCTAACGCCATCAAAACCCGCCAAAATTGTGCCGACAACACTGTCCTTTTCAATTGCGACGAAGAACAACTCAGGTTGCGTGGACAGTTTAGTGGAGATCACCTGATCTGATTTGTTCCAAACTGCGCTCCCCGGAAATACAATTTCCCACAGGGAAATGACGCCCTCTCTATCGCTCTCGCGATAGGTGCGAATTTCGATGTCCATGTCCATGAGAGGCCCTCAAAAACCGAGACTAACAAAATGACTAACCAAGGCAAAGCATTGATCCCTCAATCAATGATATTCGCCGCCTTCGCCTGCACCGTCAGCGCCTCACGATGATCTGGATGCGCGATGGCAATCAGCGCCCGGGCGCGGTCTTCGCCGCTGAGACCGATGAGGTGGGCCGCGCCGTACTCGGTAACAATCGTGTCGACATCGTTTCGTGGAGTCGTCACGGCACCGGTCAATTCAGGCACGATGCGGGACAATTTGCCGTCCTGCGCGGTGGAGCGTGCCGCGATGATGGAGCGTCCGTTCTTCGATTTTCTAGCCCCACGGACAAAATCGAGCTGGCCGCCCGAGCCGCTATATTGCCGCCGGCCGAGTGATTCCGAATTGCACGCCCCGCTTAAGTCGATCTCCAATGTGGCATTGACCGAAACCACGTTCGGGTTCTTTGCAATGTGTCGCGGGTCATTCACGATATCGACCGGGTGGCTGACAATGGACGGATTGTCGTGCAGCAATCGGTACATCCGCTGATTGCCGAGCGCGAAGGTGAACACGGTGCGGCCTGGAAACGTCTTTTTCATGCGATTTGTCACCGCGCCCGCATCAATCAGTTCGACCAGCCCCGGCGACAACAGTTCGGTATGAATGCCGAGATCTTTGTGTCCTTTTAGGCGCTGGCAAACGACATTAGGCAGCGCGCCGATTCCCATTTGCAGACAGGCGCCATCCGAAATCATCTCTGCGATAATGTCGCCGATCTTTTCTTCTTCGGCACTGGGAGCACGTTCCGGCATTTCAAAGAGCGGCGTGTGATGCTCCACGATCGCGTCAACTTCGCTGATATGGATCATCGAGTCGCCAAACACGCGCGGCATATGCTCGTTCACTTCGACAATGGTTTTTCCCGCCGCGCGAGCCGCCGTGCTGGCATAGTCATTATTGGCGCCGAAGGAAAAGAAGCCATGACGATCCATCGGCGACACAACGGTGACAAAATGGTCCAGCTCCACATGTTCGGAGAGCAAACGCGGAGCATCAGAGAAGGCAACCGGCACAAAGTTTATGACTTTGCGGTCTTCCGCTTCTCCGGCGGCGACCAAGGCCCGCTCGGTCGGCCCCATGAACATACAATGGGGCGTCAACTTGTGCATGTGACGATAGTCGAGAATGGTCTGGGCGGCAGCAGGCATGGAATGAAAATACCAGAGTTTCAGTCCGTCTAGCTCATCGGCATCAAGGCGATCAGACAAGGCTTTCAATAAGGCGGGCGGTTCGCCAAGCGCCATTCCCATGGAGAGATTCTCACCAGGTCGAATATTGGCAACCGCCTCCGCCGCACCGCAAAGCTTGTCTTTATAAATCGCTTGATAGTCGCCTGACATTCTTTGTCTCCTGCGGTCACGAAGGGCCCCTTCAGCGCATACTCGATCCACACCTCGGCTAGAAGACACAATCGGGCAAACTCCGTATATGACTTCTGGCGCCGCCGCGGGGATCGAGGGGCCTCGCGCTTGCCGCCAGCGAAAAAGCCACCTAATGGCAGGCTATGCCTGAACTCCCCGAAGTTGAAACCGTTCGACGTGGCTTAACGCCGGCTATGCAAGGCAAGCGCGTTGCCCGTTTAGAGGTCAATCGGCCAGATTTGCGCTTTCCGTTTCCAGCGCAATTTCAGGCCCGCGTCGAAGGCGCCGAGATTACCCATATGGGACGGCGCGCAAAGTTCCTGGTTACTGAATTGTCGACCGGTGAGGCGCTGATCATGCACCTTGGTATGTCGGGGCGATTTACCATCAACGAGGCCGGAACCGCCGCGTTTCATCATGACCCCGGCACCAACCCAGCACATGATCATGTCGTCTTCCATATGCAAGACGGCACCACTGTGACCTATAATGATCCGCGTCGATTTGGCTTTATGGAATTGTGGCCGCTGGACGATCTGGCCAGCTATCCGCGCGTCGAGCATCTTGGCCCAGAGCCATTGTCCAATCATTTCAACGCCGCGTATCTCGATACGCGATTTCGGGGCAAAGCCGCCCCCATCAAAGCGGCCTTGCTCGACCAGTCCGTGATTGCCGGTCTTGGCAACATCTATGTCTGTGAAGCGCTGTTTCGCGCCGGTATCAGTCCGCGCCGCAAGGCTCATAGCGTTGTTGGCAAGCGCAACGAACGATTGGCACCAGCGGTGAATGACGTGATTGCCGAAGCCATCGCTGCTGGCGGTTCTTCGATTTCCGATTTTGCCAACGCCAGCGGCGAGCTTGGTTACTTTCAGAAACACTTTTCTGTCTATGACCGTGAAGGAGATTCGTGCGATTCCTGTGGCGACACGATTAAACGCATCGTCCAATCGGGACGCTCGACCTTTTTCTGCAGCACCTGTCAGCGCTAGTTTGATTTCTCGTCGCGGCGCTTGAACTTAGACCATGTCGACACGGCGACGATGCCGAACACACCAGCCAACAGACCATATTCGACCGCAGTCGCACCGCGCTCCGAAGACGCTTTGTCTCTGAGCCGCAATTTGCCTAAAAATAAGTCGCGTCGTGTCAGCACTGGAACGTCCCTGTTTCAAGGCGTGTACTGCAAATAGATTACATAAAACCTACTTTTGATTGTGGTGCGCGGGAAATTTGCTCGAGTTGATTTCGCGATCAATTCCCCCAAAGTCGTTGCCACCAGGTGCGCTTCGGCGCGGGCTCGCTGACCCCTACGGCGCTGGCTGAGAAGCCGCCATCGGCCATTTTCTGCTGGATGTCGGCCAGCTCCCAGCCCGTCAGTTTGGCGAGGCTTTCAGCTTCTTCATCCCAACGTGAGACCAAAGTTTCCGCGTATCGACCGGCTTCTTCGCATTGGCCATAATCTCCGCGCCAAGGATGACGCAGCACATAGCGCCCTTGATAATTCTCGCGGTCGCCAGTGACCTGGAAGTTCAGGTCCTCTGGAAAAGTCTCGCCATCATAGCGCACATGTAGACGCGTGACGAAGGCATCCACCGCTTGTGGGCCTGGGCGCATGCGTGGTTGGATATCGCCCTGCGGGCTCTCATCAAGCCACATCACGCCAAGCTCGCGCAATTCTGAGCGTGACAGAGGATTGGCCGCACACGGGTCACACCAAGACATATCCCAGGCATACTCCATGAACACGGCTTTGCCATTCTGCTTCTCTGTCTGGTGTTCGAACATGGCTTTGTAGAACTCGCCAAATTCGTCTTTGATATAGATCGGGACATCCATGTTGGAGGGCAGTTTGACAGTCTTATAATTGGTTGTTTCCACCCGGCCTTCACGGGTGATGGCGAAGACGAAGAGTTCTTGTTTGCCTTCGGCATTCACTGTGCCGAGGCGAATGGGTAGCATGAAATCCTCATCCTCATAAGCCACTTGGATGGGCCGTAGCATGGATGAGCCATCGTGGCGCTCGAGGTTCACTTTGGCGACAAAGAATTTCATCCCGCGCCTCAAATAAGCGCCGACCACCTCTTCGGCGCCATCCGGGATACGGTATTCGTTCTGATTGAGCCAAGTGATCAGGCCATCGCTTTCCTCAGCGGAGAGGATGAGAATGTCATACTCGCCGACTTCATATTCCGCTTCGATGGTGACGCCGAGGTCCGCCGCTTCTTCCATGGCCTCAGCGACAGCTGTGGGCTGCGGTGAGCCTGCCATCCGGCTCATCAATTCATATCTTCGCGCTTCACATGGATTCTCATCATAATATTCCACGAGCCGCGGCGCCGTGTATTCATCCAAATGGTCAACCAGAGCCGGATTAGCAACATTGATCTGCTCGCGCTCAGGGATATCCACCACCGGAATAACCATCGCAAACTCGTTGACATCCCCGCGATAGTCGGACGCCATGGTCACCACGGTACGCTCATCATCCCGCACCAGAACCACTTTCGACGCGTCATTGAACAGATCGGTATCGGCTTTGGCGACATAGAAGCCGCAAAACGCAGACGCAGCAGGAGCGCTAAGCGCGAACCACGTAAGGCCGAGGGCGCATGCGCCCGCGAGATGTTTCAGAGTCATGGGAAGGTTCCTTTTTGGAGGTCCACTCGAACCGCTTCGCCGGAAGCAGATGATCGAGAATTGGCGTGAGAATGGCGAGCCCGGCGAGGGCAAACAACATCGCGCCGCGAATGTGATATTCCCAGCTCAGCCACGCTGCGAACGCGGCCACAGCAAAAGCAAACAGCAAACGTGCGATCCGGGAATCGGGGGTAGAGCGCGGATCCGTGATCATGAAGAACGCAAACACCAAGAGCGCGCCAGACTGCAGCTGATGGATCGGGATCGCCATTGGATCGCCGAGATAAAGGGCGCGTCCAAACAACATAGCCGCAAAACCGACAAGAAATCCTAGCGCAATATCCAACCGTTTGGCGCTCGATAGAACCAATGCCGCGAAGCCTATCGCGAATGCTGCAAACAAGGGTGCCTGCCCCCATTGGCCAGGTGACACCCAGGCGGCGTTGCCTGCCAGAAGACTGATGACAACAATCCCAATACAAGCGGGATTGAACACGTGCTTGCCGCGATATCGGATCAGGAATTTCGCTGAAATCGCGACAAATCCCGCCGCGAGCCAGAACCACGCCGAATTGGCGCGTAATAGAATGGTCAGCGAGAGCGCGGTAATCATCGCTGACTTCCACTGAAAGCCCGCAAACCATCCAATGATGGCGCCGACCAGGCTAGAGCCGCGCCAGTGACTTCCCGATTGCGCAATGCGACGTTCTTTGCGGACATTGACCCAATAGGTTCCCGCCGCCTGCGCTAACATCGCGCCCAGGATGGCGGCCAACAGCGCTTTCGGGCGGGCCCCAAAATCGCTGGTTGTCAGTGAGATGCAAAACAGGCCAAAGAGCGCCAGGATCTGCCAATGCCTGGCATCCTGATTGATGGCTTTAAACAGCCTTATGCTTCTCGTCCTCACACCCATGAGCGTAATAGAACACACCAAATGCGTGCGAAATAGGGCATATTTTGTTTCACGTTCGGATTCTCTCGTTGAACGCGCAGAGGGACCGAATCGAGGTCTTCATCCTGGGCCTGTTGAAAGAAGAGGCGTCATTGAGCTGCACTTCAGAGGTGTCCCAACTGCCCCGCGACACCTCCGACACTGGCTCTTTAAGACTTGTCCGCTTAGATGGCGCTTATGAGTGAACAAGACACCGTTTCTTTTGGCTTCGAAACCGTAACGCCGGACGAGAAAGTCGACCGCGTCAAAGGCGTGTTTCGCTCCGTGGCGTCGAAATATGATGTGATGAATGACTTCATGTCTGTCGGCATTCACCGAATGTGGAAACATGACACGATGAACCGGCTGAATCCGCAGCCTGGCGAAGCGCATCTCGATGTGGCCGGCGGCACGGGCGAGCTTGCCCGCGCGTTTCTAAGTCTTGCGGACGCTGCCGGAAAACGCCGTGGAGACGCCCGCGAAGCGACGGCCATTGTATGCGACATCAATGATGCCATGCTGGAAGCGGGGAAAGTACGCAGCGACAATGCAAAATGGGGGGACCGGCTGAACTGGGTCTGCGCCGATGGAACCGCATTGCCGTATGCTGATCGCACTTTCGATGCGCTCACCATTAGTTTCGGCATTCGCAATTTTGCCGATCGAGTGGCTGGATTGAAAGAGTTTCGCCGGGTGCTGAAGCCGGGCGGACGTCTTGCTGTGTTGGAATTCTCACATATGACCGCGCCGATGCTGCAACAGGCATATGACGCGTACAGTTTCTCAGTCATTCCTGAGGTTGGCAAAATCGTCACCGGCGATCGCGACAGCTATCAATATCTGGTCGAGAGCATTCGTCAGTTTCCAGACCAAGAGACCTTCAAATCCGAAATCGAATCCGCGGGATTCTCAAATGTCTCTGTGACCAATTTCTCCGGTGGCATTGCCGCGCTGCACTTTGGGTGGGCAATATAAGTCATGTTCAAGGCGCTGGCGGATTATGGTCGATTGATGCGCGCTGGTACCGCGCTGGCGCGTCATGATGTCATCCTTCCCGGCGAGTATCATAGCCGTCTGCCCTTCCCCGCCAAATTGGCCGGCAAGACCCTCCGTCTCTTCGGCGGCGGCGCCAAAGGGAGACAAGGCGAGCGCTTGGCCACCGCGCTGGAAAAGCTTGGGCCTGCTTATATTAAGCTCGGCCAATTTCTCGCCACCCGTCCCGATGTGTTTGGAGTCGAGACCACGACTGATCTGTCGCGGCTAAAGGATCAAATCCCTCCCTTCTCGATGAAGGCGGCACAAAAAGCGCTGGCTGAAGAGTTCGGTGAACAGGAAGCTGCAGCCTTGTTCCCAGATCTTTCAGAGCCGCTCGCCGCCGCGTCGCTTGCGCAAGTCCATCACCTGCAGACGGAGAATGGTGCCAAAGCGGTGAAAATTCTTCGCCCGGGCGTTGAGAAAATGATTGGGCGGGAATTGCGAGCGATGAAGCGCGCGGCGCGTACGGTCGAGCGCGTGAATGTCGAAAGCCGCCGCCTCGAACCTGTCGCCTTCACCAGCACCGTGGCCGCATCGATGGAAAAGGAATTGGACTTGCGGCTTGAAGCTGGCGGCGCTGATGAGATGCGAGAGCTATCGTTTAAGGCCGGTTACTACCATATCCCACAGGTCGATTGGGAACGCTCCGGCAAGCGTGTTTTGACCACCGACTGGGTTGAAGGAAAACCGCTAACAGCGCCGGATGCCTTGGATCAACTGACCATCGATCGTGCCACACTCGCGAATACAGTGACGCGCGGCTTCCTCGACCATGCCATTCATCACGGCGTGTTCCATGCCGACATGCATGAAGGCAACATGATCATCACCCCGGATGGCCGCCTTGCATTGGTCGACTTCGGAATCATAGGCCGCATTGGGCTCACAGAACGACGCTTTCTGGCTGAAATTTTATGGGGCTTTTTGCGCCGCGATTATTACCGGGTTGCAGAAGTGCATTTTGAGGCGGGCTATGTTCCCGCAGACAAATCGGTGGGGGACTTTGCGCAAGCCTTGCGCTGCGTCGGCGAGCCGATCCATGGCAAATCCGCCAGCGATGTTTCAATGGGCCGGTTATTGCTGCAGCTGCTCGACTTCACCCACACGTTCGGCATGCATTTGCGACCTGAACTCGTCTTGCTGCAAAAGACGATGGTCCAAGTTGAAGGCGTCGCCAGGACGATTGATCCTGGGCATGACATCTGGGCGGCGGCAGAGCCAATCGTCAAAGACTGGATCACGCAAAACCTGGGACCCGCAGGCGCAGCCAAGCTGATTTCTCAGAACGTCAAAGACGTTGCCGACCGGTTGAAACGACTTCCAGAGGTTATGGATCAATTCGAAGCGCAATTGAACAAGCCTGATCCGGTCGCGCCGCCCCGCGAACGCTTTGCGCCTTGGTGGGGTTGGATGGGGTTCTTCTTGGCTTTGGTCGCGGCTGTGGTGGCGGTCGTATACGCGCCTTAGAACAAATCGTTTCCGAGGGCGTTCGCCCCTACGCTTCGTCTCGCGGTAAAAACACCACAAACCGTGTGCCGCTTTCGCCGGTCTCTCCAAGTTCTAAATCGCCGCCCATGGCGCGGGCGAGGTCGCGGGAGAGCGCCAGGCCGAGACCCGTTCCATCGCGCCGGGTAGAACCGGCAAAGGGTTTGAACAAATTGGTCTGTGCTTGCTCTGGAAGGCCTGGGCCCGTATCGAGAATGCTCAGCGCTGCGCCATCATAGCCGACCGAAATGCTGCCTGAGCCTTCCATCGCTTCAGCCGCGTTGCGGATGAGGTTGGCGCAAATTCGGTGAAGGTGGTCAGGGTCAGCTTCGGCTTGAGCCTCTTCGATCACTTCATTGGCGAACTGAACCTCTGTATGAGAGGCCAGCGCTTCAGCGGCGGCTTCAGCAACGATATCGTGAAGGCGCACGGTCTGGATATTGGTGTCTGGGGTCGAAGATCGACCGTATTTGAGCGTGTCACTGGCCAAATTGATGGCCCGCTCTAGCGCGCGTTCGAGGCGCGGCAGGCTTTTGGCGACACGCGGATCTTCAGAGCGTGAGAGACTGTCAGACACCAGTTGCGCCGTCGCCAGCGAGTTGCGTAGATCGTGATTAATCTTCGCCACTGCTTCGCCGAGCTGCGCCAAGCGCTCTTGCTGTCTGAACGCATTCGACACGGCTTCTTCCATGTCTGAAAGGGCATTTTGAGCCCGGCCAATTTCATCGCCGCGAGGCGTAGGCGCAAGGCGCCGTTTCCAACTGCCCGGCTCGTCTTTGATTTGTTCGACGGCTTGCGTCACCCGCCGAATAGGTCGGACGACCGTTAAGAGCAGCATGAGATAGATCAGACCGCCGGTGAATGCAGAGATGATCAGCGACAAGCCTAGAATTCTAAGGCCGAAGGTCTGCAGCTCGTTGCGCAGACCTTTTTCATCGACGACAATCTCAATTACACGACCGGGCCGAGAGCCCGCCGCGCGGATGACCAGAAACCGGTCCTTAGGCGCGAAGAAAGTACCGATCGTATCGCTGACTTCGGAAAAGTCAGGCTCCGCATCGAACAAGATGATCTTCCGAGTACAGCAAATCTCCTCACCTGGATTGAGGATCATGTCACGGCGCTCATCATAGAGTTCGGCCACGGCCAGTACCATGGCGCTTTCTAGCAATTCTTGCTCAAGCTCTTCAGACACCATGCGGCTTGGCGCCGCTTCCAGTGAAAGCGCGGCAAGACGCCCGGCATCAATCTGAGCTTCCAGCCAATTGTTGCGGAAATTGGTGGCGCTGGGCACAAAAATCAGCGCCTCAACTAAGAGGACACTGGCAATCGCGATAAGGAACAGTCTGAAAGACAGACTGTCCCGCCATCGTAATTTGCGCTTTGTGGCGCCGATGTCCGAAGACTCACTCACCCCTCGGCACGTAGCTTATGGGATGCGTTGCAGCAACCCAACCAGGGTTCGCGAGGCTTTGCCAAACACAGTTGGCGTGAAATGCGCACTGGCTGCGCGTTTCACCACTTCGGCCCGGGTTGGATAAGGTGAAATGAAATTGGTCAGTGATTGAATACCCAGCTTGTTCGACATGCCATAACCGACGATTTGGATGATATCGCCCGCGCCGTCGCCGACGACGGACGCGCCGAGGATCTTTCCTTTACGGATGACCAGTTTGGCTTCGCCGAGCGTTTTACCCTCAGCAATGGCGCGGTCATTCTCATGGAATGGGAACGACGAGGTGGTGACACTGTCGCCAAATTTCTCGCGCGCTTCGGCTTCGGTGAGACCGACTTGAGCCACTTCTGGCGCGACATAGGTGACCGCTGGCAGGGGTAAATCACTGGCTTTGCTGCCCTGCTTAAACAACGCGCGACGCGTAAACACACTGGCATGCCATCCGGCCAAGTGGGTGAACTGGCCTTGTCCTGCAATATCACCCAGCGCCCATACGCGCGGATTAGAGACCGAACGAAGTTTGTCAGAGACTTGAATGCCGCGGCGATCAAAATCGACCTTACCAGCTTCGAGATCTAGCCCGTCCAGCATGGCGCGGCGACCAACAGCAACGAGCAAATGCGTGCCGGTAACCGTCTTGGTGCCTTCATCGCTTTCAATGTCGACCGAGATCGTGCCCTCGCCGCCAGTGACTTTCACAGCCTTATGACCTTCCAGAATGGTCACGCCTTCTTCGCGAATGGCATCGACGGCGATTTTGGCATGGTCGGCCTCAGCGCGCGCCATCGCGCGCCCCATCTCGATGACGGTAACTTCGGTGCCTAGGCGGTGGAAGGCTTGCGCCATTTCCATACCGATCGGGCCACCGCCGAGGATTACCAAATGCTTCGGCTGCTCTGGCAAAGAGAAGACGGTCTCATTGGTAATGTAAGGCGTTTCGCTCAGACCCGGAATTGGCGGCACGAAGGCGGTTGATCCCGTTGAGACAATAATCCGGCGGGCGGTCGCTTCAGTCGTCGCTGAAACAACGGTCTTCGGATCCGCGAATTTCGCGTGCTCACGAATAACGGTGACACCAAGTCCTTCAAACCGTTCCTGACTGTCGACCGGTGCAATTGTGTCGATGGCTTTGCGAACATGTGCTTTGACTTTTTCCCAATCGACGGTCGGTTCGGACACAGAGACACCGTATTTGGCACTTTCGCGGGCCGTTTGCGCATACTTAGCCGTGGTGAGAAGCGCTTTGGAGGGCACGCAGCCATAGTTCAAACAGTCTCCGCCCATTTCGGCCTTCTCATAGAGAATGACATTTAGGCCGAGCATCGCCGCCCCCGCGGCCGCAGACAGTCCGCCGGATCCGCCACCGATGACGATGAGGTCGGCTTTGAGCTTGCGTTTCACGCCCGTTTCACTTGGAGCTGTTGTCATTGTTTTTGTCTCCATAAGCTCAGATTCAGCCACGCGGGCCGTGGGGGTTGCGATTGTATTGGACATTTAAGCCTCCGCGGGCTCGGCCTTGCGGCCTGTAATTTTCTGATAAGCAACGGGGATCAACGAGACCACGCCGAGCGCCACGAAGGCGGGTAGGAAGTTGGCGGCAAGGCTACCAATATCGACTTCACCGCCTTCTAAAAGGGTGCCCTTAATCGCCGCGCCAATCCATGTGTAAGCGAGCGTTCCAGGAATAATGCCGAAGAAGGTGGCGATGAAATAATCGCGATATTTCGCCCCCAACAAGCCGGGAGCGATGTTGACCACCGCAAACGGAAATAAGGGGATTAAGCGAAGCGCGAACATGTAAGACAAAGCGTTTTCATTAAACCCCTTCTCCATCCGCTCGAGGAACGGACCGGCAATTTGGCGCAGGACACTGCCGAGCGAGGTCTTTGCGGCAAAGAAGAGGATCGAAGCCCCAAGCGTCGCCCCGATCAGCGTCGCCGGTGTGCCAATATAAAGACCAAAGAGGAAGCCACCCGCAATCGTGAGCACCCCGCCCGGAATGATAAAGGTCGTCGCGGCGGCATAAACCAACACGTAAAGACCGAGGACTAGGAGCAAGTTGTTGCGGACCAACTCATCAAGCCAAACTGCATTTTCAGAAAGGCTCTCGAGCGTCAGATATTGGTGCCACCCCTGTGAAACGGCCAAGGCGAGGCCGGCAACGATCACGTATATTGGCCAGAGTTTGATCCAGATCGGGCTTTGCTTTTTTTCGTCGGTCTCGGTCATTATAATTATCCTTCTTCGGCGCCGGACACCGTTTACGACCCGCTATTGGGTTCAGTGTCGTTGAGCGACCAATCATATTCGTGCTTTGAGATTCTACGTTTGGCTTCGATTTTAGCCGCCAGTTCTGGCTCAGCATGTTCTAATAGGTGGTCAATGACACCGTCATTTGAGCCGCCAAAGTCCTCGCGGAACCATTTATAGATGGTCGAAACTTGCAGCGTCCCATTTCGGCGAACGGTCACCCCGCGCGGATCATTTACATAAGCGTGTGCCGCGCGGTCGAGATCTTCATCCAGAGTGGCGCCAAACCACGCATCGGTCTGCAAATTCGGGCAACTAATAGCGGCGCAATTGACCGCATAATGAACCCGGGGGTCATCCCATTCCACGCGCAGAATCTCGTGCTCGATATGATCCAATGAGACTTCTTCGCCTTCCACGGTGGTAAAAACGCGTTTCCAAGGCCCGACAATATAGCCTGAACGGATCGATTTAGTCGGATATTTGCCGACAATATATTGAACGGTGAGCGCATTGTAGATGTTGGCATAGGCCGCAAATTGTTCGTCGCCGTCCAAAGTATCGAAATCTAAATCGGCAAAACTGTTCAGATACTCATCCAATTTCGCGCTATCCTCAGCGCTTGCTTGCAGCGCCCCATAATCGAAGCGGTTTACGCCATCATCGGACTCCACGACATAGGTGCCGAGGATGTCGTCCCAGGGCTGGTGCAGAGCTGTGTCATCAGCAGCTGCAGAACCAACAGCGATTGTCATTGTCATAGCTCCAGCAGTAATAAGCGTGCGTAGCATAAATCGGGCATCCCTTCGAAACTTTGTTCGAAGCCGATATATTTCCAACCCAAATCCATTGCACGACACAGTCCGGTCGCGATCTATCACTCATCCGTGAGCGCGATTTGAGGTGCAATCAGCCTGTAAATCCTGCTGGATTTCTCTTGACCTGACGGGTTCGCGCACGTAATAGCCGCGCTTTCGAGTTTATCACACCTGTATTGAGGCGAGACGCCGATGAAACGTACATTTCAGCCTAGCCGCATCAAGCGCGCCCGCACACACGGTTTCCGTGCGCGCATGGCAACCAAGAATGGCCGCAAAGTTTTGGCCCGCCGTCGTGCGAAAGGCCGCAAGGAACTGTCTGCTTAAGACAGCTCTGCCAGGGCTTCCCATGGCGAAAAAGAACACATCCGAAACTGGGGTCGTTCGTCTTAAGACGCGGCCCCAGTTTCTTTTTGTCCGCGGCGGTCAGTCGGAACGGCGCAAGAGTTTGGTCGTCCAAGCCCGTGTCCGCAAAGGATCTGACGAGATCGGCGCGGGATTCACGGCCACAAAAAAGATCGGCAACGCCGTCACGCGTAACCGGGCCAAGCGCCGCTTGCGGGAAGCTGCCCGGACACTCCTGCCCCTTCACGGCCAGGTCGGGACTGACTATGTATTCATCGCCCGCATGGACACTGCGACGATTGGCTGGCAGCGGCTGCTTGACGATATGGAAAGCGCACTGATAAGCCTCGCGCAGCAAATCTCAGTGGGGACAGGTTCGGCCTGACCCCGCTTTTTATTTAGGATCGACACACCCAATGTTGCCCAATCAGCAAAACGGTATGGACCCCCAGGATCAGCGAAATTTCATTATCGCAATGGCGCTGATGATCGTCTTTGTCTTCGGGTATCAATTTTTCGTTCTCGAACCACAAGCCAAACGCGCCAATGAAGCGCGCGAAGCGGCGATGGCGGAAGCCGGGATTGAAACCCCCGTTGCGGCCCCTGAAACGCCCTTGGAAGAGCCTGTGGTCACCGTCGATGAGGCTTTGGTTGAAACCGCGCGGGTGACGTTTGATGCCGATCGGGTCGATGGCTCGATCAATTTGACCGGTGCCAAAATCGACGATCTGAACCTGAAAGACCATTTTAAGACGGTAGAACGGACGGAAGAGCTTCGCCTATTGCGGCCCGAGAATACTCCGAATGGCTATTCTGTCGCTTGGAATTGGTTTGAAGGCGGCGATGTGCTGGCGGGCAGCGATGATGTCTGGACCGCAACGGAATCAGAGTTCGGCGATGATGGTGCGGTGGCACTGACCATCGAGAAAGATGGCGTACGGATCGAGCGAACCATTTCGGTCGACGAGAATTATATGTTCACATTCTCGGACCGGATCACCAATCTCGGCGCAGAGACACGGAGCTTCTCTCCTGTGGGTCTGGTTAAGCGCTATGGTGCCTGGAAAGAATTCCTCAACGCGACCGATCCCGGTTCAGCGCGTAAAACCGGCTTTGCGCATGTTGGTTTGATGGGCAGCTTCGATACCGCCCTGACCTGGCGCAACTACAATAATCTGTTCAAAGGCAGAGGCATCAAAAAGGCCGACGATGACGGAGTCCGCACAGCCGAGACCGGCGGCTGGCTTGGCCTCACCGACCTATATTGGATGGCCGCCCTGATCCCCCAACAAGGCGAAGGATTCCGCGCACGTGTGCGGGACACCGACAATCGTCTCGAGGTCTTGGTTCAAGGCGCAGGCGTGCAACTCGCGCCAGGCCAATCCATCACCGTCGCCAATCAGGTCTTCGCGGGCGCCAAAGAATATGACGTCGTTAATGCCTATGCAGAAGCTGGCATTCCCCGCTTTGGCGATGCGATCGACTGGGGGAATATGCTCTATTACCTGACCAAAGGCCTGTTCTTTGTTCTCGATTGGGTGAAAGGCATCGTTGGATCATTTGGTTGGGCGTTGATCGCGCTGGTGGTTCTGGTCAAGCTGCCGCTCGTGCCGCTGTACAACCAAAGCTACAAGTCGATGGCCAAGATGAAAAAGCTGGCCGAGCCGATGAAAGAGCTGCAGGAGCGCTTCAAAGGTGATCCACAGCGACGTCAGCAAGAAGTGATGAAGCTGTATCAGCGCGAAAAAGCCAACCCGCTCGCCGGTTGTGTGCCGATCCTGTTTACCATCCCGATCTTTATCGCGCTCTATAAGACGCTGTTTGTGACCATTGAAATGCGCCACACAGCGTTCTGGTTCATTAGTGACTTGTCGGCGCCAGATCCGACCGCGATCGGCAATCTATTCGGCTTACTGCCTTGGGCAGCAGCAGATGTGAAAGCCATCCCAATCCTCGGATTTGTGATCGGTATCGGTATTCTGCCAATCTTATACGGCCTGACCATGGCTGGCATTCAAGCACTGTCGCCGCCCCCGCCAGACCCAACCCAGCGGACGATTATGATGGCGCTGCCATTTGTCTTCATGTTCGTGTTTGGCGGCTTCGCAGCGGGGCTCGTCCTCTACTGGGTCTGGTCCAACATTCTCTCGCTCGGTCAGCAATATTTCATCATGCGACGAAACGGGGTGGAGACCCAACTCGATAAACTGGTCAAACGATTGCTCGGGCGGGGCTCATCCACCCCGGCAGAATAAGGTGAGCGAACACCCAGCCTTCTCAGACGCAGCACTCGAAGCCGGACGCAAGCTTTGTGTCGGCCCCGTGGAGTTTGTGCTTGGCGCGGCCAGCCTCAGCCAACTACCGGACGGAAATCGACCTGAAATCGCCTTTGCGGGGCGTTCCAATGTCGGCAAGTCCTCGTTGATCAATGCCGTGCTCAACCGCAAGAATCTCGCCCGCTCCTCGGCAGAGCCAGGAAAAACGCGAGAGTTAAACTATTTCGATGTCGGTCATGGCGCGTTCTGGTTGGTCGACCTGCCAGGCTTTGGCTATGCCAAAGTCTCCCGCGAGCAACAGGCCAAATGGATACAATTGACCAAACGGTATCTGCGCGGCCGGGTGAATTTGCGGCGTGTTTTTCTGCTGGTCGACAGCCGGCGCGGCTTGATGGACACCGATCTCGAGACCATGCAAATGCTCGACACCGCAGCGGTGAATTATCAGATCGTTCTAACCAAAGTCGACAAGATCAAAAAATCTGAGCTTGAAAAGATCACGACCAAAATCGAAGCAGCGTTGAAAAAACACCCAGCGGCGCACCCGATTCCACGCGCCACTTCGTCCGAAAAAGGTTATGGTATTCCCGAGATTCGAGCCGAGATTGGGCAATTGGTGGAGGGATAAATGTCGATCACAATTCAACGCGCAAATCTGGACACCCCTGAATTCGCGGAACTGATCGACGCTCACGCCCAACTTATGCTGTCCTTGTCACCACCAGGATCGTGCCACTTTTTGCCGATGGATGGCCTTCGCCGACCGGATGTTACGGTGTGGGAAATGCGCGCCGGTGATAATTTGGTCGGATGCGGTGGACTTCAGGAGCTGACGGAAACGCATGGCGAGATAAAATCCATGCATACGCTGAGCACGCGGCGAGGTGCCGGTTTGGGGCGTAACATGCTGGAGTATATCCTGAATGTGGCGCAAGAACGGGGTTATAAGCGCCTGAGCCTTGAGACAGGCAGCATGGACGGATTTATCCCGTCTCGCACCCTCTATGAAAGTTGCGGTTTCAAGGCTTGTCCGCCGTTCGGGGATTATGTCGAAGACCCGAATAGCGTGTTCATGACACTCGATATGTCCGCGTACGAACGAACTGTCGTATAACCGAGAACAAACCGTCGCAGAAGCTATAAAAAAGCGTCGTCCGTCTGTTACAGAGCCTCTCTAGGGCCCCTCCAACTAGCTAAAATAGCGATGGAGCCTCCCGTGAAGCCTGCGATACTCTCAACAGCATCGATGCTGCTACTTTCAGCCATAGCCAGCCCAGCTTTGGCACAAGATGATGACGCTGAACTGCGCCAGAACACGGTCACCGTGACGGTTCAGAAGCGTGAACAGATCCTCCGCGATGTACCCGTGGCCGTGAGCGCGGTGGACGCCGAACGTCTCGGCGATCTTGGCCTCGCAGAGTTTGATCAACTCGCCCGCTTTGTTCCTGGATTTGAAGTTCAAGAGCAAAGCCCGAACAATCCAGGTTTTGTGATTCGCGGCATCACATCAGATAGTGGTGAATCCAATATCGAACCTCGCATTGCGGTCTTTCAGGACGGCATTTCGATTTCGCGCTCTCGCGGTTCTGTCGTCGAACTCTTCGATTTGGAACGCGTGGAAGTCGCGAAGGGTCCGCAGCCTACTTTGTTTGGGCGCGGGGCGCTCATCGGCGGAGTTAATGTCATTCAAGCCAAACCTCAGTTCGACTTTAGCGCTGCAGCGACCGCCGGTATTGGTAATTTGAATGAGGTTTTTGCCGAAGGCTATGTCACCGGCGCCGTGGTTGAAGATCAACTCGCTTTCCGCCTTTCGGGTCGCTTGCGCCAACGGGACGGATATGTCGAGAGCGTCAATCCAAACGAAGAAGACTTTAACAGCCAGGATATGATCGCGGTTCGCGGTTCCCTTGCCTGGACACCGATCGACACGCTCCGCTTCGACTTGATCGCCAATTATCAGGAAGACAATCCGAGCGGAACAAGCTTTAAGTCAGGCGCGTTTGAACCCGGCCCCGGTCTGTCTACCGAAGCTTGGGACCCTGCGAATTTGAACAGTTTCGGCGACTTTCTCGGTGGTCGCAAATTGGGGCTAGAGCGAGAAGTCTATGGTCTGACACTTCTGACCGAGTACGATATCTCCGATGCGCTTAGCTTGACCTCGATCACGGGCTACCGAGAGTTTGAGAGCAGTGAAGTGTTTGATCCGGACGGCTTTGGATTGCCACTGTTCATTTTCGCTGAAAACGCTGATGGCGAACAATTCAGCCAAGAGCTTCGCCTGAACTTTGATGTCAATGAACGCCTGCGCGGCTTTGTTGGCGTGAATTATTTCGACGAGACCGGCACCCAATCGGTGCCGCTGACTTATGATGAGCGCGCGGTTCAGGCCTTCCTGGGTGGATTTGTTGTGCCGCCAACCGCACCGCCCGTGGAGGCGCTGCCGACCACGAATCTCAATCCGGATGTCATCGCATTGCTTGGAACGGTTCCACTGAAACCCATTCACAATGAGATCTTCACCAATTTCGGCGAGACGAAAAGCTATGAAGCGTTCGCGGACGTCTCTTTCGATGTCACAGACCGTTTCGAGTTAACCGGTGGTGTGCGCTACACATCGGACGAGAAAACCAGCGGTCTGCTGGTGGAGCTTCCCCAAGGCCCGAGCAATCTCACGCTGGCCGGCATATTCGTGCAAGATACAGGCGGCTTGATCGAGTCGAGCGATGAGTTTGACGATGTCACCTTCCGGGTCGCTGGTAAGTATGAAGTGTCCGATAGTGTGAACATCTATGCCAATGCCGCGCGCGGCCGCCGCCCGGAAGTCATCACTGCCTCTGCGAGCAACCCGACCGCCGGGTTTACCACGTTGGACGCCGAAATCGTGGATGCGTTCGAAGCCGGCGTGAAAAGCAGCCTTCTGGACAATCAGTTAAACTTGAACGCGTCTATTTTCTACTATGATTACAGCAACTTCCAAACAACTGAAGTGAATGACCAAGGCTTGCTTGAACCCATCAATGCGGGTGACGCAACCGCTGAAGGGGCTGAAATCGAACTTAGCTTTGAGCCCACGGACCGGTTCGCTCTGACGGCCTCTTACGGCTATAATAAAGCACGGTTTGACGATCAGGTTGGTGCACCCTTCTCTGGCAACAAATTGCGGCTTTCACCTGACCAGACCGCCTCTGTCGCAGCGAAATTCATCGTGAATACGCCGCTCGGTGACCTGTCGCTAGTGCCAAGCGCTACGTGGCAATCGGAAGTCTTCTTCGACAATACCGAACGCGATCTGATCAGCCAGGACGGCTATGCCTTGGTTAATTTCAATGCGCAGCTGGACCTGAATGAATATTGGTTCGTCAGCGCCTATGCGACCAACTTGTTCGACGAGGAATATCTGATCGATGCCGGCAATACCGGTGACGCATTTGGCATTCCCACCTTTATTGCGGGGACGCCGCAATTCTTCGGTGTGCGGGTCGGCGTGGTCTACTAAACCGGCGAATCCCACCAAATCTGGAACACCTCCGCAGAAAGCGGGGGTGTTTTGCTTTGCGCAGCGGACAAATCCGGCTAAGAGCCTGCGCCATGACTGAAACGCCGCATTCGCCTGCACAGCTGACCGCAGAGACTCTTTCCGAAGCTTTGCCATATATCCAGCGCTATGCGGGCCGGACCATAGTGATCAAATATGGTGGCCACGCCATGGTGGATGAGACTTTGTCAGAGGCCTTTGCGCGCGATGTGGTCCTGCTGAAACACCTCGGCGCTAATCCAGTGATTGTGCATGGCGGCGGGCCACAAATCGCCAATTTGCTCGATCGCCTCGGCATTCAATCGGAATTTCGCGATGGTCTGCGCGTGACCGATGACGCGACCATGGAAGCGGTCGAGATGGTGCTCTCCGGCCCTATCAATAAATCGATCGTCCGTGCGATTAACGCTGCTGGCGGTAAAGCAGTGGGTCTGTCCGGCTCAGATGGCGATTTGATGCGCGTGACCAAAGCCACCCGCAAGAAGCGCGATGCCACCAGCGAGATCGAAAAAGTGGTCGATTTGGGCTATGTTGGCGAACCTGAAAAAATTGACATTTCTGTCGTCAACGCTCTGATGGAGAGCGACAAAGGCATCATTCCGGTGATCGCCCCGGTCGGCGTCGGCGATGATGATCGACGTTACAACGTCAACGCCGATACCGCTGCCGGCGCTGTCGCGGCGGCGCTTCAGGCCAAACGCTTATTGCTGCTCACGGATGTTGCCGGGGTCCTCGACAAGCAAGGCGGATTGCTGCGCGAAATCCGCCGCGACCGAGTTGATACATTGATGCAAGACGGCACAATCACAGGCGGAATGATTCCAAAGCTTGAAACGGCTGCAAAAGCCGTCAACATGGGCGTTGGCGGGGCAGTGATCTTAGATGGGCGTGCAAAACACGCTTTGCTCATGGAGCTGTTTACCGAACATGGCGCAGGTACCTTTGTCTATTAAGTCTTTCCTCGGAATTTTCGCGATTGCGTTAACCATGGCTTTTCCCGCCACCGCGACCGCGCAGGCCAATTCAAATGGCTGGGAAATTTGCAACGAGACCAGCTACATTATTGAAGCGTCTACGGGGCGCTATGAAGGCCAAGGGGTCGTGGTCGAAGGCTGGACACGGTTGCGACCAGGCGCTTGCGAGAAAGTCATTGAAGGCAATTTGAGGCCTGGCATTCACTACCTATTCGGACGCTCCTCCATGGCGCATCGCGGGGGTCGAAAAATCTGGGGTGGACAAAACCAGCTTTGTATTGACCCGACCGGCAGTTTCGCGGTCGAGAACATTCCTGATTGCGGCATGATGGGTTTGGAAGCCCGCGAGTTTCGACCCGTTTTGATTGAAGATTCCAAACGCTGGCGCACCAGCTTCACCGAAACTGAGAAACGCAATCTCGAACAGGCAAGCGCTGCGGGTGTACAGCGCCTTTTGGACAATGCCGGCGTCTATGCGGGACGCATTGACGGCTATCTCGGGCGCAAGACGCGCGCCGCAATTGGCGACTTCCTAACTTCGAAGGGTCTCGACGCGAACACGACCGATGCCGACCTGATGGATATCCTCGAACAAACAGCGATCGACCGCGCGCGCAACGTGGGTCTAACGTTCTGCAATCGCACCAATAATCGAATTTGGAGTGCTATGGCGCGGCGCCGTGGCGAAGGCTGGGAAAGCCGCGGATGGTGGCTGCTTGAAGCAGGCGGTTGTGCCCGTGTGATCGACGAACCGCTTCTGCAAGCCGGCCTGTTCGCGTATGCCGAGATGGAGACAGGCGATGGTGAAATTCGCACACTGACCCGCGGCAGCGACAGTTTTTGCGTCTCTAAAGCCAAGTTTGCCATTACCGGGCGCGAAGCCTGTGAAGAAACCGCCTATCGAACCGGCAGGTTCGTTGCGACCCCAGCCCCCGTGAACCGCAAGCTGGTGTTCGAATTTTTCGAACGCGACTTTGGGGACCCTGTCGATGCCAGCTGACAGTGAAGGGTCGAGGCGCGACCTGAAAGATCGAAATATTTGGGTGTTTGACCTCGATAACACGCTCTACCCCGCCGAATGCGACTTGTTTGCGGAAATCGACCAGCGCATGACCGATTTTGTTGCCCGCTTCTTACGCTTGCCGCGCGAGGAGGCGCGGGCGGTGCAGAAGCGCTATTATGCCGAACATGGCACAACCCTGAACGGCCTAATGTCCATGCACGGTATGGCACCTGACGAATTTCTCGCGCACGTACATGATATCGACTTGTCGCCACTGCCAAACACCCCGGATTTAGCTGCGGCGATTGCAAATCTGCCGGGACGAAAGTTCGTCTACACCAACGGCTCGCGTGGCCATGCCGATCGGGTCACAGACTATATGGGCCTCTCAGACGTGTTCGATGGCCGTTTCGCGATCGAGGATAGCGCCTTTGAACCGAAGCCTAACCAGTCATCGTACGATGCGTTTGCGAAAAAATTTGAGGTCGACCCCGGACAAGCCGTGTTCTTTGAAGATCTCGCTCGAAACCTCGCGCCCGCGCATGCCATGGGCTACGCAACCGTTTTGGTTCAGTCCGAAAAAGACTGGAGTCATGAGCCTGCGTCAGCGCGTCCGGCTGGTATAGGGGATGACCTGCCCTCACATATCGACTATGTGACCCGCGACCTGACGCGATTCATACGCTCGATAACCGAATAAGACTTTCAGAAAGACGCCAAATATGCCCGATCGCTTAGCCGCTCTGATCAATGCTGCCTGGGAAGACCGCTCCGACTTGAATACAAACACTCAAGGCGAGATTCGCGAAGCCGTCGATGCCTCGCTTTCGCTGCTCGACAGCGGTGAAGTTCGCGTGGCCGAACCCGATGGCCAAGGCGGATGGCGCGTCAATGAGTGGTTGAAGAAAGCCGTTCTGTTGTCGTTTCGTCTGAATGAAAACACCATCATGGACGGCGGTCCCGGGCATCGGGGCACCTGGTGGGACAAGGTCCCAAGCAAGTTTGAGGGCTGGGGCGCTACTGAATTCGAAGCCGCGGGATTTCGTGCGGTTCCACCCGCTACGGTCCGTCGTGGGTCCTATATTGCGCCAGGCGCAGTCTTGATGCCGTCTTTTGTGAATATCGGCGCTTATGTGGATAGCGGCACGATGGTGGATACATGGGCAACTGTCGGCTCATGCGCACAAATTGGTAAAAACGTGCACATCTCAGGCGGCGCCGGCATTGGCGGTGTCTTGGAGCCTCTGCAAGCCAGCCCTGTGATCATTGAGGACAATTGTTTTGTCGGTGCCCGCGCCGAAGTTGCAGAAGGTGTGATCGTTCGCGAAGGCTCCGTGCTCGCAATGGGCGTATTCTTGTCGCAATCGACAAAAATCGTCGACCGCCAAACCGGTGAAATCAAGTATGGCGAAGTGCCGCCCTACTCGGTGGTTGTCCCCGGATCGCTTCCGGGGCAGAATGGCGGCCCAGCCCTTGCGGCGGCGATCATCATCAAGACGGTTGACGAGCGGACCCGCTCAAAGACTGGCATAAATGAGCTCTTGCGCGATTAAGCGAGACGACGTGACAAACACGTCATCGGTATGAAGCTTGCATTGTTGCAAGCATTATTCAAAAGATAAGGCGGGGGGCTCGCCTTGAAGAAAATGCTCGTTATAATGGGCACTTAACTAACGGAGCACTCCGTGACGATACAAATCGCAGGACGACATCTAGATGTTGGAGAAGCGCTGAAAGAGCGCATTTCGGACGGACTTGAAGCAGCAGTAACGAAATATTTTGATCGAAGTTTCGACGCCAATGTAACGGTCGAAAAACGCGGCCACGAAGTCATTACTGATTGCAACGTCCATTTGCCATCAGGTATCGTTTTGCAATCAACTGGCGCTGCGAGTGATCCTTATGCTTCGCTCGAAGACTCGCTGGAAAAGATGGAAAAACGCGTGCGGCGCTATCATCGCCGACTGAAAGACCATCACAAACGCTCGCCGCTTCCAAGTGAGCCCGCCAATGCCTTCATCATCAAAGGCAGCGACGACGAAATGCCTGAAGACAAAGGCGAAGCACCGCTAATTGTTGCTGAATCGGCATCGGACGTAAAAACCATGTCGGTTTCGGAAGCTGTAATGCAGTTGGAACTGTCAGACACCCCTGCCGTTTTGTTTCGAAATGTGAAACACAGCGGCCTCAATATGGTGTACCGCCGCGCAGACGGAAACATTGGCTGGGTCGACCCGGCTGGCCATTCCGCCGCTGAATAAGCCGATAGGTCTGAGTAAAATGGCAAATGATCTTTCTAGCCTCCTTAAGGAGGGCGTCATTCTTGGTCCGCAATCCAGCGAGACCCGCAAACAGATTCTGGGGACGCTCGCAAACGCGATCGGCGAGAAACACGGCATCGATGGGCGCGACATTTTCGATGCTGTGATTGAGCGTGAGAACCTTGGGTCAACAAGTGTTGGCGAAGGCGTGGCGATTCCTCACGCGCGGATTGAAGGCCTGAAGTCTCCGGTCGGCGCGTTTGTGCGATTGGTCGACGGCGTTGATTTTGACTCCATTGATGGACGCCCCTGCGATTTGATCTTCATGTTGCTCGCGCCTATCGCGGCTGGCGCCGATCATTTGCGCGCCCTTGCCCAAGTGAGCCGCGCGCTGCGCAGCGCGGATCTGCGCGAGGCCGTGCGCCGCGCTGAAGACGCAGATGCAATCCGTGAATTGGTTTGCCCTCAAGCGGTTGAAGAAAGCGCCGTTTAGGTCACCCGCCATCGCCTGCTAACTGGTTTGTGATTGGTCAGCGCGTCGCTGGACCATATATCTATCCCATCTTTTGGGAGAGATAATCATGAAAATTACGACGAGCCTGTTCGTTCTGGGCTTGATGCTCAGTCCTGCTGCCTATGCACATGGCGGACACATTTCATTGGCACAACAAGCGCAGCCGACACCGATCAGCACCACGGATCTCGGCGACGGCCTCTATATGCTGCAGGGCCGCGGCGGCAATATTGGCGTCCTTGCTGGCGCAGACGGCGTATTCGTCATAGATAGCCAATATGCCGATATGGCGCCTGGCATCTTAAACGCCATTGATACGATAGCTGGCGAAAAACCAACCTACCTCGTCAATACACATTGGCACGGTGACCATACGGGCGGGAACGAAATCTTGGGTAATACCGGGGCGACGATCATCGCCCACCAAGGCGTGCGCGACCGCGTCTCGGTTGATGTAACCCGTGACTTCTTTGGGCAAGAAGCCACCACACCCGCTGCGGCGCCCGAAGCTTGGCCCGTCATCACGTTCAATGATGAGATGACGCTGTTTTTGAATGGCCAAACCGTTCGCCTAATCCATGCGCCTGACGCCCATACGGATGGCGATACGTTCATCTATTTCGAGGAAGCGAACGTCTTACACACGGGCGACTTGATGTTTAGCGGGATGTTTCCATTCGTTGACGTCACCTCGGGTGGCTCATTCGCGGGCTACGTCGCCGCCTCTGAAGCGATGGCTGATCTGATTAACGATGAGACACGAGTAATTCCCGGCCATGGCCCGCTGTCGACGAAAACAGACATTAACGTCATCGTCGAAATGCTAAACGGCACCGTGGCGGCAGTTCAGGCTGAATTAGATCAGGGCAAAGACATTGAAGCCGTGCTCGACGCCGCGCCTTTGACGCCGTGGGTCGAGGATTGGGCTTGGGGCTTTATCGATGAAGCTCGGTTCACGAGACTGATCTATGCCGACTTAGAGGCCAGCGCTGAGTAGCGACTAATTCGGAGCATCATTCTCAGGGCGATTCTCGGACATCCGAGGATCGCCTGCCGGGATGATCACTTCGTCATCCAGAGCATTCCATTCAACTTCTAGCATAAATGAGCGTAGGTCTTCGAGCGACTGTGCCGCATGTTCTTCCTGGGGCAAATGACCAACTCCATCGTAGACGATAACTTGCGCCCCTTCGATGGCATCCCCGAATTTCTGAGCACCTGACACGGGCACGATTTTGTCGTCGCGCCCCCAGATCGCTAGCGTCGGCGTAGAAATCTGCGAGACGGTTTCGACGGTTGCAAACTCACGTTCCCCTGCCATGATCGCCAGAAGCGTTGCGCGGTGTCCTGGCGCCCTTGAGAGGGCAACGTATCGATCCACTAATTCATCAGTTACGAATGACTGGTCAGTATATGACGCTTCTAACCCGGATCGGGTCAGCGACGTCATGTCCAAATCTTTCAGGATGGTGCGGGTGATTGGGTTCCCGAGTAACGTAAAGATCAAGGGCGTTTCGTCCCCCTCGCCTTCTTCTTCCGGCCATCCAGATGTTGCAAGCAGCACCAAACCGTCCAGCGTATCAGGGTGGGCTAGCGCATATTTCCAAGCCGTATTGCCACCCATTGAATTGCCGGCGAGCGTAAACCGGGCAACGCCAAGATTTTCGGTGACGTCGTGCACGACCTCCACGAAGCGGTCGATCGTGGCGTGAGCCGGATCCTCAGCCCGCGAAAGGCCATGACCTGGAAGATCCAACGTGATCACGCGGAAATCGGCTTCTAAATCGGTCTTCCAAGCGTCCCATGTGTGCAAAGAGGACGAGAAGCCATGCACCAAAACGATTGCTGCGCGGTCTCGCGGTCCAGTATCTGTGAAGTGGATTTTGAGGCCGTCATCGAGAGTCATAAATTGACTGTCTTGCGTGGCATAAATTGTCTCGAGCGTATCGTACGGAATGTCCGCTCGTCGGAGCGCCAGCCAGCCCGCCGCAAGGACGGCGACAATCGTTAGAATAACGGCGAGCGTTCTGCGTAACATCCGAGTACTCCAATTGGGCCCCGTGTCGTAAAACCGTCAAATATTAACGCTGTCAAAGAAAACTTTCACCGCCCGCAAACTGAACAGTCCGGGTTCGGACGAAGTTTCAAAATGCGGTTCTCGCTGGTGAGCCCATCAATAATGAGCAATCGCCCGATCAGTGGCGTACCTGCATCAGTCACAAGCTTAATCACCTCCAACGCCATATGCGTCCCAACTATGCCGGTCAGCGCACCCACCACGCCAACCTCGTCGCAAGCTTCGGCGTCGGGCGGCATCTCGGGAACAAAGCATTGATAACATGGGGCATCTTCCTGAAGACCGGACGCAGAGACCGAGACCTGCCCGCTCCATCGGCTGGCAGCGCCAGACACCAAGAGGCGTCCAGACCGGTGTGCCAATCGATTCAGTTCAAACCGAGTCTCATAATTGTCCGTCGCATCGATCAGGATCGACCCACTGGGGGCTGCGTTTGGGCCCAATCGTCTATTTTGCAGCGTGACATCAATGTCTGGATTTTGAGCCTGAAGCTTTTTCGCCAGTATCTCGGCCTTCTGCGCGCCAATGTCAGAATCGGAAAACTGCACCTGGCGTTGCAGGTTGGACCGATCGACCGCGTCGTCATCCCAAATCTCGATGGCGCCGACACCAGCCGCGGCAAGATATAATGCGCAAGGACCACCCAGCGCGCCCGCGCCGATCATCGAAACGCTCGCGCCTCGCAATTTCTGCACGCCTGGCCCACCAATCTCTTTTAAGAGAATGTGGCGCTTGTGGCGGTCTAGTTGATCAGCGGTGAAAGCCATATGTCCCGTCTTACGCCCTGGAACAAATTGTGGCGAGCCTTGAATGTCGGCACCTTTTTCGCCCCATCCTCGGCACAATTCATCTCAAGCCTGACAAAAAGCCTTACTAAAAGGTTAACGACTAAATAGGGTTCCTATTCGGGAGGATGGCTGATGTATGATGAAACGTCGAATACGACGGGTACGCTGGACGAGCGAGATATCGTTGATCTCACCAAGCGCCCCAGCGACGCGTTCAACGAAGTCATCCTACAAGCCGATTACACAACGCGCGCGGCACTCAGTTTCTATCGATTTCGTCAGCTCGGCGGGGATTATCATCTTCCTCGAAAGAAGTCGCAGACCGCAAAAAGCACTTCAACCGACACGCAGAGCGAAACAAGCGCGCGACATGAGAAACTCAAGCTGAACCAGACCACCGGACGCGGCGTCCATTACATATCCAGCCACCCAAAAGTGCCCATGCTGCAAATGTCGATCATCGCTCTGATGATCATTTTTGAGAGCGCCGCCAATGCCTATTTCTTTGCCAAACAAAGCGAATTTGGCCTGGCGGGTGGTATTTTCCAGGCGGCCGCCGTATCGCTCGCAAACGTCGCCACGGCCTTCTTCATTGTCGGCTATTGGGGCATGCGGCATATATCGATGCCAATCGATTGGGAGAACATTCTCTCGCGTCGTAACCTGTACGTTCTAATGGGACTGATCGCGATTGTGGTTGGACTTTCCCTTGTGTTCTTGGTCAATTTGTCGGCTGCCCATTATCGCAATATTTTGGATATGCAGGCTTTAGGACAAAGCCTGCCAGATGATCTGCCGACAACCGTTCTACCCCACTTCATCGTCAATCCTGCGGTTTGCGAAGAAATCTTGAAATCGCCACTCGGCGACACAATCGGCAGTGCAGCCACAAACGCGATGTGCAGACCGTTCGCGCTTCACTCATTAGACGCCATGGTTCTGTTTGCCTTGGGGCTCGCCATCGCCGCGTTTGCGGCGTTCGAAGGCCGGCGCCTTGATTCGCCTTTCCCCGGCTTTAGCGACGCTGCACGCGGCTTAGAACGCGCGCGAGTCGACCTGCGCGATGCGCTTTATGATTTCGAAGACAGCTATGAAGACATCAAAGAGGTCGTGCTCGAGGTGAAATATGGGGAAGACGGAATGGACGATCAGGATCTCAGTCCGCGTGAGAAAATGATCATTCATCGCACCATGGCGGAGATGATGGCGCCATATCAAGAATTGCTCCGCACCACCGATGATGGCTTGTCAGATGAGTTTGGACTCGAGCATAAGATCATTGACCAGTTCAAAGCCAAAACGGGGCAATAATGGCGCGGCGGCGGCGATCGAGACAGAAGAAGCAACGCAACCAGGCGATCTTGAATTTCGTCCTGGCCGGCTTGGCCGTTGTGATTATCGGCTTCGCCTTCTTCGCCCTGCAGCCTGCGCCTTACGACGAACTGACTCTGTGTGAAATCTCAGACGAATTGCCCCCGCACACGGCGGTGATCATCGATAAGACCGACGAATATAGCGAGCAACAAGCCGGTCTCATCGCGGCCACGATAAGGCGCACGCGCGACCGATTGGCGATCGGTGAACGGCTGACTTTGTTCGAGCTCGATCAAAACGGCCAATTCGATCCGCGGGGCGAATTTTCGCTATGTAATCCAGGACGCGGCGATCAGGTAAACCCGCTCTTCCGTAATCCGGAACAGATTGAAGTTCGGTTCAACGAAAAGTTCGACCGCCCGTTGGAAACTATTCTCGAAGATTTGGTCGTGCCGAAAGAGGCCCCAAACAGTCCCGTTCTCGAAGCGCTTGCAAGGCTCGGTCAAACCGACGCGTTTTCGCGCCGCGCACCGCAGCGCCGGGTGGTTATCATCTCCGACATGCTGCAAAATTCAGACGTGTTCACGATCTATGGCGGCGGCGGCGCGCTGCCGGAAAACATGCCAGATGCCATCTCGGTCACAGATGCAACGATGCGCCGGTTTGGCGACAGTTTGAGCGGAGTGGATTTGGAAATTCGACTGATCCCCCGCCAACGCTATGTCGACATGCAACGCGGTGCGCTGAAGACCTATTGGGACGAAGTGTTCAGAGAGCTCGGTGTGACGGTGACTTGGCGCGACCTCTAAGCCTCGCCGACGCGAAAAATCGCCATTCCATCATAACCTTTCTCACCAACTGTTTGCATGGCGGTCATCTGGACATGGGCGAGCGTGCTGGCAAACGCGATCATCTCACGGACACCTTTGACGCTATTGTCCCGGCTCTGCGCATCAAGAACCGCGCCACCGCGAACAATATTGTCGGCGACAATGACCGTACCGGGCTTGGACATTTTCAAGGCGCGCTCAAAGTAGTTCTTGTGATTGACCTTGTCGGCATCGATGAACACGAAGTCGAAGACCGATCCGGCGGCAAGCTCAGCGTCCAGGACTTCCATTGCCGGGCCAACGCGCAGCTCAATCCGGTCGGCAAAACCGGAGCCCTCAATGTTTGACTGAGCAATTCTGGCGGTTCTGGTATCGATCTCTGTGGTCAGAACTTTGCCCGAACGCGGCAGCGCCCGCGCCATGGCCACAGCCGAGTATCCCCCCAAACACCCGATCTCCAAGACCGATTCGGCGCCGCTCATTTTGATCAGCATATCCAAGAACGCCGCCTGCAAGCGCGTGACCGCGTGAGGCACGAGTCCATTTTCAGAACTGCTTTGGGCAATTTTCTCCAGCACCGGATCGGATTGGAGCAAGTTTCGTTCGAAATAGGCATCAACCTGGGAATGAATTTCAGTCTGCATACGAGTTAAACTTCCTTAACGATGCTACGCCCTTGAGCGATTTGAGATTCGCGCTTACGACTTATTACAGAGTGTAGAGTTTTAAGTTCACAGGACACAATGCCCGCTTCCCAATTGCGTCATGTGACGCTCGCCTGGTTAAGTCTCACCGGTATCGCCCATGCCCAGCAAGACGGCGTGGTATCGTTGTCCTCTGATATCGCCGCAGGGTCGATATATGAATCCAGCCGTCAGGACGTAACTCTTCCAGTTGCAACAGATGAGCGCTTCCCGACAGACGTCGACACGGCGGTCACAATCCCAGTCGAAGACTTAGCCACGCCGATGCGATGCATGACCGCTTGGTCTTATCTCGCCGGGCAAGTCATTCGTGCACCGGAAGACATGTTGGCACTGCACCCAGACTTCACTGAGGCGACGGCAAGCGCCCATTGGCAACATTGGTTGAGGCTAGACCTCGAAGCGCATCAAGGCGCGATGAGTGCGGACTTTCATCAACGTCGGCTCGCAGCAGAGCGCGCCTTTAGCCTTGCTCTGGCCGAGGAAGAAGAAGCCTATGCCTATCGCACGCTTGGCACCTGTTTTGTGCCGCAGGTTGAACGGCTCGTCGCGGACCCAACTGTGCTGCTGAGGAACTTTATGGTCGAAAATCAAGGCTTACCGGTAGAGTATACGGTGCCTGTCTTACAACGCCAATTGCGGGCTTTCCCAATCTCGAAAACCGCCGAAGATACGCCTGAGCAAAGTTGCGACGCGGTTGCGACCAATCTCCAAGAAGCGGCGCGGATTGATGCGATCTCAGAATGCTTCAGTCGAGGCGGCATACTCGCTTCTCAAGCGCGGTCGATAGTTGAGGATTTGGATGGGCTTTGCCGTGCCACCGCGTCGGTACAGTGCGAAAATATTCCCTAGGCCACCAAAGCGCGCTAGGGCTGGGCAAAGATGACTGATTTGCCCGCTCTTCCCGGTGAAACCACCCCCGACACAATTTACGCCAAGCCCGCCGAATGGGTGGCGGCTGGGGCTGGGGCGCAAGGCAATCTGTTCCTCACTGGGCGCGCTGGAACAGGCAAGACAACCTTGCTCCGCAAATTCATGGCCCATGCGGGCGAAAGCGCTATTGTCCTCGCACCGACCGGCGTTGCCGCGATGAATGCTGGCGGCCAGACGCTTCATTCTTTCTTCAAGTTCCCGCCACGCCTGATCGAACCGCAAGACGTCAAACGCTTGCGCACGGCGCGGCTGATGAAGGCAGCAGAGACCATCATTATCGACGAAATCTCTATGGTGCGCGCCGATATGCTGGACGCGATTGATCGCAGCCTAAAACTCAATCGCGGGTCAAAACGACCGTTTGGTGGCGTTCGGATGATCCTATCGGGCGACCTGCACCAATTGCCGCCTGTGGTGCGCGGCGATGAGGACCCGATTCTTAAGGAACGATATGGCGGGCATTACTTTTTCAATGCTCCGGCCTTTAAAGAAGCCGAGTTTGCACTGCTCGCGCTGAAACACGTTTTCAGGCAAGAGGATCCGCGTTTTTTGGCGCTGCTTGGAGCGATGCGACAGGGCCGGCTCACGCCAGCGGATGACAGTGTGCTGCGTGGTCTCGTTTCCTCGCGCGACGCGGTCGACGCCAGCGAGACGCACATTGTTCTGACCCCGAACAATGCCAATGCCTATCGCATCAATCAGGCACGGCTCGATGATCTGCCCGGCCCTGAAAAAGTGTTTGAAGCAAAAGTCCAAGGCACATTTGAAGAGAAATCCTATCCAACCGAAGCCGACTTAGAGCTCAAAGAAGGCGCGCGGGTGATGCTCATTAAGAACGACCCGGAAGGCCGGTGGGTGAACGGCTCGCTGGCCATTGTCGCAGGATGGTCCGGGCGCAATGTTTTGGTCGAACTTGACGGACATGAGTATGAGATCGAACCCGCGGCCTGGGAGAAGTATAAATACTCGCTCGACCCGGAAACCAAAAAAGTCTCACGCGAAGTGGTCGGCACGTTCAAACAAGTGCCTATTCGCTTGGCCTATGCGGTGACAATTCACAAAGCCCAAGGGCTGACTCTCGACAAAGTCTACATCGACCTAGACCGGGGCATGTTCGCGCATGGCCAGGCCTATGTGGCGTTTTCGCGGGCGCGCAGTCTTGACGGTTTGGAAATTTCTCGCGCTTTGCGGCCGCGCGATATGGTCATGGACCGCAACGCCTTCGCGTTTGGGAAGCTTGATCCGATTGAGGATAATGACGCTTATCTCTTGGCCAAGTTTGCCAAAGAGGATGATGCGTTGCTTTAGGCGGTTTCCGGTTTTTGTCCGACGATGAAAGCGGAGAGTCCGTTGTTCGGTTGCCAATAATGCACGGTCTTAAACCCGATAGATTCAATGTCGTTTTGCAATCGCTTGGCAGTGATCCGCGACACCCGCGGCCAGAACCCAAGGGCGTGCATTAAAGGGAAGAGCGGGTCGAGGAGCACGAACATCCATTTCTCACGCAGACAGGCTGTGCTGGTGACAAAATAACCGCCAGGTTTCAAGGCTTTATAGACCTCACGCATCGCACTCATCCGGTCATCCAAGAGGTGCAGAATGTTCAACCCTAGGGCGGCATCGTAAGACCTTGGCTCAGCTTTGAACGTGTCCATATCAGCCACGGCAAAATCGACATTCTCGACCCTTTCAGGTGCCAGCTTGGCCTGAGCGATTTCGATCATCCGCTCGGACACGTCGATGGCATCAATATGCTGGACATAAGGCGCATGCAGAATGGCAGTTGAGCCCGTGCCGCACCCAAATTCCAGGACCTTTGAGTCGGGCGTGAAATATTCGCGCGTGAGGTCGAGTTTGATCTCATACGCCTTCTGATTGGCGATGGGTTGGCGCGAATATTTGTCGGCCATTTTGTTCCAGACTTTTGCTTTATCCGCCATTTTTGCCTCCGGCTCAATCTTGTTCAAACGCGCTCAAACTGCGTTGAAACTCACTCAGTTCGTGTTGAAACTCCATGTAGCTATGCGGAGATGAGATATAAATTGTCTAAAACTCGAAGAGACCTATACAGAAATCTATGAACTGGCAGGCAATCTCTTTTGACTGGAATCAAGTGCGCGCGTTCCTCGCAACCGCCGAAGAAGGATCTCTTTCGGCCGCGGCGCGCGCGCTCGGACAAACCCAACCCACGCTCAGTCGGCAAGTGGCGGCACTGGAGGAAGATCTCGGCGTCACGCTGTTTGAACGTGCCGGTCGAGCCATGGCGCTGACATCCGCTGGATTGGAATTGTTAGAGCATGTGAAAGTCATGGCCGAGGCCGCCAATCGCATCTCTCTCTCGGCATCAGGACAATCGCAGGTGATTGAAGGACGCGTGGCAATCACCGCGACTGAAAATGTCGCCAGCCGGCAATTGCCACGCATCGTGAAAAAAATTCACGCGGTGGCGCCGAACATTCAGATCGACATCCTGCCGTCGAATGAGGTCCAAGATCTGACACGGCGCGAGGCAGATATTTCCATCCGCCATGCCCGCCCTGAACAGGCGGACTTAATCGCCAAACTCCTCTTCGAAACAAAAGCCCACCTCTATGCCTCGCAGGACTATCTGAAGAAAATCGGGCCGGTCACACGCGTCGAGGATCTCGAGAAGGCAACCTTTATCGGCTTAGATCGCAACGCTGAATTGATCGACTTCCTGGCCGAGTATGGCTTACGCCTATCGCCCGATCAGTTTCGCTTTAACTCACCGAGCGGGACGGTTCTGCATGAACTGGTCGGATTGGGGTTAGGCGTTAGCATTCTCGTCGAAGACATAGAGTCCCAATCAGACACGATCGTGCCGATCTTGCCGGATATTGTCTCAATTCCCATTCCCGTCTGGCTGGTCACGCATCGCGAGCTACATACCAGCAAACGCATCCGGGTCGTGTATGACATTTTGGCTGAGGAACTTCCAAAGTTCGCAGTCAATTGACCTTGTGCGCGGAGAATGCCAGCGTGCGAAAAAATTGGCTCAATCAGGTAAAGTGACGTTTAGGACGCAACGGTTTACCAATCCAAGTGGTCGCGGGAGCCATCTAAATGTCTCACCTTCAGCGTTTCATGACGGCCCGCGACTCGGTTGGCACACACGTCGTCGCAAAACTGAACCAGGTTGGAGATCAGCCTGAAGCGGCGATTGCCTATTATGTCTTGGATGCGCCGGGTTCAAGCCGACCGAACATTGTCATGTTCGCAAGTGCCGGCCGCGAAGTCAGCGATTTTAATGAGTTAGCGGTTCGGGTGAACCAGTCGGGCTATCCCGTCATGCTCGTCGAAGCGCCGGGCATCGGGGCTTCGGTCGCGACGAAGGCGACCCCTTCGCTGTTCGATCTCGCAAAAGACGCACACCAAATCTATGCCGAAAACGGGCCGGTCGTTTTCCTGGGCCACGCGTTCGGCAATCGCGTCGCACGCGCGTCTGCAACATTGTATCCCGAACACGCTGCTGGCCTGATCCTGATCGCGTCCGGCGGTCAAAAACCGATTCCAGAGCGCGCTCGGCGAGCGCTCAATCAATCATTTGACGGCGACCTGAGCGAGGACCAACATGCGGCAGCCGTTCGCTACGCATTTTTCGCGGATGGCAATGAGATCCCAGACTATTGGCTCCGCGGGTGGCATGCTGCGACCGCCCGGCTGCAAGGTCACGCCACGGCATCGACGTCTGCCGAGGCATGGACCGCGGGTGGCCGCGCACCCATGCTGGTGATTGCGGGATTACAAGATACGATCGCGCCGCCGGCGGACACGATCGACTATTTAGAACTGACCCATCCAGACCGCGTTCAAGGCGTCAGGTTGGACGGCGCAGGACACGCGCTTCTCCCGGAAAAACCGGACGAGATCTCCCGAGCGATATTAGATTGGTTGGACCAATTGCCGACCATAGAAGGGTCCAAAGTATGATTGAATTGGCGCTAAAGTGGTTTGGCCGCGCGATGCTGGCATTGGCGGTCTTTTCAGCCGTGACCGCGATCTTCATGTATTATAGCTTGAATCACGGGGCGTGCGCCGCGGGCGGAGAAGGATGTGAAACCAATCTCGCCACCTTATACGCCGCAGGAATAGGCATTGTCGGATTTTCCGTGTCGGGTTACGCCGCACACATTATCAGCAAAGGCTTTAGCCAAGACGCTGGCGAATAAGACTCGGGCGATTAAGACTCAGGCGATTAAGCTAGGCGCGAGATTTCCTCGCGCAGGCGATTGTCACCATCGGTGGTGATTTTCTCAAGCACTTTGACCCGGTCGCGCAGTCGCAGCACTTCGCTCTCGAGGTCTTCCATGCGCAGCTTCGTCTCTTCATCGGCGGTCGAATTGGCCCGCGTTTCGATCCAGGTTTTGATCACACCTGCCCCAACCGCGATCAAGACGATCAGCACGACCATCGTAAATGGACTGTCAATATCCATGGCTGTTTGTTCCTGACGTTTTATCGTTTTTCGATATATAGCAAACTTTGTCAGAAAGGCAAGCGATTATCGCCCTGTCGAGCCGAAGCCGCCGCTGCCGCGATCGGTCTCGTCCAGGCTTTCAACTTCTTGCCAAACCAGGCGGGTCACGGGCGCTAAGAGCATTTGCCCAATCCGTTCACCGCGGGCAATCGTGAACGCTTCATCGCCATGATTGATCAAGATGACTTTCAATTCTCCGCGATAGTCACTGTCAATCGTTCCAGGAGAATTCAGACAGGTGATCCCGTGCTTGGCAGCAAGGCCAGAGCGGGGCCGCATCTGAATTTCGTACCCCTGTGGAATAGCCACACTTAGCCCGGTCGGCACCATCGCGCGGGTGCCCGGGGTCAGCATAATCGGCTCATCCACAGGCACCGCCGCCCGGACATCCATGCCGGCCGCGCCGAGTGTTTCATACGCTGGCAGATCCAGCCCCTCAAAATGCGGCAGAGGCCGCACAGCAACAGTGATATCAGTCATGGCCCCGCAAAGCGCCGGAGTCGGGGTGCGGAGTCAAGGGTGACGAAATCTGATTGAACCTCCGAGACGTGATACGCCGCAGAGCGGATGTGCGGCTTTTGACTTAAGGATCACAAGACCGGGCGGTAGTTGCACTGCACGAAGCTCCTAAAAGCGGACGAAACGAGAGCGCCGATAGTTCAAGAATAGATGCACGCTGCCGAAGCGTCTGCAGTCTATCTAGTCGTGGCGTTCCGATCGTGCCCTTCGAGAATCTTCAAGCACCATCTTGGCCAGCGAGCCCACACTTGCCCCAATCTGCTCACGAGCCAGAAATGTTTCGGCCTGCTTGAATGCCAAGTTCATGACGACATCATCATACCACAAACACGGTCGTGAATGAGGCCCCGAACAAAGAGGAACAACGTTCTTGTGATCGGCATGAAGCTTCCAGTGATTTTCCGAATACTCGTTGTCATTTGCAATCATGCAGAGTTTGCTGACACCAATGTGCTCGAACCACGGAACTCCGCGCTTCGGACTACCACGAGTTAGCCACACATTCTCTCCGGTAGATGCCAAGAAATCCGCCTTGTGGCGCTCCAAATCTCGAATAATCGGGTCTTCGGGCTTCACCTCCACGTGCGTCTCAAATTCGGGGAGATAAAAGTCGGGCACATATCTCTTGCCGTTGATTAGCTCAAACACATGCGGCTCGTACTGGAATGCAATGCCTGCGAAAGTAAAAAACACGGCGGTTCTTGCTTCGGTAACAGAGCGGTATCGGATGTCTCGAAAGGCGACGCGTTTTGGGGCGAGGTTACTGCGGTGCATGGTTCGACCTGTGGAATTATGTGTGATTCACATTTTACCACCATGAACAGATCTAGAACAACCGACCAATGCGAGATTCCCCACGCAAATCCACACTTATCCACAATGAGCGAGAAATCCACTTTTTGGGTTTTAATCTCACGCTTAAGCAAACGAACGATGGGCAAGCTGATCACGTGTGGAAGTTAAGCGGACTTATGTCTCCTAATGCTCGCGCTGCTGACCTATCGAGTATCTTAGATGGAGCGATCTCGGCGCGCTCAGGCTGCATCCAGGCGCGCTGGGTTTGTAGGCCTAAGGACATTTTTGGAGCGGCGAAGCTTAGTCTCGAAAATCAGCGGGAATGGGACAATTGAGACAAACGCGATTGTCACAGAGACGACAGAGCGAACAGCGCTCGATGTCGGTGGTCTCCATTGAAGAAAGAATCTTATGCAGAAGCCGGTCGAACGTTTTTTGTTCAGACGCATCAAGCGGGCTTAGAAGCGACTTTATTGTAGCGAGGCGTCCAGCCAGCAACTGTTCGCGCCGCGATTGCCCCTTATCGGTCAAAAAAAGCGCGATGGTTCGGTTGTCCGGCCCTTTTTTGCGCTCAACAAGCCCATCGGCAACCAAGCGATCCACTAGGCGAACAGTCCCTGGGTGCGATAATCCAAGAATCTTTCTGAGTAGATCGTTGGAAGGGCCTTGGCCGTACCCAATCACCACCAATGCTGCCGGGGTTTCACCAGAATGGTTCAAGATCGTTCGAGCCGATTCTGAAATGCGGTCTGAGACAGCAAGTCCTACGGCACCCAGTATATTTGCGGTCTGATCAATCATGTTCCGACTATATGTGCGCAACGCACATATTTCAACTTGACATTAAACATGTGCGGAGCGCACATGTTTGCTTGTCAGTAGCCCAATGGAGAAACACATGTCTGATCATCAAACATCCCTTACCGCTGAACACCTAGATTTCTTCGAACGGTTCAAGTCGTTCTGGGCCGCCCCTACTGGGGCCCGCGTCGCAGAACTCATCGCACCCGAAGCTACAGTTCACTTCGCTGGGCAGGGCACATTTTCCGGAGCCGAATACGTAGATGTGATGGCCGGGCTTCTCACTTCATTCGAAGAGTTGGAAGTCGTGCCGGTGGATTGCGCGGGCAACGGTGATGTTCTCTACATCCATTGGAGAACATCTGCGATGATAAATGGCGAACGCGTTGAGTATCCAGGTGTCGATCGCTTTCGCCTCATCGACGGCATGGCTGTTGAAGAATACATCATTTACGACACAGCGGTGCTTCAAGCCAATGGATAAAGGGCGTGCGGTCGGGCGCTGAAGTTGGGATGGGAACACCCAAAATGAGGGTCCGTTTTATGGCACCTCAAGCCGCCCATCTTATGTGTGCTTTTACTCGCACAGCGTCCGCGTGGGTTCGGTTTTTGAAAAGGCTTCGTCCCTATTCAATAGTCGGGATGAAAATGAATACGTCCAGTAAAATTGCCGCAAGAATGAGCGGCACCAGAATCGTGTGAACCCGTTCTCGGCGCGTCGCAGCCAGGACAAGAAAAGCGAGCACCATGACGGCCGACGCGGCATTGTCAGGGTCAATGATCACGTCGCCAAATGCCACTGGGCGATAAGCGGTTCCAATAATCGTTGTGATCGCAGCAATCACGTAAAGCGTGCGAGGACTTTCATAATAGAAGCGCTTGAAGTCCAAGCCGTCGAGTTGTTTTGGATATAAAAGATGCGCAATGATGTAGAGGCCAATCGGGCCGCCTAACATTAACAGCATGACGTGGAACGACCAGGCTTCTACATTTCTCTGGTCCCAACCTTCCCACCATTGCTGCAATAAGGCGACAAAAACGGCGATGACCAGAAGTCCGTGAACCCAATAAAACTTTGCCCGGGTCCGGAGTTGAATTTGCCGCGCTGTGTTGCTGAGCAGTTCGGTAATGCCCAGACCAACAATGATCGACAGCAACACCATGACATATGAAAAGCGATCCATAATCAGACGCTAACCGCAAAAACTCGTTCTGACGAGCCTCGCCAGTACGTCTGCTTTTGCGCGCTTATCAGGCGTTGGCCCTGTCGAAGATGACGCCGATCAGGCCTTTGACGTCGAGAATCACACAGACAAAAATCGTTGTAATTAGCAGCGAAACCCAGAGCCCAAACAAGCTCACCATTTCAAATGTGCGATCGCTAATGACGGTGCCGATAAGGTAGATAAGCAATGGCGTCCAAAACACAATGTGAGGCAGCCCCGTCATCCGAATATCTCGAACAAAGTAAAAAGCGAGAAACCCGACGGGAAATGCCACGACATAGGCGACGAGGGACCATCGTGCTTCGGCATGATTGGCGAAGAAGAACAGTCCGAGCAGAAACACGATATTTAACCACCGCATCCAAAGCTGAACCCACTGAGGCAGCTCCGCCATTTGTTTGATCGCATCGTCAAACAATCGGATATCTCTCCTTCGGTAACGCGTCGACAGAATATTCTTACGCAAAACAAAGCGAGCGCCAATGTCTGCTTTTGCTCGCCTCGCAGAAATGCGCGCGACCAAAACTTGCTCCCCCCAGGCTTAGCCCCGTGACCTGCCGGCTCCACCTGACAGCCTAAGTCAGCACCGCGATTCCGATCGATATGGCTGAGATCACCAATGATAATGCGGCCAACCGGGTCGAGATAATGAACCGTTTGCGCTCGTCTTGAAGGTTCGCCAGGACCGAGGTCAGCAATGGAAAATTCACCACATGCCGGTCCTGTCCGAGGCGCATATTGAAGAAATTGACGTCTTGGCCATCGCCTGTGGTTGAGCCGTATTTCTCGTTCATGTGATAATAGAGGCGACCAAAGATCAGGTCCGGGTCACAGCGATACTTCTTAGCCATTTCATCGATATTGATCGGCACCCAGATTTTGGTCAGCCGGGTCTTATTCTCTTCGGACCATTCGGAGAAGGCTTTGAGGTTTTTCTTGTAAATCATATCGAGCAGATGCTCGTCGGTTGGAATCGGTCTCGCCATGCGCGTCCTCCCTCGCAATTGCGAAGCAAGCTAGCACAGTCTTCTCAGACTTGTTTGTGAAATTTATTCAGCCGCGATTTGATCCGCTTCATCGTCGAATTCTTGGGCAATCCGAGCGACCAGGCGCGTCGCGACATCTTCTTTGGTCATGCGTGGCCAGCGGTCTTCAACGCCGTCACGGGTCACCAGAGAGACCTCATTCATTGTCCCGCCCATGACATCTCCGCTGACATCATTGGCGACAATCCAATCGCACCGCTTGCGCTTGAGTTTGGCGATGGCCAGCGCTTCAACTTCATGGGTTTCGGCCGCAAAGCCGATCACCAGAGTCGGGCGATGCTTCTTCTTGCGCGACAAGGTCGCAAGAATGTCGGGGTTTTCTGACAGTTCGAGCGTCGGATGCGGATCGCCGTCGCCCTCTTTCAGTTTCATCTTTTTCGCGGCCGCGCGGCTTGGTCGCCAGTCTGCGACGGCGGCCACGGATACGAACAGGTCGGCGGGCAAAGCGGATTGGCAAGCGTCGAGCATTTCGCGGGCCGTCTCAACCGGCACGAAATCGACCCCTGCGGGGGGGGCTAGAGAAACTGGCCCAGAGACCAATGTCACCCGCGCGCCCGCCCGGGCCAATGCCCCGGCGATTGCATAGCCTTGCTTGCCGCTCGAATGATTGGACAAGAACCGTACAGGATCGAGCGGTTCGCGCGTCGGGCCGGCGGTGATTAAGGCATGCCGTCCGGCCAGCGGTTTAGGCTCGAGCCCAAACAGCACCGGCCCATCGCTGAGCAGCGCTTGAATACGCTCAGCAATGGCAAGGGGTTCCGGCAAACGCCCAGGTCCAAACTCGCCGCATGCCATGGCGCCCTCATCTGGGTCCATCACCGTCACACCGTCGCCGCGCAGCGTTGCAACATTGCGCTGTGTCGCGGCGTGCTGCCACATGCGGACATTCATCGCTGGCACCATCAGCACTGGTTTATCAGTTGCGAGCAACGCCGTGGACGCCAAGTCATTGGCTAAACCGGTCGCCGCTTTGGCCATGAGATCCGCGGTTGCCGGACAGACCACAACCAAGTCAGCCGAACGCGACAATTGGATATGGCCCATCTCTGACTCATCATCGAGATCGAACAATTCGGTGAAGACTTTTTCGCCGGACAAAGCGGAGACGGATAAAGGCGTGACGAATTCCTGTCCGCCCTTGGTCACGATGCAACGGCTGGCAATGCCGCGCCGCGACAGCTCGCGAATGAGCTCGAGAGACTTATACGCCGCGATGCCGCCGCCAATGATCAGAAGGATACGCTTATCTGACATGCCACTTACTTATGCCACTTCCGGGCCATGTGACACAAAACAAATGAAAAAACGAGCACACAGATGCGTGAGATTTGCAGTTTTGGTTAACACTTGAGCTGTCGCGGGGGAATAATCGGCACAGACGTGCGTTCTTTTCGTGGGTTTTAGGAGATACAGATTGTTCGCTCATCCCCGCGGATGCGGGGATCTCACGCAACGAGTCCCGACCAAGGACGCCAGAGTTCCCCGCCTGCGCGGGGATGAGCGAGGATTCAAGATACTCCTTCGCTCGTCGTCAATCTCCATGACTTCTCCAAGAAATCTCCAGACCATCTTCAAGCGTGGTCTCGGGGTTGGGGGTATCACAGCGTCATCGGCGGACATCAAATCCGTCGGACCCAAGCAATGAAAAACGGAGACTAAAAATGTTTACTTCAACCCACCACGCTGTTTCAGCAAAGCCCGCTCAATTCGCCTTTGCCAATATGACCCCAGATCGCCAGCCGAACGCGATAACAGTCGCCCCTAATGCCGCACATGGCACAGAGGCAAACCCAAGAATGCCGCTGTTTGAAGCACGCCGGCGGCGTCAAACCCGCCGCGCCAACCGCTAGGGAGTAAGGAATGACAGCCAGAGTGCGCCGAGCGATAAGTCTCGGCGCACTTTTACGTCGTGATGATGGAATGAAGGTCAGAACGACCAAATCGGTTCAGCCGATGCGTGAGCGCTTTACGCCGGAAGCCCCGCAAGCAGTTGCGAGACTTCCCCCCATCTTGTGGGGTGATTCTGATCCGGCACTCTCAAGTGTGCGTTCAGGGAGAGAGTGTGTGTGCCGGAGCAGAAGTTCAGTATGTGCGCCTATTCCGGCGCGATGAAGCTGATCATCAATCCTTTGTCGAATGACGCTTTAAATGTCATTTCAACACCGCCGGCTTCGAGCTTGACTCCATCGTCTTTAGCGCTGGCAAAGGCGGCGACTGAGAGGACAGCAGCGACGAGCAGTCCGGTTTGGATCCCGCTTCTGATGGCCTTACGTGTCATGGGAAAATCCCCCTTCTAGTCCTTACTTACCTGATCCCTGGTTACAGTTGTAACTCATTACTTAATTTTGTTCTAGATCCCGAAAGGCTTTTTTTAGACGCCATTCTTCGCTGGTCACGCTGCGCTCAATGTTGCGTAAGCGTTCTTCCAGATCCATGAACGTATACTTCAGCCCTGAGGCTGTGACGCGTGGACGGTCCGAAACATTGCGCCAAAACTGCTCCTCTTCTGGGGCCAAATTACGGCGACCCATCGGTTCTTTTGGCGTGATCATCGCGACAATAATGTAAGCGAAGATCGAGATTGGGCCGGCCATGAAGAAAATACTGAGGACAAACAATAGCCTAACCAGTGTTGGTTCCCAGCCGAACCGTTCTGCGACCCCGCCGCAAACACCGAGCCAAACACGATCTGTGCGCGACCGATAAAAGCGTTTTGGGTTAGGGGAACGGAACATTTCTTCTTCTTCTTTGCTTGTGTGAAAGTCGTCTTTGAGTGGACGGTAGTGTCGTCTTCTTCTGTGGGTCATCGATTAATCCTCAAACCGACGGGGTGAAAGCGGGCGCCGCGGGCGAGCCTCTTCTTCGTCTTGCGCGTCGAGCAGTTCTTCAACGGTCTCGATCCGGCGCTCGATCGATCTGGCGGAACGCCAGAGGTCTTCGAGCATGCGTTCATCGTCGGGCATTAAAGTCTTCTGCTTGCGCCACAGCGTGATGTAGTGAAACACCATGCCGGGAAAGACGACGAAGATTGCGACAATCGCGATTACGGCAATGATGAATTCGCCTTCCATCAGTTTGCGGCCTCATTTTCTGCCTTGCGGCGGTCTTCAAGATGCAGGGCGATCAGGCCCGGCGCGGTGATTGCGGTCATAAAACCAACTAAGATTGCGAACGGAAGTAACATGATTAAGCGTCCTTCGTCTCAGTCGTTTTTGTCGGTTTGCTAGCTGACTTAGCACGCTTTTTCTTCAGCGCGTCCAATTCGGCTTCGATCGCATCATTTTGTTCGAGCGCTGCAAACTCTTGCTCAAGCGTTGGTTCACCGCCGCGAATGGTTTCAGCATAGGCTTCCAACTCGTCGACTTTGCGTTCGACATTGGCATAGCGCGCCAAAGCATCATCCACGCGGGTGTCATAAGTTTGAGTGCGAACGCGGATGCGTTGCTCAGCCGCCTCGCGGCGCATCATCAGAGCGCGGTGCTTGGCTTTAGCTTCATCCAGCTTGGCCTGCAAACGGCTGAGATCATCCTGACGCTTATGAAACGCCTCATCGGCCAGTTCCATCGCTTCTTCGCGGCGGACAATTTCTTGTTCCGCTTTTTGCTTAGCGACCAGAGCGCCGCGGGCGAGATCTTCACGACCCTTATCAATGGCGAGACCGGCTTTGTTTTCCCAGTCGTCGCGGATTTGGGTATAGTGCGTGATCTCACGCTGCATTTCTTTTTTATCAGCCATCGCGCGGGCTGCAGCGGTGCGAACTTCGACCAGAGTGTCTTCCATTTCCTGAATCATCAGGCGGGCGATCTTTTCTGGGTTTTCAGCACCATCCAGCATCGCGTTGATGTTGGAGTTAATAATGTCGCCGAGGCGAGAGAACATTCCCATGAGAGTTTTTCCTTTTATCTTTTGGGGTTCGTTGGGAGTGGGAGGAAACGCGGTTTCTTTAGGCTGTTTTCAGCTCTTAGAAGAAGAAGCCGCCGAGGAAGACACCAGCGACGAAGAACATCCAAGTCTCTGGTGAGCGGGTTGAGAGGTAGCGGCCGAAACGGCCACTCTCACGGCGGGCCTGATCGTATCGGGTATCGTCATAGCCTTTGTCGTAAGAGCGCTCGGTCATCGTTTTTGTCTTTCTTATTTGCCGGCGACCCCTCTGGCCGCCATGCCACTTTCATTTCAAGGACCGTGCCAGTTTTGAGTTAAGTTCATAATACTCTGTTTTTATTGTGTATTTTTCTTTTTGCGCAGGCTTGCGCTAAACTAATTTAGTTATTTACGCTAAATATTTTGGTTGTTTATACGACTATATTTTGCTATTTAGACCAAATGATAAGTGGTCAAACCCCCCAATTGATTGGTGAGGATCCAAGTTGGTTGGAAGCCCAGGAGCATGTCTCTCGGCTGGCGCCCTTGGATCGCCCGTGCCTGATCATTGGCGAACGCGGTACGGGTAAAGAGCTCATCGGCGAGCGGATGCACTTTCTCTCCAGACGTTGGGATGGGCCATTTGTGAAAGTGAATTGCGCCGCTCTGTCAGAACAATTGCTCGACAGTGAATTGTTCGGCCACGAGCGTGGGGCGTTTACGGGGGCGACCGAAAGGCGGCTCGGTCGGTTTGAGCTGGCGGATGGCGGCACGCTCTTCTTAGACGAGATTGCGACCGCCTCGAAGCAAGTTCAAGAGAAACTCCTACGCGTGGTCGAATATGGTGAGTTCCAGCGTCTGGGGGGAGAGAAAGTGCTGACCACAAATGTCCGCGTCGTGGCCGCCACGAATGTCGACCTGCCAAGCAAGGCTGCCGCGGGCGACTTCCGCGCAGATTTGCTCGACCGTTTGGCCTTTGATGTTGTGACCTTACCGCCGCTGCGGGCCCGCCCAGCAGATATCTCATTGCTTGCCGATCACTTCGCGCGGCGTATGGCGCGAGAAATGGCCGAAGACTTCCCGGGGTTCGCCCCGTCCGCCATCGCCGCGATGGAAGCACATGACTGGCCGGGCAATGTCCGCGAGTTGCGCAATTTCGCCCAGCGCATCACGTATCGTGCATTGACGGCGCATCAGACAGAGCCGGTGCAGTTTGATGGCGCGGCGCTCGATCCGTTCGACTCGCCCTGGCGTCCGGCGGCGAGCTTAACGACGCCCGTTGCAGCGACACCGGTTCGGACAGAAGCTCAATCCGCCCTGCCCCCTCCTGTTTTGGATATCTCTTTTGAAGACCAAACCCGATTGTTTGAAACCAGCCTAATCGACACCGCCCTTTCAGCCTTTGAAGGCCATCAAGGCAAAGCCGCAAAATCGCTGGACCTCTCGTATCATCAATTCCGCGGCCTGCTTAAAAAGCATGGCTATGGCAAAGGTGCCGGCAAGTCACAGCCAGAAACACGCAAGACGCCGATCCGAAGTATGTGACGCGTCACGGATCTCGCTTAACATCGCCGCCCAGCTTGGGCAGCGAGACGCCAAACACAATCGCGCTGCCGCGAATGGCAAATGTCAGCAGGGACGCCGCGATTGCAGCAACATCCATGGAAACACCAAGTTCAATCAACCCGACATAGACCGCTGCGCCGCCTAAAGCCGCGGTGGCATAGATTTCTTGTTTCAGGATCAAAGATGGCTGGTTCAGCAAGACGTCGCGGATTATGCCACCAAATGTCGCCGTCACGCCGCCCATAAACACGGCCACAATCGCGGGCGCGCCGGCGCCCAATGCCGATTGCGCCCCAAGAATGGCGAACACGGAGAGACCGGCGGCGTCGGCCCAGATCAGCGCTTTCTGCCGTGACCACAAAAATCGGTGCGTGAAACTGGCAACGACCGCGCCCAAAATACAAATCCCGACCGCCGTTTCATCATTTACCCACCAGACCGGAAATGTGCCCAGCATGACATCCCGGATCGTCCCGCCACCTACGCCGGTAAAGAATGCAATGATCAACACGCTCAAGAAATCCAATCGCTGGCGGATGGCTGTCAACGCACCAGAGATCGCGAACACAAAAAGGCCAATCGCATTGAGCACGGCAAACACGCTGGAGACTTCCATGATCTGTTCCTCGTCATCGCTCTTCCCGCGCCTTGCTATGTCGCGGGAGCTCCAGGGTCAAAAGGTGAAAATCAGTTCTGCAACCCGTTTTGGCAAAACGCACCTCTAGGTCGAAACTGCAGATCGCCTCAAATCCAACATCAACCGGCCTCGTCAGGAGCACGCTTTGCGATAATGAATGAAGGCATGGTGAAATTCTATCTCACGCGACATGGACAAACCACGCTAAACTCGGTCGGTCGGCTGCAAGGTGGGATGGATTCCCCGCTCACCGAGCACGGCCGCGCACAAGCCCGTCGCGTTGCCGAGAAGTTGACCGCGATCATCAACACCAACCCCGTGCAATTGTCCGTCAGTCCGTTGGGACGCGCGCAGGAAACGGCCAGCATTTTCAAACAGCACTTAAATGTTGCCGCCATCGAAACTGATGAACGGCTTGCCGAAATCGGGATCGGCGATTGGGAAGGCATGACAATGGAAGACATTGAATTCACGCATCCTGGCGCCTTGGATGGCAGTGGCAGGTTTGATTGGGCTTATCGCGCCCCTGGCGGTGAGCCTAAAGATGCATTTCTATCGCGCATAAGAGACTGGCTCGCTGACGCCGAGTCCGCGCGCATGACCATTATCGCCGTCTCTCATGGATGGTCTGGAATGGGGATTCGGTCATTGTACGCCGCGCAGCCTTTTGAAAAGGTCACCGCCAAGGGCGACTCGCATGAAGCGGTTTTTGAGTTTTCCGATGGGCATGTGCGAGAGTTTTAGCGCGCCAGAACGCGGTTCCAAATCCCGCTGATCCGCCCCCGACACAGCTCTTCTCGCCACGACACCCTTGGAAATTGCCCTCACGCACGTTACCTTTAACGTGAACGTCAGGAGAGCCGCATGTTCCTAAACTTCTTCAATGAGCTTCGCGCCGCGAAAGTGCCGGTGACTTTGAAAGAATATTTGGCGCTTATGGAAGCCATGGATAAGGGCGTCATCGACCGCGACGTCGAGGATTTTTACTATCTCGCCCGCGCGGCGCTGGTGAAAGACGAGCGCAATATCGATAAGTTCGACAAAGTCTTCGGACACGTCTTTAAAGGCCTCGATAGCCTCGGCGATGCGATTGAAGCGCAAGACCTGCCGGAAGAATGGCTGCGCAAGATGACCGAGAAGTTTCTCACCCCGGAAGAAATGGCTGAAGTCGAAGCCATGGGCGGGTTTGAAAAGCTGATGGAAACCCTGAAAAAGCGGCTGGAAGAGCAGAAGAAGCGCCACGAAGGCGGCAATAAATGGATTGGCACGGGCGGCACCTCGCCATTTGGCGCGAACGGCTACAATCCAGAGGGCATCCGGATTGGCCAAGATAAATCGCGCCATCGCCGGGCCACCAAAGTCTGGGACAAGCGCGAGTTCAAAAATTATGATGACAGTGTCGAGCTTGGCACGCGCAATATCAAAGTTGCGCTAAAGCGCCTGCGCAAATGGGCCCGCACCGGCGCACCGGATGAGTTGGATCTAGATGCGACGATCAAGAATACCGCCCGCCAAGGCTATCTTGATATCGAAATGCGTCCCGAACGCCGGAACACGGTTTCGGTTCTGTTGCTGATGGATGTGGGTGGGTCGATGGACCCGCATGTGAAAGTGATGGAAGAGCTGTTCTCGGCGGCCCGGGCGGAGATCAAGAATCTTGAATATTACTACTTCCACAACTGCCCGTATGAAGGGCTGTGGAAAGACAATCGCCGCCGCCGCAATGATGTCATCCCGACTTGGGACGTTCTGCACAAATATCCGAGCGAATACAAAGTCATCGTTGTTGGTGACGCGACCATGAGTCCGTATGAAATCACTTATGCGGGTGGTTCGGTCGAGCATTGGAACGAAGAACCTGGCGGCCTTTGGATCCAGCGCTTTGTCGAGCAGTTCCCGAATTTCGCTTGGCTCAACCCAGTCAAATCAGGGGCTTGGGAATATACTGGATCGATCCAATTGATCCGCGAACTCATTGGGCCTGACCGGATGTTTGAGATGACTTTAGAAGGCCTAGATGGCGCCATGCGCGAGCTTGGCCGCTAAGCCCGCAAACCATCATCACTTCACAAAAAAGAATAAGCCCACCGGAAGACAAAGGGGAATCTCCGGTGGGCAACCGGTTTCGGCGCGGTGTGGGACAGCGCCGAAGGTCCGTATGACGAAACCGTCAACGCTATTGAATATGGAGTTCTGAGCGCGGCGGAAATAATCAAAATTTGGTAGAAATCCCATCTTTTTCATCTTCGGAGGTTGAAAAAGTGACGCGCGTGTCATTCTATAGAGTCTCGGGAGCGCATGCGTAGAGTTCAAAAAAATGGATCCGAAACAAACCTCTGATGTCGAATCAGAGCAGCGGGCAGAAGCCGCGTTTGAATTATTACGCTCACTGGCCAAAGCCGGTGACGATCCAGATCAATTTGCTCAAGCTTGCCTGGATTGGTCGCGATTGTCCGAAGATGCGACGCGCATGCCGGATTTTCTATCGGTTTTGGCGCTTCTATCGGACCGCGTGCCGCGCACGGCAGATGACGCGCCCCAGTCGCTCACGGACGAGATCGACCCGACAGAAATATTCAGCATTGGTCCGACGGGCGAAATCGCCCGCATGTCAAAAGGGCTGTCGGATCGATTTGGTTTGAATGAAGGTGATCACGTGGATTTGGACGCGGCGATCACGTCGCCCGGGCAACCGCCGCTCAATGCCTCTGTGATCGAACTCACCGATCGGTTCGGCATCAAGCGGCAAATCAAAGTCTGCCCGGTGATGCATGAACGCGGTGTTTCTGGCTTTATCGCTTATCTCGTTCTGACCAAAATCAGCGCGCCGGTGCGCGCGCATTTGCAAGAGCAATATGGTCTCACGCAAAGCGAAGTCGAGATCCTACAACTGGTCATGCAGCGCCACTCACTCGAACAAATCGCCGATATTCGAGGTGGAAAGCTCAACACGGTTCGTACGCATGTTGCTCGCCTAAACAATAAGATGCAGAGCCGCAGTCTGGTCGAGACCGTGTCAACCACGATGGAGATCGCCAATGCTGTCGAGTTGCGCTCACCGCCGGCCCAACAGCTCCCCGATATCGATGAAAGCGCGGCACGGCGGATTTCTCTAGAAACGCCAGGGGCTTGCGTGGAGTATCGTCGCTATGGCTCTTCCAGCGGACATGCGGTGATTGTTTTGCACTCGATTGAATATGGCTACATGCCGTCTCAGCAGATGATCGAAGCCGCACGTGCGCGCCACCTGAATTTGATCTTTCCGATTCGACCAGGATTTGGCGATACTGTCGCAGCCGCAACCTTGCAGGAATCGGCGGACTTGGTCGCAGAGTTCATTCGGGTTCTAAAACTCGAGGATGTTACCTTGATTGGCTTGTCGATGTCCGCCCCATTGGCGCTTTTGGTGCAGGATCGCAATGCCAGAATCGGTCAGACTCTTTTGGTCAATTATAGCTTGAACGTCCAAGATAAGCTGTCAGGGATCCAGCCGTCATGGATCCGCGGGCTGTTACGAATGGCTCTGGGCTCTGCGGCCGGGTTTAATTTCGGAACACGCACCTTGCGCTCGATGTTGCGGACATTTGGCGGCAAACGGTTTTATCAATTGCTGTATCGGTCACAAAAAGCCGATTCCGAGTATGTTGAAGCCAACTTGGATCAATTCGCCACCATGGCTGCCTATATTGCTGCTGCAGACCGAACCAATGCGCGCTTGGATCTGCAATCGGCTTTCCTGCCAAATCCCGACCTAGAATCCTTGCTATCGCGCGCCGGATCAGTGCGCGTCATCAACAGCTCTGATCAACATGGGGTTGGTCCGGAAGACTGCAAAGCGGATGCAGAACGGCTGGGTGTTGACTTTCGCCAGGTCGAGCATTCGGGACGAAACTGGATGTTCCAGCATCCAGAAACGCTGTTTGCGCAGATGCTGTCTTAGCCAAACAAAGTCGAAACTCCCGCTCGGGCACCCCTTCTCAGCGCTGATCAGGGCGGTAAACTCAGCGACATGGACCTGTCACCGAATTCCGCCCTTGAGCCCTTCCGCAAAGACGTCAGAGACTTCTTTGAATCGGAGTACCCACAAGACATTCGCGCCAAAGTCGCCACGGGTGCGAGTTTGACGACCGCCGAAGTCCGCAAGTCAGAAATGGCGCTCGGCGCGAAAGGCTGGCTCGCATCGGCTTGGCCGAAAGAGTATGGCGGCCCGGGTTGGAGCTTGGAAGAACAATATATTTTTGACGAAGAGCTTGAACGCGCGGGCGTTCCCACGGTGACCCCGATGGGGGTCATCTATGTCGGACCCATTATCTACACGTTCGGCTCTGACGCCCAAAAAGAAAAATGGCTTCCCGGCACGCGCGATGGCTCACTCGGTTGGGCGCAAGGATATAGCGAACCAGATAGCGGCTCAGACCTCGCCTCTCTGCAATTCTCAGCTAAGCGCGAGGGCGATGAGTATGTGCTCAATGGCACTAAGATCTGGACCAGCGCGGCGCAGCACGCCGATTGGATTTTCCTCTTGGCCCGCACATCAAAAGAAGAAAAGAAGCAAATGGGCATTAGCTTCATTTGCTGCGAGATGGACCGTCCTGGCGTGACGCTTAAGCCAATCATCACGATCGATGGCAAACATGTCCTCAACATGGTAATTTTTGAAGATGTCCGGGTGCCAGCCGATTACCTGATTGGCGAAGAAGGCAAAGGCTGGACCTATAGCCAATATCTGCTTGGCTTCGAACGCACCTCTTATGCGCGGATTGGCGGCAAGCGCAAACAATTGCGCCACATACGCGCCCTCGCAACATCTGAACCCACGGGCGGCAATCGTAAATTGATCGACGATGACGCCTTTGCGCGCAAGCTAACCGACGCTGAAATCGCGGTGGATGGCTTAGAGATGACCGTCTTGCGCGTTCTCTCCGCGGTCAAAGATGGCGGCAGCCCTGGCAAAGAAGCGTCAATTATCAAAATCCTCGCCACAGAGACCGCGCAGCAAATCACCACGCTCTATCTTGATGTCGCCGCAGCGCATGGGCAGCGTAAGTTTGAAGACAGCGTCAGTCCGGATTGGACGGGCCATACCGCTGATGCCGCCCCGGGCGTATCGACCTATTTCGGCGCCCGCGCCCAGAGCATTTATGGCGGCACGAACGAGATTCAGAAGAACATCATCGCCAAACGCGTGCTCGGTCTCTAAGGCGACCGGCGTAAGATGAAATTACCGCTTAATCCGGATGAGGTGAAAGGCTTTCTCGCGCCCGAAGAGGGTGAGGCTTTGTTTCACGCGGCAATGCAACGCGCGCCACATGGACCATGTCTTGAGATTGGTGGCTATTGCGGGAAGTCTGCATTGTATATCGGCACCGCTTGCGCGGCTGCCAATGAGCTCCACTTCTCCATCGATCATCATCGCGGCTCGGAAGAGAACCAGCCGGGGTGGGAGTATTTTGACGAAACGCTCTGGGATGAAGCAGCCGGGGCCATCGATACGTTGCCGCTCTTTCGCGACACGATTCGTAAAGCGGGCTTAGAAGGCACCGTCGTCCCAATTGTTGGGCGTTCGATAGATATTGCCCTGCGCTGGCGCACGCCGCTCAGCTTCCTGTTCATCGATGGCGGTCACACGATGGAGCACGCCCTCAACGATTATCGCGGATGGACACCGCATCTGATGCCTGGCGGCTTGGTCGCCATCCATGACGTCTTCCCGGACCCAGCTGATGGCGGACGCCCGCCCTATGAGATCTATCAGCGGGCCTTAGCCTCAGATCTTTATGTCGAGGAATCGGCGATTGCCAGTCTGCGAATATTGCGGCGACTTTAGAGCAGCGAACGGATCAAAACACGGCTGCCTGGGTCCTTCCCGTCTAGCGCATCTGCGGCCAGAATGACGGCAGCCTGAGTCCAACTCGGTCGCTCGCGAGGCCAGAAAATCTGTTCCGCCGACTGCCACCCCATCCAAAACGCGCCATCTTCATCGCGATAGGTCAGCATTTGAGCGAACAAGTCCGCTGCGCGCTCCTGCTCATCAATGGCCAGCAAAGCAAGCACCAATTCGGCGGTTTCGGCGACGGTGATCCAGGGCTCGTCTGAGACACAGCAGCAGGCCGGGTCATCTGTGACAAATGTCTCCCAGCGCTCAAAAATCCGCGCCTGCGCGGTAGGTAAATCCAGAGCGCCCGCCAAGACGGGGTAGTACCAGTCCATGGCGAACCGTGTCCCGGTTTTCCGCCGGTCAAACAACTCTGGCGTAGTTTGCAGAGCATGGCGCAATTGGTGGCTTGCAGTTTGCCAGCGCGCTTGCGGGTCTTGCATGAGGCCAGCCAGGAAAAGTCCACATTCGAGGCTTTTCAGGATCGAGGCATTGCCGGCCAAAAGGGCATCTTCTTCATCCGTGCCCAATGCCTCAAAAGACCAACAGATTGTCCCATCGGTGCGCTGCAGGGTTAAAACAAAGTCTAAGGCGCGCTTGACCATTGGCCACCAAACCCGTGTCCGCGCAAGATCCCCAGTGGTCTTAAAATAGTGCGCAATCCCGACCGCCGGATAGGCGCAGAAATTCGAATCTAAGAACGCTGGGGCCGTTTCGCGGCTAATATAGTCGCGCTCGACCATTGGCAGCGCATTGCCATAGTCCCCGAACCAAGCGCCATCTGGACGTTGCGCTGAGGCGAGATATTCATACGCCTTGACCGCTGCAGCAAACTCGCCGGCGGCACATAAAGCCATCGCACTTTCTGTATGGTTCCACGGATCCCAGGGACCGTTTTCAAACCAGGCAATGGCGCCATCCGTCGCCTGAATATCAAGGATCCGCTGCACCGCCGGGCGAAGATCGAAAGCCACCGGGGCGGTCGTGGTCTGGAAGCTGCCATCCATCAGTGAGCCTCCACGCTGTCAAAATAAAGCACCATGCTTTTGCCCATCACTGGCGAAATCACGGTGTCCAAAGCCCGAGTGAGAAATGGCTTTTTCATCAAGTCCCAAACCAGGAAATTGTGGTAGGCCTTGACCATTGGATGATCATCCTCACGATTCCAAAACGCGCATTTCAGCCACCAATAGGGGACGTGAATGCCATGCGCGTGATGGCGGTTGAACAGTTTGAAGCCGTGGCGCTCCACTGACACTTTCAAGTCAACTTCATCGAAAATTCGAATGTGACCACCGGGCTCAAAGGCGTAGCCATTTGGGGGTGGTGCCAATTGCCAGCAAATCCGCTCTGGCCAAGCATGCGGGACAGAGATGCAGAGTTTGCCGTCCGGTTTAAGCACGCGGCGGATTTCCTTCAGCGCGGCGTGATAGTCTGGCAAATGCTCCATCACTTCAGAACAGATCACCGCATCGAAATAGTCGTCTTCAAACCGCAGCGCCGTGGCATCACCTGTCTCGAACGTCACTTGGGTCGTTTTCTCCAATGCGGGTGCCGCCAAAGTCGCGAGGCCTTCGGCGGCTTTATCGAGAGAGGCTTGATCAAGGTCGACGCCAAAAATCTCGAGCCCACCTAAGAGATAGAGGCCATGCACATGTCGCCCCTCGCCGCACCCAAGGTCCAAGACGCGATCGCCTGCCGTCAGGCCGAGATGCTTAAACCGCGCGGTTAGCATTTGGCGGCGATCGTCTGCTCAAAGAAAGCGAGATATTTCGGGGCAATCTGTTCCCAGTTAAACTGCTCACGCGCGCGTTTTAGGCACGCCGCGCCAATCTCTTTTCGCAAGTCCGCAGAGCCGAGCAGTTGTTTGATCTCTTGCGCCAAGGCGTCTGAATCCCCTTTCGGAACCACCCGGCCAGCGTCGCCGGCAACTTCCGGCAAGGCGCCGCCATCGGTGACGATAACTGGCGTGCCGCAACTCATCGCTTCGGCGGCAGGCAAGCCAAAGCCTTCATACATGGAGGGCGTGACGGCGACCGTCGCGGATTGGAACTCTGCTGCCAGGGCTTCGCGGCTCAAATCATGCTTGAACACCACGCGGTCACCCAGTTGCAGTCTCTCGATCGTCTTCTTGGCGCGGCCATTGCGCAGTTTTCCGATGACCACCAATTCGGCCTCGGGGTTGGATCGCAACACTTGGTGATAGGCCTCGACGAGAATGTGCAGCCCTTTTAGCGGCGTGTCGGCGCTGGCGGTGGTGATGATCCGCTGCGGCGCCCGACGGACCGCATCATTCGGTTGAAACGTGACCTGGTCGACCCCTAAAGGGATTGGAAAAATGCGGTCAGGATCGACCCCGAACTCTGCGACAATATCCGCTTTTGCATGCTGCGACGGGCAGGTGATCATTGGCAGCTTTTGGGCATTGCGGATCTGCATGCGATGAAAGGCATACCAGCGACGCACCAGCCATCGATGTTTCCAGGTCGGCGCGGACTCGAGTGCAAGTTTAATGTCCCGCGTAATCGGATGATGAATGGTCGTCGCCAGCGGCAAGCCAAGCTTCGCGCCGATTTTAAGAACGCCCGTCGCGAGCGTCTGATTGTCCAGAATAACATCATACTTGTGCCCGGCCTGTTTCATATAGGCATAAGCGCGCTGACCAAATGTATAGGGCTCAACAAACTTACCCGACAAATGACCGAAATATTCATAAGTGTCAGTGGGGCTCAGCAAATGATGAGGTCGCAAGGCATAGTGACCATTATGCGGCTGCGCATAGAGATCTAAGGAGGGCAGCTTTACCAGGCGCACTTGCTTGGACAGTTGCGGATAAGGCGGTCCAGAAATCACATCGACTTCGGCGCCCGCGTTGACCAAGGCTTGCGAGAGATAGTCGACGTAGACGCCTTGACCGCCAACTTTTGGATCAGACCGATAAGACAGAATAGCAATTTTACGCGGCGCACCGGTTCCAGCGCGCCCGGTTTGGCGATGATTTGGACTGATTTGAGAGTCGAGCATTCGCGCGTCTGAAGCCCCTCGGTTTGCCGCACGTCTGCTAGACAGGTCGCGAGAAAATTGAAGTCAATGCATGCCCCTAATCAGGGGTAAAAATCAATCGTTTTGCCTGCATTTTTGACATCTAAAGTGCCTATTTCCGATTGCCCACGCGTCAACTCTGTTTGGCACCTCCACGTCTGGTCATTTGAGGCCTGCGACATAATTTTCCCACCCAAGTTCGCTTTTTCGCTTGCCCGCGATGGCGACTCCCCGTTATAGGCCACCCGTTTGCCTACGCCGCGTGATAAGAAGGAACACCAGATGCCCAAACGCACCGATATTCAGTCCATTCTTGTTATCGGTGCCGGACCCATCATTATCGGGCAGGCCTGTGAGTTTGATTATTCCGGCGTCCAGGCCATCAAAGCGCTAAAGGGTGAAGGTTATCGGGTCATCCTGGTCAACTCCAATCCAGCGACGATTATGACCGACCCTGGGCTCGCCGATGCAACCTATATCGAGCCCATCACGCCGGACTTTGTTGAAAAGATCATTGAGATCGAAAAGCCGGACGCATTGCTTCCAACCATGGGCGGCCAGACCGCTTTGAATTGTGCCCTCGCCCTTGAACAGGCGGGGGTTCTTTCTAAGCACGGTGTGGAAATGATCGGTGCCCGAGCCGACGCGATCGAGATGGCCGAAGATCGCAAGCTCTTCCGCGAAGCGATGGATCGGATTGGCTTGGAGAACCCGAAAGCGGAAATCGTCTCTTCGCCGAAGAATGAAGACGGCTCTTATGACCGCATTACGGGCCTGAAAAACGCGCTTGATGTGCTCGACCATGTCGGTTTGCCGGCCATCATCCGCCCGGCCTTTACGCTCGGCGGCACAGGTGGTGGCGTGGCTTACAACAAAGCCGAATATCAAGAGATTTGCCGGTCCGGCATTGCTGCGTCCCCTGTGGCGCAAATCTTGGTCGATGAAAGTCTGCTCGGGTGGAAAGAGTTTGAGATGGAAGTCGTGCGCGACAAAGCCGACAATGCCATCATCATCTGTGCGATTGAAAACATCGACCCTATGGGCGTGCATACCGGCGACTCCATAACCGTCGCGCCTGCCCTGACGCTGACCGACCGCGAATATCAAGTCATGCGCAATGCATCATTGGCAGTTCTGCGCGAGATCGGCGTTGAAACTGGCGGATCGAATGTCCAGTTCGCCGTAAATCCTGAGGATGGCCGACTGGTCGTCATCGAAATGAACCCGCGCGTGTCGCGCTCTTCCGCGCTCGCCTCCAAGGCCACCGGATTCCCGATTGCCAAAATCGCTGCGAAACTGGCCGTCGGCTATACGCTAGACGAGCTCGACAATGACATTACCGGCGTTACACCGGCCTCTTTCGAGCCAACGATTGATTATGTCGTCACCAAGATCCCGCGCTTCGCGTTTGAGAAGTTTGAAGGCGCTGAGCCAGTCCTGACCACGGCAATGAAATCGGTCGGCGAAGCCATGGCGATTGGGCGGAACTTCCAGGAAAGCGTACAAAAAGCGCTGTGTTCGCTCGAGACTGGATTGAACGGCTTCAACGAGATTGAGTTTAGCGGTGAAGGCGCCCTGCGCGAGGCGCTCAGCAAGCAGACACCCGACCGGTTGCGCATCGTCGCCCAAGCCTTCCGGATGGGGCTATCGGTCGAGGAGGTGCATGCGCTGACCAGCATCGACCTCTGGTTCCTCCGCCAGATTGCACAAATCATTGCGCGTGAAGAAGATGTCCGCCGCGATGGTCTACCGACCACGGATTTCGAGTTTACGGAGCTCAAAGCGATGGGCTTCTCCGACGCGCGGCTCGGCGACATTCTCGGTCAAAGCGAGACAGATATTCGCGCCGCACGGCATGCGCTTGACGTGCGCCCTGTCTTTAAACGGATTGATACATGTGCGGCGGAATTCGCCGCGCAAACGCCGTATCTTTACTCGACCTATGAACATCCAGCTTTTGGCCAAATCGCTGCCGATTGCGAAGCCAATCCTTCGACCCGCAAGAAAGCCATCATTCTCGGCGGTGGGCCAAACCGGATCGGGCAAGGGATTGAGTTTGACTATTGCTGCTGCCACGCCGCCTTTGCGATGGCCGATATCGGAATTGAAAGCGTCATGGTCAATTGCAACCCAGAAACCGTGTCGACCGATTATGACACCTCAGATCGCCTGTATTTCGAGCCGCTGACCGAAGAGCATGTGTCTGAGATTATCTACAAAGAACAGAGCAAGGGCGAGTTGGCGGGCGTGATTGTTCAGTTCGGCGGTCAGACCCCGCTCAAGCTCGCGCAACCGTTAAACCAAGCTGGCGTGCCGATCCTGGGCACCAGCCCCGACAGCATTGATCTCGCCGAAGACCGCAAAGAATGGTCGAAACTTCTGTCCAATCTCGGTATTCAGCAGCCCCCCTCTGCCACCGCGCGCAGTATAGAAGAAACGCTCGAGAAGGCGTCGGAGCTCGGTTATCCGGTGATGCTGCGCCCATCTTTCGTGCTTTCAGGCACAGCGATGCGGATTTGCCATTCGGACGAGGATGTCCGCGAATATGCGGGTTATGCCTTGTCAGTGGCCGGCGATGGATCCCTGTTTATCGACCGCTATTTGTCCGACGCGATTGAAGTGGATGTGGACGCCTTGTGCGACGGAACCAATGTCCATGTTGCGGGCGTCATGGAACATATTGAAGAGGCCGGCGTACACTCTGGCGACAGCGCCTGCGCCTTGCCGCCTTATACGCTATCGCCGAGCGTCATTGGGCGCCTCAGCGAGCAAACAATTGCGCTTGCCAAAGCGCTGAACGTGACCGGACTGATCAATATCCAATACGCGGTCAAAGATGATGAGATTTTCGTGCTCGAAGCCAACCCGCGCGCCAGCCGCACGGTGCCCTTCGTCGCTAAAGCCGTCGGCGCGCCGATTGCCAGCATCGCGGCAAAGATTATGGGCGGCGAGTCGCTCACTGATTTTGACCTTCGCCATGCTGAAGCCCAGCGTGTGGCGGTGAAAGAAGCGGTCTTCCCCTTCGCTCGATTTGCCAATGTCGACCCCATTCTCGGGCCTGAAATGCGCTCGACAGGTGAAGTTATGGGCTGGGATGACGATTTCGGCACCGCCTTCCTGAAAGCGCAAATCGGCGCAGGCGAGACCCTGCCAACCAGCGGCACGGCTTTCATCTCTCTGCGCGAAGCTGACAAAGCCGGCATTGTCGAGGCGGCCAAGAGCTTGGTCGACATGGGGTTTGATATTGTCGCCACAGCGGGAACGGCGGAATTTCTTGCCGAACAAGGAATCGCGGCGCGCTTAGTCAAGAAAGTCCTGGAGGGCAAGCCGAACATTGAGGATGCGATCTTGAATGGCGAGATCGATCTGGTGCTCAACACCACTGAAGGGGCCCAATCGCGCAAGGACTCCAAGTCGATCCGACGCACGTCTTTGATCCAGAAAATCCCCTATTTCACAACGCTTTCAGCCTGTTTGGCGGCGGTCAAAGCGATTCGCTCCAAACGCGAAAAACCGCTCTCGGTTCGGGCCTTACAGAAAGCATAACTTGCGAAATCGGACGTTTTAGACTACTTGACCGGGCTCCTTTTTGATTGAACCTTCTTTTAGACAGTCAAAAAGGCATAAAAACCTAAGAACGGTACACATTCATGCAACGTACTCCTATGACCGCCGGGGGCTATGCCGCCCTCGATGAAGAATTGAAAAATCTCAAATCCGTCGAACGCCCGGCCATCATCCAGGCCATCTCAGAAGCGCGCGAGCATGGCGACCTCTCAGAGAATGCTGAATACCACGCGGCGAAGGAAAAACAGTCCTTTATTGAAGGCCGTATCGTCGAACTGGAAGACAAGCTGTCGCGTGCCGACGTGATCGATTTGAGCAAAGTCAAAGGTGAAAAAATCGTCTTTGGAGCGACCGTGACCATCATTGATGTCGATACCGAAGACGAGTCCACCTACCAAATCGTCGGCGAAGACGAAGCGGATATCGCCCAAGGCAAAGTTTCGAATACTTCTCCCATCGCCCGCGCCCTGATCGGCAAAGGCGAAGGTGACGAGGCCGAAGTCGCCGCGCCCGGCGGCGCCCGCGTCTATGAAATTGCTGAAGTTAAGTTCGTTTAGCGCCGCTTTCTGCTTCAACTGATACGCGAATTCTGGCACGCAGAGTGGCATGAGTGCGTCTGATTCTTTACATGGTCCTTCGATCTGGGCGGTCAGCGATGGCCGCGCCGGAAACGCAGCACAAGTGCGCGCGATTTTAGCCGCTCTTTCAGAGACGCGCCGGTGGCTACAGATCGGGCATATTGCTGGCAAAGGTCATCGTTCAGAGCCTTTAACGCTACACCCGCGCCCGCCTTGGACATGGTTACCCGGCGCCAATTGGCCGTTGCCGTTGCGCGCCCTGCCAAAAGCCGATCGTGCCAGCCTGGTCAGCCCTTGGCCAACGCTCTGGGTGGCCGCCGGACGCCGTAGCGCGCCCTATTCCGCAGCCGTCCGGCGTTGGAGCGGCAATCGCACACTGACCATCCAAATCCTTGATCCAAAAACCGACCCGGAAAAGTTTGACCTGGTTGTTGTACCCGAACATGACAGCCTGCTCGGCGCCAATGTGATCCGAATGACGGGATCGCCCACACACTTTACCGAAGATGCGATTGAAGATGCTGGGCAAGCCTTTGCCGACCTCGCGGATGAACGCGGCAAGAGTGCGGTCGTCATTCTGGGTGGAAACTCGAAGGCCCACACATTCAATCGCGACGCCACAGATAATCTGGTGAAGCAGCTTGAGGCGGCGGCTGGCACGGGCTGGCGCTTACGGATAACGTGTTCGCGGCGCACGCCAGTGTCGGTGGTCGCGGCGATGCGGCAGTTTGCCGATAAGGTCGGCGCCAGTTTCTGGGCCAATGAAGGCGATGGGCCTAATCCATACCTCGCATGGCTGCTCTATTCAGATGTCGCCGTGGTGACCGAAGACAGTTCGAATATGCTCTCCGACGCGGCCTGGCATGGATTGCCGGTGCATATGGCGCGCTTGAAAGGCGGCGCGCCCAAGTTTGATCGATTGCATCAAAGCCTGATTGATCGCAACTGTGCCCGTTGGCTAGATGGTCCACTTGAAACTTGGGATTATCGACCGCTGCGCGAAGCTGGGCGGGTTGCGGATCAAATCATCGAAAAACTCTTAGAGCGGTACCCACAACCCGAAATCGAGTCGTTTGACGGTACGAAAACCGTGGCGCCGAGTTGGCTTTAAGCGGATAGACTTAAGCGGATAGACTGGCCCGCGCGGGTGTGGTCACGAATGCAGGCTCTGAGTCAGTTTCCCAACACCAAGCTTCGGGGGTGTCGAGCAGCGCTCTAACCAGCTTATTGTTCATCGCGTGTCCCGGCTGATGCGCCTCGTAAATGCCCGCAATCGGGGCGCCAGCCAACATCAAATCACCAACGGCATCGAGTAATTTGTGGCGGATAAACTCATCGTCGCTGCGCAGCCCTTCTGGATTGACGATATCGTCGCCATCAATCACCACGGCATTGTCGAGCGACCCGCCGCGCGCCAGGCCCATCGCCTTCAACGTCTCTACGTCGCGGGCAAACCCAAACGTCCGTGCAAAGGCAATATCGCGGGCAAACAGGCCGGGTGCTAAACGCATTGCCATCTGCTGTGTGCCGATAGCTTTGGTTTCAAACTCGATCTTGGCTTTCAAAGTGAGAATATTGTCTGGGGCGGGTTTCAGCCGGGCCCATTTGACGCCGTCTTTGACTTCAACCGTGTCGAGAAGACGGATCCGGCGGCGCAGAGCCGATTGCTCGGTCAGGCCCGCATTATGGAATAACTCGCAAAACACGGCAGAAGACCCATCCATGATCGGCACTTCAGGCCCATCAATTTCAACCAGAATATTGTCGAGCCCCATGCCCGCACATGCGGCGAGGAAATGCTCGACTGTGGCGACGCTGGCGCCGTCTTCATTGGTCAGCGTGGTGCCGAGCTGAACTTCGGTAACATGGTCCCCGCGCGCCAAAATTTCGGACGTCACGTCTAAATCCGTACGACGGAACCGAATGCCAGAATGAATGGGGGCGGGTTTAATCACCATACGCGCACGCGCGCCCGAATGAACGCCGATACCGGCGCAAATCACTGTGGTGTTCAGTGTGGTTTGATACTCTACTTTGGACAAGCCTACTCTCCCTGTAGACCCGCATAAACACAGGTAAAATGGTTAATCTCAACACAAGCATTGTTGCGCTTTGTTGCAGGTGGCAACAAAAGCAAAGCCCTCCGGGCGCGGAGGGCTTTTGTGACTTTTCATTAAGGTTCTAAGTATTTGCAGATCGGCGCAAAAATGCTGGAATTTCCAGGTCTTCGTCATCGAAATCGGCTGGTTTTGGATGGTCGTCCGGAGTGGAAACGATAGACGGTTTATCCTCTTCGCTATCATTATCTCCAACCGCATCCTCACGGCGCCATCCGAACAGATTTGAGAACCCTGCTGGGCTATCAGAAACCGGCTTAGCAAATGCCGCATCGGCAGACACCGTGTCGCTGCCTTGTTGGCTTTCGACATGCGCGGCCGGTAACACGCGGCCGCGGAAATCCGGCCGGTCATCGTGCTCAATCTCAGGCGTCGGGGTTGGGGTCGGCGTTGGTGCCGGTTGATTCACCACCACCGGAATCTCAGGTGCAACAGGGTCTTGTGGCGCGCGCGGCGCAATCGCCACGGCAGCCGCTTGTTCGTTGACACCAGCCGCTACGACAGACACGCGAATACGGCCTTCCAATTCCGGATCAAATGTCGACCCCAGAATAATGTTGGCATTCGTGTCGACTTCGCGTCGGATTTCGTTCGCAGCTTCATCAAGCTCGAACAGGGTCATGTCATAACCGCCGGTAATGTTGATCAACACGCCTTGTGCGCCAGCCATCGAGACATCGTCAAGCAATGGATTGTCGATGGCCGACCGGGCCGCTTCGAGCGCGCGCCCTTCGCCTTCGCCCTCGCCCATGCCCATCATCGCGGTGCCCATGCCCTTCATAATGGTGCGAACATCCGCAAAATCGAGATTGATCAGGCCAGGCATGATCATCAGATCGGTAATCCCGCGAACGCCAGAATACAGCACGTCATCAGCCATGCGGAACGCTTCCGCAAAGGTTGTGCGCTCATTGGCAATGCGGAACAGGTTCTGGTTGGGGACGACGATCAGCGTGTCGACCACATCCTTCATATTTTTCAGGCCCGCCTCAGCGGTCGCCATACGGTGGGCGCCTTCGAAGCCGAATGGCTTGGTTACGACGCCAATCGTGAGAATACCTTTATCGTGCGCCGCCTTCGCAATGACCGGGGCTGCACCTGTGCCAGTGCCGCCGCCCATGCCCGCCGCCACAAATACCATGTGGACGTTTTCCAAGGCTTCCATGATTTCCGGCATAGATTCTTGTGCAGACGCTTCGCCAACTTCCGGTCGGGCGCCAGCACCGAGACCAGATGTCGTTTCCAAACCAAGCTGAATGCGGTGTTCGGTCTTAGAACGCTGCATCGCCTGCGCGTCCGTATTGGCGACAACAAACTCCACGCCCTGAAGGTTGGCTTCGATCATATTATCGACAGCGTTTCCACCAGCACCACCAACGCCGATGACGACTATTCGTGGTTTGAGTTCCTTTGTCATGCCGTATTCCCGATCTGTATACTCTACGCGCCTTACACTGAGTCTCGGATGTAGAATGCCTGCCTTGGCCTAAAAGACTCTTAAATGACTGTCATCTCGCTCAAAAATTTTCGCGGATCCAGTTTAAGACCTTAGCAATCACTCCACGCCCGGCATCAGATCCGGCCAGCGCCGCCGCACCCCCAGCCTTTGATGCGTCAGCAAATCCCCTAATTTCATAGCTTATCAGACCTGCGGCTGTGGAAAAGGCCGGATTGCCGTAATTGTCACCTAAAATGTCAGCATCGATCGGTCGTCCGAGGCGTACAGGCTGTTTGAGAACCCGTGCCGCAAGATCGCGAACGCCGGCCAATTGGCTAGCCCCCCCGGTGAGAACGGTCCGTCTCGGCATGATTGGACGCAATGGGCTGGCCGTTAAATGGGCCTGCACCATTTCAAAGACCTCTTCAATACGCGGTTCGATCATGGCTGTGAGCTCGCCGCGCGTCATGCGTCCAGCTTTCAAGCGGCCATCATCACCGAGCACCGGGGCTTCAATCCGCTCGGCCATGCCCGGCCCGTCCTTATCTGCCGTGCCATGGAGGTTTTTCAGCCGTTCGGCGGCTGCGAACGTGGTGCCAATCCCTTGAGCGATATCGCTGGTGACGCGTGAACCCCCAACTTTTACCAAGTCCAGCCAAGCAGGTGCGCCATTCATAAACACAGAAACCGACGTCACGCCGCCGCCAAAGTCGATGCAAATCGCGCCATTATCGATCTCGTCTTCGATCAAGGTCCCAGCCCCGCTGGCCAAAGCGGAGGGTACGATGCGTTCGACGCCGAGATGTGCGCGCATCACACACTCTTTGAGGTTGTTCACCAGCGATTTCGGTGCGGTGACAATGTTCAGCAAAACGCGGACACGGTCGCCAATCATCCCAACCGGATCGCGAATGTCATCTTGATCATCAACACCGTACATGACCGGATATGCACCCAACAGTTCGCGGTCTTTTGGGACCACTTTGTTCAGCGCGTCGGCCCAGACTTTTTGGACGTCTTTGCTGTTAATCTCACGTTGGCCAAGCTCAATCTCGGCATCCGTGAGTTTGCTGTCGACTTTTGGCCCCGTGATGCCCAGGATAACGCGGTCAATCCGCTCACCGGCCTCACGCTCGGCATCTTCGACGGCGAGACGAATGGAACGTTCCAGGGCTTCAATATCGGTAATCGAGCCGCCATTGAATCCGCGGCTTTGTTGGCGGCCACCGCCCATAAAGGCAAACCCAGAGCGACTGCCCGGATCGACTCGCCCGATCAAACAGGCGATTTTGGAGCAACCGATATCAAGCGCCGCGACAACCGTGCCCGCTTTGCCAACCTGTCTTGGTTTCAATCGCTGTTCACTCGTTGCCATTAAGCCGCTCCCCCCAGTTGATTCGGTTTTGGTGTCAGAAAGACCCGGCCGGCCACGCGCAAGTCGATAATGCTGACCGGACGCTGCGCCAATTCGGCCATTGGCTCGATTTTGGCGTAGAAAAGTAGGCTGGCAGATAGTCGCTCATCGGTCGGTAGTTTCATGACCGCGCCTGATTTCAGTACCAGGTCCCAACGACGACCAGCGACGCGACGCGCGTAATTGACGTTGGCCCGCAAGTCTGGCGCAATTGCGAAAGCCTTTTCCAGCACTGGCACAGCTTCGGGGCCGCCAGCACCTGTGGTTTTGGTTAAGCCGCTATGATCCTTCGCTTTGACCCGCGGCATGACGCGGCCAAGACTGTCGACCACGGCCCACTGCTCGCCATTATTCCACAAGGCTGTCGGTTCCGCGGCGTTGGCATAGATCATGACGGTGTCCGGCCACAATCTGTAGACTCGCACTTTGGTGACCAATTGAGTGTCTTCGACGCGGCGGCGGATGAGGTGTGGATCGGCACGGAACATGTTTTCACCCGGCTCAATCATCGCAGCGGATTTGATTTGCCGCGCCACGGCGGGCACGTGTTCCAGGCCGATGACTTCAACTGTTCCGACCGACAGCCCCACAGAGCGCGACGCGCCATCCATTGCGCTGCCCCAGCGTTTGCCAATTTGCGACAAGGACCCGCCCAGCATAGCCGCGCCGGCAACGATCAGAGCAACGACCATAACCAAGCCGAAAATCACCGAAGAGATTTGCGTACGCTCCAACACAATCGCGTCGTCAGGAACTGAGTTTTTGCCTTTTCCGCGTGGCATATTTCGTCCTTAAGTCACATCACCAAAATGACCGGACCACGTCGAAATAGGCTTTCCGCAACGCTTGATACGCATTCATTGCTGAACTGAAGTCAGCTCTTTTAACACCATCAAACAGATCGGCAGTCACCGCGCGGCGCGATCCATGAGCCGGTAATTTTGCAGCAAAGTCGTAAAACTCTCTTAAGGGCCTGCCGCTTCAGCGCACAAATTTCATCCCTTACTTGTCTGTGCATCGCAATTCGTGGAGGGTCCTGAAACGGGATGAGACTAAATTGGACCGGATTGCCACAATTCGAACAAAAACTACTACAAATGTAGCGCGTGAGCAGAAAGCTTTGCTGTTCCTCCATTTCAATCGAAAAATTATTTTCCTGAAGGGGTTGTAGCGTCGTGTTACATATGTAACACAGCCACCATTCAAGACCACATACGATTTGGCTTAAGTAATGAAATACACCTTCCTCGCTGGGCTGCTTGTTGGCTTACCTCTCCCCCTCTATGCACAAACGTCGACGGCCCCCAGCGAGGATACCCGAACCTTCACAATCGCCGACTTTGAACAATTCGCCCCCCGCACGGCTTTTGACATGGTGGCCCGCATTCCTGGGTTTAGCGTCTCCGAGAGTGATGATCAGCGCGGTTTCGGGCAGGCCGAGGTCAACGTTCTGATCAATGGCCAGCGCATCTCATCGAAATCGACCAGTGCGCGCGAAGCCTTATCGCGCATCCCGGCGAGCAATGTCGAGCGCATCGAAATCGTCGAAGGGGCGAACCTCGATATTCCCGGCTTGAGCGGTCAGGTGGCAAATATCATTGCCGAAGCCGATGGCATTTCCGGGACTTGGACCTATCGTCACCGATATCGAGAAAATCTACCGCCAGCGTTTGAATGGTTCGATATCTCGGTCAACGGGCAATCTGGAACGCTTGGCTGGAATATCGGAATTGAAGCAGAACCTGGCCGTGGCGGCGCGGCAGGACGCGAAAACATCTTCGATGGTGACGGCAATCTGATCGAGTATCGCGAAGAAGAAGGAACCTTTATTGCCGACTTTGTCGGCTTTAATGGCGGCTTGAACTGGAAACCCAGCAATGGCCACCTGGCCAATCTGAACGTTGAATACAATCTCTCCGAACCGGATGAACGCGAAACGAGTTCAGTGTTTTCACCGGACGGTACGCTCATTCGGCAAACGGTTTTTCAGTTCAAAGAGAATGAATGGAATAGCGAGATTAGCGGCGACTATGAGTTTGGTCTTGGGCCGGGACGGCTCAAATTGATCGGCCTCCAGCGCAATGAGCACAGCCCGACTCGCTCGACATTTTACGGCGCGAACCTCGACGGTACCAACGTCCGCAATCGAATTTTCACCCGCATCATAGATGAAAGTGAGAGCATTGTTCGCGGCGAGTACAATCTGACCGGAGCCAATAATTCGGATTGGCAATTCTCTTTAGAAGGCGCGTTCAATACGTTGGAGTCAGAATCACAATCCTTCTCAGGCACGACCCTCGACGCGGTGTCATTGGAGCCGAACGGGATTCCTAACCGCAAGGTCGAAGAGAAGCGCGCCGAGGCTTTTATCACGCATGGTCGCCAACTCGGTCAAAACCTTCGTCTGCAGCTCTCGCTCGGCGCCGAGCAGTCGGAAATCATGTCAGATGGCGTCAATGGTCAAACCCGGACGTTCACGCGCCCGAAAGGGTCGGCATCTCTGGCTTGGACGGTTGACGAAAACACCACGCTTAACACATCTCTGTCGCGCGAAGTGGGCCAGCTGAACTTCTTCGACTTCATCTCCAACGTTAACCTCAACAATCCGGGTGAGGACCAAACCGGCAATATCGACATCGTTCCAGACCAGCGCTGGAGTTTATCGGTAGAGCTTGAACGAGACTTCAACTCATGGGGCGCGCTCACCGCCGAAGTGTTCGCTGATGAAATCGAAGATTTGGTCGATCAAGTCCCGATTTTCGGCTCCACGCCAACGCCCGAGGGGCTCCTTCCGGTCATTGCTGAAGGTCCCGGCAATCTCGAGTCCGCATCTCGCATCGGTTTGGAAATCGAGGGTACACTCAAACTCGACAATCTTGGATGGGAAGGCGCGCAATTAGAGTTCGAGACCTTCTTGCAGGACACGTTTGTCGACGACCCCCTGACCGGCGAAACTCGGGATTTCAATCGCAGCCAGATTCACTTTTACGAGCTTAATCTGCGCCACGACATACCGAAAACCGACTGGGCCTGGGGCATCAATTACGAGACATTCTTGGAAGCACCGACCTTCCGCGGGAATGTTCGAGTGGACTTCCAAGAGCCGCAGGGTTTCGTTTGGGCATTTGTAGAACACAAAGATATTTTTGGGATGACGGGAACCGCTTACTTCGGAAACCTTGTCGACACTGACGCAAACCTGAGACGGCTTTTTTACGATCCTGACCGGAGAGGCACAATCACGCGGATCGAAGAGCGCAGCCGTAACTTTGGCGGCATTTTCACATTGCGCCTGAAAGGTACATTCTAGTCCGCCTGCAATCGCCCAATCCGGCGGATCTCCCAGCGCAGATCGACGCCGGAATGGGCCAAGACGCGGGCCCGTACCAATTCACCTAATGCCTCAATATCTGCCGCTGTGGCATCGCCGGTATTGATCAAGAAATTGCAGTGCTTTTCGCTGACCATGGCGCCGCCGACCCGCAAGCCGCGGCAACCGGCTGCATCAATCAGCTTCCAGCTCGATCGGCCATCTGGCGTGCCCGGCGGATCAGGATTGGCGAAGGTAGAGCCGCCCGTCTTTTCCTTGATCGGTTGCGTTTCAGCACGGCGCGCCTGATGCGCCGCGATCTCATCTGCAAGTTGATCGGGATTGCCCCCGGTCGTTCCCTGCAAGTGAAGTCGCGTCACGATAATATTGTCCGCAAAATCAGTATGGCGATAGGAGAACCCAATCTCGTCTCGCGTTAAATGAACTGGCGCGCCTTGGCGCGAAACGCCGTCAATCGCGGTCACCACATCGCTCAGTTCTGAACCATAACAACCTGCATTGGTGCGCACAGCCCCGCCAATCGATCCAGGGATGCCAGACAAGAAAGAAAGACCCGACACGCCCGCCTTTGCGGCGGCCTTGGCGACACTCAAATCTAGCGCACCGGCACGCGCGCGGACGACGCTGCCATCGATCTGCACCTGCCCCCAATATCCACCCATCAAGCGGATCACGACGCCTGAAATCCCACCATCGCGTACAATCGTATTTGAACCAACACCAAGGACCGTCACGGGTACGTCCTCCGGCAAGGCCGCCAAAAACATTGCGAGGTCAGCTTCATCTGCCGGCAAGAAAAGGAGGTCCGCCTGTCCGCCAACGCGAAACCAGGTATACGGCGCTAGCGGCGCATCCCTCATCATTTTGCCGCGGCAGTCGGGCAAAGCATCAAAATCAAAATCCATAGGTTCGCCTAATACCAGTCAAGCGCAGCGAAAAGGGGGGATATCACTGCGAGGAGGAGACAAAAACCCATTTTTAGAATCGATAAGCAAGCCGAACATTGGCGCGCGCTTCGGTCTCGAGACGATCAGCAGCTTCAGAATAAGACCAATCTGCCAAACGCGCCGTTTCTGCCGCGTTCATCAGCCCTGCCCCGACGGTCGCATCCACCGCCCAACCGCGATCGCGTTGACCTGCACGTAGGCCAAAGCCGATAAAGGGCATGCTGTCATGTCCTTTTTGATACAGGCGGTTTTCCGGTGTCATATCCATCAGGGCGCGATCGATTTGACGGCCAACTTCCGATCGATCTTCAGTTGCACCAACAGCGACCACAACATTCGGGTGCGGGGTTGAGATATAGGCGAATTTGCCAACGCGCCCGACCGATTCCAACGTCACGGCGGGCATCGGGACAGGTGTCGGTTTAACCGTCACTTCATCGCTCAGGCGTGGGCGTAAAATCGGCCCAGGCGCGGCGTCCAAGAGGGGATCCGTCAAACGCAATCGCAGAACCGGCTCAGACTCGTCGCGAATATCCGCAATGACGGGCATCGCTGCCGCCACAATCACCAAAGATAGAGCTACGAAAGATCTTGCGAACACGCGCGCGTCCCTCAAACCACCTGAGGGGAATTATGCCTGAAAGGCTTTTACGGATTGCCAGTACCAGCGGCCAAATTGGCCCGGATACGTTTACCATAGGGCTTAGGAATTCAGCGCCTCAATCAACCCATTTGCATGCGCCGATATGCTGCCCGCGCCCATGCATACGACCATATCGCCGGGTTGGGCGATGTCGCGAATGAGATCAGGTAAGGTTTCCAGGTCTTCAAGGGTTTGGGCCATTTTGTGGCCATGCCCTTTCATACTGTCGACCAACGCGGCGTGATCGACCCCCTCAATCGGCGCCTCGCCGGCTGCAAAAACAGGCGTGATGACGGCGATGTCGGCCTCGCGATAGCATTGCGCAAACTCCTCGAACAGATCGTCTAGGCGTGAATAGCGGTGCGGCTGCGAAATCGCGATGACCCGGCCCTGGCCTTGAATGGCGCGCGCGGCTTTGAGGCAAGCCATAATCTCCACCGGGTGGTGGGCATAGTCATCAATGATCTTAACGCCGTTCCATTCGCCGACGGGCGTGAACCGGCGTTTGACGCCGCCAAAGGCTTTTAGGCTGTCGCGCAATTGCTCATTGCTGGCACCAAGTTCGACCGCCACTGCAATCGCAGCGAGCGCATTTGAGACATTGTGTTCGCCCGCCATCGGCAAGAAGACTTGCTCAATGACCCGCTCTGCCACGTTCAGCTGCGCCCGGATCATGACGTCAAATGCAACGCCTTCGGAAGATGGTTGTAAATTCACCGCACGGACATCGGCTTGACGGTTATAGCCATAGGTGATGATCCGGCGGTCGGACACGCGCGCGACCATGGCCGCGACTTCCGGATGGTCAGTACAAAGCACGCCAAAGCCATAGAATGGAATATTGCCAACATAGGTGTCGAACGCATCGCGTAGGGCGTCCATGGAGCCATAATGCTCCATATGTTCGGGATCCATATTGGTGACGATGGCAATCGTCGGGCGGATCTTCATGAATGTGCCGTCGGACTCGTCGGCCTCAAGCACAATCCAATCACCATCACCGGCTTTGGCATTCGAGCCATAGGCATTGATGATCCCGCCATTGATCACAGTCGGGTCAATGCCCGCGCCGTCGAGCAAAGCCGCGACCATGGTCGTGGTCGTCGTCTTACCATGCGTGCCCGCGACCGCGACGGTCCATTTCAAGCGGATAATCTCCGCCAACATATCCGCGCGGCGGACCACAGGGATGCCCGCAGCACGCGCCGCTTGGACTTCAACATTATCGTCTTTAATGGCGCTTGAGATGATCACCGCGCTGGTGCCAGCGACATTCTCTGCCGTGTGTCCGATATGGACCACTGCGCCGCGTTCGCGCAGTCGCTTCACATTGGCGCTTTCAGAGACGTCAGAGCCTTGCACCTGATAGCCAAGATTCATCATAATCTCAGCAATGCCAGACATGCCAATGCCGCCAATACCCACAAGATGGGCCGGGCCAAGCGGAAACGGGGTCGGAGAAGGTTTCATGGGCGTCCAATGCTCAGAGATTGATTGAGATGGCGTTACCGCGTCCACGAGGGGCGAGGCAAGTTTCGCGCTGAATTCGAAATCGGGTCTGGTATCCATACCGTGTCTGTGCGTATCAGAAATGGCCAAAAAAAGGAGCGAACATGACAATGCATTTAGCTGAATTGAATATTGGCCGTCTGATCGCTCCAACCGATGATCCGCGGGTCAAAGAGTTCATGGACAATTTGGATTTCATCAACGGGCTCGGCAAGCGCATGCCCGGCTTTGTTTGGATGATGGAAGGCTCTGGAGAACCTGGGACAGGAAACACGGAAGCGAAAATTGATGGCGACCCACAATTCGTCTCCAACCTCACTGTTTGGGAAGATGTCGCGAGCCTCGAGAAATTTGTCTGGGGGACGGTGCACAAGCAATTCTATGAGCGCCGCGAAGACTGGTTCGAACTGCTCGGCAGCATGCATTTTGTGATGTGGTGGGTGCCTGAAGGACATGAGCCAACCCTGGAAGAAGCACTTGCGCGATTGAAAATCCGCGAATCGCAAGGTGATTCAGATGAGGCGTTTGGTTGGGACTGGCTGAAAGACGCGAAGATGCACAAGACGCATGGGTGTCAAGCGGCTTAGACCTTAGCAATCCGCTCCGCCAAATCCGCCAAGTCCTGAGCGGCCTCCACATTGCCGAGTGCCTTCGCCGCCGCCGCGCGCACCACCAGGTCATTCGCATCACCCAGGCGCACCGCGATCAACTCCCCGAGCAAGTTGGGATAGAGATTGTCTTCCAATAGCATGTCGGCGCCGCCTGCATCGACCAAGCCTTCGGCATTGGCTTCCTGGTGATTGTCCATCGCGATTTTCAGCGGAATGAGGATGGAAGGTCGTCCGACGGCTGCAATCTCGCTTACGGTGCCTGCCCCCGACCGCGCGATGACCAAATGTGCGCTGGCGAGGCGATCCGGCATGTCAGAGAAGAAAGGCTGCAGCGTCGCTTTGACATCAACTTTGTCATAGATGGCGCGGACTTCATCCAATTGCTCTTCGCGCACTTGCTGCACGACGTGCAGGCGCATCCGCAAGGGTGCCGGAATATGGTTCGCAATGGCGAGCGGGATGGCTTCGCCGAGGATACGCGCGCCTTGTGAGCCGCCGGTGATAAAAATGGTCAGCTCATCATCCATGCCCGGAAACGGCACATCTCGTACCGCCGCGATGGGCGCGCGGACAGGATTGCCAATCGGCTGATGATTGGCCCCGCCAGGCAATCGGTCGAGCCGCGCAAACCCTGAGGCAACAAAGCTCGCCTGTTTGGCAAAGGCGCGATTGACCCGGCCGAGCACAGCGTTTTGTTCATGGATGAGCAGCGGAATGCCAAGCCGCCGCCCGGCTGAGAGGGCCGGATATGCGGGGTATCCACCAAACCCAGCAACCAGGGCGGGGCGCTGTTGCTGTTTGAACCGGCGCACGGCGGCATTTACGCCGGCCCGCAATTTCATCGCGGTGCCTGGCAACGTCCAAGGCTTGCGAACATTCGGGCTTGCAGCTTTGACCTCCATTTTCCAACTGGCCGGAAACTTCTCGGCATAGCGCAAGCCGCGATCATCGCTGATCAAGCCAACTTCCCAACCACGCGTGGCCATCTCTTCGGCAAAGGCCGCCGCGGGAAACATGTGACCACCGGTCCCGCCAGCACCGATCACGACGATGGGTTTATTGGTCATGATTTACCCCATGCACAGCGCTCATCCTGAGCGAAGTCGAAGGATGATTTGTGTTCCCGTGGCCCGCCTCGTCCTTCGACTTCGCTCAGGATGAGGCTACCCTTTTTGATCTGATGAACCATACGCTCCGAATACCTATCTCACCTGTCCGCGCCGGATCAAAGCAAGCGCCAGACCCAGGGTCAGCGCCGTCCCGATCATAGAAGATCCGCCATAAGAGATGAACGGCAAGGTCATCCCCTTAGGCGGGATCAGGCTGACATTTACGGCGATATTTGTGGCGGCCTGAAGACCAAAAAGCGCAAATAATCCGGTCGCCGCAGCCCGCGGATACGGATCATGAAGCCGCGCTGCTGCACGTAGGCCCTTCCAGACGATGAAGCCGAAAACGAAGATCAGGCCGACGGCGGCGATATAGCCAAACTCCTCGCCCATGACGGCATAGATGAAGTCCGTGTGCGCGTCTGGGAGCGCCGTCTTGATCGTCCCTTCGCCCGGCCCCACGCCAAACAGACCGCCCCGGCCAATCGCTTCAGAGGCTTTGTCGATTTGGTACGTGTCATACTCACTCGGGTTGATGAAGGAATTCACCCGGAAGCGGACATGCGGCAAGGTTGCGTAGAGCAATCCAGACAGAGCCGCGCCGCCGCCTGCGAAGATAGCGGCCCAGCGCCAGGGCAGACCTGAGACGAAGAAGGTGATGACGAAAGCCGCGGCAAGCAGAGCCGACTGCCCAACATCCGGTTGCAACAGCAAGAAACCGAGCGTCACACAAAAGAAGACCAGCGTAATCGCGGCCCAAGGTCCTTTGGGATAGATCTGGCGCTGCGCCAACAGCCATCCGGTCAGGACGATCAGGGCCGGTTTCACGAACTCCGAAGGCTGTAGACTAAACCCGCCATAGCGAATCCAGCGTTGCGCCCCTTTGGCTTCGTAACCAGAGATCAGAATGAAGGCGAGCAGAGCCAGCGACCCAATGAAAACAAGCGCCGCCAGTCGCCGCGCCCAGACGCGGTCTAATAGGCTAGCCCCCACCAAGACCGTCACCGCGGCCCCCACAAACATGGCCTGGCGTTTGACGAAGAAGAAACTGTCGGAATAGCCGAGCCGTTCAGCGGCTGGCGGACCTGCGGCGAGGGAAAGCAGAAGTCCGACGCTCAGGAGCAAGACTGCCGACATTAGTATGGGCCAGTCCAAACCGCGTTGCCACTCTAGCAGACGCCCCGTTGCAGATCGGGGGCGGAGGGCAACTTCGACCATGACGCGCTCCTAAACAGCTTCCTTTTGCGGCTCGACCTGCGCGGCGAGCTGCCGAACAAAATCCTTGAATGCATCACCACGTGCTTCGAAATCTTTAAACTGGTCGAAACTTGCACAGGCGGGGGAGAGTAGAACGATGGGGTTAGCCTCGCCGGAGGCTTTGGCGGCGTCAAATGCGGCTTGTGTCGCCGCCTCGAGTGTGCCGCAGCTGACCATGTCGACTTTGCCTTTGAGGGTCTTGGCAAAGGCAGCCTCGCTTTCGCCAATCAGATAGGCTTTTTCGACCCGGTCAAACCATGGCGAGAGCGGCGCGATGCCTTCAGCTTTGGCGACACCGCCGACAATCCAATGGACTTTCGGCCAGGTCTTCAGCGCTTGTTCCGCTGCCTGCGCATTGGTCGCTTTGCTGTCATTGACGAAGCGCACGCCTTCGACCTCGCCGGCGCGCTCCATACGGTGCTCTAGGCCAGGGAAGGTCTGGATCGCGGCCATGATCCGGCCGGGCGCGACGCCAAGCGCTTGGCAGGCTGCATAAGCGGCTGCAGCATTCTGGAAATTGTGGCGGCCGGGCAGCGCTTCCGCTTGCGCTAAGTCACCGACGCGGATGGCTTGCCCGCCAGTGCTGTCATAAAGATGGCCATCCACCGCGCTGACGCCGCGGGCGAGACCGAATTCAGAGCTGATCTGCACCACGCGGGCTTCGCCGGGGCGTTTGCGGCTCATCGCAATCGCTTGCGAATGTGGATCATCAATGCCGATCACCGCAACGTCGCGCGGACGTTGATTGGCGAAGATTCGCTTCTTGGCCTCGACATAACCATCCATTCCGCCATGACGGTCCAAATGATCTGGCGAAATGTTTAAGAACACAGAAACATCGCAGCGCAGACTGTCGACCAAATCGAGCTGATACGAGGACAGCTCCAGCACATAAACCGCATTGCCATTGAGCGGCGCCATGTCGAGCACGCCAGTACCGATATTACCGCCAATGCGGACATCCCGTCCGGCTTCGCGGAGGATATGGCCAATCAGAGCCGTCGTGGTCGACTTGCCATTGGTGCCGGTGATGCCGACAATTTTCGGACGGCCTTTTTCAGGCAGGGTTTGCACGGCGCGGGCGAACAATTCCATGTCGCCAACCACTGGGACATTCATCATCTCCGCCATTCGAACCAGGCGATGTGGCTGCGGAAACTTGTAGGGAATTCCTGGCGACAGGACGAGCGCTGCAAACTTTTGCCAGTCGCGCTTATTGATATCGCTGACCGGAATGCCAACGGCTTCTGCTTTCAAACGTGCCGCCTCCCCATCATCCCAAGCATGCACGCGCGCGCCGCCCGCCGCCAAGGCTTTCGCAGCGGCGAGGCCGGTGCGACCGAGGCCATAGACGGCGACATCGCGCCCTGCATATTCGGTGATGGGGATCATAAGTCGGGCGCTACCTCAGCTTCAGTGTGGCAAGGCCCGCGAGGGCGAATAAGAGCGACATAATCCAAAACCGAACGACGACCCGTGTTTCGGGCCAGTTCTTTTTCTGGAAATGGTGATGCAGCGGCGCCATCAGGAAGATGCGCTTGCCTTCACCAGTCAGGCGACGGGTAATCTTGAACCAGCTGACTTGCATGACGACAGACAACACTTCGAGCACGAACAGGCCACCAATCACGGCGAGCGCGAATTCGTGCTTAATCGCCACGGCAACCACGCCAATCAAACCACCTAGACCGAGCGAGCCAGTGTCGCCCATGAACACTTTGGCGGGATAGGCATTGTACCAAAGAAAGCCCATACCGGCGCCCATCATCGCGCCCATTAGGACGGCCATTTCACCGGCACCAGGTGTGAACTGAATACCGAGATAGCCGGCGAAGACGAAGTTACCGGTCAGATAGGCGATCAGCGCAAACGCAGCGCCAGTAAACATGATTGGGACAATTGCCAGACCGTCTAAGCCATCGGTAAAGTTCACCGCATTGGCGAAGCCAACGATCACGATGCAAGCGAAGACGACGAACAAGCCGCCCAGCGGGTAGAAATAATCATTGACGAACGGAATCGCGACGCCGCCCGAGAAGGATGCTTCGTTGCGCTCTACCGACGTCTCCGGCGCAAAGCCGGCAATCCATTCAGCAAGCGGGTTAAGCGCGCCCCACTCAGCATGTCCAAGCGGCGTGTGCGCGCCGTGCAAGCCCATGATGAAAGCGCCGGCAGCGGCGGCGACGATAAACTCTGTCCCCAGACGCAATCGTGCCGATACGCCATCAGAGCTTTGCTTGGTGACCTTGGCATAGTCATCCAGGAACCCGAGAAAGGCGTAAGAGACCGAAACCACGAGAACGACCCAAATATAGGGATTGCTTAGGTCGGCGAACAAAATCGTGCCGAGCAATAAGCCAATCCAAATCAGCAGACCGCCCATGGTCGGCGTGCCTTGCTTGGCCATCTGCGCTTCTAGGGACAGGTCGCGGATGGGCTGACCCTTGCCTTGACGGGCACGCAGCACGTTAATCATCCAGCCGCCAATCAGCACGGTGACCAAGAAAGAGGTCATCAATGCCAGTCCGGTGCGGAACGTTAGATAGTTAAAAAGACGAAGCGGCCCTTCTTCGGTCGCCAGAAATTCAAATAACATCAAAACCCCCTGCAGCACATTCTGCGCTGCGGTCCATCAACCCTTCGTCTTCCGCAGCACTCTTCTGTCGCTGCTGGTTTGCGAATGTCCGTATTCGGCAGGTATTCGCGTTAATACACAAGGGTCGAGCGGTGTGTTTATGAATGACTTTTCCGTTAGAATCCGGCACTGGGGCATTGACCTTGCGAACGGACTCTATTCGTTCTCCCAAGCCTTCCACAGATGCACAAAAAGCACACCGTGCACGGCCTGTTCCGCAAGCCATTGGCGACAAACGAACTTCTGGAAAATGCGCGCGTAGGTTCGGGCCAGTTACCGCTAGGGCAGAGGTCCATGCGCGCCCCAAATCACGCTTTTCTGTGGATGAATCACGTCTTGCGCAGTGGCGCTGCGAAACAGGCGACTCAAGGTGGAATCGGCTAAACATGTGCACCTCCCTTGAGGGCTGCACGCGCCGCCTCTTGATCGCTAAACGGAACGACCCGGTCGCCAATAATTTGGCCCGTCTCATGCCCTTTGCCCGCGATCAAAAGCGTGTCGCCTTTTTTGAGGTCCGAGATCGCTCGATCGATCGCCGCGCCGCGGTCGCCAATCTCAATGCCGTTGGGCACGCCTGCGAGCACATCTTGCCGGATTGCCGCTGGGTCTTCACTGCGGGGGTTGTCGTCCGTGACGATCACCACGTCAGCATGTTTCGCCGCGACTTCCCCCATTAATGGCCGCTTGCCGCGGTCGCGGTCGCCGCCGCAGCCAAAGACCACAACCAAGCGCCCGGCAGTATGCGGGCGCGCCGCACGGATGAGCACATCCAAGCCCGCTGGAGTGTGCGCATAGTCGACGAATACACCTGCGCCCTCGTCAGACTCTCCAACATATTCCAACCGGCCTTTGACGGGCTTCAATTGCGACATGCCGGTTGCCACCGATTGCAGGTCGAGCCCGCCCGCTAGCGCCAAGCCTGCCGCCGTCAGCGCGTTTAGCGCTTGAAACTCGCCAATCAGTGGCAAATCAATCGCCGCCTTCTCGCCGCGCCAATCCAGGAATAAGCGTTGCCCGGTCGCCTTTGGCATGAGTTCTTCAATCTTGAGGTCAGCCCCGCGCCAACCGACGGAAACCACGTCCAATCCGGCATCTTGCGCCGCAATTTCGAAGAACAAGCGTTGGTCACTGTCAGCATTGACCACAGCCGGGCAACCTTTTGGGGCAAGCTCACTGAACAGGCGCAGCTTTGCAGCGCGATACTCATCCATCGTATTGTGATAATCGAGATGGTCTTGCGTGAGATTGGTAAAGGCCACAGCCGACAGGCGAACCGCATCTAGCCGGTATTGCGCGAGGCCATGCGATGACGCCTCCATGGCTGCATGTGTGACGCCATCTTCCGCGAGCTTCTGCAAGGTCGCGTGAATGGCCACGGGGTCTGGTGTCGTGTGTCCGAGATCGATGCTTCCGCTTGGTCCAATCGCGCCAAGCGTGCCCATGCTGGCTGCGCTCAAATCGGCGCTGCTCCAAATCTGTCGGAGGAAATCAACCGTTGAGCTTTTGCCATTGGTGCCGGTAATCGCGACGATGCTTTGCGGTTGCGTCGGATAAAATTTGGCCGCCGACTCAGCCAAAGCCAGCCGTGCATTTGATACTTCGACCGCTGCGGCGCCGGGGATGTCTGGCAGTGACTCGCCAAGCACTGCAATCGCCCCCGCCTGGAGCGCGCCTGGGATGAATTTTCGGCCATCCGTGACGACGCCCTGCATCGCCGCGAAAACGTAACCGGGCTGCACTTGACGGCTGTCGGCTGTGATGCCCGTAACTTCAACCTCTGAACCTGACCCGGAATAGTCCGGAAAGAGTTCCCTCAAAATCATAATGTCGTGCCTCTCCTGTCTGCGACGGAGCGGATACGCGGCGAAGACGGTACAGGTTCATCAAATCTCGGCTCGACCCCTAAAATGGGGGCAATCCGTTCGATCACCCGTCCAGCCGTAGGCGCGGCATTCCATGCCGCTGTTCGACCGCGGTTCGCTCCAGCCTTAGGAGAGTCCAGCACGATCAATACGACATATTCAGGGCTATCTGCCGGGAAAATGGCGGCGAAACTGCAAATATTCTCAGTCTCAGAATAGCCGCCTGGGATCGGCTTTTCCGCTGTTCCGGTTTTGCCCGCGACACGATAGCCGCCGACTTCGGCGCGTGTGCCTGTGCCGTCGACAACGGCTTCGCGCAGCATCCGAGTCACCAGATTGGCGGTGGGCGCGGACATGACCCGTTTTGGATTGCGTTTACGCTCCGGTGCGAGCAACAGGGTTGGCGCAATCAACTCACCAGCATTCGCCAAAGAGGCATAAGCGCTGGCAAACGCGATCGGCGAGACCGCGATGCCATGCCCATAACTGGCGGTCGCGCTGTGCAATTCATCAAACTGTTCGGGCAGCAGCGGTCGTGCGCTGCCTGCCAGCTCAATCGGGGACCGAGAGAATAGTCCGAGCGATCCGAAGAATTCCTGCTGACGGCGCGACCCCATTTGCCAGGCGATCTTGACCGTCCCGATATTCGAACTGTCGGCGATGATTTCGCGCGGCGTCGGGCGCCCGACAATCGGATGATCATCATGAATTTGACGGCCGCGAATCCGCAGCGGCTCGCGTACATCAAACCGATCGCCCGGCCGGACGGCACCTGCATCCAAGGCACCCGCAACGGTTAAAGGTTTGAACACAGACCCAAGCTCATAAATCGCGCCGCTGGCCCGATCGAGCAGAGCCGGGTCCTCGCGGTTAAGCTCGGACGCTTTGTGCGGGTCGAGCGGTGGCCAACTGGCCATTCCCAGGACTTCACCAGATTGCGCCGCTAACACGATGCCGGCGCCGGATTCAGCTTGATACTCACCCACGGCTGCAGAGAGTTCTGCTTCGAGGCTGAATTGGATATTCGCATCAATCGTCAGATAGAGCGGCGATTCTTCGTCGCTCAGTCGGTCATCCATCGCAAACTCGATTCCGCCAAGGCCTTGGCCATCCGCTCCCGCAAACCCGAGCACATGCCCCGCCAATGTCCCACGCGGATAGGCGCGGCGCGACTCCTCGCGAAATCCGATACCTTCAAGGCCAAGCTCAAATACCGCTTGGCGCTGGCGCGGGGTGATGCCGCGCTCGATCCAAGCGAACGCGCGCTCATTATTCGACAGGCGTGCGGTGATGGTTTCAACATCCAAGCCCGGCAAAACCCGCGCAAGCTCTTGCGCGATCAGATCCGGCTCACCAATGGCGCGCGGATCTGCGAATACCGAAAACGCGGTGACTGAAGTGGCCAGCAAGTCGCCATTGCGATCGACGATATCGGCACGACGCGGTGCGGGCTCTAGACTGGTCGCACGGGCTACACTGGTCTCGGAGCCGGATCCACCGAGCGCGACGGTCAATCCCTTGGCCCCAATCGCGGCAAATGCGAGGAGCAAACAAATCGATACGATGCGCGTGCGCATACCGCCGCCACCCATCGAGATTTCGGAACCGGGCTCAATCCGCATTTGGCGCCTCCCGGTCGGTTTGGGCGTTGGCGTCTGGGAGCTCCATTGGCGGACCGACGCGGCCGTCGAGGTCGACGGTGCGGACGAATTGTTCGGCGCGGGCAGGCACCATGCCGAGTTCCCGGCGGGCAAATTCTTCAATCCACTCTTGCCGAGAGCGGTGGGCGAACTCGGCCATCAGGTCGGCCTGTTCAGACTGAGCGAGCTCGATTTGCTGCTCGACCGTCTCAATTTCCACCACGGTTTCACGCGCACCATATTTCGCCCGGTAAAGGCTGAAGATGAGCAGCGCCATCACGGCGAGACCGAAGAAGAAGGCGCGTTTGCTCATGACACCGCCTCCAAAGCTGTCAGCGGCGGCAAGCGCAGGCCGGTTTCGACCGGCGTCGCCCAAGCGGGTGCATCTGTGCGCGTGACAACCCGCAACCGGGCCGACCGCGCGCGTGGGTTTTCGGCAGTCTCTGCCTCGCCTGGCTCGACCGCTTTTCGGCGCGTCAGTTCCAAGCTTGGAGTCGGTCCCTTCTCGACCTCCGGCATATAGCGGGAGCCGCCGCTCACCGCGCCGGACCGGGTCCGCATGAAGTTTTTGACCAATCGATCTTCCAATGAGTGGAACGTCACGACCACCAAGCGCCCGCCCGTGCGAAGCATTTTTTCCGCCGCCGCAAGTCCGCGCGCGAGTTCGCCGAGTTCATCATTGACGTACATGCGAATGGCTTGGAACGTGAGGGTCGCCGGATGCGTTTTCTTGCCACGCCGTCCCCCGACTGCACGCTCAACGCAATCCGCGAGTTCCGCCGTGGTCTCGAACGCCTTTTCTTTTCGTTGCGCGACAATCACGTTGGCTATGCGTTTGGCTTGGCGCTCTTCGCCGAGCTGACGAAAGATCGCGGTCAGGTCTTGAGCGGCCATTTGATTGACCACGTCTTTGGCGCTTGGGCCGGTTTGACCCATACGCATATCCAACGGCCCGTCGCGCATGAAAGAAAAGCCGCGCGCACTTTGGTCGATTTGGAAAGACGAGACGCCAATGTCCAGCATCACGCCGTCCACGGCATCAATACCATGGCTCAACAATAAGGCATCCATGTCGCCAAAACGGCCGAGCAATGGAATGAGGCGGGGTTCTTTTTCGGCAATTTCTTCGGCGCGCGTAATGGCGTCTAAGTCGCGGTCAATTCCGTAGAGCTTGCAATCGGCGGCGCCAAGCACGCGCATCGCATAGCCGCCACCGCCAAAGGTGCCATCGACATAAGTCTCGCCATCGCGCGGCGCGAGCGCCTCAATCACTTCAGGCAAGAGGACGGGGATATGACTCATGTGTCGCCCTCCCCGACCACGCCGCGAATGCCTGGGGCGGCGAAGGCTGCGTTGAACGACCCTTCGAAATCGCCTTGGACATCATCGAGCTGCGATTCCATCTCAGCGTCATATGCGGCGTAGCGGTCTGGCTCCCAAATGTAGAACCGGTCCATCGCGCCAACGAAGACCAGATCCCTCTGAACGCCCGCCATCGCCAAGTGCTTTTCTGGGATTTTGATCCGGCCTGTATCATCGAGCTTCAGCTCAACCGCTTTCGACACAGTTCGGTTCAAGAAAACTTTGCGGGCCGTGGTGTTTGGGCTCATCCGTAGGAGCGTGGCTTGGTTCTGCTGCATCAACGCATCACCGCCGCCTTCCAAACAGGGCGATCCATCGAGCGCTGGGTATAGGAAAATGCGCGCCCCGCCTTGTAATGCGTGACGGAAAGAAGCGGGCACAGATACCCGTCCTTTGCTGTCTAACGATGTCTCAAACGTCGAGACAAACACGCCCAACTCCCATCCTTCGCCCCAGCCGAAATCTCATGGATTCAGCATGTACCTATATGGGATAACATGGGACGGCTTGGATTCAAATGGGCATCCTGGCGATTCTCTCCTGTCCACAAGGTCGCATTGACGAAACCAAAGCAGAACAAACCAGAAATTTTCCAGAAAGCCCCTTATGACAGGTTCGTTAACTTATACAAAACTCTTTTTTTACAATTGGTTAACTACAGACAAACCCAACAAAAAAATTACACTTTTTGTCAGATTTTTTCCACACTGGCCCTTATATTGTGTGCTCTAAAGCGCCCCGCGTGGCCAAAAGTACACGCCTTCTCAGCTTTTTCATCCTAGCCCCTCTCTGACATGCAATTACGAGTCGTCATTCTCGCCATTGGCATCATGACCGCCCTACTGGGTGCGGCGATGATCCCGTGTTGGCTTTTGGATGTCGCCGATGCGCGCGAGGAGTGGCCCGTCTTTGCCGCCAGCGCGACCATGCTGCTTCTGTTCGGCGGCGGTCTCATCATTTTGTCTGGCGGACGAAAGCAACGTACCGGCGCACGTGAGGCATTCTTGCTGACCGTCTCAGTCTGGGTCGTGCTGCCGGCGATGGCGGCCATCCCTTTCATGGGCATTGGCATGAGCTTCACCGACGCCATGTTTGAAAGCATTTCAGGCCTGACCACGACAGGCTCGACCGTGATGGACCGACTCGAGTTCCAACCGCGCGGCCTGTTATTGTGGCGGGCCATCCTGCAATGGTTTGGCGGCATCGGGATTATCGTGACGGCCATCGCGATCCTGCCAATGTTGCGCGTTGGCGGGATGCAATTGTTCCAGCTCGAAAGCTCAGACGTGTCCGGCAAATTCGTGCCGCGCATCAGCGAAGTGTCATCTCAGATCGGGATGATCTATCTCGGCATCTCGGCGACTTGCGCGGCCGCATACATGATCAGTGGGATGAATGCCTTTGATGCCATTGCGCATGCGATGACGACGGTCGCGGCCGGCGGATACGCGACCAATGATGCTTCATTTGGCGCGTTCCTGGTCGAGGCACCTGCCGCCATTCCAGTCGCCACTTTCTTTATGCTTGTGGCAGGTTTGCCGTTTAGCTTGCTTGCTCTGGCGATGATCCACGGTCGGGTCAAACCGCTACTGACCGACCCGCAACCGCGCCTATTCATCGGCTTGATCGCAGGCATCACTTTGCTCGTGTTTTTGCTGCGCGTCCTCGCCGATCAGGATTATGTCATTATCGATCCACTCGGCGGATTTATCGAAACCTTGTTCAACGTTGTCTCTGTGATGACCGGTACAGGCTATGCCACAGCCCCTTATGACAGCTGGGGTGAACCCGTTGTGATGATTTTCTTGATTACAATTTTCCTCGGCGGATGCGCGGGGTCTGCGGCTTGCGGGATAAAGATGTTCCGCCTCGAAATCAGTTTCCGCGCCGTGCTCGCCCACGCCCAACAAATGGTCAGTCCAAACCGTGTCGTCCGTATTCGTTATGGCGGGAAGATCATCGACAATGACACGCTACAGTCCGTAATGGTGTTTGTGTTCCTGTATCTCGCGACCTTTATTGTCGCGGCGATATTGCTCAGCCTAACCGGCGAAGACCCCCTCACTGCGATTTCGGGCGCAGCGACAAGCGTCTCGAATGTCGGCCCAGGCCTGGGCCCAGAGATCGGTCCGGCCGGTACGTTTGAAGGCCTCACCGATCGCGGCAAATGGATTTGCGCCATCGCAATGTTGCTTGGCCGACTCGAGTTTACCGCCGTATTCGTTCTGATGACGCGCCAGTTCTGGCGTGGATAAGCAGTCTGGGATTAGATTCCCTCATTGCTCCGAAGCGATAAATCCGGCAGAAGCACGCCATGGCCGATACATTGCACACACCGACAGAAGATTTGCAGGCGACGCTGCTCGATATGGGGCGCCGTGCGCGCGCCGCATCAGCAACGCTCGCCAAGGCGGGCACTGACGGGCGCACCCAAGCTATCCTGGCGATGGCAAACGCGCTCAACGCGGCTGAACCGGCAATTCTAGAGGCAAATGCGCGCGACCTCGCGGGCGGCCGCGAAAAAGGCCTGACCGAGGCGATGATGGACCGCTTGGCTCTGACGCCCGAGCGCGTGTACGCCATCGCGAACGCTTTGCGCGCGGTTGCCGACCTTCCCGATCCTGTTGGCAGCGAGATCGCCCGCTGGACGGTGCCGTCCGGGCTCGACATCGCGCGCGTCCGCACCCCTCTCGGCGTGATTGGCATCATTTACGAAGCGCGCCCAAATGTGACGGCGGATGCCGCTGCTTTGTGCGTGCGCTCCGGAAATGCCGCTCTGCTCCGCGCCGGCAGCGAGAGTTTACAATCGTCTATCGCGATTTCCGATGCGTTGCGCGCTGGATTGAAATCCGTTGGCCTGCCGGAAGACGCGGTGCAATTGGTTCAGACCAAAGATCGCGCCGCGGTCGGACATATGCTGACCGGCTTGAACGGCACGCTCGACGTGATTGTCCCACGCGGCGGTAAAAGCCTGGTTGAGCGCGTGCAGGCCGAAGCCCGCATTCCTGTGATCGGACACTTAGAAGGCCTGTGCCACGTCTATGTCGATGCCGCGGCCGACCCACAAATGGCGATTGATATTACCGTCAACGCGAAGATGCGTCGCACCGGGATTTGCGGGTCCGCAGAAACCCTGCTGATTGACCGCGCCATCGCGGACAGCCTTTTGCCGGCCATTGCCAGCGCGTTGATTGATTCCGGCTGCAGCCTGGTCGGGGACGACGCGGCGCGGGCCATCTTCGCTGACATGACCGTTGCGAAGGAAGAAGACTGGCGCACCGAATATCTCGCGCCGACCATCTCCGTTGGGGTGGTTGACGGCATTGACGGTGCGATCGAACACATCACGACCTATGGCACCAGTCACACCGAATGCATCATCACCGAAGACACAGCAACGGCAGAGAAATTCTTTTCCGATATTGATGCTGGCATCCTAATCCACAATGCGTCGACACAATATGCTGATGGCGGTGAGTTTGGCATGGGTGCCGAGATTGGCATAGCTACCGGGCGAATCCATGCGCGTGGTCCAGTGGGCGCAGAGCAGCTGACCATTTTCAAATATGTTGTGCGTGGCTCGGGCCAAACCCGACCTTAACATCGCTCGACCTATAAAACTGTATGACGTTTCAACGCCCCGCCGCCTCTTTGCCGCCGAGCCGCACGCGAGCGCGTATTGGCCTGTTCGGCGGCAGTTTCGATCCGCCCCATAGCGGACATTTGCATGTCGCGGAAACAGCGATGAAACGGCTGGGCCTGGACCAGGTCTGGTGGTTTCCGACGCCCGGCAATCCGCTGAAAGAAGTGCCCAGCGATTACGCCGCTCGGTTTGAGGCCGTCAAGGATCTGACCCGTCATCATCGCAAGTTCCGCGTCAGCAATGTCGAGAAACAGCAGAACCTGCGCTACACGATCGATCTCGTAAAACTGCTCAAACAGCGCTGCCGCGAGGCGCAACTGGTCTGGATCATGGGCGGCGATAGTCTGATGACCTTCCACTACTGGAAAGATTGGCGGGCGCTGACAGACCTCGTTCCGATTGCTGTTGTCGCGCGGCCTGGGTTTGAAATTGCGGCACAATCCAGCCCGTTCGCAAAAGCGCTGAAGCGCGGCCGCGTTCGTGACGAGGCCGGCCGGGTATTGCTCGCTCAGAACACTCCGGCCTGGGTCTACTTGCCCGCGCCTCTTAATTCGATTTCCTCGACCCAGATTCGCGAAAACAAATGAATGCAAAATCGAATTAGCTGACGCCAATGAAGGTAACGGCGCTGCGCGCTTGCGAGAGCAGTTCGACTTCATTGTCTCCGCGCGCGCCATCGACCCAATAGCATGCGATATTCTTGGACGTTTGTTCCGTGTTTTCAGCCACAGCGAATCCCATTGCCGGATAGTCCTCGTTCCAAATCACGAGATGCCATTGGGCTTCAAAGACCGGGGCGGGTGTCAGCGCATCGTCAGGGTGCAGCCACAACTCATCCACGAAACCCTCGAGCGCACCGGGAAAGGTTCCATAGAATTCGAGGCGACCAAATTCTCTTTCGGGCGTCTTTGGTCTCGGCGTCTGGCTTTGACCGGGCGCTAAATCCACCTCAAAGACGAGATTACAGACCACCCTTTCGCCTGGGTGGAACAAGAGACCACCCAGAATGTACTCTGGATTGGGCGGCGTTAAATCTCTGAAGTAGGAAAATAGTGGGAACGATGAATACTCATACAATTCCCAATCCGATGGCTGACGATATCGAATATGGCGTCCTGGGCTGATCAATTCGCGCGCAGGCGTTAATCCCATTTCGTGAGGCAGGATTTCAGGCACGGCGTGATCTTCCGGCGCACCAAATTTGGATTCGAATTCACCACACGCAGCAAGGCAAATTAGTGTCCCCAACACTAATTTCTTCATCCGCATATGAAACCATAGCCAGGTTAAGACAGTTCATATATGGCCGAGAAAATTCTATCTACTTCACCATCGTTTCGGCAATTGGGACGACGACATGACCGACCTTCACATCTTCACCACTGGCGGCACCATCGACAAAGTCTATTTCGATGCATTGTCAGAATTTCAAGTCGGCGAGTCGCCGCTCGACGCGATCTTGCGCGAGGCAAATGTCGGTATTGAATATGAGCTGACCTCTTTGATGAAGAAAGACAGTTTGGAGCTCACAGAGGCTGACCGGAACACGATACGCGAAGCGGTGGAGCGCTCAGCCTGCAAACACATTCTGATCACGCATGGCACGGACACAATGGCACAAACCGGACAGCACTTGATGGGTGTGAAAGACAAAACCATCGTCCTCACCGGCGCGATGCAACCGGCGCGTCTGCGCTCGACAGATGCGATCTTCAATGTCGGCTTTGCAATTTGTGCAGCTCGCCTGCAAAAGCCTGGCGTCTATTTGGCGATGAATGGACACGTATTTCCGGCCGACCAAGTTCGCAAAGACCGGGCGGCTGGGCGGTTTGTGCGCGATTGACAAAACGTCTGGAGCTTTCCGCAGACAGCCCGCAAACCACGCGCTGAAACAGCCTCCCAACAGCGAATTCCCAGTCACTGTTGCCGATTCACCCTAGGCCATGCTCGCGACGCATGTTAAGTTGCGCACATAATCAACCCCATGGAGCCCTGCCCTGCCCGCTGTTAAAACTGAGACCAATTCGGCCCGCGCTGCGACGATTGAAGATATCCGCGCGTTCTCAGACATCATCATCGCCTCATTGGAAGATGACAAAGCCGAAGACTTGACCGTTATTGATCTGACGGAAAAATCCTCTCTTGCAGACATTATGATCATCGCATCCGGCCGTTCGGCCCGGCATGTGAGTTCGATTGCCGATCACTTGGCGCAGAAGGTGAAGGAAAAAACCGGTCAGTCGCCAAAACTAGAAGGTCTGCCAAACGCTGACTGGGTGCTGATCGATTTGGGCGACGTGATTGTCCATCTATTCCGCCCAGAAGTCCGTGCCTTCTACAATCTGGAAAAGATCTGGGCAGGCGAGAGCGGCCATCGTCCATCCGACGTTTAAACCGCGTCGAACCGGCTCATGCATATCAGCCTGATCAGCATCGGGAAGCAAAAAAGGGGTCCGGAAAAAGACTTGGTCGACGACTATGTCAGTCGGTTCAACAAGGCGGGCCCAGGGATTGGTCTTCGCTCTCTAAAGCTCGTTGATTTGGCAAGTGGCGGCGGGTTGCCCGCAGAGGGGGAGCGGCTGCTCGATGCCATACCAAACGGAGCCAAGGTGCTTCGATTAGACGAACATGGCCCGCAGTGGAGTTCGGTGAAACTTTCAAACCAAGTCGCGAAATGGCGTGATGATGGGCTTGGTCATCTTAGCTTTCTGATCGGCGGCGCCGAAGGGTATAGCGACGCCGTGCGCGACGCGCATACAGACACGCTCGCTTTTGGCCCGCAGACCTGGCCGCATCGCTTGGTCAAAGTCATGCTGGCTGAACAGCTCTATCGCGCTGTGAGTTTGCAGGCCGGCCTGCCGTATCACAAAGCCTGAACGCTTAGGCTTTCGGCGCCAGGCCAAACCGTTTCCAGAAAAAACCATCGACCACCCGCTTGGGCAGAAGCATTGGCAATGTGAAATTGGTCAACTTGTCCGGCACCGGCGCGTAGCGAGCTTTCGGTTTGGCCGCGGTCAAAGCCGTTTCGATCGTTTCGGCAATGATTTTCGGATCGAGGCCGGTACGCCCCCCTTCCAGCATCGTCTCGCTAAACTTCTCAATCGGAATCGACCATGGCGAGTTTGAATATGGGTTGGAGCGATTGTCCGCTTCGGCTTTATCCCAGATCGGGGTCTTCACGGCGCCTGGACCAATTGCGATGGCATCAATTCCGAAGATGACGAGCTCTCTTCGCAAACTATCCGTCATGCTCTCCACAGCGTGCTTGGTCGCCGTGTAGGCGCCGAGAAACGGTGATGCGAGGCGGCCGCCGACACTGGTTATATTGATGATCCGCCCCGACGGACCGCTGAGCGACTCGTCCATGCCCAGCAGTGGTGCAAAGGCCTGGCTGGCGCGCAGCAAGCCGAAAACATTGACGTCGAAATGCGATTTGAATTGGTCAAGCGGTTGAACCGCCAATGGCCCCATATTGGCAATCCCGGCATTATTCACCAAGCCTGTTAGCTTCTGACCCGCCAAAGCCGAACGCACGGTCTCGACCGCCGCGTCGACTTGCTCAGGATTGGTGACATCCAGCAATATCGGTTTGATACGATCGTCGGCAGTGGTGAGCGCCTCGCCATCCTCTGGCTTTCGGATGCCGGCAAACACTTGCCATCCATTCGCGGCCAAATGCTCTGCGGCGCTACGGCCAATGCCAGTCGAGGCGCCTGTGATGACGACGGTTTTCATGATGTGGATCCCTGAGCGTAATTATTTTCTATACGTGGAAATATACAAAAAGGATTAGTCCGAATCTGCGCCGCCTTTAATCACTTTCAACTGCGGACGGGATTTTGGGCGCGCGGGACGGTTTTGAGGCGGGTGGACTGGCTGATTCATATCGCGAGCGCGGACCAGCTTAGGTGTATGCGGTTCTTCCGGCGGCGGCTCAGCTTGTTCAACATCATCATCGATTTGGCGCACCCGCGGCGGAGTCTTCCGCTTAAAGCCGCCTTTTGAGCCAAATCCTGATTTGCCTTTGCCGCGGGCCTTTTTGTCGATTTCTCGCAGCTTGATATGTTGCAGCGAAGACAAAGCCTCATCCGCTGCTCCTTTTTCCGGATCGTGAAAGGCCGAGCCATAGGTCTCGATCCGCTCCTCAACTTCTTCTAGAAATTGCTTTTCCCAATCGGAAAGCGGTGGGCCTAAGCCTTGCTCAGCCAGCATCGCGGCCTTGCGGATTTTTCGCAGGGCTTTGCGTTTCTTTCGCTCATCAATATCGCGCGGCATGCCCTAATCTATGGGGTTCCGGCAGGGTTAATCAAGCGCCGGCCCTAAAGCTCGCCCAGGGCATCGAGATAGACTTCCAGAATCGCTTCTTGCTCTTGGCGCTCTTGGCGATCTTGCTTGCGCAATTTGACCACGGTGCGCAGCGCTTTGGTGTCATATCCGAGCGCTTTGGCCTCGCCATAAACTTCTTTGATTTGCTCGGCGACTTCTTTTTTTTCTTCTTCGAGCCGCTCAATTCGTTCCACCGTCAGGCGCAGTTTATCGCGGGCGGTATCGCTTAAATTGTCATTCATCGGCTCAGTCATCAGATCTCTCGCATTGCATTATTCTCAAAGTCCAACGCTCCCTAATCGCAAATGCTCGGTATTGCGAGAGCCAATCGCCAGGTTTTGCAGCCCGGCGTCTAACAGGAATTTGAGGCCATCGTGAGTGGACCTGACGCCTCGATGGCTTATTTTGAGAGGATGATGACTGACAAAATGATTTCTTTGCCGCGCCGCGCTTTCCTTCTCGCAGCGCCGGCTGCATTGATCACGGCATGTTCCGGCGCCGGTGGTGGTAGCAAAGCCTTTGCCGATACGGCCGTGACAGACTTTTCGGACAGCGAGTGGCGCACCCTTACCGATGCCGAGTGGAAGCAGCGCTTGGAGCCTCTGGCCTATCGCGTGTTGCGAGAAGAAGCGACCGAGCGGGCATTCACATCACCTTTGAATGATGAAAAGCGCCAAGGCGTGTTCCATTGCGCAGGCTGCGATCTCGCCATCTTTGATAGCGAGACCAAGTATAATAGCGGCACCGGTTGGCCGAGCTTTTATGATTACATCCCAGGAACGCTCGGCTTTAAAGAGGACAATAAACTCTGGATGGCGCGGACCGAGTATCATTGTGCCCGATGCGGGGGCCATCATGGCCATGTGTTCAATGACGGACCGGCGCCAACCGGATTGCGCTACTGCAACAATGGCGTCGCGCTGACGTTTAAGCCCGCTTAGCCTTCTTTATCAGCCCCAAACAGATCCATCTGATTTGGGTCGACAAATCGCTTGCGCTTGCTTTTTTTGGTGCGTCCAGATTTGAAGTAGAGATCGTCGGTGTGATCTTCCGCATTCGGGTCTGGGTCCTTGATAGGGCGCGGTTTGGGCTTGGGCTTTTTCGGCGTCCGAGCGAGCTTCCAATAGGTCACCGCCAGCACGGTATTGCCAGACCCATCCTCATAGTGCTGCACAAATCCATGACCGGGATTGGCCTCGGCTTGCGCGAGGATTTTAGCCAGGTCTTTTTCCGCAGGTGTGATCCATTCTGTCTCTAATGAGGCGATCGCAACCTCTTCAGCGAGCTCTTCCGCTTCGTAACGTGTCCGCGCCGCGTCTTGCGCGTTCTTCAACGCGTCGCGAGCTGTTTTACCGAGGGGATACGCGTGGCTCATAGCGCAGCAGCTAGGTCCTGACAGAGTGAGAGTCTAGTCCGCATGTCAGACTTTCGTTAAGCTAAGACAGGCTGGCACAAACGCGCCGCCGCGAGCCGGGCGAATCGCAAGGTCACCGCTTTGCGCCGGGCCGCTGCCAGCTTTTCAACATCCGGCTCACGAATAACCGCGCCGCCATAAGCATCGGCGATGATTAAGCCGGTATCTTCCGGGATCAGATCATGCGGAAATCCCTGCCCCACCGCAAAGTAAAACCGGTCGCAAAACGGACGGTATTCCGGCCATTTCTGATCACTCCGGAAATCCGCGACCGAAGACTTAATCTCGACAATTGAGATTTCGCCGCCAGGCCCGATCGCCGCGACATCGGCGCGGCGACCATTGGCCAAAGTCATTTCGGTCACACCCGCAAATCCATAATCGTGCATGAGGCGTAACACGCCGCGCGCAATCTCTGCCGCACCAGGATCAAGTGTCTGTTCCTGCATGATCGCCTCCCGCTTTGTTGCCATAATGTTCCAGAATGCAGCTCCCCTCAAGAGGGTGGAGAAAAAATAATTGTGCGCGCTCTGTCACACGCGCTGATGCTGTATCGTCATATCAGTTAGACCATGGAGAATTATCGATGAAACTCATTCTGTTCGGCATCGGCGCCCTGTTCGTGGGTACAGGCGCTTACATGTTCGTGACCCCTCATCTGTTTTATGAAGGGACACCCGGCGTGGCCATGATGGGCCCGTTCAATACGCACTTCATTCGCGACGCTGGTTTAGCATTCTTAACCAGCGGAGGGGCGCTGGTCTGGGGCGGGTTAAACCATAACCGTCCCGTCGCGGTATTTGGTGCGGTATGGCCGTGTCTACACGCGGCCTTTCACATTTGGATTTGGTTCGCGCGCGGCATGCCGTTCGATCAAGTCGCATTCGTTAACCTGGTCGGCATTCAGCTACCGGCCTGGCTCGCCCTCTATGCAGCTTCAAAACTCGACGGAGCACGGACATGATCAAGTGGATTCTTCGGCGGGCCGCGCGTGCCTTTGGCAAACCATATGACTATGATGTCAGCTATATGTTGGACGTGATTGATACCTCGACGGACGCTGGAATGCGCCTGTCCGCCTTTCCTATGATCAGCCAGTATCGCGGCCCGAAAAAGGCACAAAAAGTTTGGGTGGGGGCGATCTTTGCCTCAACGGTTGAGGGCGATTGTGGTCCGTGCGCTCAGCTCGTGCTCGATATGGCAGCGAAGTCAGGGGCTGATTTGGCTGAGTTAGAGCTCTGCTTCGACGGCGACCCCCATCAAGCAGGCGATGTCGGTCTTGGTTTTCGGTTTGCCCTTGCGGCTATACACGGTGATCTGGAAGTCGATGCGCTGGCCCAAGAAATTGACGCGAAGTTTGGGCGTCGCGCCGTCATCGCCGCTTCGTTTGCGGCTGCTTCTGGTCGGTTCTATCCCGTGTTCAAACGCGGTCTTGGCTATGGGCATGCGTGCACGCAATTGGTGTTCGAAACGACACCCGAATTGGAACCTGCTTGATCATGAACGACGCCGTGGCAACATTCGAAGCTCAACGAAAACAGCTCACATCGCTTTGCTATCGGATGCTTGGCGATCGCGCCGGGGCAGAAGACGCAGTGCAAGACACGTGGCTGAAATGGATGAATGTCGACCATGACAGCGTGCGCAGCCCATCCGCTTGGCTTCGCCAAACAGCGACCAGGATCGCTATAGACGCCCTGCGTTCAGCAAGGCGGCGGCGGGAAACTTATGTCGGTCCGTGGCTGCCCGAGCCGCTGCTTTTGGATGAGACAAATCCGGAAGATGATTTCATGTTGGCGCAAGATTGCGAACTGGCCCTGCTCTGGGCGATGGAACGACTAAGCGAAGACGCGCGAGCGGCCTTCATTCTGCGCGAAGCATTTGACGCGAGCTATGATGAAATCGCTGCGGCATTGGGAAAAAGCGCGGCGTCTTGCCGACAATTGGTCAGCCGGGCGCATAAGCGTCTACAAGAGTCAGGACCGCGATTTGATGCTCCGGCGCATGAGGTGGAGGATCTGATCTCTCGGTTTTTTGCGGCCACCATGGCGGAGAATTTCGAGACAACTCTGGGTCTGTTCTCAGACAGCGCAATTGCGATCTCTGACGGCGGTCGTAAAGCTCGTGCAGCGCGGCGTATTTTGGTCGGACCAGAAGAAATCATCCAGGTGCTAACCGCGGTTTGGCGCAAGTCCTTTCAAGAGCCAATCTGGACCATCACCCCTTGCCGCGCAAATGGCGCGCCCGCGGTGCTAAGGCGGGTCGGTGACAAGATCGATTTCATCATGACGCTGGCCCCCGATGCGCACGGCAAAATCAACTGGCTCTACGTCATGCGCAATCCGGATAAGATGACCATCGTGCCAGCGTCTGTCGCATGAAAAAAGCCCCGACCACATGGCCGGGGCTTCTTCAAACCAAATCCAATCCCTGATTAGTCACTCGACATGAGAGACAAGAAGAATTGGAAAATGTTGACGAAATAGATGAAGAAGTTCAGCGCGCCGATATTGGTCGCGACGGCCATTCCGCGCTGGTCACCGCCCAGCTGGAAATAGGTTTCCTTCAGAGCTTGCGTGTTCCAAGCCACCAGGATGGCAGAGAACAAGGCGAATGCGCCTGAAATGATCAGCTGCATTGTACTGCCGACTTGGAAGAAGGCCACATTCGGGAAGATCATAGGCAGGATGAAGAACAGCATGCCGATGATGAAGGCGGCCCAAAGTCCCATAATGGCGAATGTGCCAATTGGGCCGAGGTCGCGCTTAGTGGTGTAGCCGAACAGAGACAGGCCAGCGAACGTCGCTGACGTCGCCAAGAAGGCTTTGGTGATGACGAAATGCGTCATGCCGCCCATGTTCAAGTTGGCCATCAAGAAATATACACCCATCGAGAGGCCGAGTGCGACCACGATGCCCCAATAGAGAATGGCGCTGCCGGTCGGGCTTGGATTGCGCATCATGAACATAGAGCCCAGGATCAGTGCCACTGGGGCAAACATCACGATATAGACCATCGGCGCGGTGTAGATCGCCAAACTGATCGGCGCGACCGATCCGGCGACATAAGCAATAATGCCTGACAACGCGATTCCGAGTGCCAGTTTATTGTAGACGCCCAGCATGAACGAGCGGAGGCCCTCATTGACGCTGGCATCCATCGTCCGGCCATGCGCCGCAGACGTATTGAATTGGTTCATTTCTTCCTCTTTTCAAAGGCCCGCGCACGAGCGCGCGGATTGCTTATATTATGTGCTCTTTTTTATCGCTTTTCAAGAAGAACCGGGTGGTCAGGACAAGATTCGCCTCATATCGTTTTTAGTTATCACGAAACGAGGAAACACTTATGACAATTGAGCGACGACGATTGGGGCAGACAGATTTGATGGTCAGCTCTTGTTGTCTTGGCACCATGACTTGGGGCCAGCAAAACAGTGAAGCCGAAGGTCATGCCCAAATGAACTACGCGCTGGACCGTGGGGTAGACTTTTGGGACACGGCGGAAATGTACTCCGTCCCGCCCAAGGCCGAGACTCAAGGTTCGACGGAAAGGATAATCGGCACCTGGTTTCAGAAGACCGGGCGTCGACAAGAGGTTGTTCTAGCTACAAAAATTGCTGGCCTGTCAAAACAGCTTTGGACTCGCGATAGCGATGTCTCCTGGACTCGGCACACCAAGGACCAGGTCGACGAAGCGGTGATGAAAAGCCTCAAACGCCTGCAAACCGACTATATCGACTTGTATCAATTGCATTGGCCAGATCGCCCTGTGCCTTTGTTCGGAAGTAAAATGGATTCAAAGGCTTACGGGTACGCGTACGAACCGTTTGAGGAGATTCTTTCGCATTTAGAGGCACATGTGAAAGCCGGACGCATTCGTCATATCGGCGTGTCCAATGAAACGCCATTCGGTGTCATGCGTTTCGTCGCTGAAAGCCAGGCGCGCGGACTACCGCGAATGGCCACGATCCAGAACGCCTACAATCTCGTCAATCGCGGCTTCGAGGATGGAGGACTTGAGGAAGTTTGCGTCCGTGAAGACATCAGTTTGCTCGCCTACTCGCCCCTCGCGCAAGGCTATCTGACGGGCAAGTATCGCCATGGCGCCTTGCCAAAAGGGTCTCGTAAAGAGCTGTTCCAGCGGCTGCAAAGATATGAGAGCCCGCAAGGTCTGCGCGCGACGGAGTCTTATCTGACGCTCGCCGATGAGCACGGTATAGATCCGGCCAAACTGGCGATAAAGTTCTGTGATACGCGGCCCTTTATGGGCTCGACAATTATCGGTGCGACGACGATGGAGCAGCTGGAAACCTGCATGGACGCGTTTGATTTGACCTGGACCGACGCGCTTGAAGACGCGGTCAATGCCTTACATGCGGAGCAACCCACGCCGTGTCCTTAACCATCGATAAGCCTGTCGCTGTTTGACTTTACCCCCGCCAGAAGGCAGTTTTGGTGCGAGTGTTTCATTCATTACACGAAGCGCTCGCAACAAAGGGGAATATAAATGGCAGACGCCTCAAAATACGAAGACAACATCAAGAAATACGCCAACGGCTATAATCAGGCCGCAGCGGAAAAGATTGTCGGACACCTTGGCATTGCTCTGCGCAATCGGGACAGTTCATTGGTCTCATGTTCAGACGGTACTGAGTTACAGCGCGTGCGCGAGAAATGGTGCCGCGGAAAGCTGTCTTTGGCGCACACCAATGATGAGCTGGATGCTGCAATTGCATCGGTCTGCGATGCTTTGAAGGATGAAGGCGGGAATAAATCTCGCGTCACTTTCTATTATTTGCTGGCCGAGCATTTCGGTAAACTCGGGGCTCTTGCGGGATAGACCGCAACCTCATAATGAGATTTTGCAAGCCCGGCCGGTTTGGTCGGGCTTGTTTGTTTTGACGTATTTTGGGGCCCAGCGCCTGAAGACCCATGCATCGATTGTTCGCCGCACTCCCCGTCCCTGATGACCTTGCAGATCGCCTCGAGCCGTTGCGCGTTGAGCTCTATGGCGCCCGTTGGCGACGACGCGAACACTATCACGTCACGCTGTGTTTCTATGGCAAGGTGGATGGCGAAGTTGCACACGAGCTGGCCGATGCGCTCGAGGCGGTGCGCGCGCCGGCCATACCGCTCGAATTGTCCGGCGTCGGCTGGTTTGGCCGGAGAGAACCCCGTGCGCTCTATGCGCGCGTCGCCGAAACGGAGGCCTTAAGCGACTTGGCCGAACAATGCCGCAAGCTGGCGCGTCAGTTTAATCTCAAACTCAGTCAGGACCCGTTCGTCGCGCACATTACAGTTGCTTACTGTAATCAATCGCCGCTTGAGGCGGTGCGCGCTTGGAGCGAAGACTTTCAGATCCTGCGCAGCGAACCCCACTTAGTCGACACGTTCCATCTTTATGAAAGCTTCACGGGACATCGGCGCCAAAGTCTTTATGTCCCGCAAGCAGACTACACATTAGTGTGATGGCCTCCTGACGCTTTCTGTCACCAGTCGCAGTTGACCCTACACGTGAAAGGCGAAACAAAAGCGCATGGCACAACCGATTAGAAAGCCCGTTTCCTCCCATACTCTCCGCGAGCGCTTTCGTGCCGTGCGGGCGCAGTCTGCATCGCTGGTCTCTACGCTCACCGATGCAGACGCGACCGCTCAATCCATGCCAGATGCGAGCCCGGCCAAATGGCATTTGGCGCATACGTCTTGGTTTTTTGAAGAGTTCATGTTGGCACCCGTCTATGGTGACAAAGTGCGGTTTCATGAGCATTTCAGCTTCCTGTTTAACTCTTATTATGATGCCGTGGGCGGACGGCATGAACGGCCCAAACGTGGCCTGCTCACGCGCCCATCGCTCGACGAAGTTTTCGCTTATCGAGCGCATGTAGACACCCAAATGGAAGCGCTTATTCGTGATCATTCAGAGGCGCTAGACTTGCTCGAACTGGGGCTCGCCCACGAACAGCAACATCAGGAATTACTGCTCACCGACATCTTGCATTTATTCGCACAGAACCCGCTGCAGCCAGCGCTCAAGCCCGACGTTAATCTCCAGACCGCGAACCTCGAGGCAGCGCCACTTTCCTGGCACACCCATGAAGGCGTGGTGACGGAGATCGGGCATGACGGAGACGATTTCGCGTTTGATTGCGAAACCCCAGTTCACCCGGTCATTGTGCGCGCATTCGAGCTCGCCAGCCGCGTTGTCACGAATGGTGAATGGCTCGCATTTATGCAGGCTGGAGGGTACCAGACACCTGGTCACTGGCTGTCCGACGGGTTTGCGCGGGCGCAAGCTGAGACGTGGCAGGCCCCGCTTTATTGGCACAAAATCGGCGAGCAATGGCACACGATGACATTGTCCGGCCCGCAACGGGTCAATCTCGAAGCCCCCGTGACGCATATCAGCTTCTACGAAGCAGATGCTTATGCGACCTGGGCGGGCGCGCGATTGCCAACAGAGCAAGAGTGGGAAGTCGCCGCGCGCGAGTCCTCTATGGCGGGAACATTTGCGGGATGCGGATACTTCCAACCCCAGGTCCAAACCTCGTCAGATCAGACCTATTATTTCGGTGATGTCTGGGAATGGACGGCCAGTCCCTTCACCCCGTATCCCGGTTTCACCATCGCCCCCGGCGCCGTCGGGGAGTATAATGGCAAATTCATGAGTGGACAGATGGTGCTGCGCGGAGGCTCTTGCGCGACGCCTGACAATCATATCCGCGCGACTTACCGCAATTTCTTCCACCCTGACAAACGCTGGCAGTTTTCTGGACTGCGCTTAGCACGAGATATTTAAATGGATGATGTGTTTGACCCCGTTTCAACGGGGACGCAGTCGACATTCCGCAAGGACGTCGTGCGAGGCCTTTCAAAAGCGCAAAAGACGCTGCCTTGCCAATATTTCTATGATGAGATCGGTTCAGAACTGTTTGAGCAGATCACCACGCTCGACGAATATTACCCAACCCGCACAGAAGTCTCGATTTTGCGCGAACGCGTCGGTGAGATAGCGCGCGCCATCGGGCCAAATGCATTGCTGGTTGAATATGGCGCTGGAGCGTCGACCAAGACCCGCATCTTACTGGATGGCCTGGACGCGCCCGCTGGCTATGTCCCGATTGACGTATCCGCCGACTTCTTGTTGCAGACTGCGGATAGCCTGCGCCAAGAATATCCGAACCTGCCAATCCTCCCAATCGTGGGCGACTTTATGGTGCGGTTCGGTCTGCCTATGGAGACTTCGGGCACCCCGGTTGGCTTTTTCCCGGGGTCGACCATTGGCAATCTGAATGATGACGAGATCGACGCCTTCATGCGCGCCGCCCGAGCCTTGCTCGGCCACAAAGGGCAGTTTCTCCTGGGGGTCGATTTGCGCAAATCGGCGGAGATTCTCATTCCCGCCTATGATGATGCGAAGGGCGTGACGGCAGCGTTCAACTTGAACCTTCTGGCACGCATCAATCGTGAACTCGATGCCAATTTCGACCTTCCGGCCTTCCGTCATCGGGCAATTTGGAACGATACGGCGTCGCAGATTGAGATGCACTTAGAGAGTTTGACAGAGCAGACCGTCGAGATTGGCGACACGCGTTTTACCTTCGCCGCCGGCGAGACCATCCACACGGAGAATTCGCGCAAGTTCGATTTGGCCATGCTGACGTCTCAAATTGCGAGCGCCGGCTGGAAATTGGACACTGTTTGGCGTGATCCGAAAGACTATTTCGCCGTGATGCTGCTGCAAGCAAGCTAGGCGCAGGGTGGTATTTCAGTAACGCCCGTCGCGGCGCGCCCCTAATTTGCTGCAATTGAGTGCATACGACGCGTATACGAGCGCGAAATCAGGCATCTGCACGAATTTCGTGCGAAAGACCAGAAAATGCAGCCCTTACTCTAATCTTAGATGGCTAATTCTGAGGCAGTCAGGTCTTTTATGCCCACCAATCGCAATATCTGGAAGGAGCGGATTGATGGGAAAAATGATTTCACGTGGTCTGGCGCTCGCAATGATCGCTGGCGCTTTTACAGCCCCGGCAGCCATCGCTGAAGGCGAATTTTCGGGCAATGTCGCCCTGACCACAGACTATGTCTGGCGCGGATTCTCGCAAAATAGCGAAAACCCAGCCATTCAAGGTGGCTTCGATTACGCCAATGGCGCTTTCTATGCGGGCACCTGGGCCTCGATCGTCGACTTTGGCGGCGCCAACATGGAGCTTGACCTGTATGGGGGCTTTGCTGGCGAGACTGAGGCTGGATTGTCCTGGGATGTCGGCGTAATCGGCTACATCTACCCGGACACAGACGACCTTGATTTTGCCGAGATTTATGGTGGCCTCGGCTACTCTTTCGACGCGATCTCTGTCGGCGGCTATATCTACTATGACCCAGACAATGAGACAGCCTATCTCGACCTATCTGCTGGCTTTAGCGCCACCGATACGCTCGGATTTGACGCAACCGTCGGCAACTATCTCGACGGCTTCGATGAGTACACCAACTACTCTCTCGGCGCGACGCTGAGCACCGAATATGTCGATTTCGATCTCCGGTTCTGGGGTTCGGACGTCGACAATGATCCAAATGCTGACGAGCGGGTTGTTCTGACCGTTAGCCGTTCTTTGTAAGCCTCAACGGCTTCAAACCCGCCTATTGCCCTCCTGTCTTGGGCGGGGTTTGACTGGCCGCTGCGCTGATCGATTTATCGGTCCGCAGCGGCCTTTTCTTTTCCCCTAATTGCGGGCTATCGGGCATTCGCATTGCGCTGCAAAATAATCGGAGCAACGAATGCTAAAACCAAGCTCGCCACCACGCACCATCCTCCAAGATATAACATCTGCGTTGGCAGGCTCGTGCCTTGGTCAATTAAATAGCCGGTGAGGCCCGGACCGATCGCGGTGGACGCCACGCCCGCTGCGACCGCCAAAGCCCGGACGGAGCCGAGATTCTGGACACCATACACTTCCGGCCAAAGTGCCCCAATCAAAGGCGCGGTAAAGCCATAGCTGACACCGACCAAGAACATAAACGCATATATCCCCCAAAGCGGGGTCAACAAACCAACCGTAAGACACGCACAGCAAAGCGGGATCAGATAAAATGGCAGCAGGCGAATGGCGCCAAATCGGTCAATTAACTGGCCACTCATCAACGAGAAGACCACTGTGGTTATGGCCATAATGGGAAACGCGGCCGCAAAGGCGAGCGTGTCATATCCCCGCAACTCGATGAGATAGTCCTGGTGGAAAAAGATCGTTGTCCCAATGAAAGGCGGCGCCAATACGCCGACGAGCAGAGCATAAAAGACCGGATCGGCAGCGACTTGAGCAACGGTTTTGTCTGGGCCGAGCCGCGCTTGCGCGAGATCCGGATCGTTCACGCTTGGCGTCCGCTCAACCCGCCATAAGGATAAGATCATGGGCAGCGCGAACAGCATGAGAAGCGCCGCCGCAATGACCCATCCAGCTTGCCACCCCAGGCCGACCGCGACAATCGTGAAGGCGATCGGCAGGATCGCCTCGCCCGCTTGATGTCCCGGCACGATTAGCGACGTGGCGCGCCCGCGATTGGCGACATACCATCGACCGATTTCGGTATAGGCGACGTGGGTCATCATGCCTTGTCCGAACAAGCGCAATAGAAATAGCGTCAACACCAAGATCAAAAGCGATGGCGCAAACGCCATCAAAAAGCACGCCCCTGCCAGCGCCGGAATGACGAAGCGCGCGACTTTCCAACCTGGCATATGATCCAAAGTCCGGCCCAAAAACGGTAGCGTCAATGCACTGCCAATCGTGGCGATCATATAGATGCCGCCAAACTCGCCATCCGTGAGCTCGAATTTTGCCCGCAATTCCTCGCCAGACAGACCAATGAAAAAGGTCTGTCCGAATGACGAAAAGAAGGTGAGCAAAAACCCACCTGAAATCCACCGCCCGTTTTCGCGTAAGAAACCCAGCATTTGGCGGGCTATGCGGGAGATCGGGAGTTGTGGGAAGAGCGGAGCGAAATTGTGTAGGGAGGAGATGGATTCTCCGCACACTCATCTCGAACAAAAAGAGCGGCCCGAGTTTCCCCGAGCCGCTCTGTTCCATCACTTAACTGCCTCGGACCGACTAGCCCGCAATCTTACGCACGTAGTCGTAGTCGGCTTTCTTCTTCTCGCGCTTCTTCGCAGGTTGGAAGGCGATTTTGGCGTGCTCCGCGCAGTATGGCCCGCACGTCGCTTTGCGTCCGCAGAACGCAAATTTCGGATCCGCTGGATCACCGATCGGCCATTTGCACATACTATCGCGTAGAGTCAGAATGGTTGCCGCTTCGCCATCCGCCAAGGGTTGTGGCGGCAAGGCCGTGAGCATCACCGTTTTTTCAGTCTGCTTTAGATCTGGCTCAGCCACAACGCGCTGCGGCTTTGGCGTAATGATGCTGCCATCTGGCTGCACCCGCGGCTTCGGACGCGCCAGGCGCGGTGGCCGTTTCACTGGGCGAGACGGGGTTGCCCGTCCTGATAGTCCCAACCGATGTACTTTACCGATCACGGCATTGCGCGTTACGCCGCCGAGTTCTTTGGCTATTTGGCTGGCCGAATGGCCCTCTGCCCATAGCTTCTTTAATACTTCTACTCGATCTTCAGTCCACGCCATGCGTAAAACCCCGCTCTTTGGCAGCCCCTAGATATTGATGTGAGCGTCGCCACCAGCCCCGCTCTAACGCTATATATCGTATCAGGGGCGAAATGAAACACAAGATGCTGATTACCTCTGTCCACAGCCAATCAATATATAGTAGCAGTTGTGGATAGATTTTAACCTATCGCCAAAGGGCGAGTCACCTCTTAAATGTCCAGTCATGCCTGATTCATCCCACACTGTGTTATCGACGCCAAAACCACGGACCTATGGAGCCGTCAATTGGCTCGGCTTGTGGACCCTCTATAAGCGAGAAGTAGGCCGTTTTATGAAGGTCTGGATGCAAACGCTGCTGGCGCCGGTCGTGTCGACATTGCTGTTCATGACCGTGTTTAAGTTGGCCTTTGGCAATCGCGGCGAGCTGACCGGTGATTTTGCCGGTCTCGACTATAATAACTTCCTTGCCCCCGGCCTGATTGTCATGTCGATGCTTCAGAACGCATTTCAAAACTCATCCAGCTCGCTGACCATTGCCAAAGTGCAAGGCAGTCAGGTGGATTTCCTGATGCCGCCACTTTCGCCGCTGGAGTTGACTATAGGCTTTATATTCGGCGCTGCGACACGCGGCATTATCGTGGGCGCGATTGCGGCCATCGGCATTCATTTTAGCGGACTGGCCAATCTCTCTGTCGTGCACATTTGGCCGGTCATCTGGTTCGGCCTGATGGCGACTCTGTTTCTTGCCGCGATTGGCGCCATGGGCGGCATTTGGGCGGATAAGTTTGACCATCTCGCAGCGGTTTCGAACTTTGTCATTGTGCCTCTGACATTCCTGTCGGGCACATTCTACGACATCAATGTCCTGGTCGAGCCGTTTAAATCGCTGGCCCATTTCGATCCGATTTTCTTTTTGATTGATGGATTTCGCTATGGATTCTTGGATGCTGCAAACTCCAACATCCTGACCGGTATGGTGGTCAGTGGCGCCGTGACCTTTGCCGCATCGGCGGGAGTCTGGTGGATGTTGCGGACTGGGTACAAGCTAAAGGCGTAATCCTAGCGCTGATTATTTACATGCACGCTCCCTCGGACTTGATCCGAGGGTGCAGCACGCTTCATTGTGCCACGAACGAGAGCGCGAATGCTGCTCCCGATACATGACCGTGGGATTCCGTGATGGGCTGCCCAATCAAGTTGGGCAGAGCGTGACGTCAGGGCATGCTGATGAGGCTAATGATTGACCTGCGAAGTGTAGCAGCGCAAACACCCAATCCATGTCTGCCCTACCCATTCTCACCATGACAGATGTCCGGCTCGCCTTTGGCGGTAAGCCGCTATTCGAAGGCGTCACGTTTACCCTCGCCAAAGGCGAGCGAGCCGCTTTAGTGGGCCGCAATGGCGCGGGCAAATCGACCTTGATGCGCTTGATCACCGGGCGACACGAAGCCGATGATGGCGAGCTATGGATTCATCCTGGCACGGTCATCACCAAGGTCGATCAAGAACCGGATCTCAGCGCTTATGAAACTGCGCTCGATTACGCTCAGTCGAGCGGCGCTGAGGCCTGGCAAGCAGAGGCCGAACTCGGGCATTTTGGAGTCGATCCAAGCGCCAGTCCGAGTATTCTATCGGGCGGACAAATCCGCCGCGCTGCGCTCGCGAAAGCCTTCGCCATCGCACCCGACATCCTCCTCCTCGACGAGCCTACGAACCATCTCGACGTTCCGATGATTGAAACGCTGGAGAGCCGTTTGCTCGGCTATAATGGTGGTGTGCTTTTGGTCAGCCATGATCGGCGGTTTATGGAAAATGTCACCACCAACACGTTGTGGCTGCGCGATGGCGTCGTCTTGAAAAGCCCGAAAGGTTATGGCGATTTTGAGCGCTGGGCTGAGGAAATCGAAGAAGCCGAAATCCGCCAACTGGAAAAACTGAAAACGCAGCTAAAGGCCGAAGAGCATTGGTTACAGCGCGGGGTCACGGGTCGGCGCGCGCGCAATATGGGCCGTCTCCACAAGCTCAAAGCTATGCGCGCAGAAGCCGCCCGGCGCAAAGCTGCGGTCGTTGCGCAGAGAGCTAAAGCCGGGATCAGCGCAGAAGACGCTGGCCACCAGTCGCGCAAAGTCATCGAAACATTTGGCTTGAGCAAAGCCTATGGCGATCTCAAAATTGTTGAGGGGCTGGATTTCAAAATCCTGCGCGGTGACCGGGTTGGATTGATCGGGCCCAATGGGGTGGGTAAAACCACGCTGCTGAAATTGCTCCTCGGCGAGCTGGATCGCGATAGTGGCAATGTCAAACTCAATCCGGCGTTGCGGATCACCTATCTCGACCAAACCCGCGATACGCTTCGCCCCAAAGACACATTGTGGGAAGCACTGGCCCCGCAAGGCGGCGACAGCATTATGGTACAAGGCAAGCAGCGCCACGTCGCGGCCTATGCAAAGGACTTTCTGTTTAAGCCGGATCAGCTGCGCCAAGCCGTGGCCGCGCTGTCTGGAGGCGAGCGCAATCGCCTGACGCTGGCCATTGCTTTGGCCCAATCGACCGATGTCTTGGTGCTCGATGAACCGACAAATGACCTTGATATGCAAACCTTGGATTTGCTTGAGGATATGTTGTTGAACTTCGAAGGCACGTTGATTTTGGTGAGCCACGACCGGGCATTTCTCGACGCAACGGTGACGTCATGCCTGGTACCGCTTGGCGATGGGGAATGGGTCGAAACGGCGGGCGGCTGGAGCGACGCGCAATCGCAGATTAAGGGTAAGCCCGGCAAAGCCAGCAAGACCGACAAGAAGACGAAATCGGCGAAACCAAAGGTCAGTACCGACAAGAAACCCACGAAGCTGAGCTTCAAGGATCAACACCGCTTGAAAGAAGTTGAAGAAGCGATGCCACGCTTAGAGGCAGAAATTGCCGAGCTCGAAGGCGGTCTGTCTGACCCCAATCTGTTCAATGACAATCCGGACGAGTTTCAACGTATCAATTCGCGACTCGAAGCCGCCCGCGAAGAGCTGGAGCGCGCGGAATTGGACTGGATGGAGATTGAGGAAAAGAAAGAAGCGCTGGCAGGGTGAGGCCGCGTGTAACGGGCGCTCAATCAAACCTTAGGTCGCTCATCCCCGCGCAGGCGGGGATCTCAGGCAAACTTGGACGGGACTCGCCGAACCAGATCCCCGCCTGCGCGGGGATGAACGAACATTTTTGCGCCTTCGCTCAGCCTAAACCTCAAACCATCCGCGTTCGCGCATCCAAGTGATAATCTGATCCGCGGCGGCTTCTGCGCTCATCTCAACCGTATTGATCGTGAGTTCTGGATTTTCCGGCGCCTCGTACGGACTATCGAGGCCCGTAAAATTCTTGATCTCGCCCGCTCTTGCGCGCTTATACAAGCCTTTGACATCGCGCTCTTCAGCCACTGAAAGCGGCGTATCGACGAAGATTTCGACGAACTCGCCTTCGGCCATCATATTGCGCGCCATTTGTCGTTCCGAGCGGAAAGGCGAAATGAAACTCACCAAAGTGATCAGGCCCGCGTCACTCATCAGTTTGGCAACGTTCGAGACGCGGCGAATATTCTCGACCCGGTCCGCATCGGTGAAGCCGAGATCCCGGTTCAGACCGTGACGGACATTGTCGCCATCGAGCACAAACGTGTGCTTGCCCATGGCGAACAGCTTCTGTTGCAGGGCATTGGCGATGGTCGACTTACCCGATCCCGACAGACCAGTGAACCAAAGCACCGCTGGTTTTTGTTCTTTCTGCGTCGCCAAGGCAGCGCGATCAACGTCCAGGGCTTGCCAGTGAATGTTCCCGGCGCGGCGCAGGGCAAAATCAAGCAGACCCAGGCCAACCGTATTGTTGGTCATCCGGTCGATCAGAATGAAGCCGCCAGTCTCGCGGTTGATGTCATAAGGATCAAACGCAATCGCTTGATCGAGCGCTAGCGTAATCACACCGAAATCGTTTAATCCGAGGGTTTTCGCCGGCTTGTCTCGTAACGTGTTGACGTCGATCCCAAACTTTAGATCTAGAACCGTCGCGGTGACCGTTTTGGCGCCGATCTTCAAAAGATAGCGCCGTCCAGGCAGCATTTCCGAGTCCGCCATCCAGAGCACGCGCGCCTGGAATTGGTCTGCGACTTCAGCGGGTTCGCCAGCAGCGCAAATAACATCGCCTCTTGAAGTATCGACTTCATCCGCGAAGGTGAGCGTTACCGATTGCCCCGCCACGGCCTCTTTGAGATCACCACCATGCGCAACAATCCGCTCAATCGTCGTTTCTTTTGCACTGGGCAGGGTTTTCACGCGATCGCCAGGCTTCACCGTGCCAGAAGCGATTTGTCCGGAGAAACCGCGAAAGTCGAGATTGGGTCGATTGACCCATTGGACTGGCATCCGGAAAGGCGCGCTGACGCGTTGATCATCAACTGGCACCGTCTCAAGATATTCCATCAAAGGCGGGCCTTGATACCATGGCATATTGACCGAATTGTCAGTGATATTGTCGCCCGCCAAGGCGGACATGGGTATGGCTTGGATTTCAATCCCGGCAGACAATTCTTGGGCGAAATCTAAGAAGTCTTGCTCGATGCGATTGTAGACCGCTTCGTCATAATCGACCAAATCCATCTTATTGATCGCCAGGACCAATTTGCGAATGCCGAGGGAGCTCGCAATAAAACTGTGACGTCGCGTCTGAGTCAGCACGCCCTTGCGTGCATCAATCATCAAAATAGCAAGATCCGCGGTCGACGCGCCGGTCGCCATATTGCGGGTATATTGTTCATGACCTGGCGTATCGGCGACGATGAATTTGCGCTTATCGGTCGAGAAAAAGCGATAGGCGACGTCGATGGTGATGCCTTGCTCGCGCTCAGCTGACAGGCCGTCGACCAAAAGCGCGAAATCGATATTCTCACCTTGCGTGCCGTGCTTTTTGGAGTCGCTCTCCAGGGCGTCCAATTGATCCTCAAAGATCATCTTGGAATCATAGAGAAGACGACCAATAAGGGTCGATTTGCCATCATCCACACTGCCGCAGGTGATAAACCGCAACAGAGATTTGTTCTCATGCGCTTCGAGATAAGCAGAAATGTCTTCAGCAATCAGAGCATCAACGTGGGACATTAGAAATAGCCCTCTTGTTTTTTCTTTTCCATCGAGGCCGATTGATCGCGGTCAATCGTTCGACCTTGGCGTTCTGACGATTTGGTCAGCAACATTTCCTGGATAATATCTTCGAGCGTATCCGCGGTGCTTTCGACGGCACCAGTGAGCGGATAACACCCAAGGGTTCGAAAACGGACCGACTTCATCACCGCCTTGGTGCGCAATTCTTCCGGCATCCGTTCATCATCGACCATGATCTGACTGCCTTCCCATTCGACCACGGGGCGCTCAGCCGCATAGTAGAGCGGAACAATCTCAATCTGCTCGCGGCGGATATATTGCCAGATGTCGAGCTCGGTCCAATTCGAGATCGGGAAACAGCGAATGCTCTCACCTGGATTGATCCGGGCATTGTAGAGGTTCCAAAGTTCTGGGCGTTGGTTTTTAGGGTCCCAGCGGTGTTCAGAAGTTCTAAACGAAAACACCCGTTCCTTGGCCCGCGATTTTTCCTCATCGCGGCGCGCACCGCCAAAGGCGACATCAAATTTATACTTATCGAGCGACTGCTTCAGCGCTTGGGTTTTCATGATATCGGTATGCCGCGATGAGCCATGCGTGAACGGACCGACACCGGCATCAATGCCTTCCTGATTGGAATAGACAATCAGATCCATGCCGAGCTCAGCGGCTTTGCGATCGCGAAACTCGATCATCTCGCGAAACTTCCAGGTCGTATCGACATGCATCAATGGGAATGGGGGAACGCTCGGATAGAACGCCTTCATCGCCAGATGCAGCATTACGGCGCTGTCTTTTCCGACCGAGTACAGCATGACGGGGTTTTCCGCCACGGCTGCAACTTCGCGAATGATATGAATGGACTCAGCCTCAAGCCGGTCCAGGTGGGTAAGGGAGGTCACTGGGATTACTCAATTCTCGCGGATTTCATTCCGCCGTCAGATAGAGCTGCAAATGTCTGAGAACAACTAGATTTTGATGTTAGCTTAGCTGATTTAATGCAAATGCCGCGGCGTCGCGCATAGACTTCTCGCCTGGGACGTATTTCATGCGACGCTCACAGACATGGGAGACAATCGCGTGACCGAACTGATGAAACAAATCGTTCTGAAGCAATATTGTGTCGGTGCCCCACGCTTAAACGACTTCGAGCTGGTCGAAAAACCGGCTCCAACACCGAACGAAGGCCAGTTTCGTGTGCGGCACATCTGGAACTCCGTCGATCCGGGCACCCGGTCGCGGCTCTCTGGCGGGGATAGTTATGCAGCGGCGCTGCCACTCGGCAAAGCCGTAGACGGATTCAGCGTCGGTATTGTCGATGCCTCGCAACATGTTGATTATCCGGTCGGAACCAAAGTCTTTTGCGCCGGCGGTTGGCGGACCCATACGATCCAATCGGGCAAAGGTTTCATCGGCAAAGTCCCAGACACAGCGCCATTGCCACTCTCATTGTGGATTGGCGTCCTCGGCGTGCCGGGACTGACCGCCTGGTTTGGGCTGAAATCTATCGCCAAATTCGGCGCCGGCGATCGTGTGCTGATTACATCAGCTGCAGGACCTGTTGGCGCAACGGCCGGTCAACTCGCCAAGGCGGGCGGTGCCGGACAAGTGATTGGCATTGCAGGCAGTGACGAAAAATGCCGGTGGCTCGCCGAAGAGGCCGGGTTTGACGCTGCAATCAATTATAAAACGACCCCAGATTTAGACGTGGCGATCGCTGCAGCCATGCCCGAAGGGGTCGATGTGTTGTTCGACAATGTCGGCAATGCGATGATCAATCGAGTGCTGCCGAAGATGCGTCTGAACGGGCGCATCTGTGTGTCGGGGCAAGTCGCCGACTACAATTTGTCGCCTGAAGAGACCCCTGGTATCGTCAACACCAAGCCCTTCATCACTCATCGCGTTTTGATGCACGGGCTCGTCGTCTTCGACTTTGCGCGTGAGTTCCCAACCGCGCTGAACGAGATGGCAGGACTGATTAGTACCGGCGGGCTAAAACTGAAAGAGGAGCGATTTGAAGGCATCGAGACCATGCCCGAAGCGTTCTGTGGCCTGTTCCGCGGCGAGAATTTTGGCCGCCGCGTTGTGCAGGTGAGCTCTGAAGGCTAGGCTCTACGCCACGGTCCCTGACAAAAGAAGTGGGACGGCACGAGGAGTGGGGAATGATCAGCATTTGGAACAAGCTCGTTTTCGCTTGCGCGATGTTTGCTGTAGCGGGATTGGCAAACGCACAAGACGATGGTGAGGCGGTACTCGCACCGGTGATCGCCCAGGACCAAGTCCATCCGGCTTGGGAGTCGTTCGAGCCAAAATTTACCCGATATGTCTGTCCCTTTCATGCCGAGGCGCCCAAGTATGATCCGGACGAATTTGTCTGTGGTTATGTCCTGGTGCCGGAAGATCGGACCGATCCCGGCAGCCGCTTAATCAAGCTCTCCGTATTGAAAATCGTGTCGACAAGCGAGAACCCAGACCGCCGCGCCGTGATGCGACTGACCGGCGGTCCTGGCGGCCCCTCTCTCGGCGCCGGCCGCATCCGCGCGTATCAAAGCCCACGCACCAAAGGATTTAGAGAAGCCGCCGACCTGATCTTCTTCGATCAACGCGGCATTGGATATTCCGAAGCGCATTTTTGCCGCGCTGTCCCCCGAAATTTTCAGTTTGGTGTCCCGATCGAAGACGGTGTTGAACGCACCAAAGAAGCGTTTCGAGTTTGCCTCGACGATGCCCGCAAAGAAGGGATCGCCGTTGATGGCTACACCACCTGGCAAAACGCTATGGATGTCCGGGACATTCGAAAAGCACTGGGCTACGACCAATGGACGCTGTTTGGCGTCTCGTATGGCACCTCGCTCGGCCAGGCCGTTATCCAAGTTGATGAAGCAGGCATTCGCGCCGCGATCCTGGACAGTGTCGTTCCAGCCGTGCCGTTGGACACAGGCGGATGGGGCGCGATCGCTTATGGCTTCCGATCAGCGCTAGATGGGCTCAGCGCGGATTGCGCTGCCAACAAAGCTTGCGCACGGGATATCGGAAATTTCGCGGAGCGTTTCATCGCAGTCTTTCAAACGTATGATGACGAACCGCTCATTTTGGAAGGTCTCGACCCAGGCTCGGTGCTCGAAGGGCGGCTCGTCATGGATGGAGACCTGGCGGCAGGCGCCACATTTCAGGCGCTGTATATCAACGATTTATTCGCGGACTTTCCGAGCTTGCTGAAGGCCTTGGAAAACCGGGATGAAGTGGCGCTACAGGCCTATGTTGAAGTGCTGGGGCGTCCGATCGATCACACTGCAGGTAATGGCATGGAGCTGGTGGCCAATTGCAGCGGGGCCGTCGCCGTATCGGAAGATCAGTACGCAGCGATGCGCGCGGCCGAACCCGAGCTTTCCAAATGGACAGACACGCTCGAGTGGGACGAGGTCTGCGAAGCGGTCTATCGTATTGAGCCTGATCCCGCGGTCCAACGCATGGTGACCGATGTGCCAATCCTAGTAGCCGCTGGCACGATCGATCCAATAACGCCGCCAAATTACAGCCAGTCGATCATGTCTGACTTGCCGAATGGGCAATATGTCGAGCTGCCTTATACCGGTCACGGCGCGCTGTTCAGCAATTCACCAGGATGTGGTGAAGAGATTTGGCTTGATTTTGTTCGCGACCCGATGGCGCCGGTGGACACAGCCTGTATCGCTGACATTCCCGCACCGCAATTTCTTACACGCCTCAAACAAACCAAAGGCCCGTATCGGTTTGCGCGCGGCCTTCAATCGGGCAATTATCCCAACGGAATTATCGCCCTGGCGGCAGGCCTTGTCATCACCCTATTGATGTTCCCGCTTGGCTGGGCGGCACGCAAAGTTCAAGGCACGGCGCCAGTGAGTTTCGACGGCGCGAGGCCGACGGCCTGGCTCGGCGCTTTGCTATCGCTCGCTGGCCTTGGCTGGGCGATTAAGCAGATTCTCAGCACCGCAACCCATCACGCAATGGCGTTACCCCTTGGCGTTATTCCGTCGACAGGTTGGGCATTTTGGATCAGTCTGATCGGCTTTGGATTGACCGCGTTTGCGCTGTATCGCGGGATGAAGAGCCCAGGCTTTGGTCGCACACAGATCGGTACGACACTCGGACTGATCATCACCTGTTTGGCATCGTTCGGCCTGTTGGCGTTCATCTTTTCGCTCGGTCTAGGACCGTTTTAACCCGCTCCCGCTTGGTTAGGACTGTTCAACCGTGTGAATTCAGACAAATCTGCGGGCGAAGGAGATTTCGCCATGACCACGCACTTTGACATCACGCAAGCGTCTTATACCCGCTTCACCTTTGAACGCGACGACCGGGTGCTGACCGCGGCGATCACATCGGATCATCCTGTGAATGGTGTCGACGCGGCCATGCATGAAGAGCTTGGGCGGATCTTCACCGATCTGCAGCGGGACACGGATAGCGACATCATCATCCTCACCGGAAAAGGCCGCGCCTTTTGTGCGGGGGGAGATTTTGACTGGTTCGATGAGCAAATCTCCGACCCGAGCAAGTTTCGCGACATTGCTTGGGAAGCCAAGCGGATCGTCACCTCCATCCTCGATATGGAAAAGCCGATGATCTGCCGCCTGAATGGCGCAGCCGCAGGATTGGGCGCGACGATTGCCCTGCTCTGCGATATGATTGTCTCCGTTGAAACTGCGCAAATTGGCGACCCGCATGTTAAAGTTGGATTGGTGGCCGGCGATGGTGGCGCGGTGATTTGGCCGCAACTGGTCGGTTTTGCCAAAGCCAAGGAATTGCTGATGACCGGCGATTTGCTCACCGCCTCAGAAGCGCAACAGCTTGGGCTGATAAATTATGCCGTGCCCGCCGATGAACTTGATGCGAAAGTCGCGGAACTGGTGGCGAAACTGCAGGGTAATCCGAAGTGGGCGGTGCGATGGACCAAGACCGTGACCAACATTCCACTTCGCGCCCTGGCGGCACAAATGATGGATGCCAGCGTTGGTTGGGAAAGCGTCTCCAACTATCACAATGATCGCAAAGAAGCCGTCGATGCGTTCCGTGAACGCCGCCAGCCTAATCTGACCGGGGATTAGAACATGGCAGACCCCGTACTGGTCGAGCGCGTCGGATCGACCCAAATCATCACCATCAACCGACCTGAGGCCCGCAATGCGGTAAACCCGGACGCAGCGGCGCGACTGCGAGCGGCATTTGAAGCTGGTGAACGAGATGATGATATCCTCGTCCATATTCTCACCGGTTCGCATGGTCATTTCTGCGCTGGCGCGGACCTAAAAGCGGTCGCCAATCAAGAGCGATTTGAGCGCGAAGCCCCGATGGGCCCGACTTGGCTGGATCTGAAAAAGCCCTCCATCGCGGCGGTCGAAGGTCATGCTGTGGCAGGCGGTCTCGAACTTGCGATACTATGCGATCTCCGGGTGGCAGCGGCAGACGCGGTGTTTGGAGTGTTTTGTCGACGATGGGGCGTGCCGCTGATTGATGGCGGCACGGTCCGCTTACCCCGTCTCATCGGTCAGTCGCGGGCCATGGATATGATCTTGACTGGGCGCGCCGTCGGCGCGGATGAAGCCTTATCTTTCGGGTTAGCCAATCGCGTGGTGCCGACCGGAACGGCGCTAAGTGAAGCTCTTAAACTGGCCGAACAATTGGCCAGCTTCCCGCAAGACTGTATGCGCAATGACCGTATCAGCGCGACGCGCCAATGGGCGCTATCCGCTCAAGACGCACTCACCTTCGAAGCCGAAATTGGCCGGGACTCACTTCGCGCGGGCGCCAGTTCGGGGGCCGCCCGGTTTGCTGGCGGTAAAGGACGCGGCGGGGATTTCGGCGATATTTGACGTTCCAGAAAATGCGAAACGGCACGCGGCTTTGAAACCGCGCGCCGCTCTGGGAGGAATGCACTTTAGCTCGCGACAAATACGCCGTCTTTTTGGGCCAGTTCGGTGACTTCTGGTGTCGACAAAGCGTTGACCACATCTGCAATCATTTGTTGCTGACAAGCGCGGCGAGCTGAGATCCGGGCTGAAATATGGTGGCTACCCAAGTCTGCCTTACAGGCGGTCCATGCTTGCTGGCGAATGCTCTGATAGATTTCGGTCGCTGGCGCGTCCAAATCGATTTGGACTTCAACTTGCTCTGCTTCATTCGCGAAGGCAGGCGAGAAGGCGACGGTCGCGAGGCTAATCAAAGCGGCGGAGATAAATTTGGGAGGACGCATGATGTGTTTTCCTTTTTTGTGGCACAACCTGTTTGGCTGTGAGCTCACAAAACGCGATTTCAGTGCCGATCTCTCCGCAATCGCGAAAATGAGGGCCCTTTTTCAGTATTGCAGCTGCTTTTTCGAAAATGATCAGGGTTTGACCTTTGCTCTAATGTCCCCTATTTGCTTGCGTCTCGTGGTGATTTGGCCGGTCGGCTTGCAGCCACGTAAAACAAGTCGCTAAAAGGCCGTGCGGAAACGACGAAACGTCATTTCATGCGCCTTCCCCCTTGCGACATAGACGAACTGGAGAGGCCGATGCCGATCAAAATTCCAGATACGCTGCCCGCACGCGAGACGCTCGTGCGCGAAGGGGTTGCGGTCTTGTCCGATTCTGACGCCATTCGTCAGGATATCCGTCCGCTGCAAATCGGCTTGCTCAACTTGATGCCGAACAAGATCCGCACGGAAACGCAAATCGCGCGCCTGATCGGCGCGAGCCCACTGCAGATCGAAATGACATTGATCATGGTTGGCGGCCACACGCCGAAGAATACCAGCCAAGACCATCTAATCAGTTTCTATCAGAACTGGGATGAGGTGAAGCACCGCAAGTTTGATGGCTTTATCATTACTGGCGCGCCGATTGAAACGTTGCCCTTCGAAGACGTCACCTATTGGCAGGAGCTCTCCCAGATCTTCGATTGGACGCGCACAAATGTGCATTCCAGCTTTTTCATTTGTTGGGGCGCAATGGCAGCGGCTTACTATTTTCACGGCGTGCCAAAACACGTGCTTGGGGAGAAAGCGTTTGGCGTCTATCGCCACCGCAATCTCGATTTCGCGTCGCCCTACCTATCTGGGTTCAGCGACGATTTCCAAATTCCCGTGAGCCGGTGGACCGAAGTGCGCAGCGCTGACATTGCCAAGGCGCCGAAGCTAAAAATCCTGATGGAAAGCGACTTTACGGGACCTTGTCTCCTGTCAGATCCAGAGGCGCGCAGTCTCTACTGTTTCAATCATATCGAATATGATTCGACGTCTTTGAAAGAAGAGTATGAACGCGACGTCGCGGCCGGAAAGATTATTCGACCGCCACACGGCTATTTCCCACATGACGATGTCACCGCCCCACCGCAAAACCGCTGGCGCAGCCACGCGCACCTCTTGTTCGGGAATTGGATTAATCAGGTCTATCAGACCGTGCCATATATCAGTACGGAGATTGGGCGATAAACGACTGAGAAAATCGATGCAGATTCGCCGCGCCGTCCCCTCCGATGCCCCATTCATTGCAGACACTTATCGCCCGTTTGTGGACGACAGCTGGGCATCATTTGAACAGACCGCGCCCGACGCCGAAGAGATTGTCCGTCGAATTGAGGCAGCCGGCGATCTCTACCCTTGGCTGATTGCGGAGCGCGATCACTCGCTCGCTTATGCCTATGCTTCACCACATCGGGTGCGGGAAGCCTATGTCAGCTCAGTCGATACAACAATTTACTGCGCAGACGGTGCGCGCGGCAAAGGGGTCGGTACGGCGCTCTACAAAGCACTCATTAATATCCTCGCCCAGCAAGGTTATGTCATGGCATTCGCTGGCATCGCTTTGCCGAATGATGCGAGTGTTCGTCTGCACGAGGCGGTTGGGTTTGAGTGTATCGGCACCTATCCGAGCGTGGGATATAAGCATGGCGCTTGGCGAGATACGCAATGGTGGGGACGACCCTTAGCGCAACCATGCGATCCGCCAGCACCGATACTGCCCGTCTCGGCCGTCATCGGGATGATCTAGCGCTTGGTAGTTGAGACATTACATAGAGACCATGAATCTCGACCTGCGCCCGGCTCAACTCGACGAATTGCCCGACCTTTCAGCGCTTTGCCTCCGTTCGAAAGCTTACTGGGGCTATGATGACGCCTTCATGGCAGCTTGCATGACGGAGCTGACCCTGACCCCACAAGACGTGGCGAACGACGCTGTCATCGTATTGGAGGACTCGTCTGGCCCCGCAGGCGTCGCGCATGTCTGCTGGGAAGATAATGCTTGCTATCTCGATAAGCTATTCGTCGAGCCAAACTGCATCGGCAAAGGCTATGGCAAAACTCTCTATGAATGGGCGCTTGGTGCGGCCCGCAATTTGGGTGCGCAGGAGCTGATTATTGAAGCGGACCCAGACGCTGCCGCCTTTTATGCTCGCATGGGCGCGACGCGGGCGGGAGAGGTGCCATCCGGATCTGTCGCGGGGAGAGTGCTTCCGCGTTTCATCCATCCACTCTAAGACAACTGGATGAGTTATTACACAGACGAACCCGAGCACGTCACAGAGATCCGACGACAGTTACAACGCTTTGTCGCCGAACACGCTCCTCGTGAAAAACGGATCGCTTGGGACCGCGCGTCGACCTGGCCGCGCGATACGTTCAAGCAGATCGCAGAAATGGGTCTCATTGGCCTCACCATCCCCGAAGAATATGGCGGCATGGGACAAGACATCGTCGCTGCGACTGCAGTAATTGACGAGCTTAGCCAAGCCGGAGCTTTCCTGGCAGGGCCTTACATCCACGCCGCCTTCTATGGTGGGATGAATCTCTCAGAGAATGGCTCGAAAGAGCAGAAGGAAACGCTGCTGCCCAAATTGGCGCGCGGCGAGATGTTCCTTTGCTATGGTCTCTCAGAGCCAAATGTCGGCGGCGACTTAGCCAGCGTCGAAACGCGCAGCGCTATGGACGGCGACGAGATTGTCATCAATGGCGCCAAACGGTGGTGCACGGGGGCGGATTGGTCAGACTATATCTACTGCCTCACAAGATCCGGACCGCCAGACGCGCGATACAAGAACCTGACCTTCGTGTTGATCCCGACCGATGCACCCGGGGTCAGTATGCAAGCCATCGAGCATTCAAACTTGCGTTACACCAAGTCGATGGACGTCTATTTCGACAATGTCCGTCTGCCGAAGTCAGCGATTGTTGGCGGCGAAGACAATTGGAATCAAGGCTGGAAATTGCTCGCCGGGCGGGCTCTGGATGTTGAGAAGATTGAAATTACCGCTGTTGCGTATGGTATCGCCCGGGCGGCAGTTGAAGAAGCATGGCAATATGCCCAAGAGCGCGAACAATTCGGCAAACCCATTTCGCAACACCAGGCTATACGCCACAAATTGGTCTCAGCGCGGACGCAGCTGCAAGCCGCCAAACACATGCTGTATCATGGCGCTTATCTGGCGCAGACCGGTCAACCCTGCAGCATTGAGACGTCGATGGCGAAACTGTTCGTCGCCGATACGGCGGTCGACATCGCGACCACTTGCCAGCAAGTGATGGGGGCCTACGCGCTATCGGACGCATATGATATGGAACGTCATGTCCGTGACCTGTTAGGCATGCCAATTGTCGGCGGATCATCGGATATGCAAAAGAATAATCTCGCAAGCTTGATGCGCCTGTAAGTTTGCGAGGTGGTTGAAACCTTTAACTGCGATTGATGAAGACATGGAACTTGCCGCCCCAGGTCTTGAAAATGAAATTGTTCGATTGGAGCCGCTGGATGCCTCGCATCGGGATGTGATCTTCAGTTCTGAGATTGAACCCTCAGTGTGGAAATGGATGCCGGCTTTGCCGGGTGGGACAAGCCTCGGTCACTATTTCCAAGCGATGCTCAACGCACAAAAATGCGGGATGGCGGCGACCTTTGTTTTGTTCGACCAATCAAATAGCGGCTTTGTTGGCGTCACGGGCTTCAACGAAATCAACAAGATACATCGCCGCGTTCGCAATGCCATGACCTGGCACCCGCCTCATTTAGCGACGCCGCGGCTCTATCGCGCTGGACAATTGGCGATGATCGAACGGGCTTATGCTTGGCGCGCGAAACGCGTCGAATGGCAAATAAACACGAGGAACGATTACCTGTTGCGAGAGCTTGAATTCTTGAACCCGCCGCGAGAAGCCTTGTTCCGAAATTTCGAACGCACCGCTGATGGCGTCTGGGTCGATAAACTGGTCTTCGCCATGACGCGCTCTGAACTCGCCACCACCATCGTGCGCCTAAAACGAGATTTGTTCTAACCGATCCGTCGGGCCGCCGGCGCGTCTAAACGACGACGTCCAGCCGCTCAATGCCGCGAAAGAATGGCAAGTTTCGCCATACGATCTCCTGCTCTGGCAAGCGCATGTTTGGATACTTCTCGAACAATTTTTCATAGACGCGACGGGCTTCGATCCGCGCCAAAGGGGCACCGATGCAAATGTGAGCGCCACCCCCAAAAGAAACGTGTGAGGATCGTTTGACGGTAATATCGAACGCCTCAGGCGCGTCGAACTTTGACGGATCGCGATTGGCTGCAGCGAGCGACATGAACACTGGCTGACTCTTCTTCATCGGGCAGCCGGCAACTTCACGATCTTCAGACAAAATGCGCGACGTCGCCTGTACGGGTGCTTCATAGCGCAAGACTTCTTCAACGGCTTGTCCGGCTAAGCCGGGATCGGCTTTCAACGCGGCCAATTGGTTTGGATGCTGTAAAAACAACCAGACTCCGTTTCCGATCAAGTCTGTGGTGGTGAGATTGCCACCAACCAACAGCGCTTGCAGATTTATCCGCAATTCATCATCGTTAAAGTCACCGCCCGCGGCTTGCGCCTGAACCATGTCACTGATCAAATCGTCGCGCGGCGCCACTCGCCGCGCTTGCATCAGTTCTGTGAAGTACGCATCGAGCTTCTCTCCACTGGCCATCATATAGGCTGTGTCTTGTTCGCTGCGAAGCGGGTTGAGGCTCAGAATGACGCCTTCAGACCAATCTCTGAACTCGTCTAACCGATTCTCATCAACACCAAGAATATGCGCGATGATCATGATTGGCAGCGGCACTGCGATATACTCCATCAAATCGAAACGGCCGCTGTCCGGCGCGGCCTCGATGACCTTGTCGATCATCGCTTCGATTTCAGGCTCCATTTTTTTGATACGCGCATAAAACGCTTTCACCAGTGGCAAGCGATTGCGCGAATGATCCGGGTCATCTTGGAAAAGTATGCTCGATCGCCGTCCATCCGGGTCTTCGGGATCAACCATCATCCGGGTCATTGATCCCAGCTCAGCGTTTTTCGGATGGCGAACAAAGGTGCGGTCATTGACCGTCGCGCGAACATCCTCATATCCGCTCAGCAACCATGTTTTGACCCCTTCATCGCGCATCACAGGGCACGTGTCGCGTAACGCTTTCAATCGCGGGTGCGGATCATCTCGGGCGGCCGGATCGAAGGCCGAAATCTCCATGATCGTGGTTGGAACTTTTTCCGTTTGTTTTGTCTCGCTCATAGGTCATGCCTCCCTAGACCAATGCCAGGCGGGCATGAATTATCGTTATGGTCTGAGCTCATGCACCACCGATCTGATCAGAGGGTATAAGATTTTGAGCCGGTCGCACAGGCTGTCTCAAGGTCAGCTTGAACGAGGGAGTCTTCGCGGCAAGACTTGTCTTCCCCGCCGGAAAGCTGCCGACAAAAGCGCAACGGGAGAACGCCATGACGACAATGACGCTAGATAAAGACGCACTCAAACAGAAATATGCCGAAGAACGTGACAAACGCCTTCGGGCCGACGGCAACGCACAATATGTCCGTTTGGAAGGCAAGTTCGAGGATCTTGCCAGCGACCCCTATACGCCCGTCAAAGATCGCGACCCGGTGACCGATCATGTCACCTTTGCATTCATTGGCGGTGGGTTTGCGGGTCTCGTGGTTGGCGCTCGCCTGAAACAAGCAGGCATTGATAGCGTTCGTATCATCGAAAAAGGCGGCGACTTTGGCGGCACCTGGTATTGGAATCGCTATCCCGGCGCCCAGTGCGATACTGCCTCAATGATCTATCTGCCATTGCTCGAAGAAACAGGGCATATGCCAACCGAAAAGTACGCTCATGCGCCTGAAATCCGAAACCATTGTGGGCGCATTGGTGATCAGTTTGGGCTCTATGACCAGGCGCTTTTCCACACCGAAGTCACGGCCGTCGAGTGGCAAGAGGAGACATCGCGCTGGCTGATTAAGACCTCGCGCGGCGATGCCTTTACCGCCAAATATGTCGGCATGGGAACTGGGCCGCTCCACGTTGCGAAGCTGCCTGGCATTGCCGGGATCGAAACCTTCAAGGGCAAAGCCTTCCACACCAGCCGTTGGGACTATGCCTATACAGGCGGCACGCCGGATGGCGCCCCGATGGACAAATTGGCTGACAAACGCGTGGCGATTATCGGCACGGGTGCAACCGCGGTTCAATGTGTACCGCACCTCGCCAAAGCGGTTAAAGAGCTGTTGGTATTCCAGCGCACACCCTCTTCGATTGATATCCGCAATAACGAGCCGATCGACGCAGACTGGTTCAAGTCCATCGCCACACCTGGTTGGCAGAAACGGTGGTACGACAATTTCGTCGACAATCAGTCGCAAGGGTTTCCCGAAGAAGACTATGTCATGGATGGCTGGACCGAACTGTCGCGCCGTATCCGCGCGAAAGTTCGCGAACTACCTCCAACCGATTGGACACCAGAGAAACTGCTCGAAGCGTTCGAAGACGCTGACTTTGAGAAAATGCAAGAGATCCGCGAACGCTGCAACGAAGTGGTCGAGGATCCTGATACTGCCGAGAACCTGAAAGCCTGGTACCGACAATTGTGCAAACGTCCCTGCTTCCATGATCAGTATTTGCAAGCCTTCAACGAACCGGGAGCTCAGCTCATCCACACGGACGGAAAAGGCGTCGAGCGGATTAGCGAACGCGGCGTTATCGCAAATGGCAAGGAGTTTGAAGTCGATTGCATTGTTTATGCATCAGGTTTCGAAGTCGGCTCTGACTATACTGAGCGCGCGGGCTTTGACCCGGTTGGAAAAGACGGGATCAGTCTGTCGAAAGCCTGGGAAGATGGCATGCGCACACTGCACGGCTTGCATGTGCATGGGTTCCCGAATGCGTTCATCGTTCAACCGAACCAAGCGGCGCTGCTGATCTCTAACGTGCCTCACAATATTGTCGATCACGCCAACACGATCAGCACGGTCGTCGCGCATGCTGAGGCGACAAATTCCGATGCGGTGGAGCCAACAAAAGCGGCGCAAGATGCCTGGGTTGAGCTAGTCCTGAGCGGTGCGGGTATGATGATTGGCAATACTGAGTGCACACCTGGTTATTATAATAATGAAGGTGAAGGCGTGACTGAAAAGAACCGCCATGGTCTTGGCCACCCAGCGGGCGCGCGGGCGTTTTTCGCCCACATTGCGGCCTGGCGAGACTCGGGGTCTTTCGAAGGTCTAGATTTCACCTAGGACGACCGCACAGCCATGGACCTAAAAGCCACCTCCTATGACGTTTCCGAGCAAATCGGGACGATCCATTTAAACCGGCCACATCGCGGCAATGCTTGGACCGGGCGCATGCACACCGAGTATCGGTATCTGCTGGACCAAGCTGATCGCAATGCGGATGTGCGGGTCATACTTGTCACCGGCTCGGGTGAGCGGTTCTGCGTTGGCGGCGATTCCCAAGCCTTGGATGGGCATTCCAAAGCGGGCGCTTATGACCCTGGCACAGCGCCGGATTTGGTCATGCCGGGCGAATCCGACTTTGACCCATTTCAAGAGGACTTCGCGTATCACTTCGCTTTAAAGAAACCGGTCATCGCCGCGATAAACGGCGCAGCGGCGGGCGTGGGGTTGGTCCTCGCCTGTTATGCAGACATCCGCTTTGCAGTTCCCGGCGCAAAGTTCACAACCGCCCACGGCCCGCTCAACTTACCGGCGGAGTACGGGCTTTCCTGGTTGTTGCCTCGCTTGATCGGAGGCGCGCGGGCGATGGAATTGCTGATCTCTAGCCGGAAGTTTCTGACTGACGAAGCGTATGCCATGGGGCTTGTTCACCGTCTGGTGACGCCAGACGATCTGATCGCCGAAACGCGGGCGTATGCGCGGGATTTGATCGTCCGTGTGTCTCCCGAGGCGGCGTATCAGTCGAAACGCCAGACCTATCTTGATTTCCATCGTGACATCGGCGCATCGGTGCGTGACGCGAATGATCTCTTAAACCGCATGGTCAAACAGGCCGACTATCAGGAAGCAATTGCCGCATTCTTAGAAAAACGTCCCGCAGATTGGAAAAAATCTGACGCCTAAAGTCGAATCAGCTGCGATTTAGACTATCAATGTAAGGTTGAAATACATAAGATTCAGTATTCCTGGATATTCCTGTGAAACACAGTTGCTTTACGTGGTAAAAAAACTGAAATCCAATCACTAATGACAGTAAACTATTAGACACTGCGCAGCTTTGACTACTAGTTCCAAATCATGAGTGCGGACACCAATGAAAACATTTCCAAGCTAGACTTGCTCACGCAAGCAGCGGATATCGTCGCGGCCTATGTCAGCAACAATGCCATCAGCGCAGCTGACTTGCCGAGCCTTTTGACCACTGTTCATCAAAAACTCGGGGAACTTGCTTTAGAAGGCGGCGAAGCCCAACGGCCGGATCCGGCGGTTCCGATCAAGAAATCGGTCACCGATCACTATATCATTTGCCTGGAAGACGGTGCCAAACTGAAAATGCTGAAGCGCTATCTACGCACGCGTTACAATTTGACCCCGGAAGAGTATCGCAAGCGCTGGGGACTGCCTGCAGATTATCCGATGGTTGCACCGGAATATGCGCGTCGTCGGTCCGACTTCGCGAAGAAAATCGGCTTGGGTAAATCAGCCGGCTAAGCCGGGCGCTTAGCTGACAATATCGTCAGCCGTGCCATCAGGTTGTTTATGCCGCTCGCCTGCTGCGAGCGCGAGATCTAAAAATATCTCGACCTCTTCAAACTCTGTGATCTCGAAGTTGGAGTCTTCGAGATGACTTTGAAGCAGCTTCATAATCGCCAATATGCGATCCAGCTTGTCTGGCTCGCGCACCCGTTTTCTCATTGCACCCTCGTTATATTTTCCCCTTTTTAGGCAGAGAGGCGTGTCAAAAAGTTTAAGAGAATTGTTTGATGTAACTTGATTTAGGCGAAATGCAGTTTGAGTCTGGATTATTTGGAAACTCTGCGCAAAACTTGTTATTAATAAATAAGACAAGGGAGGGTGGAGTATTGTTATCTGAGCGTTTCAATTGGGACAGACTGCGCGTGTTTCGCCTCGTTGCTGAGGCAAAGAGTATGACATCAGCTGCCCGAACGCTTGGAGAATCCACACCCACGGTCAGTCGACGTATCAATGACTTAGAGCGCGAACTCGGCACCAAATTGTTTCAGCGTTCGAAGCGGGGCGTCGAACTTACCGCAGCTGGCAAACGACTGATGGATCTGGTCGACCAGATGCAAGGCCTTGTCGACACGGTGGGTGATCAAGTTGCAAGCACTGACAGTACAGTGTCTGGCGCGATCAAAATACGGGCCAGTGACGGGCTGGGTGCTTATTGGCTCCCGCGCCATTTACCGGCATTTCAAAGCCGTTTGCCGAATATCCAAGTCGAGCTAGACATCGGCCTCGCCACCGAGGAACAAATTCTCGACCGCGAAGCCGACTTGGGGATCGTGTTCCAACAACCCACACACCCTGAGATCATCTCGCAAAAGCTTGGCACGCTCCACTATATGGGCTTCGCGTCAAAAGAATATTTGTCTGACCACGGTGAGCCAAAAAGCATATTTCAGTTCCAAGGGCACAAGCTTTTGATGCACACGGACTATGTCCACCAAGTCGAACGCTGGTCGAAGAGCATTCGCGAGCTCAAAGACTTTATTGATTACTCGACCATCACGAATTCTTCGACAGCGCTCTTGAGCTTGTGCGAACATCATGGCGGGATCGCGCTATTGCCGAGTTATGTCGCCGCGCTCGATCGGAAACTCGTGCCATTAGAGCTGGCTTCCGTCGCTCCGATCCAGTTTTGGATCGTTTATACAGAGCGCGTCCGCCGAAATGAGGCTGGCATGGCGGCGATCGAGTGGTTGCTGTCATTGTTTAATCCGATTGAACACCCCTGGTTTGCCCAAGAGTTTCAGCATCCGACGCGAACCACGCGCATGGATGGGCCCAAGTCCGGAGGGCGCCTGCTGCAAGATCCTTCGCGATTGCGACACTAGAACTGGCGTCGACTGCGCTGGGACGTGAACAAAGCACGAAAACAGCAAGACCTTCTTAACGATACGCGCTAATACAGAGCGTATGAACGAAGCGATTCGAATTCTCGGCATCGACCCTGGTCTTCGTCACACGGGTTGGGGCGTCATTGACCTGGTGGGCTCGCGGCTCAGCCATGTTGGCCATGGGGTTATCAATATCGACCCGGACTTGCCGATGGCCGATCGTTTGGCGGGTATCTTCCATGCAGTGGGGGAATTGGTGAAGACCTATCAACCGCAGCACAGTGGGTGCGAAGAAACCATCGTAAATGCGAATCCGCGCTCTGCTCTGAAACTCGGCCAAGCGCGGGGGGCAGCGATGACGTCGCTTTCGTTTCACGGCCTGGAAGTTTCTGAATTTGCCCCAACCGCGATTAAGCGCGCAATTGTCGGGACTGGCAAAGCCGACAAGGATCAAGTTCAATTCATGGTCGCGCGCCTTTTGCCCCGCGCAGGTGACATGAAAGCCGACGCTGCCGATGCCCTCGCTTGTGCCATTTGCACGGCGCACAATTTACCCCCGAAGCAATTAAAGGGTGCCGCGGCATGATTATCGGACGACTGCGCGGCACCGTCGCCGCAATCGGGGCAGATTCCATCATGATCGATGTGGGCGGCGTCGGCTATGTCGCGCTGGCAGGATCGCGCTTACTGTCGAAACTGACCGCCGGTGCGGACGCAGAAGTGTTCATCGAAACACGCGTCACGGAAAACTCCATCACCCTATTTGCCTTCGCCTCTGACGAAGAGCGAGCATGGTTTGTCCGCCTGCAGGATGTGCCAGGGGTCGCTGGAAAATCGGCCATGGCGATTATGGATGCCATCAGCGCCCCGGAACTTATGGATGCTCTGGCGCTAGGCGACGCTGCAACCATCACGCGCGCCAAAGGCGTCGGTAAGAAACTCGCGGAACGGATCATTGGCGAGCTTTCTGGCAAAGCCCCGCCTATGGGCCGGTTCGCTTCCTTCTCAGCCGATCCCGGCGGCAGCGTCGCTGCAGCCGCTGATCTAAAGACAGGCGCGCGCGGCGAGGCCGTCTCGGCGCTGGTCAATCTCGGGTATTCGCAATCAGAAGCTGCCCGAGCGGTCGCTGCTGGTGCGCGCGACGTGCCCGACGCGGACACTGGCACGCTTATTAAAGCTGCGCTGAAAGAGCTTAGCCCAGCATGAGAGACGGTACGCTCACTGATCCGGAAATGCAGGCCGGCGAAGCCTTGGACCGTGCTCTGCGCCCGCAGAGCTTTGACGATTATGTCGGCCAGGATGAGCTAAAGGCGAACCTGCGCATCTATGTTGAAGCTGCACGTCGCCGCGGTGAGGCACTGGACCATACGCTGCTCTTCGGTCCACCCGGCCTGGGCAAAACCACCCTCGCGCAAATCTTGTCCAAAGAACTCGGTGTCGGCTTCCGCGCCACATCGGGGCCGGTCATTGCCAAAGCCGGAGACTTGGTCGCCATTCTGACCAATCTGGAAGCCAATGATGTATTGTTCATTGACGAGATTCATCGCTTGCCCCCGGCGGTCGAAGAAGTGCTTTATCCCGCAATGGAAGACTATGCGGTCGACATCGTCATCGGCGAAGGTCCGGCAGCGAGATCGGTCCGTTTAGACCTCAGCCCGTTCACTCTGGTTGGCGCGACCACGCGCGCAGGCCTCCTCGCCACGCCGCTGCGCGATCGTTTCGGGATTCCGCTACGGCTCGATTTCTATACGCCAGAGACTCTCTCCACCATCGTCATGGCGGCGGCGCGTAAGCTCGGCGCCCCGATCACCGAAGATGGGGCCGTTGAGATCGCCAAACGGGCGCGTGGAACCCCGCGTATCGCGCTGCGCCTGCTGCGCCGCGTACGCGACTTTGCTGAAGCGGACGGCACAAACATTGATCGCGCCGCCGCCGCGAGCGCGCTGGCACGTTTGCAGATTGATGATGATGGATTGGATGCGTTGGACCGCCGTTATCTAGACGCTTTGGTCAAGACCTATGCGGGCGGCCCAGTTGGGGCCGACACGCTTGCAGCGGCCTTGTCAGAAGCCCGCGATGCAGTGGAAGATGTGATTGAACCGTACCTAATGCAAAAAGGCTATGTTGCCCGCACACCGCGCGGCCGGGTGGCAGCCCCGCTGGCTTACAAACGGCTCGGCTTGCCTGCGCCGCAGGATGGCTTGCAAGGTGGGCTGTTTTCAGAGGACTAAGTCGCCGAACGCAAACTAGTGCGGATGGAACGGCGTCACTTCCGTAATCACATAGACCAGTGGCTTGTCCCCATGCGACGTGATTGTGACGTATTCGCCAGGGCGGAATTCGTGGTCGCCGAAGCGAAAGCCTCCTTCGTCTGGACCTTCATGGTCTTCGTCATAATGGAACCGCCAATGACTGCCATTGTGCGTCAGCAAGCCGTCGGCGACTTCATCTGGGTCGGGATGGAACCGACGGACTTCGCAGAGCTCCCGTTGTGCCCGCCAGCCTTCCAAATCAATTATTCCATCTGGCGAAAGGGGAGCGACCAGAACGTATCCTTGTTGATCATCTCCATCCGGAAAATCTTCATTGCGCGCGAGACGCAACACAACTTGCTTCAGCGACATACTAGGCTCCACTCGTTCAACTCTTGGGCTCAAAATATGGATCGCGAATGCGCTGTTGTATCGTGACAAATACCTAGTGCGTTGCCATGATTGCCACAGACGGTCGCACAATGAAGCGATCGAAGCTGGGAGGCGACGATGAAAGTCTACGGATCACGGGTATCTTACTATACCGGCAAGTTGGAAGCTTACCTCAAATACAAAAACATCCCCTACACACTGCACGGCATGCCTTACGAGCAGGCCGATATGCTGAAGGAAAAAGTCGGATCGATTCAGATGCCAATCGTCGATCGCGGCGACGGGCGGTGGATGTCCGATTCGACGCCAATCCTGTTCGAGCTTGAAAAAGAAAATCCGCAAACGTCGATTCTGCCCGATGACCCAGCCGTCGCCTTCATTGCACGATTGATCGAAGACTATGGCGATGAATGGCTTTGGCGGTCAGCCATGCATTATCGCTGGAGCTTCCCATATGGACGCGAGCTATTGTCGAACATTCTTGTGGACGAGATCTCGACTCCGGTCCCGATGCCGCGCTTCATTGTGCGCCGGATGATCCGGCGTCGCCAAATCCGGTTCTTCACAACCCGCGATGGCGTCACCCCACACACCCGAGCACATATCGAGCAGGGCTATTTCAACGCCTTGAAAGGCATGTCCAACATTCTCAAACACCGCCCATTCCTGCTGGGCAACCAACCTTCTTTGGCTGACTTTGGCATGACCGCACCAATGTTCCGACATTTCAGTCAGGATCCCGAGCCAGCGGAGATCATGCGAACAGAAGCGCCTTTGGTATATGAATGGGTTGCCCGTATGTGGCGCGCGGAAGCCGTTCCCGCCGGCGCCTTTATCGACACCTTAGACGACTCGCTGATCCCTCTTCTACGAGAGGTTTGCGAAACGCACCTGGCGCAACTCGCCGCGAATGCCGAAGCGTTCTCACGGCAAGCGTCCCGCTTTGAGATGACTGTACAAGGCTGTCACTATACGAATATGCCGATCTCTCGGTATCGCGTTTATTGCCTGGAAGAGCTGCGCAAAGCCTTTAACGGGCTCAACACGGAGCACCAAGCCACGATCAAGCAAGCCTTACCGTTCGACCATGCCGATATACTTTGGTCTGATCAGCCCGAAGCGAAATCAGACTATAATAGCGATGGTCATCTGCCATATGGCCACGCGATCAATGTCTATAACCAGGGAACGCCTTAGCTCGCACTAGCGCTCCAGAACATCTTTCACCCAAGGCCCGAGCTGCGAGTTGCCCAGCATGGCCAGCTGCGCTTCTGCTGCGGCATCGTTTAATGGCTCTTGTGGACGGGCCACAGGATGCACAGCTTTGCGCAATGGCCGTGTGCCTTTCGGCATCGCAATAATCTCCGCAATTGCGCGCGGCACATCCATCGGATCGGTCGAGCCACCGCCTGTACGCGCGCCCATGCCCGCAGTGAGCGCTGGATAGGCTTGCAACAAGTCTTCGCTCGTGCGCTCTTTGAGTGGGCCGGAATTTTTATTATTGTTCGACCAAATCATGGTCGGATACCCACCCGGCTGGATGATGGTCACATCAACGCCATGCGGCACCAATTCATAGGCCATTTGCTCGCTCATCGCTTCCACTGCGAACTTGGTCGCTGAATACATACCAAAGCCCGGAATGATAAGGCGGCCAAGCTGCGAGGAGACATTGAATATCTGACCACCGCCATTTGCCCGCATACTCGGCAAAGCGGCACGCGCCATGCGGTGGCAGCCATAGACATTGGTTTCAAAAATCAGTTCTGTCGCTGCCATGTCCTGAACTTCGATCGGACCGCCCACAGAGATTCCTGCATTATTGATCAACACATCGAGTTTGCCATCATTCGCCGCGAGCGCTTCTGCGACCCCCGCATCAACTTGTTCATCAGACGTGACATCGATCTCGATCACGCTGATGTCCAAGCCGTTCGCTGAGGCGAGATCGCGCAACTCCTCCGCTTCAGGGCGCGGGACATTGCGCATGGTTGCGAACACTTTCGCGCCTTGCCCGGCATAATATTCAACACCCAGGCGTCCAAAACCCGAAGAAGATCCCGTGACAAGGATCGACTTTCCGGAAAGGTCCGGTCCGTCGGTCGCCGCCTCCCCTTGCGCGCTGGCAGCCTGGCTTGCGGCCGCAGCAGCTCCGACACCCAGTGCCAGAATTTGACGGCGATCGAGATTGAGATTGTCTGACATTGGCGGCTCCAAGCTGATGAATGAATGTTACTGAATTCAACTTAGTCGGTTGTGCGGTTGGGGCAAATGCTCGAAATTAATTTTTGAGTAGCTCTTCAAAATGAATTGATAGCTCGCCACATTGAAAACGTGCAGCAGTCGAAGAAACGCAGAAAAGCTCGAACGTCCAGTCCGAAAAGCTATTTCGGATTCCAGACCGCTCTCTTCCTCACACTCATTTCGACCTTCATTCTCGAGCGCGTTTCTACACTTTCGACGCTGACGTCGAGTTGGACGTGTGAGGGGCAGCGCACTGCGATGCTCGGAGAGACCGCGCTCGACCATGGTTTTTACCATGTGATCGTCTGGATTGCGCTCATCGCAATGCTGGCAACGTTGCTGGACTACGCTTTAACAATCTACGCTCAAAGAAGTTCGTCCGCTAAATCCGGATGGGGGCTACCCATGGTGAATGTGTTTGCAGGGCTCGGATTACTTTCGATCAGCGCCATTCCGTGGGCGCATTTCAATGTTGGGCACCCTCTGTCCGACGAAATATATAAAGCTCGCGCCCTGATCGCACCCGAACATGAGTTTGTGGGGAGTGGTCCTTGGCCGTTTGGTATTGATGAGGTCGTTTGGCGGTGCGATGTGGGAGCATGCGACGGCGATCCAAAAAATACAGAATCGATCTATCATCATCGTCACTTAGACATCTCTTTTCGGTACGTACTCTATTCACAATGCATGTCACCCGAGTTCAATCTCGCTACAGCGCAAGCAATCGATGTAGATATGACTGATTTTGGTGCCGACCGGCGACGGACCGCTCGGGCCTTTTTTGACGAGGAAGGACGTTTTATAGGCCCGCAGTATAGGTGGTTCACAACACCGCTAATGTGGTCGCAATTGACTGAGTTGGAAAAGAGGAATTCCTCCGTTTCGTTCGACCGCGCGATGACCGAGCTTGCGACTTGGTATAATGAGGACCGCAGAACAAATCACATGCCGACCTGGACTGAATGGGAGCACCTCAGTGAGCTTATCATTTCGGAGGATACCGAAGTAATCCACCGAACATCAGGCCTTTTAGTAGGGATTCAGCTAAAAGATGGATCGGAGTATATGGGTACGCAGGCAAGGCCCGGAGACCTCGACAATTTGCTCACCAAATGCGGAGTAGACTGCGAACAAATTGATGTGGTGCGATAGCAGATACGCAGACACACACAACTCCACTCGCGTAACCTTCCACGGAAGGTTGAGCGAACCAAATCGCTAATTATCCAGCACCATTTCCTGCGCCCGCGCCACAATCATCTGCGCACAGTCCATCGCGGATTGTTGAGCACTGTCTACGCGCAACACAGTGCCATCCCAGTCCTCATATGCGCGCGCGGTCACATCAGCCCACGTGGGAAGCTCTAAGCCATCTATGTCAGCGTCTCGCGTTTCCACGCGACGGCGATGTTCTTCCGGATCCCCGCAATACACTTCGACGTCTAAGAGTTTAGCATTCGCCGCGCGCGCTGCAGACTGCCACCATTGCCGTGTGATCGCGATCGGATTCACGGTATCGGCGACGACATCCAAACCCAGATTCAAATTGTCTCGCGCCAGCTCAACCGCGATCGCATAACCGGCGCCTTCTACATTCTCGATCTTGAGCGGGCCGGTGCTCAGTGATGTTTCAATCGTGTCGACGCGGAGATGGACGGCCTTGAGTTGACGACAAACCAAACGTGCGATCGTCGTCTTACCAACACCCGGCAAGCCACTCATAGAGATCAAAACAGATGCCATGCCCAACCCGCGATATAGATGAAGCCGTCACGCCACTTCATATGATGTCGCTGGTTTGGCAAGCCGCAATTCAACGCGGCTTACGTCTTGTCTACGAAGACGCGTGTTGTTCTGGATGCAGTGAACGACCAAGGACGTGGTCGCTGCTGCCAATGACATGCTGGCTCACGCCAACAATCAGCGGATCCGGCGGACGCACAACATGCCGGTCTTTGTCCGGATAATCGAGCGAGCTGAGAAAGTGCTGCATGCAGTTTATGCGCGCGCGTTTTTTGTCGGACGATTTCACAATCGTCCACGGCGCATCCGCGGTGTCTGTGTAGAAAAACATCGCTTCTTTGGCTTCGGTATAGTCTTCCCATCGATCGAGCGACGCGCGGTCGATCGGTGACAGTTTCCAATGCTTCAAAGGATCCGTCTCGCGGGCGGCAAAACGTTTCTTCTGTTCGTCTTGCGTGACCGAGAACCAGTATTTGAACAGTTTGATTCCGGATCGCGTGAGCATCCGCTCCAAGTCTGGAACCTGGCGCATGAACTCCAAATATTCATTCGCATCGCAGAATCCCATGACGCGCTCAACGCCGGCTCGATTATACCAAGACCGGTCAAAGAAAACGATCTCACCAGCGGTTGGCAGATGACGGATATAGCGCTGGAAGTACCATTGACCGCGCTCTGTCCCAGTCGGTTTTTCCAGAGCGACCACGCGCGCGCCGCGCGGGTTAAGGTGCTCAGTGAAGCGTTTGATCGTTCCGCCCTTGCCGGCGGCGTCGCGGCCTTCGAATAGGATGACGATTTTCTCGCCCGTCTCTTTGACCCAGTGCTGGACTTTGAGGAGCTCAACCTGCAATTCCGCCTTGTGACGTTCATAGGTTTTGCGGCGCATTTTCGTCTTGTACGGAAACTCGCCATTCTCAAATAATTGTCTCACCCGGTCAGGGTCATGGCGCTGTTGAGCGATGGTCGCCGTGCGCGTGGAGACTTCAATTGGCTGCGCCGGTTCGTTCGGGACCGCCCCATTGGTTGACTTCGCTTCGGTCATGCATCCTCCCTCAATGTGCGTGGCTCAATCGGGTGAGGTTACGGGGGCCTTGGCAGATTTGTATAAGTCTTATCCCTTATTTTTTCGGGGTTTTTTGCCGAATCTAATACGCCAATAGTCGTATCCTCAGAACACTCTGGCGCCCGCGAGGTTCACCTTTCTCCAAATCGCACTAGTCTCAAATCCAGAGGGGAGCGGGTTATGCGCAGCGAAATTGTCAAACACTTGGATCACGATCCGGATTTTGAATGGCGCGGCCAAAGCGTAACGCGGATTGAAAACCTGTCAGACATCATCTTCGCACTCGCCTTAGGTATGATGCTGTTTGGCGGTCCGCCGCCGCAGACTTTTCCTGAGCTGGTCCATTTTCTGATTTCTATCATTCCCGTCACTGCCAGTTTCGTCATTCTGTTCATGATCTGGAACGCGCATTTCGTGTTCTTCCGACGCTACGCGCTGGCGGACAATACTGTGGTGCTGATCAATTCAGCGTTGCTGCTCATGGTATTGTTCACGGCCTATCCGTTGCGGTTCATCTTTGACAGTCTGTTCTGGTACATTGTAGGCAGCGCCACAGGCGATTTCAGCCAGCTGATGGAAACCGATATGGATGTCGTCAATTCGGCACGCAGTATGGCGTTTTTTGGCGCGGGCTATGCCGTTATTTATACGCTCCTCTCCTTCATGTACGCGCATGCTGTCCGCAAAGCCGAGCTGATTGGGTTGTCGCAAAAGGAAATCTTGATCACACGGCAGACGGTTTGGATCCAGCGCGGAGAAGTTGTCATCGCTATAGGGGTGATCCTTGCCGCCCTGTTTACGCCGCTCGGGCCTTTCGCTGGAGGCTTGATGATGCTGAACTGGCCGAACGCTTATCTGATGTCGTTCATGGTTGAGAAGTCGAACAAAACCGCCGCCGCCAGCGTCATCCATGCGGGCCCAGATGCTTAAGCACTGACATGCCCGACCACGCGCCGCGTGTGCGGCGAAGTCCGGTGCTCGAACAAATAGATTCCTTGCCACGTCCCAAGCGCCATTCGGCCTTGCGATATCGGGATCGAAAGCGTGGTTTGCGTTAAAGCCGCTTTGATGTGGGCTGGCATATCATCCGGCCCTTCAGCGCGATGCTTTAAGTAGGTCATTGATGGGTCGTTAGTATCCGGAACCAAACGTTGAAAAAACGCATTGAGATCCGTCTGAACATCCGGGTCGGCATTCTCTTGGATGACCAAAGAGCAGGACGTATGCTGACAAAACAGGGTGAGCAGTCCTGTCTCAACCATTTCACTTTGGACGAACGCACCCACTGAGTCGGTGAATTCATAAAGCCCAGATCCTTTGGTCGAGAGTTCAAAGACTGTCTGCATAGTCTTTCCCAAAGCAATAAAAAAGCGGCCCGAAAGCCGCTCTTTTTGGTTCTATGTATCCAAGAAACTCCGCAATTTGCGGCTGCGGCTTGGGTGTTTCAGCTTGCGCAGCGCTTTCGCTTCGATCTGGCGAATACGTTCGCGGGTCACCGAGAATTGCTGACCGACCTCTTCCAGAGTGTGGTCGGTATTCATTCCGATGCCGAAGCGCATGCGCAGCACACGCTCTTCGCGTGGTGTCAGCGAGGCGAGGACGCGGGTTGTGGTCTCGCGTAGGTTTGATTGGATCGCCGCGTCGACCGGCAACAATGCCGCTTTGTCTTCGATGAAGTCGCCGAGGTTTGAATCCTCATCATCGCCAATCGGCGTTTCCAGTGAGATCGGTTCTTTGGCGATTTTCAGAACCTTACGGATCTTCTCCAAAGGCAGACCCAGCTTTTCGGCCAGTTCTTCCGGCGTTGGCTCGCGGCCGATCTCGTGCAGCATCTGGCGCTGTGAGCGGACGATCTTATTGATCGTCTCTATCATGTGCACCGGAATACGGATCGTGCGCGCTTGGTCAGCGATCGAACGCGTAATGGCCTGACGGATCCACCAGGTCGCATAGGTCGAGAATTTGTAGCCGCGGCGATATTCAAACTTATCCACCGCCTTCATCAGACCGATATTGCCTTCTTGGATGAGATCCAGGAATTGCAGGCCACGATTGGTGTATTTCTTGGCGATCGAAATCACCAAGCGAAGGTTGGCTTCGACCATTTCCTTTTTCGCGATGCGGGCTTCACGTTCGCCTTTTTGGACGCGCTGGACGATTTTACGATAGTCGTCGATCGGAATACCAATCTCTTGAGCAACCATCTGAATCTCGCCGCGAATGTCAGCGATTTTCTCTTCTTCGCGCTCGGCAAAGCGATCCCACTTTTTCGACATAGCGCGCACATCTTCGACCCATTTTGGATCCAGCTCGCGACCGAAATAGTTCTTCAGGAATTCAGAGCGCGGCACGCCATGCGCATCCGCAAGACGCATCAATTGGCCTTCGAGGCCCATCAGCTTCTTATTAATCGCATAAAGCTGCTCAACCAGCGCTTCGATCCGCGCATTGTTGATGTGCATCGTCTTCAGTTCATCGACGATGTTCTGCGAAATGCCGGAATAGTTTTCTTGATCTTTCGGGGTTAGGCCTTTGCCTTCCATCCGACGTGAGACCAGCTTTTCTTGCAGCTTACGGAACTTGGCAAAGCCACCGGCAATCTCGTCCAATTTGTCGAGCACGCCGTCGCGCAGTTCGGCTTCCATACCAGACATGGACATGGCCGCGCCTTCTTCCTCGTCCTCGCGTTCTTCGCGGGCGTGGCGTTCTTCGACCGTCTCGTTTTCGCGGGCTTCGGCTTCTTCTTCGTCGAGTTCGTCTTCTTCTGGGGCTGGGTTTTCAGCACCATAAGTCGCTTCAAGATCGATCAAGTCGCGCAGAAGGATGCGTTCATTCACGAGCTCATCGCGCCAAACCATCATGGCTTCAAAGGTCAATGGCGATTCGCACAGACCGCGGATCATCGCATCGCGGCCAGCTTCAATCCGTTTCGCAATGGCAATCTCGCCCTCGCGCGAGAGCAGCTCAACCGCGCCCATTTCACGCAAATACATGCGCACAGGGTCATCCGTGCGGTCAGATCCGCGCGCATTGCCCTTTTTGGTCACCGCGCCCGTCGTTCCGGTGGTTGCCACCGCGGTCGACTTGGCCGCCGCTTCGCCTTCTTCTTCGCTATCGACGACTGTGATGCCTTGTTCGGACAACATCGCCATCGTGTCTTCGATGCGATCAGAGGACAATTCGTCTTCCGGCAGAATTTTATTCAATTGCTCAAGCGTCACATAGCCTTTGGCTTTTGCGTCTTTGAGAAACTTTTTAACTTTGGTGTCGCTGAGATCGAGGACCGGACGGTCTTCGTTTTCTTCCAGTACTGCTTCCGCTTTGGCTTTCGCCATGTATCGCTCCTGTCCGCTGCGCGCCGTGTCGCAACATACAATTTCCATTCCGTAAAAGGAGGATCAGTTTTGATCTGCCTTTTCTGCCGCCTCATTGAGACGCGCTGTGCGTGCCCTTCGTTCAGCTACGAGCCTATGCCGGTGACGCGCATCCTCCGGAGTGGCAAATGCCTCTCCTTGAACACGGCCGGCAGAGTCCGAGCCTTCTAGGCGTGCATACTGCTCCAGGGCGATTAGCCATTCCCGCTCCTCTGACCCGCCTTGGGGAATTTCTGGGATGTCGGGATAGTTTGTTAGCAGTTCTGCAGCGCGCGATTTTCCAAGGCTCTCTAAATGGTTGCTGAGAGCCGCGCGGTCAACACCTGAATCTGCAGTATTTTGGCTGATAAGGGCGTCACGTATGGCTGAAACGTCTGGATCTGGGAATTCTGCAACAGCCAGAGCCTCAAACCCGACCTCAGCAAGGTGGTGCGAATCAACCGCACGCACAACCAATCCGAGCCCACGCGTCTTAGCGGGTGGCCCGCCTTTCAACGCAGGCGCGACTGTTCGCCCGCCCCGATTCGGGGCGCTAAACGACCCGCGCGACGCCGATCTCAGTTGCCAGAGATAATCGCGCATCCGAGCTTTGAGTTCACGCTCATACGCACTTTTGACGGCGCCATCTTGTATAGCACTCGCCGCCTGTAAAAGGCGCTTTTCGAGACCGGCCTGGCGCTCTGGCGTGTCGACTGGCTCTAAATCCCGCTCGCGGCGCCATAGGACTTCAACCAGTGCCAAAGCCCCCTCCAGCGCTTTTCCCATCGCACCAGGCCCCTTTTCGCGGATGAGATCGTCTGGATCCATGCCGTCCGAAAGCAAGCAAAAGAAAACACTGCGCCCCGGTTGTAGTCCGGGTAGCGCCCGCTCAATTGACCGATAAGCGGCACCTAACCCGGCGCGGTCGCCGTCGAAGCAGAGCACAGGCTCAGGCCCGGCGCGCCATAACAAACCGAGCTGGTCTTCCGTCAGCGCAGTGCCGAGCGGGGCAACGGCGTGCGCAAATCCTGCCTCGCTCAAAGCGATGACGTCCATGTAACCTTCACAAACGATCAAGCCGCCTTCATCGGTGCTGCCAAACACTTCGCGCGCGGCCTTGTAGCGATAGAGCACGCGCGACTTGTGGAAAAGCGGTGTGTCCGACGAGTTTAGGTATTTCGGCTTCGCGTCCGGCTGCAGCGCCCGCCCGCCAAACGCGATGACATGACCACGCGGATCTTCAATCGGAAACATCAAACGCCCACGGAAGCGGTCATAAGGGTCGCCGCCTCCATCGCGCTCGACCGCGAGACCCGCTTCGATGATTTCGCTCATCGAAAAGCCTTTTGATTTGAGATGCTCGATGGTCTTGCGCCAATCGTCCGGCGAGAAACCGAGCCGATAAACCGCCCAGCGATCCGGACGTAAGCCGCGATGCTCTAAATAGCGGCGCGCTTCTGCGCCCTCTGGCGCGCGCAAACAGGCCTCGAAGTAAGCCGCGGCGGCTTCACAAGCGCCATACAACCGTTGCCGCCGATCATACTGTTCCTGGCTCTCAGGCGTCGCTTTCGGCAAAGACATGCCGGCGTCATCGGCGAGCTTTTCGACCGCTTCCATGAACGATAATCGTTCGGTTTCCATAACGAAGGAAATGACGTCGCCACCAATACCAGACGAGAAACACTTGAAGATTTTCTTCTGATCATTGACGTAGAAACTGGGCGTCTTCTCATTGGTAAAAGGCGACAAACCAACCCATTCTTTGCCTTGCTTTTTCAGCTTCACTTTCCGACCAATGACATCCGAAGGCCGGATACGGGCCTTCAGCTCGTCAACAAAGCCATCTGGGATGCGAATTGGTGGGTTCATAGGGCCTTTATAGCGCGATCATGAGCGGACGCGAACAGCTTGGCTGGATTCGGTGGAAAATCGCAGATTTAGGTCAAATTTGATCGAATGACTGAACCCTTCCCTAGCCCTGATGGCATAATTTAGGCGCAGGTGGAAAAATCAGTGACTTCAAGACACGCGATATACAACGTGCCGACCGAACGCGACTTCGTGGCGAGCATGGTGACGACCAGTCTGATCATCCTGGTGATTGCTGTCGCAATCTCGGCGACGACGACTTGGTACACGACGCGTCTTTACGAGCCGCACATCCATTTCCAAGCCTTGCGCACGGCGATCATTTTGCCCCTGATCATTGTGCCTTTGTGTACCGGCATTGTCGGTTTCCAGTCGGTGCGCAACCACCGCCGCATGCTGGCTGTTTCTAAACTTGCGCGCACCGATGAGATGACTGGCCTCGCCAATCGGCGGGCATTCATGCACGCAGCGACAAGCCGTTTCGCCACGACCAATTTTGAATATTCTGGCTTAGCCTTGATGATTGTCGATCTGGACCACTTCAAGCAGGTCAATGACGTCTATGGTCATGACGCGGGTGATGAAGTGCTAATTCATACGGCAAAACAAATCGCAGAGGCGTGTCCGCAAGACAGTCTGGTGGCGCGTTTAGGCGGCGAAGAGTTCGCCATCATGATGCCGTACGAAACCATCGCCCAATTGCACGCCCATGCCGAAACCATTCGCGCGCGCGTCGCCGCCCAGCCCTGCGATTATCAAGGTACTAGCATTCGTGTTTCAGCAAGCTTAGGCGTCGGCATCGCTCATCCACGCGACTCGGTCAGCTCGGTTCTCTCCCGCGCAGACAATGCGCTTTATGAAGCCAAAGACCAGGGCCGCAACCGGTTCACGATCGCCGCTTAAGGTGCTTCTACCGCCGGTGTTTCGATCTCTGCCGGAGCCGCGATATCGTCGCTAGACAGCCAATCCGCCAGCGCTTTGTACATGGCAAAGCTTTGATCATCATGTGCGCGGACATAGCCTTCGGGCCAGGCGCTGGAACGCGCCACGACAATGTCATTGGCCCGGTCGATGTATAGCGTTTGGCCATTCGCGCCGGACGCGGTGAATGTGCCGTCAGCATAGGTCCACCAATGCCAAGCATATCCTCGGTTTGGGTTGGGATGCACTTCACCCGGCTTTATATGATCGTCATCAGAGACGGTCGCGCGATCGACCCAATCAACTGGCAGAATTTGCTCGCCATTCCAGGCGCCGCCTTGTTCGATGAAAAGACCAAAACGGGCCCAGTCGCGTAGCGCTGCGTTAAACATCGCGCCGCCAACTTCTGCGCCTTTCGCTCCCGGATGATCCAATATCCAAGCGCCAGAATGCTCCATGCCCAAAGGTCGCCAGATCTTCTGCTCTAAATAGTCGGCTGCACTCACCCCGCTAACGCGGCGAACCAATTCCAGAAGAACCTGACTTTCCGCGGTATTGTAATTGAATTTCGTTCCAGGCTCGTGCTCGCGTTTGTAAGCAATCGCTAGGTCAAAAGCTGGCGTCTGGCCGGTCACCACGCTTTTGGTCATGAAATCGATGGTATCATCCATCTTTCCGTCCCACAGATTCGGGTCATAGCGAATCCCCGACGACATTTGCAGTGCGTGCTTAATCGTAACGCCATCATAAGCGGTCCCGGCAACTTCCGGCAAATATTTCACCAATTGATCATCGACGCTCTCAATCAGACCATCCGCAACCGCCACACCCACTAAGGTAGAGGTGATTGACTTGACCAAGGACCAAGTTGTGAACCGGGTTCCAGAATCAGCGCCGCGGCCATACGATTCATGAATAATCTGCCCATCATGAACAATGATGATGCCGGCGGTTTCCATCTGCGTGTACAGATCCGCCAGTTGGCGGGTTTGCCCTTCATACTCATAGGTGAAGCCGTCCAGCACACCATCCGTTTGCGGCAACGGCACACCGTCTTCGCCAGTGGCGACGGTGCGGGTTGGATAGAACTCGCTGGCATTCTGGAAAAAATAGTCGGCATCACCTTCAAATGCCGCAGCGCGTGCCATGACGTCCGTCAGCGGTGGGACGACGCTGTGATAGGTGAACCCGCCGATAAACGCGCCAAGAATGAGCGCAGCCAGCGCAATGATAAACGACTTCATAGTTCAGCCCTCTCACAAGATGAGGCCGAATATGCGCTAAATTGGAGGGTTTGGTCTAGCCTATCGCCGCGCGAACAGCTTTGCTGGCCGGGCCGCATTCAATTCGTCCCGGGTACTTTTGCCGCAATGCGGTCATACAGCGCCCGACATCTTTAAGCTTATGCGCCTGCAATTCGCGCACGACGGTTTCGGCGGCGACGTTTAAGTCTTCGCCAGCCAAGGGTTTCGGCAGGAAGCTGGTCAAAACTTCAAGTTCTTCGCGCTCCCGCTCAGCATCGACGACGCGCCCGGCATCATCATATTGCTTGATCGATTGTTCGCGCTGTGCGGCCATCGTCTCGAGCAGGTCAACAATCACGTCATTGTCGCACCCGGAACACTCGCCACGGCTACGCGCGATCACGTCGCGATCATCCATCGCGCACTTCACCAAGCGCAAAGTTTGCGCAACCACACCATTCGCATCGTCCGACTCAGCTCGAGTCAGCGCTTGATTAATACGATTTCTAAGTGTGACTTGGACGGTTTGATCCAATTGACCCATCTGAACGCCTCAAAAAGCCGCTATTTCCATCCCAAAACAGCTTGACGGTCTTGGCCGCAGCACTCTATCTGCCACCCGTTTGCCTGAGAAACCGTTAAGGCGACAGAACGGATGAGAGTCCAACGAAACAACGGAGGTAAGGGCATGAACGACAAAAATCAATCCGGTTTCACCAGGCAGGCGAGCGGGGCTCTCGCCCTCGCAGATGGGACAGTTTTCCTCGGAATCGGCGCCGGACACGTTGGCACAGCCGTTGGTGAGCTTTGTTTCAATACAGCGATGACCGGCTATCAAGAGATATTAACCGACCCATCATATGCCGAACAGGTTGTTTTATTTACATTTCCACACATCGGAAATGTTGGCGCAAACCCCGATGATCACGAGGAATCAAGCCGACCAGCAGCCCGAGCGGCCGTCGGAACCGTGTTTCGCGAAGCCATCACGCCACCATCCAATTGGCGCGCCGACGATCATTTCGAAGCATGGTTAACAAAAAACAAGATTATTGGCCTGTCCGGCGTGGATACGCGCGCGCTTACTCGCCTGATACGCGAACAGGGAATGCAAAAATGTGCGATCCAATACGCCCCTGATGGTCAGATTGACGCCGAGGCTCTCATTCGGGCGGCGCAAGCTTGGGAGGGGTTAGAGGCGGCCGATCTCGCAGCAAAAGTCGAATCCGACGCCAAATTCGATCATTCTGAGCGCCTTTGGGACTTAACAAACGGGTTCGCAGACGATCCCTCACCCAAAAAGCATGTGGTTGTGATCGATTTCGGTGTGAAAAAGAACATTCTGAGGAATCTCTCTTCGGTTGGCGCACGCGCCACAGTCGTCGGCGGGGACACGAGTTTTGACGCGATTAAGGCCCTCAACCCGGATGGGGTTGTTCTGTCCAACGGTCCCGGCGATCCAGCTGCGACGCACGCGCGTGTCGGCGGTCTCCTGAGTGAATTGGTCGATAGCGGCTTGCCGCTTTTGGGCATCTGTTTGGGCCATCAATTGCTGGCACTCACACTCGGCGCCAAAACGATGAAAATGGCGCAAGGCCACCACGGCGCCAATCATCCCGTCAAAGACCTGGAAACCGGAAAAGTCGAAATCGTCTCGATGAATCACGGCTTCACGGTTGATCCAGCCAGCCTGCCCAGCGGTGTAGAAGAAAGTCATCGATCATTGTTCGACGGCACAAATTCAGGGTTGAAAGTTGCGGGAAAGCCGATCATCTCCGTCCAACATCACCCAGAAGCCAGCCCGGGTCCCCAGGACAGTTTTTATCTGTTTCAGAGATTTGCTGACTTGATGGTTGATTAGCGCAGGCTTTTCACCATGGCTTCAAACGCGTCGTAGATGCTGTCCGCGGTGACGCTCTCATCATTACGCGCCAGGGCGAAGCCCGCGCCGTTTAAAGCGCTTAGCAGCATCACAGCGAGTGGAGCGACACGATGCTCCGCAACAATGCCCTTGTTGGCGAGATAGCGAATGCCAGCTTGGACATTTTGGATGCCCAAGTCATGGTCGCTCTCATACCATCCTTGAATGCTGAGAATGGCAGGCCCATCAACCAGAACAATTTTTTGGTAGTCACGCCGCATCGCAAACTTGAGATAGACGCGGCATCCAGCCAGAAAAGCGCTGTAGGGGTCAGTTGGGCTACGCGCCGCAATCGCGGCCTCACGCGCAGCGCTATCCATTGCCACTTGCAGCCTGGTCCAGACTTCCAAAAACAGTTCTTGTTTCGTCTTGAAGTGATGAAACAAAGCTCCCTTGGTAATGCCCAAGTCCTCGCAAATGTCGTTGATCGAGGTTTCTGCATAGCCATGTGTTTCGAAGCGTTTCGTCGCCGCTTCGATCAAATCTTCACGTGTCTTTTCTGCATCAGCTCTTGAGCGTTTTGCCATGGTCGAGGGTTGTTAATACGATTTCTGGTTGACCGATCACATACCATTGGTATGTAAACTATAACCGGACCAAGCAATTGAGCAATCGCAGTTGCTCCTTGGACCGTCAAAAGTTCACGTGAGTCGAGGGGACGTGCGCGGACCAGAATAAAACCGGATCGTCATTGGCGATCCGGTTTTTTCATTTGTGAATTAGCGTTCGTCTTCTTCATCATCGTCTTCATTGAGACGGAACAGACGCGGATCGATGCGGACATTGGTTTCGACATCGGCCAGGTCGACAACGGTTGTCTGAAGATTTCCATCTACCGCGAGCCATCCCAACAAGGCATAACTCGACTTGTCGAACACCATGGTCAGGGTGCCGTCCATTTCACCGCTTGCATCGCTGACCCGGATACCAATCCGTTCGCTGTTTTGCATCACGCTCAAAACGTTGACGTCTTCATCAACGTTTAGCTGCGTCGACAAGATAAGCCCCAAGGGCGTGGCGCCAATCGGCACACGATCAATGGTCTCCAAATCGGTGTCTTCCATGGCCACAGTCGTGCCATCGGACACGATCAAGACGGGAGTCGGGTCATCATAATCAAACCGCATACGTCCCGGCCGATTGAGCGCAAATGTACCTGACGTGATGGAGCCATCGACATTCGTTTGAGTGAACCGCCCTTTCGCAGTTTTTGCATTTGACAAAGCGGTGCTCGCGTCGGCGAGAATGGTCGGCCATTCATCGACTGGAATTTCCCCATTCTGAACAGCTGCGGGAGCGATATCTTCGACTGGCAAGTCCGCAGGATCATCCGCCAAGGCGGCTTCTGTTTGGTCTGTTTGTTCAGGCGCCGCGATCGGATCTGGTGTAATCACTGTTTCTTCGATCGTCTCGAGCGACGGCGTATCGGTTAGCGACTCTAGCAGTAACGCATCTGCCGCATCCGAGACGGTTTCCTCAACAATCACAGGATCGCTCACTGTTGGATCAGCCATGGTTTGAAAATCGACATAGATTTGTGGCCCCATCGCCAAAGCGATTGCCAATGTTGAAACCAGTCCGATAACCATAAGAGTGCTCCACTTCCAGGCTCTCACATAAGCGCCTTAAGCCAACAAAAACAGGGCTGAATCAAGGCATTTGCGCCTGTTTTTGTTGCCTTTGGTTCAGTTGCATTGGGTTCAGATTAGGCGCTCTAAGGGTTCGGATAATGCGAAAAATTTTTTCGTGAAACTTTGAAAAGGATAAAGCCCTGACTCCTAAGTCAAAAAACCGTCGCCGACTCGCCTCATTAGGGGAGTCACCCGCCGGATTGCTTTTAATTCACTTGGCGAATTCATCATCTAGTGGCGTTTTAGCCACGCAACTGGGGAGCTTCTGAAATGAAATCCACCCTCACTGTTCTCGCGGCAGCTGCGCTTCTTGCAGGCTGTCAAAATGTTTCAAATCGCACGCTGAGCACCACCGCCGGCGGCGCCATCATCGGCGCTGGTGTTGGTATGATGGCTGGCGGTGATGACAAACGAAATGCGGCCATTGGTGCCGTCGTCGGGGCCATCGCTGGCGCCGGGGTCGGGGTCTATATGGACAAACAGGAAGAAGAGTTGCGTCGCCAAACCGCCGGCACAGGCATTGAAGTGCAGCGTGTCGGTGATCAAATCGCTTTGACAATGCCTTCGGGCATTACCTTTGACGTCAATAGCGCTGCGATCAAAGGCGATTTCTATGGCCCATTGGACGAAGTCAGTACGACTTTGATCGAATACCCAAGCACGGCGGTCGACGTCGTCGGGCATGCGAGTTCCGATGGCCCGGATGACTATAATCAGGCTCTGTCCGAGCGTCGCGCAAACTCGGTACAGTCATATCTGGTGAATTCTGGCGTGCAGTCCGTCCGTCTGCAGGCTTTTGGCATGGGTGAAACCCAACCTGTTGCCGATAATTCCACAGAAGCCGGCCGGATCGCCAATCGTCGCGTTGAGATCCTTCTCACGCCTATTGTCGAAGACGGCGCCTGAACAAAAAAGGCCGGAGCGTTACACTCCGACCTCTATTGATATCGAGGAAGCGGTTGCGTTTACGCAGCCGCTTTTTCTTTGACGCCGCCGGGTGGGAAGCGTGAATAGAAAGTCTCGCCATTGGCGGCCATGTCGCGCAGCAATTGTGGCACCTTGAAGCGATCCCCATATTTCTCAGCCAGCGCATCGGCCTCGGCCACGAATTCCGGGATGCCCCAGATCAGATCCATGTAAGACGCGCAGCCTCCGGTATAAGGCGCAAAGCCCCAGGCCAGGATCGACCCAATATCCGCATCCCGCGCATCCGTGATGACGCCTTCTTCGAAACAGCGTGCGACTTCCACCGCCTGGCGCACCAAGAAGCGGTTGGTCAGGTGCTTTTTCAGCTCTGGCGGGCATTCATCGATGGTGACATCAATGCGGGTATTAAGGTCGGGCCAGAGGCGAGAGGGCTTACCCTTCTCATTATAGTCATAGAAGCCCTTGCCAGCCTTGCGGCCGACGCGGCCTTGATCCTCAACCAGCCAGGCCATCATCTGTCCGAGCTCATTTGAATCATAATCGACACCTGCGGCTTGCGCCATCTGGCGCCCCACTTTCAGGGCTGTGTCGAGGCCAACGGAGTCAGAGACCTCAAGCGCGCCCATCGGCATGCCGGACTGACGGCCAACATTCTCGATGATTGCAGGCTTGATGCCTTCCGCCAGCATGGCCATGCCTTCTTGCGTATAGGTGCCGAAGCAACGCGACGTGTAGAAGCCGCGGCTATCATTGACGACAATCGGAGTCTTGCGGATCGCCAGAACATAATCGATCGACTTGGCGAGCGTTTCTTCGCTGGTCTTTTCACCGGTAATGATCTCGACCAGACCCATCCGCTCGACGGGCGAGAAGAAGTGGATACCGATAAAGTTCTCGGGCCGCTCTGAAGCTTCGGCGAGACCGGTAATTGGCAGGGTCGATGTGTTCGATCCGAACACTGCATCGGCGCTCAGAACGTCTTCCGCCATTTTCGTGATCTTGGCTTTCAGCTCCGGATTCTCGAACACAGCTTCGACGACCAGATCAGCGCCTTTGACGTCGTCATATGAGTCCGTCGTGGTGATCAGGTCGAGCAAAGCATCGCCCTTTTCCTGCGTGGTCTTGCCGCGAGAAAGATCCTTCTCGACCAGACGGCGAGAATAGTCCTTGCCCTTCTCGGCATTCTCTTTCGAGACGTCGACCAGCACGGTCGGGATGCCCGCTTTGGCTTGGACATAGGCAATGCCTGCACCCATAAGACCCGCGCCGATTACCGCGATCTTCTTGAACTCCGTTTTCGGATATCCGGCCGGGCGGTTGCCGCCCTTGGAGAGCTCTTGCATCGACAAGAAGAGCGAGCGGATCATCGCTTTCGCTTCTGGGCGCTGCTGCGTGTTGATGAAGTAACGTGTCTCGATTCGCAGACCGGCATCGATCGGCACTTGCGAGCCTTCATAGACGCAAGACAGAATATTCTTCTGTGCCGGGTAATTGCCATAAGTATTTGCGGCGAGCATCGCGTTGGACATGGTCGCCACTTGGCCGGCGCCCGGTGAACGATGCACCACGCCGCCTGGCAGTTTAAAGCCTTTCTCGTCCCATGGCGCTTTGGCATCCGGGTTGGCTTTGATCCACGCCTTACACTTCGCAACCGTGTCCGTAGACGGTGCCAGCTCATTCACAACGCCCATCTTGTGGGCCTTCTCAGCGTTAAAGCTCTTACCTTGCAGGATCAGCGGAAGCGCTTCTTGAACGCCAATAAGACGCGGTAGACGCTGTGTTCCACCCGCCCCAGGAAGCAGGCCGATTTTTGCTTCCGGTAAGCCGAATTGAATTCTGGGATTGTCATTGGCCGCAACCCGGTAATGACCCGCCAGCGCGACTTCGAGACCGCCGCCGAGCGCCAGTCCATCTAGCGCGACCGCAACCGGCTTGCCGCAAGTTTCTAATTCGCGCAGGGTTTTGTTGAGCGCAAAACCGCGCTCGAACTGCATTGCTTTGAGCTCAGATTCGCTCATTTCGGCTTCGGATTTCCCGCCGCCGCCAGCGCTCTCATTCATTTCGCCGAGGTCGGCTCCTGCACAAAAGCCAGATGGTTTGCCCGACGAAATGACCAGACCAGTGATCTTGTCATTGTCTGAGACTTCTTTGGTGATCGCAATAATATCAGCGACCGCTTTCGCCGTCAGTGTATTCATACTGCGACCCGGCACGTCGAAAACTGCGTGCGCGATGCCGTCACTATCAATGTCGAAAGAGAATGTTTCGAGGTTCATTTTACTTATTCCTTGCGGGGCGAGTTGCCCTCGTCAGAGTTATCTTCTTCAGCTTCTGAGGCGGCCGCGGAGAACACGATGCCAAGCGCCGCGCCGATTGAAATTCCCAGCGGAAGCCAAATCGCGATATCGCCAGTGGCTGCGCCGATGCCGGCGCCAATGGCGACGCCGACACCGATCCCGATTGGAATGCCTGCCCCTTTTTCCATGGACTAAACGCGCTCAATAATCGTTGCGGTGCCCATGCCGGCACCAACACAAAGCGTGACCAAGGCGGTCTCTTTGTCCGCGCGCTCAAGCTCGTCAACCATAGTGCCAAGCAGCATACCGCCCGTTGCACCAAGCGGGTGCCCCATCGCGATTGCACCGCCATTGACGTTCATCTTCTCATGATCAATGCCGAGCAAATGCATCATCAGCATGGGCACAGAGGCGAAGGCTTCGTTGAGCTCGTAGAGATCAATATCGCCGACATCCATGCCCGCTTTCTTCAGCGCTTTCAGCGTCACATCGGTTGGACCAGTCAGCATGATACCTGGCTCAGATCCGATCGAAGCCATCTGCTTGACCCTGGCGCGCGGCTTGAGACCAAGCTGTTCGCCCATTTCTTTAGACCCGAAGAGAACAGCCGACGCGCCATCCACGATGCCCGAAGAGTTACCCGCATGGTGCACGTGGTTGATCGCTTCAAGCTCTGGGTAACGCTGCTTGATGACTTCATCAAAGCCCATAGCACCCATGCCCGCGAAGCTTGGATTCAGGGCGGCAAGGCTCTGCATGTCTGCGTCTGGACGCATATGCTCGTCATGGTCCAGGCGGGTTCCGCCCATCTGGTCTTTCACAGCGACGATCGACTTCGAGAAGCGACCTTCTTTCCAAGCCCGTGCGGCGCGCTGTTGTGACTCAACCGCATAAGCATCGACATCATCGCGTGAGAAACCCCACTTGGTCGCAATCGTATCCGCGCCCACGCCTTGTGGTGAGAAATAAGACTTGAGTGCGATTTGAGGGTCGGCCGACCATGCACCGCCAGCGGCGCCCATTGGAACTCGGCTCATGCTTTCAATGCCGCCGCCGATGGCCATGTCGGCTTCCCCGGTCATGACTTTCGCAGCAGCCATGTTGCAGGCCTCAAGGCCAGAGGCGCAGAAACGGTCGACCTGAACGCCCGCAGTGGTCTCAGCATAGTCCGCGTTGAGGACCGCAATACGGGCAATGTCGCCGCCTTGCTCGCCAACCGGAGAAACACACCCGAGCACAACATCATCAACGTGCTTGGTGTCGAGATCGTTGCGGTCGCGGATCGCTTCCAGGGTTTGCGTTGACAGTTCAAGCGCGGTGATTTCATGCAAGCTGCCGGTTTTTTTGCCTTTGCCGCGCGGGGTCCGCACAGCGTCGTAAATATAGGCTTCAGTCATGGGAGGGCTCTCCTGTTTTAACTTTCAATAGCTCAATCATTTTGCTGGGGCCTTCATGGGGTTGATGGCCAGCGAGGCTCTCGCTCGCGCGGCTTCTTTGCCGCGTGAGTCAAAGAGATCCGCTTCCGCAAAAATAACTTGTCGACCAATGTTGCGAAGCCGGGCGGCAACTTCAATCACCCCCACTCTCACAGGTCGTAAAAAGGTTGTGTGCAAGTCGATCGTCGACGGAAAGGCGCGCGTCCCGGTTTTTACCGTCGCGAGCATGCCGATCGTGTCATCCAACATGGCAGAAAGATATCCGCCTTGAATGTAGCCCGCTGGATTAGTGAATTCTTTTTTGCCGTCGAACGCAACGCGGGTTTCCATCTTACTCATGTCGAGAGAAATCAGCTTGAAGCCGAGGGACAAAGAGCTCTCGGCTGGCTGGGGAAACGTTTCCGTGAGGAGGTGCGAGTCGTCTGACAAATTAGAGCGTCCTCGCGATCAACATTTTCATCACTTCATTGGCGCCGCCATAGATGCGCTGGACCCGCGCATCCTGGTACATCTGGCCGATTGGGTATTCATCCATATAGCCCCAACCGCCATGCAATTGCAGGCATTCATCGATAATCTTGCACTGCAGATCAGAGATCCAGTATTTCGACATCGATGCGGTCGCGGCATCAAGTTCACCTTTGAGCAAGAGCTCGGTACAATGATCAGCAAATACTTTTGCAACTGTCGCTTCGGTCTTGCACTCCGCGAGCTTGAATTGGGTGTTCTGGAAGTCAAAAATGGTGCCGCCAAACGCTTTGCGCTGTTTGACATAGGCCACGGTTTCCTTGATCGCACGTTCGATCATGCCGATGCCTTGAATGCCGATAATGTGGCGCTCTTGCGGCAGCTGTTGCATCAGTTGGATAAAACCCTGGCCTTCTTCAGGTCCGAGCAAAGCCGATGCTGGGACTTTCACGTCATTGAAGAATAGCTCCGATGTATCCGCCGCCGGTTGGCCGATCTTCTTAAGGTTGCGACCACGCTCAAACCCTTCGACTTCATCGGTCTCGACCATCATGATCGAAATGCCTTTGGCACCTTTGCTTGGATCGGTTTTGGCGCAGACCAAGATTAGATTGGCCGTTTGACCATTGGTGATGAAGGTCTTGGACCCATTAATGACATAGCCATTGCCGTCTTTCTTGGCCGTCGTCTTGATGTTCTGAAGGTCCGATCCGGTACCAGGCTCAGTCATCGCGATCGCGCAGACCATTTCACCAGATGCGAGCTTAGGGAGGAGACGCTGCTTTTGTTCTTCAGATCCGTAATGGATAATGTACGGCGCGACGATGGCGTTGTGTAAGCCCAGACCAAACCCGGCAATGCCTTGCTTTTCGAGCTGCTCGATGATCACTGCATCGTGACGGAAATCGCCGCCAGCACCGCCATATTCTTCCGGAGCGGAGACGAGCAGCAATCCCTGCTCCGCAGCTTGTGTCCAGACGTCGCGTGGCACCATGCCCGCTTCGCGCCAGCCTTCGACCTGCGGCTTTAGCTCCTTTTCAAAGAATTGCGCCACCGCATCGTCGAAAATCTTAATCTCTTCGTCTTGACGCCAATCTGCCAGCGGAACATCGAGGACATCAGACATGAGAAAACTCCTGAGATTGGATTGTGACGTTTACGTTCACGTCAACATAAGAATTCTGACGGGCTTTGGCCAGTCATGACGTAACGAGAAGACCTGTAAGAAAGCCGCGAAAATACTGGGATTTCGCGGCTTTCTCGATTGAATTCGACTAGAACCGATCCGCGGGCAGCGCCATCATTAAGTCCGCCCCCGTTTTGAGCTTCGCCAGATGTGCAGATGCTTCGGGCAGAATGCGCGACACGTAATATTTCCCGGTGACAATCTTGTCGTCATAGAATGGGTCGTCGCCTTGCTTCTCGATCGCGGTCTTTGCCATCAGCGCCCACATATAAGTCAGCGCGGTCAGACCGAACAGCTGGAGATAGTCGGAAGAGGCCGCGCCAGCATTATTGAAATCGCTCATGCCATTCTGCATCAACCAATTGGTGCCGTCTTGCAGCTGCGCTTTCGCCGTCTTCAGACCCTCAATAAATGGATCAAGTTCTGCGTTGCCCTCGTGCGTGCCGATAAAGTCATCCATCTCCGCGAAGAAGGTGAAAACAGCACGGCCGCCATTCGAAGCCAGTTTCCGGCCAACCAAGTCGAGCGCCTGGATGCCATTGGTGCCTTCATAAATCAGCGTAATCCGGCAATCGCGAACGAATTGTTCCAGGCCCCATTCCTGGGTAAAGCCTGAACCGCCATGAATCTGCAGCGCTTCATTGGCCATTTTAAATCCGCGGTCGGTCAGGAACGCTTTCAGAACTGGCGTCATTAGCGCCATATAGTCGCCAGCTTTTTCGCGGACTTTCTCATCAGGCGACTTGTGATGCAGATCACCATAGAGTGCCGTCCAGTAGGTAAAGGCGCGCGCGCCTTCGATAAACGCACGCTGGTCCATCAACATACGACGGACATCCGGGTGTACGATCACCGGGTCCGCCGGCTTGTCGGGGGCTTTGGGCCCTGTCAGTGAGCGACCCTGAACTCGATCATTCGCGAAGTCGACCGAGTTTTGATAAGCGATCTCGGCTTGCGCCAAGCCTTGCATACCAACGCCGAGACGCGCTTCGTTCATCATCACGAACATGGTGCGCATGCCCTTGTGCTCTTCGCCGACCAGCCAACCAGTGGCGCCGTCATAGTTCATGACGCAGGTCGCGTTGCCATGAATGCCCATTTTCTCTTCAAGGCCACCGCACGAGCAATCATTGCGCGCGCCCAAGGAGCCGTCTTCGTTGACGATGTATTTTGGCACGACGAACAAAGAGATACCTTTGATGCCCTCGGGGCCACCTTCGATCCGCGCCAGCACCAAGTGAATGATGTTCTCGGTCAAATCCTGTTCGCCACCGGAGATCCAGATTTTCTGACCCGTGATTTTGTAAGAGCCATCTGGCTGCGGCACAGCTTTGGTTTTGATCAGGCCGAGATCCGTACCGCACTGCGGTTCGGTGAGGTTCATCGTTCCGGCCCATTTGCCGCAAGCCATATTCGGGCCGTACATTGCCTTCTGCTCATCAGATCCGCCGGCCATGAGCGCCTCAAACGCGCCGGAGGTCAGACCTGGATACATTGAAAACGCCATATTCGCCGACGAGTTCATCTCATTCGCAGCCATGTTGACGACATAAGGAAGCCCTTGGCCGCCCATTTCTGGCGACTTGCCGAGCAGCATCCAGCCATTGTCGACCATTTGCCGATAGGCATCTTTAAAACCGTCTGGCGTTTTAACGCTCGCATCTGCGTTGCGCACACAGCCCTGCTCATCGCCAACTTTGTTCAGCGGGAACAATACTTCTTTGGCAAACTTGCCGGACTCTTCAAGAATCGCATCGACCAGATCCGGTGTCGCTTCTTCAAAGCCCGGCAGGTTAGAGTAATTCTGAATGGACAAGACATCGTGCAACAGGAACTGCATGTCGCGGACAGGAGCATCATAACGTGGCATCTGGGTTTCCCTTGGTGATATTTTATTAAACCGTGACGCTTGCTCTAGCGTCACGGTTTGGAAAGGTCATTCAACTCTTACGCGTCAGACTGCAATTGCTTACGCGTCATCCAGTTGGCGCCGTGCAACGGCGTCATAGGCTTTGAGATTTTCAGCTTCGGCGGCGCCAGGGCCAATTTTATCAAGCTGCTCTTCGAGCCACTCGATGCCATTGTGCAATTCCTGCAGGGCCATTTCTATATCTTCGCGCTGGCTTTCCAGCTCTTTGATTTGGTTCTGAAACTTAACCAGCGACATACGCATTTGTGCGCGCTGACCATCTTCCAGTCCATATAGATCGAGAATTTCGCGAATATCTGCGAGGGGCAGACCGAGGCGCTTGAGGCGCACAATAATCTTCACGCGGCCACGATCGCGATGCGAATAGACCCGGGTCATGCCATCACGAGCTGGATGCAGCATGTCCTTGTCTTCGTAAAAGCGTAATGCGCGAGGGGTGATTCCAAACTCACGGGCCAGTTCCGAGATCGAATATGTCCGAGAGTCAGCGATAGAAAGAGAAGTTACGGTATCAGGCATGTGCACAACTATGCCTCGTCTTTACGCGAACGTCAACGTCAGCCTCTCGCATGGTTATGTTCAGGGTATGAACAAAGCTTTCGAAATCAGCCGTATCTGTTTACCTTTTTAACCAGGAATTAAGGCTGATCACTCCATCACACTACCAGAAATGGGTAAATCGGCGCGCTGTTCCGAATCAGTGTGCCGGAATTCGGAGTGCCGGGCATGAGCCAATATGGGTCCTGGAGCGTAAAGGGTGTGGATGATCGCGCTCGCGCCATTGCCAAGGAAAAAGCGCGCCTCAAGGGCATCACGCTTGGCGACTATATCAACAATCTACTCTTAGAAAGCCACAGCGAAGCGGGCCCACGTGATCGGGCACGGCCGTCTTATCCGAATCAACCACAAGTTTATGCAGACCCCCAAAGCCTGGGCTCACAATATTCCGATCCTTCCGCATACGCTGATCCGATGCGGTCTCAAGCTCTGGACGGTCTGGCGCAACGCATCGAAGCTGTCGAAGCCCGCTCTACGCTGGCCATTACGGGTATTGATCAGTCTGTGCTCGGTCTCCTCGCTCGCTTAGAGAATACAGAAAACTCCACTTCTGCGATGACGGCTGAAGTTGAGCGCATGATTGATGAGTTGCGCGAGACACATGAATTCCTGCACGATAAGGTCGGCGCTCTGGAAGCTGATGAAAGCGGACAGCGCAGTCTCGAGGCGATGAAAGCACTCGAAGATGCGCTCGGCAAACTGGCCGCACACGTTTACGAAGAAGGCCGTCTCAATCAGGATGAATCGGCGGCTATGAAAGGTCGCGTCGAAGCCGGTTTCACGGACATGAGCGATCGCGTGGAAGGCATCGAGGTTAAAGTCGAGAACACGCTTGCTGATGCCGCCCAACGGGTTGAAAAAGCCGTGGAGCAGGCTGAATTACGCGCTGAAGGCACGTCCAGACATCTCTCCGAACGCGTGACCGCTATGGAGTCGTCAGTTGCGGCCAAACTTGCCAAAGTCGATGACGTCGAAGGCCGCGTGAAGTCTATTGAAGGCGACGTTTCAGGCGCCATCAATTCGATGGAAGGAACGGTGCTGCGCATTCAAGAACGCCTCAATCGCGCCGAACAGACCACCGATACCGCGTTGCACGCACTGGAAGGCACATTTGCCAGCCTGGATCAGCGCATCGACCAGATTGCCCAAGCCGCAAGCCCGGAAAAAGCCAACGCTTTGCGACAGGAATTAGAGCAGCGATTCGACTCGCTCGCCACTGACCTGCGCACCAGCGTCGAGGAATCGCGCCGTCATTTGGCGAATGAGATTGAACGCGCCGCCGGCGGGAACAATCCTGAACTCATGGGAGCCCTCGAGACTCGCTTAAACGCCCTGGAATCCGCCGAAGCCTCGGCGCGCCTGGACGGCGTCGACCAACAGATCAATCATCTGTCGAACACGCTCGTGCGCCATGTTGAAGAAAGCGAGTCGCGCAACGCCGAAGCGATCGAGAAAGTCGGCGAGCAGGTCGTAGGCTTGTCAGAAACACTCAATCAACGTGTCGCTGAAGGCGAACAGCGTAACGCTGAGGCGATTGAGCAAGTGGGCAGCCAAGTCGACAATCTCGCCAATTCCTTCACCCAGCGCATTGCCGACAGTGAACGGCGAAGCGCCGGCGCAATTGAGCAAGTCGGTCAACAAGTTGCTACGGCGATCCAGCATGTCCAAGCGCGTCAAGAACAAAGCCAGCGCAAACTGGCAGAGCAAGTGGCTGGATCTGAATCCCGTCAGCAAGCGCGCCTGTCCGACGCACTTTCAAACATCTCTAATCGCCTCGCTGATATGCAAACTCAGACCGCAACATCGGTTTCGCCAGTCCAGCGTGCGATTGTTTCCCTGGCATCACGTTTGGAAGCTCTAGAGGACTTTACCGCCCCGCCATTGTCAGAGTCTACTCCAACCGCGCCACTGCCGGATATGCCTGAGCTGGAAGTTGACGCATCTCCGATCGAGATGGAGCCGGAGCCTGAACCACAGCCGGACGCAGAAGTCGCACCCGTCGAAGCAGAAGCGCCGCTGATCGAAACAGAATACTTCGATTCATCAGCCGCCTCGGACGAATCCGTTGCTGAGCAACAAGACTTCATATCGAATCTCCCTGATTTCGACGAGGATCCTGACCCCATTGGGGCTGAAGACCCTGAAGTCGATGAGGTGGTAGATGAGCCACAAGGCCTCGCCTTAGATGCGCCTGAGGCCGACGCTGACTATGCTGAAGAAGCTGCGTCAAACGAAGCTGAAGACTTGTTCGTGGAACCGGAAACAGCCGCTGAGGAGCCGACGGATGAAGATCCATTGGCAGAATTGGGCAGCTGGGACGAGTCACAGCAAGAAGCACGAGACTCTGACATCTTCTCATCCGAAAACGAGATCGAAGATACATCGGATTTGTTACCGCCGCTCGATGATGTCGAATTGGCGCACAATGCCGACGACCTGATCGCGGATGCACCATTAGCGGATGAAGAATTTGATCCGGCAGCCGATGAAACAGACTCAGAGGCTTCCGACACTGCCGACTATTTGAGCCGCGCACGCAATGCCGCGATAGCAGCAGCAACCGATCCAAAAACCGAAGGTAAAACCCGCCGCGGTCGCCGCTCTGCAGCATCGACAACGCCGAATGCGAGCACTGGGCGCAAATTCCCAATTATCGCAGCTGCCTCGGTGCTCGCGCTCTCTGCCGCCGGTGCGGGGGGATGGGTCGCCTTGCGCGGCAAGATCCCGTTCATGGATGCCAACGCGCCGAATATCGAAACCAAGGCTAGCCTGGCCGAAGTCGGCATTGAAGCGCCGCCGGCAACGGAAATCGAGCCAAGCCTGATCGGGGTAGAATTCAGCGAAGCCGACCCGGTCACGCTCGACGAGACCCTGTTTGAAGAGGAAGGCAGTGTCGCTGGCGCGCTCGAACCTTCGGTGGCGGCGCCTGAACCAACGGTTGAGCCGCCTGCGCCGGTTGTTTCGCTCCCCACGATCCCAAATGCGCTCACCGTGAATCAAGCCGCGGCGAATGGCGACGCAGTCGCCCAATTCCAATTGGGCTTAGAGCGCCTCGAAGCGCAAGACTATGCAGACGCAGCGGATTTGATCAGCGCCGCAGCTCAACAAGGCCTACCCGCAGCGCAGTATCGCTTGGCGAAATTGCACGAACGCGGAATTGGCGTGCCGCGCGACTTTACCGAAGCGCGCGCCTGGACCGAACGGGCTGCGAATGGTGGCAATGTCAAAGCCATGCATGATCTCGCCGTTTTCTTTGCCGATGGAGAAGGCGGTCCGCAATCCTACGCAGCCGCGGCCGAATGGTTTCGCAAAGCCGCGGACTATGGTGTCTTGGACAGCCAATATAACCTGGCTGTGCTGTACGAAAACGGTCTCGGCATCTCACCGAGCCAAGTCGAAGCACTTTATTGGTATGAAATCGCTGCAGCCAATGGCGATGCCAGCGCGCCCGGCAATGTTGCTACGTTACGCGCTGCTTTACCACTTGAGCAGGCCCAAGAGGTCCAAGCACGGGCGGCCAACTGGGCCATTACGTCGCCGAATGCGGCCGCCAATGGACAATTTGGAACCCAAGCCTGGACTCAAGCCAGCCGGGCGCAAGTTGAAGCGATCCAAACCGTTCTGAATGGCCTTGGCTATGATGCGGGCGCCCCCGACGGCTTAGCGGGCGCCGGGACGCGCACCGCAATCCGTGCGTTCCAAGCAAATAATGGTCTTGCAACGACCGGTGAAGTGACACCGGAACTCGTCGCGGCGCTCAATCGACAAGCTCAGGATTTGGCCGGGTAACTGCCGCGCGCGCCAAACCGAATACGCCGCAGCAATATGTACAGTCCAACACACACCGTCGCGATCGCTAAGGCGTGCGTGCCGAGCCGCGTCCAATTATTGACGACGATGCCAAACAATCCCCACCCGAGCGCGACGAAGTACCAGCCGTTTCGACTGACATAATTCGCGAACACGAAGGCAAGGATTGAGGCGGGCACCAAGCTCATCCATAGCGATTGCCAAACGGCATCACTTGGTCCGCGCCCGAGAAACCAGCGGCCAAGATCAGGTACGCTGATCGACACCGCGACGGTGAGCCATCCTGCAAACAACCCAACCGTTAAAGCGTGCAGAATGCTGCGTGGCGTGCCGTCATAGGCTTGGGTCTGATCCAATCGATATGCCGCCTCCCAAGTGAAGAAGGCGATCGGCAAAAGCAGCAAAAAATCGAGCCAGACGCGGCCATAGCTTTGCGCACAAAACATCCAGACCAAATTGCCTGCTGCGGCGAGCATCAAAGGCGGCGCGATCCGCGAGCTGGCATGCGTGGCGGCGCGCAAATGCAGAAAAGCGGTCAAAACGAGCCCGGTAAAAATCAAGCTCCAAATCGAAAAGAAGATGCCTGTTGGTAATTCCGGAGGAATGCCATCAGCCACAGCGCGCGCGCCGATCGATTCTCCGACCCCCATCAGCGGAAGAATAGGCACAAGAAATTGCGCCAATACAATCAACAAAAAGAGTGGTTTAGACGTGAGCATGAATCGCAGCCTCCCTCGCCTCCATGGCAAAGGCAACGGAAAACTTCCAGTCATTCATTTGTGAACAGCTTAGCGGACCGCTGCTGCGGCTTTGTAGAGAGAAATGAACAAAGCCCGGGTCGCCGGTTCAGCGAGCCCAGCACCGCCAGGTGATTTTGCCATCAACTCTAAATCGTGAAGCCGCTCCACCAATCGCGTGAGCCGCGGGGTTGGCCATTTGCGCAATCGCGCTTGGAAAGCGGGCCATTCTGATTTCCAGACAGGCGGTTTGAGCTTCATACCAACATTACCAGCCCCGCCCTCGCCTTGCAGCGCTTGAGCGTCCAGCATGCGGCTGGCTTCCATTTCAAACAAGCGAATCAGACTGATCGGCGAGAGCCCTGTGTCGATAACCCGATCTAGTTCGGCTTGCGCCTGCTCTGCGTCGCCGCTCAGCGCCATCAATACGGCTTGTCGGGCGCTTTCATCGGCATTGGTTTCACACAAGGCTTGGACATCAGCAACGCTCACCGGGCGTTCCAAATTGTGAGCATAGACCGCGAGTTTTTCCATTTCCGCATTGGCGAGGCTGCGGTGGCCAGGCAAGCCGCCGACAAACACAGATAAGGCATCCGAATCGATCTCGACGTTGCGCCCTTGCAGGAAGCTGCGCACCAAGTCGGACATGTCTGCAGCAGAGTCCGAGAAAAAGTGCAGCGCCGCCGCATTCGGCGCGGCTTCAAAAGCCGTGCGCATTTTCGACCGCGTGTTGAGTGAGCCGTTCTGCACGACCAGTTTGGCCGCGACGCGCTCAGGCGGTAGCGCCAATACATCTTTCAGTATCGCGAACAGCTTCTCGCCTTTGGTGCGGATTCGAATAATCGTGCCTTCACCCAGCAGCGATACGGCCTCCAAAGCATCAAACAAGCGACTTGGATCGCGTTTCACATCGTCTTCGTCGAGCGTTTGAACCGCCGCTGGCTCGGCCTTTTCCCAGGCTTTGATCAAGGCATTGGCATGATCAGCGACAACGCCCTCATCCTCGCCAAAGAGGAGCGCAAATTGGCACGCAGCATCAGGCTTTTTGGCAAATCGTTCAGCGCTATTGCCCTGAAACTTCATTCGGCGTTCGCCATTTTTATGCGCAAATCGTCGGCGATTCGGCGGGCCAGAAGCAACATGGCTCGGTCCGTCGCATCGATTTGGGCCGTAATATCAGAGAATGGCGCGTCGGGCACCAAGAAGCTGGTTTCCGCAGCGCTGGTTCCGGACAGTGCATTGCCTTCAAAAGCGAGCACATAGTCAGCGCTGACCACAATGTCGGTTCGGGTCGCAGCTTCGTCTGGCTGCAGCGCTAGACGCCCGATTTGCTCATCTAGAACGATATTGAGACTGGCCGGGCCATCTAGGCCTGGCAGACCGGGGGCCAATTCCTGCAAAAGCGCTTTGCGCAAAGAGTGACCGGCGCGACCTTCAATCGTCTCGACATTGATGTTTCCAGCCCCAGCCCCGCCCGCATAAAGCGGCGTGAAGCCGCACGCGGACAGCGTTAGAACGAGAAGGGCAAGAGCAATCTGTTTCATCACACCACGATATTCACGATCCGGCCCGGAACGACAATCACTTTCTTGATGGATTTATCAGCAATGAAATTCTGAATGCCGGGTTCCGCCAAGGCTGTGGCTTCTATGTCATCTTTGCTGGCGGTTTTGGCGACCGAAATCTCGGCGCGGCGTTTGCCATTAACTTGGATGGGCATGGTGACGCTGTCTTCAACCAATAGGCTTTTATCAACTTGCGGCCACTCTGCCGCTGAGCAGAGACCTTCACCGCCTATCATGCTCCAGCATTCTTCCGCCAGATGCGGCATGAACGGCGTGAGGCACCGGGCGAGCATTGAAGCGCTTTCCAAACGGGCGTGGTGCAAGTCGTCGCCGCCTTGCTCAGCCTTTTTCAAGACGCTCACCCATTCATGCATCGAGGCGATCGCTGAGTTGAACCGAAATTCCTCGATCGCTTTGTCGACGGCATGGGCGGCTTTGTGGGTCGCCCGGCGAAGCTCGGTGGCGGCCGCACTGTCATTCTGCGCAGCCTCGCCCGTATTGGCGCTCAGCACGTTAAACACACCCCAGACACGCTGAACGAAACGGCCTGCGCCCTCAGCGCCAGACTGGGTCCATTCAACATCACGCTCTGGCGGACTATCGGACAGAACAAACCAACGCGCCGTATCGGCGCCGAATGTGGCGATGATATTGTCCGGGTCGACGACATTTTTCTTCGACTTGGACATTTTCTCTATCGCGCCAATCGTTACGGCGTGATCGGAACCGATTTCGAACAAACCATTGTCCCGGCTTTCGACCTCGGCCGGTGTGATCCAGCGACCATCATCCGTCTTGTAGGTCTCATGCGTGACCATGCCTTGCGTAAACAAGCCAGCAAATGGCTCCCCGTTCGGCAAATCAACTTCGCCAACATCGCGCATCGCGCGCATGAAGAAACGGGCATAGAGCAAGTGAAGAACCGCATGCTCAACCCCGCCAACATATTGGTCGACAGGCAGCCAGTAAGCCCGTTCTGCCGGGTCATCGACACTGGCAAAGCGGGCAAAATACCAGCTCGAATCGTTAAATGTATCGAGCGTATCGGTCTCACGCTGCGCTGGTTTTCCGCATTTCGGGCAATCGACATGTTTCCAAGTCGGGTGATGGCCCAAGGGATTGCCGGGTTTATCGAAACTAACATCGTCCGGCAATTCAACCGGCAAGTCGGCTTCCGGCACCGGCACGATCCCGCAATCGCCGCAATGGATGACTGGAATTGGGCAACCCCAATAGCGCTGACGCGAGACACCCCAATCGCGCAAGCGATAGTTTACGGTGCCTTGACCGAGCCCCATATTCTCAATCTCGGCAATGGCGCGCGACTTGGCATTCGTGATTTCTTGGCCGTCCAAGAAGCCTGAATTCATGATCGATCCCGGCCCGGTATAAGCCGCATCCATGTCCGCGCCTGCGCCGGACGCGACCCAAGCCGCAGACGCAGCGTCCTTGTCCGACGGCTTCACAACCGGCAGGATGGGCAAATTGTATTTCCGGGCGAAATCGAAGTCGCGCTGGTCATGCGCGGGACACGCGAAGATCGCGCCGGTGCCATACCCCATCAAGACAAAATTTGCGACATAGACTGGCAATGTCTGCCCCTCAATGAAGGGGTGTTTGACGGTCAGACCGGTATCGAAGCCCATTTTTGGAGCTTTCTCGATGTCCGCTTCAGAGGTGCCAACTTTCGCGCATTCAGCGCGGAACGCTTCCAGCTCAGGATTGTTCGCGGCCATTTCCATGGTCAACGGATGATCAGGAGACAAAGCGATAAAGCTCGCGCCGAACAAAGTATCCGGGCGTGTGGTGAAAATGTCGACACCAGTTTCATGTCCGACCGGTACCGTTCCGGCCCATTCAAAACGCATTTGCAGGCCTTCAGAGCGGCCAATCCAATTGGCCTGCATGGTCCGGACCTTCTCCGGCCAGCGGTCAAGCTTTTGCACTTGATCCAGCAAATCTTCAGCATAGTCGGTAATCCGGAAGAACCACTGCACCAATTCGCGCTGCTCAACCGGCGCGCCAGAGCGCCAACCTTTGCCGTCAATCACTTGCTCATTGGCGAGAACCGTATTGTCGACCGGGTCCCAATTCACCTTAGCTTTCTTTTGATAGACCAGCCCTTTTTCCATGAATTTCAGAAATAGACGCTGCTGCTCGCCGTAATAATCAGGATCGCACGTGGCGAACTCACGCGACCAATCGAGAGACAGGCCGAGCTTTTCAAACTGGGATTTCATCGCCGCGATGTTCTGATAGGTCCAGTGGCCGGGATGAACGCCTTTTTCCATCGCCGCGTTTTCCGCGGGCATGCCAAACGCGTCCCAACCCATCGGGTGCAAGACATTATAGCCTTTGGCTTTCTTATACCGCGCAACGACATCGCCCATGGCATAGTTGCGGACATGCCCCATGTGTAGCCGTCCGGACGGATACGGAAACATTTCAAGCACATAGGCTTTCGGCATATCACCCGCTTCGGCGGGCGTTTTGGCTTTAAACAGATCTGCGGAGGCCCATGCCTCACGCCATTTGGGTTCCGCAGCTTGCGGATCATATCTTGAGGCCATCGCCTCCCCCATCCATGAAATTTTTAGTCGAGTTCAGACGCTTTGAGGTTTCGTGCCCGCACGAGAATCGCGTTTTCGAGCTGAATGCCCGTTTCGAGATCCGTGTCTGCATCGACCCAAGTGCCTTCCTCATTAACCTGACGGAACACGCTCACCTTGACGCCATCTGCACGGAGACGCGAGTCGAGAATGTAAACCGTGGCCTTAATCCGCTCATTTTCTGCGCCCTCGAACGATTTCCAATCATAGATGATCGTTCCACCGAACGGGTCAGCACTGACCAGCGGCAAACTGCTCAGCGTGTCCAAGCTGGCGCGCCACAAATAGGGATTTGATCCGCCAACGATCTCTTCAACCACTGTCCTTTCAGTGTTGTTGTTGCCGCCGAAGACGCAACCTGTTAGCGCAACCGCCCCGAATGTTGCTGCGATAAGCGTTGAGATTGCCTTCATATCGTCATTTCCTGTTGGCAAGACCTTGTTGATTAACAGTCTCTATAACACCTCAAACTCAGCCTGCCAGTGCTCATATGCTGTAGGTTTTTGGAGGATCGAACACCACTCATGTCGATACGTGCTTTTGCCCTTATTGCGCCCTGTATTTGGAGCGCGTCAGCCGCCTTAGCCGACACTGGATCGCCGTGGGAAGCCGAGCTCGAGATGGAGAGCGTGACCGTGGTCACGCCGTTTAATGAGACCGACTCTCCAATAGAGGTGGAGCCGCTCACCGCCGAAATTTCGCTCAGCGGGACGGCCGATAAAGTGCTGGAGAACGGGGTTCGGTTACGCGCCCGCGGAGCTCTACGTTTGCAGGCTGATCATCCCACGCGCCCTGGCGGGATTGGCGGGTTCGGCGACGCTCCGCTTGCGCCGGTTGGCGCGTTTTCTGGATTGTCTACCAGTCTGCCCATCGAGGACAGCGAAACCCGCGCGCGCCTGGAATCGGCTTACTTCCAAATCGATGGCGGCTATGGCGAAGTTCGCGTCGGCAAAGATCAAGGCGTTGGCGCGCGATTCCACGAAGGCGCGAAATCAGTTTTCTCGCACGCCCGCCTCGATAGTGCCCTGCTCGACCCCACTGGGCTAAACACAGTTCGAACACGCCACGATCTTACGGGTCCAAGCGCGAAAATCTCCTATGCGAGCCCACGCTTGATCGGACTTCGCGGTGGCATCAGCTATACGCCAAGCGCTGACGCGGATGGCTTAGATCGTCGCCCCACTGCGGGCACTGGCGGCGTCGCACCGGACATCGAAAATGCCGTCGAATTTGCTCTGAACGGAACGCGGAGACTGCGCGAATCAGGTTGGCGATTCGATGTCGGATTGGCCTGGTCGAGCGCGGATGTCGCAAATAGAAATGCCTTGACCGCTTATCAGCAAATCGACACCTGGTCGGCTGGAACCCGAATCGAGAAAGACGATTGGACGTTCGGAGTCTCTTGGCTGGGCTCCGACAATGGCCTCGACCAGAGCGATTATCAGGCCTGGAGTGCAGGGCTGCACCGCGAGGCTTTTGGCAGTGAGTTTTCCTTTGAATACGGGCAATCCACGGATGATGGCGTACAGCTCGATTCGCAGAGTTTTCGTGTTGGCGCGGCCCGAGATTTTGGGTCAGGCACCAAGATCGCCCTCGGTTATCTCGAAGATCGGACCGAAAGACTGGCCCAAAATTGGCAGTCTCGGGGGGTTGTTGTCGAAATCACACTCTCACAAGAAATTGTAGAGATAACTGGAAATTAAGGTTCTCTTAACGTCTCTCGCTGCTATTTAGGGAGTTAGGAGCATCTTCTAATGCGTAAGCTGATGGTATCTTTAGTAGGTCTGAGCTGCCTCGCCCTTCCGGCGGTGGCAGAGCAAGACGTGCCTGTGATGCCTGCGCCGACGATTGCTGAGACAGATCAAGCTGAGCCTGAATGGTTCCAGAAGTTCAATTTCAGCAGTGAAGATGTCAACTCGCCAATTTGGCAGACGGCTCAATCGCAAACCTTCAATCTGGCTTGGATTAAGGGTGATCGCTGGAGCCTCAGCCTTGATTTGACCTCTCGCGAAGGGGATTCCCCACTTCCACGCGAAGAAATGTTGGCCGAAGCGCAATTCCGGATCACACCACGCATTTCTGTTGGCGGTGAACTGACCATTGCGGCAGAAGAGCTCGACGATACCGCGCAATGGGAAGATCAAGAGATCGAAGCTGGCATTCGCCTCCGCTCTGCGTTCAAATTCTAGGCCTTCGCGCCACGTTTCCCGCCGCCATAAGCTGGCGCCGCTAATGCGGTGGCCTCGTCTAATGGCCATCTCGGACGCGCGGAGAAAGACTGTCCGTCATCTGGCACCCGTCCAGCACTGAGCCGCTCTGCGCCAGCGAGCGCAATCATCGCTGCGTTGTCGGTACAGTGCCGCAAAGGCGGGGCGATGAGGCGCGCGCCAACAGATTCGGCGACCTCATCCAATGCGGAACGGATCGTTTGATTCGCGGCTACACCGCCAGCAACCACCAATCGCGTCTCATCTTCGCCGGGATGCTCAAATACATCCAGCGCGCGGCGCGCCTTTTCCGCCAGACAATCGGCGATTGCTTGTTGGTATGACGCGCAAAGATCCGCGCGCCCTTGATCGTCAAAGGCTTCGGCGTCCACGATCCGAGCCGCCGCTGTTTTCAGACCTGCAAAGCTCATGTCCAATCCGGGTCGATTCAGAAGCGGGCGTGGTAACTCAAATCGAGTTGGATCGCCTGTTTGAGCCAGCCTTTCGACGGACGGGCCGCCTGGGAACCCAATGCCCAATGTCTTGGCGAGCTTATCAAACGCTTCCCCTGCCGCATCATCAATGGTCGTCCCAAGACGCTGATAGTCCCCGAGCCCCCTGACCGCGATAAACTGACAATGTCCGCCGCTGACCAGGAGCAACAAATATGGAAACGCGCAGGCATCGGCGAGGCGCGGAGACAGGGCGTGCCCTTCCAAGTGATTGATCGGCACAAACGGCTTCTGAGCGGCCAAAGCCAATGCCTTACCAGTCATCATCCCGACCATGACACCGCCGATTAGGCCGGGTCCGCTGGTTGCGGCGATGCCATCCAATTGACCAAGCCCCAGACCGCTTTGTTCGAGGGCTTGGCGAACAATCATATCGGTCGCATCGGCATGCGCACGCGCTGCAATTTCCGGAACCACACCGCCATAAGGCGCGTGTTCATCGATTTGCGACAGCACCACCTCTGAAAGGATTTCAACGTTTCCATCTAACGCACGCCGCAGCACAGCCGCGGCGGTTTCGTCGCAACTGGTTTCAATCCCAAGAATGGTCACAGCATCGCTCATCGCCGCGATATAGGCGGAACAGGTCGCGGTGGAAACTGCATCAATCCAGCAAGGCGGCTTTCAGCTCCGGCAACCAGGCTTCCTTATCCACGTCATAAACTTTGAGCGATCCGGCAAAATCCCAATAGCACCAGCCTAAGCCACGCGCTTCCAAACCAGTCCGCATGGTTACGGTCCAGAGCGCTCGCTCTTCAATCGGGACGCCTTCATAGACTCCAAACTCGCCAACCAAGACCGGCATTCGCGTGCGCTCCTGCACGGCGACTGCCTTATCGAGTTCGCCCATCATTTCGGACATCTCTTGCTCTGACCCCCAGCGGATCCCGGTTTGCGTCTGATCGGTCCAACTCGCGCCTTGATGGGTAAATTCGAACGGCGAATAGTCGTGATAGGTCAACATCACTTTCGGATCATAGGGCGGCTCGGACTCCTCCAAGGCACTCAAATTTCCCCAGAACGCGGTGCCGAGAATGATCCAGCGATCGGGATGCAATGGCCTGATTTGACTTAACAACCGTCGATTCAGTGCATCGGTGCGCGCCGTTGTCATCTTCGTATGCGGTTCATTAATCGTCTCGAACATCAGCGTGTTCGGTGCCCCTGCAAAATGCACCGAAAGCTGCCCCCAAAAAGATTCGAGTCTGCGTTCATGCGTCTCGGGATCGTCGTTGAGGGCATCATAATGATGTACATTGACGATCACTTGCAGGCCGACCTCTTCTGCCCATGAGATGATCTCGCTGACGCGATCGAGCAGCCTTGGATCTATCGTATAGGGCGGGGCTTCTTCAGCATGTACCGACCACCGGACTGGCAGACGGACCGTGTCAAATCCGGCATCTTTCAATCGCACTAAGTCTTCTCGGCGAATAACATACCCCCACTCGCCCTCTTGCGGCGCCTCAAGGGCGCTGCCGAGATTCATGCATCGCGCCACCGGGGCCTCGGCGATCGGCATATCCGTCGCCGCTGGCCCGTCCGGTGTTACTGGCGCACCGCACCCTGCGAACAAGAAAGCGACTCCTAGAATCCACTGTCGCATAATGTCCCTCCTGCGCCGATCCGCTTGCGTCTGATCCAGATCATCCTTAGCTGCCAGAACAAGCTTAGCGTAAAGTGTTCTCAAGAACGGAGCAAAAATGAAAGCCCCTAAGCCGGTTAGAATAGGCACGCGAGGATCTCCACTGGCTTTGTATCAAGCTGAACTGATCGCCAAAGAGCTCGTGCGCGTCAGTGACGGGGCGCTTACCGGCGAGATTGTGACATTCTCGACCAAAGGGGATCAGCTCACCACGGAGCGATTGATCAATTCCGGCGGCAAGGGGCTGTTTACGCGCGAAATTGATGCCGCGGTAGATGATGGCCGTGTCGATCTCGGCGTGCATAGCCTGAAGGATGTGCCCAGTATCTTGCCTGATGGCCAAGACTTGGTGGCCTATCCAGAACGCGCCGATCCCCGCGATGGGTTTTTAACCACGTCCGGTATCCGTCGATTGCAAGACCTCCCAGAAGGCGCCGTCCTCGGGACGGCCAGCTTGCGCCGTGAATCACAGGCGCTTGCGCTCCGGCCCGACCTTAGAGTTGTACCGTTTCGAGGCCGGGTGGAAACGCGGATGGAAAAGCTTCAGCGCGGAGAAGCGGACGCGACATTTCTGGCGATGGCAGGGTTGGAACGCTTAGGACTGGCGCAGAACGCGCATCCGGTTCGGCCATCAGAAATGTTGCCCGCTGCAGGGCAAGGTATCATCACAGTCGCCGCGCGCCCTGACCGTATATCTTCAGAATTACAAGCCGCTCTGAACCAAATCGATCATGCTGCGACGCGCGCCATGGCAACAGCAGAGCGGGCTTTCTTAGCAGAGCTCGACGGCTCTTGCCGGACTGCGATGGCGGCGCAGCTGACACCTGTCGACGGAACCTGGCATCTACGCGGTGAAGTGTTGACACCAGATGGTCAAACCAAATGGAGCGCACGCGCCGAAGCCTTATTGTCGACGCCGCTGAACGATTTGGCCGCGTTGGGACAACAGCTCGCCGTGAATATCCGAGCCCAAGCCGGCGGCGACCTGCCAGTGTTCACCGATTAGGGTCCAAAGATGTCCATCGCAGACATACCGATCATCGTGACCCGGGCCGCACCCGGGGCGCAAGAAACCGTTGAACGGCTACAAAAACACGGGATGAAAGCGGTATCGGCGTCGATGCTGTCTTTGCACGAATTATCGGAAACCGCAGTGCCGCCCGCCGCAAGCCTGTCTGGTTTGGTCTTCACAAGTGCGAATGGCGTGCGCAGTTACGCTGCGCGGGTAGCACATCGTACGCTGACAGCTTGGTGCGTCGGCCCTGCAACGGCGGAGGCAGCCCGAGTCAGTGGATTTACGGATGTTCGGGAATCGGCTGGCAATGCGATGGACCTGGCGCAGTTCATCGCTGCGCACAGCGCGCCGGAAGATCGCCCGCTCTTGCATGTGGCCAATGCGGCCGCGGCAGGTCAGTTGCAGCAAAACCTGCAGGGCCGAGGCTTTCGCATAACCTTCGCGCCGCTTTACGAGATGCGTCCCGCTGAGGGTTTACCCGATGAGGTGTCGTCACTCATTCGCGCGAGAGCGCCGTCTGTACTGTTGATTCACTCCGCCAAGGGGGCAGCCGCTTTGGCGGCGCTCAGCGAAACCCTGCCGGACAGCTGGCGTTTGGCCGCCATTTCAGCGCAAGCCGCTGCGCCCCTCGCCGCGCACTTTGTCGCCCGTACATTCCTCGCAGAGGCACCAAATGAAGATGGGTTGATGGCAGCACTCGACACCGCGATTGCCACACTTTCGGCCTGAACCAAGCCAATATAGAGTATCTGCGACTCACCCGATCGGAGGGCCTAACATGACAGACACAACGCTGCCGCCGTCGTCCCAAGACGACCCTCCGATTGATGCAGAGTTTGAGCCTGCCACGCCCGCTGAGCCAGAGACATCCGAGCGCCGCAACGGTCCGGGTTGGTTTGTCGTTGGGGTGTCCTTCCTAACCGCGTTTGTTGCATTAATGCTCGCAGCCGCGACCGCCGGATATGTCCCAGGCTTCAAACCGGGTACGGGGCCGCTCGAAAGCGTGCGGTCTGATCTGGCAACGGTACAGACCGATCTCAACCAGGACCTGTCCGAAACCGCAACGCTGAGCACCGATATCGCCGCCTTACAATCTCGCGCCGATAGCCTGTCTGCCGACCGCACCCGCGCCAATGCAGAATTGCGCAATCTGAGCACAGAAATTGAAACGCTGCAGGCCGATATCTCAATGTTGCAGCGGGCGCGAGTCGCCAGTCTTGCTGAGGCCGGCGAGGATTCGAGCACACCTGACGGTTCGCCAGATTTAACATCCATCTCGGCGCGCGTAACCGCCGTGGAAGACGCGCTCGTGACTCAACTCGGCGCCTATGACTCGGCGCTTGAAAACCTGAAATCCCGGCTCACGGAGCTTGAATCCCAAGCCGCGTCCGAACAGCTCAATGCGGCCAGCGCCTCCAACGCTCGGACCGAAGCGGCGCTGGCATTGTCGGCTATTGAAGCGGCTGCTCGGCGTGGACGGCCTTTCTTATCGGCGCAGCAAAAACTCGCCGCCGCCCTGCCGAACAATGATGCGGTTATGCGCCTCGCACCCATCGCGCCGAAAGCTATCCCGACTCTGGCTGATTTGCGTGACGCGTTCCCACCTTTGCTGGACGCAGCGTTGGATGCTTCTGCGCGTGCCGAGGGGGGCAATTCTGGGTGGATGCGCCAGATCTTCGGCGACGGCATACAAGTCCGCCGGGAAGGCGATGTCACGACCGGCGATTATTTGGATCGGGCAAAAGCCGCATTGGAGGCAGGCGAGCTGGCTGCAACGATGGAACATATTCGCGCGACCGGTCCGATTATTCAGCCTGTCTTCACAGATTGGTTGAATAATGCCGAAGACCGACACCTGTTGGAACAGACCCTTGAGGCGCTACGCCTCACCATGATTGCGGAAGAGCGCCCATGATCATCCTGTTTTTCATCGTCTTGCTGATTGTCCTGGCGGGCGTGTTTGTGATGTGGGCGTCGCGCTGGCCAGGCGGGCTGACGCTCGACCTTGGCAATGGCACGCTCTATGAGTTCGAATTGGTTTGGGCATTGTTGGCGATCTTACTGGTCGGGGCCGCCTTGGCGTTGGTCTGGTCGCTGGTTACCGGACTGGTCACCCTCCCCCACCGATTTAGTAAGTCCCGCCGCGCCTCAAAGACCAAAGCGGCCAATCGCGCCTTAGCCGATGGCCTGCTCGCCGCTGAAGCTGGCGATGCGGCGCTGGCCAAGAAACTCTCTAAGAAGGCCGCGCAGCATGCCGAGGACGACCGCTTGAAACTGCTGCTCGAAGCCCGCGCAGCAGAGATATCGGACGATTGGTCCGGCGCTGAGCGAGCATGGGGCCAATTGGCGCGCTTACCTGGCGGACAGCTAGCGGGCCTTCGCGGCGCGGCATCTGCCGCCAGTGCCCGCGGTGATACACTGTCTGCCGAAACCCGGGCCCGCGAAGCGTTGGAGCTAAAATCGGGCGCAGATTGGCCCTTCAATTCCCTGTTCGATAGCCAAGTCGCGGCGGGCAATTGGGCCGAAGCGCTGCGCACGCTTGCGACGGGAGAGAAGCGCGGGCAAATATCCGGTGAGAGCCTTCGCCGCCGCCGTGCGGTCCTCTACACCGCGCAAGCGACGGCTCTGCAGCACAATGAACGTAAAGAGGCTCAGCGCCTCTTGGCCGAGGCCATCCGGTCAGCACCCTCTTTCCCGCCGGCTGCCTGGCATGGCGCCCGGCAATTGATGATGGATGAGAAAATAAAAGCCGCCCAGGGCGTGCTTGAGCTTGGATGGAAGGCCCGTCCGCATCCGGCATTGTCGCAATTGCTGCAACGATTGGATGCGAATGCGACTCCAAAAGTGATTGCCGAACGGGTCCGCGCTTTGATTGCCACCAATCCCGATCATCGCGAGAGCCGGATATTAGAGGCCGATCTGGCGATGCAAGATCGCGATTGGCTGAATGCAGTGAAAGGTCTGGCTTTGCTGGTTGAAGAGAAACCGACCGCACGGCTCTGCCTGCTGCTCGAGAAAGCCCTGCGCGGCTATGGTGATTTGACTGAGTCTGAACGATGGGGCCGGATGGCAGTCACCGCCGCCCGCGAGCAGGAATGGTCGGATATCGATCCCCGCGGCGGCGCCTTCCAATATGGTCAAGCGGACTGGTCGCGCCTGGTCTATGCATTTGGCGATGCTGGCACGCTGGTGCATCCGCGCTATGAACGGTCTGAACGTGAGCTCGATGCCAGTCGGCCGATTGCTCTTCCGGCGCCGGGTGCCAGCAATACGGCGCCGAAAACACCGCGTACGGACGTCATCACGCCGCCCCTCGATTACGCCCCAAGCGACGACTAAGCGCGCCGCAAAGCGTGTACGTTTTGCTTGCGAAAACCGCCCGCCAGCGGTATGTCACCGCCTCGACTTTGGTTGGCCGCGTTAGCTCAGCTGGTAGAGCATCGCATTCGTAATGCGGAGGTCGGGTGTTCAAGTCACCTACGCGGCACCATTTTCACCCGCCAAAGGCCAGCCACTTGGCCAAGCAATACGTCACCCCTGGCACGATGACGATGACCCAGGCAAAGGCGATCCAGTAATTCGCGCCGAACCCATCCATAATGATCGCGAATATTGCGACGTTTAAGGCTGCCCCGCTCATCGCCGAGATGGCGAAACCAGGGAATGCCTGACGGTGCGGATCAGTCGCGCGGAATGTGATGTAGTAGTGCCCAAAATATGCGGCCACACCAGCGGTCGTATAGCCGAGCACAGTCGCCGATTTGGCGCCGATCCGTACATGTTCAACTAAGATGAAAAGCACGGCCGCGTGAATGAGCGTGGCGACGCCTCCGACCGCGCCAAATCGGAACCAGCGGGCGATGATGGACCGCAGCGCAGGCATCAATTGATCGCGTCAAATCCGTGCCAGGCTTCGATGATGTAGAGCGGACGGCCTTTGCTCTCATCGAAGATCCGAGCGATATACTCCCCCAGCACGCCAATGCTGATCAACTGTAGGCCGCCGAGGAAAAAGATCGCCACGGCGAGCGTCGCATAGCCGGGCACATCGCGGCCATGTACGAGCGTGGTCACACCAATCCAAGCAGCATAGCTGAGAGCACCGGTCGCGATCAGACAGCCGATCACCGACCAGAAGCGTAACGGGGCTGCGCTAAAGGAGATGATGCCATTCCAGGCATAAGCGCATAGCTTCAGGAAGGACCATTTGCTGCGCCCGGCACGCCGGGCTTCAACCTCATAGACCATGCCCTGCTGTGAAAACCCGACCCAGGCATAAAGCCCTTTCATGAAACGGGTTTGCTCTGGCATGGTGTTTAGCGCGTCCACGACCCGCCGGGACATCATCCGAAAATCGCTGGCATTCAATTCAATCTTCACATCAGACGCACCCGAGAATACTTTGTAAAACAGCGAGGATAGGAGTTCCCGCAACCGGCTTTCACCTTGCCGCGCGCGAGGCACCCCGAAGACCACGTCGCAGCCTTGATCAGCGATCTCAGACATTTCAAGCAGCGCTTCCGGTGGGTGTTGCAAGTCGCCATCCATCAGGACAACCCGGTCTCCGGACGCCGCTCTTAGCCCGGCGCAAATGGCGGCCTCTTTGCCAAAATTGCGTGAAAGTTTGAGAATTCGGATGCGCGGATCCGCGGCGCGGATGCGCCGTAGGGTGTCGTATGTGTTATCTGAGCTGCCATCGTCGATGGCGATGATGTCCCAATCAGAGGTCAATTCGTTCAGCACGCGGGCCAGGCGCTCACATAGCGGCAGGAGCGTGCTGTCTTCATTGAGCAGCGGAATAATTACCGTCATTTTCAGCGACTCAGACGGCGGTTCAGTCATCCGGGATGCCCTCTAAGTCATTGGGAACACCTCGGAAAAAGCTTGCGCGATGGTCGTGGAGGGTTGCTAAATGCGGCCTAATCTCCTGCCCGTGCGCGTGCAGCACCGCATAGTCGGCTGCGCTGACGTCTGGATACTGAGCCGCAACAATGTCGCTCGCGGCCTGAATATCGGCCGAGATTCGAACCGATTTTTGGACGACGCTGGGAATGTTGCCGAGCTTCAAGACGAATAATAACCCCAACACGCCGATGAGGACGCGGTGCGATCGGTCGCGCCATTTGGCAATCACAAGCATGGCAAGCACGAAGACCGCGATCCAGAACAAGTTGCCGAATGAAATGTAGCGGCTGACAAAAGCCTGTTTAACGCCATAGGCTTCCCACCGGCCTAAGGCCGTCAGAAATGCGGCTCCGCCACTGTAGAACGCCATTGCGAGGAGCGGCGCGGAGGCTCGCAGAACACCGCCTGAAACTTGCCGACGACACGCCCAAATTGCGCAAACCACAATGCCAATTCCTGCGAACGCGATTGGGATCGAAATATCCCGCGCAAATCGCACGACCGGAGACGCGACAAAATTGATCGAATAGTGCGCCAAGCCGAGCACGGTCGAGATATCTAACGACGTGACCATTCCAGCGCTGAAATCAGCGCCCGGTGCATGTGCGACGGCAAATAAGTATTGCGCCAAGATCAGGCCCGAGAATGCTGACCAAATCAACAAAGCTCGTCGCCCCGGCCAGGACCGATGCGCGCCATAAGCGATCAACAAGCCAACGCCGATCGGGAGCAAGACCCACCCCGTTGCAAACGCATAGATCGCGATGGCGGCAGCGATCGCGGCAAGGATCGTGTTGAGACTGTTCACGCGTCCGCAACTTAGCCGCTCAATGGCCCAAAGCACGCCCGCCAGATTGAGGAAGACTGAGACCTGCCAGCCCCAAAGCCAATTGCCCGCTTGGTCAAGCGAGAAGTAGAAAAAACTCGCCACGCCATAGATCCAAATGGCGGGGATCGGCGCGTTTACTTCGAACCGATCTAGTGTGCGCGACAAGATCCGCGCCAAGGCCAGAAAGCCAAGCCCGGCAATCCCGACGCTCGCCAAGCTCTCGGCGCAATGCGCCATGCCGGTCAGTTTGGCCAAGACCAGTTTCACCAACAAGCCGGAGGCGTGCCAATGATTGCCGTGCAGCGCGAACAGATCGGCAAATTGATACTGCCCGTCTTGCAGGCGCTGATACTGCGTCACCAGATCCCAATGGTCGTGATACGGCGCGCGATAATAAAAGCTGAGGCTGAACCCCAAAGTCACCGCAAAACAGATCAGAACCGGCGCCCATTTCAACTGCTGCTTGATCTGCCGCTTGTCCATCTACCGCCCACTCCTGCACGCACCTCACACGCGTGAGACACGGGTCCTATGAGCAGAGGTTCAAATCATGGGAGGGAAATGAGGACGATATCTCAGCGTCTCAGATTTGACCGCAAAGCGGTCACCTGATGCCGGCAACGGTTTGCCCTTCTCAGGGCCCCGTTAGGCGCGTCGGACATTCGTATAAATATCATCCTGGCGGCCTTTCGGGCATAAATCCAAGTATTGTAGGTGAACCATCACCAATTCAACCGCCCGCGCATAGCAAGAATAGGTGTGATAAATCTCCCCGTCATGCAGGGCGAAGACACTGATCCCGTGTGCCTCTTCCATCTCAGCTTCGATGGTTTGGAAGTTCCATTTCTTTTTGGAAAGGCCAGGCTCTTCATAGGAGGCGTAATAATCATAGTTAAATCTGCTATCGCCTGACGACACCCACTCAAACGACCAATCCATCCGCTCTTTGTAAGCGTTCAGCTTGTCCAGCGCCCCGCGCGATACAGCGACGACGGACACGTCTCGATGTTCGATATGCGCAACGGCTTGGTTGAAGCTGTCAGCAACTTGCGAACAGCCAGGGCACCCGAGGTTCCAATCTGGACCAAACATGAAGTGATAGACCACCAGTTGAGATCGATCAGCGAACAAATCACGGAGAGACTGTCGCCCAGTATTTGTGACGAATTCATACGTTTCGTCGACCTTCACCCATGGCAAGTCCCGTCGGCGCTGAGCGACAAAATCCTTATAACGCATCAGCGCCTTTTCATCTCTCAGCAGCGCGCGCCTTTCCTTCAACCATTCTTTTTTGGATGCAATCCGTGGGGTCATCGCGCGCCTCCGCTTAGGGGTAAAAGATGGGGTTCGTCGCGAGTGTGTCCTTAGATTTGAGGCGGAGCAAGGCTGGTCGTCGTCTTTCGAGGCACAATCTCAACCATCTGGCCATACCGTTCGAGCTCACGCACGAGACGGCTAAGAGTTTTGGTTGGGGCGAGATTAGGTCGCTGGCAATTCTGTAAGACGCGCAAAAGCGACCACGAAAAATGTGAAATGACCCGCCTCGCAGATCGATATTGCAAGTCATTCTGGTCTCAGTATATCAAATGATATATCATTTGATTTTTGGGCGGGAGGTTGCTCATGCAGATTGAGGGTAGATGTTACTGCGGCGCCGTGGCGTATGAAGCTGTGGGCGAGCCGTTTATTCGGGCCCAGTGTCATTGCCGCGAATGCCAGTACATGACGGGAGGTCATCCGCTTGTTGCGCTCGGAATGCCTCGGCAAGGCTTCGTCTATACCAAAGGCTCACCTGCCACGTTCCAGCGGACCGATATTGATAACGCGACCGTTCGCGAGTTTTGCCCACATTGCGGCACCCATTTGGTGTCTAAGCCGGCAAACATGCCAACTGGCGTGCTGATCAGAGTTGGAACGTTGGACGATCCGACAGTCTTCGGAAAGCCGGAACTCGCGATCTACACAGGCGATGCGCAGTCATTTCATTCGGTTCCCGCAGACATTCCATATTTTGATAAGGTGCCTCCCGCGAAATAGCGAAATTCAACTTCGTTTCCGGCATCGGAGGTAGGCAATTCGCTTTCGCGAGCAAAAGAAGACATTCGTTCAGCAGCTTAAAGCGCCTTAAATGGCGCTCAACCGAAATCACCTCAGTTCAGATGAACACATTATCGGATTGATCAACTAACGCTGAGCATCAAGCACATGCTTCAATACAATGACGTTGTTTTGCTTCTCGTTCTTGGCCGCGAACAGCAATGTCACATCCTCCAATTTTGCGCGCTCAAGGATGGACTTGATCAAGGCAGCACACGTGTCTGTCTCGAGTTCGGCCCGATACCGTTCCTGAAATTCACCCCACTTCTTCGGATCATGCGCGAACCAGCGTCTGAGTGCATGGCTGGGGGCAATCTCTTTCATCCACGCATCGAAGGCCGCGTGGTCACGACTGAGTCCACGCGGCCATAATCGATCGACAAGAATGCGATATCCATCTGTGGGCGACGGTGCTTCATAGACGCGTTTTACGCTGATTGAATAAGCCATGCGACCGCCTTTCATCGGTCTATGCGATGGCGTGATAGCCAATCAAGAGAACACAGGCCCAAGAGACCAGATAGACGGGCGTTCTCAGGAAAGGGATCCCTGCCGTATACACCAGCGCGTGTGCGATACGCGCGAAGAAAAAGACTTGGGTCAGGGTTCCGATCAAAAGCCCTTTGGCGTCACCGACGAGCCAGGTTGCAGCAACGATGACTGCGACCAGGGAAGTGTTTCCACCATGTTGAGATGGGCACGCTGCGCCCGCTGGGCCCAGAGCGGTGGTTCGGGTGCCTGGGCCGGAAAGCCTTCAGGGTAATTGTTCAAAAAAGTTGGAAGCCCCCACACGAATACGCGTGCGAGAATGTAAGGCGTCCAGAGTAGAAGCGTGAGCATGCCGCTCAACGCCAGGTAAATATAAGCGGTTTCCATAATGTCCTCGAAAGATGGGTGAGCGTCAGCGCGACGGATGGGAAGTCTTCCACATCGGATCGCCTGGGTCCGCTCACGGTCGGTTTGAGATCGATCCGAAGCCAGTCTCCGGATCGATCAGCTCGTATTCAAATCAGAGATCGGTCGCGGCCGTGTGGATGATTTTCTCCCACTGCGTGTCCGCCTTGGAGATCGTGCCGGCTTTGTCGGTCTGATAGGCGTTGTAAATCTCTTCATTCAGGAAGACGAAGAGTTTTCCATCACGAACATCCGCGAATTGCGGGTCACCGTCGAATTTCTTGCCGACTGAAACGCCATAGGTACAGAACCCGCCATTTTGCGGGATGTAGTTTGCGGCATTGCGCTTGAACTTGTTCATGTTGTCTCGGGTTGAGAAATAGTAGGCAACGCCATCATGCACGGCGGTGTATTCGGCACGGCCTTCGACACGATTGCCAATATCGATGAACGCAACCGGGTCGACCCCATGCAGTCCAAGCGGTGCGCCAGCGGCAGTCAGGCCAGGGGCCGTGTTGTTTTCGTCAGCCGCAAATGCCGGGCTTGCAGTCAGGGCGACGGTCAGCGCGAGCGCTGAGATTGCGAGGAATTGTTTCATAACTTTCTCCTAAGTGTTTGGTCGGTCATCCGACACGATGGAGAAAGGTCGATTGGGCGCTTATATCAATTAATCCGTGATTATTTGGTATGATGAGCTAAAATATTAGGACAAAATGCAAACTAGTGGGCGGTTTGGCGTCTAAAGCTCCGCGGTGACATGCCAAACTTGTGGGAGAAAGCCCGACTGAAAGCGGCGACGGATTGGTAGCCACTCTCGCGCGCAATTTTCTGAACGCTGGTGCGTTCCTGATCGAGCAAAACAAGCGCTTTTTGAAGTCGCCAATCGGCGAGATACCGCATGGGCCCCATACCCAGCAGCTCGCTGAACCGATCGGAAAAGCGACTGCGCGACATGCCGACATGCTGCGCCAGTGTATCGACGCTCCAACTTGCTGCAGGGTCTTCATGAATGGCCGAAAGCGCCGCCCCGATTTGGGGGTCCTTGAGCGCTTTGATGATGGATTGAGAGTCTTCCGTATCGATCAGGCTCGATTTTAAAAGTTCAATAAAGACGATTTCAGACAGGCGCGTCACCGTCGCGGTCGCCCCCGGGGTCGGCGAGAACATCCTTTGGCTGATGAGCTTTAACGTATCGTCGAGCCAGGGTTCGCGGGCGCGGCCAGCCCCCGTCACGTGCACATATTTTGGCAGTCCCGTGATCATCGGATGCGCCGCGCCCTTGCGAAACGTGAAGTGGCCACAAATCATCTGCGTTGCTGCAGCGGGGTCACCCTCACCGACCCGAAGCACGCCTTTGCCATCATAACCGGCATCGCTGAGAGTCTGTTCCAATGGCGGCGCCTTGGCCAGCCCACTGTCGGACAAGATGTGGCTTGCCCCATTCGGGATCAGAATCAGATCGCCCGGCGCCAGCGTGACGTGCCCCTCTATGGGAAACGTAACGTGACAGGTCCCTTGAACGACGAGGTGGAATCGCGCGGCTTGCTCATAGTCTGGTACGGTCGTGCCCCAGCTGCCACTAAAGTGGGTGCGGAAGTACAACGCGCCCTGCATGTCCAGCGTTTTGAGAATATCGTCTAAAACATCCATACTAGTCGCTTTGCTGAAACGTAGAAATTCACCCTAGAATATCGGACAATACGTGGCATGAGCAAAGAAAATGGTAGATTTTGAGCAGCGCTGCAAACTTTGTGAGACGATGTGCAAATCTACCAGACGTGTTCGCAAAGCAGGAAGTCCCAAGCGGCGTCTTATTGGCGAGCAAATTCAGACTTTCGTTGCGTCAGCCCATAAGCGCAAGACCCGGCTCCTGAACGAGCCGGGTCCCGAAAAGGCTTTGGATCAGTTGATCTCCTGAACCTGCATGACGAGATCGTTCCAATTGCGCTGGTTTTCGATATCGTGCTCAAGGCCTTGCTCGTCGGCGAGCGTAAACCGTTTCAGGGCAGGAGTTTTGCTGGTCGCTTGATAGAGCCAATAGGCTTCGGCTTTGAGTGCCTCATCAATCGGCTTGTCGATCGACTCATAGACCATTTGCTTACAGGCATTGATCGACTCGGGCGGAAATTTCGCAATTCTCTGAGCGAGGGTGTCGACGTACTCGGTGATTTCCTCAGATGTATCAAAGGCGCGATTGATCGTGCCCATGGCTTCGGCTTCATCTGCACTGAAGTCGCGGGCGCTGAGGATGATTTCCAAGGCGCGGCCGAGGCCGGTCTGCCGGGCCATGCGGGAGGCGCCGCCGCCACAAGGCAGGATGCCCATGCCGACTTCCATCTGCATAAACTTGAACTTGCCGCGCACGGCAAATCGCATGTCCAAAGCCAGGGCCAGTTCGTGACCGCCTCCGCGGGCGAAGCCTTCGAGCTTGGCGATCGTCGCTTGCGGCACTTTGCTGATGCGCTCGCAAACGGCCTGCAAGTCGAGCAGCTCAGCTTCATCGCGAGACACTGCCTCGTCCGACATGTCTTTCAACAGCTCGGTATCATAGTGACAAACCCAGATTTCCGGATTGGCGGATTGAAAGACAACGACCTTCGTTTCGCGGTCACGTTCCAGACGCATCGCGAGGCTGTTCAGATCGGCCAGCATTTCCTGGCCTTGAACATTCACGGTGCCGAAGTCGAATGTGACGGTCGCAATACCGTCTTTTTGGTCCACGCTAAACGTGGTGAAGCCTTCATATTTCATAGGGAGATCCTTTCGGGAGGTTGGGAATTGAAGGTGTAGGAAGGGTGTCAGCCCAACGCGGTCTCAGGCTGCTGAAATGGTTTTAGAGGCAGCGGTGTTTAGCGGATCAGCTGTTCAATCGCCTCGATAACCCGATGGTTCTTGGCGGGATCCAGCGCATCTGGATGCGGGTCAGCGAACGCCTTGCGATCATTGTCATAGTACCGACCTGACGTCTCAGCGAATTCATCACTGAGCGCGGCGCGGGTCAGAATGTCCGCACCAATGCGTAAGTCATGTCCGGCATGCCCATAGGCTTCCTTCACCATCTTGCTGCCAAGGAAAGAGGCCGGATTGACCGCGACGATCATCGGACCATCGGCGCCCAATTCATGCGCCATACCGATCGACCACATGGTGAGCGCAAGTTTGCTTTGGGCGTAAGCTGCGCCATCGTCGAAAGCCTGTTTGGCAAGGAAGCCACTCAAGTTTACCGGCGCTTGCGCTGCTGAGGACAGGTTCACCACGCGGCCTTCCGAACCAAGCAGAGGTAGAAGCGCTTTGGTCAGCACATAGGGAGCAACCACATTCACGATGAACCGCGCATCGAAGCCGTCATGCGTCAGCGGGTTGGACAGTTTGAAGACACCCGCATTGTTGATCAGCGCATCGATCGAACTGACGTCACGCTTGAGCGCGTCAGCCATCGCGCGCACTTTATCGAGGTCCGTGAGGTCGGCTTGATAGGTGCTGATTTCGCCGGCGCCTTCGATGGCAGCCACAGCGCTTTTCGCTGCTGCCAGTTTATCGGCGCTGCGGCCATGCAAGAGGAGTGTATGTCCGAGCGGGGCCATCATTTTGGTGGCCTCGAGACCGATCCCGTCGGTCGCGCCGGTGATGAGAATTGTCTTGGTCATGTCGTTTGTCCTTATGGATGTGAGATTGGCACGTCTGCAGCTTTAAAAGGGCGCGATGCCATCGGATGGCGTTTCGGGGATGGTCCAGCGCTCTGCTGGGTTTGCCCTAACAATCGGGGCGCCCGGACGCGGGATCTGTCCTCGATCACCATAAAGCCAGAGGACAAAATTATGGCGCTCCCCTTCGAGGATGGGCTCAGACGCGTGAGGAACGCTGCCATGATGAATCATGGCGGTACCGGGTTCGAAACTCAGGCTTTCGACTTTGCGCCCGACAGGATCCATGAAACGAACCGCTGACCCGGAGAAGGATTCACCGGGCAAGTTCAGGTTGATGTTCAACGTCACTGCTGAGGCATCCGTATGAGGACGGAGGGTCGTGTCTTTCCCCGCCTGCCATTGAATGGAAAAGCCGAAGGTCTGTGTGTCATAACCCACGACGTCCGGGAACAGGAGCCGCGAAATCGGACGCATATAGTGGTCCATCAGGTCGCGGTAGAAGGTCTGAAAACTGGGCGCTGCGAGATACCCTTCTGAGCGTGGATCCAGCATAGCGCCGCCGCGATTGAGAACGATGCCGTACGGCGGGCGAAGTGGAATACCGGCATCTGCGACACGATCCATATAGGCCCTTAAGTCGCTTAACCGTTCCGGATCAAAGAACTGCGCCTTGTAAACGCCCGGAAACACTTCGGTCCAAAGGTCTTTGACGGCTGTTTCTTCCGTGGGGTTTGCCCAACTCCGCTCAATCGCCTCGCGCAGTTTGGAGGCATAGAGTGAACGATCCAACAGGATGTCGTCATTGCCGCCACCTGCTTCCCATTCTTTCCAGGCATCTTCAAAAACGGTTTCGTTATTGTTCCAAAAAGCGTGAACTGAAGGATGCCGCTCGAGCATGGCTTCGCGTGTGGGGCGCGCCACTGTACGCGCTTGTTCAAGTGATGGTGTAGACATGGCTTTATCTGCTTTCTTGCGAGATTGAACTGATCTCGAATTGGAATTTGCGGGGCTGGTGAGGGGGTCACGCGTATTTAACGAGCGTCCGACTTTCGATGCTTTTACGAGGGACGGTCACACTGGCATCACCGGGCAGATCTAGGGCGCTATGTGCCAAGTGCGGGCGACCGGTATTGTCGTAGATGTTGAAGATGATCGCTTCATCCGGGGTCATCTCCGACTTGAAAAACCACTCATGCGCGGGATTGGCGGCGACCCCTAGGATCTGACCGAAACGATCCGGGTAAATCAGGCCGATATCCATCCAGTCATTTGGCGTCATTGAGCTGGGGCGAATAAAGCCAAGCGGAGAGGATTGGATCATATGCTCGATCGGCCGCCAGATGTTTACAAAACCGTATCCGGCATTGTGGAAGTCTTTCGCGCGATCCTTGCCCACGATATCGATCAAGCGCTGTTCAGCACCAGCTTGATTATAGTCGTTATGAACATTGCGCGCGGGGCGCCGCGCCGCGTTGGGGTCATCGATCCGCACTGTGTGGTCGAAGACGAGGACTTCTTTAGCGTTGATTTTTGAGCTCAATAGCTGCTGGAGTTCGGCGTCATACGTCGCTTGCCAATCCTGGCTATGCTCGAAGTCATCGACCGCGCTCGCTTGGTCGACGAAGACGATACCATCCGCGTCAAAGCCCGGGACGTATGTCTGATCTCTCAGGTCCCGCACTTCGACAGGAGTGGTTACCAATTCTGGCGAAACCAGATTCCCGATGATGCCATCGACATCGAACTCGAAGGCTTGAGGTGAGTCTTTGTGGACGTGGTAATTCACGCTTGCTGAGACGTTCATAACGCTTCTCCAAGGTTGGGGTTGGTTGCTCAACTCTCTGTCACGGCGAGAATTTAGTTGCTTGCATAAACGATATAAATGGCCATATATCCGAAACAGAATATAGAAATTGGATATAATTAAATATGGATACGGATGCGCTTCGCCTGTTTGTTATGGCGGCAGACCTGCTGAACATTAGCGCCGCCGGACGCCAGCTGGGCTTGTCACCGGCAGTCGCCGGCGCGCGTCTGGCAAAGCTTGAGCAGCAGGTTGGTGCCGATCTCCTGCATCGATCAACGCGCAAGGTTTCGCTGTCTTTGGAGGGGGAGGAGTTTTTACCGTTTGCGCGCGAAATTCTAGCGCAGCAAGACGCTGCCTTCTCGGCGCTCGGCCAGGGAAGTTCCGAGCCGAGTGGAACCCTAAGATTTGCCGCTTCGAGCACGTTTGCTCAGCTCTATATCGCGCCAATCTTGCCTGAATTTCTCGATCGGTATCCGAAGATCGATCTCGACCTGAGGTTTTCAGACACGCAGACGAACCTGATTGAAGGTGGCTATGATTTGGCACTGCGCAATCTTGCGATCGAAGACAGCTCGCTGATTGGACGCAAACTCGCGGACGATAAGCGCGTGCTCTGCGCGTCGCCTATGTACTTGAAATCGCACGGCACACCTGAAGTGCCGGATGACCTGAGCGACCATCGCATTCTCGCTTTCGTCAATGCTAAAGCGAGAACTCTGGTCGCCGAACAAAATCGAGCTTGCGTGTTTCCACCGCCGACAAGTCCGCAGCGTCTGGTCTGCGATGATGGCGCCAGCATGCGCCTGGCCACTCAAGCCGGGGTGGGGATTGCGATGAGTTCCATCTGGAGCATCCATGATGAACTCAGAGATGGCTCGCTCGTTCGCGTGCTGCCCGAATACCAAGTTGCAGACGGTTCCGCGATCTGGCTCGTTTATCCGAAGTCAAACGTTCTGACCGCGAAGGTCCGGGTGTTCATTGATTTCTTGATTGAGAAGATCGGATCCCCGCCGCTTTGGGAACGCGCGTAACCCGCGCAAGCTCTCAGAGATTATCCCCGAATTCAAAAAACTGATTATCGATTTGCGTCGGTTATCTGGATACGCAGGTTGATGATACGTGCCTTGGAAACTCTAAACGGAGACCTTCCGATGAAAGCGATGATCCTTGAAACCTATGGTCCGGATGCGACTTTTGTTGCCGCAGAGCGCGCCATGCCCAAAGCTGCAGCGGGCGAAGTGCTGGTCAAAGTGGCGGCGACCAGTGTGAACACAGTCGACACCATGATCCGCCAGCTCGGCCAGGATCAGCTTCCGCTTTCGCCAGATCTTCCAGCGATTCTCGGCATGGATTTCGCGGGCACGATCGAGGCGATTGGCGAAGGCGTGACAGGGTTTGAACTGGGCGACGAGATCTATGGCTGCGCCGGCGGATTGATGACGCTTCAGGGCACATTGTCTGAGTATATGGCAGCCGATGCTCGCTTGATCGCTCATAAGCCGAAATCTCTATCGATGAAACAAGCCGCGGCGTTGCCGCTGGTTGGGATCACAGCTTATGAGGGTCTGACGCGTGCGGGTATCGCTGCTGGGCAGAAAGTCTTAGTCCAAGGCGGTGCCGGCGGCGTTGGTCACGTGGCCACTCAGCTCGCCCAACACTTTGGCGCCGACGTCTACGCCACCGGCTCAGGCGGGGCGCAAACCCCCATCATCGAAGGATACGGCGCCACCGCGATCAATTTCATGACCGAACCCGTGTCTGAATATGTCGAGAAATATACTGGCGGCGCTGGGTTCGATCTTGTTTTCGACACGGTCGGCGGGGCCAATATGAGCAACTCTTTCGAGGCTGCGAAACTGAACGGACACGTGGCATCGACGGTTGCTCTGGTCGAGATTGATCTCTCACCCGCGCATTTCAAAGGCCTCTCGCTTCATGTCATCTTCATGCTGATCCCCATGATGCATAATGTAGGCCGGGAAAAGCATGGTGAGATCCTGACGGAGCTCGCGAAAATTGTGGATGCGGGTGGTTTGACCCCGCTGCTTGACCCGTCTGAATTCACGCTCGATCAGGCCGGAGCCGCACACGCCAAGCTCGAGTCCGGAACCGCAATCGGAAAAGTCGTGATATCAATGTAAATGATCCGCACTGGACGGAGGCCGCGTCATGAAACTCAACTTCGTTGCTGCATTGCTTTGTGGAATAGCCGTGTTGGCAGCCTGCGAAACCAGTGTGGAACCGCGTCACAGCCAAGCGCAACTCGACTCCGTGCGCGTCATGACGCCAGATCAGGTCGAGTACCAACCTCTGAACCCCGCACGCGGCGACGCAAGTCCACAAGCCGGTATGCTTTGGGGAGATATTCGCGGAGATGTGCCATCCGGTGTCTTGCTGAAATTCGCGGAAGGATTCTCCTCTCCGCCGCATATCCATAACATCACCTACCGAGCGATCGTCATCAGCGGCGAGATTCATAATGATGACCCGGACGCCGCAAATATGTGGATGGGATCCGGCACGTTCTGGACCCAGCCGGCCGGGGAGATTCACATAACGTCCGCACGCCCCGGCTTGGGCGGCACTGGGTTTCTGGAGATTCTGGAAGGGCCGTACCTGGTTCAACCCGGCGATCAGGCCTTCGACAATGGCGAACGTCCTTTGAATTTGATGTCGTCGAACATGATGTGGATGACAGCTGATGCCTTCAATTGGATCGAAGCCGATATGGAAGGTCCAGAGGTCGCGCTGCTGTGGGGAGATTTAAGCGCAGACGAGCTGAGCGGGTCGATGCTCAAACTCCCTTCTGGCTTTACTGGCAAAGTCGTCTCCGAGGGAGGCGATATCAAAACCGTTACCGTTCAAGGCGAGATCGAACATGCTGTCTTGGGCTTACCGGATAAATCTGTCCTGACGCCTGGCGGATTCTTCGGCTCAGATGAGGGCGTTGAACATTTGGTTTCGTGCGAGCGGCAGTCGGAATGCCTGATCTACATTCGAACCGCGGGGCAGTTTCGCGTGAAATGACCTTCCTCTAAGCAAACGGAAGCAGACATTAACTCAGCGGGTTTGCAAGTCCTGACGCGTTCGCTCAAGCGTTGGCTGTCCGCCACGCTTTGGGCGTTAATCCACGATGCTGCTTGAAGATCCGAGTCAGATGCGGTTGATCTGAAAAGCCACACGCCAGTGCAACACTTATGAGCGCGTTTGCAGGATCGCGCATCATTTCTTCGGCGCGCTCGACGCGATAGCGCATCAAGAATTGATAAGGGCTGTCACCAATCACTGATTTGAACAAGCGTGAAAAGTGTGATGCGGAGAGCCCAGCTTCACGTGCGAGATCTTCGATCTGAATGGGCTTCCCGAAATTGCCCGCAACAAAATCCAGCACACGTTTGTAATGCGCAGCGGTAAAGCTGCTGGAGAAAGCAATCTCGTCCGTTCGGTCTTCCCCATACTTTTGGACCAGTTTCACCAGGAAGACCCGCGCGAGGCTTTCGAACATTACCTCCGAACTCGCGCCGCCGAGGCGCAAGGCTTCGAGCAACATGCTCGCCGCCGACGCGATATCGGCATCTTCAAATTGCGGCAGATCTCGAAGTTGCTGCTCCGTCAGAAGTAATCCCAGCTCGCTTTGGGTAAAGGCTTCGAGCCTCGCCGGGTCGAGCGTGACGACAATACATTTGGATTGAGCATGCCACCGCCACCCGCTTTTTAGTCCTGCGGGCGTCACCACAATCTCGTTCTTATGGAACATGAAATCGCGATGTTCGTCGCCGCGCCAGTTCTCAACGCGGTGCGGTGCGTCTTTGAGATTGATCAGGATATGGTGTTGAGCGAACGCCTCTGTGGGCATCGTGGCAGGCTCAGCCTCGAAATATTCAAGCGATAGCAAGTCAGCGGCCCGTGGCCGAACTTGGTCACCAGACCGCATCAACGGCTCTGACGGGTAAATCTCCTGATAGGTTCTCATGCGTTTAGAATAGCGACAATAGTCGGAATCTTCAAAAATAAAGTTGGTCTCTCCAAGCTTTGTGATCGCTGTCTGCATAGCTTGGGATCATCGCAATTGAGCCATGGAGACCACAATGAACAAGCTCATCAAAACTATTGTCGCGACAACCGCCGCTGGCGCGATCGCAGCCTGCGGAAGTGCGGACACGACCACCTCTGACACCTCTTACCGTGTCGAACGCGTCACCTTCGAGTCCGGAGGCGAAACGCTGGTTGGAAACCTCTATATCCCAGCTGGCGTGAACAGCGAAAATCGGACAGACGGCATTGTCGTCACCGGCGCCTGGACCACGATCAAAGAACACATGCCCGGTACCTACGCCGCCGAAATGGCGAAACGCGGCGAGATCGCCCTTGCGTTCGACTTCCGCACATGGGGTGAGAGCGGCGGCGCAACCCGCAGCTTCGAGAACCCAAAAATCAAGATTGAAGACATAATCGCAGCTGGTGAGTTCCTCTCGACGCGTCCAGAAGTTGACGGCGTCAACGGCCTCGGCATCTGTGCCAGCGCTGGCTATATGGCGACAGCGGCGGAACAGTCCTCTACATTTAAGACCATCGCCCTGGTCGCTCCATGGCTGCATAACGCCGCGATTGTTGAGGAAGTTTATGGCGGCGCAGACAGTGTTGTTGGTTTGATTGAAACCGGCCGTGAGGCTGCTGCCACTGAGGCCGAAACCGGCAAGCCCCAACTCATCCCTGCCACGGGTCCCGAAGGGTCGGCATCACTTATGCCAGGCGTACCTTACTACACTGAAGAAGGTCTTGGCATGATCCCGGAATGGGAAAACACGTTCAACCTCGCGTCCTGGGAAGGATGGCTGTCCTTTGATGGCGTCCGTGCAGCGCCCGGCATCTCGCAACCTTTGATGATCGTGCACTCTGAAGAGGCTGCGATCCCGGCCGGTGCGCACCAGTTCTTTGCTGACCTTGGCACTGACAAGGAAGAGCTCTGGCTCGACGGTGTGACGCAGTTTGACTTCTATCACCGCGAAGATGCCGTAACTGCCGCCAGCGACGCCGTCGCAGCGTTTTTCGCCAACCACTGATCAATCGCAGACGCCGGGGCCGAATGAGCGGGCCCCGGCGTTCGAGCACAGGAGACAAAGAGATGAAACACTTCATAGGAGCCCTCGCCATGACCGCTACGCTGACTGCAGTCCCGCTCGCCCACGCAACACCTGAAGACGAAGCCACGATTAAGACAATTGTCGAGAGTGTTGGCCTTCTTGCCGATCGGCACGAGTTCGACGCCCTCGAAAAACTCTATGCCGACGAGTTCATGCTGGATTATTCTTCCCTGTCTGGAGCCCCAGCAGAATTGAAAAGCCCGCAAGCTCTGATGACGGAATGGGCGGGCGTGCTGCCTGGATTTGATCGCACGCGGCACGCACTATCTGACGTCACAACGACGATTGATGGCGATCAGGCCACCGCTACTGCCAATGTCGAAGCTGGACACTGGGTCGATGGCGCATACTGGCAAGTCGACGGCCATTACGACTATCGGCTTGAGCGTCAAGCTGGGGCCTGGATGATCACATCGATGACCTTTTCGCTCGAAGACGAGACGGGTTCTCGTGATGTTTTTGGTCCGGCCATCGAGGCCGCAGCCGCTAACCCTGCGCCTTACATCCTGCGCCAGCAAACGCGCCAAGTCGTGCTCGACTTCTTGACCGGACTTGAAGAGAAAGACATGGCGAAAGTGAACGGTGTCTGGGCCGACGACGCGGTCCAGCACATGCCCTATGTGCCAGATGGCTGGGCCCACGAAGTGATCGGTAAGGATGCACTGATCGCCCAATATGCCGGCTGGCCCGAGGCGGCCGGAGAGGCCACCTTCACCGACGAAATCATCTTCTATTCCATGGCCGATCCCCAGACCGTCTATGTCGAGTTCAAAGGCGTGGTCGACATCGTCCCGACCGGCAACACCTACCGCCAGAGCTATGGCAGTCTGTTCCACGTCGAGAATGGTAAGATCACGCTCTACCGAGAATACTTCGATCCAAGGGAGTTTGAACGCGCGTTTGGACTGACCAAATAGGCACCATTAAGATAGAGCACCCGGTTTGATTTGCCGGGCGCTCTATCCCCGCGTCCGATATGCGAGCCAAAGAAGACATAACGAGATATTCATCCACACGTTGTATTTTCGCGGTTTGAATGGACTTTGAACCAAGAATGCGCGGCGGATGAATACCGAAACCGAGAGCTTTATGGCTGGCTTAATGAAGTGGGATGCTCTGTTGGGGCAGCGCGTGCTTGACACGATTTCATTTCTAGTGCCGGCGTTCTTATTCTCTGCTTTCGCGTTGTCTCCCAAGGCAAGTGATCTCCAGAACGCACTTGTTCAGTTTGGCATACTCTCCTTTTTCCTTCTCGGGAGCGGCATCCGTTTGGCTTCGGGATGGAATAGACTGCGGAGTCACCGCTTCCAGATCGGCAGTGCCCTCTTCGACATTGGGTGCTTGTTCGCATTCTTAACGATTATTCCGCTCGCCTATGGAAGCCCTTTTGCCATCAGTCTGAAGGCGCCAACTGCGAACTTGTTATATGTGTTCATCATTGCGCGGGTCGTATTATTCGATATTCGTTTGGTCGCCTGGTCGGGCGTTAGCGCTGCAATTGGTTGGATCGCACTCACTATGCTCTCCGTTTTCGACCCAAACTCCCCGGGGATTACGCGAGAATTCACCGAATACACAATGTCAGGAAAAATCTTGATTGGGGCGCAAGTCGAGCATGTGATTTCAATTCTGCTTGTTACGATCGTCGCGGCGGCCGTGGTGAACGCGTATCAGCGAGATGGTCTCACTGGACTACGTAAGAAAAGAGACTTCGTCGGGACCCTAAACCGCCGTTTGGCGGGACGCATCGAGAACGAAAATACGGCGCTAATTTCAATTCAAATTGAAGGCTGGCACTCACTAGCGAATGAAAACAAGTCCGCCGCCAACGCAGCCATGAAAGAGGTCGCCGCGGCGGTGTTACGGGCCCCTGTCCCTCACATTTTGGCGGCGAAATATGAATCGGATACAATCGTGCTTTGGAAACGCTGTGCGCAGGATGACATAGCGTTTCACCATCACTTGGAGCTGCTCAAGCGGGTCGCCGACGAACAAATAGTGTCGAAGAAAGTCGCCGTGAAAATTGGTGCCGCGCGCGTGCAGGGTTCGGGAGATTTCACCCTACGTAATCTGGAACGCGCCTTAGATTTCGCCGCGGACCAAGAACACAAGATTCAGATCTTCGATTCAGAATTCGACGCTTGGATTGCAAGAAGAAACGAGCTTATCGTAAAAATAGAGACTGCCGCCGAAAACAGCCTTCTGGTGGTTCAGCATCAGCCGATCATAGACATGATGACCAACCGACTAGCTGGAACAGAAGCCCTGGTCAGGTTGAAAGGGGAGGATGGAGATTTCATTTCGCCTGCGGAATTCATTCCTCTCGCTGAAAAGACCGGAGCCATCGATAAGATTGGCGCTCATGTTCTAGAAACCGCGAGCCGGGACCTTGCGCGGATGCGCGAAAATGACATTAGCGACGACTTTTTTGTGAGCGTGAATGTTGCCCCCCAACAAATCCACGCCTGGAAGCGCTTGGAATCTTGCGTCGCGAAGGCGCTTGCTTTGGGCACGAACCTGAAGCTGGAAGTGACAGAATCCAGCGCGGCCCAAGACCATGAGATGCATACCAAGTTGGAACGACTTCGAGAATTTGGCGCAAAACTCGCGATCGATGATTTTGGAACCGGCTATTCATCACTTGAACGGTTGGGAGACCTCCCCTTTGACACGCTCAAAATCGATATCGCTTTCACGCGAAAAATCGAGACGGATGCCGGCTACGCAATGATTGATGCCATTGTTAGAATGGCCAAAGCATCTGGCATGGATGTGATCATCGAAGGAATCGAAGACGCGCAACAACACGCCTTAGCCATGAAGGCCGGTATTCGATATGGTCAGGGGTTTTATTTTAGTCGCCCGGTCAGCGTGGATGAGATCTTATCGCTCGCCGTTGAGCGGAACGAGTCCACGGATACGCGTGCGTCCGGCTAGCGAGCAAAAACAGACGTAACCCTATGCCCGCTTTCAGGCGACAAACGCCGCACCCGACTGTCGCAAAGCATCGTCTGCGGCGATTCCTCAGCACGATAAAACGTCCAACAATTCACAGAACTTCTCAGAAAAAATGGTGGTCGATACAAGGTTCGAACTTGTGACCCCTGCAATGTCAATGCAGTGCTCTACCACTGAGCTAATCGACCATCCGATTTCGAGAGACGGGTCTTCGCTTTTTGGGGCGTTCAAGTCAAGCCTGAACTGCAACCGATATCAGGCGGCCATCACCCGTTCGACTTCGTCGACCAATTCGCGCAGGTGGAATGGTTTGGAGAGAACCTTGGCACCGGCGGGGGTTGGGGAGCTGCCGGACAGGGCAACCGCGGCAAAACCGGTAATGAAGACGATTTTCATGGCCGGGTCGAGTTCAGCGCCGCGGCGGGCGAGTTCAATGCCGTCAATGCCTGGCATCACAATGTCGGTGAGCAGCAAGTCAAACACTTCGCGTTCTAAGGCTTCCAGCGCGCCTTCGCCGTCTTCGAAGTCTTGCACGTCATGACCGGCACGTCGTAGCGACGCGCTCAAAAAGCTGCGCATGGCATCATCATCTTCGGCCAGCAAGATTTTGCTCATGTGTTAAAGTCCCTGATCTTCCACAATCCGGTCTGCCACTATTCCGTAAATCCTGAGTGAATAGACTCTACTTTTCTAGCAGATATTCTCACATTACAGCGCAGTTTGCACGGTCAGGCTGATAAAATCTCGGCGTTTGACCTTGACCTGGCAGGCAGAACACAGACTTTGATCCTATGCGGTCCAGTATTGATGTCTCTCCAGAGTCTCATGTCGAAACGGTGGAAGCCTTCACGCTTCGCCGCGATCGCAATGTCCGCGCACCGGTGATTTTTGCCTCTCCGCATAGCGGCAATATCTATCCGCAAGAGATGCGCGACTTGCTTTGCGTGCCAATTGTTGACCTGCAGCGAACTGAAGATGCGTTTGTCGATGAGCTGTATTTGCCGTCGATTGACCAAGGCGCCATTCTGCTGAGTGCGAACTATGCCCGTGGCTTTGTCGATTTGAACCGCGATTCGCGCGAGCTCGATGCCAGCATGTTTCATGATGGCCTGCCCCGCACGGCCGGCATGCCAAGTCCGCGCGTCAAAGCCGGCTTAGGCTGTCTGCCGCGTGTCGGTGCGAGCGGCCGCGAGATTTACGCAGCGCCGATGTCGAAACAAGCCGGCCAATTTCGTCTGGTCGAAGTTTACGATCGCTATCATCAGGCGCTGCAGCAGCAGATTGAGGCGTTAAAGAGCGATTGGTCCGACATTGTCATTATTGACTGCCACTCGATGCCATCCCGCCAGCCTGGCCGGTCAAACCTGCCTGATATTGTCTTAGGCGACCGCTTTGGATCGAGCTGTTCAGCCCGCCTGACCTCGTGTGTTGAACGCTTTTGCCGCCGGGCCGGATTAAGCGTCACGCGCAACGCGCCCTATGCAGGTGGCTATACGACGCGCCGGTATGGCCGACCCCGACGTGGAATTCATGTTCTACAGATTGAAATCAATCGCGCGCTCTATATGAATGAAGTGAACGTCGAGAAATCAGCCGGATTTGTTCAAACACGTGAACAGGTTTGTCGTCTGATCGAAGACATCGTCGACTATGCGTTGCGAGAGAATTTGTAAAAAAAGAGCCGCGCTGAAGAGCGCGGCCGTAATAGGTAAGGGAGGAAACGCCAGAAGGCGTCAGCACCTAAGTGCTAAGGATCAATTTATTGTGCGGCGCACAAATAACAAGCCCTATTGCGCTGCGCTGCCGCATAACTCCGTTGCGCGAGTGGGATGCAAGTGATCCCCATCACATAGTAGAGATCGTCTAAAGCCCTGTAATTCCGAGATATTTCTGTTTCGGCACAGGACTTGCTGTGAGTTTCCCCGAAATTCAAATTCGGGACTCCAGGGGGAGTCTGCGATCATCCGGGAGTGCGGTATGACGGACAAAACAGACCTGCATGTAGGCAAACGCCTGCGTCGCCGACGTCGCTTGTTGGGCATGACTCAGCAAGATTTGGCGAGCATGGTCGGCGTGCGGTTTCAACAGATCCAAAAATATGAGTGCGGGGCCAATCGTGTCACCTCATCTCGTCTCTATGATCTATCCCGCGCGTTGAACGTATCGGTTCAATATTTCTTTGACGGCTTAGAAACCGAGGACATGCAAGGCATGGCCGCGAATGACGCCGAGCGTCTGGATGCGGATATTCTCAGCCAGAAAGAAACGCTGGAATTGGTTCGCGCCTATTATCGGCTGGGCGAACGCCCACGGCGCCGTCTGCTCGAACTTGCAAAAGCGCTTGAATCTGAAGCATCTGACTCAGGCGCCGCTTGACCAGATACGCCCCGCGCGGCTAAGCGCGGCAGATGAAAACAGATCTCGATTTTGATGCGGTCTCGGTCGCTCACGCTATGGCAGATGCCGCGCGTGCGGCGATCCTGCCGCATTTTCGTGCGCTGACAGATATCGAAAACAAAAAGAGCGGGGGCGATTTTGATCCCGTCACCGAGGCGGATAAAGCCGCTGAACGGGCGATGCGTGCCGTTTTGAGTGAACTGCGCCCTGAGGATGCGATTCACGGCGAAGAATATGGTCGACAAGACGGCTCGACGGGCTGGACTTGGGTCTTAGATCCGATTGACGGCACGCGTGCCTTTGTCGCCGGGTTGCCGGTTTGGACGACTTTGATTGGATTGGTTGATACGGCTGGAGATGCGGTGGTTGGGATTATCGACCAACCGGTCCTGGATGAGCGTTATGTCGGGGGTCCGGACGGGTCGTATTTGCGAGCTCGGGGCACCGATACCAAAATCCATGTCTCGTCTTGCGACGACCTGCGCCAAGCCGTGATCGCCACCACTGACGCGTTCATTATGACTCTTCCTGAGCAAGGGGCGTGGACGCAATTGCGCCAAACGGCCCGGATTACCCGATATGGCTTAGATGCGTATGCCTATGCGCGCTTGGCTGGCGGCACCATCGACCTGGTGGCGGAGTCAGGCCTTGCGCCTTATGACGCGGCGGCGCTGATCCCTGTGGTCCGCGGCGCGGGCGGCCTGGCTTGCGACTGGCGCGGAAACCCCGCCAAACCTGGTGGACAATTGGTGTGTGCGGCGAGCCAGGGTATCTTGGACCAAGCCCTGATCTCGCTACGCCGATCCGCAGTATAAAACCGCCATAGACCTAGCCATTGCAGCGCAAACCGCGCTAGACAGACGGCATGTCTGAAGAAGCACAATTGGTCGAAACACGGACGCCCACCAAGCGAGCGCCCGGCAAGTGGCGACTGAGTTCGATCATCGATGGCCGCGCCCTGCGGGTGAAGCTCACCTCCGCTGCTTTGCAGCATGAGGGCGATGACCAAGCGACCCGCAAAGCGGCCCTAGATATCTTACATGGCGCGCTTTTTCGAGGCCGCTTGATCGCGCAAGAACGGTTGCAACAAGGCGCGGATGGGCTCGATTCTGCGCGTCTTTTGGCGGCGGTTCAGGACGAAGTGCTGCACGCGCTGTATGATTTCACCACCACACACGTGTTTCGCGCCCGCAACCCCACCGAAGGCGAGCGATTGGCCGTGTTCGCTACCGGCGGGTATGGCCGCTCTGTTCTCGCGCCGTCCTCGGACATCGATCTGCTCTTCATCCGCGCTTACAAAACCAGCCCACATGCGGAAAGCGTGATTGAGTTTATGCTGTATGCGATGTGGGATATGGGCCTGAAAGTCGGCCATGCGTTTCGCACGCCGCAAGAATGCGTGCGTCTCGCCAAAGAAGATGTGACCATCAAAACCAGTCTATTGGATGCGCGCTACTTGTTCGGTGACAAGGATTTGGCCGAGGAAACCCGTGACTTGTTCAACAGACAAGCCGTCCAAGGGCAAGACGCTGAATTCATTGCAGATAAACTCGAAGAACGCGACAATCGCCACGCCCGCCAAGGCAATGCCCGGTATCTTGTCGAACCCAATGTGAAAGAAAGCAAAGGCGGGTTGCGGGACTTGCAAACGCTGTACTGGATCGTCAAACATATGCATCCGGACACGACCTCGTCGCTCGAAGATGTGATGCAGACCCATGTCTTCACCACGCATGAGTATCACGTATTCATGCGGGCTGCGCGCTTCCTTTGGACAGTACGCTGTCACCTTCACTACATTACCGGTCGACCGGAAGAGCGGTTGAGTTTTGATCTACAGCCGGAAATCGCCGCCCGCATGGGCTATCAAGACCGCGGTGAGCAGCTCGGTGTTGAGCGGTTTATGAAACGATACTTCCTGGCCGCCAAAGATGTCGGCGGCTTGACCCGCATCCTGGCGGCCAAACTGGAAGCGCAGCAAAAAGCCAAACCTGAAGGTTGGCGTCGCTTCTTACCGGGGTCATCGCAAACCAAGCCGATGGAGGATTCGCGCTTCGAACTCACCGGCAATCGGGTCAACTTTGCAGACCCTGATGTGGTTGAGGAGGATCCGGCAACGCTGCTATTGCTGTTTCAACACGCCGACAAAACCGGATCAGACGTTCACCCAGACGCTCTGACCTTCGCTACCCGCAACGAAAAACGGATCAACGCCAAGAATCGCAGCAATCCTGAAATGGTGACCGTGTTCCTGGAGATTTTGCTCGAGAGCGAAAATCTTGGCCTCACGCTCAATCGGATGAATGAGGCGGGGATTCTCGGGCGGTTTCTCCCGGAATTCGGCGGCATTGTCGCGCAGACTCAGTTCAATATGTATCACCACTACACGGTCGATGAGCACACGATCCGGGCGATGCAGCACATCGCACAAATGGATAAAGGTGAAGACGGGTTTTCCCTGGCCAAACAGCTTTACGGCAAAATCGAAAATCGTCGCGCGCTCTACCTAGCAATGCTATTGCACGACACTGGCAAAGGCCTTGGGGATCAGCAAATTGAAGGCATGAAGACCGCCCGGCGTGCGTGTCGGCGGCTGGGCCTAGACCAAGCCGAAACCGAACTGGTCGCCTGGCTGGTCGGCAACCATCTGGAAATGAGCGAGACCGCTCAGAAACGCGATATTGCGGATCCGCGCACAATTGTGACCTTCGCAGAGAAGGTGATGGATCTAGAGCATTTGCGTTTGCTCTACATTCTCACCATCGCAGACATACGGGCGGTGGGCCCAAATGTGTGGAACAATTGGAAGGGGCAATTGCTCAGCGACCTCTATTTCAACACCGAAGCGGCGCTCCGCGGTGGGCGCACCGATGAAAGCAGTGTCACGGCTGAGCTGAAAGCCCGAGCGGACACCAATCGCGGTCTCGTGGTCGACAATTTGGGCACGCTTCCAAACGTCATGCTGGAAATGGACGAGGCCTATTGGACAGGCTTCGACGCCGAAACCCTGATCGATCACGCTCAGAAACTCTCGAGCGCGCAGGAAATTATTGTCCAGGCTGAATCGGAAGCGCAGGAGCGCACCGTCTTGTTCGTCTCGGCCCCCGATCGCGTCGGACTATTCGCCCGCTTGACCCAAGCGATTGGCGCCATGGGCGCCCATACGGTGGCCGCGCAAGTCTTCACCGGCGCCTCTGGACGCATCATTGACGTGTTTGTTCTCGAGGATGGCGACGGCCATCCGTTTGCACAAGGGGATCGCGGGCGACTGGAGCGGTTGGAGAAAACGGTCCTTGCCGCGATTGATGAGGACGGACAAATCCCAGAGCCAAGCCTGCGGCCAAGCCCGCGCAAGGCGGCCTTCATTGTCCAGCCACGGGTCTCCATTTCTGAGGACGCCTCCCAGGCTTATACGGTCATCGATGTGTCCGGACGCGACCGCCCTGGCCTGTTGAGCGATGTCAGCCAAGTGCTTGCCGATGCTGGCATTTCCATCATCTCGGCGCATGTCGGATCCTATGGTGAGCGGGTGTTTGATGCGTTTTACGTTGAGCTGCCAGATGGCTTTGACGCGGCCATGAAATCGTCACTGCGCGACCAACTCCTTGCCGCGCTTGGGCGGGAAGAACCAGACGGGCCGAGCACGCCAGCGCGTAAACTCAAACGCGCCAGCGCGGCAGACAGTTTCTAACCCCAGAAAGCCGTTTATGAGTCTCCTGCGCAATACGCTCACGCAATCGTCGCTGACCATGGGCAGCCGAATTCTCGGCTTCATTCGGGATATTCTCATCGCCGCGAAAGTCGGCGCTGGGCCGATTGGCGATGCGTTTGTCACCGCGCTTATTCTACCCAACCTGTTTCGCCGGATTTTTGCCGAAGGCGCCTTCGCACAGGCCTTTGTTCCGGCCTATGCCCGCACACTTGAGGCAGAAGGCAAAGCGGCAGCCGAAGAAGTCGCGCGTCAGACCATGCGCGGCCTATTCGCCGCAACCGCAGCGTTGGTGATCGTAGCGCAGCTGACCATGCCCTGGCTGATGTACGCGTTCCATGGCGGGTACTCGCCGCAGAGCGAGAGTTTTCAACTCGCCATCCTGCTGACGCGTATCACCATGCCTTACCTCGCCTGCATGGCTTTGGCCGCGTTATTGTCAGGCGTTCTGAACTCCGCAGGACGGTTTGTCTTATCCGCTGGCGCGCCGACGGTGCTCAACATTTTCCTGATCACCGCCGCGCTGCTCGGCGATACCGCACCCCAGACCGCCGTGCTCGCGGCCTGGGCGGTCACTTTCGCCGGGATTGCGCAGGCGGGGCTGTTATGGTGGGGCGTTACGCGACAGAAAATCTCCTTGTCGCTCGGCGTGCCGAAACTCACGCCGTCGGTGAAAAAGATCATCGCCTTAGCGATCCCCGGCACGATTGCCGCCAGCGGCACGCAAATCAACATCATGGTTAGTCAGCTTCTGGCGAGCTTCGAGGAAGGTGCGAAATCCTGGCTGTTCTATGCCGATCGCCTGTATCAATTGCCCCTCGGGATTGTCGGGGTCGCCGTCGGCGTCGCCATTTTGCCTCGCCTCGCCCGTGCGGCGCGGTCCGGCGATGGTCAGTCTTCGAACGCGCTGATGGATGATGGCATCGGGCTCGCCATGGCGCTCACCCTGCCCGCCGCCATTGCCTTGATGGTCGCGCCAGCTTACTTGGTCGAAGGCTTGTATGCTCGCGGCGCCTTTACGCTGAATGATGCAAGCCAGGCAGGTCTGGCGCTTGTTCATTATGGGTGGGGCGTCCCCGCCTTCGTGCTTATCAAAGTCCTCGCCCCCGGCTTTTTTGCCCGTGAAGATACCAAAACACCGATGCGGTTCGTCTTGTTCACGGTCGCGCTCAACACAGTGCTCGGCGCCGGCTTATTCATCTGGTTCCGGTCTCAAGGCTGGGCGGGTTTTCCCGGTCTGGCGATCGCGACCAGTATCGCGGCCTGGGTCAATGTCGCGCTGTTATTCTCCGGCTTGCTCGGGCGAGGTTGGTATCGCCCTGGCCCGCGTTTGATCTCTCGTTTGGTCTCTGTCGGGTTGGCCAGCGGTGCCATGGGCGGCGCGCTATTGTTCCTGATGGGGCAACAGCACGTGCTTCAAGCCTGGGTGCCGTTTAGCAAATTCGTTGAAGTGCTGGCCTTCATTGCCATTGGCGCCGCGATTTATGGCATCGCCGCTCTGATCTTTGGCGCGGTCCGGCTGAGCGACATAAAAGGGCTAACCCGCCGCGGCGCCGATTGAATTGACCACTAGCCAGGGCGGCAAAATCCGCTAAACCCCGCTGCCATGACTGAGCAAGCGACCTATACCGGCCCGAACCGTGTGTTTTCGGGCATCCAACCGACCGGCAATCTCCATCTTGGAAATTATCTCGGCGCCCTGAAGAAGTTTACCGACCTTCAGAATGACGGTTGGGAAGGGATTTATTGCGTCGTCGACTTGCACGCCATCACCATGCCGGTGGACCCAGATGCGTTGAAGGACCAGACCCGCCAAATCGCGGCGGCGATGATGGCGGCGGGCCTCAACCCCGACACCTCGACGATTTTTGTCCAATCCTCTGTCCGCGCCCACACGGAACTCACCTGGATTTTCAATTGCGTCGCGCGCATGGGCTGGCTCGAGAAAATGACCCAGTTCAAGGACAAGTCCGGCAAAGATTCCGAACGCGCCAGTGTTGGTCTGTTCGACTATCCGGTCCTGCAAGCGGCGGACATTTTGGCTTATAAAGCCACGCACGTCCCCGTCGGCGAAGACCAGAAACAGCACCTTGAGCTGAGCCGCAACATCGCATCGCGGTTCAACCAGCAATTCGATGCGCCCGGCTTTTTCCCGCTGCCAGAAGGCCTGATAGAAGGCCCTGGGGCGCGGATTATGAGCCTCAAAGACGGCACGAAGAAAATGTCCAAGTCGGACCCGGCTGAGAATTCGCGTATCAATCTCATCGATGATGCAGAGACGATTGCCCGCAAAATCAAAAAGTCGAAGACCGACACATTAGGCGACATGCCGGAAACCGTCGAAGGGCTCGAAGGCCGCCCGGAAGTGGCGAATTTGGTCGGCATCTATGCGGCCATGTCCGGCACCAGTGATGAAGCCATCCTCGCCGAATATGGCGGCAAAGGCTTTGGCACGTTCAAACCGGCGCTTGCGGACCTCGCCGTGGCGCATTTGTCACCCATCACAGACGAGATGCGACGTTTGCTGAATGACCCGGCTGAGATTGATGCGGCCCTGACCAAAGGCGCTGAGAAGGCCAATTCTGTCGCCGCGCCGATTATTGAAGAGGTGCGACGCGTTGTGGGCTTCTGGCAGGTCTAGCTTCGCCCTATATCGGACGGGTGATTGAAAAGGATTTCGCTATGTCTCGCATTTTTCTGGGCGCCGTTTGTTTGGGTCTCGCCGCTGCGTGTTCGCCGGCAGGTGGGACCGGTCCTGTCTTGTCTTACACGGACGCCTTCGTCATGGAGCCGATCGGTGCGCGGGACATGACGATGGGCGGGGTCACGCTGAGCGTCGAAGGCGGCGATGTCACGCTGACCAGCGCCAGCTCGACGAGTATTGGCACAATCGAGTTGCACACGATGGCAATGGTCGACGGCAGAATGCAAATGCGCCAAGTCGAAGGCTTCGATATCGCCGACGGCGGCAGCCTCGAACTCAAGCGCGGCGGTGATCATTTCATGATGTTTGATGTCGGTGAGGACGTCGTTGGCGGCGATACGATTGACATCACGCTGAATTTTGACGCGAATGGCGAACCGATGATTTTGGTCGTTGAAGCCGATGTCCGCACTGTAGGAGACTAGCCATGGCCGAGCTCAGCCAGGAGCAACAAGACCGGCTCGACGCCGCCGCGTTTCGGCGTCTGCTGACGCATCTCGATAATCGCAAGGATGTGCAGAATATCGAGCTAATGATTCTGGCGGATTTTTGCCGCAACTGCCTCGGCGACTGGTACCGCGAAGCGGCTGAGGCGGAAGGCGTGGAGATGTCGAAAGACGAGGCGCGCGAGCGAGTCTACGGCATGCCGTATGCGGACTGGAAAGAGAAGTTCCAGGGCGAAGCGACGCCGGAACAGATGGCGGCGTTCAAGGCGCGAAAGTCTGAGCGGTAGGCCTAAGGCTGATTTCGAAGGCCTAAGCAATGTCTGCTTTCGGCGCCGGAGTGGACATCTGATCGTGTCAATAACCTACACTAGGCAACGATACCGAACTGCTTAGTTTCAATCCCATGGTGACAGCACTAAAATTCATCGCGAGTTATCTATCGGCTCTCGCAGCAACCATGTTCGTTCTCACGATGATTGGGTTTTTCGTGTTTGGAAACGAAACACTCAGCGCCGCGCTCGGCGAGTATATGGCTGTGTTAATCGGGGTAGCCCTTTTTTCTTTGCCACCGGCAATTCTCTTTGTTTGGTCACATACCAGACTTGAAGGGCGCTTGAATGGCCTGCGATTTGGCATGTACGGCCTCATGACAGCGTTCGTTGAGAGCAGCATCGTGATCTGGTTCGCGTTCAATGGCGATTTGGCAACGGGCTTTGGTTACATCGTCTCTTTGAGCCTGGCTGGCTTCATCGGTGGTGTTACGATTTCAATCGTTTGGAATAGACTCACTAAAGCAATTCCGGCTCCGAACCGCTAATGTCTCCTCCGGCCCCCATCTTGACCCGGTTTCACCTCTCAGCGCTCCCTCGGACTTGATCCGAGGGCCCATCTCGCGATCGAGCCGCTAAGACCGGGAGCGGTATTGTCGCTCTCGCGCTAGATGGCACCGACGCGTGCTGGATTGCCCAGTCAAGCTGGACAAAGCGTGGCGGAGAGGTGTCCCATCCGCCGCTGATCCTGGGCTTGAGCCGGGATCTTTTTTAAGGGCTCGCAGGCATTCTGCATGAGGTCCTCACATTCGCCGGGATGAGTGGATTCACGAAAATCCACCTGTTTTTCACCGTTTCAGCAAACTCTGTCCCGACAAGAATCCCCACTCAGCACCTTAAAATCCCCCAATTTCACCCCTATCTATGCGAATTCGCGATAGGGACTATTCGCGAATGAGGGAAAGACGCTGCCGATGATCGGGGCTATGACTCTCGCCAACGATAGAACCGGAGCCGGTGCCTGCACGTATAGGGTCGCGCGAAGGGGAAAATGGAGGACCATAATATGGCCAACACACCTACGAGCCGTGCGCTCGCGCTGAGCCCTGAACAGGGCCTAAGCCGCTACCTCTCAGAAATACGTAAGTTTCCAATGCTGGCGAAGGACGAGGAATTCATGCTCGCCAAACGCTGGCAAGAACACGAAGATTCCGAAGCCGCCGAAAAAATGGTGACCTCGCATCTGCGCCTGGTGGCGAAGATTGCGATGGGCTATCGCGGCTATGGCTTGCCGATGGCGGAAGTGATTTCCGAAGGCAATGTTGGGCTGATGCAATCGGTCAAGAAATTCGATCCTGATAAGGGCTTCCGCCTTGCCACTTACGCTATGTGGTGGATCCGGGCGAGCATTCAGGAATATATCCTGCGCTCTTGGAGCCTGGTCAAACTCGGCACCACCGCAGCGCAGAAGAAGCTGTTTTTCAACCTGCGCCGGATGAAAGGCGAGATTGATGCGCTGGACAATGCGCAGCTGAAACCGGATCAGATCAAGCACATCGCCGATAAGCTCAACGTGCCTGAAAAAGACGTCATCTCGATGAACGGTCGGATGAGCGGATCGGACGCCTCGCTGAACGCCCCAATGGGCGCTGAAGGCGATATGGAGTGGCAAGACTGGCTCGAAGACGATGAGCCGAACCAGGCCGAGACCTTCGCGCGGACGCAAGAGTTCGATGCGCGCATGGAATTGCTGCAGGAAGCGATGGCAGACCTGTCAGAGCGTGAACAGCATATCCTACAAGAACGCCGCCTGACGGATGAACCCAAGACGCTCGAAGAGTTGTCTGAGGTCTATAATGTCAGCCGCGAACGCATCCGCCAGATCGAAGTGCGGGCGTTTGAAAAGCTGCAAAAAGCGATGCAAAAAATGGCCAAGGAACAAGGCCTGCCAATGGGCGCTTAATCGCTTTGGTTGACGCGAACATCATCAAAATCACCGATCGGGGCGATCCGCGGATCGCCCCTTTTATTGATGTGCGCGAACGCGACTTGACGGGCGGCGCAGATGGCCGGTTCATTGTTGAAGGCAAAGTGCCGCTTTCGATCTTGCTGACGCGATCACGGTTTGAAGTGGACAGCCTGTTCCTCGGTGAAAGTCGGCTTGCGCCATTGTCAGAACTGTTGGCGGCTGTGCCTGAAAACGTGCCCATCTACACGGCGCCGCAAGCTTTGATGGATGAAGTGGCGGGCTTTCCCATTCACCGCGGCATACTCGCCTGCGCGCTTAAGGGCTCGCCCTTGTCACTCGACGACATCATGTCCGCGAATCCCGGGCCGGAGCGGAAAGAGCGACTGCTCGTCCTCAACCAAATCTCAAATCACGACAATATCGGGGCCGCGTTTCGAAATGCCGCGGCGTTTGGGGTCGATGGCGTCCTGCTGAATGGCCAATCCTGTGACCCGCTCTATCGCAAAGCCATTCGTGTTTCGTCCGGGAGCAGTCTTTGGCTACCCTTCCATCATGGCGGGTCTGGCGAAGCGCAAATTGCGGCGCTCAAAGCGGCCGGATTTACCGTCTGGGCGATGACCCCGCGCAGCGATGCCGCGTCGCTTCAAAGCCTACGCATACCCGATAAGCTCGCGATTTTGCTTGGGGCCGAAGGACCCGGCTTACCAGAACACCTCATTGACCTCGCCCAACCGGTGCGAATCCCAATGCAGGCGGGCTTTGACAGTGTTAATGTCGCCACCGCTGGCGCGATTGCTTTGGCGCATGTATTCAGCGCTTCATAAGCTTCGCCTGTAGGAGATGTGATGCGTTATATCGTGACCGGGGGATACGGGTTCATTGGCTCGGCGGTCGTCCGCCAATTGAGCCAAGCGGGCCATGATGTGTTCAATCTCGACAAGAAAACCTATGCCGCCAATCCTGACGCGATTGCAGGCTGCGCGGTTCAGAATGTGCATGCCTGCATCACCGACCGGCCCGCTGTGTCCGCCCTGTTTAAGGCGGCGCGCCCTGACGCGATCATTCACCTCGCCGCAGAGACGCATGTTGATCGCTCGATTGACGGCCCAAGTGCGTTCATGACGACCAATGTGGATGGCACATTCAACCTGTTGGAAGCCGCGGTCGAATGGTGGGAGTCGGCTGAAAATCCCGACGCATTCCGGTTCGTCCACGTCTCGACTGATGAAGTGTTTGGCGATCTTGGACCCGACGATCCGGTATTTGACGAACATACGGCCTACGCGCCCTCCTCTCCCTATTCGGCCAGCAAAGCCGCCAGCGATCACATCGTCCGCGCTTGGCGGCGCACGTACGGCTTACCGACCGTGGTGACCAATTGTTCGAATAATTATGGCCCCTGGCAGAATGCGGAAAAGTTGATCCCAACCGTCATTCGCAAGGCCGTTCTGGGCGCCCCGATTCCAATTTATGGGGATGGAATGAATGTCCGTGACTGGCTGTATGTGGAAGATCATGCGCGCGGCCTGATCGACGCGTGTCAGGCTGAACCAGGCGAAACACTGCTATTTGGGGCGCGCGCAGAGCGGACCAATCTCGATTTGGTCAAAACGCTATGCGCCCTGCTCGATGAGGTCCGCCGGAAAGCCTCGTCGTATGCCGATCAGATCAGTTTCGTTACCGACCGCAAGGGCCATGATCGGCGATACGGGGTCGATCCGTCCAGTGCTGAGCGCGCGATTGATTGGACCCCGCAGCAGACTTTTGAGGACGGCATGCGAGAGACCGTGCGCTGGTATTTGGAGACGTTCGACGAGGATCTTGGTGATGCCGATGATCGGCTCGGCCTCGCGCGGTCCTAGGACGCCGTAAGCCGCCGCACTGTCGCCGCTACATCGTCGCCATAAGCGTGATGCGGCATGTGCCCGCCTTCGCCCAGTTTGACCAGTTCAAGCCCGTCAATTTGGTGCTTTAATTTGCCGACATGCAGCGGCGGACTAATCACCGTGTCTAATGCGCCAGAAAAGACGATGGTCGGCACCTCGATATCGTCATAACGATCCTGTTGCCCGGCAAGCTCGCCACGGAGCGCGCTCACGTCCTTGGCATTGGCGATGAAGTTTGAGGGCCGAAACAGTAAGCCAATCGCGGATTTCTCGAAATAACCCTCCGGCGCAGGTTTCGGTGAAAACACGTTGGTGATGCCACCTTTGACTTGCGAGGGGCCGACAATCGGTACCAGCTGGGTGAAGGCCGGGCCAAACAGATTGTCGCTGGCACATTTATTATACCAAGCTTCGCCGCCGCCGCCCCAATCATGGCTTACCGGTGCGAGTAGGACCAAGCCATCCACCAGGTCCGGATGATCCAGCGCGAGACGCAACGCAACGGCACCGCCAAAGCTGTGGCCAACCACGATGGCGGGCTCTCCCGGCGCGAGCGCGCTCAGCACGCCAGCGGCCTGTTCAGCCTGAACCGCCAATTGCTGCGCGTCTGATGGCCGCTCCGAATGGCCGTGTCCGGGCCGATCAATCATCAAAACGCGGTGCGTGTCGGCAAGCTTAGGCGCCAACGTCCACTCGAACTCACGGGCATTGGCTGACGCGCCATGGATCATCAGCACGACGGGACCGGCCGCGCCTTGCTGCAAGACGTGCACATCGGCACCATTCACCCTGACCAGCGAGCCATTGGCGGGATGGGTTTGATTGACCCGCGCGGCGTAGACCGCGCTATGCACGCACGCGCCAACGCCGCCAAGCAGCAAGACAGAGACTAAAATGAGCAGCATTCTCAAACGGGGCGGCCTTCCTGTTCGCGCCGGATACGATCTATGCCGCGTCTGGCCGAAGGGAAGAGAGGATAAATTTCCAGCGCTTTTTCATACGCGTTGACCGCTTCGTTTTTCGAGCCGAGCCCTTCTAAGACCGCGCCAAGCCCGCCCCAGGCGCCAAAATGGCGTGGCTCGAGCCGCAAGGCTTCGTTCACGTCGCGCAGCGCTTCGGTATAATTCTCTTGGGTTAGGAACACCGTGGCGCGGCGATTCCAGGCTTCGGCATAGTCTGGTTGGATCGCAATCACCCGGTCATACAGGGCCCGGGCATGCTCGAGGTCGCCAAAAGCTTGGGCGCGAACAGCGCGTTCCATAACAAGATCAGCGGCATCCGAGCCACTTTCCATCCAGGAGGCCCAGATATCGAGGGCAATATCATTGGCCTCTTCCTCGCTGGGCGCAGTTTTCAGCTCATCAAACATCTCATTTGAGGGGCCGAAATCGGGCCCGCTCACAAGAATGAGTCCAGCAAAGGCGATGGCTTTGAACATGGGCGAATTATGGTCCTTCAACGTGGACGTGCCAAGAAAAATAAGCGTAAGTCACTGCCTATTGCGAAATTGGGGCTAAAATCCGAGCGAATTTGCAATCGCTTTCACCTTGGCCTCGCGGTCCGGCACCGCCGCATCGATCAATTTGTAATAGCGCTGCAGAATCTCCGGCGAGACTTTGTCCGGCGATCCCGCATCAAACGGTGGGTTGGGATCATACTCGATTGAAAGCTGGATGAATTTGGCAAAATCTTCCCCGCGAATACGCGCCGCCAGCGCCAGAGCAAAGTCGATCCCGGACGTCACACCCCCACCGCTGAACCGGTTACGGTCTTCAACGATCCGTTCGCGCACAGGAATGGCGCCGAAGAAGGAAAGCTGGTCAATCGACGCCCAGTGGCAGCCGGATTTGTAGCCTTTGAGCAAACCGGCCGCGCCAAGTACCAAGGAGCCGGTGCACACGCTCGTCACCCAATCGGCTTTGGCGGCAATTTTTTGCAACCAGGCGAGCACAGTTTGATCCTGCATGATTTCCAGGGTTCCAAGACCGCCTGGCACGCAGAGGATATCCGCCTGATCGATCTCTTCAAACGTCGCCGTCGGCAGCAAGGGAAATCCCGCATCCGTCGGGACTGGCGATGTATCCTTCCAGACCAGGTTCAGCGTGGTGTTTCCGAGCCGCGACAAGACTTGAGCCGGTCCGGTCAGGTCTAGCTGCGTGACATTGGGAAAGACAAGAAAAGCGATTGATACGGGGGAAAGTTCAGACATGGCCATCTCCATTGGGGTGATTGGCCCAGGCGATCGGCACGGATGAAAACGCGCAACACTCCCCGATGGTGCTCCATCTTATCTCGCCAGTCGTGCTGCCGGGGGGAGAATAAGCGAGATGCTCTGTGAGGTCTATGGGTGTTTTGGAAGTGAATAGTTTGTTGTCCGCTCATCCCCGCATTGCCAACGCAAGTTGGCACCCATGGCGGCTGGCTGATCTAATTCTCGACCGTCATGGGTCCTGACGTATGTCAGGAAAGCTGGACACTATTGCTGCCCAAGCCCCCCTCACCATACTCAACCCGTTCTAAAAACAGGCCGTCGGGCGGGGCAACTGGACCACACGCCGTCCGGTCGCGGGCCTCTAGAATCGCGGCAATCCAGTCTTCGTTTTGTTGACCACGGCCAACCTCAACCAATGAACCAACAATCGAGCGCACTTGCCGGTGCAAAAAGCTCTTGGCTTCGACCGTGACTTCAATGCCTTCGCCATAGCGCGCGACATTGATCTTATCGAGAGTCCGGATCGGATGCTTGGCTTGGCATTCAGCGTCGCGAAACGTCGAGAAATCATGCTGACCGATCAGCGCCTTCGCGGCGCGATCCATCGCACCGGCATCGAGCTGAAAAGGCACCCGCCACGCCAGACCCTTATCGACCGTTAAGTGCGCGCGGCGATTGATGATGACATAGCGATAGGCCCGCAAAGTCGCATTGAAGCGGGCGCTCCAATCGGCATCAACTTCTTCAGCTTTCAATACCGCCACGGCTTCCGGGCGCAGATGGAAGTTCAGCGCATCAGCAATCTTTCGGATCGGACGCGGTTTGACCAAGTCGAAATGCGCCACCTGCCCGGTCGCATGTACGCCGCGATCCGTGCGCCCCGCGCCTTGCATGAGGACGGGCGCATCGTCCAACACGGCTGCAGCCTCTTCTAGGGCTTGCTGCACAGATGGCTGACCATCCTGGCGCTGCCAGCCAAAATACGGGCGGCCATCATATTCGATCGTGATCTTGTAGCGCTGCACAGCTTAAACCCCGAACGCGGCGGGATAAGTCAGCTTACCCACGTTTGGACCCCCCGATTTCAACTCAATCGCCATAAAATGTGGCCCCGACCATGGCCCGCCAAACTGGGCTGCCAAATCCGCCGAAAAACCAAACCGCGGATAGTATTCTTTGTGGCCGAGCAAGAAACAATGCGTCCGGCCCGCCCCTTCCATCAAAGTCAGACCGAACTTGATCAAGCCCGCGCCAATGCCTCGCCCTTGCACGTCTGGGCGCGCCGAAACCGGTCCAAGCCCGCAGGCCACGTCAGCCCCATCAATCCAAACACGGAAGAATTGAATATGGCCGAGGATCTCGCGATCATTGTGCGCCACCAAAGAGGCAAGACTATCGCCATCGTCAGCGAGCTTGAGAATGATCTGAGCTTCTTCTGGCGTGCCGAACGCGGCGTCGGTTAGTTCCGTTATCGTATCAGCATCTTCAGGCGTGGCGGGTCGGATCCACAGATTGTTCATTCGAATTGCGCTCCGGCTGGAATCGGAAGACCGCGCAACAGAGTCTCGGCATCCATCGCTTTCGACCCCGGCTTCTGCGCTTTCATCAAGCGGACCGCCTGGCCATCGCCGCATTGAACAACCAGCTCATCGTCGAGCAGCGTACCAGGTCGCGCATCAGCCATGCCGGGTTCTAGTTTGCTCATCAAGGCTTTCATCCGCAGGGGCGCACTTTCGCCGTCGGGCGTATAGAAGAACCAAGCCCCCGGAAAGGGGGAGAGGCCGCGGATTTGACAATCGATCTCCGCCGCGGAGCGGGTCCAATCAATGCGTTGATCTTCGGCAGTGACTTTATGCGCATACGTCACGCCTTCTTCCGATTGTGGCTGAGGCGTGAGCGCGCCAGTCGCCAAGCCGTCAAGCGATGTCACGGCAAGGTCCGCCGCCAGGCCGGCCAAACGGTCATGCACCGACCCCGTGGTATCGAAGGGGAAAATGCGGGTTTCTTCCGTCGCCAAGACTGGGCCCGTATCAAGGCCCGCTTCCATCATCATGGCCTGCACGCCGGTCATCTCATCGCCCGCCATAATCGCCCGGTGGATCGGCGCAGCGCCGCGCCAGCGGGGCAGTATTGAGGCATGCATGTTCATGCAGCCAAGACGCGGCGCATCAAGCACCGCTTGTGGGAGGATGAGCCCATAAGCAACCACTATTGCAGCGTCGAGGTTGAGCGCGGCGAATTCTTCCTGTTCGGGTGGGTTTTTTAGCGATCGCGGCGTGCGAACCTCAAGCCCATGCGCTTCAGCCCATTGATGCACCGGCGTTGGGCGCAGTTTTTTACCGCGTCCGGCCGGACGGGGCGGCTGTGAATAGACGCAGGCCACGTCATGCCCAGCCTCCACCAAAGCGGCGAGCACAGGCACAGCAAAATCGGGGCTGCCCATAAAGGCGATGCGAAGCGGCTTAGTCATTGCGCTCGTTTATCTGAAAAACCACGGCGCTTGATAGACCCAAGACGCATTTACTTTGAGACTCCATAGCCCAAGCGAAAGCAGCACGAAGAATAATGCAACGTTGGAAACGATCTTATTCCGGAAAAGCTCACTATGCCGCGTTCTGTTCTTTCAGCCGCTTGGCTTTTTTGACCTTGTCGACGGCGCGTTGACGCTTCAGTCGCGATAGATGGTCGATGAAGAGCGTGCCCTCAAGGTGGTCCATCTCGTGCTGAATGCAGACCGCGAATAGGCCGGTTGCGACTTCTTCGACTTGGTTGCCATCATAGTCGAGATAGCGAATACGGCATTCGGTCGGGCGCTCGACTTCCTCGAACACATCCGGCACTGACAGACAGCCTTCTTCATACGGGGCGAGATCATCGGTCAGCGGCAGGATTTCGGGATTGACGAAGAAACGCGGGTTGTTTTCTTCGTTTTCTTGCAAGTCCATCACGATCACGCGTAACGGCTCGCCAATTTGGATTGCCGCGAGGCCAATACCCGGCGCGTCATACATGGTTTCCAACATGTCATCCATCAACGCCCGGATATCATCCGTAACGCCGCCTTCGACAGGCTTCGAGACTTGTTTCAGCCGAGCATCCGGCACAGTAAGAATTTCGCGTATCGCCATGCGCCTCAAGTATGAGCGCCAAGCCAAAAGGTCAATATTTGTTCGGTGATAGAGGTTTTTTGTGCCAGAGCCGCGAAATCGCTTTTTCCGGCTGCGGTTCATCAATCTTGCCAGAGCGTGCTGCAAATGTCATCGGGAGAGAGTATGAATCGGTCTTTATACTCTTTCCTCTGGGTTGCCATTGCGCTGCCTGCGGCGGCAGACCCTCCGCCTCTCGACTGGGTATCTTTGACCAGCACCTGTTTTCAAATGGGCGAGACCCGGATCTATCCGGAAGAAGCGCCGCGTCATGAGGCCTGTGTTGATGCGTTTGAAATCACGCGGACAGAAATCACTTATGCTCAATATTCTGATTTTGTGGACGCGACCGGCTATGTGACCCGCGCCGAACGCGGTTGGGCTGCGGACGAGCCAAATGGGCCGGGCGTCGCGTTGCCGCCGGGATCAGCCATCTTCGAACCGCTGCAAGGCAGCCGACCGCAAAACTTAAACTGGTGGCGCTGGTCTGAGAGTGCCAATTGGCGACAGCCCAAAGGGGAAGGGTCCGACTCGCCGCGACTGGACCACCCCGTGACGCATGTCACGCTTGAGGACGCTGCCGCCTATGCGTCTTGGGCGGGTGGTCGCTTGCCGACGGAAGCAGAATGGGAATACGCGGCGCGCGGCGGGCTGGAGGGAGAGCTGTTTTCCTGGCCAGAAGCGGAACGCGAAGCGCGGAAACACCTCGCCAATACTTGGCAGGGCGTGTTTCCGATCGCCAACACCGAAGATGACGGCTTTGCAGGTGTAGCGCCCGTCGCCTCATTCCCTGCCAATGGTTTCGGTTTGCACGATATGATCGGCAATGTCTGGGAATGGACCGCAACCCCTTACTCGCCATCACACAGCGACCGCGATCGCACGCGGGCCGGGACTTTGGGACTGGACATCGCGCAACCTGGAATCGCTGTGGGCACGATAAAAGGCGGCTCCTATCTGTGCGCGAAATCGTATTGCTATCGGTTCCGGCCGGCCGCCCGACAAGCCCAAGACTTGTCGTTCGGAACGTCACATATCGGGTTTCGTATTGTTCGAAACGCTGCGACCGAGCGCCCTTAAAGGCTAGGCCTTCGCTTTCTTGATCAGCTCTAATTGCGCCCCGGTGCCAGCATCGGCCGTGACTTCGATCCGCTTGGGTTCTGGCATCGCTTTATCGGGCGGCGCAATGGACAGATCTTGGAACCGTTTCATGGTCGGCATCACGCGCTTGTCCAAGGAACTGTTCATCGCATTGAAATGGCTCACCGAAGTGTTGAGCGACTTGCCCAATCTCTCGATATGCTCCGCCATTTTGGCGATCCGCTCATAGAGTTGCTGACCAAGTTGCGCGGCCTCGCGGGCATTCTGGGTCATCTTCTCTTGGCGCCAAACATAAGAAACGGTTTTGGCAAGCCCAATCAAGGTCGATGGCGTGGTGACAATCACATTCTTCGAATAGGCCCGCTCGAGCAGGTCCGGGGCATATTCCAAAGCGGCGGCAAAGAAATTTTCGCCAGGAATGAACATGGCTACAAAGTCGACGCGCTCATCCAAATTCGCCTGGTAGCGTTTTGAAGCCAACGTATCGACGTGGCGCTGCACATTGGTCGCATGGGTCTTCAATTGAACCTTGCGCTGGGTTGGATCTTCGGCGGAAGAGGCCGCCATATAAGCTTCTAGCGAGACTTTAGAGTCGACCACGATTTGCCGTTCGCCTGGCAAATGGATGACCGCATCCGGGCGTTGTCGGCCTTCTTCGGTTTCGTCATTCACTTGTTCATTAAAGTCACAATGCCCCGAAAGGCCTGCCTGTTCCATAACATTGCGAAGCGTCATCTCGCCCCAACGCCCGCCGCCTTTTGGGGCGGTCAGGGCGTTGACCAACTTACCGGTCTCCGCGGTGTTGCGATGCAAGCTTTCGCCAATCGCTTTGACTTGCTGCTGGATCGCCGATTTGTCTTCAGCGCGGACTTTCTCAATGTCGGCAACGCGTTTCTTGAACTCGGTAAAATTCTCGCCAATCGGCTTCATCAATTCGGAAAGCTCGCCTTTGGCGCCTTCGCGGTGTTTCTTGAACGTCTCATCGGCCAATTGCATGAATTGCGCTTGGGTTTGCTGCATCACGCCGCGGGCGATTTCGCCGAACGCCTCTTTGCTCTTCGCGGTTTGACCTCGCAGCTCTGCGAGCTCCAATTTGCTCTCTTCAGCCATTGCGCGCTGCGTGTTGAGCGACTGCTCAGAGCGCGCGAGGTCCGCTTCAAGCTCTTCGCGGCGTTCTTTTTCCTGGCGGTGCTGCGTGTTCAGTCGATACAAAGCCGCCGCCAATCCCAACGCAATAACGATTGCGATGAGATGGATCAGGTCGAGCCCGGTTTGGCCAATTTGAATGATCGGTTTCATATTTTCTCATGTGCCACGATTCTTATGGAACATAGCATGAACTGAAGAAATGTCATGTGCCCTTATGGCGACAGGTTTGACTGTGGTGCGGATGGCGCAAATTCGCGCATTGACGTCAGCCGCGAGTTGCATAAGAGCCCGTTCAAAACAACCAAAACAAGGATCCTCCCATGCTTGTCCCTAACGTCACTTTTAAAACCCGGGTTCGCGACGCATCTGTCGACGGACCAAACCCATTCCGCTGGCAAGACGTCACCAGCGATGAGATTTTTAAAGGCAAGAAAATCATCCTGTTCGCTTTGCCAGGTGCTTTCACGCCGACTTGCTCATCGACCCACCTGCCGCGCTTTGAAGCGCTCTATGATGAGTTCAAAGCCCAAGGCGTTGATGAGATTTACTGCCTGTCTGTGAACGATGCTTTCGTTATGTACCAATGGGGCCAGCACCAAGGCGTCGAGAACGTGAAACTGCTGCCGGACGGTTCTGGCGAGTTTACCCGCAAAATGGGCATGCTCGTGCACAAAGATAATCTTGGATTCGGTATGCGCTCTTGGCGTTACTCTGCCCTGATCGACAATGGCGAAGTGAAAAAGCTGTTCTCTGAAGCGGGCTATAGCGACAATTGCGAGAGCGATCCGTTTGAAGTGTCGGACGCCGATACGATGATGAATTTCGTCAAAGAGGCGTTCACGCCAGCTTAATCCCCTTACCCGGAGATACCTGCGAAAGCAGGTATCCAAGGACGATACTCTCTTCCATTCAATGAGGCGCATACCGTCCATGGATCCCCGTTTCCACGGGGATCGCCGGGATTGGTTGGCCGTCTTATCGTTGCGGCTTCCTGGTCATTACTCGCCGCGTACCGTGTTCAATTTCGTACAAATATCCGCCCCCACGAGTTAAGGTGGAATACTCGACAGGCTGGACCCAGACGATAACTTTGTCTTGATCCACCTCGACACATTTGACGACACCAAACGCGTTCACAGCTTCACGACCGTAGTGTATCTCGAGATCTTCGACCGCTGATTTAATCGCCAGAGCGCATTCCATCGAGATAGAAGCGCCATCCTCCAAGTTGGGCAAAGACTGAGCAAACCCGGCCCCCGTGAGAGAAAAACAGGCAACTGCGATCATCAGGCGCTTCATTTTGGTTTGATGACATTGCGCGAATGAATTCGCAAGGCTCGTCGATTCTGACGCCTTGTATGCGCGTGGTTCCTTCTCGTGCTGGACCCTCGGAGCAAGCCCGAGGGACCGGAGATGGGAACATCGTGCCCTGATTTAGGTCAAGAGCGGGAGTTAGCAATCTGGATCAAAACTCTACGGTCGGTCGGTTCTTGCATATTGGACGATCTATTTCGTGATCATAACCTCCGCCATTGCCGATCCATGTCGATGTTTCAGCGGTATGGTCAATCGCGTCCTCGATCTGAGTTACGATCGAAGGCATATCGGCAAACTCACCCGCATAGTTTAGAACCGTCTTGGTGTGGCCATTCATCTGGACAGACACCTGATAAGCAGGTTGGTCCGATACACGCCCGATGTATCCGTCGCGAAGTTCGAAGAACCGAGCGTTTTCGAGAAAGCTAGCAAGCTCGGCAACAGCCGCGACGCTAATAGTTTTGCGGTGTTCGCCGAGCATTTCGACGAAGCCTTCACCACAGTACTCAACCTCACCGCTCGATCTGATCGTTACTGCATACGATGGACAGTTTCCGAAACAAAAGCTTCGATCCAGTGTCACTCTGAAATCGTCTGGAACTGTGGCTTTTGGCTCTTCGTCTGCAATCAACGGTTCGCATGCGCCGAGAAAGAACATCAAAGCGAAAGTGCGACAAGTTCGAGTGCCCAAAACCATCATTAGCAATTCTAGATCGTGTCAAATATGCACGCAACCTAACGCCCCATTTGGTACCGAGAAGAGACGTTTCAGTTAGTTTATGGCATTGAACATGGCTACCTTTGCCGACACGGCGTCAAAATACTCGGGATGGTCATGTGAGGAGATATGGCGCATAGCCTTCTCGCAAATCAATGTGGCTCGCGTCATGAACGCTTTATCTTGAACGATTTCTCCTCGACATGAGAGAACCTGAACCAGCAAATCTCCTTCATAATGATCACCGCTCACGAGCGGGTCATTCTCGAGTAGATTGAAGGCCAATGGGAGCAAAATTGGCAGGCTCATTTTCTGTCCGATGGCAATTCGAAAGTCCTCAGGTGTCCAGTCAGTCAGGGGAACTCTGCGGATATGATGAATGGTGCGAACGAGATGGGAGTCACAGGTAGGCTCTCCCCAATCGGACCGCTCAAGCTGTTGCAATGTCTTTTCGAGGTTCACCATGTATCGTGAGCTACAGCGTTGCTCCATTTCACGCCAGAGGCGAGACTACCTGACATCCGCTTTGCCGCCGAAAGCCGCCGTCCCCGCCCTAAACGTTAAACCGGAACAGCATCACATCGCCATCTTGGACGATATAGTCTTTGCCTTCCGCGCGCATCTTGCCCACTTCTTTCGCGCCGGCCTCGCCATCATTGGCGACATAGTCTTCGAAGGCGATTGTCTCGGCCCGGATGAAGCCTTTTTCGAAATCACCATGAATGACCCCGGCGGCTTGCGGGGCGGTCCAGCCTTGGCGGATCGTCCAAGCGCGCGACTCTTTCGGGCCCGCGGTGAAATAGGTTTGCAGCCCAAGCAGGGCATATCCTGCATGGATGAGCCGGTTTAGTCCTGGCTCTTCCAATCCAAGCGTTTCGAGAAACTCTGTCTGCTCTTCGTCTTCAAGCTGCGAGATTTCCGCTTCGATCTGGGCTGAAATGACCACCGCTTCGGAGCCTTCTTCAGTGGCATAATCGAGGACGCGCTTAGAATAATCATTACCATCTGCGGCGCTGTCCTCATCGACATTAGCAACATAGAGGACCGGCTTGGCCGTCAGGAGCTGTAGCATGTTCCAGGCTTTCAGCTCTTCATCGTCGACATCCGCGCGACGTGCAGGCCGGCCTTCATTGAGCTCGGCTAAAGCTTTGTCGATCAGCGCCACTTGGGCTTTGGCTTCCTTGTCGCCGGAATTGGCCTTTTTGACCCAATTTACTTTGCGCTTTTCGAGGCTTTCCAAGTCGGCCAGCATCAGCTCAGTTTCGACCACGGCCAAGTCGGCGATTGGGTCAACTTTGCCTGAGACATGCGTGATGTCGTCATCTTCGAAACAGCGCAGCACATAGATAACGGCATCGGTTTCGCGGATACTGGCGAGGAATTGGTTGCCGAGGCCTTCGCCTTTTGATGCCCCTTCGACCAAGCCAGCAATGTCGACAAAGTTCATCCGCGCCGGAATAACTTCTTTCGACCCGGCAATCTTTGCCAATTTGCTCAACCGAGGCTCTGGCACCGCGACTTCGCCGACATTCGGCTCAATCGTACAGAATGGATAGTTTGCCGCTTGCGCTGCAGCGGTTTGCGTCAGCGCGTTGAACAAGGTCGATTTGCCGACATTTGGAAGTCCTACAATCCCGCACTTAAAGCCCATGCTCGTCTCCGAAAAACTGCTGCCGGGGGCTTACCGCATTTTCGAGCGAAGACCAGAGGGTTTTCTCTCTTTAAACTGGAATCCACTGGTCAAGGCTGCAGAGCATTGTAATGATGTCATTAACTTTTTGGAGGACGGCATGGCCAGATACGATGTTTTCTTAGTCAGCACGCTCGCTGATCGCGAGAAAGCTGAGCTAGTCGTGCGCCGCCTTCGGGTGCTGAAATTCAAAGTGCGCTATGACAAAAAGCGCGAGCATACGACGCCAACGCCAAAGGATTATCGCGACGCGGACAATTCCCAAACGGTTCTCGTTCTGTGGTCAAAAGAAGCGTGCGATACGACAAAAAGCGATAGCGACTGGGTGCACGCGATTGCCCACCATGCACGCTCGAAAGACGGTACTTTGTTGCAAGCCGTTCTAGATAAGTCCGTGCCGGATGAACCGTTTGCGGACGACCCACGCTTCAGTCTTTCGGGCATGGGTCCGCGCAAGCTGGTGAACGGTTATTATGATTTGGTCGACGAGCTTGGTCGCCGCGATGGACGCAAGGATCTACGCGACTGGATCGATCTCAAGACGAGTGACAAAGAGGGCAAGGCGATCTGGAAGGAGGCGCACCCGACCGACCCGCTTTCGCAGGTCAAAACGCCCGCCGCAAAAACCACCAAGTCAGCAACCAAAACCCCGCGCCCCGCGGCTTCAGACGCTGCAAAGCCGGTCCGAAAGGTCCCACCTTTGGTGATGAACCCGCCTAAACCACAACCCTCCGAGGACGTGGATATCGGCATGGTGATGTTGATCCTGGTGGCGATTGTGATCGTGCTGATGCTGGTGATGAGCGCGGCGATGCGGACGAAGTCGGGCCTGCCCGCCGTTGCTGGGGCGTCCGCGCCGGTATTGGTTCAGCGCTGTCCCCCCGGTCAAATCCCGGAACATCTGCTCGAGCCAGACGCGCGCGCGCCATTGGAGCCGGGTCCAATCATCGATGATACTTAGCGATTCAACGGGCTATTTGGCCTGTTTGGGATCGTGCTTCGGTGCAGGCGCCAAGCGCATGACTTCGGTCTGAAACCGCTCATCATTTTGCTCAAACAGAAGCGGTAGTGATTTCGAGCAAGCGGCGATCAAGGCGTCGCGCCAAACCTCATCAGCTTTCGAGAAATCGGATAGCACGTAGGGCATGACGCGCGATTTATCGCCTGGATGGCCGACCCCCATCCGCACGCGGCGGACCTCGGCACCAACATGTGCAATCATCGACCGGATGCCATTATTTCCTGAATGCCCACCGCCGCGTTTCACGCGCATCCGTCCAGGGGCGAGATCGATCTCGTCGTGGAAGATGGTCACATCTTCGGGCGTCAGCTTGTAGAATTGCAACGCGGCTTGCGCGGCACGGCCGGTTTCATTGTAAAAAGTTTGCGGCTTCATCAGCAGCACTTTCGTGCCGCCAATACGGCCCTCACTGACTTGGCTTTGGAATTTCGCGCGCCACGGACCAAAACTATAGTCAACCGCGACCGCATCGAGCACCATGAATCCAAGATTGTGCCGATTGCGCAAATATTTGGCGTCAGGATTGCCTTGTCCGACGAGGATATGCATCACCGGCTCTCCCAAAGTTTCAGGTTCAGAATCAATAATGGCGGAGCGGCCACGAAGCCACCCCGCCATCAAATTCAGGAGTGACTTGATCACTCGGCTGCTTCGTCTTCGTCGCCGCTTTGTTTGGTCGCTTCGACTTCATCAGCTTCGGGCGCTTCTGTTTCTTCTTCGACATCCGCCGCGATACCGCGACCAACAATTGACGCGATGGTGAAGTCGCGATCGGTAATCGTTGGCTCAGCGCCATCGGGCAGGTTGATGTCGGAAATCTTGACATTGTCACCAATGTCCAGACCGGTGAGGTCCGCATCCAGCGAATCTGGGATGCTGTCGGCGCGGACATTGAGCTCAACCGCAAAGCGTACAACGTTAAGCGCACCGCCTTTTTTCAGGCCTGGAGACGCTTCTTCGTTGAGGAAGTTCACGGTGACTTCAACCGTAATGATCTGGTTCTTCTTAACGCGGAACAGATCAACATGCTGTGGCTGATCGGTGACCGGGTGCAATTGGATCGCTTGCGGGATCACCATTTGCTTTTTGCCGTCATGCACCAGCGTCGCGGTGGAGGACAGGAACTGGCCGGTATTGATCGCTTTGATCACTTCGTTTTGCTTGAGATTGAGCGCGACAGGGTCTTCGCCGCCACCATACAAAACACCTGGCACCAAGCCGAGTCGACGGGCTTCTCGCGCCCCACCTTTACCGGTGCGCTCACGCACGGAAACGTTAAATACGATATCTTGAGACATATTCTTTCCTTTCGCCCTGAAGTCCGCCTGGCACAGTGTGCCGGGTGACAGCCTGACAGGTACGGCCTGGCGCCGCCCTTTCTTTAAGGCGCTGCCTATACGGGAAAGGCGATCACCCCGCAATCCCTAATCATCACGTCCCTTGACTCGGCCTGATCTACAGGCGTAGTTTTACATATGTAGCACCTGGAGAAGATGCCATGGCGAACCCGAATCCGTCCGAACTTGTGATTTTAAAGTACCTTTGGAATAGCGGCGCAAAGACCGCTCGCCAATTGCACGAGGCCGTTGGGCCATCGCAAGACTGGCAATTATCGACCACACGGACGGTGCTTGGGCGCATGGAAGCCAAAGGCTGGGTCAATCGCAATGGCGATGTTGATCCGGTGACATTCGAGCCCATGCTCGATCGGGTTGAAACCCTCGGCACCTTGGTTCGCCATCTGGCCCGCAAAGTGCTCGATATGGATGGCCCGATCCCAGCCACGATGTTCGCCGAAAGTCCGCACCTGTCGGATGATGAGCTGGATGAGCTGGATCAAATTATCAACGCTGCAGAAGCCCGTAATAACGGAGAATAGAGTATGTCAGCCCTCTGGTTCATCGCGTTTTCGCTGATCTGGACGGGGCTTTTGGCGGGGGGTGCTCAGTTTCTGAGCCGGGAACCCGTGCCAGCCCGGTTCGCGCACACAATCTGGAGAGGTGCAGCTTTCCTGGCCTTTCTCCCATGGATTATCGCCGGCATTTACGCGCTGATCCCGTCGCCTATGGCCACGCCCATTCCGGACCTTCCCTACATTGGCGGCGCCGCGGAGGCGCTTTCTACGAATGTCGCCGTGCAAGCCGCAAATGATGCGTCTTCCATCCCGTTGATTGGTCTGCTGCTCGGCGGATTGCTGATCGGCGGCTGGTTGGTGCGTCTTGGCCTCAACGCGCTCTGTCAGATGCGGCTGCAGAATATCAAGAAGATGGCATCGCCCAATCGTGATGTCAGCGCCGCGACCTGGGCGAAGAAGCTCGGTCTAAATCAAACGCCAGACACGGCCAGCATTCCACACGGCTCGCCCTTCCTGGCTGGCATTCGTCAGCGGACCATCTACTTGCCAGAAGCGATTTCTGACCAGTGCGACGCCGACATCATCCTGGCGCATGAATGTACCCATATTTCGCGCGGCGACTTGGTAACACGGCCATTTGAACGTCTGGTCGCCGATGTGTTTTGGTTCTCCCCCTTTGCTTGGATGATGCGCCGCGAATTGGATTATTGGCGCGAAGCGGCCTGCGATGAGCAGACCGCCGCGTTGACCGGTGACAATTTCGCTTATGCCCGCGCATTGGCGAAGACCGCCCGCGTCACCCGCCCGCATCCTACGCATACACTGCCCGTCGCCGCCTTCATTCTGCCGCGCCACGCGACACTGAAAAAGCGGCTGACACAATTGCTCGAGCGCGATGCGCGCAAACCGCGCCAGAGACTGGCCATGTTCGCTTTGGCCGCCGGTCTTGTTCTGGCCCCTCTCTCGCTCGCCCATGCCACGTCGGCGGTTAGCGGTAATACGTTCAAGCACGCCATCTTCGTCGATTCCTGGGCTAAGGTGAGCATGCCCTTTGGCAAAATCTACTATCCTCAAAGCGACACGTATCGTCCGCACTATGGGGTTGATGTCAAAGCCAAAAAGGGCACCGTTCTGCACAGCCCGTCGGATGCAAAAGTGCTCTATTCTGGCAAGAAAGAGGATTACGGCTACACGGTCGATATCTTGCTCGAAGATGGCCGCAAGATGCGCTTTTCGTCTTTGTACAAGTCGCTGGTCGAAAAGGGCGATAAGCTGAAAGCGGGCGATTTGATTGGGAAAGTCGGCGCCTCAGCAAAGAATGCCACCGGTCCTCATTTGCACCTCGAAGTCTATAAGGATGGCGAGGCGATTGACCCGGTCACGGTCAAAGGCCTGGTGATTTATGACGGGTGCTGTGAGTCTTAGCCTGTCGCATGCGTAAACAAGACCTTACCCGTTTGGTTTAAATTTTTCTAATTCGCCATTCTTCGCTGAGCATGTTTGCATCTTGCGCAGCAAAAGGATGGCTGATGACCAAATTACTCAAATGGATCGCCTTGGGACTTGTTACTGCCACGGTACTACCGTTTGCGCAGACTGAGGAATTGCCGTCCACGAGCGGCATCGAGTTCGATCATCCGGTATTGAATACCGCGCAAGTATCAGCGCCGTTCGGCATGAGAACAAATCCATTCACAAAGAAGCCAAGTTGGCACGGGGGCGTTGACCTCGGCGCGCCATGGGATGATCCGATCTTCGCGCCGGCCAAAGGCGAAATTATCTTCGCCGGAACGAAATCCGGCTGGGGTAAGCGCGTGGACCTGCAAGTCTCAGACGGTTGGGTGCTCCGCTTTGCGCACCTCAAAGAGATTAAGGTCTCGCAGGGCGATCAGATCACCTCCGGCGATGTCTTAGGCACCATCGGGTCTACAGGGCGTGCGACCGGCCCACACGTGCATCTTGAGGCCTTGTACGAAGGCAAGCGGTACAACCCGCAAGACATTCATGCCCTGACATTTTTCGCGACTGAACGCGCTGTCGGATCAGTCGAATAGTTTCGAGACACTCTCATTATTGGCAATCCGGCGGATCGCCTCGCCGAGCAGCGGGGCGACCGATAATACACGCAATTTCTTAGACTTCACGTCCTCATCGCGCGGTTGGATCGTGTTGCAGATTACCAACTCATCCATGACCGATTTCTCGATCCGGCCCACCGCATTGTTCGACAGCACGCCGTGGGTGATGTAAGCGCTGACAGAGGTCGCGCCCTGATCTTTCAAGGCTGCAGCGGCGTTGCACAGCGTACCGCCAGAATCGCAGATATCGTCGACCAGAATACATTTTCGGCCATCAACATCGCCGATAATGTTCATGACTTCTGACTTGCCCGCTTCCGGGCGGCGCTTGTCGACAATAGCCAGGTCCGCGCCAATCCGCTTGGCAAAGGAACGCGCCCGGACCACACCGCCAACGTCAGGCGACACAACCATCAGTTTGTCCTGGCCCATGCGGCGCTGAACATCTTCGACCATGACCGGCAGCGCGATCATATTGTCGGTCGGAATGTCGAAGAAGCCCTGGATTTGACCGGCATGCAGGTCCATGGTCAGAACCCGGTCTGTCCCCGATGCTGTGATCAGATTAGCGACCAGCTTGGCCGAGATCGGCGTCCGGCCATCGGTTTTGCGATCCTGCCGGGCATATCCAAAATAGGGAATGACCGCCGTGATGCGCGCGGCCGACGCCCGGCGCAGCGCATCGATACAGATCAGCAATTCCATCAAATTGTCATTCGCTGGACGCGACGTGGATTGAATCACAAACACGTCTTCGCCGCGGACATTTTCATTAATCCGTACGAAGATTTCATTGTCGGCGAAATTCTTCACTTCGGCGGCCGTTAAAGGACAATCGAGATGATCTGCGATCGCCTCCGCGAGTGGACGATTTGCATTGCAAGCAATCAGTTTCATCAATTCAGCCCTTTGCCCTTAGCCCTTCATCTCGGCTTTAAGACGAAGGCGGTGTGAGTCGCAAGATGACTCTTCGGTGACGTTCTGAGTTTTGTCAGAACGTGTGATGTTTTCCGCGCAATCAGGCCTGTAGAACCCGCCCAGCAACCGCATCGAGTTTGGCAAGTAATTCTGGATCTCGCGCATCAGGGGCGGTGATCATGGCATAATCTAAGCAGGTTTCGATCCCCTGCGGTGATGGCGTGCGAGGCCTATCCTGTAATGCCGAGGCAAGTGCTGCGATCGCGGCTTTCGCCTTCGCTGTATTGGCCGCCATGATTTCTAGCACATTGGTCACTTCGACATGCGCTTCATCAGCGCGCCAGCAATCATAATCCGTGACCATAGCGATGGTCGCATAAGGCAGTTCCGCTTCGCGCGCGAGCTTAGCTTCCGGCATATTCGTCATACCAATCACATCGCAGCCCCATTGCCGATAAAGGTGGCTCTCCGCACGAGATGAGAATTGCGGCCCTTCCATCGCAAGATAGGTCCCGCCGCGATGCACCGTGGCGCCTGCGGTTTTTGCGGCATCGCCGGCCAAGTTAGAAAGACGCGCACAGACCGGATCGGCGACAGAGACATGCGCAACCATGCCGGGACCGAAGAATGATTTCTCCCGCGCAAACGTGCGGTCAATGAATTGATCGACCATGACAAACTCCCCCGGCACATATTGCTCTTGGAGCGAGCCGCACGCCGAGATTGAGAGGATGTCGGTGCAACCGAGCCGTTTCAGTGCGTCGATATTAGCACGGTACGGAACCGTGGTCGGGCTGAGCCTATGGCCTTTGCCATGGCGCGGCAGAAAGACAAATGAGACATTGCCGATCTGACCTTTGATCAACGTATCGGACGGGTCACCCCAAGGTGTAAAGACCGAGACTTGCTCAGCCTTCTCGAGTCCATCAATCTCATACAAGCCCGACCCGCCAATAACGCCAATCACCCAGTTCGACATTCAAATCTCCGATAGTGAAAACCCCGCCCTTGGAGCAATCCAGAGCGGGGTCGTCAATTCACGTCACTGTGTCTCGTGGATTAGTGATCCACGTTTCGCCAGATGCGCTTGTAAGAGAACCATAATAGAATGGCGAGCAGCACCAGATAGAGCATCACAGGCAGCGCCAGAGACTTGCGCTGGCCTTGTTTTGGATCGCCAGCCCATTGCAGGAAGTTGGCAACGTCATAGGCCATTTGCGATGTGGTGGCTTCAGTTCCGTCCACATACTCAACCCGGCCGTCTGGCAGTTGCGGGGCCATCGCCAAGAAACCGCCATAGGGTGCGTGGCGCGGATCGCCGTCCCATTGTGGGGTCGTGTCACCGGCAAAATATGGGTTGTAGTAAAGTCCGATTGGCTGAGTCAGCGTCCCAACGGTCTCACCTTCGTCGAACTCGAGGTAATTTACGTTCAGACCGTCTTCGCCGGGTTTGGTTTTGATCTTGTCGTCTTTGTATCCGGTCAGCAGCGAATAGATGTATGACGCGCCTTCGCCCTCAGCACCATGGCCGCGCGCCTTGGTGATGACGGACAGATCTGGTGGCAATGCGCCGCCATTCGCCGCCATCGCCGCTTGGTCGTTCGGATAGGGTGAACGGAACGTGTCAGCAGGAATAGCTGGACGGTAGACCGGGTCGCCATTCTCATCCGGATTTGGATCTAGGATTTCGATCTCTGCCGCGATCGCTTTGACCAGCGGATTGTCATTCGCATTCGAATATTCGTCGTAATAGAATGGGCCGCCGGGCTCACCGAGATTGCGGTAAGACAGAAGTTTCATGCCGTGGCATGACGCGCAGACTTCCTGATAAACTTGGAAGCCACGCTGAACGCTTTCTTTATCCAGTTTGCCAGCTGGGACTTTCGCAAAAGACCAACCTTTGTCTGGCGCGTGAGCGTGCTTTGCGCCGCCAGCGGCGTGCGCGGTGAGGCCGAGAGCGATGGCGCCAAGACCTACGAGGAGAGGACGGAAGAGTTTCATATCCGCGATATCCTTATTCGGCTGGCGCCGCTGCCGGCGCATCATGTCCAAGAACGGAGTGGTGAATGGAATCAGGCTCACCTTTCGGACGCTCTCTGAGACCCAAAATTGGCAGGATCAGCAAGAAGAACGCGAAATAGTAAGCGGTCAAAATCTGCGACAAGACCTTGAACGTGAACGCTGGCGCTTTCTGGATTGTCATTGAGGCAACCCCGCCCGCCGCGATTTGATCATCGCGGAACTGAGCCGCTTGAGCGTAGGCCTCAAAAGACCGCTGACCTTCGAGACCCGCTGCATCCGTGTAGGAGACTTGCAACTTGTCTTCGCCCATCGAGATAATCGCATTGTCTGGGTTAGACGCACCGCACCAACCGAGCAGCAAACAAGCCACCACAAAGCCGTAGAAGAATTGTTTCGCGACCGGGCGGTAACGCATGGATTTGACTTTAGACGTGTCCAACCATGGCAGGACGAACAGAACCGCAATCGAGCCGAACATTGCGATCACACCCAGCAGTTTCGCGTCCATTGGTCCAATATTGAACGTGATGGCCCGCAGGATGGCGTAGAAGGGCAAGAGATACCATTCCGGCACAATGTGAGCTGGTGTGACCAATGGGTTGGCCTCAATATAGTTGTCTGCGTGACCCAGAACGTTCGGGGCGTAGAAGACAAACACCGCGAAAATGATCAGGAAGATCACGATCGCGAAGCCGTCTTTGACGGTGTAATATGGGTGGAACGGGACAGTGTCCTTTTTAACATCCTGCACTTCCACACCGGTCGGGTTGTTATTGCCCGGTACATGCAATGCCCAGATGTGGAGGATCACAACACCGGCAATCATAAATGGCAGCAAATAGTGCAACGAGAAGAAGCGCTGCAGCGTCTGATTGCCCACCGAGGGTCCGCCCATCAACCAACTCTGGATCGGTTCACCGACGAGCGGGATGGCGCCGAACAGGTTGATAATCACGTTCGCACCGTGCAGCGACATCTGTCCCCATGGCAACATATAGCCCAGGAACGCCGTCGCCATCATCAACAGATAGATGACACAGCCCAGCAGCCACAATACTTCACGCGGCGCCTTGTACGAGCCGTAATACAGCCCACGGAACATGTGCACATAAACCGCTAGGAAGAACATCGATGCGCCGACCATGTGAATGTTTCGAATGAGCCAGCCATATGGCACATCGCGCATAATCCGCTCAACCGAGCCAAAGGCCTGATCGATGTCTGCAGTATAATGCATCGCCAGAACGACTCCGGTAATGATCTGAATGGCCAAACAGACGGCCAGAATGCCGCCAAATGTGTACCAATAGTTGAGGTTTTTCGGTGTCGGAAAATCGACAAAGCTATCATGCGCCAACCGAACAATAGGGAGGCGGCTATCTAGCCATTTTTCGATGCCAGTCTTTGGCTCATAGGTGGACTCGTGTCCGCTCATCGGTCTCTGGTCCTTCCTTTAGAGTGAAATCTTTACAAGCGTGGGCGACACCCACTCATATTCGGGCACCGGCAGATTCGATGGCGCGGGGCCTTTGCGAATACGTCCAGATGTATCGTAGTGCGAGCCGTGACACGGGCAGTACCAGCCGCCATAATCGCCAACGCTGCCTTGGGCCGGGCCAACCGGCACGCAGCCCAGGTGCGTACAGGCGCCTGAGGTCACGAGGATGGCAGGATTGTATGTCCCGTCCGCCAGGGCCACCAAACGCTCTTCATCTGATTGTGGGTCAGGCAGCTTCGCCACGTCGGTATTGACGGCCGCAGCAACCTCTTCCGGGGTGCGGTGGCGCAAGAAGAAAGGCTTACCGCCAATCAACACCCGAATTTCACCGCCCAGCGGGATTTTCGAAATATCGACTTCGAGGCTCGACGCCGCTTTGGTATCACCAGCAGCATTCATCTGGTCAACCAAGGGATAGGCCACCAGGCCTGCGCCACCTGCAGTCGCAGCGATGGCCGCGATATGGATAAAATCCCGGCGTTCTTCGTCGACTTGATCCGGGGCCGTTGTGTTGGAATCGCTCACGTCTTCTCTTCCTTCGGCATAGCTTTGCAGCCTAAATACACAGATTGGGACAAAGCATCATTGCGGCGCAGCGCCGCAAGCCTCCTCCCATTGACTGAGCCCGCCTAGCCTGCCTCGCGCCTGATTTCAAGCGCTTGCATCTGTTCAGGATGCGACACAATTTCCTCCCCCTCTACGCAGATTTACGCATACTATTTGTGCGAAGGAGTGTTTAGCGCTCGCGCGCCACCCCTTATAGGACCTCGTTAATGACAGAGATCGACACCCAGAAACACCGCGCCGCGACTTGGTTCAAAGCCCTTCAAGACAACATAATCAGACGATTTGAGGCCTTGGAGGATGAAGCCAGCCGGCCGCTCTATACAGGCGACCCTGGCCGGTTCGAAAAGACCGAATGGCGCCGCGGTGATGGCAGCGAAGACTTAGGCGGCGGCCGAATGGCAATTATGCGCGGTAAGTTTTTCGAAAAAGTCGGCGTCCATTTTTCGGAAGTCTATGGATCGTTTTCCGAGGCCTTCCGGGCGCAAATCCCCGGCGCAGACCAATCAGACGGAAAATTCTGGGCGGCAGGTGTCTCGCTCATCGCGCATTTACACAATCCCCGCGTACCTGCGGTTCATATGAACACGCGCATGCTGGTGACCAGCGAGTCCTGGTTCGGCGGCGGCGGCGATTTGACGCCGCTCCTCGACTACCAGCGCAAAGACGATTTTCCAGATACGATTGACTTCCACGCCGCCATGAAAGCCGCGTGCGATCCATATGACGCGTCCTGGTATCCTGACTTCAAACAGCGCTGCGACGCTTACTTTCATCTCGCCCATCGCGACGAGCCGCGCGGCACCGGCGGGATATTCTATGACCGATTAAACACCGGGGATTGGGAGCGCGACTTTGCGTTTACCCAGGATGTCGGCAAACACTTCGCGGACATTTATCCAAAACTGGCCCGCCGCCGCATGAATGAAGGCTGGACCGAGGCCGAACGCGACGAACAACTGATCCGCCGCGGCCGCTATGTTGAGTTTAATTTGCTGTATGACCGCGGCACAACATTTGGGCTCAAGACCGGCGGCAATGTGACGAGCATTCTGTCGTCCATGCCCCCTGTGGTGAAATGGCCTTGAGGCGAAACTAGCTCGACACTGGCTGGCTTTCTGTACGCAACCATTCAGCGTATTCAGATTGGCCAATATCGCCGGCGGCCAAGGCGAGCGTTTTCAAAGTTGCATCTGCCTCGTGAGCGACCAGGTGCCAGCCATTGATGATCAAGAAGGTCGTCGCCGCAAGAAACCCAGTTCGCTTATTACCGTCGGAGAACGGGTGATTACGCAATATCCCAAATGCGTATTCCGCTGCGAGTTCGAACAGATCTCCTTCGCCATAATGATTGCGGTTTATGGGGCGCTCCAAAGCGCTTTCCAACAGCCCTACATCCCGAACACCGTTCAACCCGCCATGTTCAGCGAGACATTCAGCGTGAAGAATAAGGATGGTCTCTTTGCGCAGCCATTTCGGGGTCATTTTGCCAACTCGCGGAGCGTGTTGCGATACTGTTTCGCAATTTCACGTCCCGCTTTGACCTGTTCGGCCACTTCCTCGTCGTAAACATCGAGCTGGTATCCATTTGGGGTCAGAGTGAGCAGCAACTCATCTCCCTCAGCAACACTGAACCGTGACAGCGCATCCGCCGGAATCACGACGCCCAGCGAGTTGCCAATTTTGCGTACTTTTAGGCGATCAGACACAGATTCAACTCCTAGTTACAACAATTGTTATAACACAATTTTTGATGCATTGAAATCGTGTTCTACCCCGACGGTGCCCGCAGCAATTCCAACAAAGCCTCTCGGTCCAAATCAAAGTCGCTTTCAACCCAGACCTTCGCCACGCGGCTCAGCGCCTGGCCAATCTCTTGCCCTTTGAGCCCCGCGGCTAATGCGTCATCGCCGCCAATCGGGAAGTCCGGGCGGCGCCAAGCCCGCACGGCAGCTAGGAGGTCGCGAACGTCCGCACCTGCCAACATTGCGCGGTCAACGACGGCTTGTTTGCCATGCCAATAGAGCGTCGCCCGCAGCTCTTTGGATTTCATGCCGACTGGCTCGGGCAGATTGTCCGCGGCCCACATGGTGAGACGCGCTGCGTCGTCATTGGATAGCCTTAAGGCTTCATGGGTCTGCTGCACCGCTAAGGCCGAGCGTGGCAGAAGCGCCATCAATCGCAACAGCGCATCAGGCTGGCTACCGATCAACTGCTCCGTCAGTTCCAAATCATGCAGTACCACAATACCGTGATGCTCCGGCAACACCGCGTCCAGGACCCCGCTTTCACTCATAGCTTGCACGGCGATACGGGGGGCCGGAGCGGCCAATAGCTTTTTCAACTCTTTCCAAATCCGTTCGCGCGCAATTTTGCTGAGGCCGTCGCGTTGCCTGTGACACGCCGCGAGCCCTACCTCGTCAATTCCGGCGCCATACCAGGCGTTGAACCGAAAGAAGCGCAGAATGCGCAAATAGTCCTCGCGCAGCCGCTCATCGGCGTCACCAATAAAAATCACACGCCCGGTGAGGGCATCTTCATAGCCGCCGCCGACGGGATCAAAGATCTCGCCATCGGGCGACGCATATAAGGCGTTCAGGCGAAAATCACGGCGCTGCGCGTCCTCGGACCAGTCTTGCGTGAATGCCACCACAGCCCGCCGACCATCGGTCTCCACGTCGCGGCGAAGGCTGGTAATCTCAAACGGTTCGCCGTCGATAATGGCCGTAACCGTGCCGTGCTCAATCCCGGTGGGCACCGCTTTGACATTTGCTGCCTCTAAAGCGTTAAGCGTCGCTTCGGGTGGAAGCTGTGTGGCAATATCGATATCATCAACCGGACGCCCCATGATTGAATTGCGCACGCAGCCGCCGACAAACCGGGCGCAGCCTGGCCGGGCCGTCTCCAAAGCCTCGATCACGCGCCGTGTGGAAGGCGCGGTGAGCCAATCAGCTGTCAGTCGTTTCAAGGGACTCTGTCGCCTCATCGACTGTCACTGGCGCCGCATTACAGGGGATTTTCTTCGCCGGGATGATCTGACCATCGACGATTTCCGCTGGCTGATAACATGGCTCTCCCGCGATCCGGTCAAGGACAATCAATACCAGCCATCCGCCCAGCGCGAGGCCCAATCCAGCCCCGAACAGCGCCCGGATCGGCCAAGGTTTTCGTCCTTCTTGTTCTGCTTCCGCAATCGCCACGCGATAGATACCAAACATGATGAATGGCAGGAAAAACAGAACCATTTGTAACAGGATACGTGGACCCACGCCGTGCCTCCTCAACTCTCATATAGGTTTTTATATAGATCACGAATGATCCCAGCCGTCACACCCCAGATTCGAAATCCCTGCCACGGCATTTCGGTGAACTGGCGATGTTTGCCTTTGTAAAAAGCTGTGCCGGTTTGGTGATTGTCGGTGTTGAATAAGAAATCGAGCGGCGCTTCGAACACATCAGCGACTTCTGTCGGATCAGGCTGCGCAACAAAATCAGCGGGCAACACGCCGATCACCGGCGTGATCCGGAACGCCGTGCCGGTCACATAAGGCGCTGAGCGACCGATCAACTCAACCGAATGCGGAACGACGCCGACTTCTTCTTCCGCCTCCCGCAGCGCGGCTGCGACCTCATCCAGATCGCTCGCATCTACTTTACCGCCTGGAAAAGCAACTTGGCCGGGGTGCGACGCCATCGTGTCCGGCCTCTGTGTCAACAAAGCAGTCGGTCCTTCGATGCGCGGAATCACCGGTATCAAAACTGCGGCAGGCCGGATCGAGTCCAATTGGTCGCGATCGACAAAGTCGAGGTCGCCGACCTCTGTTAAACCGCCGCGTCCGTCAATCGGGTCAAGCCGATCGCTGGCGCGCGTCAGAAAGTCATCAAGTGTGGTGAAACTCATTACGCCGCAGGCCCTAACTCAAAAAAGTGCCCGTGTGACCAGACCCCGAGCTGTCCAGCACGGCCTTCATAGGCTTCGGCGAGATCGGCAAGCTCATAAAAAACAGGCCGCGATAGCTTTGCTTCCAACCGATCGCGGACAAGTATATAGGGGCTTGGTTCCTGCGTGACAGGATCTGTTTCCACCCGAATGGGCAAATCTGGATGCGCGGTCACGACATCGCCGAGATTAGTTGTGAAGGCCAAAACCTGCTCTCGACCTGGCGTACCAACCAAATCCACACGCACAGCCACGAATGGCGCATCCTCGACGTGCACAATGACTTTCTCAAATGGCGTAACCAGATAAATTTGGCCATCATCGTCTTTGCGAAGGATGCGGGAGAACAGCTTCACCAGGCGTTCGCGCTTAATCTTGGCACCTTCATGCCACCAGGACCCATCAGCCCGGATTTCCATCGCAATATCCTTGCAATGTTGCGGATTCCAGGCGTGCACCGGCGGCAGTGGCCCATCCAATCCATCGGGGACAACTGCGTTCAAGACGTCTTCTAAGGAAATGACAGAATTTCCATTAGATTTCATGTGGTGCTCCGCCATCTTCTCGCCTAGACCTAGTGCGACTGATGTAGATAGTGAAGATGGAGTGCTCATGGCAGAGGACAATCCTGCGATTGTTGCAGAGGCAGAAGCCGCCAGTGAAACGCTTGAAAAAGTGAAATCTGAGATCGGCAAAGCCGTATTTGGACAGGACCGCGTGATTGAACTTGCTTTGTCCGCCGTCTTGGCCGGAGGGCACGCGCTTTTGATCGGTGCACCAGGATTGGCGAAAACGCGTTTGGTGGAAGCCATTGGCCGCGCGCTTGGCCTCGACAATGCCCGTATTCAGTTCACGCCTGACCTGATGCCTGGCGACATTCTTGGCTCAGAAGTGCTTGATGAAGGCGCAGATGGCAGCCGGGCCTTCCGCTTCATCAAAGGGCCGATCTTTACCTCCTTGCTGATGGCAGACGAAATCAACCGGGCGTCGCCACGCACCCAATCGGCTTTGCTGCAAGCGATGCAAGAAAAGCACGTCACCGTCGCTGGTGTGCGGTATGATCTGCCCGCACCATTCCACGTCCTCGCCACGCAAAACCCGATTGAGCAAGAAGGCACCTATCCCTTGCCGGAAGCGCAGCTCGATCGGTTCTTGCTGAAAATTGATGTGTCCTATCCGGACCTCGACACCGAACGTCAGATCCTGATCAAAACCACAGGGGGCGAAGAAGAGACCGTCAACACGGCGATGTCGTCTGCCGACCTGATCGGGCTGCAGGCCCTGGTGCGCAAAATGCCGGTCGGCGAGAGTGTGTTGAACGCGATTCTCGCACTGGTCCGCGATGCCCGGCCCGAGCAAAGTGAAGACGAACGTGTGCGCCGCTTTGTCGATTGGGGCCCAAGTCCGCGGGCTGGCCAAGCCTTGATGCTCGCGTGTCGCGCCCGTGCGCTGATCCGCGGACGATTGTCGCCAAGTATTGAAGACGTTGAATCCCTAGCAGAACCCTGCCTCGCTCACCGTATGGGTATGCGCTACGACCCAACCGGCGAGGCCCCTGGACTCAATCATCTGATTGATGAGCTTGTGAAGAAGGCTGCTTAACGATGCGCATTGCTATCACTGCCGCGACCCTCGTCCTCATCTCTGCCTGCAGCCAAGTGAATCCTATTCCAGATGAGGAAAAAGCTGAGATTGATTGCCTCGCGTCGATCACGGTTGTCGAAATCACGGATGCCATCCGGGAGGGCGCTGAGAGCGGCGCGGCGCCGGTGGATCTGCAAAACATTAAGCCTGTGCGCATTGCTGCAGCAATCGAGAAGCTCGAAGCGAAATATGCTGGCGAAATGGATTCGGCTTATCTCGAATACGACATCAATCACCGCCTCGATAAGATCCAAGATGCGCTTAACAATCGCGACCCGGATTCCGAAGCGACGCAAATTATGAATGAGACGCTCGAGCTTGGGCGCTCCTGTTCGTTCGGGAGCTGACTTTAGAGTGATTTCCCTGTCCACGCTCCGCGCTGACGCCGAAGCCCTTGCCCGACAATTGCCAGGCCTGTCTTTGCAGGCCGCGGCGGCGGATGTGATTCATCCCGGCGCGGCGGGGCGCAAGCGGGCTGGATCTGGGGAACAGTTTTGGCAATATCGCCGCTATGCGCAGACCGACGCCGCCGACCGGATTGACTGGCGGCGCAGCGCCCGCGGCGATGAGTATTTCGTACGCGAGACCGAGCTTGAGACCGCCCGGACCATTCTGTCTTGGGTCGACCCGCATGCCGGCTTTGATTGGTCCAGCGACCCGGGCCGGGAAACCAAAGCCGACCGCGCGCGGATCATCCTGCTGGCGCAAGGTATCCTGTTTGCCAAACAGGGCGAGCGGATTGGTCTGATCTCAGGCAGTCGGCCGCCGAGCCTTGGCAAGTCGGCGCCGGACAAGCTTGCCGAAGATTTGCTGAACCAGGCCGCAGCGCAACTTGAGCCACCACGGTCGCAGGCGCTGGCGGTGATCGCGAGCGACTTTTACGATGGGGCTGAGGCTTGGCGACAGCGTTTGGCGCCGCTCGCTCAAACCTGTCGTCACGGGGTGCTTCTGTTCATCAGCGACCCGATTGAGCACGAATTCCCATATACCGGGCGAACCAAGTTTAGCCGCCCCGGCAGCGCACTGGATCGCCTCTTCGGACGGGCCGAAACGGTGCGTGACGAATACCTGCAGAAGCTTGCTGAACACGAGACGAAACTCGCCGACCTCGCGACCCAAATGGGTTGGGCCGTCGTCAAACACCGCACAGATGAAACCGCCTTGCGGGGAGCCGCAGCGGTTCATTCTGCACTTGAGCAGTTTGGAGGCAAAGCATGACGCTCGGCCCGTTTCTGTTCATGGCGCCTTTGACCTTGCTCGGCCTCATCGCGCTGCCGGTCATCTGGTATATTTTACGTGCCACGCCGCCATCACCGAAGCTCGCACAATTGCCGAGCCTGAGACTGCTAGATGAGGTGGAACCGAAAGAAGAAACGCCAGCACGTACGCCTTGGTGGATCTTGCTTTTGCGGATTGGCGCGGCGGTGCTCGCGATTATCGGGCTTGCACAGCCGGTTTATGCGCCAAATGCCGATCGTGTCGGGGCGGCGAGTGGGCCGGTCTTGGTGGTGATGGATGATGGCTGGACCAGCGCTCAGCGCTGGGGCGAGTTGCGGTCCGCTGCATTGTCCGCGCTTGATCGCGAGAGTCGGGATACACCGGCGCATATTCTGCTCACCGCGCCGCGTGACATTCCTGTGGACCCGAGTGAACGGTTGGACCGCACCGCCTTTGAGGCCCGCATTCGCTCACTGCAACCGCAAGCCTGGACCATAGATCGCGCGGATGCCTTGGCCCGCTTGGAACAAAGCCAATTGCGCCCCGGACGCATTCTCTGGCTCACCGATGGCTTAGATCCGGAAACAGCATCCCCCTTTGCGCAGGCGCTAAGCGCGCTCGCCCCGCTATCGATTTATGCGGCACCGGCGCGCGGACCCGTGGCGCTGACCCGCCTGAGTGCGGATGCGCAAGGCGTTGGCTTAACAGCCACACGAGTCGATCGCGATGATCCGTCGACGCATTTTGTCTCCGCCCTGACTTTGGACGGCGCCGCCTTGGCGACGGCTGACCTGACCTTTGCTGCGGGAGAGAAAACCGCTTCGGCGAATTTCACCCTGCCGCCCGCCGCTTTGTCGCGAATTTCGCGATTCCAAGTCACAGGGGCGGCTTCAGCCGGCACAGTTTGGCTTTGGGACAGCGCCGACCGGTCGCGTCGAGTGGGTTTGGTCAGCGGCGATAGCACCGCCCAGCCTTTGCTCTCAGACATTCATTATGTTCGCAAAGCGCTTGAGCCGTTCGCAACGATATCCGAAGGCGAGCTGGTTGACCTGATTGCTGAAAATCCAGACGCGATCATTCTCACCGATATTGGCCAGATTGATGGCGAGGCGAAAAGCGCGGTCACGACCTGGATTGAGGAAGGCGGCGCGCTCATACGGTTTGCCGGACCGCGCATGGCGGGACCGCAGGTTTCAGCCCGCGGTGATGACCTGGTCCCCGCCCCGCTGCGCCGGTCATCGCGTGCCATTGGTGGCACATTGACATGGGAAGAGCCGCAACCGCTTGGCACTTTTCCTGAGGCGTCACCATTTGCCGGTCTCGAACCGCCAGAAGACATCCGCGTGCGCCAGCAAGTGCTGGCTCGGCCCGGTCCAGAACTGGCGCGGCGGACTTGGGCGCGGTTGGCCGATGGCAGCCCGCTCGTCACCGCCGATCGCCGCGGTGATGGCACGCTCATCTTGTTCCATGTCACTGCTGGGCCCGACTGGTCAGACTTGCCCTATGCCGGTGTGTTCGTCGACATGCTACGGCGCTCAATTGCCGCCGGTCGCGGGGAAGCGATCAGTGATGAAGAAGGATTGTACACGCCCGCCCTCACACTCAATGGCGCAGGCCGCTTATCGCAACCGAGCGCTGGCGCGACGCCTTTACGTGCCGCTGAATTCGACGCAGTGACACCTTCCGAAACCCACCCGCCGGGACTGTATCAAGGACCAGCCGGAACGCGCGCCTTGAATGTCGCGCCGGAATACACGCCAGTCGCCATGACCAATTGGCCAGCCGGAGCCACCTTGCTCGGCGACACCGAAGCCCGGACGCTGCGACTGGGCGGGGTTCTATTGGGCTTGGCGCTGAGCTTGCTCTGCGTGGATTTGATCGTCGCTTTGGCCTTGGCCGGGCGCCTGCCAGCCCTTCGCCGGGCGGCGGCCGGCTTGGTCCTCCTCGCAGGGTCTGTCGCGGTGCTGCCCAATGATGCCGCAGCGCAGTTCATATCCGATGAGGCAGCGGCCGAGCCCGAAAACAAAGAGATCGCTGCGGCCTTGGAAATGCGGCTTGCCTATATTGAGACAGGCGATGAACGCACGGACCGCGCCACCAAAGCCGGATTGGAGGGCCTCAGCCTGGTTCTGTTCCGCCGTTCAAGTGTTGAACCGGCCGCCCCGCATGCGGTCGACCCGGAAACAGACGCGCTTGATGTCTATCCGGCGCTATTCTTGTCGCTGCCCGAGACTCCAGAACCGTTTAGCGAGACCGCCGTGGCGCGGCTGAACGCCTATATGCGCAATGGGGGTGCCCTGTTCATTGACACAAGACGCGGCGGAACAGTCGGCGGCGGCAATAGTTTTGATGGCCTCGACCAAATCCTTGCTGGCCTGGATACGCCGCCGCTTGCGCCCGTTCCTGACGACCATGTGCTGACGCGGTCCTATTATCTCATCCAGTCTTTCCCCGGCCGATATGAGAATCGTAATTTGTGGATTGAAGCGACCGGTGCCGCAGAAAAGACTGAGCGCCGCGGCGATGGGGTTAGCCGCCTATTTGTCGGCGATGCTGATTATCTCGCCGCCTGGGCCGTCGATGACCGTGGACGACCGCTCTATTCAGTCGATGGCGGCGATGTTCAACGTGAACTGTCCATCCGCTTCGGCGTCAATCTGATCATTTACATCCTCACCGGCAATTACAAAGAAGACCAGGTCCATATCCCTGCCCTCTTAGAGCGATTGGGTGAAGACGACGGGGTTGGAGATTTCGATATTCAAGATGGGGTGATCCCATGATTGAAGCCTCGCGCCTGTCATTTGATCCGCTGATTGGGTGGCCGCTTTTCTGGGGACTGGCCGTTCTATGTGTGGTCAGCCTGATCATCTATATCGTCGCCTTTCGCAAAGCCTGGCTGACGCGGGTTCTGGCCGCCGCATTTGGACTGCTCGCACTGTCCAATCCCGCAATTGTGGAAGAAGAGCGCGAACCCTTGCCTTCTGTTGCCGCGATTATTGTCGACCGGTCCGACAGTATGAATTTCGGCGCGCGGAGTGAGATTGCCAGCGATGCGTTTGCGGCGCTGCAAGCAGAGTTAGAGGCCAATCCAGCGATTGATCTTAGAATTGTCGAATCCGAGACTCAAGGCGATGGCACGCGGCTCATCGGTGCGCTGGAAGGCCTGATGGCGGACGTTCCGCGCGATCGGATTGCCGGCGCCATCCTGATCACCGACGGTCAGGTCCACGATTTGCCCGCTAATCTCTCGCGCATTCGAGAACTCGGTCCCGTCCATGCTTTGATTACCGGCGACCCTGAGGCGCGTGATCGCCGAATTACATTGGTCCAAGCGCCGAATTTCGACATTGTCGGCGACGAAGCCGAATTCATTGTCCGCATAGACGATCCTGATGGCGGCAGCGTGCCGCTGACCTATTCGATGAATGGCGGCCGCAGCCAGGCACAATATATCGAAGCCGGCGTCGACACCTCAATCCGGCTCGAAGTTGAGCGCCGCGGCGATAATATTGTCGTCTTCGAAACCCCGCCCGGCGACAAAGAGCTAACGCTGGCGAATAATCGCACCGCCGCGACCATTTCCGGGGTGCGCGATGGCTTGCGCGTACTGCTGGTTACCGGACGTCCGAACGCGTCTGGCCGAGTCTGGCGCGACTTGTTGAAATCAGACCCATCGGTCGACCTGGTGCATTTCACCATCCTCCGCCCACCTTATAAGCGCGACATCACCCCGCTTGAAGAAATGGCCTTAATCGCCTTCCCGACTGAAGAGCTGTTTGAAGAAAAACTCGACGGGTTCGATCTGATCATTTTCGACCAGTATGAGCGCCGCGGGGTGATCACCATGGGCTATCTCGCGGACGTCGCCCGTTATGTCGATGAGGGCGGTGCTTTGTTGGTCATCGCGGGTGAGAGTTTTGCCGGACCCGCAAGCCTCGCCCGGACGCCGCTGGCCGGTATTTTGCCCGCACTGCCGACCGGAGAGGTGATCGCTGAGGATGTCGAACCGACCCTGTCTGATGAAGGCTTGCGCCACACCATCACCGAAGACTTTGCCGGCCTCACATGGGGCAAGTGGCTGCGCTATATCGAAGCGCGGGCGGATACCGGTGATGTATTGATGCGGACCGAAGATGGCGCACCGCTGTTCGCGGTCGACCGGGTTGGCGACGGCCGCGTGGCGCAGCTGCTCTCTGATCAAATTTGGTTGTGGGCGCGTGGCTATGATGGCGGCGGCCCGTTCTCCGACCTCATTCGTCGATCCGTCCACTGGCTGATGAAAGAGCCGGAATTGGATGAACGCCAGCTACAATTGTTGGCCCAAGGCGCCACCGTGCGCGCGAATTTGCGAACCCTGTCCGACCGCGCGGCACCGCTGATCATCGAGACGCCAGATGGCAGTTTCCTCGAACCCGATTGGCGCGAGGATGGACCTGGAAGCTACACCGCCGAAGTGCCGGTCGACCAATTGGGCCTCTATCGGGCGCAATCTGGCGGTCTGGAAGCGGTGGCCCTGAATGGCCCTGCCAATCCGCGTGAATTTGCGGCGCTGGAAGCCACCGGCGATGTGCTTCGTCCGCTGACCGAAACCTCCGGCGGCGGCATTTATGGATTGGAACGGGTTGGTCAGCAGCCGGACATCCGCATGGTTGGCCGCCGCGCCGATGCCAGCGGGAGTAATTGGCTCGGCCTGCGCGAACGCGGCGCATACGCGGTGCGCAGCTCGACAAGCATACCGCTCTTGCCGGGATTATTGGCGATTGGATTGATTTTGCTGGCGCTGCTCGCCGCTTGGCGGCGTGAGGGGCGGTAGCCGACGAATGCTCAAACGCAGTCGCTGACAGGTATTTGTTTATTTATCAGAACTTTGCCGCCGACCGATCCGCCTATTTTGACCCAACGAACAGTTGCATCGGCTGTGCGCGCAAGCTTATGTGAAACCTGAGTCTTGGTGGGGCAGGAAAAGATGAATTTACGGATCCAGTTTGGCGCTCTTAAGTTGCAAATCGGCGAACCTGCGCCTCTGCAAATTTTGCTCGTACGTCATGGTCAGTCGCAGACAAATGTCGACAAGTCATTGCATGGCACCATTGCGGATCCCGATATCCAATTGACCGATGTCGGAAAAGAACAGGCAAAGACGGCTGGTGAGTTCCTTGATGATTGGCTGCGCGCTGAAAAAGTAAAACGGTTTCGTCTTTATCGGAGCGATTATCTGCGCGCCGTGCAAACGAGCGAAATCATTATCGATCGGTTTGGCTCGGATCTCGACTTCGATACGCGGATGGACGAACGCATCCGCGAACTGGAATTTGGGTATTCTGATGCCGTCTCCGACGCAGAGTTTCGTGACAGCTTTCCGCACTACGAAGCCTACAAAAACCTATGGGCAGGGGAAGCGAAATACTATCGTCGCCGTCTTGGGGGAGAGAGCCCGGCTGATGTGGGCGATCGATTACGTCACTTTGTCGGCGCCATGTATCGCGATCAAGAAAAGTACGGCATCAGCACCTTTGTCGTCGTAAATCATGGTTTGACATCACGCGTCCTGGCAAAGATTTTGTTGAAAGAGGATCGCGTCTGGTATGCTAAACAGCGAAACCCCGGAAACTGCGCCGTTCGCCTTATCAAAGGCAAGCAAGACGTTGGTTACATACATGGCGGAACAGAATAGCCGTTGACTTAGCCAAACCCAGCGCGGTCGCTAAGCCACGCCCACATCCCCACTCAAGCCCGCCGCAGGCGCCGCGAGCCCGCGCACCATGACCCGGCTCATGTCTTGCGGCCCCGGAAAGGTGAACCTGTCGGCGGCCACTTGCTCGAATCCGAGCTCACCGAAATAGCCCGGCGCACCGATGATCAAGGCGGCGTCCCAGCCGGCTTTGGTGGCCGCTTCAAGCGCTTCGCCGGTGACCGTCAGGCCGAGCCGTTGGCCCTGGAACGTTGGATCGACAGCCACGGGTCCGATGAATAAGGCGGATATGGCTCCATCGCCCACGCGGATCGGCCAAACCCGGCAGACGCCGATCACTTGACCGTCAGAGACCGCCACGCGAGACACTTCTGGAACCGACGCATTTCCTTCTCTGAGCCGCTCTGCCGTCTTTGCGAAATGGCCTGGGCCGAAGGTGCGGTCATAGAGCGCTTCAATCGCATCGGCATGCAGCGGCGGAGATTCAGGCAGGATTTCAATCATGGCGGGCGGTGTTTACCCGACCCGGCTTGAAAGGCAACGGTTGATTAGTATTCCCAGCGCTTAAGCTGCGCGTTTAGCGCTTCGATGAATGCCAATGGCTGGTCAAGGAAGAGATGATGCTGGGCGTCAGGAATCGACACCATGTCCATCGGGGCGCTGCGAAGCGAGCGCATATAATCCCAAATCCGGTCACTCACGAGTTCGGAGTCTTCCCCGCGCATCAAAGCCACTTTGCACGACAGATCTGCGAGTAGGTTTCTCGACATGTCGGCAAATTCAAACTTTTTGAAAACGCCGGGGTCAAATTTCCAAACCCAGCCGCTTTGGCCTTGATCGTTGTCGACCTGTTTGAGGCTGTGGCGCGCGATGTAATCGGCAATGTAGTGATTCTCACACGGCTGCGGCGGGGCCAGGCGAAAGCGCGCGAGTGCAGCATCGAGAGTCGCATAGGCGCGATTTCCACGCGACCGGCGGGGTGGACCTTCCCACTGATCTTCCGGCGGCCGGATGCCGCTGTCGATAATGATCACACCGGTGAATTTGTCGGCGTGCTCTTGCGCCGCGCGAAGCGTGATAAAACCGCCAAAAGAATGCGCCGCAATCACAGGTTTGCGGCCATTGTCGAACAGGCCGGCATGTTGGCAAACGGCCAATTCCTCATCGGCAAAGGTGCGAAAACTGTATTCGTCGCGCCAATCGCTGTCCCCCATGCCCGAAAAAGTGAGGCAAACGACATAATAGTCGTCCATGAATGATGGCGCGATGAAATCATACCAATGCGCGTGAGCGCCATTGCCATGTGCGAGCAGAAGACCGGGCTTGGTCTTGTCGCCATACGCCTGGTAGCACACGCGCGTGCCATCCACGTCGACGAAATGGGTTTCGTAAGGCGTCGCAATCGCGGCCTCAAACCAAGCTGGCGCTGGCGGCTTTTGCCCGCGATAGCGCGCCAATAAATTGGCCTCGAAGGGGCTTACCTCCGCAACATCATCGGCCATGACTTAAACCCGCTTCTCAATTGTTTTGAATATGCCTGTGCCGGTCATCAGCGTTTTGCCGCCCGTCCAGATCCGGCCTTCAACCGTGTGAATGCCCTCAACAACGGATAGCACCGTGCCGCGACCTTCAATCCAGGAGCCATGTTTGGCGCCAGAGAGAAAATCGCAAACCAGGCGGACCGTCACCCACCATGTGTCTTCATTTTTCTCAACCGCGGAACCCCAGGCCATATCGGCAAAGGTCATCAGCATACCGCCATGCGCATTCATCATACCATTGGTATGATGCTCTCCGACGCGAAACGCCCGCGTGAGGCCATTCTCATCCCGCTTCTCAAACAGCGGCCCAACCTGGCGACCAAACCCGCGATGCCATGGCAACGGGGTATAGCCTTCCGGAATATTATAGATCTGTTCTTGAGTTAGATCATCGCTCATAGCGCTTCACATGTCCTGTTCCTGGTCGTCCGGCAACCCCTCACGTTGGGGGATTTGCGGCCATAGAGTTGAGCGTTAGGACCACGGCATTGGCGGACATATGGGCGAGAATCGGCACAATCACGGTACCGCTCAAAATCCGCAAAACCGCAAAGCCTATGCCGGTCAAAAACACCACGAACATAGCCGCAGGCGTGTACTGCAAGTGGATGAACGCAAAGGCGAAACTGGAAAGGACGGCGGCGCCAACGGAACTCATGCCGCGGGCGATCAAAGCCCCGAACGCGATGCCGCGAAAGGCAATCTCTTCCACCACTGGCGCCAAAAAGACCGCTGTGAAAATGAATGCCAATGACCAGTTTTCTGGAGCGAAGATTTCGCGGTTTACCTCTCCGGAAAACTGCCAACCATCTTCCGTCATCACGCTGTCGACCAGAATATTGGGAACCAGCAAAAACACCGGGCCAAGCAAAGCCGCGATCAAGACCCACTCGACTTTCGTGGTCACCACCCCAGCAAAAGCGCCCGCCCCAAGCCATTGCGACCAGGCGCTCATCAATGCAAACCAAGCCGCGGTGGCAATCGCCGTGGTAAACCACAGTGTGTGATAGGCGCGTATTTCCTCTGGTGAGCCAGCGTCGAATGCGGGGATGAAAGACGATGCAAGAAGCGCCGCACCGTACAGGAAGAGAACCGGCGCTAAGACCGCCCAGAAGAACGCCATTAGCGGCTCACGCGCCAGCGCCATTGGCGTTTGGTAGGGCCCCATCATGTTTTGTTTGCCTTGCTCACCCGAACCTCTCAGACCCCGCGATGCGTTCTCGATAGGGCGCGCAAATGTAAGTCGGGTTAATCCAACTCAACTCACACGCCGCGCACGAACACGAGAGGTCAAATTACGGGACTAGCTGGCTTCCGCTGGCCGCTGAGCCACAAGATCATCGGTCATCGAATTAATCTTGGCGATCAGCGCATCGACGGAACCGTTGCTTTGATCCAGGATCGACATGAATTGGGCACGCTGTTCGATGGCCAGCCAGATGAGGTTGCCTTCCGCATTCAGCGCGACATCAACGACTTGATACTTGCCGCCGCGATTAAGCACACGCCAACGCACTTCCAGCTCTTGGCCGTCGGCGCGAACAATTTCGGTATCAACGATCGAATCTCTTGCATTGCGATCGGTAGAGCCCGTCACTTTCACGTCTTGGCCGCGATACTCATTGAAGTAGAACTCATAGACAACCAATGCGTAGTTTCGAAACGTTGTCAGATAGAGATCCATTTCCTCGGCGGTGAAGCGCTTGGAATACTTCCCAATGACGAATTTCGCGACCGCGTCGAGATTGGTGAACTCATCCATATAAGATTGGAATTGTTCGCGGCGCTCAGACGAGGTTAGACCCGGCGCATTCAGCGACGCCAAAACATCATTGGCGTTGGTGCGCACATATTCTTCGGTTTGCGTATCAGCAAAAGCCGGCATCGCTGCGACAGCGAGCATTGCCGACGAAATAATCCAGTTACGAACAGACATGATTCTTATTCCTGTGACTCGAATTCTTCTTCATCGCCGAAATCATAATCATCGAAATCGGGCAAATCTTTGAACGGGTCTTCTTGCTCTCGGCCGTCGCGGATCGCGGCGGCTCTTTGTTGTGTATAATTCCGGCGTAATGCGATGTAAGGTTCTGGCTGATCGCGCAGAATTTCAACCGCCTCGATGACACGCTCGCGCGTCGAGACGACATTGGTCACCTGACGCGTAATCCGGAATTCTGTGTCGCCTTCAAATTCAGCATAGTTGAGCGGGTCAAACGCATTATCGACGCCGAAGCCGACAAAATCACGCAGATTCGACGCACCGAGCAGAGGCAGCACCAGGTACGGGCCGTTTGGCACGCCCCAAACACCGAGCGTTTGGCCAAAATCTTCTTTATGTTCAGGAACCTCAAGCGAGGTCGCGACATCGAATATACCAGCCAATCCAACCGTTGAATTCACCGTGAAACGCGCGAATGTATCAATCGCCGCCTCTGGCTTGCCTTGTAAGACGGTGTTCGCAAACACAACCGGCTGATTGAGATTGGTGAGGAAATTCGACACGCCCCCTCGCACCGGCTCATTGGTCACCGCTCGATAGCCCTTCGCCACCGGCTCTAATACCGCTCGGTCAACGCCATCATTCAGCGCATAGACTTGGCGGTTCCACCCTTCAAGCGGGTCGTAAACTGCCGTGGAGGAAACGTCTTCATTGGTCGTCGCGCATGCTGTGACGGCGAGCAGTGAGGTTGCAATAACACTCGTAATTCGCATTGATCCCGTCCTTCTTATCGGCAGGCGATATGAGGGCGCCTATGCAACAAATCAAATAAACCTAATGTGAATATTCGCACATAATGGAAAAACTGTGGCCGCGTGAGCACATTTGGCCCGCCGCAGAATGCGCTTGCAAAACATATAAAAGATTGTTTATATGTTTTATGTCAACGGATCCAGACACACTCGTAGACGCCCTGAAAGCGGCCGGCGAACCGACGCGATTGCGCATTCTCGCGCTGTTGCGGCGCGGGGATTTGGCCGTTGGGGAATTGGTCCAAATTTTGGATCAAAGTCAGCCGAGATTGTCGCACCATCTCAAAACACTCACCAATGCGAATCTGGTGGAACGACTGCCAGAAGGCTCGTGGGTGTTTTATCGGGCAAAAAGCAAAAATTGGGCTGGCCGCCTGCTTGATGGGTTATTTTCCGAGCTCGACCTCACCGTCGCTCCTTTTCATGATGACGTCGAAGCGCTGAAAACTGTACGTTCCGCGCGCGCCCAGTCGGCCGAAACCTATTTCTCAGAGATTGCTGACAGCTGGGATCGGTTGCGGGCGCTGCACTATCCAGAATCCGATATCGAGACCGCCATCCTGGCTCAAATCCAGGGCCAAAGCATTGACCGAATTGTCGATCTTGGCACCGGCACAGGACGGATGCTCACCCTTCTGGCGCCGCGTGCGAAGGAAGCCGAAGGCCTTGATCTCTCGCACCACATGTTGACCGTGGCGCGCGCTAATCTCAATCGCGCCGAAGTTCGCAATGCGCGTGTTCGGCAAGGCGATGTCTCAAATACACCGTTCGAGACCAATAGTGCCGACCTCGTCATTGTTCACCAAGTCCTGCACTATCTGGAACAGCCAGAAACGGTCATTTCCGAGGCGGCGCGCATTATCAAACCTGGCGGTCAATTGCTGGTGGTCGATTTTGCCCCGCACGATTTGGAATTCTTGCGTGAAACTCAAGGCCATCGTCGCCTCGGTGTACGCGAAGACGATATGAAAGAATGGGCTGACGCCGCTGGCTTGGCTCTACAAACCCCATTGCGCTTCGACCCGCCCGCATCTTTAGATCAGGGTCTCAGTGTCCTGATCTGGACGGCGACGCGCCCCGCTAATCAACAGGAAAACGCCGCATGAATACGCTCGCCTCAGCTGCGCAGCAATCAACCCCTGCGCCAAATGTTTCGTTCGAATTCTTCCCGCCGAAAACGGACAAGATGGAGGCGAAGTTATGGGAGTCGGTCGCTCGTTTGTCACCCATGGCGCCAAAATTTGTGTCTGTGACCTATGGCGCCGGCGGTTCAACGCGTGACCGCACGCAAAAGACGGTCGCGAAAATCGCCCAAGACACGCCGCTCGCCCCCGCCGCACATTTGACCTGCGTCAGCGCCACCAAGGAAGAAGTGCTGCAAGTCGCAACCGACTTCTGGAATGCTGGCGTGCGCCATCTCGTGGCGTTACGCGGCGATCCACCAGAAGGCATGGACGCGAAGTTCGAACAGCATCCCGGCGGCTTCCGTGACAGCGTTGATTTGATTCAAGGGATTCGCGACTATGACATCGCCCCGGGCGCACGGTTTGAGATCAGCGTCTCATGCTATCCTGAGCAGCATCCCGATAGCTTGGGATGGGATCAAGACATTGCGTTTCTGAAAGCCAAACAGGATGCCGGCGCAGACCGCGCCATCACGCAATTCTTCTTTGAGCCAGATGTCTATCTGAGCTTTTTGGAGCGCGCGCGAGCGGGCGGCGTGACCATGCCGATCGTGCCGGGCATTATGCTGCAGCCAAACTTCAAGGGCCTCACTCGGATGGCCAAAGTTGTTCAGGCGAGCGTCCCGCAATGGCTGCATGATATTTACGAGGGGACGGAAGACGACCCCGAAGCCCGCGAGCTGATCACAGCCAATGTCGCCACTGAGCTTTGTCACAAATTGTCTGAGCAAGGCGTCAATGACTTCCATTTCTACACATTGAACCGCGCTAGCCTGGCCATTTCGACCTGCCGCCTGCTTGGGCTAAAACCGAAAGCACTTACCGCATGACCGACCGAAATACCCGCATCGCCCAACTCCACGCCGCCGCCAAAGAGCGCATCTTGCTCCTCGATGGTTCATGGGGCGTGATGTTCCAGCGCATGGGCCTCACGGAAGAAGACTTTCGAGGCGACCGCTTCACGACCGATGAATATCCCGGACAGATGAAGGGCAATAATGACATTCTCTGCCTGACGCGTCCGGATCGTGTGACTCACCTCCACGATGCTTACTTCGAAGCTGGCGCAGATATCACCGAAACCAACACATTCTCAGCGACAACCATCGCTCAAGATGATTACGCTTTGAAACCGCAAGACGTGATCGATATTAATCTTGAAGGCGCACGATTGGCCCGCGAAGCTGCAGATGCTTGGACCGCGAAAAACCCCGACAAACCACGCTTCGCCGCGGGCTCGATCGGACCGCTCAACAAGATGCTGTCTATGAGTTCGGACGTGAACAATCCGGGTGCGCGCGAAGTGATCTTCGATCAAGTGTATGAGGCCTATCGCGACCAGATCAAAGCGCTGAATGATGGCGGCGTGCATCTCTATTTGGTTGAGACGATCACCGACACCTTGAACTGCAAAGCGGCAATCAAGGCAAAGATGGATCTCGAAGCCGAAGGAATGGATGAGTTGCCGCTCTGGATTTCCGGCACAATCACCGACAGATCTGGCCGGACGTTGTCTGGGCAAACTGTTGAGGCGTTCTGGAACTCTGTCCGGCATTCGAAACCTTTCGCGATTGGGTTTAACTGTGCGCTCGGTGCCGAGCTAATGCGCCCGCACATCGCTTCACTCTCTCGCATTTCGGATACACTCGTAGCGGCCTACCCCAATGCCGGATTGCCGAATGAAATGGGTGAGTATGATGAAGAGCCGCACGAAACATCCGGCAAGCTCAGCGGCTGGGCGGAAGATGGCATCGTCAATATAATCGGGGGTTGCTGCGGCACGACGCCACCGCATGTGAAAGCCCTGGCGAAAGCCATCGAAGGCGTTAAGCCGCGTGAGATCGCGGAGACCAAAAAAACAATGCGTTTGGCTGGCCTCGAGCCCTTCGAACTGGCAACTTAACACCCACCCCGTAAAGCAAGGAGACCGCGCATGAAAGTCTATGACAAACTCGATGATCGCATCATCAGCTTCATTGAAAAGCAGAAGATGTTCTTCGTGGCCTCGGCGCCGCTCTCGGCGGATGGGCATATCAATCTTTCGCCGAAGGGCTATGACGCCTTCAAAGTGATCGATGACACGACCGTTTGTTGGCTTGATCTCGGCGGGTCAGGGATCGAGACCCAAGCGCACGTGCAAGAGAATGGCCGTATCACCATCATGTTCTGCGCCTTTGAAGGCCCGGCCAATATCTTGCGTCTGTTCGGCACCGGCGAAGTGGTCAATCCGCATCACTCGGAGTGGGACGAGATGCTTAGCCTTTTCCCTGGCTTCGAGCGGGCGCGAGGCGTTTTTAAAGTGAAGCTCAACCGCATCCAGGACAGTTGCGGCTGGGGCGTGCCCTTCTATGAGTTTAAAGGCGAACGCGATCAGCTGACCCGCTATGTCGATAATAAATCGACCGAAGAATGGGTGGAGAGCCGCTATCAGAAAAACGCGGAAAGCATTGACGGCCTAACGGGCTTGGTTCGGGAGGACAGTTGATGACCTATATTGATGGCTTTGTCGCCGCGGTCCCCGCTGCAAACAAAGACGCCTATATCGAACACGCGCGGGTCACAGGCCCCGTCTTCAAAAAATATGGCGCGCTGCGCATCATGGACAATTGGGGTGACGAGGTGCCGGACGGTGAGATCACATCTTTCCCGATGGCCGTGAAAGCCGCGCCCGGTGAAGTCATCGTCTTTTCCTGGATCGAATGGCCCTCTAAAGAGGCCCGCGACACAGGCATGGAGCAATGCATGGCCGACCCCATCTTTAACAGCGACGACCCCATGCCGTTCGATGGCAAACGCATGCTGATCGGCAGCTTTGAGACAATTTGCGAAGTTTAATGATAACGCCATTCCGTTCCCGTTTTCCTGACGAAAGTCAGGACCCATGGCGGTTGAGACATCAGCCGGCCGCCATGGATACCAGCTTCCGCTGGTAATTCGGAAACATTGAGATTCGGGACAAAACCTAAATGACCACCTCCGCCTCCCAGAGCTTCGTCAATATTGGCGAACGCACCAATGTGACCGGCTCGGCCCGGTTTCGGAAACTGATCGCCAATGGCGACTATGCGACCGCGGTTGAAGTCGCCCGGCAGCAAGTCGAGAATGGTGCACAAATCATCGATGTGAACATGGATGAAGGCATGCTGGACGGCGCTAAAGCGATGACCACATTCCTCAACCTGATCGCCGCTGAACCCGATATTGCGCGCGTACCAGTGATGATTGACAGTTCCAAATGGGAAGTCATCGAGGCGGGCCTGAAATGCGTGCAAGGCAAGGCGGTGGTCAACTCGATCTCGATGAAAGAGGGCGAAGACCAGTTCCGTGAGCAGGCCCGCAAATGCCTATCCTATGGCGCGGCCGTCGTGGTCATGGCGTTTGACGAAGTTGGCCAAGCCGACACCGCCCCGCGCAAGGTCGAAATCTGCCAGCGCGCCTTCAAAATCCTCACCGAAGATGTCGGCTTCCCTGCCGAGGACATCATTTTCGACCCGAACATTTTCGCCGTCGCGACCGGGATTGAAGAGCATAATAATTATGCCGTCGATTTCATCGAAGCGACGAAAATCATCCGCGAGACTTGCCCCGGCTGTCACATTTCCGGCGGGCTCTCCAACGTCTCATTCTCGTTCCGCGGCAACGAGCCGGTGCGCCGCGCGATGCACTCCGTGTTCCTCTACCACGCCATCCCAGCAGGCATGGATATGGGCATCGTGAATGCCGGTCAGCTCGACATTTATGATGAGATCGAACCAAAGCTGCGCGACTTGGTGGAAGACGTCATCCTCAACCGCAATGACGACGCCACCGAAGCCTTGGTCGACTATGCCGAGCAGTTCCGCGGCCAGAAAGGCAAGACGGCTGAAAAGGACATGTCCTGGCGCGAAGCCGATGTGAACAAGCGGCTCGAGCATGCGCTGGTCAATGGCATTACCGAGTTCATTGACGACGACACGGAAGAAGCCCGCGCTGCCGCCGATCGCCCGTTACACGTGATCGAAGGCCCTCTGATGGATGGCATGAACGTCGTCGGAGACTTGTTCGGCTCCGGCAAGATGTTCCTGCCGCAAGTCGTGAAATCGGCCCGCGTGATGAAAGCCGCTGTGGCTTATCTCGACCCGTTCATGGAAGCCGAGAAAGAAGAGCTCGGCACCGTTGATGCTTCAAATGGCAAGGTTCTGATGGCGACGGTCAAAGGCGACGTGCACGATATTGGCAAGAATATTGTCGGCGTCGTGCTCGCCTGTAATGGCTATGAGATTGTCGATATGGGCGTCATGGTCCCGTGCGAGGACATCCTGGCCAAAGCCGAGGAAGAGAAAGTCGACATTATCGGCCTGTCCGGCCTGATCACGCCAAGCCTGGACGAGATGGTCTATGTCGCCCGCGAGATGCAGCGCACTGGTATGAAACAGCCGCTACTAATTGGCGGCGCCACGACGTCTCCGGCGCACACCGCGGTGAAGATCGACCCGGCGCGCGACAATGGTCCGACCATTCACGTCACCGATGCCAGCCGAGCTGTTGGCGTTGTCTCGGCTTTGTTGTCTGACGAAGACCGCCCGCTTTTCGTGGAGACCGCGCAAGCCAAATATCAGCGCATGCGCGACAGCCGCGCGGGCGGCCCGCCTAAGCCACGCCATCCGATTAAAGTTGCGCGCTCGCATGCTCACAAGCTCGAAGCCCCGACCCCCACGGCGCCGACTTTTACCGGCACAAAAGTGTTCGAAGATTTCGACCTGTCAGAGCTCGCCCGCTACATTGATTGGACGCCGTATTTCTCGAGCTGGAATCTCGCCGGTCGCTATCCGCAAATCCTCGAGGATGAGATCGTCGGCGAAGCCGCCCGTGACTTGTGGCGCGATACCGAGAATATGATGCAACAAATCCTTGGCCAGGGTTGGTTCAAGCCGAAAGCCGTGATCGGCTTTTGGGGCGCTGAGCGCGACGGCGATGATATCAAGCTCGAGACCGGCGACACGTTCCACACGCTGCGCCAGCAAATGGTCAAAGATAATAGCCGCGCCAATTTCGCTTTGTCAGACTTCGTGGCTGAAAGCGGTGACCATATCGGCGCCTTCGCGGTCACGTCCGGCCCGGAAGCGGAAGAGATCGCGAAAAAGTTTGAAGCCGAAGCAGACGACTATTCCGCCATTATGGTCAAAGCCCTGGCCGACCGGTTCGCCGAGGCGATGGCAGAATATATGCACGAACAAGTGCGAAAATCGCATTGGGGCTATGCCGCCGATGAGACGCTCGACAATGCTGACCTCATCAAAGAGGCTTATGCGGGCATTCGCCCGGCGCCTGGCTATCCGTGCCAGCCGGACCATACCGAGAAAGAGACCATTTTCCGTCTGCTTGGCGCGGATCGGATCGGTATGGAGCTGACCTCGAGTTGCGCCATGACGCCGGCCGCATCGGTCTCAGGCCTGTATATGGCGCATCCTGAAAGCGTTTACTTCGCCGTAGGCCGCATCGAACGCGATCAGGTCGAGGATTATGCCCGTCGCAAAGGCATGGAGCTGCGCGTGGCGGAACGATGGCTGGGGCCGATTTTGAATTACGATCCGAGCGAGGCAGAGGTAGAGGCGGCTTAGATTTGCAAATCCGATCACTCAACCCATCGGAACGCGCAGCCCTAAATGAAGCGTTAGGCCTCGCAGTCCGTTTGGTAGATCGGCCAACGGGCGCCGATGCAGTTCAAGAACTATTTGATTCTGTACTGGAATTCGATGATCCACCGGAACACGTGGTCGTGGCGTTAGGACTTTCGTTTGGACAATTGATTCTTGAACTCTCCGGATTTGAGTGGGTTCGGGTGAAAGATGAGTACGGAGAAGAGACCTGTGTTGGTGTCAATAATACGCAGGTATTCTGTGCCCCAATCAGCATGATACAGAAGCGATTGGCAAATCGGAATAGAGTTGATGTGTTGGAACTCGCGCGTGAGACCGTTAGTACACTCAAGCAACTCGCGTCCTCAGATGAGTACAAGGCTCGATGACCCAAACCATCGCCACCTTCACAATCGTCGTTCCGGACTATGATGCCGGGATCGATTTCTATGTGAACAAGCTCGGCTTCGAATTGCTCGAAGACACGCCGCGCAGCCCGACCAAACGCTGGGTCCGCGTCGCACCCGCGGGCGCAGACACGGCCATTCTCATTGCGAAGGCTGACGGCCCCGCGCAAGCGGCAGCCATCGGCAACCAGACCGGTGGGCGGGTCGGGTTCTTTCTGCACACCGATGATTTCGCGCGCGATCATGCTGCGATGTTGGCAAAGGGCGTCACGTTTCGAGAAGACCCGCGGTACGAGACCTACGGCACCGTTGCGGTATTCGAAGACCCATTCGGCAATTTATGGGATTTGCTTGAACCGAAGGAATAGCGTGGTCCCCCAACATCGCGCTCCCTCGGGCTTGACCCGAGGGCCCATCACCCGACCTGGGGCCGCGATTGGGAAAGACGATATCGCTCCCGATTCTGGCCGAAAGATTAGATGCTGGGCTGCCCAATCAAGTTGGGCAGAGCGTAAAATCAAGCAACATAGGCACTCACTCCAAAAGTCGACCCTGTTCCGTCGGCGCGACGGGCTCCGCCACGGGTTGCGGCGCGTGAACTCGGGGCTGTAAAGACTTCAAGGTCGCGACCAAGAACTCCCCGGTCTTTTCTTCGTGATAGTCATCGCGACGATTGAACCAGACACAAAAGGCGCGTTCGGCCTTGACCGCAGCAACGGTCATTTTCGGACCGCCGGATTTCAGTTCGACGATATCACCAACTTCTAACGCCATGACGATTCCTGCACTGTTCGAGGCATAAGATATGAAGGGTCACCGATCTGATGAAGGATAGAATTCTGTTTTTCTCGCTCTGCTTGGAAAACTAAGACGCTGGGACTACGAAGAACCACTCACCCCCGCGCAGGCAGGGGTCTCCGGCACTGTTGGACGCGACTCGCCGCACCAGATTCCCGCCTGCGCGGGAAAGAGCGAACAAAAAAAGGCGGCACCCGAGAGCGCCGCCTTCCTCGTCGTTTCGATAACGCTGAAGCTTAGTTCACATCAAACCGGTCGAGGTTCATCACCTTGTCCCACGCCTTGATGAAGTCGCGCGTGAAGCGGTCTTTCGAATCGCTCTGAGCGTAGATTTCAGCAATCGAACGCAAGATTGAGTTCGAACCGAACACCAGATCTGCGCGGGTGCCCGTGAATTTCACCGCACCTGACTTGCGATCACGGCCTTCGAAAACTTCTTCCGATGCGTCGGCCGTCCATTCATTCGCCATATCGAGCACGTTGACGAAGAAGTCATTGCTCAAAGTGCCGACATTGTCCGTGAACACACCATGGCTTGAGCCGCCCGCATTCGCGCCGAGGACCCGCAGGCCACCGACCAATACGGTCATTTCTGGCGCGCTCAGCTTGAGCAGAGCCGCTTTGTCGACCAGCATAGCTTCGGTCGCGCGCGGATCATCGGATTTGTTATAGTTGCGGAAGCCATCAATTTTTGGCTCCAGGACATCGAAAGACTCAACATCGGTCCACTCTTGGGTCGCGTCGCCGCGACCTGGGGTGAATGGGACAGATGCGCCAGAGGCTTTCTCAATCGCGGCGCAACCGCCAAGGACGATCAAGTCAGCCAGAGAGACCTGAGAGCCGCTGGCATTGAAGCCGGCCTGGATGTCTTGCAGCTTGGCCACGACAGCCGGAACACCAGCGGAGACGTTGATGTCCCAATCTTTTTGCGGTGCCAGTGCGATTCGTGCCCCATTTGCGCCGCCGCGCTTATCAGAGTCGCGGAAGGTCGAAGCAGACGCCCAAGCCGTACTGACCAGTTGTGACACAGTCAGGCCAGACGCCAAGATTTGCGACTTCAACTCAGCAATGTCGGCATCATTGATGGCCGGTCCTGTTGGCGCCGGAATTGGATCCTGCCAGATCAAATCTTCAGCCGGAACTTCCGGACCCACATAGCGAGACTTTGGTCCCATATCGCGGTGCGTGAGCTTGAACCAAGCCCGCGCATACGCGTCAGCAAACTTGTCTGGATTGGCCAGGAAGTCAGCCGAGATTTTCGCATAATCCGGGAACAGCTTCAGCGACATGTCCGCCGTGGTCATCATCAGCGGCTGGGTCTTGGACGGATCGTGCGCCATAGGTGCTTCCGGCGCGCCCTGACCTGGCACAGGCTGCCACTGAACGTGACCTGCCGGGCTGGTGGTCTTTTCCCAGTCATATTTGAGCAGGTTCTCAAAATAGGTCATGTCCCAGGTGTCAGGGGTGGGTGTCCACGGGCCTTCAAAGCCAGCCGTTGTCGTGTCGTCGCCTTTGCCAGCGCCATGACTGTTTATCCAGCCAAAGCCCATATTCGCCATCGGCGCACCTTCTGGTTCGACGCCGACCAAGTCTTCTGAGCCAGCACCGTGGCCTTTTCCGAATGTGTGGCCGCCTGCGACCAGAGCCACGGTCTCTTCGTCATTCATCGCCATCCGCGCAAACGTCACGCGAATATCGTGCGCTTCAGCAATCGGATCTGGAACCGCGTCCGGGCCTTCTGGGTTTACATAAATTAGACCCATCATCACCGCGCCAAGTGGTGTGTCGAGCTTGGCCGCGTCAGCATCAGACGCTTTGTAGTCGCGCTGACCCGCATAGCGGCTCTTATCATTGCCTGAAGCGAGCAGCCAATCGGCTTCTGGACCCCAGTAAATGTCTTCTTCAGGCTCAAACCAATCGGCACGACCGCCAGAGAAACCAAAGGTCTTCAGACCGCCGACTTCCATGCCGACATTTGCGGCGAGGATCATCAGGTCGGCCCAGGAGATTTTGTTGCCATACTTTTGTTTGATCGGCCAAAGCAAACGACGGGCTTTGTCTAAGTTGCCATTGTCGGGCCAGCTGTTCAGCGGGGCAAAGCGCTGCGAGCCAGAATTGGCGCCGCCGCGGCCATCATACGTCCGGTACGTCCCGGCGCTGTGCCAAGCCATGCGCACGAAGAAGCCAGTATAATTGCCATAATCGGCTGGCCACCAATCCTGGCTGTCCGTGACCAGCGCCGCGAGATCTTTTTTCAGCGCGTCATAGTCAAGAGATTCAAACTCTTTGGCGTAATCGAAATCGTCTTCAAGCGGGCTCACCTGCGGCGCGTTTTGGTTGAGCATCTTCAGATTGAGTTGCTCTGGCCACCAGCTTTTATTCGCCAGATCGCCGCTCTTAAAGCTGCCGCCAAATGGGCATTTCATGTCATCAGCCATGGGATCTCCTGTCAGGGTTTTTAGTGAGTATGGGTGTTGGGTACACAACTATGCCACTCGGATAGCCCGCCTAGTGATATTAATCCAATTGATAATAGTGCTACCCCCTAAAGGTTTTAACTATACGTTGTGTCTTATTAGGCGAACACAACTCGCGCGGGAGGTTAAGCAGATTGTATAAATTTGTGTCAGGGCGTTAACTGGTCCCGGGCTTGCGTTTGTGGATGAAAGAAGCCTGCGCATTTCGCTTAGGAGGCGAATACCATGTCGTTTTGGAACAAGACTGTAGCGGCTCTGGCCCTGACTATGACGTTGAGCGCGCCGGTGTTCGCTGATGGCACGCCGGGCCAGCGCGTCAATCGCGGTCCTGAACCCGTGCGGGCGCATCAACCTGTTCCACCCGAACCTGGCTGTTACTTGGTCGAGAATGGAACGGCCTGGTCATGCCCCGCGCGGCCCGCGAAAATGGCGGCACCAACTGTGCAGCGTACAGCGGGCAAGCCGTGCTGCGGCACCGTCACACGCCGGGTCGTCAAGGAACATCCGCCCGTCGTGACCAAACGCACGGTGACCCATCGCAAAGCGACCCCGACGCGGACCGTCACGACGACGCGTCGCGCAGCGCCGCCTACGCGCATTGTCACCCGCCAAGCCCAAAGCGCCGAAGTGCGCCTCGATACAGCCAGCTTCTCTGGCGGCGTCGGCAATGGCGTCGATGGCGGGTTTTACGGAGGTGGCGGCGCCATCTTTATCAGCTCCGGCCGGTCGTTTTCTGGCGTGCTGTCGCATCGCGCTTCGCAGTTTACGTTCCGCGGGCATCGCGGTGGTGGCAAGCGCCGCGGCGGCGGGGGTGGCGGCTGCGGCTGTCCATAGACGCAACATGCGCGGCGGCAGCTAGCCGTTTTGCGCCCCCCAAAAGTCGAGATTGGCCAGCAATGCCCGCTGCAATCGGGCTTTATCGACGGCTTCTAAATCTGTCGGGAAATGGGTTTTCCGGGCCATCACTTTCGCCAAATTGACCAGGATCACGAGCCGCTCCTGCAGACGCGGGCGCAGGCCGGGCAGAATGTCCGCTTCCACGGCATCGGGCGTCATCAGCTCAACCGCATTCAAATCGCGCCCGCGTGCCTCCGCAAAAGGCCGGCCCGTATTCATCATATCTTCGATGGTGATCGCCGCATCGCCCGCGGTGAGCCAGTAGGTGCGGCCCCATTCAGGGTCCGCAACAATCCGCGCGATCGCCCCTGCGACCCAATCCACGGCGACGAAATCGCAAGCTGTCTGGCGCGCCACGGGGATGATCGGCAAACGGCCTTTCAGGACCGTCGCAATGAACAGGTGAAAGCCCTGAAAACTTGCAATCGCGCCTGTTTCGGAATGCCCGGCAATGATAGACGGCCGGATAATTGTCCAGTCGAGACCACTGCTGCGCACCACCGCTTCAGCGGCGCGTTTAGAGGCGACATAATCTGACCGGACGGGAGATGCTGGCCCATATTTCTCAGAGCAATAGGCGGTGGAGACGAAATGCAATTTGGCCCCAGCCGCCTGAGCGAACTCAACCACGTGCTGAACCCCGGCAATATTGGTCGCGCTGAGCTCCGGCACTTGGCCGCTCATATCGGTAATCGCGGCGCAATGGATGATGGTATCGATCTCGGCCGCGAGGGCGGCATAGTTGGGCGCCGTGAGTCCAAGATCGGGCGCGCGAATATCGATTGCGACTTGCCGCACAGAGGCGCCTAACCGAGCGCGATGACGCGCCAGGATCAACTGCTCTTGCGGCAAGCGCGGGGTCAAGTCTTGGCCGATGACGCCGCTGGCACCGGTGAGTAGAATCATAGAACGCGCCTCATCCGGCCATTAAGCGGACCGGGTCGGGAGAGACAAATCAATCAAATGTGAGCCGCTTAGAACGACCCGCTCAATCGCCCGCAGCGTTGCTCATACATCTCGATCGCGCCAGGCATCCATTCGCGGAAATTCGCCGCTCTGGTCTCTGAGGCCGGGTGGGTGCTCATCCATTCTGGCGGCCGTTGACCGCCGCCAATCTTACCCATGCGGGTCCACAGCTCAGGGGCTTCACGCGGATCGTAGCAAGCGCGCACCAAAAGCTCGAGGCCGATCCAATCGGCTTCTGTCTCATGTTGGCGCGAAAACGCCATCAGCCCGCCTTGCGCCGCCATGCCCATCGCGCGTTGGACCATTTGGGCCTGGCCAGGATCCATGTCCCCGAGCCCCAAACCAACGGCAATGGTTCCGAACTGGGCGAGCCTTGAATTGCTCATCCGCTTGGCGCCATGATGGGCCAGCGCATGGGCGATTTCATGCCCCATCACGACAGCCAGCTTGTCGACGTCTTGAATGTCCGCCAGCGTCACCTGGCCATCATAATTGCCTGTAATGTCCAAAATCCCGGTATAGACCGCGACATAGCCGCCCGGCAGGCAGAAGGCATTAGGCTGCTCGGATTGGATGACATTAAACGTCCAATCGAACTTGCGCGCGACCGGCCGGAACTCATAGCCGTCCGCCAGCATCTCGTCTTCCAGCTCAATCGCCGCGAGGCGCAAACGGTCGCCAATCTCATTCACCGTCTCATAGACTTGCCGCCCGCCCCGTTCACAGCTTGCCGCGCCGCGCCCGCAAATCACATTGCCGCCTTCCTGGCGCAGCATCTGCGCATAGGACTGGGCGCCAAGCTGCGTCGCTTGTTCAATCGACACGGTGTTAAATTCCCGCTCGCCCGTGAACGGGTTCACTTCCTGGTTGGAGATATAATAAATCCCGAGGCCAATCAGCCCGAGAATGATGAGCCCCAAGCGTCCACCGCGCATGTCCCCGTCCTCCGTATGATCGGTCCCGTTAACCCTGGTTTAGCCTTAAGTTCAGGCGCAGGAAAGGCGTTGACCCCAGTCTTTGCCGCTTGCAACAGTGTCGCCATGACGGACACACCTTCTTTCACGCCAGAGACCGCCCCGCCGGACACGTCTCCAGATCAGCGCGCCGCCACCTCGATTTGGGACGTGCTCAGCGAGATGGCGCTATACGCCTCAACTGCATTGATCATTACAGGTTTGATCCTGCCATCGATCTGGAAACCGAACAATTTCGGCTTTGGCGGGCAGGAATATAATCTCTATGGCATCGTCCAGACCCTATTTGAAAGCGGCCTGCCATTTCTCGGTCTCGTCGTGGTGTTTTTCTCTGGCATATTTCCCCTCGCCAAGACTCTGACTGCGGCCATCATCTTTCGCCAAGGCGCTGAGCCGAGCCCGAAACTTGCCGGTTTGCTGAATATTCTCGGCAAATGGTCGATGTTGGACGTGTTCCTTGCCGCGTTGCTGATCGGGATCAGCCAGATCAGCATCTATATCGGATTTGAGACCCGCGCGGGTCTGTACTATTTCGCTGCGGGCGTGCTGCTCAACAATGCCGCGACGATGCGCCTGACTTATACAAACAGGTCTTTACCTCTTTCAAATCTCGCCTAAATCCAGAGCCATGACCGAACCAACCCAAAACGCCGCTCAGGCGGCCCCCGAGCCGAAGCTCGACATCCGCATCATTCCTGTCACCCCGCTGCAGCAGAACACCTCGCTGATCTGGCACCGCGAGACTATGGAAGGCGTCTTCGTTGACCCGGGCGGCGAGATTGACCGCCTGATGGGCGCGGCCGAACAGTTTGGCGTCAAGATCGTCGCGGTCTGGCTGACCCATGGCCATCTCGACCATGCCGGCGCCGCCACCGCCGTCAAGGAACGCACCGGTTGCCCGATCATTGGCCCCCACAAAGACGACCAATGGCTGCTCGACGATATTGAAGCCCAAGGCGCCAAAAATGGCATTGCCGACGGCAAGAATGTGCTGCCCGACCGCTATCTCGACGAAGGCGACACGCTGACCCTTGGCGGTGAGACTTTCGGCGTCACCCACTGCCCTGGCCACACGCCCGGCCATGTCGTCATCTATCACCAGCCTGGCCAACTGGCCTTTGTCGGCGACGTCCTGTTCCGCGGCTCTATTGGCCGCACAGACTTTCCAAAAGGCAATCACCAGCAATTGATCGACTCGATTGTGCAGAACCTCTGGCCGCTTGGCGATGGCATGCGGTTTGTCCCGGGGCACGGGCCGATGAGTACGTTTGGGCAGGAGCGGAAGGATAATCCGTTTGTGGGTGATGCTGTGTTGGGGTGAGGCCACCGGATAATTGCTAGGTATTTCCTTTTGTCCCGAATTTGTTACTCAATATTCACGCGAATAGTAGACTGTCGCTAAGTCCGGAAATATGGTACCTCTTGTTCATGCTTCGTTCTGAAAACGAATTCATTGGAAAAGGTGTCTATACGATCACCGAAGCCGCGCGACTCACTGGGGCGCGACGTGAAACCATGCGTCGTTGGCTGTTGGGATACTCTCAAAAACGCAACGGCAGAATATATGAACGCCCGCCAATATTTGAAGCCGAGTTTGGAGATGTGGACGGCCAGTTTAACATTTCATTTCAAGACCTTATTGAGCTCTTGTTCGTATCTCGTTTTAGAGAGAAGGGGGTCAAGTGGTCAATAATACACGAAGCTTTTAAGCTCGCCAAAGAGCGCTTCGAGTCAGACCACCCGTTCTCTGCGATCAATTTCAAAACTGACGGGAAACGAATATTCGAAGAAACGGTTCGATCAGGAAGAAAGCAGTTATCCGATCTGCATTTGAAGCAAATTGTTATCGCGGATTTTATTGCACCAACACTGTCTAAGGCCATTGAGTTTGATGTGAACAAAGCGACGATTTGGTATCCTCAGTATCCATCTAGGCTAATATTATTGGATCCTCAGCGAAGTTTTGGAAGACCAATAATTGCGAACGGCGGCGTACCTACCGAAACCCTGTTTTTATCTTATCAAGCTGAAGAGGATTTCGGTATTGTCGCCCGTCAGTTTGACCTCAGGGTGGCCGATGTGAGATCGGCAGTTAGCTTCCAGAGAAAATTGGCGGCATGAAGTTCTTGTTCGACAATAATTTATCGCCAGACATGGCACGCGGATTGAGAGAATTGCGACAGCCATTCAACGAAGAAATCGTTCATTTAAAAGAACGATTTCCCGAAAACGTCAGAGATGAAGAATGGCTGAGTGCGCTTATCGATGAAGGGGACTGGACCGTAATTTCTGCGGATCGCTTCAAGAAGAATGCAGCAGAACGACAAGCGATAATGAATCCGCGCATCACGGTTTTCGTTTTGTCCAAAGGAATTGGCAAAATGAAGTACTGGGATAAGACCAAAGCAATGGTACGGCAGTGGGAGAATGTCTCTCTGGTCGCAATGACGACCCAGGGTGGGCTGTACGAAGTACGAGCGAATGGGCGAATTATACCCTACATCCCGGGGAGGAATTAGCACCTAATCACCCCATTTGGTCAAAACGCAGCGATTTTCTGCGTATCGAGCAGCTCAGAGGGTTTGGGCGGTGTGCCTGCCTCGACCTTCGCCCGTCTCACTAATCCAAGAGAAGACGTCAGCTAAACCGCCCCCACGCGTCCCACTCTAACGAATTTTCCGCGTTTCAAAGCGTCCCGTATTCACAAATTGCGGGATCTCATTGGCGTCAAAGGGGTCTTGCTCGGCGCTATAATTGCGCACTTCGAACGTGCCGGTCGAACGTCGGCCATTGGCGGACAATCGGAAGCGCGTCACGGTCACATCATAGCCTGAGACGCGGCTATTCTCATCATAGAAAATCGTCACCAAGCGCGTTCGATAGCGTTGATCATTGACCTTGCGCCAGGTCCCCACAGCGTCGCTGCGAGCGTCGCGCGAGGCATTATTGTCTTGGGTCAGGATCGTCCCGTCTGAGGTCAGTAGCACCGTTTGGCTGGACTCACAGGTGTTGACGAAACCGCCTTGGACCAGGTCTTCGCAGACATTCCCGGCGACGAACTCGACGACATAATCGGATAGGTATGAGCCGACGACCGGATCTGGCTCTTCCTGCGCTTGCGCAGTGCCCAAGGCCAAAACCGCCAGACCGCCGCCCATCGTAGATAATATTCTTTTCATATTGCCCCCCGTTTGGTTGTCTCCCGCAAGATGGCGAAAGACTGTGACTAGACAAACAGATTCGGGACGTTTGGTAAATTCAAATAAAGGTCCAACAAAGCGAGGGCTTTGTTTTTGTGGACTTGGTCGGGGATGGGGGGGTGCGGAGCGCGGCAGGAACGTGTCGGCGGAGATCGGCCCTCAGCCTCTGAATCAAAAACTGCTCCCGCTTTCCTGACGCAAGTCAGGACCTATGGCGGTCGAGACATCAGCCAGCCGCCATGGGTGCCAACTTGCGTTGGCAATGCGGAGAATGGGTGTGGGTTTGGACAGCAAGGGTCGCTCACCCCCTCACCGGAGATGCCCGCGCATGCGGGTATCCAGGGACGGTATCATCCCCCTGGCCAAGAGGCGCGTATCGTCCATGGATCCCTGCCACCCGATCGAGTCGGGCGCGGCGCTGCGCAGGGATCACCGGAACCGGGATCTATCCTCACCCCAACCTCCCAAACCCCCAGCATTCACCGGGATGCCCAAGTTTTGTATCCCCGCCCAAGCCATCCACCCCTATACTCCTGCCCATCCCCACTCACCATAAGGGCGTGTCCGGAACGGCTAGGCAGGAGGGGGAGCGATGGCCGCGTCGCTGAGTTCAGGGAGCTGTACCCTGTCTTCGGTAGCGCGTCGGGCTCGTATCCTAAATCCTGGCTCCCACGGGTCAGGCTACGAAAATGGCTGATAAGATCAGAAGGACGCACTGGCGGCGCCTGGTCCAGGTGGCCAGGGCCTAACGCATGAAAAATATGCCATCGCAGGCGCGCTTGGG